>JBBQPZ010000005.1:0-202739 GCA_038216655.1 Fimbriimonadales bacterium
CAGACAGGGTCGACGATGTCATCAGCGAATCGAGCCGCGACGATAGGGTCGGTGTAGTCACGCACGATCAGAGCGTCGCGTTTGTCTTCTGTCCAACTTGCGCGAGCGAGCAAAGCCTTGACCTTGGTCAACGTTTCGGGCTTGCAATGCTCGAATGCGATTTCCGCCACCACCTCATGGCCAGCGGCGTCCCAGGCTTGCGCCAGCGTAGCAAGAGCGACCAAGGGCAAGATTAGGAGCCGTCGTAATTGCACAGATCGTAAGGATAGCTCCAGTGTCTATAGGAATAGATCCGCCTTATAATCACAGTATGAGGGCGCGGATGAGCCTAGGCTTACTGGCGGTAGCGATCGTTGGGTGCAGCCAGAGAGAACCCAATCCGCTCCCGGTTTCTCGCGACAGCCGACTCCTAGGCCGATGGGTGGGTCAGGTCGCACCCAACGTACCGACGTTCATCGACCTTAATTCGGACGGGACAGGTTCGGTCTCGGTGGATAGCGATCGGGGCGAGGTGAAGCTATGGAGTATCCAATGGGGAACCGACAAAGGTTCTCTCTGCCTAGCCAAGCCAACGACCGATACCGGACTCGTTTACGAAGCGACCCCATTTCAGCTTTCGGTCGATGGCAAGCAAGTCCAGTTTGTGGGAAAGGTTGCAAATTACTCCACAGACCGAGATGATCGGATACATCGCTCCAGGAAAAGCTCAAGGTTCATGACGTCATCGACTTGGCAGCGCAATTGAACATCCGATGCCCCGCCACGCCCCGTGGCGCGCGGCACACTGACGCGATGAGCCACATCGGGCGGTGGAAGATTACGACGCAGAGGTGTGGGACGAGGGTCGGGGTCTTGATTGCGGGGCGATCTTGGATCGGCTCCGACGAAGCTCCGGGGTCAGCAGATAACCTCCGCGCCATGGGGGCGTGGCGGGGCATCAAAATGGCAGCGCGTCATAGCGCCAGAAGCGAGGATAAGGCATGAAGTGTGGTCGACGGCATCGGACCAAAGCAAGCCGCAGGCGTGCGCCAGAGGGTTCTGCGACGCCTGCGGGGTCGTGTTTCTATGTGCGTCTGACCCGGGGTCGCCGGAGCGACCGCCGGGCTAATATCTGTCACCGCTTCGCGGTGGATTTTTGCTGCCGAGGAGCTCGTACTTGAGTTCGGGCCCTTCGCGCTTCTCCTCTTGGAGGCATCCAAACTCCCTCGGCCAATTCCTCGGCGTCTTCTGGAAGTCGGAGGCTCAGTTAGTGATCCTTCGACTGCGCCGACTCGCTTTGGCTCGTCGGCTACGCTCTGGATGACGGCACTTTGATTGGAGGTCGGGATTCCGGGATGGTGCCAGGAGTTCACCCCATGGCCCTGCTGCGTGGTGCGCTCTTGCGGAGAGCCCGCCTAGGGCGGGGGCCTTGGCTGGCGGTCCGGGCTAAAGCCCGGGATACGGGATGCGGACTGAAGTCCGCGTTCCGTTTTGCGTGCCGTGCTTTTAGCCTCGGGGCTTTGTTGAGACGCAGTTGTTTGGTCGGTGGCGGGAGCGCCCCGAGGCATCTAAACTCCCTCGACCGATTCCTCGGCGTATTCTAAGTCGGAGGCTCAGTTAGTGATCCTTCGACTGCGCCGACTCGCTTTGGCTCGTCGGCTACGCTCTGGATGACGGCACTTTGATTGCAGGTCGGGATTCCGAGAGGGTGCCAGGAGGTCACCCCCTTGGCCCCTAAAGGGGGCTCGGCTGTCCCTACTTCACGACTTTGAGCTTGACGTCCTTCTTCGGAGTCTCGTGCCACGGGGGGTGGCGGGGCATTGGAAGGCGGATCAAGAAGATGGAATTCGACTGGCGTAAGATGCAGTCACCATGCTTCTCCCGGCAATCGCCTTGCTCCTCACCCCGCCCGCGCGCACGGCGGCTCCCAAGTTGGTGGTGACCGTCGAGCGTTCCCTAGGCAATAACCTTGAGGTTCGAATCCGCAATGCCTCCGAACATATCGATATTGCGATAGAGGATTTCCTCGGCGAGTACGAGCTCGAATTGCGGGACGCTAAGGAGAAATCATCCAGGAGCCGATGGAGTTTGAGCGCGGTTATCCCTTTGGAAACACGTGGGTCCTGCTGGTTCCCGGGCGGGACCTCGTCCCGTCCCGCGGTCTGACCCGGGCCGACGTCAAGCGAGCAAAGACGGCTTCTCTGAAGTACCTCCGATGGCGCATCCCCAAACGCCCTCCTCCCCATTTCGATACCCCCAATGTTGTCGCGATCGACTCTTTCGAGTGCGGTCCGATGCCGGTGATTGACGTGCCTGATAGCTCAAGCGCGGAAACGAAATTCACAATAAATGGAGGTTAAGATCAGAAGGCAGGTGGGCAAGCTCGGAGTCTAGTTCAGGAAGTCGAGCGTGGATTACAGCGGGCCATTCTCCGACTCTCTGCGAGCGCGCCGATTTTGTAAGTCGGAGTCTCCGTCAGTGATCCTTCGACTTCGCTGCCTTCGCCAGGGCTCGGCGCTACGCTTTGGATGACGGATTTGCTACCCAGGGGGCGGCAACTCCACAACACGGTTTGCCGGGAAACGACTCCTGGTCACCGGGCGATTCCAATCCCGGACAAATTGTGGCACCCCAAAATCCGCAGCCGGCTGGGCTATTTCACGACCTTCAGCTTGACATCCTTCTTTGGATCATCCGGCTCGTCCTCGTCTTCGCGTTTGCTGGCGGGGCGGGTGCGTAGCTCGGCCCAGGTTCGGAGTTCGTCGATCTCCTCGGCCATCATGACGGCGAGGGGGACGACGGACTTGGCTTCGTCGATCATGTCCTTCTGCGACAACTCGCGGCCCGCGTCGTAGGCGCTGTAGAGTGCGCCGACGATCACCTGCTCGATCTCGGCACCGCTGAATTTCTCGGTGGCGCGGGCGAGCTCAGGGAGCTTGTACTTCTTGGGATCGCGGTCGCGCTTGCTGAGGTGGATGGAGAAGATCTGTTTGCGCTCGATGAAGTCGGGGAGGTCGACGAAGAAGATCTCGTCGAAGCGGCCCTTGCGGAGCATTTCGGGCGGGAGGGCGGAGATGTCGTTGGCGGTGGCGATGAGGAAGACGGCGGCGGTCTTCTCCTGCATCCAGGTGAGGAACGTGGCGAACACGCGGGCGGTGGTGCCGCCGTCGCTGACACCGCTTCCGCCGCTGCCCGCGAAGCCTTTCTCGAGTTCATCGGCCCAGAGGACGCAGGGGGCGACGGACTCGGCGATCTTGATCGCCTTGCGGATGTTCTCTTCGCTCTGGCCCACGAGGGAGCCGAAGATTCGGCCGACGTCGAGCTTGAGCATCGGCAGGTTCCACTCGGCGGCGACGGCCTTGGCGAGCAGAGACTTGCCGCAGCCCTGAACTCCGAGGAGGAGGATGCCGCGCGGGGAAGGGAGGCCAAACGCTTTGGCGGCGTCGGTGAAGGCCTTGCTGCGGCGGTCGAGCCACTCCTTCAGTAGCTCCATGCCGCCGACGTCGGAGATCTTGTCTTGGGGTGGGTAGTACTCAAGGAGGCCGCTCTTGCGGATGATCTGCTTCTTCTCCTCAAGCACGGCGTCGAGGTCGAACTTCTTGCGCTCGACAAGCGAGCGGGCAAATACGGATTCGACTTCGTCGAGGGTGAGGCCCTGGGCGGATTTGACGATGCGCTCGCGATCTTCGAATGAGAGCTTGGAATCGACCTTGGGGTTGTCGCGGACGGACTCGATCACGGTGTCGAGGATCTTTTCGATCTCGTCGGTTCCGGGGAGGCCGAAGTCGACGACGGTGACGTCCTTCTCAAGGTCGGTGGGCAGGTTCAGCGTGGGGCCCATCAGCACGATGGTTTGGGTCTTGCCGCGGAGGCGATCGGCGAGATCGCGCAGGAGCCGGACCACGCGGTAGTCCTTCATATAGGGGTGGAAGTCTTTGAGCAGGAAGACGGTGTATTCGGGGGCCTCGTGGATGAGGGCGAGGGCTTCGAGTTCGGCGGGCAGGGTGGTGGGCTTGATCGGACCGCTGGTGCGGACGACTGTGGGCTTCATGCCCTGGGTGAGGGTCCAGGTGTGCAGGGTCCGCCCGAGGTTGGTGGATATCTCCTGCATCTTCTCCTCGACCCTCCGCTCCTCCCAGGAGACGATGTAGAGGATCGGGTACTTGGCCCGGATCAGGATGTCGATTTCGCTGCCTGCGCTCACGGGATTAGACTACCGGAAGGGTCAAGAAGGGATAAGACCTTTGGGAGGCGTTTGGCGTTTGGCGTTTGGCGATGAGGTCGCGTCCCAAGCTAAACTAGGACATGAATCAGGGCTTCCAATCGTGGCTTGGCGAGCAGCTTCAGGCGCTCAAGGATCAGAACCTTTACAAGGTCCCGAAGATCCTCGAAACTCCTGCCGGTGGGCGGGTTCGGATGAACGGCAAGGAGGTGGTGAACCTCGCGTCGAACAACTACCTTGGGCTCGCGAATCATCCAAAGGTGCGGCAGGCGGCGCTGGACGCGATCGAGCGGTGGGGGGTCGGTGCGGGCGCGGTTCGCTGGATCGGCGGCACGATGTCGGTGCACGAGGAGCTTGAGCAACGACTCGCGAAGTTCAAGCATACGGAAGCGGTACTGGTGTTTACGGGCGGGTTCACGGGGAACGCCGGTGCGATCCCGGCGATCGTGACGAACGAGGACGTGATCATCTCGGACGAGCTGAACCACGCGTCGATCATCGACGGCGTTCGGTTGAGTACGGCCAAGTATAAGAAATCGGACGGCTTCGTGTACCCGCACAAGGACATGGAGGCGCTGGAGGGGATCCTGCGCAACGCGAGTTCGTTCAAGCGCAGAGTGATTATCACGGACGGCGTGTTCAGCATGGACGGCGATATCGCGCCGTTGCCGGACATCGTGAATCTGGCGGAGAAGTACGACGCGGTGGTGTATGTCGACGACGCGCACGCCTCGGGTGTGCTTGGCGAGAAGGGCGCGGGTTCGACTTCGCATTTTGGTTTGTACGGCCGGGTGGATATTCAGCTTGGGACTTTGAGCAAGGCGCTCGGCGTGATGGGCGGATATATCGCGGGTTCGGGGGCTTTGAAGGATTGGCTGATCAACCGCGGGCGACCGTATCTGTTCTCGACGGGGCATCCGCCCGTTGTGGCGGCGGCGGTGATCGCGGCGCTCGATGTGATGGAGAACGATCCCGAGCCGATGACCAAGCTTTGGGATAACACGCGCTGGTGGAAGGAGAGCCTGGCCGCGGCGGGGTTCGATACGATGGGCTCGGAGACGCCGATCACGCCGGTTTTTGTTGGCGACGAGGGCGACGCGCAGGCGATGGAGCGGGCGCTTTGGGACGAGGGCGTTTACGCGTTGGCGATCGTGTTCCCGACCGTCGGTCGGGGGAAGGCTCGGATTCGGACGATGCCGAGCGCGGCGCATACGCGAGAGGATTTGGAGTTCGCTCTGGAGGCGTTCAAGCGGGTTCGGGACAAGCTTGGCATCGGGCTTGCGGCAAAGTAGCCTCTAAAAGGTGTTGGGTGTTGGGTGTTGGGTGTTGGGTGTTGGGTGTTGGGTGTTGGGTGTTGGGTGTTGGGCAATACTTTTTCGTGGGAGCGGTAACCTTGGCTTATGGATTCCAAGGCCGTTCACGAGCATGTTCAGCGTCAGTTCTCGCCGACCGCCGCTTCGTATGCAACCAGTTCGGTTCACGCGGATGCAGAGGCGCTTGCCAAACTTGTCGAGCTCGCGCAAGCGACCTTGACGGACCGGGCCATTGATGTGGCGACCGGTGCCGGGCACATGGCGCTTGCCCTTGCGCCCCACGTCGAGAGCGTGGTTGCGTTTGACCTAACCCAGACAATGCTGGACCAGACGCTGGCGACGGCTCAAGCTCGCGGTTTGGCGAATGTGACCGTCCGGCAGGGTGAGGCCGAGTCGATGCCTTATCCGTCCGGCTCGTTTGACCTGTATACGGTGCGTCTTGCGCCGCATCATTTCGCGGACATCCAGGCGACGATCGACGAGGCGGCGCGGATTCTCAGGCCGGGTGGGCGATATCTGGTGGCAGATACGAGTGCGCCGGGCGATCTGGAGATCGACGAGCAGATCCACGAGATCGAGAAGATGCGCGATCCTTCGCACGTTCGGAACTACCCGATCGCGGTTTGGACGGCGATGCTGGAGCGGTCGGGGCTGACGGTGGAGTTCGCCGAGTATGGGTACCTCATGCCGCTCGATCTGGATGACTGGATGACGCGGATGAGCACGCCTGCAGCGGATCAGGCGGAGCTACACCGTCGGTTCCGGGCGGCGTCTCCGGCCTTGGTCGAGGCGTTGAAGATCGAGGTTAATGGGGAGAAGGTGGAGTTCAGCTTGCCTCGGGCGACGGTGCTCGCGCGAAAGCTGGCGTGACACGCGAGGATTGGATCGCGGCGTTTGAGGGGATTCTTGATGCGCAGTGGAAGGACCACGTTCCCGACGCGGTGGATCGGGCGCTGGTGGTGGCAAGGGAGTGGAACCTGGACCTGCGGGAGCCGCTTCCCGGGGCAACGTGTTCTCTGCTTTTTGCCGGATTTGAGGGGGAACGCGAGGTCGTCCTTCGCCTCCCGCTTGCGGAGGAGGAGGCGGGGCCAGGCTTCCGCGCGATGAAGGCGTTTTCGGGGCACGGTGGCGTGGAAGTTCTTCGTGAGATTCCCGATCTCGGGCTGACTCTAATGCCGCGGTTGAGGCCAGGATGGGACCTTGGCACCTACCGTCGACTTGCCGAGGGAGCGAAAATTCGCACCGCGGCACAACTCTACAATCGACTCCACGCATCACCTTTAGTTGACGCTTGGTCTCATGACCGGTGGTTTCAAGAGCTTTGGCAATTTGAGTTGCCATCGGACTCATTGATATCACCCGAGCTCTTTGAGTTCGGCAAGGAGCTTGGACGCTGGTTGCTCGATACAACCACAGCGAAGGTCTTGCTCCACGGAGATCTCCACCACTTCAACATCCTGCTAGATGGGAAGCGATGGGTGGCGATCGACCCGAAAGGAGTGATCGGGGACCCCGCCTTCGAGCCCGCGGCGTTCCTGCGAAACCCGGTGCCGCAAATTGCCGAAGACCCGAACCTTGTCCACCTCCAGCAAGTCCGCCTGTGGGCGTTTTCGACCTTCATGCATCAGCCGGTGGAGAGAATCTGGGGCTGGGCGGTCGCCCAGGTCATTCTGGACGCGGCCTGGTCAGACGGGCAGTGGAATCAAGCATGGGCGGCGGTCGCGGAGGCGACAATGCGGGCTCGTCCGCCGGAGGCGGACTACTTGCCGTGGCCAATCCCGTCTCCTGAGTAGAGTGTCAAGCTTCACTTGTGGTGTTACTCCCGGTGCCGCGGCTTGGCCAGAACTGAAGATGCCTGGGAAACCCAAAATGCGTCCTGGCAAGCCGTGCTCCCACGCACGGGTGGTAATTACAACGCACGGTTTGCCGGGAAACAACTTCGATTGAACAGGCAATTCCAATCCCGGCCAAACCGTGGCACCGCGGATCAATCATGGCAAATGAAGGTTGACAGCCTACTCAGAATGACGGGGAGGGTGGTGGCGCGGCACGGCTAGCCGCGACCCACACTCCTTCGAATTACGATCGGAGCCCGGCGGCAAATCGTGGCTCCCGCTCTCGTCAATATTCAAACGGTCCGCTAGTCCGACCTCTCAATACTCAATACTCAATACTGCGGCTAGGCGGCTACGCCGCTCGGTCGAGTTCAAGCATTGGCGCGTCGGCGAGGCCGCCTTCGATCACCATGAGGAGCACTGGCGATTCTGTCGCCTCGGTTTCCACGGCCGCGGTCTTGGGGCGCGTGAGCTGCCAGAGGGAGAAGATAAACCCAGGTGCAATAACGGCTCTGTCCTTTGCATCCATGCTCTACCCATTCCCCAAAATGAGCGCGCCGAATGCGCGTTTTGTGACTGGGTACTAGAGCAGGGAGGTCGCCGGTACGGTGACCGCGTTGACTCTTGCGAGCATCTCGGCGAGATCGCCGTTGCCGTCCACTCGGACGGTCGCCCGCTCCGCACTGGGGGCGACGAAGCGGCGGTACATAGGCGTGACTTGGCTGTGGAATCTTGCGACCACTTCGCCCGGCGTTCGACCCCTCTCCGCAACGTCTCGCTCGACGCGGCGATCGAGGCAGACCTCTTCCGGGGCTTCGACAAAGACCCGCACTTCGCAAAGTTCGGCGAGTTCCGGCCAGGCGAGGGCGAATAAACCCTCGACGAGGATCACGCCGGTGGGTTCGATTCTCTCGGTTCGGGAGAAGGGCGCGTGGCGGGTGAAGTCGTAGCGGGGGGCTTCGATCTCTTTGCCTTCGACCAGGGAACGGACGTGATTGATGAGGAGCTCGTGGTTGATCGACTCGGGGTGGTCGAAGTTGATATCGCACCGCTCCTCGAAGGTGAGGTGATCGAACGGGCGGTAGTAGTCGTCGATGCGGACGAGCGTAGCGGCATGGCGCTGGGCGAGGGCGAGGGCGAGGGTCGTCTTGCCCGAACAGCTACCACCCGCAATCGCGATTCCGATCCGCTTCACGGGAGTGAAGGATACCGCGAACGCGCGGCACGCGGCCCCCTCCGGGGGAGGAGCCGGAGATCCGACCAGTAGTCTTGTCGTTCTCATGGGAGTTGGGTGTTGGGTCCGATGCTGCCGCCGACAGGAGTGTCAGCGGTCCCAGTTAGCGCTTCGAACGCAGCGATGAAGTCGAAAGGGTGTCGCATGTTTTCGTGAACCCTTCCGCCCAGGCTGCGCGAGAAACTATGATGTGCCCATGACCTTCACCGGCCGACACTACGAGACGGGGACCTTGGCGAATGTGTTCGCGGCGCAGGGGATCGTCAACTCGCACACCGGCAAGCCGTATTCGGAGGCGCTGATGCTCGGACTTTCGGGCGGGATCACCTTCGGGTACTTCACGTTTCAGTACACCGAGATGCCGCCGTTCGCGATTCTGCTGACGCGCAACACTTTCGACCCGATGGAGACGCTGCTCGGCGCGCTCGGCGGGAAGCACGACGACCGGACCACGACCAAGCCGGAGATTGCCCAGCGGTTGCTGGACGAGGCTCTTGACAAGGGGCTGGCTCCTGTCGTTTGGGCGGACTCGATGTCCATGCCATCCACGAACGTCGAGGCGTCTCCCGGCTGGTGGTTCATGACCCCGATGTCAGTGCATGGGCGGTCAGAGGACGGTTACCTGGTTGTGGATCAGACCGACTCGGCAATCCCGGTTGGTCGGGAGGACCTGGCGATTGCCCGGGCGCGGGTTAAGAAGACGCGGTTCCGGATGGTGACGATCGAATCCGTCGATCCTATTCGGGTCGCGGAGGCGGCGAGGGAAGGCATTCAGACCTGCATTGACCTTTTTTCCAAGCAACCTCCGAAAGGAGCGCGGACCAACTTCGGGTTCGAAGGATACCGACATCTGGCCAAGATGCTCGTCAACGAGACAAACGCCTCGTCGTGGACGAAGGTCTTCCCGACCGACGAGTTGCTGTTCCGGGCGCTGGCCGGAGCGAAGATTCAGCCGGGCCCGTTTCGGTCGGCGTTGACGGGCGGCGCGTTGACCGCGGATCGGGACACCTATGCCGCGTTCCTGATCGAGGCGGCGGTCGTGTTGGGTCGCCCCGCGCTCGCCGAGGTGGCCCCGCTTTGCCTTGAGGCGGGCGCGGCGTGGGGTCGGTTTGCCGAGGAGACATTGCCACCGTCGTTTGCACCGTTCCGGCGGGCTCGGGAGCTGATTTTGCGTAGGGCGGAGTTGTCTCGGCTCCGGGGAGCCGAGGTTAGCCCGGAGATGCGGGCGCTCGACCTGGAGTTCGAGGCACTGAGCCGCTCCGCCGGTGAGTCGCTTGCCGAAGCCGGCTACCGGCGGGCAGACCATCTGGCGCGAATCGCGGCACGGGTTGAGGAGGTGCGTATCGCCGAGGAGGCGATGGTCGAGGCACTCTCGGTGGCGATCGCTTAGCTAGAGGCTCGGTGGCGGAGTTCCGCCGTCGCCGCCATCTCCGGCCTTAGGAGTGGGCGGATGGAAGGGAAGGTGAGTGACGGTGATCTTGCCGTCGGTCAGGTTTCCCTGGAACGCGGTCTGCGGAACTTTAAGGTCCTTGGAGCGGAAGGCGATCGAGAGCTTGTCGGGGGTCTTGCCCTTCGAGTCGGCGCTCATTTGCATCACCGTCGCCCGTACGATGCCGTCGTATTTCTTGACATTGCCCTTGCCGAAATCGATCGTGAGGGTGCCCTTTCCGATGAGGGAGCAACGGGTGTACGCGAAGTCGGCGTCCTCGACCTCGGGCATATTGATCGTGCGGGTCAGTCCGGCCGGGGTGGTGATGATCACCTTGACCCCGCCCTTGAAGGGGAGCTGATAGTCCGTGGGCGGGAGCTTCGCGCAGGAGAGCGAGAACTTGGCGACGTCCTTGGTGACCGAGCGGGCCTCGCCCTGTCCGGTTGCCTTGGGATAGAACGGATCGGCGGCGAGCGAAATCGACGCGAGGGCGAGAGTGAGCAGGACGGCTTTCATGGGGTCAACCTTCCTTACGCCGCGAGAGCGGTGCAGGGTTTCCCATTAGACGGGTCGTGGGGGCGATGTGGTTTGCTGATCGTACGTGAATGGTTGTTATCCCGACGGAGCCCGCCCACCCAGCATGTAGTGGGAGCACACCCTCGGATGCGGGCGCGTGGAGGGACCTGCCCGACCTTGCCCCGCGTGATCGCCTACACTTGAGTGGTTGGGGGCAAGCAAGTTACATCTACAGGCAGGTTCCTCCACTCCGTCGCATGTAAACGAGTTCTCAAATACAAATCAGGGGACGACGTCGGTCGAAATGACAATTCTAAACTTTGTGCGGTGGCTCATAATCGAGGCATGCGGCAGCGCGTCCTGCAATGGGTTGCCATCGGGATATTCTTGCTCGTCGGGTTCTCACTCGGCGGGGCAAGCGTCGTTAACGTCGATAACCGTCCGCAATTCAGCTACTGGGCAGTGCCTGCTTTGCTCTGCTTTGTCCTCGCCCTATTCGCTGCCCATCAGCGACCGAATTCGAGTTGACGATGGCGGAGCCCGCCCGAACCCCGTATAATCGGTTCGATGCCCCCAAAGATCCGTGTAGTCATCACCGACGATGAAGAGTCGTACCGACGCGCGTTGCAGAAGACGCTGACGCTGGCCGGTGAGTGCGAGATTCTCGCCGTCTGTAAGGATGGGCAAGAGGCGCTCGATGTCTGCCTCGCCGATCCTCCCGACGTCCTGCTGACCGATATCAACATGCCGCGCCTGAGCGGCGTGGAACTCACGCGCCGCCTGCTCAAGCAGGAAAAGGACGTGCGAGTGGTGATCCTCACCGTTAACGAGGAAGACGACGTCGTGTACGAAGCCTTCCGCGCGGGTGCCCTGGGCTACCTGCTCAAGACGAGCACGCCGCAGGATGTCATCGAAGCGATCCGGCTCGCCGTGAAGGGCGAGGCTAAGATCACCCCGAAGATCGCCTCGAAGGTGCTCGAAGATTTCCGTCGGGTGAAGGAAGACGACGAAGTCGTTGACGACGAGCTTTACGTGTTGAGCGACCGCGAGTCCGAGATTCTCGATCTCGTCGCGCAGGGCCTTCGCAACAAGGAGATCGCCTCCCGACTGAGCATCGCCGAGAAGACGGTTAAGAATCACGTGAGCAACATCCTGAAGGCGCTGCAAGTCAACTCGCGCACCGAGGCGGCGATGAAGGCGGTCAAGGCGCGGATGGGAGACCGGATCTAGCTTCGGCGATGGCAACTCTGGAAGTCCGCGATCTTGAGGTGTCGTTCGGGAAGACACGCATCCTGCGTGGCGTCGATCTCGACATCGAGGCGGGCGAGACGCTCGGCATCGTGGGTGAGTCGGGCTGCGGTAAATCGATGACCGCGTTCGCGATCATGGGGATGCTGCAGGTGCCGGGCAAGGTGTCGGCGGGTTCGATCAAGTTGGATGGACGCGAGTTGGTCGGTTTGCCCGAACGCGAGTGGCGCAAGATCCGGGGCGGTGACATCGCGCTGGTCATGCAGGACCCGTTTACGTCCCTGAACCCGATGATGCGGATCGGCCATCAGATCGCCGAGGCCCTCTCGCTTCATCAGGACCTGAAGGGAAAAGTGGCTTGGAATCGGGCGGTCGAGATGCTCGAAAAGGTCGGCGTCCCCGCCCCGGAGAGTTCGGCACGCAAGTTCCCCCACCAGATGTCCGGCGGCCAGCGCCAGCGCGTCGTGATCGCGATGGCGTTTGCGTGCAAGCCGAAAGTGCTGATCGCGGACGAGCCCACGACGGCCTTGGACGTCACGCTGCAGGCGCAGATCTTGCGCCTGATCCGCGACCTTCAGGAGCAGGAAGGGACGGCCGTGATGATGATCTCCCACGACATCGGAGCGATCGCTTCGATCTCGTCCCGGATCGGTGTGTTCTACGCCGGGCGGGTGGTTGAGATGGGTCCGGCTGAGGCGGTTCTCCGCCGGGGCGGGATGCCTTACACCCGCGCCCTGCTCAACGCGCTGCCCCAGCCCGGAGTTTCGCGGCTCGAGGCGATCGGCGGTCAACCGCCCGATCTTGCCCACTTGCCCGTGGGCTGCGCGTTTGCGCCGCGCTGTCCGTTGCGGTTCGAGAAGTGCAGCGAAGAGCCCTCTTTGCTACCGGTGGAGCCGGGCCATACGGCTGCCTGTTGGCGCGCGGCCGAGGTGTCGGCGATGCCGCCGGGCAAGCTCCTGGCGACAGAAGCGGCAGACCTGTAGTGGTTTGGGAGTGCGCGAACTGGCGCACAAGTGTCTGAGCCTCCTTGAGGGGGTGTATTTCACCCATTCGGAGAATTCACGCGGGTTGAATTCTGCCCAAGGGGGAGCGCCGAATGGCGATTATAGATTGCGGTGACCTGTCACCGCTTTGATCAGCGAGCCCGCGAGCGCGGATACCTTGCGAACGGCCGAGGTGGTGGCGGTCGCCTGGCAAGAGCAGGTGACAGGTCATCGAGCTTTAGCTGAAAGAAAAGTGGAGAAAATCGTCGTGATAAAGCGTGAAAGCTGGCCCTCCAGTGGGACAGGTTGCCGTAGGGTGCAAGCATGACTCGCTTCACCCCACTTCTCATCGCCGGCTTGATCAGCATTGCCCTCGAGGCCCAGGCACAAGGCACCGTGCTTCACAAGGTGATGGACAAGAACGGCACCGGAGGGCTTGCGATGACATTCGAGGTGCCGAAGGGGTGGGCGACGACCGACACCGTGCGTTGGGATCTGAACCTGCGCATGAACCCGATGTCGTACACCCTCAGCACGGGCAGCCCCGACGGGCGCTCATGGATCTCGTATCTCAGCGGCCTCACGTTTGGGTTCACGAGCAACGGGGGCGGGAAGCAGCCCCCCGCCCATGCCTCAGACTTCCTGTTGGAGGATTTCCGTGCTACTCATCCCGGGATGCAGTTTGAGATCGTTGAGCAGCAGAACGCGCCGATCCCGTACCCGTACGCGCCCTCGGGCCCGGGGGTGATCGCGCTCGCCCGCCATTCGGTCATTACGGTCCGATTCCAGGGTCAGAAGGGTCCGATGCTTGAGCGATTGTCGTACGACTTTTTCGGCTACACCCTGGCGACGGGAGGCGGCTCGTACGTGGGGAACTGGCTCGTGAACGGCCTGACCGTGGTCAATGCTCCCGAAGGTCAGCTCGAAGGCATGGAGCGTATCAGCAACTCGATCCTCAGTTCGGAACGGATGACCACGGCGTTCCAAAATCGATACCAGCAGGTTGCCGAGATGTTACTGGAGAGGACCAAGGCCGAGGGGCGGGAAGCTCAGCGGCAACGCGCCCAGCGGGTAGTTTCGGGCGGCGGGGGAGGTCACGCCCATATCATGGACAAGGACGAGTTCATCCTCCACGAGGCGATCAAAGGCCTCCGGTCGAGGATGTTCAGCCGCTCGATCGGGAACTGATCTCGCCAAATAGGGTGCAATGACCTGTCACCACTCTTCCCCAGGCAGCCTGTCGCCGCGCCCGCCGCCCTCCGGCAGTTGGTGGACACAGACTCGCGGGTGAAGACACTTCGACAGTGGCAGAAGGTCGCACTATACTTGTCGCAAGTACGGTCGATCTACCGATCGAAACTTGCGGAAAAGGATGCCTCTCGCGACATTGACAGCACTGCTTCTCGCTGCGCCGCCGAGCTTCGTTCAATTGATCGAGGCCAGCGGTTCGACGCCGAGGCCATGGCGGGTGAGCGTGGCGACCGGACCCGAGGGCTCCAATCGGTTCGTGCACCCGGAGATCCAGTACTTAGACATCCGAGTCCAGGTCGGGAGCCAGCCGGAGCAATTTCGAATGCTGCATAGTCTCGCCGCCCCGACAGACCGGAAACGGGCGGGCATCTGGTGGTATCGCAAAGAACCCCTAGTTTGGGTCCTCTCATCACGGGATAACAACAACTGGGAGTCGATGCTACTCACCCTGTTTCGCCGTCGCAAAGGGCATTGGCAGAAGGTCACGTTGCCCCAAGAGCAGGACCTCTACCTATCGCAGCGTGGGGGCTTCTATTTCAGCGATCGCGGCCTGCGGTTCTGGGATTTCCTGGTCGACCGCGGCCACGACGGCCCTTCCAGGTACCGAGTTCGTCTCTTCGTGCCGCTCAAGACTTTGCTTCGATGCACTTGGGACCGAACGACCAATGGGTTCTACCGACAGGAGTATTGGCCGCCGCCCGACAAGATCCTAGCCAAAGATGACCCGCTCCGCGAGTTCGGGTTAAGGTGGCGCTTCTGGTCCCCGCGTCAATCCTAGGCTGCAGTGACCCGCCACCACTTTCACCGGCGAGCCCGCGAGCGGACGACGATTGGGCGTCTTTCGCGGCGGCGGGCCGCCTGGAAAAAGCGGTCGCGGGCGACCGCACTCTACATCGATGCAACTGTGAGTGAGGGGTGACGCAAATCGCCCGTGCAATGCAGGCTTCCGGAACCTCCATCCCCTAACCCCTTCCTCCTCCCGGCACAAACATCCAGCAAGAGAAAGGGGAACCGTTTTAGCCGGTGCCGTTGGCTCTGTCGATCGCGCGCTGCGCGGCGGACTTGACCGCGTTGCGCCGATCGGTGATCGTCAGCGCCTTCTTGTAAACCTCGAGGTTCCCCTTGAGGTCCCAGCGGGCGAGGGCGTTGATGGCATTGACCGACACCACGATCGGGGCGTCCTGGGTGATCAGGGCCTTCACCGCGGTGGTGGTCGCCGGGTCGGCGGGGAGAGCCGCGAGGGCGTCGATCGCGTCGGCGCGGCGCTGGAAGTCCGGGTGATTCAGCATTTCCAGATACATCGGACGAAGCTCGGCTCGTGCCTTTGAGATCAGAATTCGGATCGACGGGAAGATCGGGATCAGCTCCTTGTCCGCCCGGAACGCCTCCGCGACCTGGCGGATCGCCTCGTCGGACGGGTTCTCGACCGCCATCATCTGCCGCATCGCCTCGTTGCGCTCCAGGCAAGACGGGGCCGACTTGAGGATGAACGGAAGCTCCGATGCCGCCCAGTGAAGGGTCGGGATCTCGCGGAGGTAGTCGTGATCCGGGTCCAAGATCAATGCGTCCGGCTTCGCCGAAAGCGGGATCGTGATCGTTTGATCCGCCCCATCGAGGGTGACTGGCACTTCCCGGAAGGTGGTTCCCGAGATCAGACCGACCTTGCCCGGGATCTTGTAGATCGGGGTGCCGTCGGCGGTGGACTGGCTCTGCGAGACGTGTAGCTTGACGCTGCCCGCATCGTAGGTCCAGGTGTAGTCGAGGACCGGGTGTCCCGGCTTAAGGAACCACTGGTCCCAGAACGGCTCGCAGTTGATGCCGGTGGCCTCAGTCATCGCGCGGCAGAGCTGAGCGCTCTGGACCGGCGTGTGCTGCCAGGTGTGGAGATACAAACTCAGCCCTGCATAGAAGTTCTCGTCTCCGAGGAAGCGCCGTAGCGTGTGAAGCACCACGCCGCCCTTCGGGTAGGTGTGCGAGTCGAACATCGCCTCGCCGTTGGTGTAGAACTTGGTCGAGATTGGTCGCTTGTAGCGACGTGATTCGGCCAGGTACGAGCGGGTGTTGTTGTCGATCTCTCGGTCGTAGCCGTTCCTGCCGCGGCTATGTTCGAAGTAGATCATCTGCATGTACGTGGCGAAGCTCTCGTTCAGGAAGATGTCGCCCCAGTCTTTGCAGGTGACGGTGTCGCCGAACCACTGGTGACCGAGCTCGTGGGAATTCAGGCTCGCCATGCGGCGGAAGCCGTCGCGCTTATCGGTCAGGGCCGACTCCTGCAGGGTCGTCGCGGAGGCGTTCTCCATGCCGCCGCCAAAGTCGAACATTGCGTCCTGCGCGTATTTGGGCCACGGATATTTGTAGCCGAGCACCTTGGAGTAGAAGCTGAGCATGTCCTTCGTGTCGCCGAAGGAGTCCTCGATCAGGTCGCCTTCCCCTTTGGGCACGACGTACCAGAGGTCGACGCCTTCCCACTTGTCCTTCTTCACGTCGAACGGGCCGCCGCAGAGGGTGAGGAGGTAGGTGGCGTGGGGGATCGTGGATTTCCAATCGTAGGTCCGCGCCTTGCCGTCGGCGCTGAGCTTGTTTGACACCATAACGCCGTTGCCGATGACTGTCCAGTCGGCGGGAACGGTGCAGCGAGTTTCGCTCGTGGCGAGGTCGTTGGGGTAATCCCAGGTCGGAACCCATTGTCGGGCGTACTCGGCCTCGCCTTGGGTCCAGAAACCGACATGATTGGGTTGCCCGTCGCGCTCGACAATCCAGTGCCATCCGCCGCGGCCGGAGCCGAAGCCTCCGCCGTTGGCGTTGGCAATCTTGTAGTCGATGGCGATTTGAATGGACTTGCCCTTGGTGAGCGGTGCCGTGTCAATGGCGAGGTCGTCGCCGGTCTGGGTGAAGTGCGCCGAGGATCCATCTACGGACACCGAGCCAATGATCACGGGCGCTGCGGCCATCAGGTGAACCTGGGTGAGTCCGTTACGGAGCGGGCTCATTGTGTTCACGACGTGCCCCTTCACGGTCTTCCCCTTGTAGTCGACTTCGACATCGACGGCGATATTGATCAGATCGCAGGTGCGGTCAGGAGCGTAATGGAGGAACGCGCCGGGACCGACGACGCCGGTGCGCTGGGCGACGAACAGGCTCGCGAGGGCGAAGATGCTCACTTGAGCACCCCGAACTTGATCGAGGTCGGGTACTTGGGCCCGTGCAGGATTTCAATGGTCGCCTTTTGGAAATCGGCGTCAGTGGCTTTGTTGATGTCCATGAATTTGTTAGGATTGCGGTCGACCAGAGGGAACCAGTCGCTTTGGATTTGGATCATGATGGCGTGACCCTTCTTGAAGGTGTGAAGGGCGTCGTTGAGCTTGAAGTGCACGCGCGTGGGTTGGCCCGGCACGAACGGCTCCGGTCGCTCGAATGAGTTACGGAACTTGCCCCGGAAAACGTCACCCTTGAGCAACTGCTGATAACTTGCCATCGAGACACCGGTGGGCGCCTTGTTGGTCGAGTCGCCCGGCCAAACGTCGATGACCTTCACGACGAAGTCGCTGTCCGTTCCGCTCGTCGTGACGTATAGGTCGACATCGATCGGACCAGCGACTCGCAGGTCGCTGGCGAGCGGGGAAGTCTGGTACGAGACCACGTCGTTCCGCCCTTGGGTGAACCTCTGGTCGTCGATCATGTACTCGCGGGTGCGACGGGTGTTTTTCGTGTAGTCGGCCAGGTACGGCGTCGGGTTGGCGGGGTCGTTCGTGTAGTGATCGACTCCTTCGTCCTTCGGCTTCACCGTCGCGAGCTTGCCGAGCTGATCGGCGTAGAGGGTTTCGCTGCCCAAGCCTTTGGGTGGCCACTCTTCGAAGCGTCGCCACTGGTTTACGCCGGTCTCGAAGACGGTCGCTTCGGCGGGAGCCGGGAGGGGAGAGCCGCGCAGGTACTTGTCGAAGAAGGGAAACTCGATCTCATCCTGAAAGTAGGTTGACGTCGGCGTTCCGAAGTCGAGGTCGCCAAAGAACTGACCGCCTCCGGCGCGGCCCGCCCACATGCCGTGGAACCACGGCCCCATGCAAAGGAAGTTGTTGATCCCCTTGTTCAGCTTCTCGGTGTGCTGATACAGGTTCAGCGCGCCCCACATGTCTTCGGCATCGAACCAGCCCCCAACGGTGAGGACGGCGCACTTGACGCCCTTCATGTGATCGGGCAGCGCACGGTCCTTCCAGTACTGGTCGTAGGTGTCATGGGCCATCAGCTCGTTCCAGTAGGGAATCGTGCCCTTATAGTGCTGGGTGTCGAAGTTCGGTAGGGCGCCGGTCTTGAGGAAGAAATCGTAGGAACTGAGCCCGCCGCGATCGATCTGGGGTCGCGGGGAGGGTGGGTCGCCCGGCTTGGCTCGGGGGACGTCGAACCCAGCCGAAAAATCAAACGTGTCCTGGAGGAAGAAAGCCCCGTTGTGGTGGATGTCGTCGCCGAAGAACCAGTTGCTGACCGGGGCCTGGGGCGAGATCGCCTTGAGCGCAGGGTGCGAGTTGATGCCGCCGACGCCGGTGTAGAAGCCGGGGTAGGAGATGCCCCACATCCCGACGTTTCCGTTGTTGTCCGGGACGTGCTTAATCAGGTAGTCGACCGTGTCGTAGGTGTCGGTGCTCTCGTCGATCCCTTTTTCGCCCGGCTTGAGCTCGGGTCGAATGTTGACGTAGTCGCCCTCGCTCTGTCCCTTGCCACGGCAGTCGGACCAGGCGAAGATGTATCCCGCGTCGAGCATCTTCTTCGAGCCGCGGGGCGTCCGGTAACTGTCCGGCCCATAAGGGCCAGCGCCGTAGCAAGTCCGCTCCATAAGGATCGGATGCTTTCCGGGGACGTCCTTGGGGACATATACCGCGACGTACATCTTGACGCCGTCGCGCATAGGGACCATGTACTCGTATTTGGTGACATGGTCGCGGTAGCGATAAGTCGGTTCCTGCGGCGCAGCGAGGGCGATCGCAGGAGCGAGAAGAGCGAGAAAGAAAGCGAATCTCGGACGAAACGACATACGTTGAAACTCCAAACTTAAGGAGCCTTCACTATAACGGTTTTGGCCCGATCATGGGAGTTCTTTGGCGGCAATACCGGTCCTGTGGCGCATGGCTTGGATTTGGCAATTGCCAAGAAGGGACACTGAAAACATAGGCGCATCCGCTAGAATCTCGCAATGCGCACCCGCCTGATGCTTGCCGTCTTGACCGCGACCGTCGTTGGCACGGCAAAGGCCGGACCGCCGTTCAATACCGATGATCCCGTGCCGGTCGAGCTGCATCACACGGAGATCTACCTCGCGAGCGGGTTTGCGCGAGATCACGGTGGAACGGGTGGCACGCTGCCTCACCTCGACGCCAACTACGGAGTCACGTCCAACATTCATCTGCACGTCCAGCTTCCCTGGGCGTTTGATGCCCCGAGGGTTGGGCGGAGCAGCCACGGCCTCGGCGATGCCGAGATCGGGGCAAAGATCCGGTTTTTCCAGGCTGCGAAAGGCACGCTACAAGTCGCGACTTTCCCCGCGATTGACTTCCCAACCGGCTCAGTCCAGCGCGGTCTCGGTTCGGGTGAGACCCGTTTCTTCCTGCCGGTTTGGATCCAGAAGTCGATGGGAGAGTGGACGGTGTTCGGGGGCGCGGGCTTTTGGCGCAATCCGGGTGCGGGAAACCGCGACTTCTGGTTCAGCGGCATTGTCGCGCAACGCCAGATGACCAAGAACTTCGCCCTTGGCGGGGAAATCTACAACACGACTTCCGCGGCGTTCGGTGATCCCTCTCACACTGCATGGGACCTCGGCGGAACCTACGACCTTGACGAGGGACACCATCTGCTCCTCTCCCTGGGTCAGGACTTTCATGGCGGCAACACTCTGGTCGGGTACGTGGGATTCCAATGGACCTTTGGTGGAAGCAAAGAAAAAGAGAAGCCTTCCCCCGCGAAAGGGTGAGAAGATTCTAAGAATTGCGGCGCGCAACGCGGCTTGTGCCAGCATGAGTCGATGCGCGAGGGTCCGATCTTGGTGGTGGAGGATGAGGAGCGGCTTGCTTCGCTGCTTTCAAGGACGCTCACCGAGGTTGGCTTTGAGGTCATCACCGCCGGAAACTGCGCCCTGGCCGAACAACTTTGGCGCGAGCAGAACCCCCGGCTCGTGGTCCTCGACGTGATGCTCCCCGACGGCGACGGCCTCCAACTTCTCACCTCTGCCCGCGTTCGGGGGGAGACCACGCCAGTGCTTGTCCTAAGCGCGAAGTCCTCGATGTCCGAGAGGGTCAGCGGCCTGGATATGGGGGCAGATGACTACCTGGGCAAGCCGTTCGGCATCGAGGAATTGCTCGCCCGCGTCCGTGTATTACTGCGGCGAAGCCCCATTGCCGCCGACGCGATTCACCTTGCCGACCTTGAGATCGATCCGCTCGCTCGCCGAGTGGCGCGAGGTGACCGACGGATCTTTCTCTCCGAGACGGAATACCGAATCCTCGAACTGCTCGCCGGTCGCGTACGCCAAACCGTCTCGAAGCGGGAGATCCTCCTAACCGTCTGGGGTGATGACGAGCGGGACGAGAACGTGGTCGAGGTGTACGTGAGCTATCTAAGGTCGAAGCTGGAGTGGGGCGGCGCGTCTCGTCTGATCCACACCGTTCGGGGTCGGGGGTATGTCCTCTCTGACCGGGTCGCGGATGCTTAGCCACCGGACCAAGCTGACCCTGGTCGCCGCCTGTTCATCCGGTGCGTTGTTCCTCGCTCTGTTTGTGCTTGCCGCCATCGCCCTTCGTCGCTCCGAAATCCACGGCGCGGAGTCGGAGTTGGGACCGGCACTTGCTCAAGTCGCGGGCGACCTCCGCTCGAGCTCGGGACGACCTGATTTGGCGGAGGTAGTCCAATCCAATCCGCAAATAAGCGTCACCGTATTCGATCGAAAGGGGTCCACGGTCGCTCATGAAGGTCGAACGGAGTTGCCGTTTTCCGGTACGGTCGGGCAAACCGGCGACCTCGTCCTCGATCGTGCCGAGCAAGGAGGGTACGTGGTCGTCGTCGGGGCGCCATGGGCTCCGCATGCAGCGCTCTTGAACCGATTTTTCGGCCTATGCTTTCTGCTGTGGCTACCCCTCGTCGGTGTCGTCGCCCTCGCGACGTCGATCACTGCGCGCGCCACGTTCTTGCCGCTTGAGCGGCTTGCGAAGGAGGCGGAAGAGCTTAGTACCGAGCGATTGGGAACTCGCTTGCATACCGAGTCTTCCGGCGAGTTCCGCGACTTTGCCCTGCGGTTGAATCGCTTCCTCGACCGACTGGAGGCCTCCGTCAATCGGGAGGAGCGGTTCCTATCCGATGCCGCCCACGAGCTGCGCACGCCATTGACCGTCATGCGAGGGGAGATCGAATCGACACTGAGTCAGCCTCGAACCTCCGGCGAGTACCAAGCCACCCTGGTTATCTTGCGCGATGAGACGGCGAGGGTCGCCAGCTTGGTCGAATTGCTCCTTAGGTCGGCAGAGTCCGGCCCGCGCGAGCCAATCGGGATCGACCTCCACGCCTCCGTCGAACGAGCGCATGCCCGGTGGGTGGAGCGATTTACGTCAAAGGGAGTCGGCTTGCAGCTTAAGTCCGTCAGTGCGGCCTGCCGGTTGGGGGAATCTGAATTCGAGGTGGTGATCGACAACCTCTTGGCTAATGCATTGCGGGTGTCTGAAGCCGGTACAGCCACCCTCATCGAGACCGTAATCGATGGTGGATCGGTACAGATCGCGGTCGTCGACGAAGGGCCAGGCGTTCCTGCCGAAGACGCCGAGAGAGTCTTCGAGCGATTCGCCCGACTTGATGTTGGGCGCTCGAGATCGCAAGGTGGATTTGGGATCGGTCTCTCCCTTTGCAAGCGCATTGTGGAGGCCGCCGCCGGCGAGATTCGCGTGGAACCGAACGTGCCGCGCGGGTCTCGATTTATTGTTCGACTGCCGTCCGCCTGAAAAACCTTTAAGGGACGTCAATTCGGGCATCGCAATATCAGACACTAGGGTCCATGAAGCACATCCTCCGAAAACTCGCGCTCATCTCCGTCTTGGCGGTTTCCGCCCTCTCCTTCGCCGGCCCGAAGCCGCCGCACGTCAAAGTTACGAGCGCCCAGGCCACCAAGACCGCACTTGCCAAGTATCACGGCAAGCTTGTAGGAAAAGTCGAACTCGAGAACGAAGAAGGGAAGTGGCAGTACGCGGTCACCATCCGCTCCGGCAAGACGCTTCGCGAGGTCATGGTCGATGCCAACACCGGCAAGATCGCGAACGTCGAGGTCACCACGCCCAAGCAAGAGGCCAAGGAGAAGGCTGAAGAAGCCAAGCACAAGAAGGGCGGCTAATTTAACCTTCACGACACCTTAGAAGATTCTAAGGTGTCGTCTTCTCAACCATCTTCGTATACTCCTGACATGGCGTTCCCTCTGATCCTCGCTGCCCTTCTCGCTGCCTCTGTTCCTCAGTACGCGGTGGAGAAGAAGATGCCTATTCCTGGCGATGGCGGGTGGGACTGCATCACCATTGATTCCGACTCGCATCACCTTTTCATCTCACGGGGCACCCACGTTCAGGTGTTGGATGTCGAGACGGGGAAGATGGCGGGCGACATCCTCAACACCCAGGGCGTGCACGCGATTGCGGTGGTCCCCAAGCTCAATAAGGGTTACATCACCAATGGCCGAGACGACAGCGTCGGCGTGTTTGACCTGAAGACCCTGCATGAGCTCAAGCGAGTGAAGGTCGGTAACCGACCGGACGTGATCTACTTCGACTCGACCACCAACCGGATCTTCAGTTTCAACCCGGGCTCGGTCGATGTCACCGCCATTGACGTCAACACCGACGCGGTGGTGGGATCGCTCAAACTCGGCGGCAAGCCGGAGTTCGCGGTTTCGGACGGTAAGGGCACGATCTTCGTGAATCTCGAAGACAAGAGCTCCATCGAGCGGTTCGATGCTCTCAAGCTCACGTCGATGGGAACCTGGCCGCTCGCGCCGGGCGAGGAGCCGACCGGGCTTGGGATCGACCTGAAGCGTCATCAACTATTTTCCGCTTGTGCGAATCAGATGTTTGCGGTCACCGACTTCAAGACGGGCAAGGTTGTGGCGACGCCCAAGATTGGCAACGGTCCGGACGGCGGCATTTACGACTCCGGCCGGAACCTGGCGTTCAGCCCAAACGGGCAGGACGGGACGCTGACGGTCATCGGCCGCAAGGGCGACGGGTTTGAGGTGCTGCAGACGGTGCCGACCCAGCGAGGGGCGCGGACGATGGCGCTTGATACCAAAACGCACAAAATCTATCTCATCGCAGCGCAGTACGAGGTACCCGCGGCAGGCGCTCCGGCGAATCAGCGTCCGCGGATGATCCCGGGATCGGCATCGATTCTGGTCGTTTCCCCGGTGCGCGGCTAACCGATGAACTCGGAGAAGCTCGCGGCTCACGGGGCGATGGCGGGGAATGTTGCTCAGGTCACCGTCTCGTTCTGGATCATCAAGATCATCGCAACGACCCTGGGCGAGACGGGCGGCGACGCCCTGTCGATGAAGCCCATCGACCTGGGTTACACCATCCCGACTTACATCTTCCTGGTGTTCTTTGTCGTGACCGTCGCGGCGCAGATTAAGGTTAAGAAGTACATCCCGTTTCTCTACTGGTCGGTGATTCTGTCGACCACCCTGCTTGGCACGACGGTCGCGGATAAACTCACCCGCGAGGTTTTCGGCACCCATGAGAACGAAGCGTATGGCCCGACGGCACTCTCGTTGTTCATCGCGCTGATCGTCGTGCTGGCGATTTGGCGTTTGGTGACGGGTTCGATCGCAATCAACAAGATCGCGAGCAAGAAGTCCGAGGCTTTCTATTGGGGCGCGATTTTGGTCTCGAACACGTTGGGAACCGCGCTCGGCGACTGGCTGGCAAGCACTGAGATCAAAGGGAAGGAGATCGGGTTTGAGCAGGGGGCGCTCGTATTTGGGATTAGCCTCGCGATCATCGGGGCCTTTTATCTGTTCACGAAGGTCTCGCGGCCGGTGCTGTTTTGGGCCGCGTTCATTCTGACGCGACCCCTAGGAGCAACTCTCGGCGACTTACTTACGAAGGCGCACGAGGATGGTGGCTTGGGCATCCTTCGTCCGGTGATCTCGTTGGTGATCTTGGGGGCGCTGATTCCGATCGTCTGGATCTGGGCGAGGAAATCGGAGGAGCCGGAAGACTTTGAGGTGTAGATAGAGGGGGTCTTGGTTGTTAGCCGCTTTGGATGGGCACAGGCCTGAGGCATTCCACAAGTGAGCGACCCGGCTTGTATGCCTCAGGGTTCAGCAGCGTTCGGTCGAGGAATGCCTCGGCTTCAACCCTGAGGCTAAGAGTTGACCTTATCGTTCCGTCGAATGAATAAGCCGTGCTCTAAGCCTCAGGCCTGGATCGGCAACTTCAGGGACCTTAGGCAACCAAGGCCTGAGGCATTCCAATCCTGCTTGTATGCCTCAGGGTTCAGCTGCGTTTGGGCAATGAATGCTTCGGCTTCAACCCTGTGGCTAAGAGTTGACCTTATCGTTCCGTCGCATGAATAGGCCGTGCTCTAAGCCTCAGGCCTAGATTGGCGGCTATTAGGACCTTAGGCAACCGAGGCCTGAGGCATTCCAAGGGAGCGTTCCTGCTTGTATGCCTCAGGGTTCAGCCCCTTTTCCAACTTGAACACCTCGACCGCTACTCCCCCATCCCCAAACTAGGAATCCCGCCCTCGCCAAGAGCGTGCAATTCCGCGTAGTCGAGCAGCTTTGCCCGGGTGTCCTGGATGTCCAGGTTACGCATCGAGAGCTGGCCGATGCGGTCTTCGGGGCCGAATTCGGACTCTCCGCTCTCCATGCTCAGCTTCTCGGGGTGGTAGGCGAGACCGGGGCCGGTGGTGTTGAGGATGGAGTAGTCGTCGCCTCGGCGTAGTTCGAGTGTGACTTCACCCGTTACGAGTCTCGCCACCCAGTTCTGGAGGCTGTTTCTTAGCATCAGCGCCTGCGGGTCGAACCAGCGGCCCTCGTACATCAGGCGGCCGAGTTTGCGTCCCTCATTGCGGTAGTTCTCGATCGTGCCTTCGTTGTGGATCGCGTTGACGAGTCGTTCGTAGGCGATGAAGAGGAGGGCCATGCCGGGGGCTTCGTAGATGCCGCGACTCTTGGCTTCGACGATCCGGTTCTCGATCTGGTCGCTGCAGCCAAGGCCGTGGCGTCCGCCGATCTCGTTCGCCTTGTAGACGAGCGCGACCTGATCGGGAAACTCCTCACCATTGATCGCGACGGGCCAGCCGTTGCGGAAGGCAATGCGGACTTCCTCGGTCTCGATCGCGACCGTCGGGTCCCAGAATTTGGCGCACATGATCGGCTCGACGATCTTCATCCCCTTGCTCAGGAGCTCTAGATCTTTGGCTTCGTGGGTCGCGCCCCAGATGTTGGCGTCGGTCGAGTAGGCCTTCTCGGTCTTGTCGCGGTAGGGCAGGTTCCGCGCGACGAGCCACTCGCTCATCTCCTTGCGCCCGCCGAGTTCGTTGACGAACTGGGTGTCGAGCCAGGGCTTGTAGATGCGCAGGTCAGGGTTGGCGAGGAGGCCATAACGGTAGAACCGCTCGATATCGTTGCCCTTGTAGGTGCTGCCATCGCCCCACACGTTGACGCCGTCTTTCTCCATTGATCGGACCAGCATCGTCCCGGTCACGGCGCGGCCGATCGGGGTGGTGTTGAAGTAAGTCTTGCCCGCGCTCGTGATGTGGAACGCACCGCATTGGAGGGCCTGGAGACCTTCCCGAACCATCTCGGGGCGGCAGTCGACAAGCCGCGCCTCCTCCGCGCCGTAGTCCTTGGCGCGCTGGGGCACGCCCTCGACATCGGTCTCGTCGTACTGGCCGAGGAGCCCGGTGTAGCAATAGGGAATCGCGCCTTTTTCGCGCATCCAAGCGACGGCGACGGAGGTATCGAGTCCACCGGAGAAAGCAATGCCGACGCGTTCGCCGACGGGCAGGGACATGAGGATGCGAGATGCCATGGGGGACTTAGAGGTTACCCTTCCCCCGGGGCGTTGGGCGTTGGGCGTTGGGCGTTGGGCGTTGGGCGTTGGGCGTTAGGTTCTGGGAGTGGTCTGTAGATGTCATTCCGACCGACGTCGCCCACTTCATTGAAATTGGGGAACGGATAGGGAGGCGGCGGACGGAGGAACCTGACGGTCTTCACCTCTTGTTTGTCTCCCAAGGACAGCCTTGTCGTAAGGGCAGGAACAAGAAATGCTGACCGTCAGATCCCTCGGCACAAACATCCTTCGGGATGACAACAAGTGTATTCTTGGGCTTATCGCACTCCAAATCAGGGCCGACGCCACTCCCCATGCTCCAGCCTCGCAATCGCATCCTGATCCGTATCCCGCGAACGCGCCGCGCGCAGGAGCCCGATATTCATCCGCAGCGTCTTCAAGAAGCTTCCGCACGGAGCGCACCTTGCCGCGTGGGCGACGGCGTACCATTTGGCGAGGCCGCTTGCGGTGCCGTCGGCTTCGTGCTGAAGGAAGTTCTCCATGTGGCGGCAAGGCTCGGTGTTGCGGGAGTCGTGCAGTTTCATAGGGATTCCTCCAGTCCGATGAGGCGTTGGCGAAGCAGTTTGCGTCCCCGGAAGAGGCGGGAGCGGACGGTGCCGACGGGGACTTCCATGGCCTCGGCGGCCTCCTCGTAGCTCATCTCCTCCATGTCGCAGAGGGCGACGGCGAGGCGGTATTCCTCGGGCAGATTGTCCATGGCGGCAACGACCTCGTCGGCCAAGAGTCGTTGTGAGATCGCCTCGAAAGGCCCGTCCTCGATTGCGTCGGTCTCTTCGATCGAGCGGTGCGGCGCTCGAACTGAGCCATGCCGTCGGGTGGCGAGAAACTCGTTGCGGACGATCCGGATCAGCCAGCTACGTGGGTGCCGGCCATCGAAGGCGGACCAAGCGCGAGCGGCGTTCAGGAGTGCCTGACCGACGATATCCTCGGCCTCGTCTCCGTTGCCGGCCATGCGCCGGGCGACGCGGTAGAGGACGGGAAGCTCTCGGAGCGCGACCTCTTCGAATCCTTGCTTCTGCTGCGTTGCTTGCATGATCTCTCGCCGTGATGGAATTGAAGGGAAAAGCTTGGGCGCAAGTTTCATGATATTCGCCCTAGGGGTTCACTTAAGCCACTCGAAGGATTCAATTCCATCCGTTCCATCAGGACCCTCATTTCCATCACCCCGCCACCGTCCGTAAGAGCCCGAACACCTAACTCGTTCCCACATTCTTGCGAAGAGAAAGCCTGTTTGATTGACGGGGGACCCCTGCGACGCGCAAACTGATGGGAACGGAGCGGCGTCAAGGCCGTCTGAGGTGACGGATGAAAAGGTTTGCACTTGGTTTCTTCATGGCATTGGCGTGCGCGCTCATGCTCGCCGGCTGCGGAGGCAGCTTTCTCAACTCCACGGTTCGCGAGGCTTACCTCCTCGTCAATCCTGGCGTAATCCAGCGGATTCGCTTGGACACCGGCGGGCTCGTAGGAAGTCCGGTCGCGCTGAGCGCAGTCTCGGGGATCCGCTCGATCGCCTACCGGAACAACACCGGCCTGCTTTACGGGATGGGCGACGACAAGAAGCTCTATAAGATCAATCCTTCCACCGGCCTGTGCACGGCGGTGAACACGAACGCGCTCGCGATCGCCGACGGCGATGGTGCCATGGCCAGTTCGCCGGACGGATCGAAGTTCTACTACGTTGCGACGACCCACGAGACGTACGAGATCAACCCCTCGCTGGGCATCCTGACGACCACGGGCACGAACGTCGGCTATGCGGTTGGCGATGTGAATAGCGGTGGCGCGATTGGAGGTCTGGCTTACGGGAACGACGGCAAGCTTTATATCTCCGATGGCACGAACGATTGCCTGTCCAAGCTCGACACGCCGCTCGGTGGCGTTGAGCACACGGTGGGTCCGTACGGCGTCGATGTCGCCGGCTCGTCCGGAATCGGGGTCGATCCGGTAACAGGCAAGCTGTACCTGTCCTTCGAGTTCGGCCCTCCGATGGGTCTTTTCGAAGTCAACAAGGCGACCGGCGTGGCAACGCAGATCGGCGGCAACGGACTTGCATCGATGGGCATCGCCGTCATCCCCTAGCCCGGGGCGCGGGTAAGGTCAAGGGGTGGAAACGCGACCCCTTGGCCGTACCGGCTTTTCCGTCTCGACCGTCAGCTTCGGCGCCTGGGCCGTGGGCGGAACGTGGGGCACGGTCGACGACACCGAGTCCCTCGCCGCGATGCATCGGGCGGTCGATCTCGGCGTCAACTTCTTCGATACCGCCGATGTGTACGGTGATGGTCGCTCGGAACGGCTGATTCGTCGGCTCAAGTCCGAGCGCTCCGAGCCGCTGGTTGTTGCAACCAAGTTTGGGCGACGTCTGGACCCGCATACCGCGGATGGCTACAACCCGAAGAATCTTGAGGCCTTCGTTGACCGTTCGTTGGCTAACCTCGGCATGGAACCTCTGGATCTGATCCAACTCCACTGTCCGCCGTGGGAAGTCTATTACGAACCCGAGGTGTTCGACACCTGCGACGACCTCGTCAAGCGGGGCAAGATCCGCAACTGGGGCGTGAGCGTCGAGAAGGTGGAGGAGGCGCTCAAGGCGATCGAATACCCGACCTGCCAGACGGTGCAGATCATCTTCAACATGTTTCGCCACCGCCCGGCGACGCTGTTCCTCGGGGAGGCGGCCAAGCGCGGAGTGGGCGTGCTGGCACGGTTACCTTTAAGCTCGGGAATGCTGACGGGTAAGTTGTCGCCCGACTCCAAGTTCGAGGCGGACGACCACCGTGCGTTCAATCGCGACGGGGCAGGATTCGACAAGGGCGAGACGTTCTCGGGCGTTCCTTACAACGTTGGGCTGGAAGCGGTCGAAGAGCTTCGTCCCCTGGTTCCTGAGGGAATGACGATGGGTCAGATGGCGCTGCGATGGATTCTCGACTTCGGCGGCGTGACCTGCGCGATCCCGGGAGGTAAGCGTCCGGACCAGGTTGAGGCAAACTGCGCGGCGGCATCTTTGCCTCCGCTGTCGGACACGTTGCATGCCAAGATCGCTGAGATCTATGCTCGGAAGATCCGCAGCCACGTCCACGACCGGTGGTGATGCGGGCTGACTAGCCGGCTTCGACCTGCCACAATAGGGGAATGAACTCCCCCGTGCGGCCCAATGTGCTTGGCATGTCGCCGTACTCCCCCGGCAAGCCGATCGATGAGGTGAAGCGCGAGCTTGGTCTCACCGAGGTCGTCAAACTCGCCTCGAACGAGAACCCGTTGGGTCCTTCGCCGAAGGCGATCGAAGCGGTCCAGAAGGCCGCCGCGACGATGAACATCTACCCCGACGCGTCGGGGCACAATCTTATCCAGGCGATCTCCGCAAGGTTTGATATTCCCGCTAACCAGATCATCCTTGGCAATGGCAGCGATGAACTGATCCACATGCTCGGGCTCGTGCTGATCGACAGCACGGAGGACGAGGTGATCGTGGGAGACCCGAGTTTTGTTCGCTACGATGCCGCTGCGCAACTCGCGCCTTGCAAGCTGATCAAGGTGCCGCTGGACAGCGAGGACAAGCACGATATTCCGGCGATGATCAGCGCGATTACCCAGAACACGCGGATCGTGTTCATCGCCAATCCGAACAACCCGACGGGAACGGTGGTGACCAAGCAGGAGATCGACAAGCTCCTCATTGCGTTGCCCGAGCAAGCGGTTTTGATCCTGGACGAGGCGTACTACGAGTTCGCCAGTCACCTTTCAGATTTTCCTAGTAGCACGGACTACGTACGTGCCGGACGCCGCGTGATCGGCCTTCGCACGTTCAGCAAGACCTATGGTCTGGCGGGCATCCGACTAGGATTTGGGTTCGCGTCGCCGGAGGTTATCGACGGCATCAACCGAGCCCGCGAGCCGTTCAACGTGAACGCACTGGCTCAGGCGGCAGGCATTGCCGCACTGAGCGATGAGAATCACCTCCAACGCACGATTGAGAACAACCGCGAAGGGGTGAGGGTGATTAGCGAGGCATTCCGCCGAGTCGGCGCACAGCCTCGCGAGACTTTTGCGAACTTCGTGTTTGCCGACCTTGGCCAACCCGCCAAGCCGGTATTTGAGGCGTTGCTGAAGAAGGGCGTGATCGTCCGCTCCGGCCACGTCCTTGGTAAGCCGAATGCCCTGCGCGTCAGCGTCGGCACCGCCGAGGAGAACGCCAAGTTCGTAGAAGCTTTTGAAAGTGTCATGAAGGAGACTGCAGTTCGATGATCGTTGTAATGAAGCACGGGTGTGCCCTGTCCGAAGTAGAGGCCGTATCGAAGCGCCTTGAAGAGCTTGGCTATCAGGTCAACCCGATTATTGGTGTCGAGAAGACGGTGATCGGCGCCGTGGGCGGAGATGAGTACAGCAAGGTCGATTCGGTCGACGCGCTCCGCTCGTATGAGGGCGTCGAGGACGTCCTCGTCATCACCAAGCCGTACAAGTTCGTCTCGCGGGAGTATCGCGACACGCGGTCGGTGATCGATGTCCGCGGCGTCCCAATTGGCGGCGACGCGGTCGTGATGATGGCAGGTCCCTGTACGGTCGAGAGCGAAGAGCAACTGTTCATGACCGCCGAGGCGGTCTCGAAGGCGGGCGCGACGATTCTGCGAGGCGGAGCCTACAAGCCGAGCACCTCGCCTTACTCGTTCCATGGCATGGGTTTGCCCGCGCTTGAGATGCTCAAGGAAGCCGGGCGTAAGTACGACCTGCGGGTGATCACCGAGGTGATGGACGTGCGCAAGGTCGAGCAGGTGTGCGAGTATGCCGACATCCTGCAGATCGGCACGCGCAACATGCAGAACTACGATCTCCTTCGGGAGGTGGGGCAGTGCCGCACTCCGGTCATGCTCAAGCGCGGCATGAGCGCGCGGCTTGAGGAGTGGCTCCTCGCCGCAGAGTACATTGCGAGCGCGGGGAATGAGAACATCATGCTCTGCGAGCGGGGCATCCGGACCTTCGAGACGGCGACCCGCAACACGTTGGACCTCGCGGCGGTGCCAGCGTTGCACAACCTGAGCCACCTGCCGGTGATCGTCGATCCTTCTCATGGTACGGGGCGGCGTGACCTGATCGAGCCGATGTGTCGCGCCGCCTTGGCGGTGGGATGCGACGGCCTGATGATCGAGGTGCACCCGCAGCCGGATCACGCGATCAAGGACGGCTCGCAGAGCATGACGCTCGAGTCCTTCGCCGCGATGATGCCGGGGCTTGAGAGAGTCGCGGAAGCGGTCGGTCGCCGAATTCTCGCCCCGGTTCGCGCCTAGCCGAGGTTGATAGGCTTGAGGGGTGGGTAAACGCGTTCCAGCGACACCGACCCCTTCTTCCCCGCGAAATAGGAGTCGGCTTCGACCTTGAACATCATGCCGGTCTTCTGATCGACCCATATGCGAATCTCACTTCCGTGATTGACGCGGGCGATTTGGGCGGCTTGGACGCCGCGGAAAGTGGCAAGTTGGACGAGCCGATAGTGGTCCACTCCTCCAGGAGTGTGATCCGTCCACGTTGAGCCTACCTTAACCCGTCTCGGCGGTAAGACGATGCCGAATCCACTCTTGATATGCGCACCTTTTAGTTGAACGAGGTGACCGCGGATGTCGAGAGTCAGCGCGTCCGATCCAGACATGGATTGCGCCGCTTCTTCCCGAGAATCTTCTGCATCCGAGGCCTTTGCGACGAACCGGAACATTCCGTGCGCCGCAGATTTGCAGGTCATTCTAATTTGGCTGTAGGCCGTGGGATTTTCGGGCGGCCGGACGGTAATTCGGTATTCAAACGCATCTCCGGGTTTAACGTTGATGCGGAGCAGGACGGAGTCGTTGGCAGGCGGGGTCAAGAGGAGGAATGCGAAGGGAAGCATTGGAGGCTTTGACGTGCGTGCGGTCCCTATCGTTTCGCGGAGGTTTTCACTCCGCTAGCCGCTTCAATTTTGGACCGGGGGCATCATGGGTCTAGCGACCGGAGAAGACGCGCTCCATCGTTACGTAACCCACGCCTTTCCCAAAATTGGCATCGGTCACGGACTGGAGCAAGAATCCGGTTGAGCGTTCAACCCAGATGTTGATCACGTAGTTCTTGGCGCGTCGGATGATCTTTGCCGCATCGCGGCCCTTCCACTTCTCAAGTTTAGCGAGCTCGTATTGGTCGTCGAACCCCATGGATTTGTCGACCCAACGAGCGCCCACTTGAACGGGTCCTTCGGGAAGCACGACTCCGAATCCGCCCTTTATGTGCTCGGACTTTACATCGACGACTCGGCCCCGCAGGTCCACGCTCAGCCGATCGCCCGCCCGCATCCCTTTAACCGCCTGGTCCCAGGTCTGTTCGGTGCCGGAGGTTTGGGCGACGAAGTCGAATCGGTTTGGGGCGACGCTCTTACAGGTGAGGCGAATCGCGCTGTAAACGGTCCCGAACTGGGCCGCGGTGATGGTGGACCTGAAGTTGAAGACGTCGCCGGGTCGAGCGTGAATGCTGAGCCGAACGGTTGGCCCGGAGAGAAGGAGGAGGAAGGCGGAGATCACTCCTTTGAGACGCTCGGGGAAGGGGCGAAGTTACGGGTTCCTCATCAGGACGAGGCTGGAGAACAAGACCTGGAACCCGATGCGGCGGGCGTTGCGGAGGGAGTCGGTGCCTGCGTTGGCCGACATCAGCCCGAGAGCGTTGGGTGAGGCGTCGCGGAGGCGTTGGGCGAGGAGGGCTTGTTGGATGCCACGCTTTCGAAATTGAGTTCGGGTGGTGCCACCGAACAGGGCGACGCACCCCTCGAATTCCGTCATCGAGGCCGCGCCGGCGGGTTCGCCGTCGATCCATGCGATATAGCGCCTCGGCATCTCGGAGGCGGCGAGGAAGTGGGTGATCGGGTCCACTTCATCCGGCATTTCGGGCTTGTGCAGCCAACCCGCCATGCAGAGCCCCATGAAGATCGGGTTGACGGCTTCGACTTCCGTCATTTCGAGGCCCGGGATCACCGGCATGTCGATCGAGGTGGGTTCGCGGTACATCTGGGTCTCGAAGTGGTCGAGGACGTATCCCTTCTTACTCGCGAGGATCAGGAGTTCTTGGGGGGAGAGGGGGTCCACGACGAGTTCCCAGTTGGTGGCGCGGCCGCGATAGAAGTCCTCGAGCTTGTCGAGGTCGGATTCCTCGATCGCTTGTCCCAGCCCGACTCCGTCCACCTGGGTGAGGGGGTTCTGTTCGCCGGCAAATACGGCGAGGCCTCCGGCAACTTCAAGCACCCCCGGCCCGTCGCCGGGATTCAGGCGTTCAAAGGTGCGGCCGTAGTCGCGCAGCGACGCGAACGTGAGCGCTTGGGACCTTCTTGCGACTTCGAGGTCGGTGAGCATGCGGAGTATTGTGGCCGAACGCCCCCGAATCCGTCCGTCACCCTGAGCAAGGACCGAGCTTCGATTGTCATAGAATCAACTTCAGGCGGTGCCACGGCTTGGCTAGGAGCGTAGACGATTGAGAAACTGGAACCGCTCCCTGGCAAGCCGTGCTCCACCGCATCGGCGGTAATTACAACGCACGGTTTGCCGGGAACCTCTGAGAGTTCTGAGGCAATCTCCGGTCCCGGCCAAACCGTGGCACCGCAGATCAATTCCACCTAGGCAGACGGGAGGGTTTCTTCGGTCGGCTTTGGCTCCGGCGGTTTGCCGTGGCCGCGCTTGACCGTGCGGCCGTCGATGGTGTCGGCGGCGATCCAGGGGAAGTAGATGGCGGCGATCATGAGGCCTCCGCAGACGCAGGCGATGTTGTAGAAGCTCCAGTGCATCTTAAGCAGCAGGAAGTTGAACATCAGGCTCAGCGAGGCCAGGGTCGATCGTCCCCCCGCCAGCACCAATCGCCCGAATTCGCTTCGGCTCTTGTCGAACCAGGCACGGATGCAGGTGATGTAGAGCAGCACCGCGAGGGCAACGAAAGCCATTGACTGATTATGGCGGACAGACCTGGCGATTCGAGATTCGTTATTCGCGATTCGGATCGGAGACTCGAACCACCTCCTAAGTCCCTCCGAATAACGAATAGCGAATGACGAATCTCGCTCCTAACTGACGGCTCCCGTCGAGAACGCGTCCAGCTTCAGCGCCTGGAATTCGAACTTGGGGATGTCTCCGGGTCCGAAGTTCAGCTCGATGAGCGGTCGGATGACCTGCTCGGTCATCACGCGGTCGGCGAGCTCCTTTCTCAGCGCTTCGAGCTGTAGGAGGAGCACCTGCAGGTGGACCTTTCCCATCGCCAGCGAACCGACGCGGCGGCCCTCGTCGGTCGTGAGCGTCTGCCCGAGCACAGCGCGGGCGATTTCGCGGTTGTGAAAATCGAGCGCGTCCATGAACCCTTGGGACTGCTCCTTGTTTCCCCCGAGGGTTGAGATGTCGATTTCGCTTGGATACACGATTGCGACGTTGTCGGCAAGGTTCCTAAGCGACTCGGCGATCGCTGCTTGATCCTCGGCGGGGAGACCGCGCTCGAACTTGCCGAGCACCGTTGGCATCGCGAACCGCTCGAGGTGCAGCTTCCAGGCGGCAAGGAGGCTCTGCTTGGCCCGCCAGTGCGGGTACGCCGCGTCCAGGTCACTCAGACCCTTCGGGCGGCGATAAGCCTCTCGATTAGCCCAGACGACGAACTTAGAGCGCGGCAGAACTTCCTCGATGATGCCGGGCAGCCTCAGGCGCAGCTTATCCACTACGCCGTACTCGTCGACCTCCATCCCGAACAGGCTCGGGTCCTTGGGGCGGACGGCGGCAAGCCAAAGGCGCCCCCGACCCTCACCGTAGATCGCCTCTTGGACCGACCAGCCTTTCGCGAATGCGTCCATCGCGCCGGTCAGGATCGTGGCGGGCGAGCCTTCCATCCGCTCGAATGCCTCCTTCACGAACTCGACGTTGCGGGCCGCGTTCGCGCCCGAACCGGATGGCTTGATCTCGAACTCGGTAGCCAGCACGCCGAGACGCTTGACCGTCAATACGGTCTGGACCATGGAGTCGGTCTGCATCTGGTCGTACGTGTCGTACGGCAGTGGACCCGAGGGGATGCCGGGTTGGGCGAGCGTGCGGCGCTCGTAGGTCGTAAATTGCGGCACGGTTTCTCGCGGTGCCTTCGATTTTCGGTTAAACCATCCAAACTTCATTTTTCAACTTCCTCTTCAATCCAAATTTGCGAACGCCCAAGGCTTTGATATGGGCACTGCCCCGGCGTCTGAGGCCGGTCGCGGCGAGGCCGAGGGCGATCACCATGTCGTCGTGGTAGCCGCGTCTCGCCTCCAACTTCCCGTCCAGATGCATCTCGAAATGCTCGAGTTCACGCAGCAAGGCGGGATCGGGCTCCATGCGGAAGGCCGCCGCTTCGAACAGGTCGGCGAGCCCATCGACGAGCTGTGTCTTGGAGGATCGCGTGAACACGAATTCCTCCACCTTGTGCCCGGGGGCGGTGTCCTGCATGCGTGACGTAATCGGGTCGCCGATGCCCGTCGCGTCGCTGATCACGCGGGCTCCGGGATAGCGGGCCAGCAGTTCACTGACGCGGGCCATCTGCTCGGTCCAGCCGACCGCGTGGTAGACCGCCATCTCGCAAAGCACCACCTCGGTGCGATCGCCAGTGATGACCGCGACCGCGGTGCAGTCGTTGTAGCGTCCCCAGTCGATCCCGACAATCCACGGTCCCTTCACCTCCGGAATCCGCGGGACAATGCACGATCGTACGGCATCGTCGCGAAAGACCTTTCCTTCGAGTTCCATGAACTTCGCCTCGTACTCGACGAGATAGGCACGTTGGGAGATCAGCTCCTTCTGAATCTCTAAGAACTGCGGTCCGACGAGCGGATTCTCCGAACTTGGTGCGGTGCGGCTCCAGACGCCATGCTCGTTCCGCTGACCCATCCGGAAGAACCGCCAGAAGTGGTTCATGCCGTGGGGCGTGGAGATCAGGGTGAGCATCCCCTCCGTCGTGGCGAGCATCGGCATTGCGATCTCGGTGATCAGGTCTTCGGGGACGTAGGCAGCTTCATCGACGACGATGTGGGTTGCTTCGTTGCCGCGCAGGGATCGACCAATGTGTCCGGAGCGGGCAATAACGCGATGCCCCCGGTAGGTCAAGGTAGGAAAGGGGCTGCGCCGAACTACCGCCTCGCGCTTGGCCTTCTTCTCTGGAGGGCTTCGGTCATGCCTTACCACTGCATCGAGCAACTCGACGGTGCGGTCAAATAGGAGTCGCGCTTGATCGAGGGTGGGGGCGAGCAGTAGGTGTTTAGAGGGCGAATCCCGGTGCAAAGCCTCAACGACCTGGGCGGCGCACGCGTCGGTCTTCCCCCAGCGGCGTCCGCACGCCAGCACCTTGATCTTGGCGTCGGACTCTAAGAACTCCCGCTGCCCCGCGTGAGGCCTCCAGACGGCGGCAAATCGGTCCCAAAACTGTTCCATGCATCCATGGGGTCGGATCTCGGGGGAAAGTCAACCGGGAGATTGGAGAATCGAGAATCGAGAATGGTGAATGGAGGGAAAAGACCATCCCTCGATTCACCATTCTCCACTCTCAATTTACAAAGGTTCGAATAAACTCCCAACCCGAAGATGCCTTCCCGACGAGACTTCTGCCGAACCGCCTTGGGTGCCGTTGCTGTCGTCGCTCTTCCTCGCTTTGCTTTCCCCTCTTCCGACCCAACCATGTCCAAACCGCTCACCCTTCTCGAACTGCAGCAACGCTTCCTCGACCTTCGCCTTGGGATGTTCATCCACTTCAACATGGCGACGTTCCAGGACCGGGAGTGGGGCGACCCGACAGCGGCGCCAGACGTGTTCAATCCGACCCAGCTCGACACCGACCAGTGGGCGGAAACCGCCAAATCGGCGGGGATGACCTGGGGCTGCTTGACCACCAAGCACCACGACGGCTTCTGCATCTGGCCGACCGCCACGCGGAGCGCGAGTGTGCGCCATACGATGCGCCAGACCGACGTCGTCCGTGCCTACGTCGATTCCTTCCGCAAGCACGGCTTGCGAGTCGCCTTGTACTTCTCGATTCTCGACCTGCGTGAGAACATCCGGCACTTCAACGTGACCGCCGACAAGGTGCAACTCATCAAGGATCAGCTCGCCGAGCTGTTCACCCACTACGGGGAGATCGATGCGCTGATTATCGATGGTTGGGATGCTCCGTGGAGCCGGATCACCTATGAGGAGGTGCCGTTCGCCGAAATCTACGCGATGCTCAAGAAGCTGCAGCCGAACTGCCTGATCGCCGACCTCAACGCGAGCCAGTACCCGACATCGGGGCTTTACTACACCGACCTGAAGGGGTTTGAACAGAACGCAGGTCAGCACCTCCCTGAGCAGAGTAGCGTCCCTGCGTTCTCTTGTGTGACCCTTACGGACGGCTGGTTCTGGAAGTCTGACGACGGCGAGAAGCCGCTCAAATCGACTGAGCAGGTAGTGAACGAGTGGCTGAGCCCGCAGAACGAGCGGCACTGCAGCCTCATCGTCAATGCTCCACCTAACCGGGAGGGACGTATGGCACCCAATGTGGTCGCGCGCCTGAAGGAGATCGGGGCGGCGTGGAAGCACCCCGGTCCCGCGGCGAAGATACGTGCTACGAACGGTGATCACGACGCGCAATCTCGCCACCGGTCGGCCGATCAAGGCAAGTTCCTGCCCCGACACCGTGGGACCTGATCAGGCCAATGACGGCAACTTCAACTCGTCATGGTCGCCCGATGATGGAGTGAAGGAAGCGTGGTTGGAAGTCGATCTTGGTCCCGCCACCGCGTTCAACACGCTTGTGCTCGTCGAGCCGGTGGGTAAGTACAAGGACTATCAGGAGAGTCGGATCAAGCGGTATCGCTTCGAGGGCTGGGTCGACGGGGCTTGGCACATGCTGGCCCAGGGTGAGGTTCCTCAGCGGGTGCAGATGCATGAGGCTCCGCGGGTTCACGCGACTAAGGTTCGGCTCGTCCTCGAACCCAGTCAGGACGGTCCCCATATCTCAGATTTCGGCATCTACAACGAGTTCTTGCGAGGCTAGCGCGGGAACCTGGCCGGCCCGTAAGGGGTCGGCCAGGTATGAGGAGGGTGGCCATGGTCCTTGTTGTAGGTGGGCGGAATGCCTAACTGGGTTCACGGGCCCTTCGGCCCATACCGACAAAACTCTTCCCGGGCTCGCACGTTTGAGCCTATGACTTAGCCTCCCGGACACTTGCTCCGGGCATGGAGAAAGGAATATGAAACTTAGCAACCTTAGAATCACTCTTGGCGCGATCGCCCTTGGCGTCTTTCTGATCGCCCCGATGACCGCCAGCGCCCAGCGCGACTACAACCAGCAGGGCGAATGGGGCAATTCGCAGGGAAACGGGAATTGGGGTAACCAGCAGGGCCGAGACCGGGACTATCAACGCGGCAATCGTGGAAACGACTACCGTCGCGGACAGAACTTCCATATCCGAGCCTTGGTGGACGATGCCGAGCGGGACAGCAACTCGATGCGCTACGTGTTCGAGCACAGTGTAAACCGTTGGCGGAACTTCGACAGAAACGATCGCGATGACCGCGGGCGCAACCGAGATCGGAACTGGGACCGCGACAACGATCGGAACTGGGACCGCGACAACGATCGGAACTGGGATCGCAATGATCGCAGCCGAGATTGGGATCGCCGCAACTGGAACGACGCGAAGTCGGCCATCCAGCACCTCGACGAGTCGATGGAGACGCTCCGACATGCCGCAGACGACTATCGACCGCGCGCCAGCCGCGATGAGATGAGCGAGGTCCTGCGTCGGGCCGAGATCTTCTCCGATTTCTTCGCCCGTCGCCGAGACGTTCGTGAAGTTATTGGCGACCGATGGGAGCACCTTCGCGTTGACATCAACCGGCTTGCCCAGGTCTACGGCCTGAGCAACGTCCGCCGGTAAACCTTGACCCTCGGGAGCGTCGATTTCCCCCAGATCGCACGCTCCTGAGGAACCATTTGCCCTCCATGTTCTATAAATAGGGATATGAGGGTTAGTAAATTTGCATTTGTTCTAGTTGCCATTGGCGCGGTCGCTCTGGTCGGCGCGCAAGGCGGTGCCCGGCAGGGTGGCCGTCAGGGCGGTATGGCGCAGGGTCGGCCAGGTGGTCAGGGCGGCCCCGGTGGAAATCGCGTTCAGTTCGGCGGTCGCATGACGAGCGATACGAACCCCGGCTTCCTCCAGATCCCTGCCGTTCAGAAAGAGCTCCATCTTTCCGCGGGTCAGATTCAGAAGATCACCGCTGCCATGCCGCAGCGCGGTGCTCCTCCCCAGCCGGGTGGCGACATGCAGAAGATGATGGAGGAGCGTGTGAAGGCGATGAATGCGACCCTCACCCTTCTTAATCCGGCCCAGAAGCAGCGACTGAAGGAGATCACTCTCCAGTCTTACGGTGGAAATGCGATGCAGTTGTCGTCGGTCCAGAAAGCCCTCGGTCTCAGCGCCAGCCAGGTCAAGCAGATTTCGGCCGCGACCGACAAGGTCGCCAAAGAGCGCCAGGCGTCGATGCAGTCCATGGGCGCGATGCGCCCGGATCAGCCTCAAGACCCCAAGGCCTGGCAGGCCCGCATCGACAAGATGCGCGCGGAGAACGAGAAAGGCCGCAAGGTAATTGCCGCGGTGGTTGACAAGACGCTAACAGCGGCTCAGAAGACCAAGTGGAAGGCGATGCAGGGCAAGCCGTTTGACGTTGCCAGCCTGCGAATGCGACGCGGCGGTGGCCCCGGCGGACCTGGAGGTCCCGGCGGCCGCGGTGGCCGCGGCGGAGCCGGCGGCGGTGCCGGTCGCGGTCGCGGCGGCGCGTAAGCATTGGCTAAAAGAGCCCGCAGGCGATCTTCGCCTGCGGGCTTTTTCTTTGGCGGTCAGGGACAAGGCAAAGTCGTCTTGGAGTGATGGAGAGATGCATGATCCTTCCAGCAAATACCCAATACTTCAGTGCTACTTCTCCGCAGTGAACAGCAACTGCTGGTCGTTCCCCTTGCCCTCCTCGCGGAAGACCTGGGCGTACTTGCGGGCCTTCTTGGCGAGCGCGTCGGCGGGATACTCCTTCGCCACGCGGTCGAGGAGAGCCGCCGCGTCGGCGTAGAGATGCGGCATCGCCTTCTGGTTTCGCCACCAGCCGTTGAAGCTTGCCAAGCGCCGGGTCGCGGTCGCGGCTCGGTACAGCGCCTTCGGAGCGGCGGCCGACTTCGGATATCGTTTCACGATTTCGAGACAGATCAGCCGCGCGCGGTTCACCGACTCGTGGACGTAGTGGTGGTTCTGGGCGGCGACGTTGTCCTCGTGGGTCGCAATCTTGGTGTTCCAGGAGGCTCCAAACGCCCAATTCCGCCCGCCGTCCCAAAGGGAGGCGTTGTAGAGGAGTAGGTTCCGGTGGGTGTAGTAGTAGCTCGCCAACGCGTAGAGGGCGTCTGCCTTACCGCTGTCGGTTGAGGCGCCCGCGACCTTTTTCCGCAGGGCGATGAGGTCGTTGGCGGTGTCGAGCGGATCGTAGAGCGAGTCTAAGATGCCGCCCTTCTTGTCTTCCACCCACGAGTAGTCGCCGGAGCCCTTATGGCTGAGTTTGTCGCGCTCGGCGGTGGGGATCGAGGCGAGAAGCTGCTTTGACTCGTCCAGCTTGTCGTCGCGGAGAAGCCGCATCGCAAGGGAGAACTTCAGCAGGTTGTGCTTAGGATCGGAGGTGCCGCGCTTGGCGATGAGTTGCTCAATCTCGCCAGGGGTCATGCGGACATCGAGCAGATAGGCAATGTCGTAGGTGTACCCGAGCTTTTCGTACTGGTCGAGCGCTTCTCCCCACCGCCCGCCGTGCTCAAGGAGGATCGCGAGATTCTCGCGGGCGGCTTGGTGGAGGTACGAGCCGGACATTTCGCTGACCTTGCGGTAGCCTGCAATCGCGACGGCAGCATCGGTTTTGGCGAGGCAGCTAGCCCGAACGTAATTCGCAAGGTCGCGTCGGGAGTTTGCACCGTCTTCGGCGGCGGCAAGGCTTCGTTCCGCCCAGGTCAGGGCGGATGCGTAGTCGTGTCGCAGCAGATTGATCTCGGCGAGACGAGCATCCACCCCCGCAGAAAGATTTGCCCCCGCAACGGCGGAGACAGACTTAGCGAAGTCGACCAAGTTGGCCAGGTCCGTCGGCTTCGCCGACGTGTGGTAGAGGCGGTAGTCGAGGTACGGCTGGAGCAGGGTCGGCTCCTTGACAATTGCCGCCTGGACCTCCTTTGCCGCCGCAGGGCTCAACTTGGCTGACACCGCGCGGATGGAGGCGAGGACGCCCGCCTGCTTCTCGGGTGACTTGGTCGCGGCAAGAATCCGCAGGTATGCGCTCATCGCGGCGGGATACTGCTTATTCAAGAATAGGATGCGCGCGCGCAGTCCCCGGGCATCCGCCGCGAAGTGCCCGCCGGGGAACTGGGCGTCGAGTGCATCGAGCGCCTTGGCGGCCGCGGCAACGCTCTCTGCCGGAGGATTCTTGGCGTCTTCCCAACTCTTGCCGTCCGGCGTGGCGCCACCCGCAAGCAGGATGCGCGCCTCCATGATCAGGGCTCGCTCCTTCCGTCCCTTGACGCTCGGGGGAATGGATCGGTAGAACTTGAGGGCCTCGTCATAGCGACCGGCATCGAAGGCGGCTCCAGCGGTGACGTATCGCGCGTGATCTCCGATGTAGCCTGAGTCGTTCGGAACACCCATGGCGACGAACGTCTTGATCTCCTGATCGATGGCTCCCTTGTCCGGAGTTTCGGCGGTTATGAGGTCGGAAAGCGCGCGTCGCGCGGCAAGGTACGCCTTCGGCGATCCGGCCATCGACTTCGACTCGCGCATCACCTCGATACGGTCGGTCAGAGATTCAGCATCGGGCGCTTTGCCGGACTTGAGAACGGCCTCGTATAGACCCATAGCGACGTCGTAGTCCGCAGCCTCTTCTCTAGCGATGCCGTCCTTAAGCACACCTTTAATGAGATCCTCTTCGGCCTTATCCGCTTTCTCCTTGGCGTCGTAATCCTCCCGGAAGGGTTCGTTCGGACCATTCTGGGTGTTCCCCGCGCGGTCCTCGGACTCGCCCCAGACGGTCAGCACGATGGGAGGAGGCGGCGAACCGAAGTCCGGTGTCCCATCGTTAAAGTGAACGCTGTCGAGCAGCGTCCCGATGCATGCCCAGACGCCCCCAGAGAGCACCAGCACTCCGGCCAAGATCCCAATTCGTCGCATCGCCTTCACTTCAGATCACCGCCAAACATCACGTCTTTCATTTCTCCTGTCGTCTCCGCGCCCGATGGATCGCGAAGAGTCCACAACACCCTGAGACGTCCAGCCCCCGTCAGGAGGATCGGTCCAAGGGCAACTTTTTCGCCGGGTCTCAGATGGGACTTCCACAGCACGACCCCGTCCGCCCGTCTCAGACTCACGGTACCTGCTTGCGAGGGATCGCTCACGAACGGGCTCGCACCGCCGAAGCCTCCGACTTGAACTTCCTCGAACGCGCCTTGGGGGGCGAGAATTTGGATTCGGAGCGCGTCCGATCCCAGGCATGTGTCACCGTCGCCGATTCCTTCGATCGATAGCCTCAGCTCCGTTGAGATTTTCGAACTCGATGATTCGATCGCGGCGAAGGGCACCCGTCTGAGAGTCGGGACGACCTTGAGCTTCAGGCTGGGTGCCTGGCCAGCCAAAGCCGCGACGAGGGTTGGCAGCGGCGTTGCGAGGGTCTCGCCCGGCTCGGGGACCCGGAATAGAGCGATACCGAGGCAGTTCGGCGGTCGTCTTCGTAGGGCTTCCTGAAAGAAGGCTTGAACTGCCTGCGGGGTCGGACGGCGGTAGAGGATCTTGAACCCAAGACCCTTGCCTTGCGCGCCTGCCTTGACCGCCTCGAACAGTAACCTTTCCTCCCCCTGCGCAGTGGTCCATGAGACCTTCTTGAGGGAAGCGTGGCGCGAGGCACCGTCGGGGCTGAGCCCGCGGTACGTTCCGGCGATCTTGCCGTCCTTGTCAAAAAGCAGCGCCTGACCGTAGCACGGCGCGCCGATGACAAAGGGGATGTCGAGTTGCTCGGCGGCGATGAGTCCGTCGTCGAGCTGCTTCAGGTTCGCGATCGGACGCTCGTCGTCGAGCGTTTGGGGGACGCTGGCCTCGTAGAACTGCGGCGCGTAGAAATCGAGTTCCTTGACGACGGCTTCGAAGTCGCGGCTCGTGAACCAAGTCGCGAGGCTGGTGATGCTCAGCTTGTCCTCGGAGGGGATCGTCGGGCGAATCGCGTGGAGGAGTTGGGCGTAGCGGGGAAGGAGTCTCGTCGGGACGTCGAGATCGAGTTGTAGCCCGCGCACCTTATCCTGTACCCGTTCTGCGTCGGCTTTGGCGGCAAGGTAATTGCGTGCGATGATGTCGGCAAGCTCGGGGATCGGTATCTCTTCGAAACGGTGCAGCACGCCCGGGTCGGCGCGGAAGACGAGATGAATGGGGAGCCCGATCGGCTCCTTGAAGGTCTGCGGCAGACTGAGAACGACCTTTTCGCCATCGGTGGAGAGTGTCCCGGCTCGGGCGTAGAGTTCGGTCACTCCCATGGTCTTGAGCCGCCCGAGGTCCTCTTTGGTGAGCGCAAGAGGCGAGTGCCAGAACCACATCGCGAGCGTCGGCGCGGCGGCAGCTCTAGGCTTTCCCCCGCACCCCGAAATCAGCACGCACAGCGCGAAACCAAGGAGAAGGGGTCGGGGGATGTTCATGATCTAGCGAGCGCGGGCGTTGCGGAAGCCGTCGCGGAGGGCCCAAGCACCGACTGCGGTTTTTGCGTCTGAAGCTCCTGAATGGGCAGGGGCATTGGACGACTCCAAGATCGCGCCAAGTTCGGGTGGGATAACGTCACTCGGAGCCCAATTTGCGAACTCGCGCCCAAGGAAGCCGGTGTCGATGTCACCCTTGCGGAACCCGGGCGAGTCAAGGATGTCGAGCAGGTACGCGACGTTGGTCTTGACGCCGAGCACATGGAAGTCCATCAAGGCGCCGCGCAGCTTCTCGATCGCGGCGGCTCGGTTTTCGCCGTGGGCGATCACCTTGGCGAGCAGGGAATCATAGTAGCGCGGGACCTCGGCGTTGGGTCCATATCCGGTGTCGATGCGGACACCGGGAGCCCGGGGCTCGGCCCAAGCGAGGATTTTCCCAATGCTTGGCAAGAAGTTCTGGCCCGGGTCTTCGGCGACGATGCGGGCTTCGATCGAGTGACCCTTGATGCCATTGCGCTCACCCTTCAGGAGCTCATCGTCAATTGCGAGGCGTTCGCCGCTGGCGATCCGGAGCTGCCACTGGACGAGGTCGAGGCCGGTGATCGCCTCGGTGACCGGGTGCTCGACCTGGAGGCGGGCGTTGACTTCGAGAAAGTAAAACTCGCGGCCCTCCGGGTCGGTGATGAATTCAACGGTTCCGGCGCCGTGGTAGCCGGCAGCGAGAATCAAGCTCCGCGCGGCGTCGCGCATCCGTGGCCAGAGTTCACTCGCGGTGTGGTGATCGAACGCCGAGGGCGCTTCCTCGACGATCTTCTGGTGGCGACGCTGGAGCGAGCACTCGCGCTCATAGAGGCACGCGGTGTTGCCATGGGTGTCGGCCAACACTTGGACTTCGATGTGGCGCGGTCGCTCGACGAGCTTTTCCACCATCATCGTCCCATCGCCGAATCCCTTTAGCGCCTCGTCGGACGAGATGCGGAGTTCTTCATCAAAGTGGGCGGGGTCACGCACGACACGCATGCCGCGGCCCCCTCCTCCTGCGCTGGCTTTGAGCATGATCGGGTAGCCGATCTTGTCGGCCGCGGCTTTGAGTTGTGCGTTTGTCGCGCCGGCCTCGAAGAAGCCAGGCGTGATGGGGACTCTGGCTTTGACGGCAAGATGCTTGGCTTCGATCTTGGAGCCGAGCGCGCGCATCGCGGAGGCGGGCGGGCCGACGAAGATGATCTTGGCGGCGACGCAGGCATCGGCGAATTCGGCTCGCTCGCTCAGAAAGCCATAGCCCGGATGGATTGCGTCCGCCCCGGACATCTTGGCGGCTTCGAGAATCTTGTCGGCGTTGAGGTAGCTCTCACTCGCCTCGGGCAGCCCGATTGCGATGGCCTCGTCGGCGAGACGGACGTGGAGAGCATCCCGATCGGCGTCGGAGTAGACGGCGACGGTGCGTACGCCCATCTCTTTTGCAGCTCGGATCACGCGGCACGCGATCTCGCCACGGTTGGCGATGAGGAGCTTCTTGATCACCGGGCACGCCCCAGGTTTATATAAGTCGTATGGGCCCAATAAGACTTATTGACAGACATCAACCTTCCACCTCAGCCACGAAGTTGGCCTTCCGCTTCTCCAAAAACGCCCCGATTCCTTCCTGGGCCTCAGCCCCGGTCCGTGCCTGGGCGAGCCGCCGCGCGGCTTCTTCGAGGCCTAGGGGAGAAACACGGGAAAGCTGCTTCGATGCGGCGACTGCTGCTGGGCCGCCTGCCAGCACGGCTTTCAGCTTCGACCCGATCATCGCGTCCAATTCCTCAGCCGGAACCGCCTCGTGCACCAACCCAATCCGCAACGCCTTCGTCGCGTCGAACACCTCACCGGTGGTGAACAGGGCGCGTGCCTGGCCCCGACCGATCTTTTCGACCACGAACGGGGAAATTGTCGCGGGAATTAGGCCGAGCTTCACCTCGCTGAACGCGAACTTCGCGTCGAGCGAGGCCACCGCCACGTCGGACGCGGCGACCAGGCCGCAGCCACCGCCGAACGCCGGACCGTGAACTCGCGCGATCACCAACGCGGGGCACTCTACCATCGTCTCGAACAGCCGGGCGAGGCGGAGTGCGTCCTCGTAGTTCTGTTCCTCGGTATAGCCTGCCGCTTCGCGCATCCAATTCAGGTCGCCGCCGCCGCAGAAGGCGGGTCCGTTGCCGCCAAGCACGATCGCACGCGTCCCCGTCGGAGGGGTAGCGAATGCCTCGGTAAGCCGAGCGATCAGCTCGGCGTTAAAGGCGTTTCGAACCTCGGGGCGATCGAGGGTTAGGTACAGCACGGGGCCGCGCGTCTCGGCGCTGAGCATTCTGGAAGTATGGCATCGCGTATGATCATCCCGGATGGAACCCATCGCGATTCCCCCGTTTCGGCTCACGGTTGACGAATTGGCCCGCTACAACTGGCAGATTTCGTTGCGAGTGTACGTGTACATCACGCTGATCGGCTCGGTCGCGTTGGCAGCGATGCTGACCTGGGTCAACGAACCCAGGTGGATCATCGCCACGTCGAGCATTGCCTTCTTCCCGGGGGCAATGCTCGCCTTTCGGTTTCGAGCCCTTCCCCAGCAAATCCCCAACATGGATGAGGGGAGATCGCTCATGGAGCGGCGCGTCACTTTCGAGGAGAACGGGTATCGAATCGGGTTGACCGACAGCACGGAGGCGTTCATCCCTTGGACGGCCTATCGAAAGTGGGGCTGGGAGGACGGCGACCTTTTCATTCGAACGAGTGGCCGCCCGTTCATCGTGATTCCGGCGCGCGTGTTCGACGAGGCTTTGAGGGCGCGTGTCGAGGCGTTGCTGGCCACGCTGGACCTCCAAGCGATCCTGTAGCTCGCAAGCCCTGAGCGTATGCTTACGCCGAATGGACATATCGACCCAGGAGTATCAACTCACCACGGACCTTCTGGTTCGGGTCGGGACCCGGGTGAGCTACCGAAGAATCTGGCTCGTGCCAGTCCTCGGCGTCTTGCTGGCGGCGGCTCTCGTGGTGATGGGCGATCCGACAATGAAAATCGTGGGTCTGCTCGAAGGGATTCTCATTGCATTGCTTCCAATGATCAAAGTGAGGGTCTCCGCTGCCCGCATCAAGCAGGTCCCGCTCTACCAACTCCCCTACGTGATGAACTTCGGAGCCGACACGTTGACGCAGTCTTCGGCAGGCGAATCTCGATCCGTCATTCGGTACTCTGAGATTGTTCGCGTGCAAGATGATGCTGATGCTCTCGTCGTTTACATCACGCGCTCCCTTTACGTCATTGTCCCGAAAGCGTCATTCAAATCTGCGGAAGACTTGGCGGCAGTTGTAACGATATTCAAGTCAAAGGGGCTGATCAAGTAGTGCGCAGCAACTCCTTCACCATCCCGCGAATCATCTTCTCGCGGCTCACCGCTGAGTTGTACGTCCGGCGATTCTGGTTCCTGCTGGTGCCTTGGCCGTGCCTCGCCGTTATCCTCATCACCCTCTCTCGCGATCCGAACGTGATCATCTTCGCGTTCCTGGTCGGGGTCTGGCCGCTCACCATCCCCTTGCGCGCCTACCTGTTCACCTCGAAAGCCGCCGAACTCGTCGCGAGTCCGGTTTGGGTCAGCGTCGAGGGGGAATGGGTGCTGTTCCACTCCGAAGACGGTAAGGGGATGAAGATCGCGCGGTCGCGGATAAGTGGGGTGACCGAACTGCACGGGCACCTCGCGATCGTGATTGGCTATGTGAAGTTCGCGTTCGTCCCGATAAGCGCGTTCGGCTCCCCCGCGGACGCGGAGAAGTTCAAGCAAGCCTTGACCGACTAGGCCGGGGCGTGGATTTCGCGGAAGTGGTCTTCGAGCGTCTCCGCATGGGCGCGGTTGGTCCAGTCTAGGGTCACCGGGGTGATCGAAACAAAGCCCTCGCTGACCGCCTGCACGTCGGTGTTGGGCTGGTCCGGTTTCATCACCACAACGCCGCCCTGCCAGTAGTAAGGGCGGCCCCAGGGGTCTTCGCGGTACTCGACGCGGTCCTGATACACACGCTGGCCCATCCCGACCACGCGGTGACCGCGCAGCTCTTCAGGGTGGATCGCGGGGATGTTCACATTGAGAAAGGTCAACGGTGCTTGGGGCGACTCGACGAGAAGGTTCCAGTGCTCACGCAGCCACTGCTTGCCGGTCTCAAAATGGAGCGGCGCACCCGTGACAAACAGGGCCATACTCAGCGAGATTGAGCGGATGCCGTTGATCGTCCCTTCCATCGCGCCGGCAACGGTGCCCGAGTAGGTGACGTCAAACCCGAGGTTTGGTCCGTGGTTGAAGCCGCTGAGGACCAGATCGCATCCGCCCGGCCAGGCCAGAGTCAGCCCGACATTAACGCAATCGACGGGAACGCCGGTGACGTGGTACGCCTCAAGACCTTCGAACTCGACCGGCTTGACCCGAAGCGGGTCGTGCATCGTCATCGAGTGCGCGCACGCGGAGCGCTCCCGGTCAGGCGCGACGATTTTAACTTCTCCGAATTCGCGGGCCACCTCGGCGAGGTGGCGAATGCCGGCGGCGGAGATGCCGTCGTCGTTGGTGATCAGGATACGCATCGGCGAAATCATCGTACCGCCCGAGACACTATTCCCTCCGCGTGCGGGTTCAATAAACCGTGCGGCAGATTCGGGCGATCTTTTGGAGCGGGCTTGGGTTCGCTTTTGTGTTCGGCCTCCTGCTGCTCGTGAGCTTTCTCACGACTCATGCGTGGCTCCCGATCGCCTACGCGGTCGGATTCGGGCTGCTCCTTGCGACGGTCCCTGCCATCCAGACCGCGCGTCTTGCGACGCCGATCGGGACGGCGATGCTGGTCGCCGTCGGGGCGGTTTGGATGCGATCCGAGGGACTCATGACGATGGGTGGGCGGGCGATCACGACGGAGATGATGGCCCTGGCCTGGTTGGCCGCCATTGCGACGCCTGCGCTCATCTTGGCGGGCGTCTGGCGACATCGACTTCGGAGCGCGCGTTCTTACCTCCCCTGGCTGGCCGTCCTGATTGTTCTCTCGGTGATCGTCGCCCAGTCCAGCAACTCGGGGGCGGGAGCGGGGCGAATGGTGGATTTCATGATTCGCCACTTTCACTTTTCCAAGGAGTCGGCGGAGACGGTGGTGGTGGTCTTTCGGAAGACGATCCACTTCACGTTCTACGGGCTCGTTGGCTTCGCCGCGTGGCGAGGCGGTCGGGATGGCGGACTGTGGAAGGACCGCCTGCTCCTGTTCGCTTTCGCTGCGACGTTGGTCGTAGCCAGTTTCGACGAAATTCGACAGTCCACTCAGGTTGGAAGAACCGGCTCGATTTGGGATGTGCTCCTCGACATGGCGGGCGCAGCGGTGTTCATCGTGATTGCGGCGGCCACCGCGAAGGCGAAAAGTCCCGGTCCGCCAAGCGCAAAACGCGCACAATGAGGCATGCGTCGGCTCTCATGCCTTCTCGTTCTTGCAGGGATTTCGGTCTTGGCCAATGGCCAGGACACGAGCGTCAAAATCACCTACACGGCCCCCGCCACCCGGCTTCAAACGGAGCTCGATGAAATCGGCAAGCAGGCCAAGATGCCCCTCTACGCCTCGCCGGATATGGCGCGTGAGACCTTGGTGATCAAGGTCAAGGATCTTCCGCTGTCCGACCTGATGGCCAAGATCGCCGAGGCGACTTCCGGAAGTTGGATTCCCGAAGGGACCGGTTATCGGATCGTGATCGACTCGGTGAAGCGCCGCCAGGAGGCGAACGAGTCTCGTCTCGCCTCCATTCGCAAGGTCACCGAATCGATGAAGAAGCTGACCGAGCCTCTCGATAAGAAGCCGACGCTTACCGCGGCTAACACCGGTGATTCGCAGGCTCACGGCACGGTTTCGGTCGGGACCAGCGGCACGAACATGCTTATGGGCGGCGGCGGCGACAGTCCGGCGGATCGCGCTCTGCTTCGCATTCTCAAGCTCATGGGTCCGGGGCAGCTTGCCTCAGTGCAGTCGGGCGACCGCGTTGTACTCGCCACCAATCCTAACGGTTCCCAGATCTCAATGCCGTCCGGTTCGACGGATGCGATCACCAGGCTTGTTGAGGAGCAGCGGATCTTCGCCCAAGCGGCGAAGAAGAACAAGAAGCCTGACCAGACTCCCCCCGACCAGAACGAGGCGGTTCAGCAGATCAAGGACATGTTCGGGATCGATACCGACGCGATGACTCGCGAGCTCGCCGGGCCCCCCGCAAAGGTGCTACTGACCCTCAGCCGGAACAGCCTCTTTGGCGGCCTCGATGCGACGCTCCTGCTCTATGACACCAATGGGAAGGTGCTTCTCACAGGTCGGACCAGCATCGATGTTGGCGGCGGGCTGCTCAATATGCAGGAAATCATCGACGCCACCGCGACGGTGAACAAGCCGGTGGTGAAGCCTCCGGTCAACGAGCAGGAGATTCCGCTCACTCCGCTGAGCAAGCAGATGTTCTCGTACCGCAACGTGAACCGCATGGATCCGGGCTCGCTCGACGTGAAGATCCCGGACGAGGTTCGTGCTGCGATGCTGATCCCCGATCAGCGCGACCCGCTCTCCTTCGCCGAGTCAGAGGGCGTGATGGCACTTGCCGACGCGAAGAAGGAGCAGCTTGTCGCGAACCTGCCGGATTCCATCCTGCAGATCAGCCTCTTCTCGACCGGGGCCAAGCTTACGGTCAGCGCGTTCGAGGAACGGCTGAAGAAGTCCGCGGTAACGACGGAGGCGAACGGGTTCATGGTGATCCGGCCGCTCGACCCGTACGATGCTCGATTGGGCAAGGTTGACCGAGTATCGCTCACTTCGTTCATCCGCAACGTCCACGGGAAGGCGTTTGCTCCCCTCGACGACGTCGCCCAATATGCGCTCAAGAATCCCCCTCCCGCGGAGACTCCGGCGGCGACTTCGTATCTGATGATGTTCGCCCCGGAGGCGATCCAAGGTGGGGTTGGGGGCCAGGCCGACTGGAACATGTTGCGCTTCTTCGCGACGCTTTCGCCGCCTCAGCGCCAGTCGCTCGCCCAGGGCCGTCCGATGCAATTAGGCAATCTCACGCCGGGCCAGATCTCCTATGCGACGAAGCTCCTATTCGGGGCGAACGCGCATCTACAGGTCCAAGACCCGAATGCCAAGAAGAGCGAGCTGCCGGCGATCTTCGATGCGATCAACATGTTCAAACTTCCGACCGACTTCCGGTCTGAGCCGACCGAGGCGATGCCGAACGGCTTCCCGAGGGGAGGCATGCTCACCTTGAACCTAAACAAGGAGCCGGTGGCCAAGTCGACCAGCCAGGGAATGATGGGGATGGCCGCGCTCGGGCTCGACGAACTCGCAATGCTCAAGTTCTTCAAGGGCGAGCCGCAGTTCGCCCAGGTGCAGGCTTACATGCCGAACCTGGACCAGCTTCGACTGGGTTCGCGCTTGATCTACAAGTTCACGTTCCGGGTCTCGCGCGAAGCCAGCGAGACGCAGACGCTCATGGACAACTCGATGCAGAACGACGCCCAGATCGTGAGCATGTCGAATTTGCCGAGCGACGTTCAGAAGCAAATCGACCAACGCGTCGCCGCGTTCAAGAAACTCCCCTTCTTCAGCCCCGCAATGTTCGGCGGCGGCAAGGCACCACCGCCTTAGCAGTCGGAGACTCGCGATTCGTTATTGGCGATTCGTTATTCGGAGGGAAGGGTGCGGGTTCGCACTCCTTTCGAGTAACGAATAACAAACTAGGCCGTGAAATATTCTTCGAGCCTGAGACAGCTTGAGAGCATCGGGTTTGAGTAGACCTCGAGGGCGGCGAGGATCGCGCCGGCGGTGTCGATGCTTGTGACGCACGGGATGCCCGTCTCGATGCAGGCACGGCGGATGCGTGCGGCCTGGCTTTCGCTCGTCTCGTCTAGGCTGGGCGTGTTGATCATCAAACTCACTTGACCGCTGACGATCAGGTCGAGGATGTTTGGCGTACCTTCCTGAATCTTATGGACCGACTCGCACGGCACTCCGGCCGCGGCCAAGATGCGCGCGGTGCCGGGGGTCGAGACGATCTTGCGGCCGCTCGCCTGCATGCCCCGTGCGATCTCGATCGCGGCGGCTTTGTCCTCGTCGCGCACGGTGATCAGCACGCATCCGTCGCCTTTGAAGTGGATTCCGCTGGCCACGAGCGCCTTATATAGGGCGGCGGGGTAGGTTCGGTCAATGCCGAGGATCTCGCCGGTGGACTTCATCTCCGGGCCTAGGCTTGGCTCGACGCGGGAGAGCTTTTGGAAGGAGAAGACAGGGGCCTTGACGGCAAAGAGGATCGGGTCGGGGAGTTTGGCGGTGCCGTCCACGAACTTGCCTTCGGGGATCACGTAGCCGATCTTGGGGGCGAAACTCTTTGGCTCCAGCCCGAACTCGGCGGCATGCTCGGCGAGGTCGCAAGGGGCTGAGCCGCTCTCCGCTTTGACTCCAGGTTGCAGGGCCCAGAGGCCGCTCTCGAAGCCCATGTCGGTGAGCTTTTCACCCATCATGCAACGGGTGGCGAGATCGACCATCGGAATCCCCGTGACCTTGCTCAGGTAGGGCACGGTGCGGCTGGCCCGGGGGTTGACCTCAAGCACGAAGACCTCTTCGCCAACCACCACGTACTGGATGTTCATCAGGCCGCGCACGTCGAGGGCGCGGGCGATGCGGATCGCGCTGCTGACGATCTGAGATTGAACGTTGAGCGAGAGTGAAACGGGCGGGTAGACCGCCATCGAGTCGCCAGAGTGAACGCCCGCGCGCTCGATGTGCTCCATGATGCCGGGGAGCAGGGTCGTTTCCCCGTCGCAAATCACGTCGACTTCGGCTTCCTTGCCGAGCAGATACTTGTCCACCAGCACCGGCTGGCCGGGGTTAGCGTCTTCGGCCTGCTGATAGAACCCGCGGAGGTGGTCGGCGGAGAAGATGATCTCCATCGCGCGTCCACCGAGGACGAAGCTGGGGCGGACGAGGACGGGGTACCCGATTTCCTCGGCGGCGACCAAAGCTTGGTCAAGAGAGCGGACCGCTCTGCCTCGGGGGCGTCCGACGTCGAGGCTTTCAAGAAGGGCCTCGAACTGTTCACGGTCCTCGGCCCGAGCGATCGCCTCGGGCGAGGTGCCGAGTACCTTAACGCCCGCCTTCTGAAGTCCCTCGGCAAGGTTGATCGCGGTCTGGCCGCCGAACTGGCACACCGCGCCAATCGGGTTCTCGTGGGCGACGACGTCGAGGACGTCCTCCAGGGTTACCGGCTCAAAGTACAGGCCGTCGCCGGTGTCGAAGTCGGTGCTCACCGTCTCGGGATTGTTGTTGACGATAATCGCGCGGTAGCCCATCTCGCGAAGGGCCCAGACGCAGTGCACACAAGAGTAGTCGAACTCAATTCCTTGGCCGATGCGGATGGGGCCGGAGCCAAGGACAAGGACGGTGTCGGGCATTCTAAGAATAGATTGTGACACGCAAAGCGGGAGTCACGATTCGGTTATTGGCGATTCGCGATTCGTGATGATGCTCCCCTTCCTCTTGCCGGATGGTTCGTGCCGGGAGGAGGAAGGGTTTGGGGGATGGAGGTTCGGGAACTCGACCTGGCGCAGGTTTTCAACCTGCGAATCCTCGCTCGATTGTAGGTCGGGCCTGCGATTGACCTTGTCCCGCATTTCTGAGTGGCAACCGATGCTTCAGGAGGAACTGGCGTCGGGTTTGGAATTTCAGAGCGAGCAGCCTGAAGCTGAACCATTAGCCTCAGGACGCTGGCTTTTGGCGCGTCTGGATAGGGCAACGGTGCGTCCTGAGGCATCGAAACAGAGTCCCCTACTTTGCCAGTTTCTTGGCCCTGGCTAGCGTCACGGTTGCGCCGATCGCGCAGAGAATCGATCCGATAAGGCCGAGCTGGAAACGCGCGTCAGATCCGGGAGCTGCGGTGATCTCTCCATGAGGACCGAACGGTCCTTCGCCCATCGCACTCGCAAAAGCGTAGACCAGTAGGCAAGGTGCAGCCAGGCCGAGAGACGTGGCAAGCATTCGCAACCGACGCATAGGATTCATTTCTCCCGCATCACCCGCCCTTCGGGCTGCAAGTCTAGCGGACTGTGGGCCTTGAGGTAGTCAACCAACGCGTCGATATCCAGAGTTCCCGTGTCAAGGCGGTAGCCTTTGGCGGCCTTCAGAACGGCGTGCCCGTCGCCGCCGTTCGAGACGAAGTTGTGGAACGCGAGGCGGTAGGTCTTCGAGAGGTCGAGGGGCTGACCCGCGATGATTACGTCGCTGACCCGACTCCCGAGCGGCTGACTCCCGGTGATCTTATAGCTCGTGCCGTGCGAGGGAAGCAGCATCCCGGTCTCGGTCCCGTGCTCAAGGGCGGCTTTGAGCTCGGTCCCGGTCACCTCAAGCAGGACGACGGTGTTGCCGAAGGGCTGGACGCTGATCGCGTTGCCGTAGGTGATCTTGCCTGCTTCGAGGCTGGCCCGGACACCGCCCTCGTTCACAAACGCGGCCACCGCGCCGCCCTTCTGACCCGCGCTGAGGAGCGAGTCAGCGATCAAGTTAGCCATGAGACTCTCGCCTTGGGCGTTCGCCTCCTTGGGGATCGCGTTGACGGTGCTCCCGACCTGCGCGTTCGCCTGGGCGGCGATCGGCTTCATGTAGGCGGCGATCATCGAGACGATCGCGGGGTCCTCGGGGATCGTCTTGTCGACGACGATCGGCTTTGCCTCGATCACCTTCAGTAGATGACCGTTCCCGTCGAACGAGAGTTTGATCTCGCCGAACACCTTGCCCCATTCATAGCACTGCACGATCGGCACGATCACGCCGTCGGCGTCTTTGGTAAGCGTCGGATAGGGGCCTTCAGAGTTGCGCCAGCCATCGATGGTTGGGGTGCCAAGCGGGGAGTGACTGTGCCCGCCCACCACGAGATCCACGTTGTGCAACCTGGCTACCAGCTTCTGATCCTCTTCGTAGCCGATGTGGGTCACGAGCACGATCTTGTTGACGCCTTGCTTGGTGAGGTCGTCGACGGCTCTTTGCACCGGGGCGAAGGGTTCGGAGAACTTGATCGTCGGTCCGGGCATCGAGATGTTCGAGGCGTCCGGCGTGGTCGCGCCGACGATCCCGACTCGCTCGCCGCCTACGGTGAGGATGGTGTACGGCTTGACGAGCGGTCCGAGATCGGGGTCGCCGCTCGCGTCGATATTGGCGGAGACGATGGGGAAGGTGGCGAGCTTGACGTACGCGGCAAGGGTCTTGGGGCCGTGATCGAACTCGTGGTTGCCAAACGTGCCCGCATCGTAGCCGAGGGCGTTTAGGATCGCCAGGTCGGCCAGCCCCTCGTAGACGTTGAAGTAGAAAGTGCCCTGGAAAGTGTCACCCGCGTTGAGGAGGATGACGTTCTTCTCCTTTGCCCGGAACTGTTTGATCAGCGTCGCCTGCCGCGCGTACCCGCCATACGAAACCTTGCGGATGAGGGTCGGCTCGATGTGGGCGTGGAGGTCGTTGGAGTGCAGGAACGTGATCGTAATCGGCCGGTCGGCCAGTCCGATCGAGGCGAGGAGGGCAAATGAAAGGAGGGCGAGCGGGCGTCGCATGCCCGCTATTTTGCCTGATGTTTGGTTGGGTTGAGGTTATGGATCCCGACTCAGTCGACAGGTCACACGAGTTCCGGTGCCACGGTTTGCCGCCTCGCAATCCTTTCTTCGGAGGACGAAGCTTGTCGCGGCTAGCCGTGCGCGTACCGCAAAAACTAGGATTAAAATAATACCTAGATGATTCACCGTAAGCAAATGCGTCGAATTGAGAACGGCTCTGTCAGATTCCTCACGTTCTCTTGCCAGGATCGACGTCCGTACATGGCAATCTCAACCGCAAAGGAAATCTTCGTACAACCTCCTTGATGTCAGAGTCCGAAGCGGACAGTGTCGCTTACACGCTTACGTGGTCATGCCAGAACATGTTCACCTTCTGCTGACTCCCGCCGATGACATCACCGTTTCAAAGCTATTCGAAGGCCTGAAGCGCGAGACCTCGCTGGCGCTCAACCAATTCCTGCGGAGGTCGGGCCGACTTTGGCTCGCCGGGGGCGGGCACGACCGCAACATTGTGAGCCGGGAGCATTACACGGAGAAAGTCGAATACATACATACCAACCCGGTAAGCAGAGGCCTTGCTGATGTCTCCTTTGTCTATAAGCATTCGTCAGCCGCGGCTTATGAAGGCGTGGAATATTCCGGCCCGGAGATCACCTTCTTGGCCACGGATCACCGATGGTGATCTCGAATAGCTGACAACTGGAGTTGGCACGGCTAGCCGCGACAGGTCTTGTCCTTCGAACCTAGGTCTGCACGGCGGCAAACCGTGGCACCCGGTTCTTGAATCCGTGCAGGTTGGCAGGCAGCGCTGCCGAGGCGCTGGGAGCAAAGCTACTCCTTCAATCTAGATCGCATCAAACCCGGGTGCCACGGTTTGCCGCCACACGAGCCATCCTGCAAAGGACGAGCATCGTCGCGGCTAGCCGTGCTGGCACCCGAATCATCCAATCCGAATCCGGGGGAACGGAAGGCCGAGACCTCGTAGTTGAAGTCCTAGTCGGTAGGATTCTTACTATGCGTTTGAAAGAACGTCTCTCCTCTGGCTCGCTGAAAAAAGCGGTGGCGGGCCACCGCACTCTATACGTCGGCCTTCTGCTTCTGACCGGATGTTCCAATTCCTCGTCTCCTGCTCCCGAAACGCCCATCGCGCACAAGCAGGCTCCCGCCGATCCGTGGGTGTTGAGCTGCATCGATCCGGCTGAGAAGACCCCGGCCTTGCTTTGGAACGGCCTGATCGGGGTTCGGATCGGCCGGGACGGGATGGGGATTGAGAATGGGCTTTTTGCGATCGACGAGTACGAGAAGACGGGCGAGGAGAAGATTTTGCCCTTGCCGAATCCGATGGGTCTGAAGTGGACATTGCGCGGGGAGACTCTGGATCCCGCCAAGGGAACCAATTACCGGCAGAACCTCGACATGCGCGGCGGGATTCTTGAGACCACTTGGGATCAGGCGGGTGGGCACGTTATCCTTACCACCGCGATTGAGCCTGGAAGCGCCGCACTTGCGGAGCGCTGGGTGATCGATCCAGGGACCGACGCGGAGGTCTCCTGGGAATCTCCGGCGCCTGCTACTTACCAGCATTCGGGCGACGTCGCCACACGGAAAGGGAAACTCCGCGGTCGGGATTTTCAGGAGTTCCTGAGCATGAAATATGGCGTCAGGGGCGAATGGAAAGATCGAGGCTGGAAGGGAAGTTCAGATTCCGACCCGGCGATTGTCGTGGAGCGATACATCAACCTTGCACCTCGACCTGTTCCGATAAAGCCGGCACCGCCCCAAGACGATGTATTTCCGGATCTCCCCTCAAACCACTGGGCATATCGAGATATGGCCAAGGCTGAGCTCTTTGACTCGGTTGCCGAACGTTCCAAGAGCGTTTGGGCCGAGAGGTGGAAGACGGATATCGAGATCGATGGGCCGGTGGAGGATCAGCAGGCGGTGCGGTCGTTCCTGTTCTATCTCCGATCCGCGATTCACCCGAACGGCAAGATGTCGATCTCGCCCTTCGGGCTGAGCGATGCGACTTACAACGGGCATGTGTTTTGGGATGCGGAAATCTGGGTGTTCCCGGCGCTGGCGCTGGTGCAGCCGGACGCGGCGAAGGCGATCACCGACTATCGGCTGGCGCATCTGAAGGACGCCGAGGCGAACTTCGAGGACTGGATGCGGGCGGGGCGTCCGACCGCGAGCGGCAAGTTGAGCGGTCCGGGTCTGGATGGCGAGCGAAGCACCCAGAAGGGGGCGATGTTCCCGTGGGAGTCGAGCGTCAGCGGGCACGAGACGGTGCCCGGCCCGTCGAAGTGGGAGCACCATATCACGGGCGACGTGGCGTTCGAGGTCGGCCAGGCGATGGCGTTGGGGTTCATCAAGGACACGGATTCCTACAAGCCGCTGGAAGAAGCAGCTTTCTTCTGGCTCTGCCGATCGACCAAAGGTCCGGACGGGAAGTACGAGATCAACGGCACGATGTCGCCGGATGAAAACCACACCGGAGACAACGATCTCTACACCAGCCTCCTCGCCCAATGGGGCTTCACTCAAGGTGGCGGATGGGACCCGGTGCGGGCAACGACGACGAACTGGTACCCGAACGTGGAATTCAAACTCCCCCACGACGACAAGTCGTTCCTGACCTACGACGGCGATACCGTCAAGGGATACAAACAGGCGGCGGCGGTGCTCGCGATCTACCCGCTCCAATTCCCGCCCGCCGAGAAGCGGGCCCGGCCGATGATGGAGCGATTCGCCGACAAGGTGAGCAAGAACGGGCCGGCGATGACCGACTCGGTCCACTCGATCATCTGGTCGCGGCTCGGGGAAAGCCAGAAGGCCTACGAAACTTGGCGGAACTCTTGGCTCCCTTTCACGGCCCATCCATTGATGCTCTTCAGCGAGAAGCGAACCAAGGACACTTGCTACTTCACCACCGGAGCGGCAGGAAGTTTGCAAAGTGTTCTCTACGGATTCATGGGTTTTCGATTAGACTGGAAGAAGCAAGACGGAGCGGCCTGGTCGATCCCCTTGCACGGCGGTTCTTGGTTGAGCGTCAAACCCCACCTTCCCCCAGCTTGGAAGAGCGTGAAGTTCAAAAACTTCAACGTCCTCGGTCGGCGCTACACCCTCACTGCCACCACCACGTCCACTGACGTTCACGTCACACAAGGAGATTAAGCATGCCAAATGTTGTCTTTACGGTCGATTGCGAAGGCGCAATGCACGACCGATGCTTTACGGGCGAGTTCATTCGGGTCATGGAGCAAGAATTTGTTCCGTGCACCTGGCTGATCCACGTAAGCCTCAAAGATCCCAGCGCGAATACCAACCTTTACTATCACGAATTTATCCACAAGATCCCCAGTTGGCATGAGATGGGGATGAAGGTCAACTTCGAAAACGAGCGCGGGTATGTCGAGGACGCCAAAGAGCGCGGCAACATCCTTTGGGTCGCGAAGGACACCCTCAAGTCGCACATGATCAAGGCCACCGCGTTCCGCGCGGGCTGCTTCGCCTTGGTCCCTTCGGACATTCCGTATCTCGAAGAGATGGGGATTCTCGTCGACTCCACCCCGATCCCGGACGCGAACTACAAGATGTTCGTCGACTGGAAAGGCGCCCCGACCAACCCGTATCACAGCGCGGCGGACAGCCTCCACACGGAGGGGAACAACAAGGTTCTTCACATCCCGGTCGCCACGCATGAGGGTGAATACGGCTACCTTGACCGCGGCTTCGATGCGCTCAAGCCGCTGTTCGAGGCGAACCTCGATCGCGAAGTGATCTGCATCGGCCTGCGCGACTACCACGACTCGGTCGAGGATCTTCGCAAGACGATCCGCTTCTTCCGCGAGCGCGGTGCGCACTTCACCACGCTTACCCAAGCGGCGAGCGAGCACTATGAGCACCACGCGGCGCTCGCGGGTGTCTAGAGGAAGCGTAAGGAGGTAAGGCGTAAGGGGGTAAGGGGAATCGGATCCTCCTTACCCCTTACGCTTTACCTCCTTACTGGGAATGCACAGGTTGGAAAACCTGCGCTACTACTTCGGCGTCGCGACGACGCCGTACTGCAGGTAGCGGCAGTCCTCGTAGTAGTTGAACAGCAACGCGTTCATCAGCCGAAACTTCCGGCTTGGCGTGGGGTTGATCCCCTCTATCCGCTCGATCTTGTAGCCTGCGTCCTCGAAGAGGCGAGGGATGCTTTTGGCGGTGAAGAACCGGAGGTGCGTGCGGTCGAAGATCCCTGAGTCCTGATACGGGAAGTCGCGGCCGCGGGTGATCGACATCAACGCGTGCCAGAACCGGATATTCGGGATCGAGGCGATCACTCGGCCTCCGGGGGCGAGGACGCGCTTGGTCAGACGCAACGCCTCCGCGGGTTCAACGAGGTGCTCAAGCACGTCGGTAAAGGTGACCAGGTCAAAGGTCGCCTCGGGCAGTTTGGGAATCTCGACGATGCAGTCTCCCGTGGAGACGTGGTCGACTCGCGAACGGGCGATCTCCGCCATCTCGGGCACAAACTCGATCCCCCAGGTCTCGCAGCCGTACCGCTGCTTGCAGGCCTCGGCGAACGCGCCGGTTCCACAGCCGACATCGAGGGTGCGGGTCGCTATCTCGGGGAGCAGATGCCAGATGTCTTCCCGAGGGTTCTTGTAATACGGCTTGACTTGGTCGAGATTGTCGATGAGGGATTATCGCACGAGCACACAGTGGTAGTGGCAGTGCAACGGAGCGGGCGAACTCAGCGACAAAAAAAGCGCCCCCGAAAGGGCGCTTTTCAAAGCTTGGGTCTAAAGGTGAGCTTAGATGCCGTAGGTGGCTTTCTTCAGCCAGTGCTTGGGCACCGGGCGAAGGCCGCAACAGACGGCGTTGAATTCGGGGCTCTTGATGACCGAGGTCGCGACGGTGAGGGTGTGCGTCCCGGTCGGCGTCTTCAGGCGGACCGTTTGCAGGTTCGCGTGCTGAATTCGATTCTTATGAGGGGCCTTGTACTTCCAACCCTGCGAGTGTTGGTTCCGAATGAACTTCGCAGACGTATTGCCCTTCTTACCGCTAACCTGACAGATCTTCGCCATAACAATTGCTCCCGCCCAGGCACGATGCCGGGCGCGAAAAAAGAATATACCCGAATCTTCGGCAAGCAACCACCGCTGGCGATAGCGCATATAGAAGATATCGCCATGAGCATCCACTGCGAACTCCTTATCGACGGCCACTTCATCGGCGGTCCTTGTGACCAGGCCGTCGGGAAAGACGTCATTCGAAACCCCTACGACGGCACGATAGTCGGGACCGCGGCCGAGGGTGGCTGGAGTGAGCTCAACACCTGTCTCGATGCCGCGACCGATGCCTTCAAGACGTGGCGGAACTCTACCAAGTACGAACGACAGGCTCTCTTGAGGCGAATTGCCGAGTTGGTGCATGAACGTGCCGACGAATTGACCGAGCTGTTGACGCTCGAGGTCGGCAAGCCGGTCACCCTTGCAAAGGGGGAGATCGCAAGGCTCGCGCTCACGTTTGAGTTTGCCGCCCTCGAACTCGATCGGTGGGAGCCGGAAGAACTGAACTTCGACTTGGATCCTCGAGGCAAAGGTTATAAGGGACACGCCGAGCGGTTTCCGATCGGGCCGATCTTCGCGATCGTGCCGTACAACTGGCCCCTCAATCTCGCCGCTCACAAGATCGCCCCTGCCCTCGCAACGGGGAACACCCTTGTCCTGAAGCCTTCTCCCCTCGCGCCGCTCTCTACGCTCAGCCTCGCGCGACTGATCCACGAAGCCGGCTGCCCGCCCGGTGTGTTGAACGCGTGGAACGGCCCAGCCAATCTCGCCCAGAAGGCTTGCCAAGACCCACGGGTAAAGATGCTCAGCTTCACCGGCTCCGGGCCGGTCGGCTGGAAGCTCAAAGAACTCATGCCCCAAAAGCGCGTCGTTCTCGAATTGGGAGGTGATGCGACGGCGATCGTCTGCGCCGATGCCGATGCCGATCTGGACTGGGCGATTCCGCGGCTGATATCGGGAGGCTACGGCTACGCTGGCCAAATCTGCATCTCGATCCAGCATGTGCTGGTGGAGGAGGGCATTTACGAGCAAGTTCGTCAGCGGTTGATTGAAGGCACCCGGAACTGTCCGACGGGGGATCCGCGCGATCCCAACGTGGTTTGCGGACCACTCATCTCCGCCGACTCAGCGGACAAGGTTCAAGCCTTCCTCGACGAAGCGGTGTCAGCGGGAGCCCAGATTATCGCGGGTGGCGAGCGGAAAGGGAACCTCTTTCATCCAACCCTCATCGAGGGCGTCCCTTGCGATACGAAGCTGGGGCGGGAGGAAGTGTTCGGCCCCGTGATGACTCTGAGTCGGTTCGACTCGCTATCAAGGGCGATCGATTGGGTCAATGCCTCGTCTTACGGGATTCAATGCGGCATCTTCACTCGAAATACCGAGTTCACCGAAAGAGCCTTCCGTGATTTGGAAGTCGGCGGCGTGATTGTCAACGACTATCCGACACTCAGATTTGACAGTATGCCCTACGGCGGGGAGAAGCGGAGCGGGTTCGGTCGCGAGGGAGTTCGCTACGCGATGGAGGAGATGACGGCAATACGGGCGCTCGTGGAGCGCCCGTATTGAAGGGTTGCTGAGGCAACGGGATCAGTGGGTGATGATCCAGCCGCCCTTGTCGATCTTGAACTGGAAGCCTCTCGAACCGATCGGGTTGTTGTACAAAGCGATGCGGGTCTTCATCTGCTTCGTGCTCGATATGTAGTTTGACGGTGTCGTGGTCGCATTCACGTCGTACGTAGTGTCCACGTTCGACAACGTAAAGGTGCTTCTCAGGTCCCAGGCATTCGTCGCGTAGTTGAAGAAGGAGACCTTCACCAAGTTGCCACTCTGGTTGCCTGAAGCGGTTAAGGTGAAGTGGTAGCTGATCGCACTCGTCGACGCGGCCTGGCCATCCATCTCGACCTGGATCGTTGGGGATGAGCGGCTTACGTTGAAGGCCTGGCTCGTGACGTAGTAGCTCTGATCGAGCTGCCAAACGTCGGTGAAGTTGCCTGACACGAGGTTCCCAATATCAAGGTTGACCGGGAACGGTTGGATGTTATTGGTGACGCCATTGGTATCAACCGCGATTCCAAATAGCAGGTTGCCATAGGACGCGGGAGGCTCGTTGGTGTCAAAAACGTCGAACTCGTCGGGATCGACGAAGATTCCGTCCATGGGATCCCAATCCCACCAAAATCCGTTGTTGCTCGAGCCAATGCTGACGGGGCCGCCAGCATTGAAGACGGTGTGAACGGTCGCGTCGAGTGGGCCGTTTCCGGTTACCAAATCAGACGTGTCGCGGAACTCCTCGGCAAGATAGATTTGGGACTGATCGCAGTAGGCGCCCGAGGCGGAGATGTCGATCGTGACCTTGTAGGCCGTGCCCGGCGCTGATCCCGGCCAGATCACACCGAAGTCAGAAGCCGCCGACGGAACGTGACTGAAGCTGTCAGGCCCCCCACTCGGAGTGAAGGTTTCGTAGACGATCCAGCGCATCAGGAACTGATGGTTGTCTTCCGGCTCGAAACCGAACGTGATGTTTTTCCAAGGCTTGTTGACTCCAGTCGACAGCATGAGCATGTCGTCCAAAGTGTCAGGATTTGCCCCCAATCCCCCGAAGCCGTCGCCGATGACGCCGTAGTTTGAGCCCGAGTCGGCGAGATAGACGTTGGTGATCGCTCTCGGTTGTGGCCGAGGCTGAGTCAGGTGTCGGATCGGCTTGGACGGTAATTTGCCCAGGCTCAGGGGTGTAATCACGTGCGTCTCGATCGGAACCGCTGTGTAGGGAACCCAAGTGCCCGCCAAGTTCTTCATCGTTCCGTCCGCCTGACGGACGTGGCCAAAGGCAACACGTAGGTAGCCGCTCATCGCCTTCTGGGCGACGGCCAGCGATCCTGAGCATGCAATGAGCGCGCCCATAAGTCCAAGCAATTTCTTCATCAGCAAAATCCCTCGGGGTTTATGATACGAACAAGCCGCGCCAAAACCCATATATATTTCTAGGACCCCAGGCGATCCACCCTATAGGACTCCGCAACAGGATTGCAAGTTCCGTTCCCTGACGCTCATTTCTTGCGCATCCGACCGCTAGACAAACTAGTAATAAGACGAGGGCCGCCATCAACCGATGGCGACCCTCGTGGGCCTTACTTTGGGGCGAGATTTAACGAATCGCTTCTTCCGTCTCCCCATCGAAGATGTGAATCCCTTCGAGGTTGACCATGAATTCCACGGTCTGGGCTTCCTTGATCTTGGTGCCGGTGTCGATCGTCGCGATTAGATTGTGCTCACCCGTATGCAGGTAGGCCACGTACTCCGGACCGAGCGGCTCAAGCACATCAACTTTGGCTTCGAACGTGTTTTCGGCGGTGGCCTTAATGTGCGTGTCGAGGTTCTTATCGAAAATGCACTCCGGGCGGATGCCCATCGTGACGGTTTTGCCGACGTGGTCCTTTGCGCCGTGCTCGGCCGGAAGCGGGAACTTTAGGTCCCCAGCATCGACGAACAGCTTGCCACCCTCACTGGTGATCTTGGCGTCGACGAAGTTCATCGGAGGTGAGCCGATGAAGCCGGCGACAAATTTGTTCGCGGGCTGGGCGTACACCTTCTCGGGCTCGTCGCACTGCTGCAACAGGCCGTCTTTCATGATCGCCATACGCTGGCCCATCGTCATCGCTTCGGTCTGATCGTGGGTGACGTAGACGGTGGTGATACCAAGCTGACGGTGGAGGCGAATGAGCTCGGCGCGGGTCTGAACGCGAAGTTTGGCGTCCAGGTTCGAGAGCGGCTCGTCCATCAAGAAGACTTTTGGCTTGCGAATGATTGCGCGGGCGAGGGCGACGCGCTGACGTTGACCGCCGGAGAGCTCCTTCGGACGGCGCTGGAGGTACTTCTCGATATCGAGCATACGGGCGACTTCGTGCACGCGTCGGTCGATATCTTCCTTGATCTTCTTGGCTTCGCCCATGTGGCTCATTTGCCACGCGAACCCCTTCAACTCGCGCAGGCGCAGGCCGAACGCGATGTTGTCGTACACGTTCATGTGCGGATAGAGCGCGTAGTTCTGGAACACCATCGCGATGTCCCGGTCCTTCGGCGGGACGTCGTTGACCCGGTTGTCGCCGATGCAGATGTCGCCGCCGGTGGCCTCTTCCAAGCCCGCAACCATGCGGAGCGCGGTGGTCTTACCGCAGCCCGAAGGTCCGACGAGGACCATAAACTCTTTGTCTCGAATCTCTAGGTTGAGATCGTTGACCGCCTTGACGTCTTTGCCAAAAACCTTCGTTACGCTCTTAAACGCGACTCCTGCCAATCAGGGCCTCCTGGGGGATATCCGTCTCGCAGTATAACGCAGGTTCGCGGTCCTCGCGCATGAGTGGCAAATTGTCACGGGGTTTGGGCTCGGGCGCACAATTGCCGCAACGTTGCCTTATACTGGCGACATGCGACGTTTCACCCAATTCAGTGCTGTTTTGATCATGATGTCGACCGCCGTGATGGCCATGTCGGCGGGCATTGTCGGAGTCTGGAACGGCAAGCTCGTGATCGACCGCGGTCACCTTCCGCGAACGACGCAGGGCGGCGAAATGTCGCACCAGGTGAAGGCAGCGTGGCAGCACGTGACTCTCGTGCTAAGACTCAACCTGAACAATCACTACTCCTTCGATATTAACCACATCCCAGGTTCCACTCCACACGAGCTGTTCGAGGGGACCTACACCCGCAACGGCCAGAACCTGGTCTTCACCTGTACCAAGCTCAACGGAACCACGATCTCGCCGCCAACCACGATGACAATGACCATTTCCCATAACGAGCGCGAAATCACGACCCAGTGGACCGACGGGGGTCTGCTCTGGTTCTCGTTTACGAAGTCGTAGCGACTCTAGATTGGTTGGAAATGGCGGCGGAGGGGTTATCCTTCCGCCGCTTTTCCATGTTCGGGTCTCTGAATGCATGCCGCTATTGCCCTATACTGTCCGCATGCGTTTTCTCACTAAGCTCTCCCTGCTCCTCGTCGCTCTCGCTGTTGCAGCGGTTTCCTTCGCGGGCAGCCTCGCCGGGACCTACTCCGGTCGCCTGGTGATCGACCGGGGCCAGCTTCCGCGCACAACCAAGGGTGGCGAGATGTCGCATGCGGCGGTCCAGGCGTACTCCAAGATCAAGCTCACCCTGACCATGAAGGACGATGGGACGTTCTTGCTCGTTGCAAAGACCGGCCCGACCTCGGTGTTGAACACGGGAACCTACACCCGGTCTGGCGACACGGCCACCCTGATCGTCACGAAGAAGAACGGCCAGGCGGTGTCAAACGCTGTGCCGATGCCCATGAAGATCTCCAAGAACGAGCATGAGCTCCAGTTGGGGTTCGGTGAAGGCGAGATGGCATGGTTCTCGTTCAACAAGAACTAGAATTGTCGGACGATTGAAGCTGAAGGGCATCGGTCATGAACCGGTGCCCTTTGCTTTGAGTCCCCGAGGATTCGCCTTCAGCCACCGACGCGTCATAATCTGACCACCTATGTCCAACGACATCCGCCGCATCGTCGCGACTGACTGTGGGTCCACCACCACCAAGGCCATTCTCATCGAAAGAAACGACGCGGGCGAATACCGCCTGGTGGCTCGCGGCGAAGCCCCGACCACCGTCGAGAAGCCGTTTGAAGACGTCACGATGGGCGTCGTGAACTCCATCACCGAATTGGAGGAGATCACCGAGGAGGTCGTGCCGGAGAGCTACGCCAAGGGTCGGCGCACGCTGATCGAGAACGGCAAGGTGAAGCGACTCCAGAAGCGGGGCGTCGTTGAAGGAACCCGCAAGAACGATCTCGACGCCGCCGACCTGTACGTCTCCACAAGTTCTGCAGGCGGTGGTCTGCAGATGATGGTCGCGGGTGTGGTGAAAGCGATGTCTGCCGAATCCGCAGAGCGCGCCGCCTTGGGTGCGGGCGCGATCCTCATGGACACGCTCTCCGTTGACGACGGTCGCAAGGATTACCAAAAAGTCGAGCGGCTCCGCCAGCTTCGCCCGGACATCATCCTCATGTCGGGTGGCACCGACGGCGGCAACGTTGACCTGCTCACCGAGATGGCGGAAATCGTGCGCCGCGCCGACCCGAAGCCGCGCTTTGGCGACATGAAGCTCCCGGTCATTTATGCGGGCAACGTTCAGGCTCGCGAAAAAGTGAAGGCAGTGCTCGGCGAAGGGATCGCGCTCCAGATCGTCGACAACCTCCGGCCGCAACTCGACAAGGAGAACCTTGGCCCGGCCCGTGACGAAATCCACGAGATGTTCCTCGAGCACGTCATGCAGCAGGCACCGGGCTACTCGAAGCTCCTGGATTGGACCAGCGAGGAAGTCATGGCGACCCCGAACGCCGTCGGCAAGCTCCTGAAGGAGTACGCGGAGAACGAGGGCATCAACGTGCTGGGTGTCGACATCGGTGGCGCAACTACGGACGTGTTCTCGGTCTTCAAGAACTTCGAGGCCGAGCGCATCTACAACCGCACCGTGTCGGCAAACCTGGGCATGAGCTACTCGATCTGTAACGTCCTGAAGGAGACGGGGATCGAGAACATCGCCCGCTGGCTGCCCTTCCAGATCGACCCCGCGGAGGTACGCAATCGACTTCGAAACAAGATGATTCGTCCAACTACGATCCCGCAAACCTATGAAGATCTATTGATCGAGCATGCCGTCGCCCGCGAGGCATTGCGCCTGGCCTTCTTGCACCACAAGTCCTTGGCGCGCGACCTTACGGGTTCGCAGCAGCAGCGCGACATCGGGCAGATTTTCGACCAGACGGGCAGCGGCCAGACACTGGTCAAGATGATGGAGCTGGACATGATCATCGGCTCAGGCGGCGTGCTGTCGCACGCGCCGAAGCGCGCCCAATCGGCTCTGATGATGATGGACGCGTACCAGCCCGAGGGCGTCACGATGCTCACCGTCGACTCGATCTTCATGATGCCGCACCTCGGCGTGCTGAGCCAGCACCTGTACGCGGCGGCGAAGGAAGTGTTCGAGCGCGACTGCATCGTCAAGATCGGCACCTGCATCGCGCCGGTCGGGTTGGCGAAGGAAGGCGAGCCATGCGTGCGGATCGTGGGCTCGGGGATCGACCAGTCGGTCCCGTTCGGTGAAGTGAAGGTGATCCCGTACCATCTCGTCGATGGGGACACGATCACCGTCGAGCCGGCGCGCGGTTTCGATGTTGGGGCAGGCGCGGGCAAGCCGGTGACGGTGCGCCGCTTCGATACCTCGAAGGGTCAGCGCGACCAGACGACGAACTTGATCGAAGGGACAGTCGGCTTGATCGTGGACACGCGCGGCCGACCGTTCAACGTTGATCTGAACTCGCCCGGTCGGATCGACAAGATGCGCAAGTGGCTCGCCGCGTTCGGTCTGCCCATGCCGAGCTAACGGACGAGGGGTGGCCCGGTCCGCTCGGGCGCTCTCGCCCCGCGGATAACCCGAGCCGAATGTCGCCCGACAGACCGTGAATTCGCAATGGACAACCCACGGTCTGTCGGGTTACCTTGATGGGTGGGCACCTACGAGTACGTAGAACCCGAGCAGACCGTGCCACTCCATTTCAGAAGACCTCGGCTTCCGCCAACGCCTCGTTGGCCAGCTCGGTCAACCCGAGGTTGCCTGCCCAGTCCAAGACGTAGCCTCGGTCCAGGGCATCCCCCTGGACCTGAATCACCTGGACGATGTCGTTCCACTGCCGGTCGCTGACCCGATTCCCGAGTTCGTACCATCGTAGCTTCTGCAGGATGATGTCCTCCGGCGTGGCAACGTAGACGACAAGCCCTGGCAGTAGCTCAATTTCGCGCCGCCGCTCAAACTCGGATAAAGCGAACGCGGAGCCGTTCATGAGGAAAGCATCAACCTTGAACAGGCGCTCGAAGTGGAGGAGTTGGAAACTCGCGTAGGTCTCGCCAGATTCCGACGCGGACTCGATCTCGTTCCTAGAAATGGCGAAATCAGCCTCGAACTCCCGAACGATTCGATCGATATCGTGCGCCTTCATCGCAACCGCGAGATCCAAGTCGTACGTGGGCCGAAACTGACCCCAGGCACTGCTCGCGAAAGAGCCGCCGATCACATATTCGAGACCAAGGGAGTTCAAGCCCTCAACCACACGTCGCACTACCACGCTGGCGTCAGTCTCACTCATGGCCGGTCAACAGCGATTTGCGCTGGCGGTTCAAATCCTCTGAAGTCTGGATCGAATCGAACATTCGGCTTAGCCTTTCTTCCGGCGTCATCGCGCGCAACCGCTCGACGAGCAACCGATGGGCCCATTCGCTGGTGTCCATCAAATCGGTGCGCCGCCCGGTCTGCTTCCTCACGAATCTATTGTACGGAACTTGGGACATAGTAAAGCCATGCAAACGCAGCCAATCGGAACCTCGGATCTCTTCACCTCGCGCCTTGCCTACGGCTGCATGCGGATCGCCGGGACGTGGAACCCTGCGGAGATCACGCCCGCCCGCCGAGCCGCCGCCCATAAGGCGGTGATCACCGCCTACGAGGCCGGCTACACCCTCTTCGATCACGCCGACATCTACTGCAGCGGAGGCTGCGAGACGCTCCACGGCGAGGTGCTGAAAGACATTCCGACGATGCGCGACGACATCGTCATCGCCACCAAGTGCGGCATCCAATTCAAAGATGAGCCTCCCGGAACGGTCGCCCGCTACAACTTCTCGTACGAGCACATCATCAAGAGCTGCGACGCGTCGCTCAAGCGGCTCCAGATCGAGACCATCGATATCTATCAGCTCCACCGGCCGGATCTCCTGATGGACCCGGACGAGGTCGCGCAGGCGTTTGAGGCGCTTCACGGAGCGGGGAAGGTGCGGTACTTCGGCGTCTCGAACTTCTCGGCCAGCTTTGTCGAGCTGCTCCAGAACTCGCTCGACCTCCCCCTGATCGTCAACCAGATTGAGGTCCATCTCGGGCGACTGGATCCCTTCTTTGACGGCACGCTCGACCAGTGTTTGGCCGCGGACATCACGCCGCTCTCCTGGTCGCCACTGGGCGGGGGTTGGCTGGGCAACAAGGAGACGCCAACCGATCCGGTGAAGGCGGGGCTCGTGGAGATGATGGATCAGGTCGCCCGCGAATACAACACCGACCGTGCGGGGATCGCACTCGCCTGGCTGCTGAAGCACCCAAGCGGGATCGTCCCGATCGTCGGCTCGGCCAACCCCGACCGGATCAAGCAGGCGGTCGATGCGGAAGAGATCGAGCTATCGCGCGAAGACTGGTACCGACTCATCACCGCGGCTCGCGGCAAGCCGATGCCGTGAGACGCCTTTTGGCGGCTCACGGCAATTTAGGGCCGCGCTTACTTGGCGCGTCGCCTTCGGATCAGGGCGATCGCGCCGATGCCGAGCGCGACCATTGAGGTCGGTTCCGGCACGGCTTCGAAGTTGTAGCTCGTGTTGTTCCCGTTCACGCCGACCGTGAAGTTGTCGACGTTGCCGTCAAAGTTGTTCCAATCCGGCGCTCCTCCCCCGGCGCTGAGCCGCACGCCTCCGAATCCGTCTCCGCGGGGGACGATCGTGGCGTTGGGATGCAAGGCAAGTAGGTTCGCGAATGTGGTCGCGTTCGAGCCGGGGGCGTATCCACCCGTCGGCGATCTCGGAGTACCACGCGCCGGTCATCGTGTCCCAATGCTGCCACTGGTTCGCGACGATCGCCTGGTTGGTAATCCCCGTTACACCGTAAAGGCTGTTGGTGTAGGTCGGCTCGAAGTACCAGGCGTCGTCTTGGCTGCTACTAGAACCATCCCAGTTGACATAGAGGCGGAGGTAAGGGTCCTGCTCGCGGACCGCCCCGGACTGGTAGGTGTCATACGACAGGGCGGTGAGGGTCGAGACTTGGATTCCGTCGTAGGCGTTCGTGGTGGCACGATTGACATCGTCACCCGTGGTGACGCTGAAGTGCAAGCTACCCGAGCCCAGAGGCGGTGTTCCGGGTCCGTTCACGAAGGAGGACGCACTGGTATTCCCAGGCTGATCCAAGTAGTCGTGGAGCCCCCAGCCGTTCATGTGGACGGGCTGACATCGACGATGCTGGCATAGGCACCGATCGGTAAGGCGAGAGCAAGGGCAAGGGCCCCGATTCGGGCGGACGGCTTGGCAAACATTAGTTTCTCCCTTTGGACCGATCCATCGGCTCCATAGAAGAGTTGGTATTCGCCCTCCAAAATGTGACGCGCACCTGCTTGAATGGCTGATTAGTTGTCCGGCCGCGTCCCTACCAGACTGGCGGCACCGATCGAGCGTCGCCCGCCTTTCGCGCGGAAGCCGAAGAAGTCACGGTCGGGCATGCCGTCGAGCCCCATCCCTCGGTTCAGCGCGGGGGAGTCGGATTCAAGCCGGAACCAAGGCATCTTGGCGAGTTGCCTGGGGTCGGTCGGCAAGTCAGTCAGTCTTGGCGGCAGGACGAGCCGGGGATCTCCAGAGATACCGAGAAGTTGGCCGCCACGAAGCTCGTGCCCGGTCCCCATCGCCCATTCGCGCAGGCCGAGATACGATGCCTTTGAGCCACGGCAGAGGATGCCCGTGCTCTGGCTGAAGTAGAGGTTGTTCTCGAAGGTCGAGTTGGTGAACCCGCTTTCGTCGTTGGCGGCGATCAGCATGTCCTGCCCGGCGACGAACACGTTGTTTCGGTAGATAAAGCCAGGGAAGTCGCTTGTCGTCGCGAGCACGTGTCGGACGTTGTAAATCGTGTTGTTATAGATCAGCGCTTCGGAGAAGTTCCGCGTACGGTTGGGGGCCCAGATCGCCAGCCCGCTCTGAAAGTTCTTGGTCCCGTCGTTGAAGCTGATGTTGAAGCGAAGCGCGTTCCGTCGCCACTGGTTGCCTCCCTCGTCTTGGCGGAGCAGATACCCGGCGCCCGCGTTGTTGTAGGCGAGGTTGAGCTGGAGGACCGAGTTGGTGGTTCCGCCATCGAAGGCGAAGCCGTCGCCGTCGGAGCCGGGGCTCTGGTTGTCGTGGGAGATACAGCGCTGGATCACGACGCGATCGGAGTTGGCGCACCATATCCCCGCCGGACCCTTGCCCGCGTGGGGCATGTCCCAGCCGTTGTTGCCTGCGGCGCAGGACTCGATCAGAGCTTCGTCCACACCGTTTAGGACAATGCCGCTACCGCTCGGGCCCGACAGGTTGCGCGGGTCTCCGGCGTTGTCGTTCGTCGCGCAGTTGCCGATGTAGAGGTTGCGCACCCGAGGGTAACCGCTCGTCCCGCCCGTGACGGCGATTCCAGCAAGCCCGTTCTCATGGGAACGGACCCGCGTCAGGCGAGTGTCGCGATCACCGAAGGTGCCGACGCCCGCGAAGCGGAAGCCGCTGACATCGACGTTGTCGATCTTGACGCCCCGGGTTTTGAAGAGCGTGATGCCCGCTCCTTTGTTGTCGCGGTTACGTCCGCTCCCGACCACGTCGATGTTCCGGATACCAAGATCGGTGCAGCGGTCGAGCACGATCCCGTTGCCGTTGTACGCAACGATCCTGGCGCGCCCTTCGCCAAAGGACTCGATGTCGACCTCATTCTTATCCGGCCCGAGCACCAGGGTGCCCTCAAACTCCTCGCCCCCCGCGAGATACAGGGTGTCGCCATGCCGAAGGAGGGCTATCTTAACCCGGCCCAAGGTCTTCCAAGCGCGTTGAGGCGACTGACCGCTGAGGGCGTCGTTCCCGAGCACGGCGTCGACGTACCACTTCTGGCCGGGGGTCGGGGCCGGTTTATGCTGAGGCTTGGGCTTTGGCGGAGCACCGAGGATCGTGGTGCAGGCGGTAGCCAGAGTGAAACAGGCAATGTTACGGGCAACCAGACAAGGCATGCTGTAGCGTACAACGGAACCCACAGAATTGACCCAGCCCAATGCCTCAGGACATCTCAATTCCTGAGTCGTGTAACCGACGCGGCCCATGTCCTGAGGCTTCTCAGCAAACAATTCGTTGACCTGCGGTGCCACGGTTTGGCCGGGACTGGAACTGCCTGAGAACTCTCAACCGCTCCCCGGCAAACCGTGCGTCGGAATTATCACCGGTGCGTGGGAGCACGGTTTGCCAGGAAGCCCTTCCGATATCTCTGGCATCTAAAGTCCTGGCCAAACCGTGGCACCGCGAGAAGCCTGACCGTAACCCGGTTGCGCCGAGCCGCAGAAACCTGCCATACTCTCCCAACGCTCTGAAGAAAGCAGGTGGCTTGACGCCAGAATCGGTCCTCCAAGACCGGCCCGCCGAGGAGAAGACATAAGGTTTTGAGGGTGCCTGTCGGCGCTTTCAGGTCATGGGTCTTCGCCACGGTAGGCGAAGACCCGTTTTCTTTTTTCAGAGAGGTGCGCAATATGCCAACAGCCGAAAAAGCAAAAACTATCGAGCAGGCGCGCGAGTGGTACGCAAAGTCCGTCGGCGTGATCTTTACCGATTACCGCGGATTGACGGTGAAGGAGATGCAGGGCCTTCGACGCGACCTTCGAAAGAAGGGCGCAGAGATCCATGTCATCAAGAACACCCTCTTCCGGCTTGCCGCCGGGGATGATGCCGCCACGATGCCCGCGGAACTCCATAACGGTACGACCGCGATGGCGTTCATCAACGAGAACGAATCCGAGTGCGCGAAGGCGCTCATCGAATACGCCCGAGTCAGCAAGAAGCTTGTCGTCAAAGGCGGCTACTTCGCGGGCAAGTCGTTCTCATCCAAGCAAGTCCAGCAGCTCTCCGAACTCCCACCGCGCGATGTCCTCATCGCTCAGGTGATTGGAACCATCGCTGCGCCGCTGACCCAGTTGGTTGGAACCATCGAGGCGCTCTACGCCGACCCGATCCGGACCGTCTATGCGGTGGCCGACAAGGCTAACGAAGGCGTTGCGGCTCCGGAACCGAAGGCCGAATCCGCTCCGGTCGCTGAGGAAGCTCCTGCTGCCGCAGCCGAAGAGACCCCCGCCGAGGCTCCCGTCGAGGAAACCGCCGCCGAGGAAGCTCCTGCCGCCGATGCTGCTCCCGCCGAGGAAGCCGCTCCTGCCGAAGAATCGAATTCCCCCGAGGCCGCTTCCGAGTAATCGGCCCCCGATCTTAGAATCCCACGAGAAAAAACCATGGCAACCGATATCAATTCAATCGTCGAGTCGATCAGCGGCCTTACCGCGATCGAGCTCTCTGAGCTGAAGAAGGCTCTCGAAGACAAGTTCGGCGTTACCGCCGCCGCCCCGATGGGTGCGTTCAACCCGGCGATGTTCGCCGGTGCCGGGGCTGCCGCCGCTCCGGTCGAGGAAGAAAAGACCGAGTTCGATGTCATCCTCCTAGGCCCGGGCGACGCCAAGCTGAACGTCATCAAGGTCGTTCGCGAGATCACCGGTCTCGGCCTCAAGGAAGCCAAGGACCTCGTCGATGGCGCTCCGAAGCCGGTCAAGCAGGCCACGTCCAAGGACGATGCCGACAAGGTCGCCGCTCAGCTCAAGGAAGCGGGCGCTTCCGTCGAAATCAAGTAAGACTCCGACGCAAGTTGGAAAGGCCGTTTCCCCTTTTGGGGAGGCGGCCTTTTTCGTTTGGAAACTCATATAGAGTGCGGTGACCTGTCACCGCTTTTGCCCAGCGAGCCTGCGAGCGGTGACTTAGGACCAAGGAGTAGGAGGCTGCCTCGTTAAGCTCGAACGGGTCAGCGCTCGCAGGCTCGCTTAGAAAAGCGGTGGCAGGCCACCGCACTCTATACGTATGCGACGACGCCTATTCGAAGAACTCAACTTCGCCTGTCTCAAGCGCGTAGACCGCGCCCACCACCATGAGGCCATTGTGGGCGATGAGGGATTCCAAGACTTCGGAACCGTGGCGGAGGTGGTTGACCGACGCGCGGACGTTGGCGCGGATCGCTTGAAGCTTGAGGGTTTCGAGATCGTAGGCGTAGTCCGTATCCACAAGGCTTTCCACGCTGGGCATGACTCGGTCGACGATCGACATGAGATTGCGGGATCGGATCTCGTTGGGACGCTGAAGCTCGGCGATGGCAGCGCTGATCGCACCGCACTGGGTGTGACCGAGCACCACCACCAGGGGCGTACCGAACAGGTCGGCGGCGAATTCCACGCTGCCTACTTGCGAGGGGGCCACGATGTTGCCCGCGACGCGGATGACGAACAAATCGCCAAGACCCTGATCGAACACGATCTCGACGGGAACGCGGGAGTCGGAGCACCCGAGGATCACCGCAAACGGCTCCTGCCCTTCCGCCATGTCCTTGAACTGGACATTCCGACTAATACCGGCCGCTTCATGGACCCCCGCGACGAATCGGCGATTGCCTTCCTTAAGGCGGTAAAGAGCTTCGGCGGCGGTTAGCATCCGTACGATTATGAAAGATGAATGTCCTTTGGGAGTGCGCGAGCATGCTCGCGCTTTGAATTCCGCCGAGCTTGCTCGGTGCGATTTCGGGCTAGAATCGGCTCGGGCGGAGCCTCGCACTCCAGGGCGAAACGGCGGAGCAACTAGCTCTTGGAGTTGCGCACGATCTCGATCAGCTCAGCAACTGTTGCGAGGGGGGAAGACGGTTCTTCGACGTGAACCTGCAACTCGTCTTCTAGAGCCATGAACAGCTCGACGAGGTCGAGAGAGTCAATGAGCAGATCGGAAAATCGAAGATCGGGCGTGACCGCCCCCGCGTCAATGTCAACACGTTCGGTCAGGAACCGAATTACGAGGCGCGAAGCCCAGTCCTCGGAGTCCCCTGAGATTGCCTGTTTCACAATTTCACGTCACCTAGGGCGAGCAAGCTCGCCCGCAGACAAAACGCGAGCGAGCTCGACGCAGTCCCAAATTAGCCGCCAGGCGGCAGTTTGGACTTGTTCGGATACGCGGGCTTCTTGATGACCGGGTGGTAGGTCGCCAGTTGCTTGTTGATCTCCGCGATCGCCGCCTCAAGCTGCGAGTCTTTGCCATGCCGCCAGAGATACGGATCAAGGTCCACATCGATATCTGGCGGAGTCCCCTCGTTCTCGATGACCCACTTGCCGGTCACGGGGTTGTACATCGCGTCGTCCGGGGCTCGGATCGATCCGCCATCGAGAATCTGGAACCCGTACGCCGACAGCATTGCCCCCCAGGTGCGCTTGCCGACGAGCTTGCCCGCCCCGCGTTGGCGAAACAGGAAGGGGAAGATGTCGCCGCCGGATCCCGCCGCCTCGTTGATCAGCATCACCTTCGGCCCATAGATGCCCGCCGAGGGGATGACCCAGTCGTGACCGTAGCGAGTATGCGACCCAAAGTCGAGCTTCTTGGTCATCTCGTTGACCATGTAGTCGTTGATCAAGCCACCGTGGTTGAACCGATCGTCCACCACAATCCCGTCCAAGCCCGCCTGGGAGTAGAAATAACGATTGAACTCGGTCCAACCTCCGGAGTCCGTGTCCGGGACGTGCACGTACCCTGCCCGCCCGCCGGTGGCCTCAAAGACGCGGCGACGGTTGTCCTCCGACCATGCCCGATTACGCAGTTCCGACTCGTCTCCCACCGGCAGTACGATCGCTTCTTTCGCGCCCTTACCGTCGGGCGAAGGACCGAACTTGAGCTTGATTTGCCTGCCCGCCTTTCCCTCAAGCGACTCATAGATGTCGTTCACATCGGTGAGTTCGTCGCCGTCGATCGCGAGGATGTAGTCCCCGACCTTGATCGACACCCCCGGCTGGGCAAGGGGAGCGTAAAGGCCCGGGTTCCACCGCTCGCCGTCATAAATTCGCGAGACGCGGTAGCGGCCGTTCTCGAATGTGTAGTCGGCACCAAGCAGACCCCCGCCGACTCCGCCACCGGCCCGGGGAATGTCCCCGCCACCAATAAACATATGCCCGACGGTCAGCTCGCCGAGCATGTCGGTGAACAGATAATTCAGGTCATCGCGCGAGGAGATGTTCTTTACGAAGGGCTCGTACCGCTTCTCGAGCATCTGGGTATCCGCGCCGTGCATGTTCGGGTCGTAGAACAGCAACCGCTCGGATCGCCAGGTCTCGTGGTACATGTGCTCCCACTCGGCCCTTGGGTCGATCTTGACGGTGAGTCCGGTGAGGTCCAGTGCGCCCTGGCCGGGCGCCGGAGGAGCCATCGAGGAAACGATCGAGCCTCCGCGTCCGGTGATCAGGAGCGCCTTCTTGCCGTCCGCGCTCAGGAGCACCCGTCCCACGCCCGAGGCAAACGGAGTGGCTTTGCGATCCTCAAACGAAAACTTCAGTGCTGAGCCGCTGGCGATCGCAAAGAAGGTTCCTGGAGGTCCCTCATCAAGGGTCGAATACTGGCGCTGACCAAGGGGCAAGGTGATGATGCGATGCTCGATCCCCTCGAGATCGATCCGGACGTCAACCTTCTCCTCCTTGGCAGGCGGTTTGGCCGAGCCCTCTTCGTCACTTTCGGGATGAAGGGGGTTCTCACCGTCCTTACGGAGCACGACTGCGTAGACGCTGCTCGTCTGATCCCCCGCCGCTAGGGACGAGACATCCTCGGTGTCCGAGCCGATGCCGACATTGGTGCTTGCGAGGAAGTAGAGGTGCTTCCCGTTCCGGTCGAATACCGGGTCGGTGGCCTCCGCAAGGCCGTCGGTGATCTGGGAGGTCTTGCCCGTCGCGAGTTCGTGCACGAAGATCGCGTCGTAGTGGTTCATCAGGTCGCGGCTCCAGGTGAGCCACTTGGAGTCCGGCGACCATTTTGGATTCAGGTCGGATCGTCCACGATAGGAGCCGGTGTCGATCTTGGTGTTCTTACCGCTCGCCACTTCGAGGACCCAGACGGTGAGCTTGTTATCGGTGTAGGCGATCTTGCTCGAGTCGGGCGACCAGACGGGGCGGTAGTAGAAGCCGGGCGGGTCACCGAGGTCAACGCGGCGCTCCTGCTTCGTGTTAGCATCCATCAGCGCAAGCTGTTGCGAGCCTCCCGCATCTGTGATGAAGGCGATGGTCTTGCCGTCCGGTGACCAGGATGGATCACGGCGGTTGACACCTTGCTCGTCGCTCATGCGTCGCGCGTCGCCCTTGGCGGCGGGGACGGTGAAGATCCAGCCGCGTGAGGCGACCACGGCGCGCTGGCCGGTCGGTGAGATCGCGATGCCCGAAACCGAGCGGGCGATATTCTTGAACTGTGGCCGAACTTCGGGGAAGTCGGCATTGACGGCAATCGGCACCTTCTTCGAGGCGCGGGTCGCGGGGTCGAAGAGGTTGATCGAGCCGAGGCGCTCGTAGACGATCGCGCCAGGTCCGGCGCAGGCCGACTTCAGATCGAACCCCTCACTCTTGATCTCTTCGGACACCTTGCCGTTCTTGGTGTCGTAGCGGTAGAGGCCGATCGGGCCGAGCTTGTCAGATAGGTAGTAAATCGAGTCGCCGTACCACATCGGGTTCCGGTCGTCGGTGTTGCGGCGCGGGATCTCTTTGACGTGGGAGTCGGAGATATTGCCGATCCAGATCTTGGAGGTCTGGCCGCCACGGTATCGCTTCCAGGCTTCCTCCCAGCGGATGATCGGAACGTAGGCAATCTGCTTGCCGTCGGGCGACATCGCCGCGGAGACGCCGGAGGGGAAGGGAAGGGGCTTCGGGACACCGCCGGTGATCGGCACGGTGAACATGCGCGGGTTGTCGGTGTTCGAGAGCATGCTGGACGAGAACACCACCGACTTGCCGTCAGGAGTCCAGCCCAGAGCCTGGTCGGCTTCCGGATGCGCAGTGAGCCGCTTTGGCACGCCGCCCTCTGCTGGCACGACGAAAACATCGGTGTTGCCATCGTATTGCCCAGAGAACGCCACCATCGAGCCGTCGGGCGAGAAGTAGGGGTTGGACTCGACACCGGGGGCGCTGGTGAGGCGATGGGCATCGCCACCTTCGCGCGGAACCGACCAGAGGTCGCCCGCGTACTGGAACACGATCGACGTCTTACTCAGCGTCGGGTGCCGCATCAGCATCGGGCTAGGTCCGGGATCGAAGGCGTCGGGCACCACGGCGTGCGCAACGAGAAGCGAGGCCAACAGAAGCATAGGACCGATCTTATCGGATTCCCGCCCGGGATGTATTAGGTTGGGGACAAAAGGGGGCGCAGAACGTCAGGTAAGTTCGTTCCCATGCCCGAAGGCCATATTGTTTCCGTGCAGGTCGGCCTGCCTCGGACCTACCGGGCGGCGAACCCGCAGGACGATATTGAGCACGAATGGGAGTCGGGGATCTTCAAGTCTCCGGTGTCCGGACCGGTCCTTCTCGGCTTGGTGAACTTGGAAGGGGACGGGCAGTCCGACCTCGCCCACCACGGCGGGCCAGATCGAGCCCTGCTTCTGTACTCGGCGGCTTACTATCCGTTCTGGGCTACCGACCTTGGGCGAGAATTACCGCTGGGGGCATTCGGCGAGAACCTGACCGTGGACGGGTTGAACGAGGACTCAGTGTGCCTCGGCGATCGGTGGGCAACCGATACGATCGAGATCGAAGTCAGCCAGCCTAGGCTTCCGTGTTTCAAAGTCGCTCGGCGGAACGAGATTCTGGGTTTGAATTTGAAGGTGATCGAGCACGCGAACGGCGGCTGGTACGCCCGGGTTTTGCGGCAGGGTTTGGTCTCGGCGGGGGATGTTCTGCGACTGGTGGACCGCCCCCATACCTTGTGGACCGTGCGTCGGGCGTTTCGGGCTTACCTGACCCCTCGCGGGGCGGAGGCGGATCTGGCCGACTTGGCGACGATCACGCAGTTGAGTCAACTTTGGAAGGACGGTCTGGCTCGACGGTTGTCGAAGTAGGACCGAACCTCCAACCGTCATGTTCAGTAGGCAGTCAAGCTTCATTCCTTTGCTTTGACCGTCATCCAGAGCGGAATGCCGAGCCTTTGGCGAAGGCATGCAGTCGAAGGATCCTCTGTCCAGTTTCCGACTCTCTGTGAGCGGGCCGAATTCCTAGTCGGAGGCTTAGTCAGTGATCCTTCGACTGCGTCGACTCGCCAAGGCTCATCGACTGCGCTCTGGATGACGGACCCAAGAAAGAAACAAATGAAGCTCGACAGGTTAGCCAGGAAGACGGGTTGGGCAGCGTGCGCACGGCTAGCCGCGACGAACTCGCGGCGAGATTTCCGATTTGGGTTGTGCCGGCAAACCGTGGCACCCGGCCTGGAAAAAGAAAAGCCCCGGCACCTGATGGTGCCGGGGCTCCCCCAAAGGAACCCGAGAGAATTACCCTCCCGAGACCTTTGACTTGTCCGGATACGCCGGCTTCTTGTTGGGAAGCGGGGGCGTGTTCCTTAGCTTTTCGAGGATGACTTCGATCGCTTTCTCGAGCTGCGAGTCCTTGCCCGTTTGTCGCCAGAGGTAAGGGTCTATCGCGACATCGATGTCTGGATCGACGCCGTGGCCTTCGACGTCCCACGTTCCGTTAAACGGGTTGTAGAACGCGATGTCCGGCGAGTTCACCGAACCGCCGTCGACGAGCGGGAACGCTTGCGCGGCGACGAGGCCGCCCCAGGTTCGCTTGCCGATAACCGGTCCGAGCTTGCGGTGCTTGAACAGCCAGGGGAACATGTCGCCGCCGGAGCCCGACATCTCATTGGCGAGCATCACCTTCGGACCGTAGATCGCGGCGCCTGGCGTGGGCCATTCCTTCCCGTAGCGCGGCAGGAAGTAGCCGTCGAGGGTCTTGCCCATCACGTCGACCATGTAGTCGTTGATGAGGCCGCCGTGGTTGAAGCGCTCGTCTACGATCACGCCGCCTTTGCCGATCTGGGCGAAGTAGTAGCGGGTGAATTCGACCCATCCGCCGACGTTGGTGTCTGGGACGTGGACGTATCCGATACGGCCGCCGGTGGCCTCCGCGACGCGGCGTCGATTGTCCTCGGTCCACGCCCGGTTCCGAAGGGCGTTCTCGCTGGGGGTCGGGACGACCACGACTTCTCGCGAACCAACGCCGTCCGGCGTCGGGCCGATCTTGAGCTTGACCTGCTTGCCGGCCTTGCCCTCAAGCGTCTCGTAGATGTCGTTCGAATCAAGCAGGTTCGAACCGTCGATCGCGAGCAGATACTCGCCCGCCTTGGCGTTCACGCCAGGTTGGGCGAGAGGAGCGTAGAGCCCCGGATTCCAGCGCTCGCCGTTGTAGACGCGCGTCAGGCGGTAATGGCCGTTCTCGAACGCGAAGTCGCAGCCGAGCAACCCGCCCGGGACGCCGCGCACGCCGGGGATGTCCCCGCCGCGGGCCCACATGTGGCCGATCGAGATCTCACCGGTCATGTCGGTGAAGAGGTAGTTCAGGTCACTGCGCGAGGCGACGTTGGCGAGGAACGGCGCATAGCGTCGCGCCATCGCGGCGGCGTCGATGCCGTGGAGGTTCGGGGCGTACAGGAGCATCGGCTCGTTGCGCCAGACTTCCTCGAACATCTGCTTCCACTCCGCCTTGGGGTCGATCTTGACCCGCATGCCGGAGGTGTCGATGAGCCCTTCCCCGGGACCCGCCGGGGCGATCGTCGAGACGATGGAGTAACCCATGCCACCCGAGAGCAGCATCTTGCTACCATCGGCGGAAACCGCCGCGCCGATCACGCCCTGGGCGAACGGCATCGGCTTGCGCGTGGCGAAGCTGAACTTGATCATCGTCACGCCCATTCCGGGAGAGAAGGGTGTCGCACGGATGCCACGCTGCATCGCGAAGAAGCTGCCCGGAGGGCCGGCGACCAGCCCGCCGTACACGCCCGTCGGCAACGGCACCGTGATGATCCGATCCTCAATGTTCTCGAGGTCGACGCGGACCTTACTGGCCGCAGCGGCGCCTCCGGCGGCTGCGCCCGGTCCTGGTCCCGGAGGAGGTCCGCCGGCACCCGCTGTCTTAACCGGTTCTTCATCGCTTTGCGGCTGAAGCGGGTTCGGGCCGTCCTTGCTGAGCACGATCGCGTAGACGCTGCTCAGGATGTTCGGGTTGTTGTAGCTCGACAGATCGAGCCAACTCGCCGCCTCACCCACGTAGGTGCTGGCGGTGAAATAGAGGTGCTTGCCGTCGCGGTCGAAAATCGCGTTCTCGGCGTCCGCGAGTCCGTCGGTGACCTGGGTCGCTTTGCCGGTCTCGAGGCTGTACAGCATGACGACCTTCATGTGGCTCTCGGTATCCTTCACGTAGGTGAGCCACTTCGAGTCCGGCGACCAATCCGGGTTGATGCTTGCCCGAGGGTCAATGAAGATCGTCTTATCGACCTTGGTGTTCTTGCCGCTCGCGACGTCCACGATCCAAGCCGTGCGGGCATGGTCGCTATAGACGAGCTTGGTCGAGTCCGGTGACCAGACCGGGCTGTAGTAGTAACGAACGGTGTCACCGAGATTCAGGAGTTTGGTCGCGCCACTGTTGGCGTCGACGAGGGCAAGCTGCTGCACGCCTTTCTCGTCGGTGATGAAGGCAATCGTCTTGCCATCCGGCGACCAGGCCGGATCGCGGCGATGCACGCCCTGCTGGTTTCCCACGGTTCGCGCGTCGCCCTTACTGGCAGGGACGGTGAAGACCCAACCGCGGGCGGAGAAGACCGCGCGCTGACCGGAGGGCGAGAGTCCGACGCCGTCGATGTCGCTAGCAACGCTTTTGAACTGCGGGCGAACCTCGGGGAAGTCGCCGTGGATCTGGATCGAGACCGGATGCTCGTCGTGGGTCTGCGGGTTGAAGATGTGGATGGAGCCGAGCTTTTCGTAGACGATCCCGTCGGGACCGGCGGAGGCCGACTTCAAATCGAAGCCCTCGCCCTTGATCTCCTCGGACACCTTGCCGGAGCCGGTGTCGTACGACCAGAGGCCGACAGGGCCACGCTTGTCGTCGAGGAAGAAGATCTTGTTGCCGACCCAAATCGGGTCATCGTGGTTCTCATCGCCGCGTGGGATTTCCTTCACCCGGGAGTCGGAGAGGTTGGCGATCCAAATCTTGGAGGCTTGGCCGCCACGATAGCGCTTCCATCCTTCTTCCCACTTGCCGCCGGGGTTATAGGCGAGCTTCGTGCCGTCGGGGGAGTAGCAGCCGGTCGAGCCGGAAGGAAGGGGAATCGCCTTGGGCACGCCGCCGTTGACCGAGACGGTGTAGAGCTGCGCGTAGTCGGTCGCCGATCGCATCGACGAGGCAAAAAGGACCGATTTCCCATCGGGCGCCCAGCCGAGGGCGACGTCCGGAGCCGGGTGATAGGTGAGTCGCTTGGGAACACCCCCGTCAACCGGAACGGTGAAGACGTCGGTGTTGCCGTCGTACTGTCCGGTGAAGGCGATGGTCGAGCCATCGGGCGAGAAGATCGGATCGAACTCGCTGCCCGGAGCGGAGGTGAGGCGAACGGCGTTTCCGCCTTCGCGAGCGACCGACCACAGGTCACCGGCGAACGAGAAGACGATCTTCGTCTTGTTCATCGTCGGATGCTGCATCAGCAGCGGGTTGGCTCCAGGGTTGAATGATGGGTCTTGGAAAGACCCGTGCGCTACCAGAAACGCCGAGAGAAGAAGCATACGGCGATCTTAGCGGATTTGGGCGGGACGTGGGGGGTCGTTAGGGCTTCTGGTTCGTTGTTGTTCGGGGTTCGGGTTGGTTTGGATTGGTTCGGATGGTGGTCCTCAGCCACTCCTTGAGACTCTGCCATTGGGCGGCAGTTTTGGGCTCGGGCTGGTGATTCCGTCCCAGCCTCCGGGAGGCCGCCTTGATGGCGTCCTTTCCCACGACTGGATCATCGAAGAACATGTCCAGGGTGGTGAGCACTCGTCTCTCATAGCGAGTGCCGGAAAGTTCGTCGGGCTGGCTTGCGAGGGGCAAAATCAAGTCTTGCTTAAGCTTCGGCGCGGATCGTCGGATCGCCTTTACCAAGGCGCTCCACACGCGGTCGTCATTTGAACCAGGACAGACCCATGCGAGATGCCCCGCTGGTTCGTTTGCGGGCAGTCCCTCAAGGGACTCTGCCAGGAGGGTGTTAAAGAGGGCACGGTCGAGAATGAATATATAGCGAAGGGCATCTCCGCGCTGAGCAAATATTGGAGAATTGGCTCCGATGCGAAGCAACTCAAGCCTTTTCACCACTGTCAATTTGGACTGGCTTATGGATTCGCTAGCCGGCTCGTTATTCACGCCTGGTTGCATAGTTCTTCGGTAGGCTCTCTCGATAAGTTCGGGATGCTTATTCAGAATTGCCCCAAAGACCGGGAGAGATGCCGTCCCGATAAACTCGCCCCGATACTTTCGCAATTCGACGGCGTTGTCTAGCAGATACTCGTCGAGTTTCCCGGCCTTCTTGGCGCGATACCATTTCTCGACGTAAGGTTTGGTGAGTGGCCGGATCGGGAAGATGATCTCGTTTTGCGATATGTGCTGAAGAAGTTGTTCGCATGCCCAGTTCATGGACACGATCCACTCTCCTCCCATGTTGATGCCTATGAAGTAGCTCCGCGTGAGCCCGGGGTCACTCAGATGATCCATTAGGGCCGGGACTGCTTCTAAACCCAAGTTCAGAACTTTCACGTAACGGGGGTCCACGTGACTGTTTGGCTGCCACATGTCTATTTGAGTGGCGTTGGTGAGATCGGCTACGGCCGCCTCTGGCGTGCCCGGTTTCGTGTCCCATTGCCGGACACTCCCACGGACTGCTTTGATCAGCTCGGGAAGCTTCATGGAGCCCACAAGCGTCCACGGATCCTGGTTCAGACCGGTTGACTGGAGCTTGGTGAGGTGCTTGAGAATTGCCTTGCGGTCAGAGCCCGGCTTCAGCAGTTCATTCATGTAATGCAGCTTGATTTCGCGGGCGACGTCCCCGACGAGGCCGCGTGTCTCTTCGACGTTGCTAATGATCCAGGCGCGATCCGCGGCCAGAAGCGTCTTAGCGAACTCATGGCGACCGGCGATTTCGCTCATGATTCCCGCGCAGAGAATCGTGTGCTCGGTGAAGTTCTGATTCGAATAGTCCCCGCCGTCCACCTGATTGACCACATCTGGCGACCAATCGACGACCAGAATCCCCGTGGCCTTCGGATCGGTATTTGTGATGTAGCCCTGGTACGTCTCGCTTCCTTGCAGATAGTTGCCGGGGCCAACGCCTTTCGGGTCGGTGAAACCGATGCCAACATACTGTTTACCCGTCGTTCCCGACCAATAGGGGAGGGGAATCAGGATCGGTCGCGAGGTCTCGCTGAGCTCCGGCATGTCCAGGTCGCGCCAGAGCTTAACCGCCGTCGCGAGATCGCGATCCTCTGTTGAAGGTTGCCCAGAAAGCAGAGACAAGCCGAGAGCCGCGATGGGCCAGATCACGCTCTGAGTATCCGACAAATTGGACGGCACGATTCAGAATTCCGGATGATTGTCAACACTTTTCCTCTTCAATACTCCAACACTCCATGCTTCCCTAGCTTTTCGTTGAGGTATAGTCACGACTTGAGGCCTTTATGGCTGCGTTTGCCGTTGACTGGAGCTTCCCAAGGGAAGCTGCACTGAGCGGCCGACACGCTGGCAAGGCCTCATATAGCTACGGAGGCTTTAGACTTTTCGCATGCCGCTCGACAAGACGCTCAAAACTCAGACGATCACGGACAACGCTCGGGTAGAAGGGGACACCGGTTCCGCCGAAGTTCAAATCGCGATCATGCATGCCCGGATCCAACAGATCACGGGACACCTGAAGACCAATAAGAAGGACTTCCACTCGCTCCGCGGGTTGCAGATCCTCGTTGGCAAGCGCCGCCGACTCGAAGGATTCCTTCGACGCAAGGACATTGCGCGCTACCGCGCGCTCATGTCCAAGCTTGGTATCCGCGAAGTCAAGCCCCGTTAACGGAGGCAACTGAATGATCCATACCCACGAATTCGAGGTGGGGGGCAAGACCCTTTCTCTCGAATCTGGCCGCGTCGCCAAGCAAGCTGGTGGCGCTGTTCTACTAGGCATGGGCGAAACCGTCATCCTTGGCGTAGCCACGATGTCGGAGAACGCTCGCGACCTTGACTTTCTTCCCCTTGTCTGCGACTACGAAGAGCGCAAATACTCTGTAGGCAAGATCCCCGGCGGCTTCATGAAGCGCGGTGGACGACCGTCTGAAAAGGCCGTCCTCACCAGTCGTTTGATGGACCGACCGATCCGACCGCTTTTCCCGAAGGGCCTTCGCAACGACATCCAGGTTATCTCGATGCCGTTCGCGGTAGACCAGGAGTGCCCGCCCGATGTCCTCGCGATCAACGCGGCCGGCGCGGCGCTCGCCGTCAGCGACCTTCCCGCTTCCGCGGTGGTTGCCGGCGTCCGTGTGGGACGCATCGACGGAGAGTTCATCCTCTTCCCGAGCATCCAACAGATTAAGGATTCCGATCTCGACCTCGTCGTCGCCGGTCACAAGGGCGCGATCTCCATGGTCGAAGCCGGAGCCAGCGAAGTCACTGAAGAAGTGATGATCGAGGCGCTGAAGTTCGCTCACAAGGCGATCGTTCTCATCGCCACCGAGTTCGAAAAGTTTGCCAAGAAGGCCGGAAAGCCCAAGCGCGTCGTCGCCCTGCACGCCATCGACGAGGACCTGAAGAAGGCGATCAAGAAGGAGCACGGCAAGGACATCGCTAAGGCGCTCATCCAGAGCAACAAGGCCGTCCGCGAGTCTGCCCTCGATGACCTGAAGAAGGACATCGTCGCCAAACTCAAGCCGAAGTATGAAGGCAATGCCGACATCCTGAAGCAGCTTCCCGAGGCCGTTGACGGCGTCGTGAAGGGCACGGTTCGCGAGCTCATCATCGAGAAGGATCAGCGCCCCGATGGCCGCAAGCTGGACGAGATTCGTCCGCTCGAAGCGATCGCCGGTCTGCTCCCGAAGGTGCACGGCTCCGGACTCTTCACTCGTGGTCAGACTCAGGTCATGACCGTCGTCACGCTCGGTCTTCCCAACGAAGGCCAGAAGATGGACGGACTCGAGGATGAAGTCGACAAGCGCTACATGCACTTCTACAACTTCCCGGCCTACTCGGTCGGTGAGGTTCGCCCGATGCGCGGTCCCGGTCGCCGAGAAATCGGCCACGGCGCCCTCGCCGAGCGCGCGCTTCGCAGCGTGATTCCTCTCGACGACCCCGACTTCCCGTACACCCTCCTGCTCATCTCCGATGTGCTCGAGTCGAACGGTTCGACGTCGATGGCTTCGGTCTGCGGCTCCACTCTCGCCCTTATGGACGCGGGTATCCAGATCAAGGCACCGGTCGCCGGAATCGCCATGGGTCTCATGTCCGACGGCAAGGTCTTCAAGGTCCTTACCGACATCATCGGCATGGAAGATTTCTGCGGCGACATGGACTTCAAGGTTGCCGGAACGCGGGATGGTATCACTGCCCTGCAGCTCGACACCAAGCTCGACGGTATCCCCGAGGAAGTGCTCGCCCGAGCGCTGAATCAGGCGAAGACCGCGCGCTTCCAGATTCTCGACGTCATCGTCGCGGAGATCGCCGAGCCTCGTGCCACGGTCGCCGATACGGCTCCGACGGTTACGACGATCAAGATCAACCCCGAAAAGATCGGTGCCGTCATCGGCCCGGGCGGCGCGGTTATCAAGAAGATCACCGGCACCACCGGCGCATCGGTTGACATCCAGCAGGATGGAACCGTGCTCGTCGGCGGCAACAATGCCGAACAGGTGCAGGCGGCGATCGCGATGATCAAGGGCCTTACCGACGAAGTCGCGCTGGGATCGGATTTCTCCGGTCCGGTCACGCGAATCATCGGTCGCGGCGTGTTCGTCGAGTACATGCCGGGTCGCGAAGGAATGGTCCCCAAGGATCACATCACCGCGAAGGAGATCGGCCGCATCGAAGAGGTCGTCAACATGGGCGACGTGCTGAACGTGCGCGTCCACGAAGTCGACGGCATGGGCCGCATCAACCTCACCGCGCTTGGCATCAAGCAGGACCTTCCTTCGCTGGAAGGGAATGAGAATGCGACGCCTCCTCCGCCCGGACAGGGTGGCGGCGATCGTGGCGGACGCGGCGGTGGTGACCGAGGCGGTCGTGGCGGCGGCGGAGATCGCGATCGAGGTGGCCGAGGCGGCTACTCCGGACGCGGTGGCGGCGATCGGGATCGCGGTAACGACCGCGGCGATCGTGGCGGCTACAGCGGCCCGCGAGACGCGGTGGTCGAGTCCAACGGTGGCGGCGACGCCCCGGCGGCCCGAGCCCCCGAAGTCCCCGACGCCTTTCCCCAGCGCAACCGCGCCGAGGAAGACGACACGAACACGCGCTTCCGACCCCGACGCTAAGTCGAGTCGGAATGCGTAGAGGGCAGCAAGCTTTAGCTTGCTGCCCTCTTGTTATTTGCGATGATCACTTACGCTTTACCATTCCGGACGTTGGGTGTTGTCATCCCGAAGGATGTTTGTGCCGAGGGATCTGACGGTCAGTACTCCTTGCTCGCTGTCCCCTGACGAAGCTGTCCTTGGGAGACGAGCAAAAAGCAATGACCGTCGGGTTTCTCCACTCCGACGCGTCCAACCGGGGTTCCATCCTACGAGCAGGGTGGGCGTTCGGCGACTCACGGGAGTCTGACTGGATTGTCGGCAAATCCACGGCGGCTACCGTATAAATACTTGCCCTGATTGTGGCAAGCGCTCCTAGAGGGACTCCTTTGGACCCAGGAACCGAGGTTGTCGGTTGAGGATGTGCAAATCGAGCCAGACCAAGCTGCGGGCTCCGACTTCGCGGACATACGTCCAGGGCGACACCGAATGGGGAACCGGCTCGGTCTGGAAACCGACCGCATCAATCCCCTCGCTCTTCGCAATGTAGAGGGCGCGGGGGAGGTGGAAGTCGTCGGTGACGATCGCGCATCGCTGAATACCGAAGATCTTCTTCGCCCGGATGATCGAGTCGAGCGTTCGGAATCCAGCGTAGTCGAGGACGATCGCGGTCGATGGCACACCACGGGCGATCAGGGACTCGCGCATCGCGGTCGGCTCATCGTAGCTCTTCGTTCCGTTGTCGCCACTCACGAGCAGCTTGATCACCTTTCCACTTCGGTACAGACTTGCGGCGGCGTCCATGCGGTGCTCGAAGTAGGGGTTCTTCGCCGCACCCAAGTAGGGCGCCGAACCGAGCACGATCGCGACCGGTTCGGCGGGGATTTGATCCGTGCGCGTGTAGATGGAGCCGTTTGCCTGGGAGAGCACGGAGTAGTTGGTCAACCCGACAAAGGCGATCACCGAGAGGACCGAGACGCCGGTGATCTTAAGAATTCGTCTCCCCCATTTTCGCACTGCCATTTATCCTGCAACATCCGAGCGAGAGGCGAAGTGCCGGTTGACGTTTCCATTTTTCGAGAGCCATGGTTGCATGGGGAATTTCTTTACCGATGTCCTGGCTTGCCATCCGCTCTTCCGATCCAGCTCACGCGTTTCGGACACCGCGATGCTCGAGCCGAACGTGCGGCGCAAGGTCCTGAAGATCATTGAGGAGGCGCACTCCCATGGTCTCGAGCTGATCGCGTACGAGACCTACCGGAGCCAGGAGCGCCAGCAGGCGCTCTTCAAACAGAAGGTGACGCAGCTTAGAACAGTCGGCGTGCACCACTATGGCTTGGCCTGCGACATCGTCCGCGTGCATAACGGGGAGCCAACCTGGGAAGGAGACTATTCGTTGGTCGGGCACCTTGCCCGGGGCCACGGCCTGGTTTGGGGCGGCGACTGGCCCTCGCTGCGCGACGAGCCGCACGTCCAGTGGTGCCGGGTCCGCGATCAAGCCAAGCTGTTCCGCGGCGACTGGTATCCCGACACGCAATACGACCCCACCGCCTGAGCGGCATAGGCGTTAGATCGCGTCTGCCAACCCCGAAGGGGAGTGTTGAGAAGTGTTTCTCGCCCGAGTGATGGCCTAATGATCGAAGGTCACCGCGGGTTTCACCGCGGAGCGGTGACAGAAGGTAGCCCGGTGGTCACTCTGGTGACCCCGGGATTTGGGCGATCCAAATCCTCCGACCCCGGAGGCGGTCGCAGAACCGCCTCTTTGGGTGCTCAAGCATTGCACCGGCGCCGATGCGCCTGAGCGGTGGGATCGAAGGGTTCTCTGCTAGAGGCTGTCGACGAGTTTGACGAGGCCTGCGGTCGAGCCGGAGAGCTCGTCCACGACGATGCTGATACGGTCTCGATTGGCGAGGGCGTAGGTCGTGTCGACCAGCGCATTAGTGTTCGTCCCGGCGACGAACACACGTACCCTTAGGCTGAGAGCGTTTCCGCCATCGGGCAGCGAGGCGTAGCTACTCGCCGAGCCGGCAGCGAGATTGCCGACCGCAGGTCCGCCCGGCAATCCATTGCCCGCCGCGGCGTCGGTCAAATAGACGTCAACGTTCGCGAGAGCGGGGGCTCCGTTGATGATCCGCACACTCACGGTGCTGGCCGCCGACTGGCTCTTGTCGTTCTCAAACAAGGCGATCGTGCGCGAACCGGACACGCCATAGCCGACCACGGTGTACCGCTTGCTTTGTTCGAGGAGCTGACTGGGAAGGGTCGCTAGGTCGCTGAACGTGGCGATCCCCGCGGAAATGTCCTTCGTGCCGTTCACCGTGATCACCGAGGCACTGGCGGTGTTGTAGGCAACTGGGGAGGTGGTGGTGTCGGTACCGACTTGGAAGTTGGCGTTTGCGACGCTATCAAAAGCATTCACAAAGGTGAGCCGGGGGTTGGGGATGTTGAGGACACCGTTACCGGAACCTCCGCAGCCCGTAACCGCTAGAACGACGATGGAAGCCAAGGCGACAAGGGAAATTTTCATGTTTGCTCTCCTAACTCATCCCCTCCGAGTCACCAGCGAGGATTCAATTCGATGGAGTGAGGCACTCTATCCTTGTCTTGTTAGGAGTCCTGGGGAGACTAGATGTTCCCAGTGCCGCACAGGGGCATCGGTCGGACATCACGATGGGAGTACATATGTGCGGTCTTCGCAGCGTGTCAGGAATCGGGAAATCAGGAAATTGAAGCTAAAACGGCGGTTTTGAAATCAGGAATCAGGATAGTTGGATCCCGATATAGAGTGCGGTCGCCTGCGACCGCTTTTCACCAGCGAGCCTGCGAGCGCTAGGACGACCCACTGGTGCGAATGGCGGCGGGCCGCCTGATCAAAGCGGTGGCAGGCCACCGCACTCTAAACAACTTAGCGCCGCGGATGGGTGCGGAAGAACTCCCAGAGCAGATCGGCCGCGTTGCCGCCGCTGACCGTCTCCGGACCCTCGCGGGTCATGCCGCCGGGCCAGTCGTGGGTTCCGTTCTCGAAGCTGACGAGCGCGACTTCAGTCTTCTGCTTCCCGCCCGACCAGAGGTCCTCGCTGATTCCGGGGGCAAGAGTGGTGCGGGTCGCCTTGCCCGCGCAAAGGTCAGCGCGGACCCACCACAGGGCGGAATCGAGCGCAGATACGCCGATGAGCACGGCCTTGGCGTCGTGGTTGTAACCCACCATCGCGTCTTGCTTGCCGTGCAGGATCATGACTGAAAGAGCGTCGCGCGGATCAGAAATCAGCTTGGAAGGGGTTTGGGTATCGAGCCCGATCGTACCGGCGACCACGCCGATCGCGGCGAGCTTCTTGCCGAGCTTCGCGCCAATGAGGTGGCTGAGCATCGCCCCATTGGAGTGGCCGCAGACGTACACGCGGCGTTTGTCGATTTTAACTTCGCCTTCAACCTGATCAATGAGTCGGTCGACGAACTTCACGTCGTCGGTCACCTGGCCCGTGAGGTTGATGAAGTCGACATTCCACCCGAGGTAGTCCTTTGATCCAAGCCCGTCAGGGAATACCGCAACGAAGCCCTCCTTGTCCGCTTTTGCGCCCATGCCGGTGTAGATCTCGGCGAGCGCGCCCGAGGCGGTCCATCCGTGCAGCACCACGACGAGCGGCAACGCCTGGCCGGTGTACTGGGGCGGAACCTTGACGATATAGGTTCGGGCACGTCCGTCAATTTGGAGCGTCTCGTGATAGTCGCCCGGCTTGCGGGCAGGCGCCGCCGGGGCACAGCCGATCGCGGAAAGGCCGAGGGCGAGCAACGTGATCCAGCGGATCGGCGAGAGAGGGCGGCGCATCATCCTAAAGGTACACCACGCTGGCGACCTCCGTTCGGTTCCCGGACTATGTCAAACTCCCTAGGTGAGCAGCAATCTAGGAATCACTTCGCGAGCCGAGAATTACAGCGACTGGTACAACGAGCTCGTCGTCAAGGCCGATCTGGCGGAAGACTCCGCCGTCCGCGGTTGCATGACGATCAAGCCGCACGGTTACGCGGTTTGGGAGCTTATGCAACGCGCTTTGGATGACATGTTCAAGGCCACCGGCCACGTCAACGCCTACTTCCCGTTGCTCATCCCGAAGTCGTTCCTGGAGAAGGAAGCGGACCACGTCGAAGGATTCGCCAAAGAGTGCGCGGTAGTCACCCACTATCGCCTCATCCCGAACCCCAACGGCACCGGCCTGATTCCCGATCCCGCCGCGAAGCTGGAAGAGGAGTACATCATCCGTCCGACCAGCGAGACGATCATCTGGAACACCTACAAGAAGTGGATCCACAGCTACCGCGACTTGCCCTTGCTGATCAACCAGTGGGCGAACGTCATGCGATGGGAGATGCGGACCCGCAAGTTCCTCCGAACCACCGAGTTCCTGTGGCAGGAGGGCCACACCGCCCATGCGACGTGGGAGGAAGCCGAGCAGGAAGCGCTTACGATCATGAACGAGTGCTACGGTCGGTTCGTGGAGGAGTGGATGGCGGTGCCGGTCATCAAGGGAAAGAAGAGCGAAGGGGAGAAGTTTCCCGGTGCCGATCACACCTATACGATGGAGGCACTGACCCAAGATCTGCGCGCGATCCAGGCGGGAACGTCGCACCACCTCGGCCAGAACTTCGCCAAGGCCTTCGACGTGACCTTCCAGAGCGCGGAAGGGAAGTTGGAGCATGTGTACGCCACGAGCTGGGGCGTCTCGACGCGGCTGGTGGGCACGCTGATCATGGTCCACTCGGATGACAAGGGCTTCGTCTCGCCGCCCCGCCTCGCGCCCGTTCAAGTGGCGATCATCCCGATGGGTCGCGACGAAGAGACCCGCGCCCGGACGTTCGGCGCGAGCGACAAGCTCGCCGCGGCGTTAAAGGGCACGCATTGGAAGGGAGCGCCGGTTCGCGTCAAGGTCGACAAGCGTGAGAAGGAGAGCCCGGGCTTTAAGTACAACGACTGGGAGATGCATGGCGCATGCGTCCGGGTCGAGATCGGTCCCCGCGACTTGGACGGAGGCACCTGCGTCCTCGCCCAGCGCGACACCGGCGAGAAGTTCACGGTGCCGTTCGACGAAGTCTCGACCACGGAGGAGATTCACAAGCTCCTGACCGCGATGCAGGCTGGGCTCTTCGAGAAGGCGTTGGCGTTGCGCGATGCGAACACGCACCGGGTTGACACCTGGGACGAGTTCAAGGCGGCGTTCGCGGGCGAGGGCGGCGGCGGATTCGTGGTCGCGCACTGGGACGGGACGACGGAGACCGAGGACAAGATCGCCGACGAGACGAAGGCGACGATCCGTTGCATCCCCCTCGTGCCCTTGTTGGCATCGGACAACGAGCCAGGCGTGTGCGTATTCTCGGGCAAGCCGAGCGCGCAGCGCGTGATCTTCGCGAAGGCGTACTAACCATATAGAGTGCGGTGGCCTGCCACCGCTTTGCCCAGACGGCCTGCCGTCGCGCCTACAAGCAAACTGTATGTGCGCTCGCGGGCTCGCTGACGAAAGCGGTGGCAGGCCACCGCAGTCAATTTCGATTCAAAGGTTTGAACGATCCTTGCTTCCATCGGCACTAAGCCGTATGGAACTCAAGCAAGCGTCCCTCGGCCTAGCTCTCGCCGGGCTCGGAGTTAGTTTTGTCGTGTCTTCGGGCTGTTCGAAGGCAGCTGCGTCTGGGACCACGATTCCTGCCGCTCCGGTCGACCTCACCGTCTACAAGGACGACTTCGGGATGATCCACGAGTTGCGGCCGGTGGACTTGAAACCGGGTTCGAATCAGATTCAAATTGCGAACGTCAGCGGGATGCTTGACCCGAATTCGGTGATGTTCGAAGCACCGGAGGGCGCGCGGGTGGTGTCGACGACCTACGAGATGGGTGCAGGTAACGATGCGACGGTAATTAAGCGGCTGGCGGGGAAGGAAGTCGAGTTCATCTGGGCCTCGAACGACGGGCGAGAGGGGCAGAGGATCAAGGGAACCTTGGAGCCTACTGAGGGCGGATTCCTGCTGCGCGTCGGCGACAAGGTCTACGTGAACCCCGCCGGCACCCTCGTCGCGCCGGGAGACGTTTCCACCTTGCCCGGACTGGCAGCAAGAATCGAGAGCACGCAGGCATCACAGAAGGACCTAGGGGTCTCTTACTTGACGCGCGGGTTGTCGTGGAGTGCGGACTACGTCGCCCACCTCGACACCGAGGCCGGGACGTTGTCGCTGGAATGTTGGGCAAGCGTGACGAACCGGACGGGGATTCCCTTCAAGGACGCGAAGGTCACCTTCGTGGCGGGTAATCCGAACCGAGCCACCCGAACGGTCGAAATGCAAAGGGACATGGATTCGTCCAAAACCTCAGTTCCGGCGGATGGAGGGAGGAGAATCTCCTCATACAACGGTATCGCCGTGCCGGAGGCGGTGGGCGAACTCTATCAGTACAAGCCCAAGGATCGAGCGAATATCGGTCTGGATCAGATCAACCGCGTTCGCATGTTCGATGCCTCCGCCGTCCCGGTGAAGCTGGACTACAGTATCCGCTTGCCGGATTTGAGCGCGTGGGGGACCGAATCAGGCCCGCGTCAGAATGCGCAACTCGCCATCAGCTTTAAGAACAAGAAGGAAGCCGGACTCGGTTTGCCGATGCCGAGCGGGGCGATTCGAATCTACCAGCGAGACGGCAGTGACGATCGCTATACGGGTGCCGATACCCTGCAGGATCTCGCGGTGGATTCGCCCACCTCGCTGACCCTGACCAAGGTGTTCGACGTCAGCGCCGAGCCGAAGGTGCTCAAGGTGCAACGCCTCGACAAGCACACCGTTCGCAAGACGGTCCAGGTGCTCCTCCGGAACGCGAAGGGGCGGGATGTCGAAGTTCGGCTGGTTGACAGCATCTACGAGCGATGGAGCGTTTCAGCCGGTCCGAAGCCGGAGAAGCTCGACGCTTCGACGGCCCAGTGGAAGGTGCTCGTGCCCTCGAAGGGAGAAAAGACCCTGTTGGTCACCTTTGACCTGAAGAGCTGAGCGTCCTATCGGTAGCAAAGGCAAATTTCGTCAGTTACTGCTCTTGAGGTTCAATATGTCCTCAAGAGCGAGTTCCTTGTCGAGAGTGTGGATGGTTACAAGCTGCCCCGTCTTAGAGTCATATCCGTACTCCCGCATCTCGATCTGGTCTTGCATGTCGATTGTGATGATCGGACCATGGGGGCCGTCCATGCTCTTCCCGACCCTCGTCTCGATCTTGGTGACCGGATCGGTGTCGAGAAGTTGACCGGGCTGCAACTTGGCGAGGACATCGGGGTTAATCCACAGGGGGTTCGGCATGCAACTGCCCGTGGCCATCTTCGACTGAAGTGTGGTGGGAGAGACCCCGGCAACGATTCCGCCTTGGGTTCGGGTGACGTTGCATGTGACCCATCCGGCACCTTTCGAAGCGAGGGTGTACTTGACGTTGAGGCTGGAGGTGAACTGACGGCCGGAGCCCGCGCTTATGTTGCGCCCTTCGAACTCCATTTCATGGAAGGAGCTAGCGCAGTCCGGATCGGGTGCGCTGGTCCATGGAAGCGCGATTTGTCTGAGGCCGGAAAATTGGATCTGAGCGATGCTCGTATTGCCGGTATTCGTTTCCCCTGGCTCGGTCACGGGTGACGCGGCGCCGACGTTGGTCGAGCCGAAGTCGAGCATGAGGCCGGAATGGGTGTCGTAGACGAAGAACTGATGTCCGTTGGGATTCGGGCTCTTCATGATCACACAGTCAACCCTCTTCCCGTTCACCGGCCAGTGGCCGTAGATAGTTTGGTGCTCTTTGTCGGTCCCCGGCGGGAGGTTCAACAACATCGACGGAGTCACCCAGAGTCCATTTGGGCTTGCCGCCGGGCCGGCCCAGATGGACGCAACGAAGGTCTTGGCGGTGCCTTGGCGGAGGGCGTAATTGGTCAAGGCGAGGATGGCTTGCTTGTCATCCAGGGCAACCACGGTGTACTCCTGCAGACTCGTTGAAGCGGTGCCTTCCTTGATCGATTTTCCGTAGTGTTGACCGCTATCAGGATCGACCCAATTGCCTTCGTCATCAGGCGTCCAGTTGAACCCTTTGCCAGCAATGAGTGCCGACCCGTTCCAATAGGTAATCCGTGAACCAACGTGGATGTCCGGCGGAGGGCCGCTGGATTCGGACGATCCGACCCCCCCGTTGAATGCCCCAGACCCGACTCCTGCCCCTGGTGCCACTAGGGCGGAGACGCGACCCAATGAACTGGGGGGTCGAGCGCATCCAGATGCGACGGCCGCGGCGAAGAGCCAAAGTGCGAGTTTCTTCATGGAGCGTGTCGTTTCATTCTTCTCAGGAGGCGACCTGGATTCAAAGTGGATCGTGAAAGAGCGTGATAAAGTGAAGCGTGAGCGCCGCTCCATGGAGAATCGAGTTGATCGATGGGATCAAGGTGCGCCGTCCTGACGGCGAGCTGCTTCGTCTCCCGACCAGGCGCTCAAGTGGTGTCTTGGCGATCATGGCGGCGTCCGAGGGGCGACCGGTTGCTCGCGAACGGATCGCCGAGTCACTTTGGCCCGAAGCGACACGGAGTCAGCAGGCCCAGAGCCTGCGCACGGAGATCGCTGCCCTGCGGAGCGCGTTTGGTCCAGATGCTCCGTTTGAGATCAATCGGACGACGATGCGCCTCGTGCCCGAGCGCGCGACTACGGACTATCCTCCCACACCTGGAGACTTTGACCGCCTTGCGCCAGAAATGCCCGAGCCGTGGTTCGTAAGTCTCCGGCGTGGCCAGAACCATGAGGTTGCCACGAGTTCACTTCGGACGATTGCTTCGCCTCCGGAAGCTCTGTTTGAGAACTTGCTGCTCTGGTCGGTAGAAGACAATCCGGGTCGGACCATCGAGTTGATGCGGGCGAGCCCGGAACTCACCTGCTCCCTGGTGCCAGCCGTCCTACAGAGGGTCTGCGGCATGATTCGGCCCGCCATGCGTCGGGACGACGAAGGCTTCGGCTGGTTCCGTTTCTTTGAGGGGTTTGCCTTGGGAGGGCATGGCACATTCGACGAGTCCCTGCGGGCATTCCGGGAGGCATCTGAGTTTGCGTCGAGACGCAAGGACCGGCGATTGTTCGCGGACACTCTCTTGTGGGAGACTGCGGTCCTTATCGTGATGGGGCGGGCGGTGTTGGCGGAACGCCATTGCGAGCGGGCCTATACATTCATCGAGGCGCGCGACCGGGATTCTCTGGCCCGCGTGCTTCATGCCCACGGCCTCGCCTACCACCACTGCGGCCGATTTGCCGAGGGCGACGCCACCCTGCGGGCAGCCCTGGAGATGCCGTTCTATCAAGCAGGGTTGAGGGAGCGGGCGCACCTGCTGTCGCATATGGCGCTGTTTCGGGCCGCACATGGTGACGTGCGGGGGGCGACGGATTCGTTGGAGAAAGCCAGCGAATTTTGGGGTCATACCAATGAGTGGCGCCTAAAGGGAGTACGGCATTTGACCCAGACGCTGATGTGGCTAGGGCCCGATCCAGAAGCAGCGGAGAAGGAACTGGCTCTTCTTACGCGACATGCCGACCTCGTGCAGAGCGACGATCTGACGATTTATGCTGAGGAGACTTTGGCTCGACTGCGAGCTCAGGAGAACGACACGGCGACCGCGCGTCGGCACCTGAGGCAGAGTCTCTCACGACGGCGTGAGGCCCAGATGGGCCTCACGCGGTGGGATCGAGATCGTCTACAACCGGTAATCGCCGCACTTGAGCGAACCTAGGATTCAACGTTAGCCAGGCTCTCCGTCGTGGTGACGTAGGTGCTCCGGTTGGTCACCCGGATCTGGACCAACATGCCGGTCTTGAGATCGTAGAACCAGTCATGCTGCTCAATCGGAGAGATGCGGCTGATCGCGATCGCCGGACCACGGTTCAGGTTCTCGGTTGGGCCGACCACGGTGTCAACCTTGAGGAGCTCGTCATGATCGATCGCTTGGCCCTGGCGAAGGCCCGCCAAGGTCGAGGTGCCGATCCAGAGGGGGTTGAGGTTCGAGTTTCCGGTTACGAGGTTGTTGGTCGAGTCGGAATTGTGGCCGCCAGGACCACCGTCGCGGTGGTTCTCGACGGTGACCATGATCCAACCGTTGCCGCGGTTCTGGACGGTCATGCGCATCGAGACGGCGACGACGATATTCTGGGGGGCACCGGGTAGGCCGAGCACTTCGTTCCCGGTGAACTCCAGCTTCTTAAGATTCTGAGCCCATTCCGGCGCAGCGTCACCCGCCCAGGGCGTCACGATCTTACGGATGTTCGCGATCGTGCTATCCGCCATCATCGTCGTCGGAGTCGTTCCGTCACTGGGGAACCGTAGCTCGGGGTCCGAACCCGATCCGGATGACGCGAGGTGGATCATTACGCCCGAGACCATGTCGTACACATGGAGTTCATGACCAGCGATGCGTGAGTCGATCCAGAGGGCGTCGAGATTGCGCTCACCCAATTTGTAGGGCATATGGACGATCCGATCCTCGCCGGATCGGTCGGGGATTCGCTGGAGAATGTCGGGATTCGCCCACAATCCACCGCCCGAAGAGGAAGGCGCGACCGTGCCGCTGAAGTTGATCGTCCGGGGGGCGACGTTGTCCAGGATCCCATAGGTGCTGGTGGCAATCGCGGCGGTCCCGCCGTCGAGCGCGACGACTTCGTAGACGTTGTAGCCTGCCGACGCTCCGGTGTAGCCGCGCTGCTTAATTTGGCGGATGCGCTTGCCGGTCTTTGGGTGGATGAATTGACCATTCGGATCCTCTTCCCAGGTCGAACCGTTGCCGTCGAAGCTTGCCGTCGTCGTGTAGTACACGAGCCGCGTTCCGGGCTGGATGTCATTCGGGGCCGAGGTATTCGCCGCTTCGGGCATCGCTTGCGTGATGGGGGAAGCGTCACTCGAGCCGCCTCCGCCGGGGGCCATCCCGATCGTGCCACCGCCGAGTCGTGGGGGCGGCTTGCACCCGACCACGGTCGTGGCCAGGAACGCACCAAGAGTAAGGGCGGCCACCGAGATCGCCGGGATTGTTTTCATGGATTGAGTTTAGGGGACGTCGCCGCTATCGGCAATGACGTCCCGGGACCTTTTCGGCTAATCGGGACTATTTCGTTTTTGCGGTGACGCCGGGCCAGTCGTCCGTGCGGAAGGGCACGGCGGGAAGGCCAGCTCCATTGGCAAGACCCGCCTCCGGATTGGACGCCCAAGCGTAACGGACGGCCACCGGTTTAGCCACGCCTTTCGCGCTGACGATGACGTTGTCTCCCTCGATGTGGGCGTCGGCCCAGACGAACTTGCGATCCTCGCCGGCAATGGCGAACCCGCCGAGCTTGCCATCAACCGCCTTCAACCCGCCGTCGATGTGGTCGAAGGTAAGCCGAATCGTATTCACCTCGACGCGCATCTTCTTATAGACCGGGCCGGAGTAGGCAACGTCCTGACCGTAAGCGATCTTGAGGGCGTTCAAAGCGAGGCGATGGCCGACCTCCTGCTTATTCACGGGATGGATATCGTTGGCCATCCCGATGTCGATCGCGACGGCGAGGCCGACCTTGGGAAGCTTCGTGGCCGTCATCGCCTGAGCCTCGCGGAGTTCGGCCCATGGTGCGTCCTCTGGCTGAGCGGCGCGCGCGGTGAAGTTGGCGAGCTGGACGATGAGAAAGGGGAAATCCGGCTGAGCGAAGCGGAGACGCCAATCCTCGATCAAGGTCGGCATCAGGTTCCGATACTGGTAGGCCCGATCGGCGTTGCTTTCGCCCTGGTACCAGATCGCGCCTTTGATCGCCATCGGCAGGAGCGGGGCGATCATGCCGTTGTACAACACGGTCGACACGTTCGGGTTGTCGGAAAGTTGGAAGGGAAGCGGACCGGTCTTCTTGAAGTCGGTCGAGGCGCGGTACTTCCAGGGGCCCGCCAGCGGGATCTGCTTGCCGTCGATCTCCAAGTTCTGGCTACCCGTCGGCGAGGTCATGCCCCCGGTGACGCCCGTGTCGAGGACGCGGACGGCGATGGTGTTGACGCCCTCGTGCAGGGTTCCGGCAGGGATATCGTAGTCGCGGTTGGCGTTGTAGACGAAGGTTGACCCGACGCGCTTGCCGTTGACCCAGGTCGCATCGGCATCATCGATGGCCCCGAGGTGGAGCTTGGCAGGCTTGGACGCCTGATCCATATCGAGGGTGATCGTCTTGCGGAACCAGGCGATGCCGTCGAAGTCGGCGAGGCCGACACGCTCGTAGGTCGCGGGGGAGTCGATCGACATCCAGTCGTGGTCGTCGTACGCGGGAGCCCCCCAGAAGTTCGAGGCGAGGGAGCCCGGATCATAGCGGACCATCCAGGCATCGACTTGAATTTCGTAGGGAACCGGAGCCTGGGATCGGATCGAGTCGAGTTGCTTGAGCGCAGGCTGGAAGTCGGGGAGCCCGTAGAGAGCCTCACGGCTGGTCCAGGCTTCGGCGACGGTTCCACCCCAGCAGGTCTCGACGAGGCCGATGGGGATGTTGAGCTTTTGGTTCAGCTCGCGCCCGAAGTAGTAGGCGGCGGCGGAGAACCCGCCCCAGCCTTCGACGGCGATGGTGCTCGGGCCGCAGACCCGCCAAGTTCCCGCGGCTTGGGATTGCGGCGTGGCGGCGATGGCCCGGGGCACCATGTAGAGGCGGATGCCCGGGTGATCGGAGTTCGCGATTTCGGCCGCTCCGTTCTGAGCCGCGCCGATGCCCATCTCCATGTTCGACTGACCGGAGCAGATCCAAACGTCGCCGACCATGACGTCCTTGACTTCCAGGTGCTGGGCTCCGTCAACCTCCACGAGGTAAGGGCCACCGACCGGCGGGGGCGTGATCTTGGCCTGCCACTTCCCGTCGGGACCGGCGAGGCCGTCACCGTGGCGACCGGCAATGGTGACGCGCACTTTGGTGCCCGGCGTCGACCAGCCCCAAAGGGTGTTGGTCTTGTCGCGCTGGAGCACCATGTGGTCACCGAAGACCGGGCTCAGGAAGGGCAACGGGGGCGCGGTGGTGGAACGAAAAGTGAGGAGAAGGGCAGCTACGAGCATCGTGGATCCTTGAGGCGACTCCGCCTATTTGGAACCATACCAGCCTCATCCCAAAACAAGCACGTTGATCGAGTAAGGCGGCAGCGAGATGGGCGCGTGGGGCGCGATTTTCAGGTTCACCGGAGGCAGGGAGCGCGCCGGATGTCCCTTCGCACCGTCGGGATGCCATATAAACTGATCCCGCCCGTAGGTGAAGAGCTGGGCGGGATTGGCGGAATCGAAGGAAACCGTCTGCGCGAGACGTGGGTTCCGGTTCACGAGGAGAACGGCGGTCTTCCCGTCCGGTCGGAGCATCGCGTAGGCTCCCAGATCGCCGTTTGCAGGCAGACCGTTGACTTGAACCAGTCGGTGCGGCGAATGGCCGGGAAGTGTCCAGACGTGGGTCATCAACCAGGCGGTCCAGTACGTGGGAAGTTTCCACTTGGCATTCCCGTCCTCGTCGGTCTCAAGGATCATCAGGTTGCCCCACGCGCCGGGGTTCTCGGCGATGACTTCGTTCGGCTCGTAGCCGTAGAGGTAGGCCGCATCGCCGTGGTGGGCGAGGAAGGTCCCGACGATGTCGGCGTTTAGGATGCCACCGGGGAGGTCGACTTCCGGGGGGCCGGAGAAGGCGGAATAGCCGTATTCGGTGATCAGCCACGGGATCTTATGCGTGATGCCAGCCTTGACTTGGCGATCAAGAAACCCGGCGAGGACCGACGGGCCGTTCACGAGGTTGGGATAGGGGTCCTTCAGGGTGTCGTCCCACGGGTACCACTCGAAGGAGAAAAACTCCAGCGGCGTATGTTCTCGGCGGAGGGTTCGGAGGACGCGGTTGGTGTAGCTGCGGTTCCCGTGGGCGTCCGGCCAGGTGTCCACGTCGGTGGTGGTGGTCTGGTAACACGGGCCGCCGAGGGAGACGTTCGGGGCGATCGCTTTAAGTTTGCGGGCGACCTGAGCGTAGAGTTGGGCGTAATGCTCGGGGGTGTCGAACTGGCCGTCGGACTCCTCGCCCATCTCGATCCCGCGCATGGGGATCCCGCGGGCCTGCAGCCAGGCGATCTCGTTGGCCGCGGTCTCGGGGTTGTCGTACAGGACGGACACCGGGAACAGGATGGGGAGCTTGTGGGGGAGGACGCTTGCGGCGACGCGGTCGAAGCCGGGTTGCTCGACCTTCCGATCCAGGTCGCTCTCGCGATGCCACGGGTCGGTGCTGCTGGTCAGGACGAAGCTTTGGACGGAGTTCTTGGGCGCGTGGGTGAGGAGGTCGCGGAACTTGCTGTTGGCGTCCGACCTACCGAGGCGAACCTCGCGAATTGCGAACCCGAGCGAATCGCGGATGTCCAACGAAGGCTCTAGCGAGGTACCTGAGCTCTCAAGGAGGCAGATTCGCACGAATCGGGCTCGCTTGGGCGCGAAACGGTGGGACTCCGGGCCGCCGGTGCCTTTGTCGACGGTGCCGTTGCGGAAGGGCAGCCAAACTCCCTGTTCGTCGTCGGCGTCGAGGTTGATGGCGTCCCGGCCGGTCCAGTACTCGATTCGATAGCGAGTGGCGTAGGGCGCGGCCCAGTCGATTTGGATCTCATCGACGAGCTCGGGCTTGCGGAGGTCGAGCATCACCCATTGCGGATTCTGCTGATTCGGGATGCGGGTGAAGTGAGCATCGAGGTACGGGTTGCTCTTCCAGAAGGACTGAAGGTCGCCGTCGTCGATCCGGGAGTAGCCGTCGTCGTTGGCCTGGTCGGTGGTGTTTCCGCGGCGCGGAAGGCGATAACCGTAGCACTTCAGGATCGGTTGGGTCGGAACGGGGTTGCCGATGAAGTAACCCTGATGATGGGCGGGGTCGCTCCAGGTCCCCTCGGGATTCCAGTGCCAGGCTTCGATCGCAAGCTCGGTACGAAGGCGGTAGGTGAGGGGCCGGAGGCCGACGGAGTCCATCGCCGCGAGGTTGTTGGGCCGGAAGGTGAGGTCGAGAGTGCCTTCCTCGTGCCCGTCGATTCCCGCTCCGAGCGCCTCATCGGGGCGGATAGTGTTGAGCACGTGGCCCGCGTCGATCCGCAACTGAAGGGGGGGAGCGAGGATGGCGGCGGCAAGGAGCGCAAGCATGGACTGCCGGGATTGTGAACCATCTGAGCCTGATCCGGGCAAGGAATCGGTTAATCTAGTTAAGCGATGCACCTTGGCGAACGGCTACAACTGCCACGGATTCCGGCGGCGAAAGATCCGGAGCCGCGTTGGCCGGCTGCGATCGCCGTGGTGGCGGTGATGGCGCTGTACTTCTTCGCCTTGCCCGCCAACCTGACGCTAGGCCCGGCCTGGCTCATGCCCGTCGTAATTTGCGCGTTCCTGCTGCCGACGGCCATATCGCACCAGCTTGGACATCATCGGTTTAACGTGATCTTCGGCACCATCATGTTGGGGCTGATCACGCTGTTCATTGTCGCGGCGATCATCAAGCTGGTCCATCACCTGAACCTGCACGACGAGCTGCCTTCTCGGATGCTGGTGTCCGCAGGCTCGCTATGGATCGCGAACATCCTCGTGTTCGCCTCCTGGTACTGGCGTCTCGATGCCGGCGGCCCGCAGGCACGCGATCAACGTCCGGGGCATTGCCAGGGCTCGTTCCTGTTCCCCCAGATGACAATGACCGAAGAGGATCGCATGGATGCGGGCCACGACGGCTGGTCGCCGGGGTTTGTTGACTACCTGTTCCTTGCGTTCAACACGAGCACAGCGCTTTCACCCGCGGACACCGCCGTGCTGTCCCGTTGGGCGAAGGGGATGATGATGATCCAATCGACGATCTCGCTGTCCGTGATTGTCCTGTTGGCCGCCAGAGCCGTCAACGTCCTCTAAGCATCGCCCCCTCGGCGAGCCGGGCACTGAATAGGCGCTGAGAGATCACGCAGGACAGCGCCTGCAGCAGGAGGAGCAGGCCCCGCATTGGGAGGAGGAGCCCCAATATCCTGCAAGTGAGCTCCAATATCCTGCAAGTGATTACAAATTTCTTACATGTGCCGTCCAATATCCTACATGTGGGCTCCCAACATCTTACATGTGAATACCAATTTCCTGCATGTAGGGTCCAATATCCTGCATGTGGGCTTCAATATTACGTGGTGGAGACCCTGCACGTCCCACGATCGTTCGCTTACACGACTCTGTCGAGGCCGCGCGCGGCTTTGGAGGAGGCGGTCACCAATATCCCCGGTCTCCTGGTGCTCTTTGCTTTCCCGACCCTGCCATAATCCCTCCGATGTCCAAGCGCGTTGCAGTGTTGCCCGGGGACGGGATCGGTCCGGAAGTTACGGCGGAAGCAGTGAAGGTTCTCGAGGCGTTGGATCTTGGGTTCACCTTCGAGGAAGGCTTGATCGGCGGAGCGGCCTATGACGACGGAGGGCATCCGCTCCCGGCTTCCACGCTCGAGTTGTGTAAGAAGGCAGATGCCGTGCTGCTTGGAGCCGTGGGGGGTCCGAAATGGGACAATCTGCAGCCCTCCACGCTGCGGCCCGAAGTGGGCGCTCTGCTCCCCTTACGTTCCGAATTGAACTTGTACGCTAATGTGCGCCCGGCGAAGACGCTCCGGCCGTTGCTGCAGGCCTCGCCGCTCAAGGGCGCGAACGGGATGATCGACCTGATCGTCGTTCGCGAACTCACGGGCGGCATCTACTTCGGCCAACCGCGCGAGCGACGCGACGACGGCAACACCGCGGTGGACACTTGCGTTTACTCGCGCTACGAGGTCGAGCGAATCGCCCAGCAGGCTTTTGGGATCGCCCGCCAGCGTCGGCGCGAGATCATGAGCGTGGACAAGGCCAATGTGCTCGAAACCTCCCGCCTCTGGCGCGAGGTGGTGACCGAAATGGCGGCCAAGAACCCAGACGTGAAGGTTAGCCACATGCTCGTCGACAACTGTGCCATGCAACTCGTGCGTCACCCGCAGCAGTTCGATGTGATTCTTACCGAGAACATGTTCGGCGACATTCTGAGCGACGAGGCCTCGATGATCACCGGCTCGCTCGGATTGCTTCCTTCGGCGTCCTTGAGCGATGCCAAGGATGGGGTCGTGTTCGGGCTCTACGAGCCAGTGCACGGTTCCGCGCCCGACATCGCGGGGCAGAGCCGGGCAAATCCGATCGCCGCGATTCTGAGCGTGGCGATGATGCTAAAGTATTCGTTCGGCGACGATGAGAACGCGTCTAAGATCGATCACGCGGTCGAAGATGCGCTCGACGCGAGTCTGCGCACCGCCGACATCTTCGAGAAGGGCTGCAAGCTGGTTTCCACCAAGGAAATGGGCGACGCCATCGTCTCGCGATTGAAGTAGAACAAACACCATGAAAAAACTTGCCCTCCTCCTCGCCTTACTGGCCAGCTTCAGCGTCGTCCTGATCGGGTGCGGAAAGCAGGCAACCGTGGCGGAAGCTCCTGCCGACGTCAAGCCTGCCGGTGCCGCGTTGACCGTAGAAGCCTATTCGGCCAAGCTGACCGAATTGGGGACCGAAGCCCAAAAGCTGCTTGCGCCTGAATTGAAGAAAGTTCAGGACGCCAAGGCGGAGACGGACAACAACAAGAAGAAGGAGTTGATCCAATCTGCTTTCGAGAATCTAGCCAAGATCCAGGACGCCGAAGTTGGCAAGTATCAGGCGATCAATCCGCCAGCCGAACTTGTCGACGCTCATGCGGTGATCATCCAGGGGAATAAGAACATTTCGCAGAACTTCCGAGAGGGAGCCGCAGCGATGGCGAACGGTGACGATGCGAAGCTGAACGAGCTCCAAACGAAGCTCCAGACGATCGGGACCGACCTCGTTCGAGATCTCACGGCCGCGCTCGATAAGTCCGGCTATAAAATGGACGACGCAGGGAACATCGTTAAGAAGTAGCCTCGTTAGACCTGCGGGAAGCGCGCTTCGTGATAGGTGAGGTGCGCTTCCATCAGGTCGAGGTAGTCGTTCGCCGAGCCTAGCCCAAAGAAGAATAGGAACTTGATGAACGGGTCGGTCGGGCCTTTGACCTGCTCCAGGTAGAACGCGGTCTCCCTCCGAACCTCTTCCCACTGTTTGTCGGCTTCTTCGATCGTGACGGCGGTCTTGGGGACCATGGTTCCGACTGTTCCCACCGCCTTGACCGGGTTGGCCATGCTCCGGACGGTCAATCGGAAGATTCCAGTAACGTGCGCCTTCCTACCCTTTAACGTTTCGGGAGGCGTCTTGCGAAGAAACTTGACGTTCCCGGCTTCGGCAAGGGCGAAGTGCTGGACGACCTCAACGGGGGAGAAGCCCTTTCCGCCAGGCTTGGCGTTCTGCCGGTCAAGCGGGAGGGCGCGAACTCGATCGACGAGCGCCTTGCGCCGCTTCTCAATGCCTTCGAACCGCTTGGCTACTTCCGGATGCATGGTTCAGTTTAGCGCCGTTGGTCGGGACCGGAGGTCTTTGGCCGACAAGGTGGAAGGCGCCGCTCTGAAGGCGACGGCCAGCACCTACGTGGTACAGAGCGGGCTTTCGTAGGTCCGGTTGTCGAACTCGACAATGAAGCGAACCTTTGTCCCTTCGGGGCATCTCCATCCGCTTGAGGACGTCTGTCCCGAAGGCATATGTGTTCTATTTGATAACGGCTCCCCTCCACCATTCAACAGAGACTGATAATATTCTTGGCCCCTTTCGTTGACGACCCTCAGTATTGCTAACGGCAGCGGGGCACCAGGCGATTCGGTCGTCTTTGCTGAGAACCCCACGGATTCGTCGTCTTCTCGATACCACGTCACTTTGATGTCAAGGCGGGGAATTCCACGAAACACGTAGCCCTTTGACGGGTAGAGCTTGGCGACGGGCAAAGTGAAGCTACCGTCGCCTCGAACGTAGACCTGACGCTTCGGATCCCAGCGGCAATGGAGCTTGAGGAACGCCTCGTGGTAGCGGTCGTAGTCTCGATCGCTGAGGTCGCGCCGGTTGCGCTGAGGTTCTTTCGGATCGTAGGCCGTGCTTACCAGTGCCAGGATCTGTCTCAAGGCATTTGCGGCCCCCCTTTCTCGGTCCCAGCCAGCCGATTTCGAATCGTCAATGGACTTCCACTCGGGTGAATTCAGAAAAGCTCGGTAGCTAGGGAAAGGATCATCGGGCGGGCTAAGCGATGCCGAGCGAAGGACCCAGTGGGGACTTTCGCGTTGGACGTAGTAGTAAAAGGGCTCGGGATGTCCACCACCGCTTCCTCCTTCCCAAACGTTAAGTGGAATGTCGTCGAGCACTTTGATTGGATAGGTTGGGAATTGCCCTAAGTCATTTGGTGGATATACGACAGGAACTCCAATAAGTGGAAAGGCGAAACTGTCCGAGGGAACCCTTGGTTTGAACAGAACCCGCGTTAGCCAAAAGAGCCAATCGTTTCGCCTTAGGTCGAGTTGCCCGAAGCAGAACATTACGTTTAGTGCCTGATCTTTACCAAGGGGGCGCAAGAGGTTTGCGACTTGGATGAGCCGTTGCGGGTTGCTCAATTCCTCGTCGTTGGACCGTGGCCTACTGATGAGCTCGAGAAGGTCGGATAGCCTTGCATCCGAGATTTTGCCCTTCATCCTTTGTAGGATTACATCCGAGCAGGAGGCACACCTCTGACCTCTCCTTCTTGCACGAGAACCGATCCTAAGAGCGGGAACGAAAGATGCCCTTTCGAGCCGTACGTCCAAATGGAGCCTTCGCCTCTCATGTACAGGACTGAGTCCCTCTGCGTCCAGATATCGTCCGGCTTACCGAGCAACGCCAGGACCCTCTGCTCAGAATCGAACCTCTTGAGTTGCGCAATGACGTGCGAGAATTCGAGACGGTTCCGGGGTGGCTTTGCCGACATTGCGATAAGCAGGAGGAGCGCGGTCACGGTTCCATTATCCGTCGGCTTCATAATGAACCGTGGTCACGATTGTGGGGGCGGGGTTCGCTGGGGTTGAGGCGGCTTGGGCTCTTGCTTCTCGAGGGCAGGCGGTTCGGCTTTACGAGATGCGGCCGGTACGGATGACTCCGGCGCATACGACTCCTTGGTTTGCGGAGCTGGTTTGCTCGAACTCGTTCAAGTCCAAGTCGCCCACCTCGCCGGCCGGACAGTTGAAGACCGAGATGGCGTCTCTGGGTTCGATCGTGTTGGATACCGCCTACGAACACGAGGTCCCCGCCGGGGAGGCATTGGGAGTGGATCGCGACGCCTTTGGGGCCGCGATTACGGCCAAGCTCGAGGCGCATCCGCTGATCGAGGTTTCGCGGTCGGAGTTCACGCCGGCGGACGTGGCGGGGGCGATGGCCTTGGGTCCGTTGCTGCTGTGCACCGGGCCGCTGACTTCGCCGGAGATGGCGGCGTGGCTGGCCGAGTGTACGGGCCGGGAGCACCTTTACTTCTACGACGCGGTGTCGCCGACGGTGGAGGCCTCGTCGCTGGATCGCTCAATCGTGTTCGCCCAGTCGCGTTACGACAAAGGCGAGGGCGACGACTACCTGAACTGCCCCTTCGACAAGGAGTCCTACGCGGCATTTGTGGAGGCGTTGGTGAGCGCGGAAAGGGCTCCGATTCATGCGTTCGAGGCCGGAGGCGTGCGGGGAGAGGCGGTGGTGGATAAGGGGTTTTCCCTTGAGGCCGCGCAGATCTCCCTCCCCCAACCCCCTCCCTCAGATTCCGATCCAAGCTTGGCGTCGGGCCAAGTCTCGGGCCGCGAATCCGAGGAAGGGGGCTCAGAGTCCAGGTTCTTAGAGCAGATCAAGTACTTCGCCGGCTGCACGCCGATCGAGGCGATTGCCGAGAAGGGGGCCCGGTCCTTGGCGTTCGGGAATTTCAAGCCGGTCGGTCTCACCGATCCTCGGACGGGACGGCGGCCGTGGGCGGCGTTGCAGCTTCGCCCGGAGAACAAGGAGAAGACCCTGTACTCACTGGTCGCCTGCCAGACCCGGCTCAAGTGGCGTGAGCAGAAGCGTATTTTTCAGATGGTGCCGGGCTTGGAGAACGCGGAGTTCGTGCGGTTCGGGGTGATCCACCGAAACACATATCTTGAGGCGCCGAAGGTGTTGACCCACGAGTTGGAGATGCGGGATATTCCCGGGCTGTTTGTGGCGGGGCAGTTGACGGGGGTCGAGGGGTACGTGGAGTCGGCGGCGATGGGGATTTACGCGGGGCTGGTGCTGGCGCGGCGTTTGGCGAGTTTGGAGACGCCGGCGCCCCCACGGACCTGTGCCTACGGGGCGTTGCTCGGGCATCTGCAAGACGACACGCCGCGCGAATTCGCGCCGATGAACATCAACTGGGGGCTATTGCCGGATCCCCCGTTCGAGACGCGGGACAAGGGGGTTAAGCGGGCGGCAAAGCTGGAGGCGGCGCAAGCCGATTTCGGGGCTTGGCTTTCGGGATTGGGTTAGGCGCGCCGTAAAGTGCGTCAAGCTTCTGGAGGAGAGAACGAGATTGAACGGGTGGATCGAACATGGCGAAGAGCGGGGCCCCGATGAGTGCTGAAAGACCGGCATACCATCTTCCGGTCATGATGGCGACAGAGGCTCCGGTTACGATCACCGCGATAGCGATCAGTAGATAGCTCCGTCCGGGCGGTGGGGGAATGGGAACGAGGGGGTCTCTTTGAAGAGGGGGAAGTGTCGAGCCCTTGCGGAACTTGGCGCCTTTGAGGGACTTTACCACCGAGCGACCTTGGTCGGCTAAGGATGTTCCGACAGTCGGCAGAATGGCGACCGATATTCAGTAGTCGCCCCCGCTATTTTGTAGCTGGATCCATGCAGAGATTCCGGTGTCGCCAACCCTATCTGGGGCAAGCACGAAGTCTTTGCTGACGACGTCGCCGCTTCCAAGTTGGAAGGTTGTGCGGTAACCGAGGAAATGTAGGAGATCGTCCTCGAACCAAAGGACACCGCGATCGGCGCCGGTATTGACACCCTCTTGATAGAAGTCTAGGTTAACCAACCACTTTTCTTGGTGTTCGATTTGGTCAAGCAGCTTCGCGTCTCGATCTGAAAGCGCGGCCGTTTTTCGAGCATCTTCGGCCCGGAGATTGACGGTATGGAAAGGAGGGTAGAGCCTATAAGCAGGATGTTTCCGTCGTTGCCCGATGCCCAACCGGCAATCGCGGCGAGGAGCGGGGCCGCACTCCCGCCCTGCGAAATCCACATCAACAGGCGGTAACGACTATTTTCTTTCTTGGCGGCCGCAGATCGCTCGTAATCCAGCTTCGCAGGTGAGGGGCCGTCGCGCCATGTGGCGACGTCTTGATGGGTGTCCACTACCTCCACACAACGATCTTACGACATTCCTACTCTGTGACATGCGGCACGGCTTGCCGCGACAGGCCGGGAAGCACTTCTTGCAGAGTTGGTGGGGCGGGCAAACCGTGGCACCCGATTCGAAGGAGGTTCCTTTGTAGCCGCGGGAGGATTCTGCTCGGGATGCCGGTGCGTTGACGCGAGCGGTCGGCGTCTCCGGTCGGGTTCCTCGATGTCGCTAGGGCTCGCTCGGAATGACACCGAGGGAGAGAGAAGTGAGGGGAAAGGGGAAAGGGAGGACCTTTAACACTCAACACTTAACACTGCCGCGAAGCGGCCCCGCGGCTACGCCGCTTCGTCTTCCTCGGACCGAATCCCCCGCGCCGGTTCGGCACTGACGATGTCCCAGTTGTCGCAGTCGAGCCTCCGACAATGGATCATACGCTGCACGCTCCCGTCCTCCGTCTCAACGTCCGCAACCTTGGCGAAGCGGCAGTCGAGGCAGAGCTCGGGCTCGAGCAGTCGTACGATCTTGAGTTGTTTCCGTGCCATCCTTGCACCATTCCGAAGGCGGCGAGACGTCCATGCCTCGCATGAGCCGAAGCCCAGTAGAAGAATCGTCGGTAGCCTAGCGGGGGAGTGGCACGGGAAGAATGCCGGGTTTCCGCGCTATGCCATCATCCGCGCATGGTTCCTCTGATTTGCGTTTTGATCGGTGCGGCGGCGGGCGTAAGTGCCGGGCTCTTTGGGATCGGAGGCGGGATCATCCTCGTTCCGGCGATGATGTTCTTCCTCCAATTCTCCCAAAGGAAGGCCCAGGGGACGTCGCTGGTGGTCCTGCTGCTACCCGTGGGGTTGATCGCGGTGATGGAGTACTGGAAACGCGGCGAGATGGACCTGGTCGCTGGCGGCTGGATTATCGGCGGCTTCCTCTTCGGCTCGCTCTTCGGCTCGAAGATCGCGCTGGGCCTGCCGGATGTGGTGCTGCGCCGGGTGTTCGCAGTGTTCTTGATTCTGGTAGCGATTCAGATGTTGTTCAAGAAATGACCGAGCGCCGACACTCCTGTCGGCTACTTGGAATCGCCCGGCGCTTGTTACAACACGTCCCTTGTGGCGAGACGTCCAAGCCACCTCAGCCGACAGGTATGTTGGCGCTCCCGCAAAAATGATTGGTTGACAAACTAGACATTTGTCTACATACTCCATGTTCCAAAACCGAAAAGGAGGTGGACATGGACAATGTATTGTCACCAGAGATTCATGGCTTGCTGCGGCAGGCCGCCGAACTTGGGCCGGGCTATCATGGCGCGAGACGCGCGGCCTCACTGACCGAACGCGATGCCGTTCGCGAGCAACTGAAGGCGTTTGGTGCAACCGTGCCAGCGTTTATGGACGCGACGCACGAGTGGATCGAGCGCCGCGCCAAGATCTTTGAGGCGGGCGAGTATCCCGACAAGGGAGTGACCGCCGACGAGGAAACTCTCGCGACGCTCGCCAAGAACTTCGACTTGCCCGTTCCCGTGCTCATCGAGCACGCGGATTCGCCGCTCGAACTGGGTTATTTGACCAAGGTGGAGGCGGTCGGGACCGAGCTATTCGGCACCGTCGCACTCACCCCCGAGGCGAATGCGCTCGTGGAGCGATCCGAAGCACGGGCGCTTTCGGTCGGACTGTCGTCCGATCTCAGCGAGATCGTCGAGGTCAGTCTCGTGCGCAATCCGCGGGTTCAATCGGCTCGGCTGTTTACATTCGGCTCACTCGCGCCGCTTACGATGGAGAAGCCGGATGTCTGGCGCGAGCGGTACGAGAAGCTGCGTCGGGACGTGCTCGACGACGACGCGGACAAGCAGCTCAAGGGGCTCGTGAATGCCGGTCGATTGACGCCCGCGCAGGTTCCTTTCGCCAAGGCAATTCTCGGCGCGGAAGGGGTGATCGAGTTCGATGGTGAGTCGCGGCCATTGCGGCAGCTTCTCATCGCGATGATCGAGCGGCAGCCGCCGCACCAGTTCTTCGGCGAGATCGCCCGCCAGCCCGCGCAGGACGGCGGGCGTCAACTCATGCTCCCCGAGGAAGTTGCGTTCTACGAACGTCATTTCCCCGGCGTGAGCCTCGACTCAATTGCTTCGATGCGCCGCTAGGCGCTTTGTTACTGCGCAACCCATGGCTGCGCTACGTTGGACACAGGAGATTTATGGCAGCACTTACTCAGGCCTATGAGGCCAATGAAAAGCCCGGCCTCGTCGTGAACTACAAACTCGCGGCGGTGAAGATCTACAAGGGTGGACTGGTGGGCATCAACTCGGCGGGATATCTGACGCCGATGACCCACACGACGGCGAGCCTCAAGTTCGTCGGGATCGCCGGGGAGACGGTAGACAATTCGGCGGGAGCCGCAGGAGATCGCGCGCTCAATGCCGCGAAGGCGGGCTCGTTTGTGATGAAGGCGGCGTCGGGCTACACCCCGGCGATCGCAGATATCGGCAAGGATGTTTACGCCTTGACCGATAACGAGGTTCAGATCTCGACAAGCGGCTTGACCAACTCGTACAAGGTCGGGACGATCCTCGGACTCGAGACCACCTCGGCGGGCGCGACAGGCGTCCGGATTCGCATCGACAACTACGTGGTCTAGTAGCGCAGGTTTTCCAACCTGCATCTGGCTACTTGTCGCCGGCTTCGCCGGAAGAAAGCGATGAGGTCACCTTGCGGACCGGAAGGAAGCAGGCGGCGACGCCCCCAACCGCGAGAACGGCGAGGCCAATCCAGACGAACTTCGGCACGCGCTTCACGGCTTTAGCCTATCACGGGTCAGCCTAAGTTGGATGCCTCGGGACGCTCTAGCCACAAGGCTTGCGATATCCGGAGGATTAGAGTCCCGAGGCTAATAGCTGGGGCCTTCAGCCTCGGGACGTGTGCCCCGCGGGCTGCCCGTTTACGGCGATGCATCCAGAGGCATCCCCTCCAGGCAGTAGCGCAGGTTGGAACCTGCACCACTACCACTACCACTTCGAACTTACGAACTTAGGAGGTTCAACCTATGGCTCTTACCAAGAGCGACATCCCGGATCTGCTTTTGCCGGGACTCAAAGCCGAATTCGCTTCGGCTTACCGCACCGAACTCGACAACTCCGTCGCCGACAAAATCGCGACGGTCATCAACACGACCTTGCCGGTGCAGAAGTACACCTGGCTTGGCACCGTGCCGCCGATGCGCGAATTCATCGACGAGCGGCAGCCGTCTGGTCTCGCCGCGTACACCGTTTCGATCGAAGACAAGGTGTTCGAATCGAGCCTCGCCGTCGACCGGCGCGCGATCGAAGACGATCAGCTTGATCTGATCCGACTCCGCATCCGCGATCTTGCGATGCGGGTCACCGCCCATCGTCACCAGATCGTGGTTACCGCGCTGGCGAACGGGTTCTCGGGCACCGGCTACGACGGGCAGACCTTCTTCAGCGCCTCGCACCAGACGATCGCTGGCGGGACGTACTCGAACCGCACGACGAGTGCCCTCGGCGCGAGTTCGCTCACGGACGCAATCAACTCGATGATGACGGTGCCGGACGACCAGGGGACTCCGCTGGGCGTCGTGCCCGACACGCTGGTGGTTGGCCCGAAGCTGCAGTGGGGCGCGATGGAGCTTGTCGAAAGCCCGGTCGTGATCTACAAGGGAAACACGACCGACACCGCCTCGCCGACGCCGTACAAGAACGCCCTGCAGGGACGGCTGAACATCGTGGTCTCACCGTTCCTAACCGGCGCGTTCGACGACTACTGGTTCGTGCTCGACACCAAGCGCCCGATCCGCGGCGTGATCCTGCAGCAGCGAAGCGACGTGCCCGTCGAGTTCGCGGCCCTGGAAGGCGCGGCGAGCGGGGAAGCGGCGTTCATGCGTGACCGGTACTTCTACGGCGTGCGCGGACGTTACAACGTTGGCTACGGCCTGTGGCAAACGGCGTTCGGCGGGATTCTCTAGCTGGTAGTAGCGCAGGTTTTCCAACCTGCGAACTGCCTAGTCGGCCGAAAAATCGCAGATGCGCGCAGGATTTCCCATTGAACCGGGGGTTCCCTGTCGGTCGCTTATCCCTTGGAGGAAATTATGAATGGACTTGATTTGGCGGCACTCGCCACTACTCTCGGAATCGGAGGCGCGGTTGGCGCCGTCGCGGCCTTGGTCGTCGCCGGACGGAACGTCTTCGAAGCGTTCGATCGCTTCAAGGCCTCGTTCCATGCGGCGCTCGACGGAAAGTCGGATGCGTCCTCGGTCGCACTTCGCAACTCGTTCTCCGAACTGGAGGCGGACATCGGCTCGCTGAACGGCGCGTTCAGCAAGGTTGGACGCGCCTTCCGGCGGACGAAATGACGTTCTGGGCCCAGTTCTTTGCGCTCTTCGGCGCCTTCCTGGGCTCCATGTTTGCGCTGGTGCGGTTCGCCTTAACGGCGAGCCGCGCCAACGCGGACCGCTTCGTAACCTTCCTCGAAGGCGCGTTGCGCCGACAGGAGGATCTGAACGGACAGTTTCAGGGAGCCGTCGAGAGCCTCAGCGACAACGTCCGCGAGAACTCCGCCGCGCTCGCGCGGATGGCGGAGCGGCTTGGCTTGTGAGTTCTGTGTCTTCCGAAGACGCGGGTAGCGCACATGAGCCACGTGACCGGCAAAGAACACTTGCTCATTTCAAAGCGGTGCAGGCTACGGTCGGGTTCCTCGTGTTCGCTACACGCTCCCTCGGAATGACACCTCTAACCAATAACCCAACACTCCGGTTAAGCAACACCCAACACCCAATGCCTCCCAAAACCCCATGTCTATCATCATCACAAGAACTCGAGTCAAGGAGAAGTGCGGCATTGCCGACACTTCGCTTGACACCACCATCGACAACCTGATTGCCGAGCTTGGCCCCGCGATCGAGTATTCGCTACGTCCTGAGTTCATTGCCGACACCGGCAATACTGGACTTCAGGCGACCCTGAATCTTGGCGCGACCGAGATCGTTTGCAGCGAACTCCTCGCCCAGATTCTGAGGCCTGCTGGCGCGGCCGAGTCGATCTCCATCGCGGGGCTTTCGCTGGGGCCGATCAAGGATGCGGAGGACCGCGACGGGCTACGTGCTCAGGGTTTGGCCCGACTTGCGCCCTATCTAAAGGCCGATCCTTCTGCGAGCAGTCGCACCTCGGTCAGAGCCGCCGGTCGCCCGGACGAGGCGAGCGTATGAGCCCGATTCAAAGACGCTTTCGAAACGTGATCAACCGAATCGGCGAGGCTTTCACGGTAGGCGGCAACGCTCGGCTGGGGATCTTCTCGATCATCTCTCCCCCGGTTGCTGAGCAGTACATTCAGGTTACGACCCTGGCAAGTTTGGGCCGTCCGATGCGCGCGGTGTATGTGCCCTTTGACGACGTGACGGCGACCGGGAACTCAGTGAGTTATTCCGGGCTCACGCTCACGGTCGAGCAAGCCCTCGACCTTCGGCATTGTGGAGAAGCGGTGGCACGGCTGCTGATCCTCGCTTAGTCAAAGCCGTCGGCCAATCTAGGGACGATGGCGTGAAAGAACGTGAAAATTCGCGATGACCTGGAGAGATAGCCTTTACAATCCAGGTCAACTCTGGACCAAGCGCTTATGAAAACGACCCTCCTCACTCAACCCTCCCGGGTCGCCCTCGCCCTATACGCCATCGGCGGACTCATGGGAGGCGCCTGTGGACCGCCCCCTACCGGATTGGGCCGGACGGCCGTTGGCATGGTCACCGAGGAAGGTCCGGGAAAGAACGCTACCGACGGCAGCATCGTACTCGACTTCGCTCCAGGGGAGGCGGGAGCCCCTGCACCCGGCACATTCAAACCGGGGATGCGTCTCACTTACAATGTTGTTTCCGCGAGTGTCGCGGGTATCGGCTCGGATTGGACTCCAGACGAGAACGGGGCGTGGGTAAATCCCAAAACCGGCGAGCGATTCGATCGAAGTAAGAAGGAGATGTCGGGTAGTTCGCATACGCTCGAGGAATACAACGTCATCGCTTTAGATGAGAAGCGATGCATTCTCATGAAGGACAATTTTCTCGTCAATCCGACGTTTGCCGCTCCGACGGCATCCGGAAGGGAGTTCAAAGTAGGCACCCCCGGATTCGCGACCGATATCTGGGCCAACCCGGAATCCCTCAAGCGATTGCCTAATATCGTGGGGAAGGATCGAAAGATTGTCCGTGGAAAGTGGCGGATGGGCCAAAAGATGACCGACGCGGTGATGCTTTCCGAGGCTTGGCCCAGCAGCAAGGACCTCTATGCGTACGATCTCGCTACCGGACTGATGATCGAGTACAGCATCTCCGGAACAGGCCATCCGACGGCGCTCGCCCCCGACGAGAGCCAGAGCACCGGGAACACGATTATGGTTTCGGGTTGGATCGTGGGCGCCCGCGCGGTGAGTGTGCCATGGGCGACCGAGGCCGACCCCGACTGGACCAAGAGTTTGCACAGCATCACTTTCTCCGGACAATCCCTGTTTTCCGCGCAGAGCAACGGAGCGGGCGCAACCCCTCAAAATATCACGGTCAAGTTCACCGTGAAGGATCGGGAGAACGGATGGACGAGCCTCGTTCGCACCGATACCGTGACGGACGCTCAAGGCCAAAGCAAATCCGCCGACGCTCCGATGGTTACGTCTCCCTGGAGCATCGATCCGCTATGGATCGCTCCGGGCGCCCTGGCCCGGCTCAAGTCGGGGCAGATCATCGACACTGACGGGCTCACGAAGGTCTCCGTTCGAGTCGGCCAGATCATGCCGGGACCTAAAGGCCAAATGCTCGACCTGATTTATGGGAACGCGGCGATGGAAACGCACTGCGGGTACGATCTAACGACGGGGATGTTGGTGGGCTTGCAGAGTTACAACTCTGGCACGTTCACGCGGATGAACCTCAAGATTCAAAGCACCGACTAGGCACCCTACTTCGAAGAAGGCGAAGGACTTGCCGCGGCGCTCGAGCTCGGTGTGACCGCGGATGGTTTTTCGGGCAGGGCGTACCGCTGGAAATCAACGAATAGCACGGAAAGGATCAGCATCGCCACGAGGGTGAAGCCGATGTTCTGCACGGCTACTTGCACGCGCATGCTGAGTCGGCGACCGCCCCGCAGCATCTCCGCCAAGGCGACCATCATCTGTCCGCCGTCGAGCGGCGGGATCGGCAGCAGGTTCATGATGCCGACTGAGATGCTGAGGAGAGCCGCGACACCAAGGAGGTAGTCAATCCCTTGCTCGGTACTCCGAGCGACCACGTCAACCATCGTGGCAGGTCCACCGACGTTGTCCTTAAAGGTGCTCGGATGCACGAACATGGAGTAGACGCCAGTCACCGCCTTGACCGGGTAGGAAATCGATTCCGTCCAGGCCTCCGCAAGAGAGAGATGTTCGCGCTTCCATGAAAAACCCGCCCCGATCTTTCCCTGGTCGGCATGTTCGCTCGTCGGCTGGAAATCTTCGCCCAAGACGGGCGCATCCTTTATTAGCTTGGGCGTGACTTTGAATTCAAGAAGCTTTCCACCTCGGTCAAGGGAAAACGTGAGTTGCTTACCGGGGCTCTTTGAGACAACCTGAATCATCTCGTAATAACGACCGATCGGTTTTCCGTCGATTGCCTTGATAACATCATTCTTCTGCAGGCCAGCCTGAGCAGCGGGCATGTCCGTGGTCAAGTAGCCGATCACGGCTCGCTTGTCCGGTGAGTCCTTGCCCCAGATGCTGTAGACGGGCACCAAGATCGCCAGTCCAGCCACGACGCTAAACAGAGGCCCGGCAAGCAGAACGAGGAACCGCTTCCAGGGAGCCTTGGAATAGAACCCACCGGGGATGTGGATCTCCGACCCGTCGTCTTCCGGCATCATCCCCTTGATCCGAACGAAGCCACCAACGGGGAAGGCGCGGAAGGTGAACTCGGTGGTCTCGGTTGTACGGAAGGTTGGCTTGCTCTCCTCCATTTCCACCGGGACCGAGTCGTTGGGCATCGCGCTCGCGATGGGATAAGTCTTCCGACGCCAGACCTTGACAAGCTTGCCCATCCCGATCGCAAATTCCTCGATCCCCATTCCGAACATGCGGGCGAACAGGTAATGACCGTACTCGTGGGCGGCCACCAGCACGGTCATCATCACGATGAACACGGCGGCGACTTCGAGGTACCAGGGGATGTGCTGAAGAAATTGCATTATTAGCTGGAGTGGTGGGGGATCCCCATCAGATTACGCGCAAACTGCCGAGACTCGCTATCGACGGCGATTACATTCTCTAACGTCGGTTCGACGCGAGGCATTTCGAGCATGGTTTGTTCGACAACTTCCGCGATCTGTAAGAAACCAACGCTTCCGCGGAGAAAAGCGTTCGCCGCCTCTTCGTTGGCGGCATTGAAAGCGCACGTCGCGGTACCCCCCAGGCGCACCGCGTCCCGCCCAATTCGTATCGCAGGGAAGGCCTCGTCGTCGATTGGTTCGAAGGTGAGATTCGGCGAACCAAGTGGGTCCCATGGCCTAAGGCCGCTGTCCACCCGCTCCGGATAAAGGAGTGCGTACTGGATCGGTAGCCGCATATTCGGCCACCCCATCTGACCGAGCACGCTGCCATCCCGGAACTTCACCATCGAGTGAATGATGCTTTGGGGGTGGATGACCGTGTCCACATGGTCGACAGGGACGTCGAACAGCCACCGCGCCTCGATCACCTCAAGCGCCTTGTTCATCAGCGTCGCCGAGTCGATCGTGATCTTGCCCCCCATGTTCCAAGTCGGGTGCTTCAGGGCTTGCTCTGCGGTGATATGTTCAAGTTCATGGCGTTTTTTACCACGAAACGGACCGCCGCTCGCGGTGAGGATGAGGCGGTCTACCGCTCCGCCGCCTTGCAGGCACTGGAAGATCGCGCTGTGCTCGCTGTCGATGGGAGTGAGGGAAACGCCGTGCTTGCGCACCAGCGGCATGACAATCTCCCCCGCGGCGACAAGCACTTCCTTGCTTGCAAGCGCGATCGCCTTGCCAGCTTCGATCGCCCGGATCGTCGGGATCAGGCCGATCACACCTGCGACACTTATGACAACGATATCAACATCTTTTCTGATTGCAAGTTCTACAATTGCATCCATTCCGAACGGCGTGCCGGGCGTGCCTTGCTGGTAGAGAGCGATCTCCTTGACCCCGAACTTCTGGGCCTGCTCACGCAGCAATGTCTCATTGCTGCGGGCGGCGAGACCGACGACCTGCAATCGGTCAGGATGCTGCGCGATGACGTCCAGCGTTTGGCGGCCGATACTGCCGGTCGAGCCCAGGATGGCCACGCGCTTCATCCGCCGATTCTACCGGCACCCGGGAAATGGTTAAGGGTTTGAAGCGAACACCCCAATCTATCCGCTTCATCGCTAACTTTTCGCCCATTACGCCCCGTCCTATAGATGCGAGTCCACCATGCAGCTAAGACCTTTGATCCAAGCCGTATCTGGTGCCGTAATGGCAAGTGCCGTGACCTGCGTGTGTCTGGCCGATCGCCACAAGCCCGTGCACCCGGAGCTGCCGATTATCCCGGTCCGGGATACCTCACGTCTTCAGGTGGATTCCCCGCGCCCGACGAACCTGCAGAGTCCCGCACCGGCTAACCCGCGGATGCCATAATGAATGGGTGACCGCTTCCCCCACCACGGACACCCGCTTTAGGCTGTCTGCCGATACCGCCCAGTTGCTCGCCACGCGCTATGACACCCCGCTCTACGTGGTGGACGAAGCCCATTTCCGAACGCGTATCCGCAACTATATTGACGGTGCCCGCGCCACCGACCCGCGCTCCGACGTTTCCTTCGCGACGAAGGCGAATTCGACCCTTGCGCTGATCGCGATTGCCGCCCAAGAAGGCTGCACGATTGACGTCGCCAGCGAGGGCGAACTCCGCGCTGCGCTCGCCGCCGGCGTTTCGGCGGGTCGATGTCACCTGCACGGCAACAACAAGTCCGAGCACGAGCTGCGATTTGCGATCCACCAGGGCATCGGCCACATCGTCGTGGATCACTTCGGGGAGATTGACCTCGTCGCCGAGATTGTCGCTGCTCACTCGATCGAGAATCTGAAGATCGTCCTAAGGCTCGCTCCGGGAGTCGACCCGATCACCCACGACAAGATCTCCACCGGGCAGGCGGATACCAAGTTTGGGTTCAACATCGTCGACGGCTCGGCGGAGAAGGCCACACGCCTTTGCTTAGAGAAAGGTTTGCCCCTGATCGGCTTCCACTGCCATGTCGGCTCGCAGCTCCTCGACCCGCATGCCCAGTGCACCGGCGGCGAGGCGATCGCGCAGTTCGCGATCGACATGAAGAAGGCACTCGGGTTCGAAACGACCTACCTCAACGTTGGAGGCGGCCTCGGGGTTCGCTATACGGACGATGACGACCCGATGCCCGCGAAGGACTACTGCCGGATGATCATCGAGGCGGTTCGGGCCGTGCTTAAGGGCTCCGGTCTGGACCCGGTGATTGGCCAGGAGCCGGGCCGAGCGCTCGTCGCCGAGAGCGGCGTCACGCTCTACAAGGTCGGCGTGGTGAAAACCGTCCCCGCCCCGCAGCGCGGAACGCGAACCTACGTCTGCGTGGATGGCGGCCTGAGCGATAACCCCCGCCCCGCCCTTTACGGCAGCAAATACACCGTCGAGAGCCTCCGTTCAAACCAAGAAACGAAGCAGGTCACGGTCTCGGGCAAGCACTGCGAATCCGACAAGCTTTTTGAGGATATCGACCTGCCAGACGACATTCGTGCAGGTGACCTGTTGCAGGTCCTGTGCACGGGTGCGTATAACAGTTCGATGGCAAGCAATTACAATCGGTATCCTCGACCGGCGACTGCGTTGATCCGGTCGAACGGCGAGCTTGAATTGGTTCAGCGACGCGACACTTGGGACGAGATGCTGGCCCGAGAGATTTTGCCCGAAGGTTTATAAAGTGACTCTTTGAGAGATATCGACCCAAGTCAGGTGCTCGCCTCGCTGATCGTGATTTTCTTCGCGATCGGTCTGCACGAGTATTCGCACGCGAAGTTCGCCGATCTGGCGGGCGACCCGACGCCGCGCTATTACGGGCGGGTGACGCTGAACCTGTTTAAGCATTTCGACCCGCTCGGGACGATCATGATCGTCATCACCTCGATCACCGGCTACGGCATCGGGTGGGGCAAGCCGGTCATGGTGGATCCGAGGAAGATGCGCAATCCCCGTTGGGATCACTTCATTTCGGTCGCGGCCGGACCTCTGTCGAACATTGCGCAAGCGGTGGTGTGGGCGATCGTCTTCCGGGTGATTATTCATCCCGGCGGGAGCCTTCCCTCGATGTTTGTCCTGTACCTGGTGACGATGGGCGTGATCATCAACCTGTCGCTCTGCTTCTTTAACCTGATCCCATTGGGTCCGCTTGATGGGCACTGGCTGGTTGGAGCGTTTCTTCCCGACGATCTGCGTGCTCGCTGGTATCTGTTCAATCGACAGGTCGGCACCATATTTCTCTTCGGGATCATCATTCTTGGTCAACTCGGAGGTGGCGGCAGCATCATCGGCAAGATCATCGGTCCCCCCGTCGGCTACATGTTTCGACTCCTGACCGGAGTTCCTATTCCCCTATGAACGAACCCAATCGACGCATCTTGAGCGGCATGCGGTCCTCCAACCCGCGCCTCCACCTAGGCAACTTCGAGGGGGCGCTTCGGAACTGGGTTGACCTCCAGAACCAGGGCTACCAGATGTATGCCATGGTCGCCGACCTCCATGCGCTGACGACGATGTCCGCCGAATCGAGCGAAGTCGGGAAGAACAGCCGCGAGGTCGCCAAGGACTACATCGCCGCCGGCCTCGACCCGGTCAAAACCCCGATCTTCATCCAGAGCCACATCAAAGAGCACGCGGAACTTCACCTCCTGTTCAGCATGATCACGCCGCTGGGCTGGTTGGAGCGCACCCCGACGTACAAGGAGAAGCAGCAGGACCTGGGCTCTGCGGAGCGCGAGCCTTACGGTCTCCTCGGCTACCCCGTCCTCCAGACCGCGGACATCCTGCTCTACAAGCCCTACGGCGTCCCTGTGGGCCGCGATCAGGCCCCCCACCTCGAGATCGGCAACGACATCGGTCAGCGTTTCAACCGCCTCTACAACGTCGACCTGTTCCCGGTCTACAAGTACATGATCCCCGAGGACGAGACGCGCGCCAAGGTGCCAGGACTCGACATGCGGAAGATGTCCAAGTCGTACGACAACTGCATCTACCTCAGCGACACCGAAGACGAGACGGCGGCCAAGATCAAGAGTGCCTTCACGACGCCGACCAAGATCAAGAAGACCGATCCCGGCATCCCCGAGGGATGCGCGGTGTGCCAGTATCTGAAGCTCTACTCCCCTGACTGGAAGACCCAGTGGGCCGAGGATGTCGCCGGTGAACGCGGCTGTATGCAGAGCAAGAAGGAGCTCACGGAAATCCTCAACGAGTTCCTCAAGCCGATGCGAGAGCGTCGGGCGCAGCTTAACGACGGCTCAATCGAGGAGATCCTGCGGGACGGGGCGACCCGGGCCCGCGAAGTTGCGGCGGCGACGATGGACGAAGTCCGCGCCGCGATGGGCTTGAACTAACTTACTCTGCGTCACAAAATCGCCGCTTTGGCGCAATAGATTTCTGTCTCGGAGGAAATCATGCGTCTTATCACGAAGGGAACAGCTTCAATCATCGGCCTTGCGGCCCTATTCACCGCGGCCCAGGCCAGCGAAACGGTTTACAGCAATAGCGGCGGTTCGGGTGACACGTTCACGAATCCCGGCAGCTCGGCGGCGGGGGCACCCATTGTCAACTACACGGGCCCGAACAACGAGCAGTGGATGTACCGCAACACCGCCAACAACGGCACCGTCGGCATCAACACCAACTATGCTCGCAGCGGCGACGGTTCGGCCTACATCGCCTCGGACGGCACGGCAAGCGGCAAGTCCGAGATCGCGCTGAGCACTTCGTTCAGCGGACAGGATTCCACGGGATCCCTAGGATTGCTCGATAACCTGAGTGCCTGGTCTGCGGATACCTACACGCAATCATGTTCGATTCTGGGCGAAGCGCCGATCCTCCGAATGGAGCTCTTCAGCGCCACCGACACCAAGGTCAATGGCTCCCTTGGCGTCTACGGCCAGCTCGTGTTCGACACCGGCTGGGGCACCGACGGCGGCCTGGGCTCGCAGTATGCCTACGGCAACTGGCAGAACATTGATCTGTTCGGCAACAAGAACACCATCCACGTTTGGGGCTCAAGCTCGCTGGGCACCAAGTACGGCCCGGGCATCGGCGTCGAGCGCAACCTCTCCGACTGGTTGACGGATCTGGCCGGAAAGGGCTACTCCGTGATCGGCATCAATGCCGGAATGGGATCGAGCAGCCTTACCTATCAGGGCGCGGTCGACAACTACGCGCTGGGATTTGGCGGACGCACGAACACCTACAACTTCGAAGCGGTTCCGGAGCCGGCCACCATGGCCATGCTCGGAATGGGTGCCCTGGCATTCCTCCGCAAGCGACGTCGAAGCTAAGTCCTCAACGACCGATAAACGGTCCGTACGGGCGCTTTCCTGCCAAGGAAAGCGCCCGCGGTTGTCATAATCGAAGGGCCTATGCCGTTTTCCGATGTCCGCGCCGTCTACTTCGATCTCGACGATACGCTCTGCGGATACTGGGACGCGGCCAAGATCGGGCTGGAGAAGACCTTCGCCGCCGCCCCCGACCTCGGGCCGACCGAGGTGGTTCTTGAGCATTGGGCGACGGAGTTTCGCGTCTTCTGCGGATCGCTCAAGACCACGCCCTGGTACCCGGGCTACCTCAAGCTCGGCGAGCCCACCCGCACCGAGTTGATGCGACTCACCCTGTTGCGGCTGGGGATCGACGACCCAGCGCGCGCCCGCCACCTCGGCGACCAGTACGGACACGAACGGGACCGTGCCCTCGAACTCTTTCCCGAAGTTCCGACCGTGTTGGACCGCTTGCAAAAGCACTTCCCGCTCGGCCTGATCACCAACGGCCCGGCGGATATCCAGCGTCAGGAGATCGCAACCCTCGACCTCGACCGATACATGTCCCATGTGTTCATCGAGGGCGAGATGGGACGCGGGAAGCCGATCGTCGAGATCTTCCACGAGGCCGCCGTCGCGGTCAGTTTGGAGCCGCATCAGGTCCTGTTCGTCGGCAACTCCTACGGCCATGATATCGCGCCGGCGATCAACGCGGGTTGGCGAACCGCTTGGATTCGCCGTCCGAGTGACGTCCCGCCGAGTGCCGAGGGAAAGGAAGCCCGGCCCGAGACCCTCCCGGTAGGTGCCCGCGAACCGGACCTGACGATCACAAGCCTGGATGAGATTGTCGCCCCGCTGCAACTCCCGGATTAGGAACACGGGAAACATTCGCTCGCCCACCTTCTTCAAACCCCTTGTTAGGAACGCATTTGTCGTTCCCGGTGCCTCCGGCTGGAGGCCGAAAGGAGAGTTCGAATGAAGAAGATCACACTACTTGCCGCTGCGCTGTCTCTGTGTTGTGCCGCGTTTGCCCAGACGGATACGAATTGGAATATGTCCAGTTGGAGCCCACAGCGCCAGCTTGAGTACCGGATGTGCCAAACGCTCAATGGCAGCGAGCAATGGGAGTTCCAGCACTCCATGGACCGCCTCAACGGAGTTGAGGAGGACGCCTACGTTCGAGCCATCAACAAGGCCTCGGACGCGAATGGAGCGATCGCGTCGTGGAATTCAACGACGATGACCGGAACTTATGGCACGGTCACCACCGGGTCCGAGAACCAGGCGATCGCCGGGACCTCGATGTTTGCCATGTCTTACCAGGACCGCATGCGAACCTGGATTACCGATGGGCAGGCTTACAACCTGTTGCTGAAGAACGCGTCCGGCCAGGAGCGCTCGATCATCGAAGGCACCTGGGACAACCTTGGTGAAACTACTCAGGAGGCGATCCTGCACACGATCAAGCGAAGCAGCATGATCACGGCTCCCACCGACGCCCAGCGAAAGTGGTGGAACTAGCCGCTTAGTCCAATCAAAGCGGGCGCCGAACCTTTGGGTTCGGCGCCCTTTTCGTTAGGCCCGCTTCTGAGGTTCGCCCCAGACCCGCCGCATCAACGCGAAGGTGTCGGGGTCGTAAGTCTTGAGCTCCGCGTTCACGAACGGATAGAAGTCGTTCATCCCGAAATAGGCTTCCGTCGATTCGGCGAAGTACTCCATCGCGTTCGTTTCCGCGTAGTGCTTGACCGTCTTCCCGTTCCAGTGAAGGACCGCGTCGTATTTCTTCGACTTCGAGGCGACTTGAAAGGCCTCCATGATGTCGGGGTTTGAGAAGCCCTTCTCGATCACCCGGAAGTGGTAGGCGTGGGCCAGTTCGTGGAGCACCATCCAGGGTTGCTCGTAAGTCCAGGAAACAAAGTTCTTGGCGTTCCCGATCTCGACACCTCGCGCCATTTCCGGGTTCATCTTGTGCTGGCTGAGATATTCCGCCGCCGGGTGGAAGGCCATGCAAGTTGTGCCCGCATCGTCCCAGTTCACCCAGATGGGCACTTCCTTCAGCTTCGCCAACGGGCCATCGGGCACCACGCGGGTGATTTGATAGAGCTGCTTATCCAGCTCTCGCTTGACCGAATCCCACTCGCGCGTATGCTCTTTGAGAAGGGCCGTCTCGACTTGCAGAGTCCACCCGTCCAAGGGAATCGCCGTGGTTTCGAAGTTGGCTTCACGCACGAGGGAGAGAGCGAGGAGGACGGCGACGGACATGGCTGTATTTTGGCGCTTGGCGGCAATGAGTTGGAGTAAGAGTGTCCCCGTTGGAAGAGAATGCTGTCATTCCGACCGACGCCGCCCACTTGTTTGTAGGTAAGGGAGCAACATCTGATGCGGAGAAGTGGAGGAACCTGACCGTCGTTGCTTCTTGCTCGCCCCCCAGGGACAAAAAACGCCCCAACGCCATACTCTCCCTAAATGCGATATCTCGTCCTGGTGATCGGCGTGTGCGGGGTGGCTTCGGCCGGACTGCTCGCTCGCGCCGGACTCGATGCCGGGATGTCACCGCTCGCTCTATCGGCCTGGCGGTTGGTCATCGCTTCTTTGGGTCTGCTCGTGTGGCGTCTCATCAGCATAGGACGCACCGCATTCGACCGTAGCGATCAGCTTCGCCTCGCGATCGCCGGGCTGTTTCTCGCGGTTCATTTCGCGACTTGGATCGCGTCCTTGAACTACGTTTCCATCGCCCGATCAACTCTGCTCGTCGCAACCGCGCCGCTTTGGGCGGGGCTGGCCGGGCTGTTCGTCCCAAGCCTGCGACCATCAAGGCTCTTCTGGGTCGGGCTCCTGATCGCTGGAGTCGGCACCGCCGTTGTGACAACTCAAGGCGCAACCTTCCGCGGCGGAGAGCACGCGTGGCTGGGCGATCTGCTTGCGGTGATCGGCGCGATGGCGATCGTGCCGTACCTACTCGCCTCGCAGTCGGTGCAGAAGCGGCACGGAACGCTCGCCACGACTACCTGGATCTACTCGGCCGCGGCGGTCGTGCTCGTGGTGTGCGCCTTGGGCACCAGCGGTCCAGTCATGCCGCCCTCCCCCGCGGCGTGGGGATCCATCCTGGGCATGGCGCTCTTTGCGCAGTTGATAGGACACTCCTCGCTGAACGGGTCGTTGAAGAACTTCACCGCAAGCCAGGTCGCGACGACGGCCCTGCTAGAGCCCGTCTTCGCCGCCGCCCTCGCCTGGCCGATCCTCGGTGAGGCGATCTCCCCCATGCAGGGACTCGGAGGGCTATTGCTGCTGGTCGGCGTCGGAATTGCACTGTCGGGGTGACAAGGGGAAAGGACGTCGAATTGGCCACGGCAATTCAGCCAAAGAACTGAATGCCTTAATGCCCAATACCTTCCCGATCCCTTGACACCCCACGCCCCCTCCGCTAACCTAGTCCCATGAGTTCAATGCCCCCGCCCAACCAGCCTTCTTACGGCCAGCCTGAGCCGACGCCCCAGCAGGGCCAGCCCTACAGCCAGCCGCCGTACCCGCAGCAACCTCCGCAGCAGTATCAGCAGTCGTACCCGCCGCAACAATATCAGCAACCGCAGGGACCCTTTCAGCAGAATCCGTACCAGCAGGGCTACATGCAGGCCACGCCGATGTGCCCGCGATGCGGCGGTTACACCAAGAAGGTCGGTTACACGTGGTGGGGCGGGATCATCGGCCCCAAGATGATGAACCTGCACAAGTGCGCGAACTGCAAGCTCAGCTTCAACGCGACGACGATGCAGTCGGCTGAGACCGCGATCATTATCTACGCGGTCGTCACGGGCGTGGTCGGACTCGTTGGCGGTCTCCTGCTCTGGTTCTTTGTCTTCAAGCGCTAGGGCCTGAAGTTACGAGCCGGGGATTCCCGGCTCAGTGAGAAGCGCCGGATCGAGCGCCTTGACCAGCGTTGCCTCGTCCACGAGCCCCATCTCCCGCACGACCGCGGGGATCGACTTCTTCTCGGCAAGCGCCTTCTTGACGACCTCGGCCGACTTTTTGTAGCCGATGATCGGGTTCAAGGCGGTCGCCAGCGACGGGGAGGTCTCGGCGTAGTGCTTGCACACCTCTTCGTTGGCCGTAATCCCGACCACGCAGTTTTCGGTGAACGTGTCGAGCGTGTTAGTGAGGATCTGCAGCGCGAACTGAGCGGCGAAGGCCATGCCCGGCATCATCACGTTCAGTTCGAGTTGACCCGCCTGCACGCACAGGTCGATCGTGTGGCACTGGCCGAGGACCTGGAACAGCACGATGTTCAGGTTCTCCGCCATGCTCGGGTTCACCTTGCCCGGCATGATCGACGATCCTGGCTGCACCGGCGGCAGTACGATCTCCGCGATTCCGGTGAGCGGCCCCGAGCACAGAAGCCGAAGGTCATTGGAGATCCGCGTGAGCTCTTGGCAGAATATCCTCAGGCCCGCGGCCAGGGAGGCCATGGCGAGGTTGCTTTGCATCGCCTCGCGCATGTCCGGCGACGGTCGGAAGGCGATGGCGGGTGCTCCGGTGGCGGCTCGTCCGCCGACGTACGCGTTCAAATGCTCGATCGCCATGAAGCGATACTTCGGATGCGTGTTCAGTCCCGTTCCCGCCGCCGAGCCGCCGATGCCGAGCTCTTCGAGTTCAGAGGCGGCCTCAAGCAGCCATCGCTTAGACTTGCGCAACGCCACCGCGTAGGCGGTGAATTCCTGGCCGAGGCGGATCGGAACGGCGTCCTGAAGATGGGTTCGGGCGGACTTGAGGATGTGGTCGAACTCCTTGCCTTTGGCTTCGAACGCGACGATCAGTTTCTCGACGGAGACGAGCAGGTCCTGTAGGATCAGGCGCGCCATGATCCGCATCGCGGAGGGGAAGGTGTCGTTGGTCGACTGCCCGTAGTTCGGGTGGTCGTTCGGGTTCACCCTCGTGTAGGTGCCGAGCGTCCCGCCGAGGATCTCTTCGGCGCGGTTGGCGAGCACCTCGTTGCAGTTCATGTTAAAGCTGGTGCCCGCGCCCATATGGAACACGTCCACCGGGAATTGGTCGCGGAACCGGCCGCCGATGATCTCGTCGGCGGCCTGCATGATCGCCTTGCCGACTTCGGCATCGAGGAGCCCAAGCTCGGTGTTCGCCTCAGTGCACGCCTTCTTGAGCAGGATGTAGGCGTCGATCATGCGCGGGTGCTCGGTCAGCCCGCTGATCTGGAACAGGTGCCGCGAGCGCTCGGCCTGGCTCCCCCAGTACGCACCTGCGGGTACGGCGACGTCGCCCAGGCTGTCCTTCTCAATCCGAGTTTCCATGCCGAGAGTTTACCGGCGTGGCTCGGGGGCGCGGTCGCCCCCGACCGGTTTCACCTAACTGCCTACGCGGAACTGAGCCGGTAGAGCGTCGTGGCTCACCCCTGGCTTGCGAAGGTCGAACCGATGCTCTTGGAGGATCAAGTCGTAGCTATAACGCCCCACCACGAGTCTCACCGTTAGGGTTTCCACCGCCCCGGGCCAATACTCGTCATCTACCTTGAGAGGGTGGTTGGTTTTCCGAGGGTTGGGAATCATCATCGCGTTAACCGACCGAGGATCCGATGCGTTCGACCAACCGACCGAGTCCCCTTGGGACTTCGTCCCAACAAGCACCGAAGGCTTCACCGTTAAAGCGGGGGTCAGCACAGCATCTGCCGGGATGCCGTTGGCGAATATCTCCGGAGCAAGATGGCTTGCCGAACGAGCGAAATGCGATTCGATCGGTACTCCATCCAATTGCATTCCCCCCGGGTAATCCGAAGGGCCGAAGATAACGAATTTGGAAATATGATCCCGTGCGGCCAAGGGCAAGTCGCCGAAGCGGACCGACTTCCCTTGTAGCAAGGCAGCTCGCATCTGGGAAGTAAGATGGCCCCAAGCGACCAGCGCATTTCGCGACTCGAATTGCGATAACCGTTCACTCCTGGGAAACAGACCCGACAACATATCGAACATCAGGAAGGACTCGGTCGTATGCTTCATCGCGAAGTTGGCGAAGTCATCAAGCGTGGCATAGCCACGAGTTTCCGTGGACTGAAGGAGCTCGCGCAAGGCGGGTCGATCTGCCTGATCGGCGATTGGGTCGGCGGGTCGGATCGTGATCCATCCCTCGCTTCGCCTAACTTCCAGACCCCGAGTCCTCTCGACTGTGGTGAGGTAACCGATGGGGTCCGCTCTTTCTGTCCGAAGAATTTCGTTTGGCAAGCGAATCATCCCGTCCACGAGGATCGCGACGACACTCCGGTGTTCTCGGATCGCCGCCTCGCGCAAGAGGCACGCCGGCCCGTATTGAAGGGGCTCATGGGTGTATGGATTGATGAAGATCTTCCGCAATTCGCCCTGGGGCGGCAACTTTGCAGACAGGTACTCAAGCCCAATTTGACGCTGGAATTCCAACACTTCCGAAGGAATCGCGAAGTCCGGCTGCATACTCGCCTCCGCCAGCCGAGTGGCCTCCGGGTGGTCGCGGTCCCAGAATTTCAGGTCGAAGTCCGCCACTCCCTGCGTAACGACATCACCTTGCGGGTTCAGCGCTACTAGCTCGACGTTCACGGGGGAGAGGCGATTGAAACATCGTGACCGAAAGAATATTCTGTCTACCGGCCCCGGCCCCTGGGGCTGGTTGAGCGGATCTTGTCGAAGCTGAGATTCCTGCTGGGGCGTGGCTCCCTGAAGCGCCTCCGCCCACCATCCATTCTCTTCAACGAAAGTCTTCATTTCGCCTGGCGAGATGGTCAGCGGAAACTCATTTCGGTTCGGTTTGGTCGACCAACAATGCCACGCCCCGTTGGTCAGCTCCGCCAGGAGCTCCGCGGGAAGGCGATTGAGGATGCGGGTGATTTCGCGGGCGACTGGTGCACGCCCGACCATCGCGTCAAGCGGTCGGCGCATAGGGAACGCACCGGCCTCCGGATTAGTCCCCTCATTTCCGCTCAAGTCCGTCAAGAGCTTGGTCACCGCCGCCGCATCGAACTTGGGCGTCTTCGCCAGCGCCTCGTTCATCTTCGCGAGCGCAGCGCGAAACCGCGCGACCCGGTCCGCCAGCGCGGCATCCGCGCGAACCTTCTCCTTCGCCGGAGAAGCCCGGAGTTCGAACTTTCCCCCCGAGATGGTCCATTCCGCATCGCTGACGTCGGCGATCCGTGTGCGGAGGGTGGGCAGGTCGACGCCGGAGACGTCGATCAGCACAACCTCCTCCCCCACATGACCGGAGGCGGTCATCGCGGTGCCGGTCTGCTTGGAGAGCTCCTCAAGCACGACCGACAGCCGCGCCGCCCGCCCGTGGTAATCGAGACGAGGCGCCTGTAGGCACAGAAGAGCCACCCAGATCATGAGGTCAGTATAGGACGTGCGTGACAAAGCCGAACCGGAAACGTATCTCTGCAACCGATTTCCCAAGCAAAGCGAATAGATTTACGGCCATTCACCTCTGTTCGAGGGGGCGAGGGATTACCATAGGAGGCGAAATGCAGGGGCAAACTTCGACGCAGGGTATCGATCTCTACCAAAAGCAACAGTACGCGGAGGCGGAGACTGAGCTTTGTCGGCGACCGCCAGCAGCCCGGGCTGGGCGGAGGGCTGGCGGTATCTCGGATTCACCCAGTACGGCCTCGGCAAACACGACCTCGCGGCAGTTAGCCTGGAGCGAGCGATCGCCTTGGAACCTGACAACGCGGAAACCCGCTACGGGCTCGGCCTCGTCCGCGCGGCTCAGCAGCAGACCGATGCCGCGATTGCGTGCTTCGAGGAAGCTCTGCGACTCATGTCCACTCACGTTGCCGCGAAAGCGGCGCTAGTAGGCGGTCTCGTCTACCGCGGTCAGCAACGGATCGCCGCCAACGAATTTGAACACGGCGAGGCTGACTTAGAGCGCGCGATCAAGCTGGACCGCAAAGCGCCCGCGCCGGTGATTGCGCTCGCCAAGTACTTCATCGCATTCAACCAAGAGGGCCGGGCGGCAAGAGTGCTGGAGAACGCGCTCGCCAGTATCGCCAACGACCCGGACATCAACGACTTGGCACAGCAACTGAATGTCAAGGCAAGCGCAAGTGCGGTTGCTGCGCAGCAGCAGGCGCAGACGCGGCAGGCAGTGCAGCAGAGCCAGGAGGTCCCGTGCCCGGTCTGCAAGCGGATGATCATGCCCTGGGCGGTGCAGTGCCCCTACTGCATGACCCAGCTCAAGGCGCGCCCAACGAGCTTCGATCACCTAAAAGGTGGTCCGTCGACCACCTGGCAGGAGGTCACATATTACGTCATATCGAGCCTTTGGGTGTTGGACGGCCTCCGTCCGTTGTTGGTTGCTTTGCTGATTTCTAAGGTCCCACTGCTCTCGGGGTGGGTTCCGATCTTTGTCTTCTTCGGCCTCGTCAAGGTATGTATCGCCGTCGGGTTGCTTTTCCGGGTCGAATGGCTCCAGTTCCTCGCCAAAATCTTCTGCTATGTCGACATTCTCCTTAGCGGATACGGTGTCATGCTGGCATTTGGGTTGGCACAACCTTTTGGAGTCGTCTACAACGGAATCTCTCTCATCCTGACGGCGATGCTGCTGTATCTGATCGGCTTCATGGACGGTTAAATCTCGCGTTACGTCATAATCTCCCCGTGACGGACGGCAAAGCGCGGATTGATGAATTAGCCGCATTAGTGAAGGAGTTCGGCTTGGCCGAGGCCTGTTGGGAAACCGACGGTCTCAAGATCGCGTTCAAGAAGCGCCGAAGCGCGCCCACGCCGCGTCCCGAGGGATCGACCGCGCACCACGATTCCGGTCACGATCACTTCGACTCCGAGCCCGAGCCGGTTGCCGCCGTGCCGGAAGTGCAGGCAGGGGCGCCGGTCACCAGCCCGATGAACGGGATTTTCTACACCTCGCCGAGTCCGAACGCGCCCGCGTTTGTGAAGGAAGGCGACACCGTCACCGCCGGGCAGGTGGTTGGCCTGATCGAGGCGATGAAGGTCTTTAACGAGATCACCAGCAACTTCAGCGGCACCGTTCGAAAAGTGTCCGTCGAAACAGGACATGTGGTGCAGCCGGGCGACGTGCTGATGTACATCGGATGACGGCCCACGAACTCGAGGCGCTTCTTCATGAGCGAATCCCCATCTCTGCCGCGATGGGCGTGCGAGTCGTAATCGCCGACCACGATCAGGTGGTCCTGCAAGCCCCGTTCCAACCGAATGTGAACCCCCACGGCACCGCGTTCGGCGGCAGCATCTCCACCCTCGCGCTAATGGCGGGCTGGTCGATGGCCTACATCCGGCTCGTCGACCACGGGTTTGGCGAGCACGTAGTGATCCGGCGCACCCGGATGGATTACAATTTCCCGATCACGAGCAGCTTCCAAGCCGTCTGCACGGCCCCGCGCGAAGGCGTGGTCGAGAAGTTCATCCACCACATCGAACGGCGAGGCCGAGGCCGGATCGAACTCCGGGCGGATGTCCTCAGCGGCGGAGAAGTCGCCGCCAGCTTCCACGGCGAGTTCGTCGCCAGCTCACCGGCGGGCAAGCCTGCTCTGCTTGAGGAGCATCCGATTGAGGAAGTCGAACACGCGTCGCCTGAGCTTCGGGTTGTGAATCGGGAGTAGTGAATCGAAGGGAGGAGATAGAAATCCCATCCAACGATTCACGGAGGTCTTTGCAAAATTCAGATGTGATGCCTCTGCCCCTCTCTCACCTCAGATTCATAAATGCTTAGGACAAAGGGGTAGAGGCTTTTACCTGAGGTTATAGCCTCTACCCCTTTAACCGCGGCCACTCCGATCCAGAGATCACAGAGGGGCAGAGGCATCGATCTACGAATTTTGCAAAGACCTCCTCTATTCACCATTCGCGAAGCTACAGGTGGCAGCTTCCCAACCCCCGCTTCGCGAGGTACTGCTGGTGGTAGTCCTCGGCTTTCCAGAAAGTCGTCGCGGGTTCGATTTTTGTGACCACGGGGCGGGCGTATTTGCCTGACGCCTTCAGCTTCTCGAGCGAAGCCGCCGCGGTGGCTCCCTGCTCGGGCGAGTGAGTGAAGATCGCCGAACGATACTGGGCGCCGTAGTCCGGGCCTTGGCGGTTGAGCTGGGTCGGGTCGTGCAGGTTCCAAAACGCCTCGACCAAGGTCTCAAAAGAAACCAAGGAAGGATCGAAGTCGATCTCGACGACCTCCGCGTGGCCAGTGGTGTCGGTGCAGACATCCTTGTAGCTCGGGTTCGGCAAGGTGCCGCCCTCGTATCCCACCGCAGTGGCCAACACACCGGGCATGGTGCGGAATGCCTCTTCCACTCCCCAAAAACAGCCGGCACCAAATGTCGCTTTCTCGATCGTCTCGGACATGAGACATTCTACGAAGGCCCGACGATTATGATCGCCGTGCCACAATCGAACTCGCCAGATGCCCCGCGTCTCGATCCTCCTCACCTGCTACAACCACCTCCGGTTCCTCCCGGCGGCGCTCGATGGCGTGCGGGGCCAGAGCTTTGGCGACTTCGAAATTCTTGCTTTGGACGATGGGTCTACCGACGGAACGCGCGAGTGGCTGACCGAGCAGGCGAGGACCGAATCTCGACTGCGGTTGATCTTCAACGAGAAGAATCTGGGCACCTACGCGACGTTGAACGTCGGGCTTGCGGTGGCGAAGGGCGAGTTCATTGCGATCCTGAACGACGACGACCTTTGGGCACCGGAGAAGCTGATCCGCCAACTTGAGATGATGGACGCGAACCCCAAGATCGGAATCGTCCACGTCGGCGGCTGGTTCATCGACGAAGATGGGAATCGGCACCCCGATCCCGCGCCGCTCGGCTTCCCCTATCCGCGCACCCGAACTGGCGATATCCTCACCGACCTGATCGACCACAACCAGATGATCACCTCCTCGGTCCTGGTCCGCCGCGCGGCGTTTGAGCAATGCGGCGAGTTCAATACCGCGCTTTTCGGGAGCGGCGACTGGGAGATGTGGCTCCGCATCGCCCGGCATTGGGAGGTCGGTTACGTCGACAAGCCGCTCGCTTTCTACCGAGTTCACGGCACCAACGCATCCCATTCCACCGACAAAATCTTTCGCGACGACGCGGTGATCCGCGAGTGGATTTCGACCTGGCAGGCCGATAACGACGGCCAGATGACCCCCGAGCTCCGTAAGGCTTTCGGGCACAACTGGGCCTGCCTCGGCACCGTGCGTACCATTCTTGGCCACCCCAAGGAAGGCAGACAGGCGTACGCACAGTCCATCCGGCTCATCCCGGGGAGGCTCAAAAGCTACGCACGTTGGCTGCTGACTTTCCTGCCGAGGCGGTCAGCATGAGGCGGATCTACCTCGACTATGCGGCGACGACGCCGCTCGCGCCGGAAGCGGTGGAGGCGATGCTGCCATGGCTCGAAGACGAGTATGGCAACCCGTCCTCGCTCCACGCCGATGGTCGGAGTGCTAAAGACGCGATCGACGAGGCGCGCGAGATCGTCTCCGGCGCGCTCGGTTGCCTCTTTGCCGAGGTCGTCTTCACCGGCTCGGGCACCGAGGCGGCCAACCTCGCGATCCTCGGGGCGGCGCTGCACAATACCGATTCGTCGCGTTCTCGAATCCTGCTCGGAGCAGCGGAGCATCACTGCGTGCTGCACACGCAGACGCTTTTGGAGCGGTTCGGGTATCGGGTCGACCTGATCCCCGTGGATCGCGAGGCTCGCGTTTCTCCTTCGGGTCTAGCGTCGCTTCTGGGTGACGATGTCTTGCTCGTAAGCGTGATGCACGCTAACAACGAGCTGGGGACAATCAATTCGATCCGAGAGCTTTCTGACCTCGCTCACGGTGTCGGAGCACTCATGCACACCGACGCGGTGCAGACCTTCGGCCGACCTTGGCGGGTTGACGAACTCGACGCCGATCTGGTGTCAATCTCGGCCCACAAGATCAACGGCCCCAAAGCAGTAGGTGCTTTGTACCAGCGCGCGGGCGTGAAGCTGCAGCCGCTGATCGTCGGCGGCGGTCAGGAGCGCGAGATGCGCGCGGGCACCGAGAACGTCGCCGGCATCGCTGGGTGTGGGGCGGCAGTGCGGTTGCGCACCCGCTTGTACCGGTCCTCAGGACCCGCTTCCGATCACGGGGCGGGGACCCGGGGTCCTTCGACTGCGCAACCTTCGCCAGGGCTCGGTGACTCCGCTCAGGATGACGGCTTTGGTGGTGCGCGGTCCAGACAGGAGGTTGCGCGCGCCGCGTTCATTTCCAAGCTTACGGAGCGCGGGTTCGTGCCAACCACATCAAGTTTCGAAGACGTCCTGCCAGGTCATGCTCACCTCCGGCTCCCCGGCGTCGATGCCGAGACGATGTTGATCCGTCTCGACCGGATGGAATTGAGCGCGTCAAGCGGCGCGGCGTGCTCATCGGGCTCGCTTGAACCCAGCCACGTGCTCCTCGCCTGCGGGTACTCCGAACGCGAGTCGCGCGAGGGACTACGGTTCACGTTTCCGATCGACGCGGATTTGGCCGAGGCGGAAGAAGCTGCGGAGCGTGTGATCGAGGCGGCGGACGGGATTCGGAAGCATCGGTAGGTTCAGGACTCACGAACTCACTTTGCACTATACGCGGGCAAGAGTACTTTAGCGGTAGTGGTAGTGGTAGTGGCTGCGCAGAGTTTGGCGCGTCAATCCAGACCCTCTCGAACGGGCGGAAAGTCAACCAAGTCGCCGCGATTGGGGGATCATGCGAGCCGCCGTCAAATTTTGAAGTAGAAATGCAAGATAGGAGCCGGTTGATCACGCTCCTCCTTCCTCATGGAGGTTCAATCTCCTCTATGCGAATCCTTGAGACGGTGCTCTATGCCGACGACTTGCGGGCGGCGCAGGCGTTCTACACCGGCGTGTTGGGTCTTGAAGAAATCTCCTTCGACCCCGAACGCAGCCTCTTCCTGCGGGTTGAGCAGGGCGTTCTGATCGTCTTCCGACCCGCCAAGACGCTCATCCCCGACGCGGGAGTCCCGACCCATGGCACGACCGGGCCCGGACACATGGCCTTCTCCGTTACCCCCGCGGAACTCGACCAGTGGCGAACGAAGCTACAAGACCAAGGCGTCGAGATCGAGATGGAGAAGACGTGGGGGAAAGGGTCGCGATCGATCTACTTCCGCGACCCGGCGGGGAACTCGCTGGAATTCGCCGAACCCGCCCTATGGGGACTGACGTAGAGAAGGTAACTTGAACTTGATGAGCCTTCCCATCGAGGAGCTGACGCCGCGGCAGATTGTCGCCGAACTGGATCGCTATATCGTCGGCCAGAACGCCGCCAAAAAGGCGGTCGCGGTCGCCCTGCGCAACCGATACCGCCGCCAGCAGCTCCCCGCCGCCGAGCGCGACGACATCTTGCCGAAGAACATTCTCATGATCGGCCCGACCGGCGTCGGCAAGACCGAAATCGCCCGAAGACTCGCCCAACTCGCCCGCGCGCCGTTTCTGAAGGTCGAGGCAACCAAGTTCACCGAAGTTGGCTACGTGGGTCGCGATGTTGAGTCGATGATTCGGGACCTCGCCGCAGTGGCGGTCCGTCTCGTCGAGCACGAGAAGATGGAATCGGTGCGCGTGGAGGCGATGAAGCGCGTCTACGAGCGCCTCGTCGATATGATGGAGGAAGACCGCCCGCGCAAGCGGCAGAAGGTCAGCGCGAGTCCGCTGCACGACAACGACATCGTCGCCAAGGCGCTGGAGATCTTCGGGCAAAAGGTTGAGGACTACCCGCAAGACGCCGAGGTCGAAGTCGAGGAGCAAGAGAGCGAGAAGGCTCGCCTCACCCGACGTCGTAAGCTCCGTAAGGAATTGGAGAGCGGCAAACTCGACGGCAAGATGGTTGAGATCGAAGTCGAAGAATCCTCGAACCCGTTCGTTCAGGTCTTCACTCCGCAAGGGATGGAGGAGATGGGGCTCGACTCCGGCCAAATGGGCTCGCCATTTGGATCGCGCCGCTCCTCGCGACGCGCCACCATCGCCGAAGCGAGGGACGTTTTGTTTGGCGAAGAGGCCCGCAAGATGGTCGACAAGACCGGCCTGCAAAGGGAAGCGGTCAACCGCGCCGAGCAGACGGGGATCATCTTCCTCGACGAACTCGACAAGGTCGCCGGAAAGAACGGCGGCTCGGGTCCCGACGTCAGCCGCGAGGGCGTCCAGCGCGACTTGCTACCGATCATCGAGGGCTCGACGGTCGCGACGAAGTTCGGGCCGGTGAAGACCGACCACATTCTCTTCATCGCGGCGGGGGCCTTCCACATGGCGAAGCCAAGTGACTTGATCCCCGAACTTCAGGGTCGCCTCCCGATTCGTGTGGAGCTGGAGAACCTGACCGAGAACGATTTCCGCCGGATTCTGCGCGAGCCGAAGAACGCGCTGACCCGACAGTACGAGATTCTGCTGAAGGTGGAGGGCGTGACCCTGACGTTCAGCGACGACGCAATGGACGAGATCGCGCGGCTCGCCGCCGAGGTGAACTCCAAGACCGAGAACATCGGCGCGCGGCGACTGCACACCGTGATGGAGAAGCTGCTTGAGAACGAGCTGTTCGAGGCACCGGAGATTCCGAACAAGAAGCTGCATCTGACCGCCGAGACCGTGCGGGAGAGGCTTTCGACGCTGGTCGAGAACGTGGATTTGAGTCGATATATTCTGTAGCGTCGTCATCTTGAGCGGAAGAAGACGAGTCAAACATCCCGTCATCCGGAGTGGAAAGCCGAGCCTCGGGGAAGGCTTGGAATCGAAGGACCCCGGATCCCGGCCCGATAGTTGTAGTTGCGATTCTTCTGTTCCGCGACATCGAGGCGGGACGCCCGGATCCGGGGTCCTTCGGCGCGCAAGCTTGCTCAGGATGACGGGTAGATAGACGTGAGTCTGATTTTCGGCCCTTGCCTCGACAGGACCTGCAAACCTGTGCAACGATCAGACATGCAAGCGACTGAGACCTCCATCCGTGAACAGTTTGAGCGGGACGGCTTCTATCTGGCCAAAGGGGTGTTCTCGCCCTCCGAGGTCGCGATTCTGGAGAAGGACTTCGACAAGATCGTCGGCCAGATTCTGGCGAGCGACGAAGAGACAAACGCGCGCTGGATGGGACCGGAGATGGACCGACTCAACGTTGCCGACACCGTCGTGACCCACACTCATAACGTGCAGAAGTATTCCGAGGTCTGGCACCGCGCGCTGCTTCAAGAAGAGTTCCTCGACGCCGCTGAGGCGATGATCGGGCCGGACATCGTGATGCACCATACGAAGCTGTTTCAAAAGCCGGCGGAGAACGGCGCGCCGTTCCCGATGCACCAGGACTGGAATTACTTTCCGACGGTGGACGACACGATGATGGCGGGGATCATCCACGTCAGCCGCGCGACCGATGCGATGGGATGCCTCCGCGTCTATCCGGGTTCACATAAGCTTGGACGAATCACCGGTACGAGTGGGCAGACGGAGAACGAGATCCTCGCGAAGTATCCGATCGAGAATGCGACGCCGCTCGAAGCCGAGCCGGGGGACGTGCTGTTCTTCAACTACCTGACGATCCACGGCTCGATGCCGAACCGGTCGGACGCGATTCGAAAGACGGTGCTTGTGCAACTTCACGCGGGGACCGACCGTGTGGAAGATGGGGTGCAACACCCGAACGCGCGCTTGGTGCTGCGAGGCTGGAACCACCACGTCACCCGCAACCTTGCGGGCGAAGACTAGAGGAAGATGCAAGGACCCGCGAAGATCTGCCCGAAGTGCCAACTCACGGTGGATCTTCACGCGCCCTTATGTCCGCGGTGCGGACATCAGTTCCGGACCAAGTTCGCCGACCCGGTTCAACCAGGCGCAACGCCCCAGCCCGCGCCCACTCAGGTGTTCTATCCGCCGGCTCAGGCACCCCAGGCACCTCAGGCGCCGATGGCGCAGCCGATGCCGCACTACAGCCAGTACGGCGGTTACGCCGCTTACGGGCGGCCGATGCAGTTGATGGATTTGGAAGAGCGCTACCGCACCGCCAAGAAGACGTTCACGTGGACGCTCTGGGCGGGGCTGCTGTGCTTCTTCCCGATCTGGATCATCACCTACATTGAGTGGACAAAGATGACGAACGCGAAGCGGGAAGTCGCGATGCTCGGGATCAATCCCGAGCAGTGGGCGCGGTCGATCTACTGATCCGGTCCGTCATCCAGAGATACAAGCTGAGTTGCCGAGCTTCAGCGAAGGTAGCGAAGTCGAAGGATCACTGATTAAGCCTCCGACTTTAGAAGACCGGCGCGCCCAGAGAGTCGGAGACCGGACGGAGGATCCTTCGACTTCGCTACCTTCGCTAGAGCTCGGTGCTTCCCTCTGGATGACGGTCAAAGGCGATAACAAAAGGTTGACAGCCTACTGAGCGAGCTCGCGAGCCGAAGGATCGCGGCAGAAAGCACCCAGGTCCGCGGACTCCCGATTTACCGTTGGAGGAAAAACCGGCGGCTTTCGCTCAACGTGCGAGACCTGGAAATTGACCACGTCGACTGGCGCCGCTCGCAGGCTCGTGATAGGAAAAGCGCGGCCAGGTCCGCGCAATCCAAATTTAGCGGTGCAGGATGAACTGGCGGCCTTGGTCTTCCGAGAGGAAGTAGGCGAGGTGGGCTGGGTTCGAGATGAGGAGGGTGCCGAGCTTGCTGGCGACGACCGATTCGAGGACGTCCAAGATCGCCGGGCGAGTGCCGTCGAGCTCGATGTCGGCGGAGATTGCGTAGCAGTTCTCACCGACGCCATTGGAGGAAAGGGCATCAATCGCCGCGTCGGCGTCGGTCCCTTCGACTTCCTTCACGTACTTCGAGTCGAAGTCGACGTCGTGATTGATCGTCGCTCGCAGTCGTTCGCGGCCATTCTTGGAGCTGAGAAGCGTGCGCCAGCGGGAGCGGCGGCTGGGGGTGATGAACGCACTTACGAACGCATCGATGATCTCGCGTTCGGGGGCGGTGGCAATGTCAGCTTTCTCCATGGTGGGGTTATTCAAAATGGTTCGGTCTCCTCGTAAGCGTCGTTAACTAAGTTCTACGAACTCACGAAACAATCAAGCGGCAGAAGGGAAGTTCCTCTGCCGCTTGACGCGTGTCTACCGGCGGGACGCCGGCTCGGTTCAGGCTGCGGCGTAGACGCTAATTCGACGGCGCTTCTCTGGGCCTTCAAACTTGACGTGACCGTCGACCATTGCGTAAATCGTGTGATCGTTCCCGATGCCGACGCCAACGCCGGGATGGAACTGGGTGCCGCGCTGGCGGACGATGATGTTGCCCGGTCGGACGAGTTCGCCGCCGTACTTCTTGACGCCCAACATCTTGGGCTTACTATCGCGACCGTTGCGCGACGATCCTTGACCTTTTTTATGTGCCATTAACTACCTGCCTCGATTCCGGTGACTTTCAGGTGCGTTTGCGGCTGGCGGTGTCCCCAGCGCTTGCGCTCGTTCTTCTTCGCCTTATAGTTGAAGGCGTTGATCTTCGGGCCCTTGCCTTGACGCATGATCGTCGCGGTGACCTTCGCGCCCTTTACGAGCGGCGAGCCCACCTTGAACTTCGCGCCATCGGCCACGAGGACCACTTCCGAGAGCTCGATGGCGGTTCCAGGCTCGCCTTCGATCTTTTCAACAATCAGGATGTCATCCTGGGCAGCCTTAAACTGCTTTCCACCGGTCTTCACAATCGCGTACATATCAGCGGTCTCCGCGCACTTGGGCGCAAGAAGAGATGATGGCACATGGGGGGCACCAGAGTCAACCTGCCCTTTCAACCGAGGGGAGCTCTTGGCTGCTTGGCTTTGCGGAAACATTCGCCGCAGCCGCCCAAGCCTGACCCCGATGACGCTACCGAAGTCACGGTGCGCGGAGGAATGTCCACGTCAGCTCAATTATAGGTACGGCACTTCTTTGGATCATTACCAAATTTGTTTACAAATTAATGCTGAGAATTGTCCACAAATTTCTGATAGTCGTGGTAATCTTCAAGTCTAATGTTTGTCGGGCTACTCTCTCTCTCTCTCTCTCTCTCCTCGGCTAACATGCGCGGCTGGATGCCGTGGACTGAGGATCTCAGTGTTGTTATATCCGACTTTGACCACACGGCCTTTGCATTCGGCGGCTACCACATTAATGCTGGGTCAGGCACCGACCAAATGGCCAATACTATCACGGGCGATGCAACTAGTAGCCCGCCCACTTGGCACGAGGGATTCGATCCGCTGACGAATGGGACGAACGACCTGAACTACAGCTATCCGGCTTGGACTCAGCATGAGAATGTTGTGGCCTTCCACGTTCAAACTTACTGGCACAGATCCTATGGATATGATAAGTGGACCGAAGGCTCAACTGTTTACACTCGGAATAGAGATGTGTACATTGCCACCGTCCCCGGGTTTTTGGTAGTGCAGGACTATGCCTCTGGCGGCGGAGGTTAATGTGATCAGCCTATTGTGTGGATTGCTCATCGCCCCCCAACAACATGCCGTTCGTGACCAGGAGGCGGTGACCGAGCGTGTGCTTATTGTCGCCAAACCCAAGGAACTTGAGCTCGCGATTAAGGATATACCCGCGGACGAAAAGCCGCCGGTTGCCGATCGCCTCCTGATGCGCCTCGGATACTCACGTTACAAAGAGGGCGGAGATGTGTATTTCATCTCAACGACGATTTGGCCAAAGAAGTTTTTTGAAGAGTCAATCGCTGGTCTCAAGGCTCTTCCGAACGCTATAAACGAAAACGGATCGATCGACCAAAGTAGATCGCCAGCAATCCGCCAACTTTGCAAGGGCATCTTCGACCAGTCGGTGGGGGTCTCGACGACTCCTCAGAGTCGACCTGGAATCGAGAGCGACAACTGGGTTCAAATGTCCGACGGAAGGCGCACTGTTTCCGTGCGCGTCAGCGGCAGAAACCACGACCGCGAGAAGCAGGTGGCCGCCATGAAGGCGGATGGCGGCGGGAAGCTCATCGACCCGAAGGATCTCCCCTCGTTTCGTGGCCTTCCTGGCCAAGTTCCGCTACTCGACAACCACTTTGAAGTAAAGCTTTTTGCCTTGAATCCGAACAGCGTCATCACCAAGACAAAGATGACTTCAAAGGCCTTCGCCCTGGTGTCGGAAGCCTATGCCGATTATCAAGCCAAACTAGACAAGATTTGGCCGGACCTTTTCCAACAACTTTCTAAGCTAGGGCTCGCAGATAGGATTAATGGCCTTGAGAAAGGAACCTTTGCGTCTCAGCCCCAAGACGTGCGTGATCGTTTGTCGGCAGCGCTCGGAGACAGTGCCAGCGCATACGGGTTCTCAGGCGCTGACGACGCTCGAGATTTTCTTTCCCATGCCACGATAACCGGCTTTGGGAAGGGATTGACCTTCACGGCTTGGGTCAACGCAAATAATCAGTTCGGTGGCTATGGCTACGGGGCTCGAATGAGTCTCCCGTATATTGGCCCGTAACTAGTTGACCTCGCGGTAACCTCGCGCGGTGATTGTGTCGGAAACTCTTCGTCAGCATCGATCGATTCGACGGTTCCTGCCCGAGTCGATCGATCAACGGTTGGTTGAGGAGGTTCTCGGGGATGCCTTGCTGGGCGGCTCTTCGAGCGGGAATCTAAATTGCGTGTCGATGATCCTCACGGAGGATCCGGCTCGCAAGCAGAGGCTGTACGAGCTCCACTTCGAGCAGCCGATGGTGCTAGAGGCTCCTCTGGTGATCACGTTCTGTGCCGACTGGTGGCGCACCCGCGAGTGGCTTCGCATGCGCGGGGCGAGGGATAACTTCGACAACTTCATCGGCTACCACGTCGGCGTGGCCGATGCGGTGATCTTGGCCCAGAACGTATGCCTTGGCTTCGAGGCGGAGGGGTTGGGGATTTGCTACATGGGGACGACACTGCACTCGATGACGGAGATCGGGGAGTTCCTGGGTTTGCCGGAGACGTGCGTGCCGATCACGACGATCGTGGTCGGACACCCGGCGGAGAACCCGGCCAAGCGCGACAGGCTCCCTCTGGAGGCGTTCGTGCACCAGGAGACGTATCGGCTGCCCGATGCCGTCGAGCTGGAGAGCACCTACGCCGAGCGCGAGATCAAGGGCTGGAACCGGTACATGAGCATGCCCGAGTTGAAGGCGGTGATCGAGAAGGCGGGGATCAAGTCGCTCGCCGAGTTCTACACCAGCGACCACAAGTATCCGCCCGACCTCTTCAGGGAAGACGCGAAGAAGCTGCGGGCGCTGTTAGTCGAGAAGCGATTCTTGGACTTAGAGCCCTAGGCCGCGTGGCGGGCGTCGGTGACGACGGCGACGATCTCGGGGTCGAAGCGGTTGGCGTCTTGGGTTAGCTCGACTCCGCCCTCGTCGGCGTAAGCCAGTAGGACTGCTAATACGCGGCCGAGCAACGGGATGCGTGAACCCTTGGTTTTCGCCTCACCGGTGCCGTCGTAGCGCTCGTTGAGCGAGGCTAGGCTGGGGAGCAGGGCACGAAATTCTTCCGCCGCTTCCATCGTTTTGATCGCCGAGCTGCTGTCCTGGCGCAGTCGCAGGTAGGTCGGCGCAATCCAAAGGAGAGCCCGCAAAATCTCGTGTTGCGAGTTCGAAAGCGGCAGGGTGCGGGCGAGCTCGTCGATGATCGGGGTCAGTAGGTCCTTGAGGCGCTCGGCGGCGGGGCGATCGGCGTCCGACACCCAGCGGTCGACCTTCTCGACGCGGCCCTCGTAGCGACTCTTGGCCACGAACCGGCCCGTGTAGTACACGGTCTGATTTCGGCCCGCGCGTTTCGCGTCGTAGAGTGCCGAGTCCGCCGCCTTGATCAGCGACGCGGCGTCGTCGGCGGTATGCGGGTAGCTGGCGCAGCCGATGCTGACCGTCACGTGCCGCTCACGGCCCTGGCGAGTCATGTAGGACGACTCTTGCACGCGCTCGCGGATCCGCTCGGCGACCGCCATCGACGTCGCCGGATTGCTGCCCGGCATCACGACGGTGAACTCTTCGCCTCCATATCGCGCGGCGAGGTCGTAGGGTCGGATGCAGTGCTTCAAGGCATCGGCAACCAGGCGGAGAACTTCGTCTCCCGCGTCATGCCCTTCCTCGTCGTTGAAGGCGCGGAAGTGGTCCACGTCGATCATGAGGACGCCAACTTCCTGCTTGTTCCGCTCCGCCTCATGCATGCGCTGATGCAGGAACTCGTGGAGGTGGCGGTGATTTGCGATGCCGGTGAGGGCGTCGTGGGTTGCCCACTTCTCGAAGTGCTCGAACAGCATCGCCGAGTTCAGGGCCAAGGCGAGGTGCTCGGCGATGGTCTCAAACAATTCGAGGTTCTCTTCGAAGTGCGGGTCGCCGTCGCGGCCGACAAGTTCGAGTACCCCGACCAAACGGTCGGAGATCACAAGAGGATGGACGCTGACGCTTTTGGACTTGAGGTAGCAGAACTTCGCCTCAAGCTCGGCGGTGATCATGTTGCTGAGCACGTCCGCGCAGAAGAACCGCTCGCGGGTATCGGCGACGAGTTCGGCCACGCAGCTCGATCCGCCCGAGACCGCGAGGGTGTTCAGGATGCCCGTTGCCTGTCGGTTCGCACCGACGCTGGCAGCGAGGTTCAGGGTGTCGCGCTCGGTGTTGTGGGTCCAGAGAATGACCGCGGCCAATTCGGCGGCGGAGGCGATCTCGTGCACCGCGGCCACGCCGAGAGGCTGGATCTGCTGGTTCATCGTCAGGGCCTTGCCGAGACGCTTGAGTGCGTTGGCCATCCGCCAACTCTTGTTGGCCTGGCGTTTGGCGTTTCGCTCTTCCTGGGCGTTGACCACGAGGACGAGGACATCGGTGGAGCCGCCGACGGACAGCGAGCCGCTGAAATAGCGGTAGCCGTCTAGATAAAGGGAGCCGAAATTACCTTGGTAGCTACCTTCGAGCAGGGGACCGAGTTGGGATTCGAGCAGGTTGCCGGCTTGTCGGAAGAAGGGGACACGCTTGGCGAGGCCCCAGGACTCGCGCACATTGCCCAAAGGATCGAGCATCGCGACGCCGATCCGCTCCGGATCAAGGTTCGCGAGCGCCCACGGCATGGGCAGATCCAGGATCAAAGTGGACCCGTCGGCAAGTGGGACGGACGTCGGGAAACCCAGGGGGATGCCCTGCGCCCGATCATCTGCCGTGCGCACGCCTAGCTCCCTAAGGAGCCGCATGAGTTCCTCGTATACGTTGCGGTCGTCCAAACTGAAGGTAATAATCGGTTCGTAAAGCGCGTCTAGTTAGCGGGTAGTTTGCGAACCTACAGGAATTTTTCTTCGATGCGCTTTGGACTGATCATTTCTCTCATCGTGGGCCTCGCCTTTTCGCTCGTCGGCTGCGGCGGGGGTGGCGGGCCGAGCGGCCCGACGTTCCGGTACTCGACGAACTGGTCGCAGGCGGGCGTTACCGGGCCGGACGGGTTGTCTCAACGGATTCGGTTGCTCAATCTGGACGACACCGATGCGGTCAATCCCGTGATCCTCGCAAAGTCGTCGCCAACGACAACGACCACCTTCGCGGGATTCGCGCCGGGGACGTATCGATTGCGCGTCGAGCTCCGGTCTCTCGCGAACGGGACCGGGTCGATCAACGGGGTCTGCGAGCGTCTTCTGACGATCTCTAGCGCAACGGCGATGGGGACGGACGTCGGGACCAACGCGATCACGATGCATGTCGGGCCGGCGAGCGCGGCGATCGAGACTCCGGGGAGCGTGCGCTATGTCGCGACCGCGTTCGATGCCTCGAACCAAGGGGTGTTTCTTCCTGAGGGCGCCTTCGCCTGGGGAGTAACCGGTCCTGCCACGGTGACGACCGACGGGATTGTCGTCCCCATGGGTGCCGGAAACGGCGCCGCTACCGCGACGCTCGGTGGACTGGACGCGAGCGGCGATTACTCTGCCACGGCGGGGACGCCGACCACGACCAAGTGGACGGTGATGGTCTACATGAACGCGGCCAACAACCTCGAAGCATTCTCGCTTCCCAACATCAACCAGATGGAGCTCATCGCGGACAACCCGGACGTGCGATTCGTGGTGCAGTGGAAGGAGGCGGAGGTCCTGAATAACGGCTCGCTCTTCAACGGCACCAAGCGATATCTGGTCAAGCACGACACGACCCCTACCCTGGCCAGCCAGTTGGTGCAGGACATGGGTTCCGGCGTGGACATGGGCGACAAGCAGACTCTGCGCGATTTCATCGCCTGGACGAAGGCAAACTACCCGGCGCAGCGCTACTGTGTCGTGGTCTGGAACCACGGCAACGGCTGGCGTCAGTTCATCGCCCAGCAGGCCGACTATCCGACTAGGGGCGTGAGCTACGACGACGAGACTGGCCATGGGATCGCTACTGCGGACATTCCATACGCGCTCGGTCCGGATCAGCTCGACATCGTTGCCTGGGATGCGAGTCTGATGCAGATGCTCGAGGTTGCGTACCAGATTCGAAATCAGGCGCAATACGTGGTCGGCAGCGAGGAGAGTCCGCCCGCCGAAGGCTTCCCGTATGACTTGGTGTTCAAGCCGATGCACGACAACCCGGATGCAACGACCAGGGACTTGACCAAGGGATTCATCGACGGGATGTTGGCGGTGCCCGGCTACCACACGAAGAAGATCACGGAGAGCTCGATCGAGACGGCTCAACTTCCTGCCTTGGCCACGGCTCTGGACACTTTGGCGCTGGATCTCATTTTGAACTCAGGTTCGTTCCCGGCGGCGATTCAGCTTGCCCGGAATACGGCGCAGTCATATCTGCCGCTGGGAGGTCGGGTGTATCGGGATCTTTACGATCTCTGCGTGAAGCTGGTGGCAGGTTCGGGAGTGGCTCCCTCGACGATTACCGCGTGCCAGAACGTGCGCGCGGCGGTCCTGAATGCGCTGGCATGGGAAGGACACAACTCGAACTCGGCGAACAGCCACGGGATTTCGATCGACTTCTCGTCGTCGGCCCAGTATCCGGCCCACGGGACGGAGTACGACGGTTTGAGCCTTTCGGGGGCGACGAATTGGAACGAGTGGCTGTCGCAGGCGCCCTAGCTACCAGTGGTAGCTGTGGAACGCTGCCCTTTGGCCTTATGTAGGGACAACGGCAAGGCACTATGCTTCGACTGCTCGATATTGCGTTCTTCATCTTCCACGCTGCGCTGATTCTGTTCAACGTCACGGGTTGGGCTTGGCGGCGGACTCGGCGTTTGAACTTGGCTTGCCTGCTGCTCACCGCTTCTTCCTGGTTCTTGATGGGAATTTGGCATGGCGCCGGGTACTGCGTTTTCACCGACTGGCATTTCCAGGTCCGCCACGCTCTCGGCATCACGGACGATCCTTCGAACTACGTCCAGCTCCTGGTCCGAACTTTGACGGGTTGGACGCCGAGCGACGAGCTTTCGAAGAACGTGGCGGGCGTTTGCTTCTTGGTCAGCCTGATTTTGAGCATCGGCTTGAACTTGCGAGATCGGCGGCAGGCCGCGGGTTCGGTGGTGGCGGCGGCGGATTGAGCCGGGGTGAGGCTACGAGAATTCGCGCAAGAGCACGGTTTGCCGGGAGGCAGTTTCGGTCCTCAGGCAATTCCAATCCCGGACAAACCGTGGCACCCCGCCACGTCTTTCCAGTTCGGGCTGTAGACTCTCTCCGATGTCAACGAACACGCCGGATGTGGTGGTGGTCGGCGCGGGAGCGGCGGGGATTCTGGCGGCTTGGCGGGCGGCTTCGCTTGGCGCTAAGGTCGTGCTGCTGGAGAAGAACGACAAGATCGGGATCAAGATTCTGATCTCCGGGGGCGGCAAGTGCAACATCACCCACGACGGGCCGATGCAGCATTTGCTGCACGCGTTCCGGCCGAACGAGGCGCAGTTTCTGAAGTCGGCGTGCTACCGGTTCAAGAACACGGACATCGTGGCGATGCTGGAGGCGAAGGGGCTCGAGGTTTACACCCGGCCTGATGGACGAATTTTCCCGGTCGACGGGACGGCGAAGGACGTGGTCCGGATTCTTGGCGAATACCTCGATGAGGCGGGAGTCGAAGTTCGGTTGGAGTCGCCGGTCGCCGAGATTCGGTCTTTGAACGGGCGAGTTACTGGCGTGTCCTCGGCCACTGGGATCGTCGAGTGCGGTCGGGTGGTGTTGTCGGTCGGCGGGATGAGCTATCCGAAGACGGGGACGACGGGCGACGGGTATCCGTGGCTGCGGTCGCTTGGTCACACCGTCACGAAGATCCGGTCCGCTTTGGCTCCGATTCATCTCTCGGTCGATCCCTCTTGGTCGGGAGTGGCGCTGCGGGATTGCGTACTGAAGGCGCGGCAAGGGAAGGAGGTCGCGCGTTGGCGCGGGGACCTTCTGTTTACCCATACCGGGGTGAGCGGTCCGACGGTGCTCGGCGTGAGCCGGGTGGTTGCCGAGCGCATGGTTGACGGGCCGGTGACTTTGGAGGTTGATGTGACTCCGGCGTTACCGCACGAGGCTCTGACGGCAGCGGTGCTGAAGTTCGCCGCGGACCATCCGCGGCGGTCGATCGGGTCGTTGGTGGCGACTTGGGTTCCGGATCGGTTGGTGGACGCGGTGTTCGACTCTGCCAGTTTTGATCCCTCTTTGGTGGCGGGGCAGGTCCCGGTGAAGGCTCGGAATCGTTTGATCGAGGTTTTGAAGGGTTGGGTTTTGGGCGAGGTTCGGGGGGTACCGATCGATCGTGGCGAGGTTGTGGCGGGCGGGGTTGCTTTGGATGAGGTGGATCCGTTCACGATGCGGTCTTTACGGTGCTCGGGTTTGTATTTGTGCGGCGAGATTCTGGACATCGCGGGCCCGGTGGGTGGCTATAACTTGCAGGCGGCGTTTGCGACGGGATACGTGGCGGGGGAGAACGCAGGGAGAGGGGCGTTGGGCGTTGGGCGTTAGGCGTTAGGCGTTAGGCGTTGGGTTTGTCATTCGGTCATTCGTCATTTGTACGTCGCCAATTCTTTGGTTTTCTGGGTTACCGAGCTGATGATGGGCTCCCTCTTGGGGTTCGCGTCATCATCACTGGCGGCTGGCTCACAGCGTCCCGCAGTTTGCGATTCTTGTCTCACCTTGTTCTTTGGAGGCTGGGGAAGTCAACCAACTTTCTGAGAGGCACAGGTTGGAAAACCTGCGCTCCTATTTGTGCCTGACCGCAAGAGTCGTTGGTCGGGCGTGATCTCACTTTTTCACTCACTCATTGTGCTTACCCACGTTGGCGATGCGGCAATCTGGGAAGGTGTGAGTCCGAGTCCGAGTCCGAGTTGGAGTTCTACTTTTTTGATTCTCACGTCTCTACGTGCTGGGGATCGATTTTTTGTCAACCGGTTGGCACGACGTTGATGATTTCATGATTCATCAGCGCAACCCGAATTTTGCAAAACCTCCGTCGTTTGTCATTCCGACCGACCCCGCCCACTTGTTCGTAGTTCGAGGATTGGTCGCATGCGGGGAGTGGAGGAACCTGACGGTAGCTGCTTCTTGCATGTCTCACTTTCAAAGGGTACGTGGGGAGACATGCGGTAGGCGATTCCAGTCAGGTCCCTCCACGCGTCCGCTTACAAGCACGCAGAGAAGCAGAGACAAGTGGGCGGACTTGGTCGGGATGACAACTTAAGCGTGGATTGCACTGCTGCGTTTCGTTGATTTCTAGGGTTTCTTGCTGATGATGGACTCCCTCTTAGGGTTCGCGTGGTTATCACTTGTCGGTTGGCTGATCGGACCCGGAATTTCGAGCTTCTTCAAGGGCATGAAAGACCACTTGTCGTGCACTCTTCGTGAACCGGTGCCACATCCTGTCTTAGCCCCGGTCTTTGTCTTTGTGGGGGCCGTGGCGGACGGCTCTGCCTCGCGACGCTTGGGGCGGCACGACGTGGGCAGGACCTCGTGTTGGGGTCGGCGTGGTCACCACCGGCGTCTTCGCAACGGGCGGGGTTTGTGTGGTGGTCACGGGAGTCTGCGTTGGGACGGTGTTTACGACGGGTCTGGGGTTCGTGGCTACGCGCTCCGGGCGGCGGGCGGCGCTGTCGCCGGGTTGTTGGAGGCTGGCGTCGGCGAGATAGTCCTTGCGGTACTTCACGGCCTGGATGATCTCGCGTTCGTAGGGGGCGTAGTCGGCCATCGTGCGTGGGTGGACGTCGGGCGCCATGCGGGCGAGGACATTCGTGAGGATGTCTATGTGGCCGGTGTTGACCTTGCGGTCGAGGAGGGTGGCGAGGCCGGCTTCGGAGCGGACGAAGTCGGAGACGCGCCCGGTGAGGGTGGAGCCGTCATTTAGCTTGACGGTGAGGGCGTCTTGTTCCGGCCAGAACTGGGCCTTGGCGGAGCGGATTTGGGCCGCATTGAACGCCTCCGATTTGAGGCCGGCGCGCTGGAAGACGGCGACGAGGCGGGGGTCTTCGACGATCTTCATGGTGGCGGCGTTGCCGGTGAGCTCGGCGCCGGTGCTGGGGTCGACGATGTCGAGCACGCGGGTGTCGGTGACGTCGATGCCGAAGCGGTGGAGGTCCTGGTTGAAGTGGGTCGGATCGTCCTTCTTGTACTGGGCGAGCAGGCCGCCGAGCGACTCGCCGCCGTCCTTGAGGGACGCGAACTGGATGAACCCGACGGAGACGTAGCCGGTGTCGTAGGTGTTGACGGCGTCGAAGCCTCCTTCGAGTTCGCTTACGGCGCGGAGGATGTGGGAATCACGCTCGCTGACCCGGGCGGTTTCGAAGAGATTGTCGATCTGCTCCTGGGTCATGCGGGCCATCGATACGCCCTCCGAGTTGACCCCCTTGGCGAACCGGTAGTAGGCGTAGCGCGGGGAGCTGACGCGGACGTTGTCGCGGTACTTGAGGGTGATGTCGTCGAACGCGATCGTGTGCTGCATCGGGACGACGGCCTCGGCGAACTTGGGCGGGTTGCCGACGAGACCGAGGAGCGCGGGCGGGATGGGGCCGGGTGACTCGGGTTCGGCAGTGGGGATCGTCTTGTCGGCGACGGGGGCGTCGATATTGAGGGTCGTTCGATTCGCCGCGCGGGCAAGCTGCCAGGCTTCCCAGCGGTCGTGGTTCAGCTTGGCGACGACCCACTTCTCCCACTCGGTTTGTTCCGTGGTCTGAGGCTTGGGGACTTGTCCTGGCGGGACGTTGAGGTTGCGCTTGCGGTTGTAGCTGAGCAGCCAGGTCGATCCGGCGGTCGTCAGACGGACCTGCCAGAGGCCCTTTTGGGCGGCATCGTCAGGCTCGGAAATCGTGTAGCGGTCGGGTGTGGACCAGAACTGAATGACCGCGTCGCGGTCCTCAGAGGAGAACAGGTTGGGGTTCTCGGGCACGGTCGTCCCGGTCGGTGGTTGCGCCGCAGCGCCGGTCACCAGCATCACGCTGGCGGCCCAAACGGTGAGTTTGGTCATGCTTCATTCCCTCCATGGAACAATGGCTTGTTTGCATTTTAGCAGACCCCGCAGAATAAAGAGGATTTGGGCTCCGCGGGTGGTTTCCGGTGATACGCGCGGGTGGCACGGTCTGCTCGGGTTCTCTTGACCTTGTCAAGACGCGAACCCTCTTAACCCGACAGACCGTGGCTCGGAGTACGGACTCACGGTCTGTCGGGCGACGATCTGCTCGGGCAACCACTAGGCAAGTGCGCCCGAGCAGACCGTGCCACCCATCGAGGGGTCTTTCGGGCGCATCGCCTTCGGATCTCGGCGCACGTTCCGATGGAAGTGGCCGGGATCCGGGGTCCTTCGACTCTGCTGCCTTCGCCAAGGCTCGGCGCGCCGCTCAGGATGACGGCACGTAGGATGACACCTAACCGCTACGATGCTTGCGCCAGGCTTCCGCAGTTAGCTTCGGGAAGCGGCCCGTGACGAAGTCTTGGTCCTCTACACCGATGATCTCTGCGCCGACCACCTCTTTCAGGCGATGAGAGGCAAGGTTGGGTTCGGCGTTGTTGAGGAGCAGGAACTCCATCCCGAGGACGTCGAACGCGAATTTGTTGACCGCCGTCGTGGCTTCGCTCATATAGCCCTTGCCCCAATAGGGCTCCGCCAGCCAGAAGCCTCGGTTGTCTGTGTCGGAGGCGGGAGTGAGGCCGATTGCGCCGATGAGGCCCTCGTCTTCGTGGCCCCGCCTGAGAATGGCCCAGTGATATTCCTCCTGCGCTTCTATCTTGGGCAGGATGCTTGCAATGTAGGCGTCGGCGCCGTCGGCGGGGTAGGGCCAGGGGATGATCGAGGCGAGGTAGCGGACGACGTTCGGGTTGGGGAAGAGCTCCTGAACTCGGGGCGCATCTTCGATCCGATAGGGACGCAGGACCAGCCGCGCGGTCTCCAAGATCGGGATCGGGACCTTACGATACTGACCCATGGCTTAGCGGGGGACGACCTGTGCGTCGATCAGACCCTTCAGGACTTGGTCCGGCGTGAGTCCCTCGACTTCCGCTTCGGGGCGGAGGAGGACGCGGTGGCGGAGGACCGGGAGGGCCATCTCCTTCACGTCGTCGGGGATCACGAAGTCTCGTCCGCGGAGGGCGGCGACCGCCTTGGAGCAGTTGAGCATCGCGATGCCTGCGCGCGGGGAGGCACCGACGGCGAGATCGTTATGTTGGCGGGTGCCTCGAACGAGACCGTAGATGTAATCGAAAACCTTCTCTTCGACCTGCACGCGCACGACTTCGGCCTGCATGTCGAGAAGATCCTGGCTCGAGATGACCGCCTGGATACCGGCGGCTTCGAGATTCTGCGGCTTGAAGCCCTGGTGGTGGCGCATCAGCACGCCGATTTCGGCGTTCTTTTCGGGGTAGTCCACGATCACCTTGATGAGGAAGCGATCCTGCTGGGCTTCGGGGAGCGGGTAGGTACCTTCGAAGTCGATCGGGTTCTGGGTTGCGAAGACGAGGAAGGGAGGCGGGAGTGGGTGGGGCTCACCGTCGATGGTGACGCGTCGCTCTTCCATGGCCTCGAGCAGGGCGGCCTGGGTCTTCGGCGGGGTGCGGTTGATTTCGTCGGCGAGGAGGATGTTGACGAAGATCGGTCCCTTGCGAAGTTTGAATTCGGCGGTGCGGGGATCGAAGATCGAGGTTCCGACCACGTCGCTGGGCATAAGGTCGGGCGTGAACTGGATGCGACCGTAGTCCAGCGATAGGGTGTGGGCAAGGGAGCGGACCAAAAGGGTCTTCGCGACGCCTGGCACGCCTTCGAGCAGGACGTGGCCGTTCGCGAGGATCGCGATCAGGGTCTGATCGATCACGACTTCTTGGCCCGAGATCACCTTGGCGATTTCGGTACGGATGGACTGGGCGAGGGTTGCAACGCTCACCCGGCTAGGATACACAGTCCGCGGGGCTTACTTGCGCGTCAACTTGTCCACGAGGGGCTGGTACTTCTTGAAAAGGGCCTCTTGCGAGTGGGCCCTGCTCTGTTGCTTCCACCAAGTCTTGCAGTCCACGGTTCCGATCTTGGCGTTGCTCACGCGGTCGATGATCTGCCAGCCGCCGGCTTCCTGGATGTAGGTGTTGACCTTCTGGATGGTGAAGAAGCCGGGTTGCTTGGCGCGGGTGCAGAGGTAGAAATCGATTCCTTCGGCCCCGAAGAAGTAGTCGGTTTCCTTGCCTTTGGCGTCTTTGATGATCGCGTGGGGGTAGTCGCCCCATTCGAATGCGACGAACTGGCCCCTGACGGTGCGGGTGCTCTTGACGACGTCCGGCCCTTTCTTGGGTGGGGCGGCGAAGCAGACGGCGGAAGCGAGGGCAAAGCTCAGGAGAACGGTTCGCATAGTGAGAATCTCATTGTCGGGACGGTCGACCGGGGTGCTTAGTGTTGCGAGGTTTTGCGGTTTACGCGTCAAGGGCAATTGTGCGAGTGCGTGGGGCCATGTCGATCCGTCTTGAACTAAAGCCAGGTCCTATTCATGCCGATTCTATTGCCCATTCTTTCGCTCGCCCTTGCTCAGGCACCTACTTACAATTCGGAGGCGGATTTCAGCTTCGTCGGCTGGCGATCTCAAGGGCGATACGTCGTGTACGAGAACAGCAACGGCGGTCCGGGGGTCGAGATGAGGACGCGTTCGGTGATGGACGCGGTGACGGGCCGGACGATCAAGCGGTGGTCGTTTGAGTCCGACAGCGACCACGCGACGGCGGACTCGCAGTACGCGGCGTGGCTGAAGGCTCACTCGCCGACTCGGGGGAGCAAGACCCTGTTCATCGGCAAGGGCTCGCGCTTTACGCCCGATAAGAAGATCGGCGTGGTGATCAAGTCGGGCTCGTTTTCCGGCTACACGGTGAAGTTGGACGAGAACCTCGGCGAGATCAAGACCACCCCTGAGGGGGACGTGAAGTACCGGCTGGCGAAGCTGACGGTGTCGGTCCGCAAGGGGAATGGAGTCTGGAAGATTCTTCAGAAGGATCGGGATTTCTGGCGGGATTCGATCTCGAACGGGATCGATCGGGTGGTGTTGAGTCCGAACGGCAAGACGATCGCGGTGGTGATCACGGAATACCACGGGACTTGGTTTGAGGGTTGGAATCTGGCGGCGGTTCGGACGGTTGTGACGGGCTCGTTGCCTTAGGGTTCATGGCGGCAAATCTAGCGCGCGATGGCTATGCTCTCGTCCCGAACGTTTTCTCTCCGGGGGAAATCGGTGAGTTGCTCAAGCAAATTCCCGACCTAGGTTCGGCGGCGGGGACCCGAGGGCTCCTTGAGTTCGCTTGGTGCCGCGAACTGGCCCGCGATCCTCGGATAGCCGCCCTCGTGGGTGCGGCGCTTAGTGATCGTGCCATTGCAGTGCGTGCGATTCTGTTCGACAAGAGTCCTAGCATGAACTGGACTTTGGGCTGGCATCAGGACACGAAGATCGCGCTGCGCAGCAAAGCTGATGTTCCAGGTTTCGGGGCATGGTCTGAGAAGGAAGGAATCGTGCATTGCCTGCCTCCCGTTTCGGTGTTGGAGTCGTGTTTGGCGGTGCGGATTCACCTTGATCCCTGCGGAGCTGACAATGGGCCGCTTCAAGTCTTGCCGGGCACTCATCTTGCAGGTCTGCAGACGAGTCCCCCCACACTTGCTCCGGTTGTGTGTATGGCGCAGCCTGGCGACGTCATCCTGATGCGGCCGCTGCTGTGGCATTCTTCAAGCAAGTCAGACCGGCCTGATCATCGTCGGGTGATTCACATCGAATATTCGTCGGCGAAACTCCCGAATCCGCTTGAATGGGCGTTTGCATAAAGTGTTAGGGTCGGACGCCAGAACCTCCATCCCCAACCCCTTCCTCCTCCCGGCACAATCATCCGGCAAGAGAAAGGGGCTCAGAGCTTCGCGGGAGTACTCGTTGCTTCCGAGCTAGGTAGCCTCATCCCGATGAATCTCCGGATGTGGACTTACGACCTGGCGCGCGAGCAGACCCCGAGCTATGAGCACCTGCGGCGGTTGCTTGAAACCACGCGAGCGGGCGGCTACAACGCGTTCGGACTCTACATGGAGCACGGCTTCGCCTACCCCGAGATGCCGTGGATGCATGGAAAGAACGCCGTCACGCCGGAGATAATTCAGGCGCTGGAGAAGGAATTCCCCGACATCCAGATCGTCCCGTTCGTGAACCTGCTCGGTCACTTCGAAGGGATGCTCTACACCGAAGAGGGCAAGCGCTATGCCGAGCAGCGGTTGAAGGGAATGCAAGCCTGCCCTTCAAACCCGGAGTTCGTCCGACTCGCTGAGCAGATGATTGAGGGAATGCTCTCTGTGTTTTCCTCGAAGCTTATCCATATCGGCGGCGATGAGACCTGGCAGCTCGGCCAATGCCCTCTCTGCAAAGCGCGAGTGAACGAGTACGAGACAACCCCCGGGGTCGATGGTAAGGCCCTGCTCTACGGCTCACACTTCGCCCCCCTCGCCCGGCGTGTGATCGACGCGGGGCGCCGGCCCGGAGTCTGGGGAGACATGTTCCTCGACCACCCGACCGCGCTCGATCTCATGCCCCGCGAGACGCTGATCTTCGACTGGCAATACTTTTCGTCCCCTCTGGGCACCAGCAAGGGGTTCATCGAGAAGGGATTTGACGTCGTCTGCTCTCCGTCGATTCAGACCTATAACGCGACCTGGTGCCACCTTTCGCAATCGGAGAAGAACGTCCGCGACGCCGTCGCAGCGGCGAAGGAGCTGAATGCCGAAGGCGTGTGCGTCACGACTTGGGAGTGCGGCCTGTTCGGAAACTACGACACCCTCCTCCCCGCGATCCGCGCCGCGGGCAAGACCCTAACTGGGAGCGCCGACACTCCCGTCGGCAAAGCCCCGGAATTGATTCAAGACTCGACGCTCCCAGAAGAGACGGCAGAGGCACTGCGCCTCGCCTACCTCACCCGGCGAATCACGATCGACGAAGTCGTCGCCGTCGTAGAGACGCCCAAACCCGCCTTCGGCACCCGAGACCACACCGACTCTGCCTTCCTGACCGAATACGCCACCGAGAGCGGCGAGTACGCTGAGTGGGCGTACCTGATGAGTGAGGAACTTCAGAAGGTCGGGGGCGTGTTCGCCCACTCCCAGACCCGGTCTTCCCTCAAGTGCCGCCTGCTCCTCTACGCCAACCCCTTCCTCGCCTGGCTTCACCACCAGGACGAGCTATCCGGTGAAGCGGGAGATCGAGCCCTGACGATCCTGGACAACGCGATGTCGGTCGCCCAAACTCCCGCCGATCGGGGCGTGACGCAGTTCGCGATCAAGGCGATCCAGTTCGTGCGTCAAGCCGAGAAAGCGCACGTCGCCTACGCCGCGGATAAGCCCGGTGAAGCCATGTCGGCCCTCTCCCCCTGCCGCCAGATCTTCGAGGATATTGAGAAGATCGCCATCGCAACTCAGCTCAACATCGGTGGCTCGATGGCCGACATCCATCGCTGCCGCGTGGCGCGCGAGGCGGTCGAGCGCGCGATCCGGCGGATCAAGGAGTACGGCGACCGCTCCCTCGGCTACCTCCCTGCGTTCGAAGTCCTAACCCACCCCATGTTCGTCCCCGGCGACCAAGCCTGCTGGTGGCTGATCAACGGCTGGGCGCGGGAATAACTGGGACCGTTGGCGTCCCGCCGGCAGGACTTCGGAATCGACTGAGTTCTGATATTTGTCGCCGTGAACTGCGTAGGAATCCGTAATGTCCAGCCTGAGGCGACAACACGGCTTGCCGGGAAGAAGGTCCAAGTCGCCTGGAATGGACAGATCCGGCCAAGCCGTGGCACCGGAGGCAGGCTTAGTCCGGGGAGATACCGACCAACGCGGTGCCACCGAGGCAGAGGCCAAGTAGAACGACCGCCGTCACGATCAGGATGATCCCCGACTTCTTCGCTTCCCAGATCAGCGCCCCCGCCCCAAAGATAGCCGCGCAGAACGCCCCTACAATCGCATATACCGGACCCCGAACCGCGGCAAAGGCACCCGCATCGATCTGCGCGCCGCGCACAGCGTAGGCGATCACGAGGAATAGCTGAATCAGCGCCGGCCACAAGAGCAGCCAGCCCGGGACCAACACGCCCCAAACAAGGCAGCCCTTCCCGCTCTTGACCGGTTCCCCTTCCATAAACCCAGTATGCCCAACACCCAAGACCCAACTTCTAAACTCCAACGCCCAACGCCTTCCTCCCCCTATCCCCCATTCCAACTCGGAGGATCGACCCCGAGCAAGTAACGTACGAAGTAATCCCGTCGCTTGTGCTCCCCGTAAGGGCCGCCATCAGTGTGGTCGGCTCCCGGAATGACGAGCATGTCGAACTCCTTGTTCGCCTTGATCAACGCATCGCACAGCCGATACGTCGATTCCGGCGGGACGTTCCGGTCGTTCTCGCCGACGAACAGCAGCAAATGCCCGCGGAGCTTCGCCGCGTTGGTGATGTTGGAAGCATCGTCGTACTCCTTCCCGACCGGCAGGCTCATCCACTGTTCGTTCCACCACTGCTTGTCGATCCGGTTGTCGTGGCAGCCGCACGAGCTCACCGCGACTTTGTAGAACTCAGGATGGAATAGGAGCGCCCCGGTTGAGTTCTGCCCGCCCGCGGACGTCCCGTAAATCCCCACCCGCGAGACATCCACCTGAGGATATTTCTTTGCCAGCGCCTGCAGCCACAGAATCCGATCAGGGAATCCCGCGTCCTGCAGATTCTTGAAGCACACGTCGTGGAACGCCTTGCCCCGGTTGTCCGTCCCCATCCCGTCGATCTGGACCACGATGAACCCAAGCTCCGAGAGCTGGGTCATGCTTGAATACGGTCGGAATGCCTTCGGCACGAAGCTATCCTGGGGGCCTGCGTAGATGTTCTCGATGACCGGGTACGTCTTGTTCGGATCGAAGTTCGAAGGTCGAATGACGACGCCCCAGATGTCCGTCTTCCCGTCCCGTCCCTTGGCCACGAATCGCTCGGGGAGGTGGACGTCCTTCTTCAGAAGCTCGGAGATGTCCGCGACCTCGAGCGTCGCGATCAGCTTGCCGTCGTCGGCTCGCCGAAGCTCGTGATGTGGGGCCATGTCGACCCGCGAGTAGCTGTCGACGAAGAACTTGCGATGGGGCGAGAATTGCAGCGTGTGCGTCCCGTCTCCCGGCGTCAGGTCGATCATCTTCGAGCCGTCGAGATTGATCCGACACTCGTGGATCTGATACGGGTCTTGATCGCCCATCCCGCTCGCGGTGAACCAGATCTGACCCTTCGGCTCGTCCAACTGGTCGAGCTTGCGCATCACCCAGTTCCCTTTGTCGATCGGCTTGGTCTCGCCGGTCACCGTGTCGATCATGTAGAAGTGGCTCCAGCCGTCGCGCTCCGACTGCCAGATCAGGTGTCGCTTGTCCGCAAGTAGCCGGAGCTCGGTTTTCGAGATGTCGACAAACGTGTTCAGCTTCTCGTCCACAAGCACCTTGCCCGTCGCCGCCACCGGGTCAAAGCCGATGACCCGGTATCCCTGGTAGCCGCGCACCGGGGTCGTGACCACGATCTGGTCGCCCCAGTTTTCCGTGCCATTCACTTCCATCAGCGGGTCCATCGCGATCTTGGTCTCGGTCGATTTCTCGGCATCCAGCGCGTATGGCTCGTAGGTATCGAGTGCGTCCCCGGGCTGTGGGTAGATGCGAGACTCAAGTTGGGCCCGGGTCGTGCCCGGCACGCTGGACTTCAACAGATAAACGAGCCTTCGGTCGCCAGGAATGGTGCGGATCGCGAGCAGGTTCTTGCCGTTGGCGGCCCACCGGTAGCTCGTGAATCCGCCCTCCTTGGTCAGCGACTTCCACTCTCCGCTTGGCTTGAGGTGAACCTGCACTTGGCCATCCACGATTCGTGCTCCGTAGGTCGGGGAGTCGGGCGCTCGGTCCTCGCGCGGACGGGGTCCGCGGGGGCCGCGTCCCCCCGGCGGCAGCGGCGGCCCCGGCTTCACTTCGTACGTGGCGAGGTCGACTTGCCAGTTGTCCGTCCCGATCCGAAACACGATCGACTTCCCGTCTTCGGTGAGGGTCACCGCGTCGAAGGGCAGCTTCTGCGCATCGACCGGCTTGCCGGTCGCTTTGGCGACGGCCGCCGCGAGGCGGACGTGGTCGAACGCCAGATGCTTACTCCCTGAGGGCAGGTCGACCGCCACAAACTCCTTCGCCCCATTGGCAAGCTCATGCCGGTAGATCAGTCGCGAGTCGTCCGCAAGCCACGTCGCGCGGGCAAGGTCAGGTTGAGACAAGTCCCCCGCGTCGTATCCGCATAATGGTTCGCCCGCTCATAACTCGCCTTCAGCTCTTCCGGTGTGGGCTTGAAGAGAGTCTGGGCGGGAGCGACAACCGCAGCGAGGGCGAGAGCGAGGATGAGGCAGGCACGCATGAGCCGATCATAACGCATGGCTGCCCAGAACGGAGCAATTAACCGTTCAGAGTTAAATTAATTCTTGTCCGCATCGCGTGGCAAATCGCGATCGCAAGGGCGTCTGCGATGTCGTCCGGCTTTGGCGCCGCCGCCAACCCGAGCAGCTTGGTCACCATGAACTGGACCTGCTTCTTGTCCGCCGCCCCGTTCCCCACCACCGCAAGCTTGATCTCCGGCGGCGTGTACTCGGCCCACGGGAGACCCTGCTGACTTGTGCACAGCAGCACCACGCCCAGCGCCTTCGCGACATCTAGGGCAGTGGTCTTGTTCGCCGCGAACAACTGCCGCTCCGTCGCGACCGCGTCTGGCTTGTGGAGGGTGAGAAGCTCGGTCAGTTCCTCGTGGATGATCCGAAGCCGATCCGGCATCAAAATCCGCGGAGTCTGGATTATCCCCGAGTAGACACACGACAGGCGCGAGCCCTCGCGTCGGACAAGTCCGATGCCAAGACGTTCGTAGCCGGGGTCGATGCCGAGGATGAGCAAGTTAGTGGTGGTGGTGGTGGTGGTGGTGGTGGTAGTGGTCGTGGTAGTTTCGAGGATTAGAGTATCGTATGATTGATGGAGGAAAGTTCTAAAATCATATCCTACCGCGACTTGCAGGTTTGGAGGAAAGCCGTCGAACTTGCCGACCAAGTCTATGGGTTGGCGCGACAACTACCCATGGAGGAGCGGTTCGCACTTGCGTCCCAGCTAAGACGAGCGGTGACATCGGTGCCCCTGAACATTGCGGAAGGCTCCCGTCGAAACACGACAAAAGAGTTTGTGCACTTCCTTGGGGTAGCTCAAGGGAGCCTCGCAGAGGTCGAGACTTCACTTCACTTAATTTCCAAACTGTACAACATCGAGTCTGAAAATCTGGCGAACGATTGCGACGAGATCGGGAGAATGATCCACGGTCTGCAAAGATCACTTCTCGCATCATAACATCCCTCTCCGAACTATCACTACCACTACCACTTCAAGTGCGCTTAAACTTCCGCAGCAGTTCCTCCGTCGTCAGCGTAATCGTAATTGGCCGACCGTGGGGGCACATATAGGGGTTCTCCGTCTCCGCGAGGTCAACAATCAGCTTCTCCATCTCTGCGTGGCTCAGGGGATCCCCCGCCTTGACCGCCATCTTGCATGAACTGGTGATCCAGATCTGCTCGCGCGTCGGCACCAGCCGCCGTGTCACGCTTGACTCGACAAGCTCGTCCACCAGGTCGCGAAGAACCTTTAAGGGATCCTTGTTCCGAACTGCCGCCGGCACCGCGCGCACCACGTAACTCTCGCCGCCAAACGGCTCCAGATCAAAGCCCACCGCCTCGACTTCACTGATCCGCTCGCGTAACAGCACCGCCGCGCGTTTGTCTAGGTGCAGTGTCTGGGGAACCAAGAGTGCCTGCTTCTCGATCGCGGAAGAGCCCTTCAGACCACACAAGTATTCGTAGAGAATCCGCTCGTGAGCGACGTGCTGGTCCACGATCACGATTCCGCGCTTGGTCTCCGCGATGATGAAGGTGTTCATCGCCTGCCCCAGAACCCGTAGACCCTCCATCAACTGCCCGAATGGGTACCGCGTGTCCTGCGCCGCGAACCCGGGCATCGTGATCCCGCTCGCTGGCAGCGGCGCTTCAAGCAGCGGAGGAATATCGGGCGTCTGAGGTCGGTAATCCTCCAGCGGTGCCTGCGCCCGCATCGACATATCAAACAAGGGTGCCCCGCCGCCCCAGCCGGTGCCATCCGACGACCCCGCCAAAGCCTCATTTGCCGCCGCGACCCCCGCCGAAAGAGCTGACGGCATCATGCCGTGCTCCATCAGCGCGCTCTTGATCGCCATCCGCAAAGCTTCGAACGCTTGCCCCTCACGCTGGAATTTCACTTCGCTCTTAGTCGGCGAAACGTTCACATCCACCAGCGCCGGATCGATGTCGATCACCAGCACCAGCACCGGGAAGCGACGTTCCGGGGTGAGGTCGCGATAAGCCTGATCGAGCGCGGCGGTCAAGGTGCGAGTTCGCACCGGCCGACCGTTCACGAAGATGTACTGATACGCCCGGGTCGGCTTCGTGTAATGAGGCGGACTCACAAACCCTCGCACCCCCAGTCCGCCCAGGTTCGTTCGTACCTCGGCCAAGGCCCGCGCCGAGTCGCGACCCCAAACCTCGCCGATCGCATCGAGCATCTCGCTATTCCCGCTCGTGTGCAATGCCTCTTGCCCGTTGTGGGTCAGCACGAACGCGACATGGGGGTAGGCGATCGCGTATTTCGACACCACCTCGAAGCACTGACCTAGCTCGGTCGTGTCGGATTTGAGGAACTTTAAACGCGCGGGAGTGTTATAAAACAGATCCTCGACCGTCACCTCGGTCCCCCGCGGCCCCGCCATTCCCACCGCGTCTCGGATCGTCCCGCCCTCGATCTGAATCACCGCCCGAAGTCCATCCGCGATGGCTGTCGACACGGTCATTCGCGAGACCGAAGCGATAGAAGGCAGGGCTTCTCCGCGGAACCCCAGGGTCTTCACCGCGAGCAAGTCATCAACGCATTCGATCTTGCTCGTCGCATGCCGCTGCAGCGACTGAGAAGCATCCTCGGGCGACATCCCGGAGCCATCGTCGCTCACCCGGATCAGCGTCTTTCCGCTGTCTCGAAGCTCGATCACAATCTTTCGCGCGCCGGCGTCGAGCGAGTTCTCGACGAGTTCCTTGAGCACGGAAGCAGGCCGCTCCACTACCTCGCCCGCGGCGATCTGGTTCACGGTGTGGCTGTCGAGCAGGTGAACGCGTGCAGCCATAGGACCATTATGAGGGAAGGTTGTCAGTTGCGTTGAATCGGAGCCGGAAGCGTCGTCGCTCCTTCCTTATGCGCCACGCCTTTTTGGGGCCCGCCCTCCGGCTGCGGTGGGGGCAAGATGTAGTTACTCGACGACGATCGCGTTCGCGTGGCCCGGCGAGGTCGGCATCTTGAGCTTCCATGCGGCGGCGGCGGGGAACATGATCACCGCCGCCCCCAGAAGGTATGGCGCGTAGGGGCGCCAGCCGAAGAGGGGGTTGCTCACGAGCGGGCCGAGAAAGCGCGCGAGCGCGCCGAGGGCTTGGGTTACGCCGAAGATGCCACCCTGGATCGTCGCCGGGGCGGAGCGGGAGATCAGCGAACTCAGGCTAGGTTGGGCCAGGCCCGAACAGATTCCCATTAGGATCACGGTCAGGATGAGGGGAATCCAGAGGGGCGCGAATGGGACGAGGGCTAGGATCGGGACGTAGCCCAGATAGGCGAACCGGAGGATGTTCACCTCGCCGAACTTCGGGCTCGCTAGACGGATCACGTATCCCTGCATGATCACGCTGACGACGCCCACGATTCCGAGGATGTAGCTGCCGGTCTGCTTGGCACCATCCCCCTGATGGAATATCCAGTTGGGGTCTTGCAGGAGTTGGAAGAAGGTGGTCTCGAGGTTCGTGAACCCGAAGCCGATGGTGAAGAACATCACCAGCATCAGGGAGAGTCCGGGGGTGGCGAAGGCGGTCTTGAAGTCGCTGAAGAAGTGGCTCTTCTCGCGTTTGGCGACGAGGCTCTCGGGCAGGATGAAGAACACGAACAGGAAGTTGATCGCGGCAAGGGCGGCCCCAACGTAGCCGAGCACGAGGGGGGAGTTGTGGCCGAATTTAAGCAGCAGACCGCCCGCGACGGGGCCGAAGATGAACCCGAGGCCGAAGGCCGCGCCGATCATGCCCAGGCTTTTGGCGCGTTCCTCGGGCTTGGTTACGTCGGCGATGTAGGCGAACGCGACGCCCACATTGGCGGCGGCGACACCGGATAGGATTCGGGCGAGGATGACGATCCACAGCATGCTGGCGTGGGCGTAAACGAGGTACGACATCGTCGACAGGATGGTCGTGACGAGGAGGATCTTGCGGCGCCCGATGCGGTCGCTCAGCCGTCCGAGGAGCGGGGACGTGATGAGTTGGGCGAGGGAGAAAACGGCGAGGGTGATGCCGGTGTAGAGGCCGACGGCGGACGAGCTGGCCGCATGGCCGAGATACTCCGAGGCGAGTTGCCGGCCGCGCAGTTGCAGGTCGGGGATGAGGAGGCCGAAGCTAAGGAGATCGAGAAAGACGGTCAGGAAGATGCCGACGACCGGCTTCATGCGCTTGCGGGTCGGCGTGGTGGGTGAGTCGGCCATCTGTCTCTAGACTATGACTCAGGGCGGGTTGGGTTGGTGGTGGTGTTCGGTGCGGATTATTTGCTGGGTGGCGCTCGGTGCCAGGTTCCGACCGGCCCTTGACCGACCGACGTTCGGTCGCGCATAATGTTGTTCTCCGCGTGGGGAATTAGCTCAGCTGGGAGAGCGCTTCCATGGCATGGAAGAGGTCAGGGGTTCGAGCCCCCTATTCTCCACCACGATTTACATTCCGATTTCAGGTTGATTGCGGGCCCCAAAGGATCCGCCACTGATAAGAGGACTCGAGCTGACCTACTGCCTTAAGTGCGAAATTCGCTTGGTGATTTCTCGTTGGATGACTTCTGTCGTTTTCAAGTCAAAACCGATTTCGCCTATTCGACTGATCCAAGGTTCGGCGTGATTGCAGAGGGTATCAAGCATTTGCATCGTTGCCTTCTCTGGAATGCCGTAGATTCGGCCGAAGTCAATGAACTCCCCTTTGCGCATGTTGTCATTTTTGCCTTGGAGCGCCAGAGCCATGTGCCGATCTAAAAACGTGTAGGGAAGTGTGCTTAGCAGGTCATATCCTGGGCTCAACCGTACAACATCATCCCACAACACGCTTATGTTCTTCGCATGGAGATCGCAGTTCCCTATAAGGTAACTGAAGGCGGTGAGACGCATCAGTCGTTCAACTTCAACCACTCCGGAGGTGCAAACAGCAGCCACCTGATCTGCAATCGCTCTCAAGGGCGGATGGTATTTGTTCGCGGGCGGGCTATTCAAGAGCTGACAGCCGTCCTCTTGGTGCAACTTTTCCCTCCCGCGGTTCGTTCGGTCGAATCGGGTGACCAGCAGACCAGGTTCACCGTCTCGGTCGTGAACAACCTCGGCTCGATTGACCTCAATGCGACACGCCTTCGCCATGCGCAAGAAAAACTCTTCGTTATGAACGAGTCGGGGGAACTTAGGCGGGTTCAGCTTCAAGATTGCTGATGGAACACCTGCCATCTTCACCCCGAACGCGATGGTAGATGCAGAAATCTTTTCTTGGACACCCGGAACCGCGCTATCCGGATGTTCCGAAACTCCCGCATGGAAGAGGCTCCAAAAGCTGACACTGCCAAGGTCCGTGGTGTCGACCCGTGCTGTTTGATCGCCTGGAGTTCTGCCATTCGGCAGGACGGCAACATCTCCAATCGTGTCCCAACCGACCCGTATCAGTAGTTCCAGGGAGTCGTCACGCGACCGGGCACTTTCGAGCAGTAGTTGAAGCCGAGCGCCTTCAGGCAAAAGGTTCAGAAAGAATGGCGGCAAGTCGATGAAATCAGCAGTTTCACGAGGCAAAGATGTTGCCAGCCAATCATGTCGAAGCGACACCCCGTCGACAAACGACAGCCGGACACCGTTTGGCATCCTCTCCAGGTGGCCAACCAACTGACTCCCCTGATAGATGTCCGCATCGGCCATCAGTCTTGCCCTGTCCCGGCATCATTCAATTGGATCGATAGTCCCAAGACATGTAGGATCGAAAGCAGGATCTCGAGGCGAAGCGTCGGTTTTCCGCTCTCCGCGGCTATCACCGAGGGCTTGGAGCAAGACGCTAGGCGAGCGACGTCACTCTGAGTAATCCTGAGCCGCTTGCGGCGCTGTTCTATCCTTTCCCCGATCTCTTTCGCAGTCATGATGGCAACGATCGTTTATATTATGTGCCATTCTTGCCGGTTCTGCTCCAAAAGTCGACTCAAAGACAAAGATCGTTTATAAATGTCCTTGCAACTGAGCAACGGGTCGTATGAAATGGCAAGAAGTCAGTGAACGTTGACCGTCAGTCAACAGGGCGGTATCTGGCGCCACGCGCCGTCAGATTGTCCGACAACACGCCGGTCTCGATGGGAATTTCTGCAAGTGAAATGCACTAACGTCTCCGGTTCTAAGTGCGTGCACCAATCTCCACCACACCTTTTGCGGTGGTCTTCGAATACCATCCTATCGGGGTCAAACCGGCTTGCGTTGGCGTCTTGTCTGGACGGCTTGACCACCCTTTGGTAGTCTGGTCTCGATGCGAGTCAAACTTCCGTCGGCCGTCGCGCTGGTCATTGTTTCGAGCTTCTTCCACCTGGCGCTCGGTCTACCGGTGGCCCATCGGGAGGAGCTTGCGATCCAAACCGCGAATCCTCGATTTTCGTTCCTCTACGGGGGGCGGGAGTCGGACGGGTTGCTTAGTTCTTGGAAGCATAAGATCGGGGCGAAGGATCTTGATTTACAGCGCAGCCAAGTCGTTGTCACTTACGAGGACCCGGCAAGCCAACTCCAAGTCCGTTGCGTGGCGATCAAGTACAAGGATTTCCCGGCGGTCGAGTGGACGGTGTATCTCAAGAACCTCGGGACGCACGAGTCTCCGATGGTCGAGAACCTGAGGGGGCTGGACTGGAAGACGGAAAGGTCCGGAAACGACGAGTTTCTTCTGCACCACAACGTCGGCTCGCCGGGTGACGGAACGGACTACAATCCCCTTGAGACCCCCTTACCGCCCAACGCCTCGAAGCGAATTTCCGCTGCGGGCGGGCGGCCGACGAACTCCGACCTCTCCTACTTCAACCTCGCCTCCGGCGACCATGGGACAATCGTCGTCGTTGGTTGGCCGGGGCAGTGGGAGGCGGACTTTACGCGGGACGCGGGGCGCGGCATCCGGGTTCGCGCGGGTCAGCAGTTGACGCACTTCCGCTTGCATCCGGGGGAAGAGGTTCGAACGCCGCTGATCGTGCTCATGAACTGGCGAGGCGATTGGATCGACGGGCAGAACCAATGGCGTCGCTGGATGATGGCCTACGGCATGCCCAAGCCGGGGGGCAAGCTACCCGCACCGATGATGCTCGCGAGCAGTGGGCGGGCGTACGGCGAGATGATCGGCGCGAACGAAGCAAACCAGATCATGCACATCGACCGGTACCTGGAGGAGGGGTTCAAGCTCGACTACTGGTGGATGGACGCCGGGTGGTACGTTCAGGATCAGGGCTGGCCTCAAGTTGGGACTTGGGAAGTGGATCGGAAGCGATTCCCGAACGGGTTCAAGCCGATCAGTGATCACGCCCATGCGCGCGGGGTGAAGACGCTCGTGTGGTTCGAGCCGGAGCGGGTCGCCCCGCACACGTGGTTGGCCGACAATCACCCGGAATGGCTTCTCAGCCCCTTGGGAGGCCTGGTCGTGCGGCGGTCGTCGCAGCTTGGCGGGGGAGAACCCTGCGTGGTGTTCAACGCGAGCCCGAATCCGATCCATTGGCAGCTCATTACCTGGGCGCCCAAGAGCCTGTCCTTTCACCCCGGGCCGAAGGGGGAATACAGCGTGGTGCGCTACACGGCCTCTACGACGGGGAGTTACAAAATCGCCTCCGCCTTCACCGGCATCGACGAGAAGACGACGACGGACGTGCATGTTCTGGTGAATGGACGGTCGGTGTTCGACTCGTTCATCGTGCTGAACGACCGAGGACGGCGCGCCTCGTTCGATCAGGTCGTGAGCCTTAGGTCGGGCGACACCTTGGACTTCGTCGTGGGCTACGGCAACGGCACCTATGTCTTCGACAGCACCGGGTTGAGCGCGGTCGTGACCGCGCCCGACAGAACTGTCCACGACGCGGCGGTGGAGTATGGTCGCTGGAGCTACGGATATCTCAACCCGGGTGCCCAGCCAGACGCGGCGAGCTTCCGAGCTTACGACGTCACGGGGCAGGGGGGAGCCGACAGCAGCCGACTGTTGGACATGGGCAATCCCAAGGCGACGAAGTGGCTGGTGGACCACGTTGACAAGATCCTCGTCGACAACGGAATCGATTTGTATCGCCAGGATTTCAACATCGATCCGCTGGAATTCTGGCGCTCGAACGACGCACCAGATCGTCAGGGAATCACCGAGAACAGGCACATCGTGGGTTACCTCGCGTACTGGGACGAGCTTCGGCGGAGGCATCCGAACATGCTCATCGACTCGTGCGCTTCGGGCGGGCGGCGCAACGACCTCGAGACGATGCGGCGATCCGTTCCCTTGTGGCGGAGCGACTACGCCTACGAGCCGACCGGCCATCAGGGAATGACCTACGGAATCTCGATGTGGCTGCCTTATCACGGCACCGCGACGGTTGCCGTCGAGAGTGCGCCCTACTACGGTGGCGGCGTGACCCCGGTGCATCCCTATGCGTTCTGGAGCAACACCGCCCCGAGCCTGGGGAGCGGGCTGGACATTCGTGAGAAGGGGCTGGACTATCCTGCCCTCCGGCATCTGTTCAACGCATGGCGCTCGATCGGGCGTTACTACTACGGCGACTATTACCCGCTGACCCCGTTCAGCCGTCAAGACGACGCATGGATGGCATGGGAGTACAACCGCGCCGGTGACGGGGTTGTGCAGGTGTTCCGGCGTCCGAAGTCTTCGGTGGAGACGATGTCGATCCGGCTGCGGGGTTTGGACCCGAAGGCCAGATATCGGGTGTCGGTGATCGACGGTCCGGCGCTGGACGGCGCGGAATGGAGTGGCAAGGATCTCATGGAAGCGGGTCTCCCCGTCAAGCTCGCGCAAAGCCCGGCGGCAGCGGTGATCAAGTACGTCCGCGAGTAATTCGGATAGAGTCAGCGTATGTGGCTTGGACCGTGTCTTGCGATTCTGTTGCTGCCGACGCTAACGGTGGCCCGGGGATCGTCTTCTTCTCAGATGACGGCCGAGGGCTTGCGGTGTGAGTTTCGGCGCGAGCCTTTGGGGGTTGATGCTGCGCATCCGCGTCTGAGTTGGGCACTTCAGGCTTCGCCTGGCACGCAGGACCAACGGCAGACCGCTTATCGCATCCTGGTCGCAAGCTCTGCGGCGCTCCTCGTCCGTAATCGTGGCGACCTGTGGGACAGCGGCACCATCGCGAGTTCAGTCCAGAACAACGTGCCCTACGCTGGGACGGCTCTCAAGTCCGGGCAAACGTGCTTCTGGAAGGTCCGGGTTTGGGATGGTGCCGGAAAGGCGACCTGGAGCCCGGCGGCGCGTTGGGAAATGGGGCTGCTGCACCCTTCAGACTGGATCGGACATTGGATCAACGACGGAAAGAAGAACGCTTCGTCCGATATCGAGTTCTATCGGAACGATCCAGCGCCGATGTTTCGCAAGGAGTTTGGCGTGGGAGGTCCGATCGCGCGGGCTCGACTCTACATCACGGGCTTGGGATACTACGAGGCTTCGCTGAATGGGGCGAGGGTCGGCGACCATGTTCTCGATCCCGGCTGGACGAAGTTCGACAAGCGGACTTTCTACAGCGTCTACGACGTCACCGGCGCTTTGAACAAGGGCAAGAACTGTCTGGGCGTGATGCTCGGGAACGGATGGTACAACCCTCTTCCGTTGCGGCTGTTCGGCTCTTTCGACCTGCGCGACCACCTCGCGATCGGACGGCCGCGTCTGATCGCCCAGTTGCGGGTCGAGTATCGGGATGGGTCGGTCGAGACGATCGCCTCGGACCCGACTTGGAAGGTAGGCGAGGGGTCCATCCTGCGCAACAACATCTACCTCGGAGAAGTGTACGACGCCCGTAGAGAGCAACCGGGCTGGGATCGGGCGGGGTTCGACGACTCGCATTGGCAGACTCCCGCGATTGCCAAGGAGAAGGTCGGCCCGCTCATCGCCCAGCCTCAACCGCCGATTCGGGTGACTTCGCAATGGAACGCGGTGAAGGTCACTGAGCCCAAGCCTGGCGTGTTCATCTACGACTGTGGGGTGAACTTCGCCGGCTGGGCTCGTTTGAAGATCGACGTCCCTCGCGGCACGGAGCTTCATCTCAGGTACGGGGAGCTCCTGCATCCGGACGGCACGTTGAACCCGATGACGAGCGTCGCCGGACAGATTAAGGGAGGTCAGGGCGGCCCCGGGGCACCAACGATCGCGTGGCAGAGCGATACCGTGATCGCGCGGGGCGGGCCGGAGACTTACACGCCCCGATTCACGTGGCACGGATTCCGGTATGTCGAGGTCACCGGATTGCCGGCCGCGTTGCCACTCACCGCGGTGACCGCGATGCGGCTGAACGCCGACGTCGAGGATGCCGGGTCGTTTGAGTGTTCAAACCCGATGCTCAACAAGATCCAGACGATGTGCCGGAGGACGTTCAAGTCGAACATCTTCAGTGTCCAGTCGGATTGTCCGCATCGCGAGCGGTTGGGCTACGGCGGGGACATCGTGGCCACCAGCGAGGCGCTGATGGGGAACTTCGACATGTCGGGGTTCTACGAGAAGGTGGTTCGGGACTGGTCCGATAGCGCTCTGCCTGACGGGATGTTCACCGACACCGCGCCGTTCATGGGGATCCAGTACTGCGGCGTCATTTGGGCGATGGCGCACCCGCTCCTTATCGATCAATTGCACCGGTACTACGGCGATGGCCAGATCGGGGTGGAGGAATACGAAGCGGCGAAGCGATGGCTACTCCTGGTGGAGAAGCAGTACCCGGACGGGATCGTGAAGGAAGGATTGAGCGATCACGAGGCGCTCGCGCCTGCTCCCGCGCCGGAGATGGTGACGCCGCTGTACTACCAATGCGCCAAGCTCCTGGCTGCGGAAGCCGGGCGGCTCTCGCACAAGGACGATGAAGCACACTTCCTCGCTTTGGCTCAAATGATTCGCGCTGAGTATCAGGCGAAGTTCATTGACAAGGTGACGGGCAAGGTGGGTCCCGGAACCCAGTCGAGTCAGGCCTTTGCGCTTTATACCGGCATCGCGCCGGAGACGGCTCGCGCGAAGATTCTGGACTACCTCCTCAAGGACATCGAGAAGCACACCGGGCACCTCACAACCGGCATTCTCGGCACGAAGTTCATGCTGGACGTGCTGTCTGGATCGGGCCACGCGGACGTCGCGTACCGGATCGCCACCCAATCCGATTTCCCCGGTTGGGGATGGATGTTGAAGAACGGGGCGACCACGTTGTGGGAGCACTGGGAGACCAGCGACAACACGTTTTCGCACAACCACCCGATGTTCGGCTCGGTGAGTCAGTGGATGATGAGTTGGCTCGGCGGGATTCAGCCCGACCCGGTGGCCGACGGGTTTGACGCGATTGTGATCCGTCCGCAGGTGCCCGAGGGGCTGGACTGGGTGAAGTCGAGCTATCGGAGTATCCGCGGGAAGATCGTCAGCAACTGGAAGCGGCATGGCAACAATGTCGAATTCGAAATCGAGATTCCTGCGAACTGTGGAGCCACCGTCGTGTTGCCAACCGCCCCATCGTCAGTGGTAACCGAAAATGGGAAGCTCTGGTCGCCGTCCCACCAAGCCGCTGGGAGCAAGATAGGGTCTGGGCATTACACATTTGTTGTACGTCCGCGGTAAACGCGCCAAGAAGAGATGGCACGGTCTGCTCGGGCGCTTGCGCCATCGAATGGTACGGGTAGAGCGTCGCCGACTGACCGCGAGGTTGTAATGCCACCCCATGGCCTTTCGGGTTATCTAGGGCCGCGACGAATCCAAATCGAGCGAACTCGGGCAGACCGTGCCACCTCGCTCCCCTAGGAGGCGTTGAACTCTAGTTCAAGCCCAGGCTTCGCCTGAATCCGGCGGCACCGTCGACGACGGGCAGGGTGATCTTGGTGGCGTCCAGATCGATGGTCAATTGGGTGCCCGCTTTCGGCCAAAGAGTGAAGTCTCGATCGCTTGATAAGATCATCAGCGCGACGCGCTTCCCGGCCGGGATGATCAGGTCGTCCGGTTCGAGATCGAAGGTCAGGGTCACGAACTTGCCTGGCTCAAGGGGCACCCCCGGCTCCATCGAATGGTAGTCGCCACCCGCCTTCAGCGACTTCCAATTCTGCGGGTCGGCCCAGCCCCGCGTGACGATGTTGGTGTTGCCGATCGGGCCGGCGGCCCAAGGAAGCTGAACCAGGTACACGGAGAGGTTTGCTGCGGGGGTGCTGGATGCGAGGCGGATCGTGACGCGAGCCACGCCGGAAAGATGGAGGGGCGTTTTCAGTTCAGCCGTAGCGTAGATCAGCCGGTTCGGGGAACTAGCGGTGCTGGCCAGGGTCGGTGCGTTGATCGCCACGTCGTCGGTGAGCGTTTCCTTCCCCTGACCGGGCGACTTTGCGACCACGAGGTTGCCCATCGTGTTGCCGCCAAGGACGGGATAGAACGTGACGGGCGCAGCGGCGGGATTCGGGTAGTCGGCATAGGGCGTAGGTTCGGTAACCCGTGGTCCCCCGGGGGCACGTTCGCGCATGATATACGCCTTCGGACCGTCTTCTACTCCGTTCTTCACATCGTAGAGAAAACGCGTGAACCACTTGTTCATGAGTTCGAAGGGGGGTTCCCCGCCGTGGCCGCCTTGATGGAAATATTGGATTAGCGGCACGCGGCCCTTGATCGCCTGGCTGATTCGGTAGGCATGCTCAGGGACGACATTCCAGTCGTTGAAGCCGTGGGCCATAAGTACGGCGCACTTGATGTTGCCGGCAAAGCGGAGCAGGTCACGGTCGGCCCAGAACGCGTTGTAGTCGCCGGTGCGCCGATCCTGGTTCTTGGCGAACTCGCCGTCGCGGTAGAGCGCATTGCTCGTTGCGCGACCTGCGGGATTCCCGCTGTTGACGAAGTCGTAAAGGGCGTCGACGTCTTCGCCGAGGTACCCGCCGGGGCTGCGGACCAGACCATTCGAGCGATAGTAGTGGTAGTAGCTGGTATTCGGAGAGACCGGGATAATCGCTTCCAGACCTTTAACCCCGGTCGTAGCCGCGGCAATGGGGATCGTTCCGTTGTACGAGGTCCCGGTCATCCCGACTTTGCCGGTGCACCAGGTCGCCTTGATTTCGACTTGGCCATCGAGGGTGGTGAACCCTTTTGCTCGGCCGTTTAGCCAGTCGATGACCGCTTTCGGGGCGAGCCGCTCGGGAGCTCCACCCACCGTCGGGCTACCTTCGGAGAGGCCGGTCCCCGGTGCTTCAGAGTGAACGACCGCGAAGCCACGGGGAACCCAGGTCGCGACGAAGTCGTTGGAGATGAACTTACGGGTAGGGTTGAATCCGATGTTCGGGTGAAAGGTCCGCGAGGGAGGATCGGCGCCAAGCTCTTGCTGGACGTTCCAATTGATGTCCCCCGCGCCCGTGCCCGCGAAATAAGGCGAGGATTCGTAGATCACGGGGACGCGAAGGCCCTCGGTCGCAGTCTGCTTCTGACGGATCACGTCGACGTGGACGCGGTCGCGCTTGCCGTTGTGGTCGGAGTCGAATTCCGTTTCGACCCAGAGTTCCTCACGGATCCACTCGGATGAGGTCGAGAACTCGGGCACGACCTGCGCTTGGCCGCCGACAAACTTGGGAGCCGCCGACTGGAGCGCCCAAGCGGACGGGAGCAGGCTCAGAGCGATCAAGGAGCCGAAAAGGTAACGAGAGCGGAAGTTGACCCTAGACACGGTGGACTAATTATGCCCAATCGCCTCATGGCTGGTCACTTATCGCCTCTTCCTGCCCTGCTCAAAGGGCTGGAACCTTGCACCTCTGATGCAGTCCTAGAGGGTGGAAGCCCCGTGATGATACGCCACCTCTCAGACGGTGTAACGGATCATCGCGAAATCATGTCGCTTCCGAGGCTCCATTCCATAGCCCCGGAGAAGATCCCTTGGACTAAATCCGGAGAAAAATGCAACTCACTTACCAAATCCGACTCTTGCTAGCCGCGGCGATCGGCCTCACGATCCCAAGCTTTGCCCAACAAACGGTGACCGCTGATCCCTACATGGCCGTGCTAAGAACTGACCTCAAGGCCGTCACGGTTGGTAAGGTAACGACCCTCGATTTCCTTGTGATGCAATCGACGTCAATGGCCCCAATCTCTGGGCTTGGAATTACGGCAACGCTCTCGATGCCGACGATGGTCGGTATGACTCTGGAATCCCCGAAGGTGGCCCCGGGGGCCGGGGCTGGCCACTACAGTGTCAAGGTCACCTTCCCCCAGTCTGGAGACTATCGATTGGACTTGAACATCAAGTCAGCCGCCCCCAAACCGGCGATCTTGTCTTTCAAGATCACCGTTGGTGGCAAGGGTGGGGCGGGCGACATGAAAGGCATGGCGGGGATGGAAGCCAAGCCTCCGATGCCCGATATGAAAGACAAGCCTGGTATGGCCGCTATGTCGGGGATGCAGATGAAGGCATTTTATGGTGGCTGGTCGGCAAACCGCGAGGGCTCTGGCACTTCTTGGCAGCCTGACTCTTCCCCGATGTTCATGAAGATGCTCCCGAAGATAGGGGACTTCGAAGTGGCGGCCATGGGGACAATCCAGGCTGGCTACGTCGATGCGGGTGGAAAGCGCGGCGACAAGGGGCTGTTCAGCGATTCGATGGTAATGATCATGGCCCGCAAAGAGTTGGGCGGTGGAACCTTTGGCTTGCACTTCATGTCGTCGCTAGACCCCATCCTCAATGGCAAGCGGGGCGTCCCGAACCTATTTCAGAATTCGTTCGATGTCAACGGCGTCCCGGTCGGAGATCGGAAAGACCCGCATAACACCTTCGCGGAAGTCGCGGCCAGCTATAGCCGCCCCCTTTCCAAGAACTGGTCGGGATTCCTCTACGGTGGCCCCGTCGGCGAGCCAGCCTTGGGCAACGTTATGTACTACCACCGCCCGAGCGGCATGGAGGTACCTGAAGCGCCGATCAGCCACGACTGGTTCGATGGAACGCATATCAGCTTCGGCGTCGCCACCGTGGGGCTGGTCTATCAGGACAAGTGGAAGCTCGAGGGATCGACATTCAACGGCCACGACCCGGTGAACGTCTACGGCATTGGTCCCGTGGCTTTGAACTCGGCTTCCGGTCGCCTTAGCTATAACCCGACGCCTGACTGGTCGTTTAGCACCTCGTACGGATACATAAACTCGGACGTGAACGAACACCGCCTAACCGTGAGCGCGGCTTACAGCCGCACTCTCAGCCACGGCGACAAGTTTGCCGCAACCGCCTACTTCGGTCAGAACATCGTTCAAGGCTCCCCGAGGTCGAATGCCTGGGTGGTCGAAGCGACCTACTTTCACGTCAGAGACGCATTCTTCACTCGATTTGAACGCGTCGACAAGGACGGACTCGTCAATGTCCCACCCGGAACCTATACGATTAACAAGCTAGTCTTCGGAGATGTCCACAACTTCTTGACAAAAGATCAACTCGTGTATGGGCTGGGAGCCTACGCTGGCGTTTACAGCTTCCCGAGTTCTCTCAACGCCTCCTACGGAAGCAGTCCGCTAACGTTTGGCGTGTTCTTGCGGATCCGTCCCAGCTAAGACTAAGCATACGGGCTGAATCGCGCATTTCTAAGCTTTTCCGGACGGGTAAGTGAGGAGTACGGCTGCCGTCACGGGAATCAATGACGCGAAAATTGCCACGGTACGGTTGGTAGTCCGCCCCACAGAATGGAACGGTGGCGTAATGGGTTTCAATTGCTCGCGCCCCATAGGAGTTTGCGGTGCTTAAAATCGGTAACGGTCTAAGTCGGGTCGCGTTGATTTCAGTTGGACTGGTAGCCCTTGCGGGATGTGGAGGCGGTGGCGCAATTGGCGGCACTGGCGGCAACGCTTCCGTGGGTTTCTACGTTGGCGATGCTTTCGGAGACGACTACTCCCAGGTCTGGACCACGCTCTACCACGTCGATGCGTCGGTCAATGGTTCCTCATGGAAGCCGGTGTTCGACAATCCAACCGGGATGCAAGTGAACTTGTCCGCTCTCTCAGGCACCGTTCAGTTCATGGGAGCCATGAACATGTCGGCAGGCAACTACACCCAAGTCCGGATCACGATGGCCGACCACATGAAGCTCGTGGCAACGAATGGGACCGTCACAAGTCCGCCGGTAGCAGCACCAGGGGGGAACGCCGCGGGAGGCAAATACATGTTTGCCGTCGCCATGCCAGTGAATTTGGGATCCGGACAAATGGCGAACATGGCGCTTGATTTCAAGCTGGCGAACTTTCAGATGCTGGGTGGCGTGCTCCAGATGTCGGTTCAGCAAATGGACCCGGGGCGATTTGGTGGGATGCAGCATCTAGGTTGGCTGCACGGAACGGTCTCCAGCCTGAATCCAGGAGTCGGCTTCCTATTGAGAATGGGAATGATGCATCCCCTCTCGGTTCAGATGTCGGCATCGACTCTTGTGACCAGCGAATCGACGGGCCAAGCTGTGACCCTCGCCGACGGCCAATCCGTGGACATACAGGGAACAGTGGACCCATCAACGCGGGTGATTACTGCGAGTTCGATCCAAGTTCACAGCGCAGGTTCTGGTTCGACGTACGCGAATCTTGAGGGTCCGGTCGCCTCCGTGAATTTTGTCGGGGGCTCCTTTACGATGAGTCCGTCATGGGCGATGAACTTCACGCCCAACGGATCAACGGTTACCATTCAGACGAACGCCAATACGGTCTTCACCAAGCAAATGATGGGTGCCGGGTCCCTTTCCGATGTAACGACAAGCGGAACAGTTATGGTGACCGGCGCCTATGATTCGGGCACGGGAATCATAACGGCGAATCGAGTCAGGATATTCTAACCTCGCCCACCTTGCTGCGACCCGGCTTCCGTCTAGCCGCAACAAGGTTCTTTGGAAATCTGGGTGGGCCGGATACGGGGGCTACCTCGATTCCGAGGAAGCCAACTTCATCTGGATCGCGCGGACGTTGATCGGCTGCCAACCTGCCGGGACGGCACGGAGCAGGACGGTGTTCTTGCCCGCGATGACGGGATAGACTCCCAGGTCGACGGCCCGGTAGGAGTCGTACGATCCGGTGTTTGGGGAAGTGAATCGGCTCGTCTTGCCGCCGAGGGTTACGGTGAATGCGCTGGCACCCTGGCCGGCAATCTCGGTGCTTAGGCTAACCTGGCCCGCTTGCGCCGCGGTGAATGTCCACTCCGCGTAGTCGCGGGGGTTGGTCCAGAAGCCGAGATTTGGCTCACCGCCGCGTTGTTCGGACTGGAGCTCGCCGTGAAGGATCGCTTCGTCCGGCTTCAGATCGAGCGAGTTTCCGAGCTTGAGGGCGAGGTCAGGCTGTTCGATATCGAGGCCGCCCTTGACCATCAGTTTGATTGTGGTAGAGACCTTGTCCGGCGCTTCGGTTGGGAGGGCGATCTCGACCCCTTCTGGCGTGGTCGTGCAGGCGAGCTTCTGCCCGCTGACGAGGAGCGAGGCGGAGCCGATTTTGCTGCGCAAACCGGGGACGAGGAGTTTGCCGTTGGTCGGCCAGTCGAACACGTGGAGATAAAGGGTCGCGCCGTCCTTGCCTAGAACCTTGGTGCAGCGGCCCCAGGCGAGTTTCTTAAAGGGGCTCGCCGTCGTGGCGTAGATGGATGAGCTGTTCTGCTTCATCCATGCGCCGACGGCAGCGAGGCGCTCGACGATAGGTTGCGGGAACTCGCCCAGGGAGGTAGGGCCGACGTTGAGGAGGAAGTTGCCGCCCTTGCTGGCGACGTCGACGAGGGTGTGGATCAGGGTCTCGCTCGACTTCCAGTTGTGGTCGGTGCTCTTGTAGCCCCAAGTGTCGTTCATGGTCATGCAGGTCTCCCAGTCGCGACCGGGGTATCCGGTGGCGGGGACGAACTGCTCGGGCGTTTCGGTATCGCCCTTGTAGTGGCCGAGACGATTGTTGTGGATGATCCCTGGCTGGAGCTTTAGGACGGGGAGCAGCATGTCCGCCTGCTCCTTGCTGATGCCGATTGGCGTGTCCCACCAGAGGACCGAGACCTTGCCGTACTTGGTGAGAATCTCCTTCACCTGCGGCACGGCGATCTTCTGGATGTACTCGGTCATGTCCCGGTCTTGCTTCGGATCCCAGTGACCGCCCGCCGCGGAGCCGCCGTTGTTCCAGTCCTGAGCTTGGCTGTAGTAGAACCCGAGCCGGATGCCGTTCTTCTGGCACGCCTTGGCGAGTTCGGCGAGGGGGTCGCGGGCGAAGGGGGTCGCCTTGACGATGTTCCAGTCTGAGGCTTTGGTGTCGAACATCGCGAAGCCGTCGTGATGCTTGGCGGTGATGACGATGTACTTCATCCCCGCGTTCTTGGCGATCTCAACCCACTTCTCGGCGTTGTACTTGACCGGGTTGAACTCCTTTGCGTAGGCGCGATACCGATCTACCGGGATCTTGCCGGTGTTCATGATCCACTCACCGATGCCGCCGATCTCCTTGCCGTCGTAGACGCCGGCGGGGACGGAGTAGACGCCCCAGTGGATGAACATGCCGAAGCGGGCCTCGCGGAACCACTTCATCCGAATGTCGCGCTGGGCGACGGTCTCGTTGGCGTACGGGTCCGGGCTGGTCGGTGGGGTCTGGGAGGTCAGGACAGAGAAAAGGGCCATGGCGGCGAGCACACTCATGGCGTTACGCTACCCGGATTAGTGGACGGGATTTGTCTTCTGCGCCACTGCGATGGGGACGTAGCCGATCTCCATTCCCTTCGGGGGCTTCACCACCAGAGCCGGATCTAATGCCGCCAACTTACCGATCCCGGGTGCGGGCAGGTATTGCTTTTCCAGCGTCCATTGAGCCTGGATCTTCTCCGCGACGGCTTGGAGTCGTTGCTTCTCGACGGCGCTCAGGTCAGCATCTTGCAAGGACGGCTGATCGATGAAGCGGTACCAGTAGTAGGTCACGATGCTGCCGTCGGAGAGCTTGGCTTCGAAGGGTCCTGCCTTCGGACCTGGCCGGTGCCACGGGTTTTCTCCGCTTGATGGTGAGGTATAGGATCGGTCCGAGGTTGCCGCAGGGAAGACCACGGATTTGAGCCCGGTCTCGTCGGGCACCTGGCGGGCATCGACAGGCACCAGTTCCTTTCCTTCCTGCCGGAAGTATTCCGGGAAGGATCCACGCCGCAAGCCGCCATCCCAGGACTCGAGTCCGGCCGAGCCCCATTTGAGTCCGAACGTTGAGACGCCAAGAGCGCTTGTCTCCACCGAACTGGAGAAGCTTCGGATGGGAAGGTGATCGGGTCCTTGGCGTAGAGAAATCGGGCTGGCTTTTACCGGGGGCACGGTGCCTGCCTTCTCATCAAAGCGACCGGAGGCGGGAGCGCCGCCGGCCATCCAAGCTTCAACCTGGCGGTAGAGGGCGTTCTTGGAGTAGTGGGTCAGGTTGTGGATGAGGATGGTCCGGCCGTCTTTGTCGACGGGGAATTGCAGCCGTGGGATGCGGGTGTACGTGGTGCCGGCAGAGTCCTTAGCGGTAAAGCGGGGAACGGTGTTGACCTCAATCGCTCCGCCGGTGACGAGCCCGGGGCGGGCGTCGAGACCTCGGGAGATCGCGGGAGGATGCTGGCGCGAGATGCGGCTCCAGGTCGCCGGGGTGTAGAAGGCGACCGGACCTTTGACGTTCCTGGTGTTGAGGAAGAGCGTCCAGCACTGGTTTCCGGTCGGAATCGGGAGTCCAGCGGTGGTGGCCTTTTGCTCGGTGAGGGGGAGGGCCATCCAGGCGTAGCCCAGAAGATCGCCGTTGGTGCCCGCTCGGAAGGTGAATCCATCGGGCGGGACGAGAATTCGAGAGCTGAGTTGAGCGATTCCCATCTGGTCGGCCCGGAGCGATTGGCTCGTCCCAAAGCCCCAGCCCGGCGAGGATATCTCGTGGTTGTAGCCGTTGGCGGTGCCGTTCATGCGGAACTTGGCGGTGGTAGCGCCGAAGTGGGTGCTCGCCCAGAATCCGAGGCCGCCTTCGATGGTCTGGAAGACATCCCGGTAGGAGGGACCGCGCTCGGGCCAACTATCCCGTGCGAGGGTGCCCTTGGGGAGGAGAGGAACGTTGATCGAACGGTTCTCGGGCACGATCCAGATGGAGGCGAGACCGATTTGAAAGTCGCGTAGCGGCTTTTCGGTCAGGGGCCAGGCGGTCGCGTAGAGGCTCACGCCATACCCGAACTCGTCGGGAGGGCTTGGCACTCCCATGCTGATGTAGCCTTCTAAGCCTTGGGATACAAGTTGAGGCTTTGATTGGACCTTTGGTTCGACGCGGGGAACCGTGAGGGCAAGGCAGGCAAGCGCAAGTTCGTACATCCAATCCTTCTCCCATGCCCGAGGGCTGGCTACATGGTAGGCGAAATTCGCACATCGAGATCGGGTCTTGCTTGCTCCGCGTCACAGAGCGCCGAACCATCTGCTAGAATCGCCGTTCATGATCGTGCTAACTGCCTACGTCGTCCTGCAACCCGATAAGGTTGAACCGGCTCTTAAGGCTTGTCAAACCGTGAAGAGGCATTCGCTTACGGAGGACGGCTGCGAGCGGTATGACTTCTTCCAGAGCCTGGACGACCCGACTCGGATCGTGTTCGTCGAGGAGTGGTCCTCGAAGCCCCATCTCGACACCCATTTTCAGCAAGCGGCATTCCAGGCGTTCTTCGCCGAATTGGGCGGCTACATTCAGGGACCGCCTGAGATTCGAATCTTCGAATCCTCCCGCCTTACCTAGCGCCCGATCCGGTGGGGCGCCGTGAGCCGGATCGGGCCGGGCTTCCTTGCGACTTTTGGCCGTGCAATGACGGCGGCGAAACCTCCGTCGAAGAACCTTCGGGCCGCGGAGAGGGCGGCGGTTATCGCGGTTCCGTGGCTGACCTTCCGACCCGTGATCTCGAACGGCTGCACTTGGTCCCTTCCCACCCCCCTTAGCCGCATCGAGTCAATCGTCTTAAGCGTGTTCGCGTCGACGACGACATCGTCGCCTTTAAGATAGGGAAGCAGCATCTTTGTTCGCGGAGCCCAGTCATAGCAGTTGCTGTGCATCATCTCAGCGAGGATCGGGTTGGAGGTATCGGACCATCGAATCGAATCCCGAAATTGCTTGGTGAGGACCCGGTCGACCGAGTTGATCGCCCCCAACTGAACGGCTTTGACCAGCAGTTTCTTCGCGATCCCGACGTCGTCAAGGTTCTTCTCGAAGAGGTAGGGAATGTAGGTTGCGAACGAGGGCGCGAAGTAGTCTTTTAGGTCGATGTCGGGGAGGTTTTTCGAGGCAGAGTAAGCTGCGTAGCTCAGGAGGAACAGCTTGGTAGCGAGATCTTCAGGCGATTGCTTGCCTTCCAGAAGCGAGGTAACGGTCGTGCCACTAAGGTCGTAGGGTCCGGACATCGGGGCGGCCATTCGGGGGGTGAAGGCGCGGGTGCGCTCGAGCTCTTGGACGGCGCACATCGCCACCGCGCCGCCCTCCGAATAACCCGCGACAAATAAGGCGGCGCCTATAGACACGCCCCGGCGCCTCGCGATGATTCTCGCGGGCGCGATGAGGTCGATGCCGCTCCGCGAATTGACCCGGCCGTCCGGATAGGGATGAATCCCGGGACCGTCTCCGAGGCCGAGACCGTCGGGCATGATCACCGCGTATCCGCCCGTCGCGAAGGCGATCGCTACGGCTTCGGTCTCGGGGAACTTGTTGGTGCCGTTGTATCGCGAGGGGGCCAGCTCCCGGTCACGGATGGTTGCGTGGTAGTACAGCAACAGACCCTTGGGGGCGGACTTTGGGAGAATTAGAAGGCCGCTGAGGGTGCAGGGCTCGCCATGGACGTCCAGCGAGTCGTACCGAATCTTGTAGAGCTGGATCGACGCTTTTGGTGGCGGAACGTCGAGACCGCGGACCATCGCGGCAGTCTGCATTTGATGCAGCGATGACAAAGTAAGGGTGCCCGTTCGGACGGCGGTGGGCTCGGAAGCCCCGGCCAATGTGCCAAGGGCCGACAGGATTCCTAATAAGCTCCAAGTTCGCAGGTGCCTCACTAGAGGCTAGGACGGCATTCCCAACCTCGAGGTTTCGCAAGTTGCTAGCGGAAGCGCAATTGAAGCTTGGCAAGCGCCTCGCTGCCGGGGCACAGGTCTTGGAACGGTAAGTTGGTGAGCGGGGCGTTGACCACCTCGTTCTGCTCAACCATGTCCTTCGAATCCTCGGAGATGTACAACAAGCCCGTCGCGATCTCACCGGCGTGGTGGCGGTCCCGAATGTAGGCGTACGCCGCGTCTCGGTCGGTGGGATCGTAGTCGTCGGCGACCTTGCGCAGATTGACCCAGCTCTGGTCGTGCATCATGACGCGCTTCACGGAACCCGGTTGGTACTCGGTCGTGATCTCGGTGCGGATCGGAACGAAGTCGGCGTCGACCACCTCGATGCTGTGCTCGCGGGTGTAGGCGTAGCTCTTGGTCGAACCTTCGTGGTCGTTGAAGGTGACGCACGGGGAGATGACCTCGACAAATGCGAAGCCGTTATGCTTGAGCCCGGCCTGGATGATCGGGATAAGCTGCTCTTTGTCACCTGAGAAGCTGCGGGCCACGAAGGTTGCGCCGAGCGACAGGGCCATCAGCACGCCGTCGATGGGGCTCATCGCGTTGACCTCGCCCTTCTTGCTCGTGGAGCCGACGTCGGCCGAGGCGGAGAACTGCCCCTTGGTCAGGCCGTACACACCGTTGTTCTCAAGGAGATAGAGCAGATTGACGTTGCGGCGGATCGAGTGGCAGAGCTGGCCGAGGCCGATCGAGAGCGAGTCGCCATCGCCGGAGACCCCGATCATGATCAGGTCGCGGTTGGCCGCTCCCGCGCCGGTGGCGATGGAGGGCATGCGTCCGTGGACGCTATTGAACCCGTGGGCCTCGCGAAGGAAGTAGGCGGGGGTCTTGGACGAGCAGCCGATGCCGGACAGCTTCGCGACCTTGTGGGGGGCGATGTCGAGTTCCCAGAACGCGTGGATGATCGCCGCGGTGATCGAGTCGTGGCCGCAGCCCGCGCAGAGGGTGCTGATGGCGCCTTCGTAGTCGCGTCGGGTGAGGCCGAGCGCGTTCTTCTGCAGAGAAGGATGGTGAACCTTGGGCTTTGCGAGATAGCTCATGCCGGTACTCCGACGTGCGGGCGAATGCCCGAGATGACGTGGTGCGCGCTCATGGGGAACCCGGCGTAGTATTTGACTGAGATCAGCTTCGAGAACGGCACTTCGGTCTCAAGCGCGAGCAGGCTTCGAAGCTGTCCGTCTCGATTTTGCTCAACGATGAAGTTCGTATCGTGATCCTGGAGGAACTCCAGGACTTCGTCGCCGAAGGGGAAGCCGCGTACTCGCATGAAGTCGCAGGGCACGCCTTCGACGGCAAGCTGGTCGAGTGCCTCGATGCAGGCGGCGTGGCAGCCTCCGATCGTGACGATCCCTATCCTCGCTCCCGGGGTGAGTTTGATGATCGGCGCGGGAACGGCCTTGCCCGCGCTCTGGACCTTGCGGGCGATCCGGTCGATGACCTCTTGGTACTCGGCCGCGTCCTCCGTGTAGGCACCCATCTTGTTGTGCCCGGAGCCGCGGGTGAAGTAGGCACCTTTGGGGTGGATGCCGGGGAGGGTGCGTTCGGGAATCCCGTCGCCGTCCACATCGAGGTATCGGGCAAACTTCTTCGCGCCGTCGAGTTCGGCCGCGCTCAGAACCTTGCCGCGATCGGGACGATAGGCGTCGTCCCATTCGAGCTTCGGGACCATCCAGTCGTTCATGCCGATGTCGAGGTCGGAGAGAACGATGACCGGGGTTTGGAACCGCTCGGCGAGATCGAATGCCGCGACCGCCATCTCGAACGCTTCGCGCGGATCGGAGGGGTAGAGGCAGATGTGCTTGGTGTCGCCGTGGGAGGCGTGGGCGCAGATCAACAGGTCGCCCTGCTGGGTGCGCGTCGGCATGCCAGTCGAGGGACCGGTGCGCTGGACGTCGAAGACCACCGCGGGGATCTCGGCGTAATAGGCCAGGCCAAGGAATTCGCTCATCAACGAGATGCCAGGGCCGGAAGTCGGAGTGAAGGATCGCGCGCCAGCCCAAGAGGCACCGATGACCATGCCGATGGCAGAGAGCTCGTCTTCGGCCTGCAGAATCGCGTAGCGGTTCTTCTTGGTTTCAGGATCGACGCGATAGCGCTGGCAGAAGCCCTTGAACCCTTCCATCAGCGAGGTTGCCGGGGTGATCGGGTACCAAGCGCCGACCGTAGCTCCGGCATACAGACAGCCGAGCGCAGCGGAGGTGTTGCCGTCAATCAGGATGCAATCCTTGGTCTCGTCCATCTTCTCAAGATGGATCGGGAGCGGGCAGTCGAAGTTGGCCTTGACGTAATCGAAGCCGAGGTCGATGGCTTTGCGGTTGGATTCGAGCAGCGCGGGCTTCTTAGAGAACTTCTCGCGGGTCAGCTCGAGGATGATCTCGGTATCCATGTTCAGCAAGGCGGCGAGGGCTCCTGCGTAGGCGATATTCTTCATCAGGATGCGCTCGCGCACTCCCTTGAAGGCTCCATTGCACAGGTCGGCGAGAGGGACGCCAATGTAGTTGACGTCGTCGCGGATCAGGTTGTCGTGGAGCGGCCAGGTTGAGTCGTACATCAGCCAGCCACCGGAGCGGACCTCGGCGACATCCTTCTCGTAGGTCGCGGCGTTCAGCGCGACCATCAGGTCAAACACGGGGGTGCGCGCCTTGTAGCCTTTCCCACTCACCCGGATCTCGTACCAAGTCGGCAGGCCCTGGATGTTAGAAGGGAAAAGGTTCTTGCCCGTTACCGGGACGCCCATTCGGAAGATCGCCTGCATGATCAAGCCGTTGGCGCTGGCCGAGCCGGTGCCGTTGGCGGTGGCGATTTTGAAGGCGAATTCGTTCACGCGGACGTTCATGCGTTCACCTGGCTGGGTTGGGCGATGGTCTCGGGAGGCACGGGTTGACCGGCGTAAGGTAGGTGCAAGACGAACTTGCGCATGTCCCAGGCGTAGGTCGGGCACCGTTCGGCGCACAGCCCGCAGTGGAGGCAGATGTTCTCGTCCTTGACCATCACGCGGCCCGTCTGCTTGAGCGAATCGGAGATGAAAATGCCTTGCTCTAGGTTCTGCGCCGGGGCGGTCAACCGAGTCCGGATGTCGGCCTCTTCGCCATTGGTGGTGAGGGTGAGACAGTCGGTGGGGCAGATGTCGATGCAGGCATCGCACTCAATGCAGAGCGAGTCGGTGAACTGGGTCTCGATATCGCAATTCAGACACCGCTCGACTTCCTGCCGAGTCTGTTCCTCAGTGAACCCTTCCTCAACCTCGATCGTCATCTTCGAGAACCGGATCGGAAGATCGACGTGGGTCATCTTCTGGCGGCTTGCGGGGTCGTAGTAATTGCTGTACGACCACTCATGGAGCCCCATCTTGGTACTCGCGAGAGTCTGCCCGCGCGGTGGCCGGTCGGCGAGGGCTTCGCCTTGGCAGAACTTGTGGATCGAGATCGCAGCTTGGTGGCCTTGCTCGACCGCCCAGATAATGTTGGCGGGACCGAACGCGGCGTCTCCGCCGAAGAACACGCCCTCGCGGGTGGACATGAACGTCGTCTTGTCGACGACCGGCATATCCCATTTGCCGAACTCGAGGCCAATGTTGCGTTCAATCCAGGGGAACGCATTCTCCTGACCAATGGCGAGGATCACGTTGTCGCATGGGATGATGACGCGTCCCGCGGGCTCTTGGATGAGCTTGCCGTCCACTTCCTCTGAAGTAAATTTATCGAACTCTAAGCCAATCAGCTTGCCGTTTTCGATCACGAATTGGACGGGGGAGAGGTTCTCAAGAATCTCGATCTTCTCTTCTTCAGCGTCTTCGAGTTCCCAGGGGGAGGCCTTGAAATACTTACGGGTTTTGCGGGCGATGACTTTGACGTCGGTCGCGCCGAGCCGCTTGGCCGAGCGGCAACAGTCCATGGCGGTGTTGCCCACGCCGATGATGAGGACGCGCTCGCCGATGCGGTCGATATGACCGAAGTGGATCGACTCAAGCCACTCGATGCCGATGTAGATTTGGTCGGTGTCGTGGCGACCGGGGATCTCGAGTTCTTTGCCTTTTGGGGCACCGCTGCCGACAAAGACTGCGTCGTATTCTTTGGATTCGAGCAGGGCTTCGAGACTTGAGACCGGAGTCTCGTATTTCATCGTCACACCCATGTCGACGATGTAGCCGATTTCCTCATCGAGGACTTCCTCGGGAAGACGGAAAGCGGGGATGTTGATCCGCATCAGGCCACCCGGACGAGGGCCTTTCTCATAGATCGTCACGTCGTAGCCCAGCGGTATCAGGTCATTTGCGACGGTCAGCGAGGAAGGACCGGCACCAACGAGCGCGATCCTCTTGCCGTTCTTGACCGTGGGAGCGGTCGGAATTCGGTCACGGATATCACTCTTGTGATCCGCGGCGACGCGCTTTAGGCGGCAAATGGCGACGGGCTTTCCGTCCACTCGGGTTCGCCGACAGGCGGGCTCGCAGGGTCGGTCGCAGGTTCTGCCTAGAATCCCGGGGAAGACATTGGACTCCCGATTGACCAGGTAAGCGTCGTCAAAACGACCTTGCGCAATCAAACGGATATATTCGGGAACGTTGGTGTGAGCGGGGCAGGCCCACTGGCAGTCCACGACCTTGTGGAAGTAGTCCGGACTGCGGGTATCCGTCCGTTGCATGTTCATCATTATGACCACGGCTAAGGGTCGGTACCGTCGCGATATCCAACGACGTGTCCCGACTATCGTGCTGAACATACCGAAACCCGGTTATGGCAACATGGTTTAGCGCAATGAAAGTCGGCCGATACGAAGTGAGCGTCCACAATCACGGGTTCTTTCGCCTGGATGGTGGAGCGATGTTTGGCTCGGTTCCTAAGACGCTGTGGGCGCGGGAAGCTCCGCCGGACGAGGCGAACCGAATCCTGCTCGCCACTCGCTCGCTCGTGATTGAGCATGAGGGGCGAAAGCTGATCGTTGACGTCGGCTGTGGGGACAAGTGGTCCGAAAAGAACCGCTCAATCTACTGCATCGAAGACAAGCCGTACGTGCCGGTCGCGGGGGTGACCGACGTGTTGCTGACCCACCTCCATTTCGACCACGCGGGCGGAGTCTCGCGTCGGGCAAATGAGGTCTTAGTGCCCAGTTATCCAAACGCCCGCCACTACGTTTCGGCGGAGAATCTGGAGAACGCCAAGGCCCCCAATCCTCGCGAGCGGGGAAGCTACCTGGTTGAAAACACGGATGTATTGAGTCAAGTCGAGCTGAGCCTGATCCATGACGGTGCCGAGATTTGGCCAGGGCTCTCCGTGCATCGATCTGACGGGCATACCCACGGGTTGCTTTGGGCGAAGCTAAGCGATGGAGGCATTACGGTGGTGTTTCCCGCTGACCTGATCCCGACCTCAAAGCATTTACCCATCCCGTATGTGATGGGTTATGACATCTGCGCCGAGCGCTCGATGATGGAGAAGGACACGTTTCTGAAGCAGGCGGTTGAGGAGTCGTGGATCATCGTCTTCGAGCACGATCCGGTCGTCGATGCGGGTCGGGTGACCTTTGACGAGCGCGGTCGTCCGAGCCTCATCGAGCCTATTCAGATATCGTCGTAAGAAATCACCTCAACTTTGGACCCTGGGGTTGCGCTACTATCGGAACAGTGGCGGTCAAGTCGGCACGAGTTCAAGCTGCAAGGGGGGACGCCCCTGAAGTCGCGATTACGCCCGAGTTCTGGAGTGAGTTCTTCGCGGGGAACCGCCGAGCCTGCGCGCGGCTGATCACCCAGGTCGAGAATGACCCAGGCGTCGTACCTGCCGTTCGCGACCGGCTCTCCGCTCGCCTCGGTAAAGCGGTGCGAATTGGAATCACCGGCCCTCCCGGCGTGGGGAAGAGCACCCTTAGTTCGGCGATTGCGCTTGGCATGGCCAATGCAGGACATAAGGTCGGGGTAATCGCCGTCGATCCGTCAAGCCCATTCACTGGCGGGGCGTTCATGGGCGACCGGGTTCGGATGGACCAGCTTGTCGGCAACCCCGATGTCTATGTTCGCTCGCTGGCCTCAAGAGAGGGCCGGGGTGGGCTTTCGCCTGCTACCCCCTACGTCGCCGACGTGATCGAAGGGTTTGGGATGGACCGAATTCTAATCGAGACCGTCGGGGTCGGGCAGGCCGAACTTGACGTGCTCGCCTGCGCGGATATTGTCGTGCTCGTGCTCCAACCGAGCACGGGCGATGCGATCCAGTCGATGAAGGCGGGGATCATCGAGGGGGCGGACCTGATCGTGGTTAACAAGGCCGACCTGCCCGGCGTCGATACCGTGCTGCAGTCGCTCCGATTTGTATTTAGCCTTGGAGGTCCGCGACCGAACAAGCCCGCACCTCCGCTGATGGCGACCTCGGCCCAGCAATCCGAGGGGATTGACCACCTCGTCGCCGAGATCGAGAAGCTGGCGACCGAGCTCGTGGAGTCGGGGCGGCACTTCGAGATGCGTCGCGAGCGGTTGGAGCTGGAGATTCGCGATGCGATACAGCAGAATCTATGGGAGGCGTTTCAATCGCTCGTCGATGCCGACGAGGAGATCACTTCCGTGGCAACCGAACTCGCTAAGTCGGGTGGGTCGCCGTACAAGTTTGTCCGTGAGACGTGCTCGCGGATCGAGATGAAACTTCGGGCATCCGCAAAGAAGGGGATGAAGAATGAAACTAGAGAGTGAGAAGACCGCGCCGGTGCGCGAAAGCGAGTTCACGACCGTGTCCGGGCGACCGGTGCAACCGCTGTACACCCGCGAAGACGTCGCCCGTGAAGACTTTGAGGAGAACCTCGGGCAGCCTGGCGAGTACCCGTACACCCGGGGAGTCCACCCGACGATGTACCGCGGCAAGCTCTGGACGATGCGCCAGTTCGCCGGGATGGGGACGGCCGAGCAGACCAACGAACGGTTTAAGTTTTTGCTTGCTCGGGGGCAGACGGGGCTCTCGACCGCGTTCGACAATCCCACCCTGTACGGCTGGGACTCGGATCACGCTTTGTCAGAAGGCGAGGTAGGGAAGACCGGCGTCGCCGTCGACTCGCTTGCGGACATGGAGCGGCTGTTCGACGCGATCCCGCTGGACAAAGTCTCGACCTCGATGACGATCAACGCGCCGGCCGCGTGGATTTTCGCGATGTTCCTCGCGAACGCGGAGAAGCAGGGCGTCGCCTTCGACAAGCTTCGCGGCACGCTGCAGAACGACATTCTCAAGGAGTACATCGCGCAGAAGGAGTGGATATTCCCACCCGCGCCGCACCTCCGGATCATCACCGATCTTTTCGCGTTCTGCGGCGAGCACGTGCCGCAGTGGAACACGATCTCGATCAGCGGCTATCACATTCGTGAGGCCGGGGCGACCGCCGCCCAGGAACTGGCGTTCACCCTGATGGACGGGTTCACCTACGTCGATCACGCGATCGAGGCGGGGATGGATGTCGACGACTTCGCGCCACGACTCTCTTTCTTCTTTAACTCCCACCTCGACTTCTTCGAGGAGATCGCCAAGCTCCGCGCCGCGCGCCGCATCTGGGCGCGCCACATGAAGGAGCGGTACGGCGCGAAGAACCCGCGTTCCTGGCTCTGCCGGTTCCACGTTCAGACGGCGGGGTGCAGCCTCACCGCGCAGCAGCCGGAGGTCAACATCGTGCGCACCGCGCTGGAGGCGTTGGCGGGAGTGCTGGGGGGGTGTCAGAGCCTGCACACGAACTCGATGGATGAGGCGCTCGCGCTTCCATCGGACAAGGCGGTCGAGATCGCCCTGCGCACCCAGCAGGTCATCGCGTTTGAGAGCGGCGTCGCAAATGTTGCCGACCCGCTGGGTGGGTCCTATTTCGTAGAAAAGCTGACCCGCGACATTGAGGATGAGGCGGAGAGCTACTTCGCCCAGATCAATCTGATGGGTGGGATGGTCAAGGCGATCGAGCGCGGGTTCCCGCAGCAGGAGATCACCCGCGCGGCGTTCGAGTATCAGCGGGCGCTTTCCGAGAAGCGAAAGATCATGATCGGCGTGAACGACTTCGTCAACGCAGACGAGAAGCTCATCATCCCGATCTTGGAGATCGACGAGTCGGTCGAACCCAACCAGATCGCCCGGGTGAAGGCGCTCCGTGAGGGGCGGGACAACGTCGCGGTCGGTGATCGCCTCGCCGCCCTAGAGAAAGCCGCGCGGACGAGGGCCAACTTGATTCCCCGCCTGCTGGAGTGTGCGCGCGCCTACGCCACCGAGGGGGAGATCACCCTCACGCTGATCAAGGTGTTTGGCGAGTTCCGGGAGCAGTCGTTCTTCTAGATTCGAGTAGGTCCAAAAAATGAATGAAACTCCGATAAAAGTAGTCGTCGGGAAACCGGGTCTGGACGGGCATGACCGAGGCGCGAAAGTCGTGGCCCGTTCCCTCGTTGAAGCCGGGATGGAGGTCGTGTATCTGGGTCTTCGCCAAACCCCCGAGTCAATCGTTGCCGCCGCGGTCGAGGAAGATGCCGACGTGATCGGCCTCTCGATCCTCTCCGGCGCGCACATGACCCACTTCCGGCGAGTGCGCGAGCTGATGCTGAAGGAAGGCATTGGCGACCGGTTGCTGACCGGAGGCGGGATCATCCCGACCAAGGATCAGGAGTCGCTCGCGACCCTGGGAGTGGGCCGACTATTCGGCCCCGGCGACGACCCGAGCGCCATCGTCGGCTACATCCAAGAGTGGGTCAAGACCCACCCGCGCTCAGGGGTGATCTGATGGATTTCAGCATGAGCGAAGAGCATCGTCTTGTCTGCGAAGAAGCCCGCAAGTTCGCTGACCGGCGTTTGGCACCCGTGGTGCAAGAACTGGACGAGAAGCAGGAAGTAAACCTGGATGCACTCAAGGAACTTGGCACCCTCGGTTTCTTGGGAATGACTGTGCCTGAGGAGTACGGCGGCACCAACTTTGGCGCGATGGCCTATGTGGGCGTCATGATCGAGCTCAGCAAGGTCGATGCCGGGACCTCGGTGGGGGTCAGCGTGCAGAACTCGTTGGTCAATGACACGATCGTGAAGTGGGGCACCGAGGAGCAAAAACGCGAGGTCTTGCCCAAGCTCACCAGCGGCGAGTGGATCGGGTGCTTCTCGATCACCGAGGCGGGCGCGGGCAGCGATCCTGGCTCGCTCAAAGCCCATGCCGTACGCGACGGTGACCACTTCATCCTGAACGGAACCAAGAACTTCACCACCAACGGCGGGATCGCGGACGTGATCATCGCGTTCTTCCAGACCGACCTTGAGAAGGGCGCGAAGGGGATCTCGGCGTTTCTGATTCCGACCTCGACGCCGGGTTTCCGGGTCGGTCGGCACGAGAACAAGCTCGGAATCCGCACCTCCAGCACGACAGAGATGATCTTCACCGGCTGCCGCGTCCCGGCGACAGCACTGCTTGGGCAGGAGAATAGAGGGCTGAACGTGGCCTTGACCACCTTAGACGGTGGCCGGGTCGGGATCGCCGCCCAGGCAGTTGGAATCGCCGAGGGTGCGCTGGACGAGGCCGTCAAGTACGCCAAGGAGCGGGTGCAGTTCGGCAAGAAGCTCTCCGAGCTTCAGGCGCTGCAGTTCATGCTCGCCGACATGGCCACCGAAGTCGAGGTCGCCAAGACGATGCTTTATCGCGTCGCTTGGATGAAAGAGAGCCACCAGCGACACTCGAAGGAGTCTGCGATGATCAAGCTCTTCGCCTCCGAAATGGCCCACCGTGTCTGCCACAAAGCTCTACAAATCCATGGCGGATACGGCTACATGAAGGAGTTTAAGGTCGAGCGGCTGTACCGCGACCAGCGCATTACCGAGATTTACGAGGGGACGAGCGAGATCCAGCGTCTCGTGATCGCCCGCTCGATTCTCGGCGACGGCTAGCGTTTCACCGCCTTTGGCTGACCTGAGAAGCTCAGCAGCATCTTCAGGTAGTTCGCCCGGACCATCGCTTCTGGCTCCGCGCAGTTCTGGTAGCTCATCGAGCCCTTCATCTGCGCGACCGATTCGAACCGATTGGCCTCCATCCACTCCTCGAACCCTCTGATGATGGTTCCGAGGTGGGCTTCGCCGTGGCGAAGGAGGGAGGAGGTGGTCATGACGACATCGGCCCCTGCCATCACGTACTTCAGCGCTTCCTTGGACGTTTCCACGCCCGTGGTTGCCGCCATTGAGGCGTTTAGGTGCCCGTACAACACGGAGATCCAGAGGAGGGGCAGACGAATCTCGGACGGCTGGCTGAGTTCGAGCGTGGACTCCACCACGCGGTTGTCGATATCGAAGTCGGGCTGATAGAAGCGGTTGAAGAGGACGAGTCCCTTTGCGCCGGCTCTGACCAGTTTCCTTGCCATGTTGCCGGTTGAGCTGAAGAACGGCGAGAGCTTGACCGCGACCGGGACGTTCACAGCGGTGCTGACCGCTTCCACGATGTGGATGTACTGTTCCTCAACCTGCTCGGAAGATAGGAGGAAGTCGACGGGGAGGAAGAAGATGTTGAGTTCAAGCGCCTTCGCACCCGCCTCGACCATGCTCTGGGCGTACTCAATCCATCCCAGCTCGGTGACGCCGTTGAGACTGCCGATGATCGGCACATCGACCGCACGCGAGGCCTGGTAAATCAATTCCAGATAGTCGCCGGGACCGACGCTATAGGTGTCGGCCGCGGGGAAGTAGTTCAGAGACTCCGAGGAGCTGTAGGTACTTCGCCCGATCAGGAATTCGAGGGTCTCCTGCTCGTTCCGAATCTGCTCTTCGAACAGCGAGAACAGCGTGATCGCGGACGCACCGGCGTCGGCGAGGCGCTTCACTCCATCCAGGCTCTTGGATTGTGGTGAAGCGGACGCGACAATCGGGTGCTTGAGTTCGAGCCCCATGTAGGTTGTTTTAAGGTCGATCATTGATTTCTCCATGTACCGTTACTTGGCCATCCTCTCGTAGAGGGCCCAGTGATGCTCCAAACTTTCCTGGGCAGCCTGGTAGATTGCCTCCGCTTCGTTCGGGTTCGTGTGCCGAAGCATGCGGAAGCGCAATTCGTTTTCGGAGTAGTCCTTCAGCTTGTGGGTTGGCCTCGCCGAGTCGAGGATGAAGGGGTTTTCACCCGAGGCGCGGACCTGGGGGTTGAAGCGGATGAGCGGCCAGTAGCCGCTGTGGACGGCGAGCTGCTGCTGTTCCAGCCCTTTTTCCATGTCGATGCCGTGGGCGATGCAATGACTATAGGCGATGATCAGCGACGGCCCTGAGTACGCCTCGGCCTCGCGGAAGGCGGTGAGGGTCTGTTGGGCGTTCGCCCCCATCGCAACCCGGGCGACAAACACGTTGCCGTAGGAGATCGCCTGGAGGGCGAGATCCTTCTTGGCGCTCTTCTTGCCGGAGTTCGCGAACTTAGCGACCGCGCCGAGCGGCGTCGCCTTCGAGGCCTGGCCTCCGGTGTTTGCATAGACCTCGTTGTCGAGTACGAGGAGATTCACATCTCGGCCGCTTGCGAGGACGTGGTCCACGCCGCCGCTGCCGATGTCATACGCCCAGCCGTCGCCGCCGACGATCCACACGCTGCGGCGGATAAGGCTGTCCGCCACCGATAGAAGGCTCCTGGCTCCTGCTTGGAAAGCTGGATTGTGCCCGGTGGCTTCGAGCATCACGTGCAGGCGATCTTTGAGTTGGGACACACGTCCGCGTTGGATCCGAATCTCGGATTCCAGCCGCTGGGGAGCGTAGACCAGGTCTTCGACGAAGTCTTCGCCGAGGTCGCGCTTCATAGCGAGGAGCAGCGAGTGCGCGAGCGCCATATGGCGATCCGCAGAGACGCGCATCCCGAGGCCGAACTCGGCGTTGTCCTCAAAAAGCGAGTTGGCCCATGCCGGGCCACGGCCCTCGTGGTTCATCGACCACGGGGTGGTCGGGAGACAGCCGCCGAAGACGGAACTACAGCCACTCGCGTTGGCGATCATCATGCGGTCGCCGAAAAGTTGGGAGGCGAGCTTCAAATACGGCGTTTCGCCGCATCCGGCGCACGCCCCGGAGAACTCGAACAATGGCTCCAGGAACTGCGTGCCGCGGACGGTGCCGAAGTCGACGTAGGCGCGGTCGTTGACCGGCAGGGTCTCGAAGAACGCGAGTTGCTCGCGATTGGTGACCTCGATCCCTTCCTTGCGAACCATGTTGATCGCCCGTAATCCGGCTTTCTCTTTGTTTTTGACCGGGCAGGCGTCAACGCATAGGGTGCAACCGGTGCAGTCCTCCATATAGATCTGGAGGGTGTAGCGCGTCTCCGGGAATCCTTTGGCGTCGATCGGGTTTGACTTGAAGTCGGCAGGCGCACCCGCGAGGTCGGCTTCCTCGAACAGCCGCGTTCGGATGCAGCCGTGAGGGCAGACGTAGCTGCAGTTGCCGCACTGGATGCAGATCTCGGGGTCCCAGATCGGGACGTTATCGGCGACGTTACGCTTCTCCCACTTGGCGGTGCCGCTTGGATAGGGCCCGTCGGGGGCGAAGGCACTCACGGGCAGTTCATCCCCCACGCCGGCGATGATCTTCGCGGTGACGTTCTGAACGAAGTCGGGGGCTTGCTCGCTGACCACCCGCAGGAGAGTCCGCGTGCTCGTAGCCTTGGCAGGTATCTCGACCCGGTGCAACTGGGCCAGAGTCGTGTCAACCGCCTCAAAGTTCTTCCGGACGACCTCGGCGCCCTTCTTCCCGTAGGTGTGCTGGATCGATTCCTTGATCTTTGCGACGGCTTGCTCACGGGGAAGGACGCCGGAGATTGCGAAGAAGCAGGTCTGGAGGACGGTGTTGGTGCGCGCCCCGAGTCCGGTCTCACGGGCGACCTTGGTCGCGTCGATCACGTAGAGCTGGATTCGCCTGGTGATGATCTTCTCCTGCATCGCGCGGGGCAGCCTTGCCCACACACTCTCTGAGCCGAAGGGGGCGTTCAGGAGCAACGTGGCGCCGTCAGCCGCGCTCGCCAGAACATCCATCCGATCCACGAATCCGAACACGTGGCAGCCGATGAACTTGGCCGAGCGGACGAGGTAGGTCGAGCGGATCGGATCGGGGCCGAAGCGGAGGTGGGACGTCGTTTGCGAGCCGCTCTTCTTCGAGTCGTACACGAAGTAAGCCTGGGCATACAAGCCGGAGTCCTCGCCGATGATCTTGATCGAGTTCTTATTCGCTCCGACGGTGCCGTCGGCACCGAGGCCGTAGAAGATCGCGCGGTGAACGGAGTCCGGTTCGACCGAGTAGTCGTTGTCGAATTCGAGACTGCTGTGGCAGACGTCGTCGTGAATCCCGATCGTGAAGTGGTTCTTCGGGTCCTCGCTCTTGAGTTCGTCGAGAACGGCTTTGATCATCCCCGGGTGGAACTCCTTTCCGGCAAGGCCATAGCGTCCCCCGATGATCCTCGGGAAGGGAATGGAGCTTTGGCTCTCGGCGAACGCTGCGACGATGTCGAGATAGAGGGGTTCGCCGGTTGCCCCCGGCTCCTTGGTGCGGTCGAGTACCGCCACCGAGCGGGCAGTCTTGGGCACGGTGTTAATGAACGCCTGGACATCGAACGGACGGTAGAGGTGGACCTGAACCACGCCAACCCGTTCCCCCTGAGCGGCCAGCGCATCGACGGTCTCGCGGGCGGCTTCGGCACCGGATCCCATGAGAACGAGGATTCGCTCAGCCTCCGGGTGGCCGAAGTATTCGAAGAGGCGATACTGCCGACCGGTGAGCGAGGCGAACCGGTCCATTGTCCGCTGGACGATTGACGGGCAACGGGCGAAGAAGATGCTGCATGCCTCGCGGGATTGGAAGTAGACGTCGGGGTTCTGGACGGTGCCGCGCACGTCCGGGTGGTCGGGGCTCATTCCGCGCCGGCGGTGGGCAAGCACGAGGTCCTCGTCGACCATCTCGCGAAGGTGCTCGTCGGTCAGGACGGCAATCTTGGTGATCTCGTGGGACGTGCGGAACCCGTCGAAGAAATGCACGAACGGGATGCGGGATTCGAGGCTTGCGGCCTGGGTGATCAGCGCGAAGTCGTGGGCTTCCTGGACCGAGGACGCGGAGAGCATGCCGAAGCCGGTCTGGCGGACGGCCATGACGTCTTGGTGGTCGCCGAAGATCGAGAGCCCGTGGGTGGAGAGGGCACGGCTCGCCACATGGATGACGCACGGCGTCAGTTCGCCCGCGATCTTGAACATATTCGGGACCATGAGCAGCAGCCCCTGAGAGGAAGTGAAGCTCGTCGCGAGCGAACCCGAGAGCACCGCTCCGTGCAGGGTGCCCGCTGCACCGATCTCGCTCTGCATCTCGATGACGTCGGGCACATTGCCCCAGAGGTTCTTCTTGCCTTCACTGGCCCACTGGTCGGCGAGCTCGGCCATTGAGGTCGCGGGGGTGATCGGGAAGATGGAGCAGACCTCGTTCAGCCGGTACGCGACATTCACGCAGGCTTCGTTGCCGTCGATCGTGACTTCCATCGAGCGCGTGGCCTTTGCCTTGTGCGCCGGTTCCTTGGTGATCGTTGTCATGCCGATTCTTCTCTAGGTGCTGATCGGCTCGGCGACCAGCGTGATGGCTCCCGACGGGCACTGCTCGAAGCAGGTTCCACATCCGGTGCACTTGGTGAGGTCCACCGAGTACCCGGCACCGATTCCGAGCTTGTCGATCGCGTCCTCTGGGCAGGCACCGTAGCATCCGTCGCACTCGAAGCAATTGCCGCACGAGAGGCAACGGCGGGATTCGAACTGCGCTTGCTCCTCGGAGAGACCGCCGACCACCTCTTCGAAGCTGGCGTTCCGGCGTTGGGTGTCGAGTTGCGCCTGAATTCTCTGGTCGGCCTCGGTGTAGAACCAAAGGTGGAGCTTGTCGAAGCTGGCCACATCCACGCGCTTGTCCTTCGCATAGTCCGCCCCACGGAGGAAGGCGTCAATGCTCCGGGCTGCCTTCTTGCCGTGTCCGACCGCGACGGTGACCGTGCGTTCCGATGGGACCATGTCGCCGCCCGCGAAGACGCCGGGGCAGCCGGTCATCATCTGTTCGTCCACGACCACGGTGCCATCGTCCTTGAATTGGATACCCTGGAGGCCCCGGAGGAAATGGGTGTCGGTATCTTGCCCGAGCGCGAGGATCAGGTCATCCGCTTGGAGGGTTTCGGTCTCGCCGGTCGGGACGGGTTTGCCCTTCTCGTCGAGTTCCATGATCTCGACGGTGAATTCCCCCTCCTGGATCGACTTGATCGTGCGCAGCCAGTGGATCTTCACCCCTTCGGCGAGCGCGTCGTCGGCTTCGGACTGATGGGCGGGCATATGCTCGCGGTCGCGGCGATAGATGATGAGCGGTTCGACGCCCATGCGCCTTGCGACGCGGGCGGCATCCATCGCGGTGTTGCCCCCGCCGTAGATCGCCACGCGACGGCCGAGCTTGGGAGCGTTTCCCATCTCGAAGTCGCGGAGGAATTGAACGGCATCGAGCATCTTGCCCGCATCGCGGGCGGGGATCTCGGTCTTCTTGCCGAGGTGGGCGCCGACCGCGACGAACACCGCGTCGAACCCTTCGCGCTCCATCGCAAGGTCCTCGACCTTGTGGTTGAGCACGATTCGCACGCCCATCTCTTCGATGCGGCGAATCTCAGATTCCAGGACATCCCGTGGCATCCGGTACGCGGGGATGCCGAAATGCATCATCCCGCCGGGCAGCGGCCCGGCTTCGCGAATCTCCACATCGTGGCCCTTGAGGGCAAGGTGGTGGGCGCACGAGAGCCCGCTCGGGCCTCCGCCGACCACCAGCACTTTCTTTCCGGTTGGCGTTGGGCAGGTGAGCTTCCAGCCTTCCTTGAGGGCTAGGTCACCGAGGAACCGCTCTACGGCGTGGATGCTGACGGTGGCGTCAAGCTTCTCCCGATTGCAGGAGGACTCGCAAGGGTGATAGCAGACGCGACCGTGGACGGCGGGCAGGGGATTGTCCCGAACGATCATCTCCCAAGCTTCACGGTAGCGGCCCTCGGCCGCCAGCGCGAGCCAGACCTGTACGTTCTCTCCGGCCGGGCAAGCGTGATTGCAGGGAGGGAGGAGATCTAGATAGACCGGGTGCCGCACACGTTGCGGGCCCGTTCGACGCTCGCTGCCGAGGTCGGGTTGGGGCGTCAAATCTCCGGGTTTCGACTTCACCTTGACTCCAGAGTAGCCCAGGGTTGGACTCAAGAAACGTCGTGGTTTCCATTGACGAGATTGGAACCTCGGGTGACTTTCGGGATGTGAATCGCCGCAAATCTAAGCGCTGAACTCACATGAAATCGGTGAGGGGTACTGGATTCGTAATGAGAAGCCACGACTTGATCCGATCGATAGGGCGGGGAACACTATGGGTAGGTTGCGGGGACTTCGCACCGTGGGAGTATGCGATGCGTAATTTGAACTTTCTTGGCCTGACCATCGGCGTCGGAGCCATGGTGTATTTGTTTGCGTTAGGAGGCTGTGGCGGAGGGAGTGCGGGCAGCGGGGATGGCGGAGGCGGTGGTGGCGGCAACGGGTCGTTTGTGGTGTTTGGCTACAACGACCTCGGGATGCACTGCATGAACGAGGACTTCTCGGAGATATGCATCCTGCCCCCAGCCAACACGCTTCGCGCCCAGGTGATCCGCCGGGGTGGCGAGGACCCACAGATCGTCACGAGCGGGATTCAGGTGAACTACGCAATCGCCGGTAACAGCGACAGCGTCTCCAAAACGAACTTCTGGCAGTACGCGCCCCAACTTTTCGGCGCCAATCTGCCCAACAATATCGGGCTCTTTGGATTCGGCCTCGCGGGTCAGATGCAGCCGACCGCGGACCGGGACTTCTGGGCCCACGGGATCCCCCTGACACCGCTGACCGACGGGAGAATCTTCGACGGCTACCAACTCGCTCAGATCGTCGTTTCCCAAACCGGGCGACAAGTCGCCTCGACCCAAGCGGTCGTCCCCGTCTCGTGGGAGATCCACTGCGATAACTGTCATACGACGCCGGGGATCAGTGTCGCCACCGACATTCTAAGGAAGCACGATCAGTTGCACGGTACGAACCTTGAGAGCCAGAAACCCGTCCTGTGCGCTTCTTGCCATTCCGACCCCGCGCTCGGCGCACCGGGGCAGTCGGGCGTTAGCGCCTTCTCGTCTGCGATGCACAGTTCGCACGCCAGCCGGATGGGGAACATGACCGGGTCGAACCTGTGTTATTCGTGTCATCCGGGCAACCAGACCCAATGCTTGCGCGATGTCCACAAGGCGAACGGACTCACCTGCATGGACTGCCACACCTCGATGGCCGCCGTTGGGAATTCGGGTCGAACGCCGTGGGTCGACGAGCCGCGATGCGGTTCATGCCACCAGGTCGCGGGTCACGAATACGAGCAGACCGGGGTGCTGTACCGAGACTCTGTTGGTCATAACGGGGTCAAATGCATCTCCTGTCACGGTAGTCCCCACGCCATCGGACCGAGCACGAACGCACGAGACAACATCCAGGCGATCGCTCTGCAGGGGCACGCGGGACCGATCTCCAAGTGCACGGTATGTCACACCTCGACGCCGGACGACTCTTTCAACCATACGCGTGGCGGGGGTGGCTAGCTCCCGCACCCAAGACTGAAGCCAGTTCTCGATTTCGCGCCGCAGATGTATTTCTTAGGCGTTGAGTGTCTCCTTGTCAATGCGTGGTTCTATGGACCACCGGAAAGGAGACACTCTACTTGAATAAATTCTTCGGCATCCTTTTGGCAACGACCTTGGTTTCGGCGGCGATCTTGGCCCCGACCTCCGCAGCAGCGCGAAGCGGCGGGGGTGGCGGCGGAAATGGAACGGAGGTCGGCACCCCGTTCGTCTTCGATCAGTTCGCCTCGATCAACGGCACGCTCCCAAGCTGGTCGGGCACGTACACGATGACGAACTCGATTCCGGGCTACTACACCTGGTCGACGGTCTCGATCTCGGTCAAGGGGAAGCCGATGAATGTCTCCGATGGGACGTCCTACCGAGTAACGCTCTACACCACCGATGTGGACTCCGGAGTTGCGCTGGCCCCGGTAACGCTCCCGTATCTGGTCGTAATCAACAAGACCGGCACCGTGAAGGGGAACTTCACCATCTACAACCCGCCGAGCCAGAACATCAACCGACGCGTGGACGGGATCGTCATCTCCGCGGCCGACGGCACGGTTATCGCCGCCGCCCACTCGTAGGACGACGCAGACTCAGTCTTGGTCAGGATCGTCGACGACGGTCCTGACTAACCTAAGTCCAGACGGAGCCTCTTCTTCGGCACCCTTGAAGACCTCTTCCCCGGCGACAACACGAAGGACGCATCCCTGCATTTTCGGCTCAATGAACCCGTACATCGTGACTTCGGGGCTTCGGACAATGAAACAGGCGGCGAACCAGTCGTCGATCACGATATCGCGAAGGGTACGCCGAGTCTCCCCGCGTAGCCAATGGGCTTCCAGCTTGTCGGGCGAACCGTAGATCACTGTCACCTCGACATGGGTGGCGTGGTGCGCGCCAAGCACGGCGAGCCGGCTGTCCCACTTGTGATAGACCGCATCCTCCATAAAGAACCGGTTTCCGAACACTGCCTTGGGCACCCCAAAGATCTTCATGAACCGCTTGTGCATGTGGCTCGGCACGAATGCGGCCTGAAACTCTTCGAAAGCGAGCTCTGTCTCGGTGTCATCAAGCAAGCGCGGGGTCGCCCACAGCTTCTTCCATCGATCTACCCGCTGGTCGGGGGTCACGTGGGTGATGGGTTTGGCCATGCCCTAGTGTATTCGGTCAGCCTGGGCGCCCGCCGAAGCATCGCACCGTTGGGCTAGCAACGCCGTCTGCACCTTGAAGTCATACGTTCCGGGCAGTCGGATACCCCAATTGAAAGCTGTCGGCAAGCCCGTGAGAACCCCAAGTAGCATCGGGGCCGAGGGGACCGCGACTGACGTTGCAACGCGCTTTTCCGCGCACCTGAATTGCTGGAATCCTGGCTCACCCGGCTTCGGAGATCGCGTCACGAGATGACCGCAGCAGTCGCGAGTCGTGATGGTCTGGACTAGAGCCGTTGGGCACTGGACGCCGACAGGCGTCAGCAACAACCGTCCCCATGTCGTCGTAAGCGACATGACGAAAGCGATCGTCATCGCGACCCAACGCATCGACGAATCATACCGCTACGTGTCAACGACGATCACTTGAAATCGGGCATATGCTCCTGACTCCACTGCTCGATCGCCGTCAACACGGGAGCGAGCGCGCGACCGGCATCGGTTAGTACGTAGCTCGTGCGGGGCGGCATCGTCGAATGGATGGTCTTCTCGACCAGGCCCGCCTCCTCAAGGGAGGCCAAGCGCTGCGACATCGTCGTCGCGTTGACTCCCTCGGCCTTCCGACATAGTTCGTTGAACCCGACCGGCCCGCGAAGGAGTTTGTGGACGATAAGCAGCGTCCACTTCTCCTGAAGGATCAGGACACCCCGGATCAGTGCGGCCGAGCCGCACGAACTGGGTTCAGCGGCTTCATCTTCCGGGACAGGCATGCCTTCATTTAACTCTAACGGGCACGCCTGCGTCACTGAATTGTGTTTTGTGAATCGCATTGCTTACTACTACGCTTTATTAAGCGTAGAAGATGTTGTGGCGCCTTTATGGAGCCAGAAACGAGGAAATCATGCCGATCACTGAAACCAACACGCTCGACGTCACCGCTCTCGACACGCTCTTCCGCACCGCGCGAACCGCTTATGCTTGGCAGGACAAGCCGGTCTCCGAGGAACTTCTGCGCGAGATTTACGACCTGACCAAGCTCGGGCCCACGAGCGTCAACGGCAGCCCCGCCCGTTTCGTTTTCGTCACCACCGCCGAGGGCAAGGCACGCCTCCTCCCGACTCTGATGGAACTGAACGTCGCTAAATCTGAGAATGCGCCGGTCGTCGCGATTATCGCGTACGACACCGAGTTCTTCGATCAACTTCCGAAGCTAATGCCGCACGCCGACATGCGATCCTGGTTCGTGGGAAATCCCGCCTTCGCTGAGGAGACCGCGTTCCGCAACAGCAGCATGCAGGCCGCCTACTTCATCCTTGCCGCTCGTGCGCTTGGTTTGGATGCCGGCCCGATGTCCGGGTTCGATGCCGCGAAGGTGAACGCCGAGTTCTTCCCGGACGGGAAGTTCAAGGTCAACCTTATCGTGAACCTGGGTTACGGCGGCTTCAGTCAGAGCTTCCCGCGTTCGCCGAGACTTGACTTCGACGAAGCCGCGACGATCGCGTAACCCGGGAAACCGAAAGTCATCATTCTGAGGAGGCTGTCAAGCTTCCATTGTCAACTTTGAACCGCGGTGCCACGGTTTGGCCGGGATTGGAATTGCCTGTTCAATCGAAGTTGTTTCCCGGCAAACCGTGCGCTGTAATTACCACTCGTGCGTAGGAGCACGGCTTGCCAGGACGCATTTCCGGTTTCCCAGGCATGGCCAA
>JBBQPZ010000006.1:0-187546 GCA_038216655.1 Fimbriimonadales bacterium
GCCGCAGCCGGCGATTCTCATCCTGCATCGCCTTGAGCTCAGCCAACTCACTTTTGGACATCCCCGCAAAGCGCTTGCGCCACTGGTAGATCGTCTGGTCGCTGATGCCGTGAGCGCGAGAAACCGAAGCGATGCTCGCCCTCGCGTCGATCTCACCGAGAACCTTGAGGATCTGCTCCTCCGTGTATCGTTTCCGTCCTGCCATGTTCGTCTCCTATTTTGGAGCCGAATCCTCTATTCTTGCCCTGGAAAGTCTAAGGGGAACCGGTCACCAGCACCCCCGACGATCATTGTTGAAACGTGCACCGTCAGCATAGTGACGTCTGGCGTCGTCGGACCAGGCAGCGTTAATAACGGCTTGGGAGCATCATCGAGTGCCCCGGGAAGCGGAACGTGGACCACAATTGCAGTATCGAATTCAAAGTATTCGACGGCGACCGGAGCTTCGTCAATCACAAAGACGGTTACGCCGAGCCTGTCCGCGGGTTTGATACATTTCCTCTCTTCGAGCGCTTCGATAGAGGCAACGGTCACCTACACTATGACCGTCTACCCATTGACTTTGTCGTTCGACGGAACGCTATCTACGTCTGATTTACGCCTCCTGGTTGGTCAAAGACTCAGCGCGACGGTGGTTGGGGCTCCATCAGGATCTTCATATTCTTGGGGCATTTCGGGCGGGTCACCGTTCGCAGATTATGAGGCCTCGTCTGCGCCGGCGATCGGACACTTAACTGGCTGGACCTCATCAAACACGTCTTCTACACAATGTTATTTCGCGGCGGCATCAGCTTCAAACACGATCTCAGTAAATGTGACTGCGCCGGATGCAAGCACAACTTTGACCCTGTCTGGCACAGTAGGCTCAGTTACCCCGACGTTTAGTGCGTCCGCATCTGATCCCGGTTCCACAGCCCGAACCGCCAGTGGCTTTGCCATCGGGTATTTCTCCGGCACCGGCTCACAAGGGATAACATTCATCTGCGCAGTAACCACACCATGTGACTTCGCGATGGCAGAGGGACCGGGCGGGTGGAACTTTGTGCAAGTTGTCGACTTGGGTCGTTCGCGAGTTGTTTCCGGTAGCACACAAGTGTTGAGCGTGAGCGGAAAAACATCTGGGCTTTTAGATTACGCTATGCCCTATGAGCCTACAGACAGCATTTGGGACGCGGATGGGACCAGCCATTCCTGCGGCGACTTGCCAACTCAGTCCTTTGATGACGGTCTCGTCGGTGTCACAGCAACTAGCTACGCCATCTCAGAGACTTTCAAAATGTACGTCTTCTACAAGCCTCCAGGCGTAGACTCTATGTATGTTCCGCTTTATGTTTGGCCATGGAAGTGGTCTGGAACGGCGACAAATTCGGGTGGGGTCTGGAGTGTTTCGGGTGGTACCAGCGGCCTTCAATCTGGGGCTGGATCGACAAGTACACACCCAGAATGGTCCGGAAAGGGCCAGAGCGCGACTTGGAACTAGTCCGTCGGAAGGTAAATCAATGAAACTATTTACAGTACTTTTAGTCTCGCTGTTATGGCTTGGCAGTTGTTTCGCCACGGGCCAGGATGACAAGAGCACTCGCCGAAGCTTGGGGGATAAAGCCTATGCTCAGGCCTTACAGCTATTCGCGCGAGGCGAACTTCCGGAGGCGGAGGTAGTCGCTCGGGCGGCGGCGAACTACTACTATGGCTCTGACAAAGACCCCCATTCCGCGAAAGTGCTCCTTTCTGAGATTCTGCTCGAAGGAGGCTCTTTTGAGAAAGCCCGCAAGGAACTCATGGAAGCTCCATGGCAGTTGGCACATAGCGCAAAGGAGGATGTCCTGATGGGCTTGCTGAACGCTCGATTGCACCTTTTGCCCGGGGACAATCAAGACGTTCTCTGGCTGGCGATCGGCAGGCAGAAAGCAGAGCTAGAGTCGGAGATTGGATCGCTAGCCAACTTGCCGCCTGACCCTTACAAGGGTGGAGCGCTTGCTACCAGCCTGATCCTTTTCTCACGCATCGACGGGCGGTCACCGCGACTTGCCCAGGCAACTTTGCGCGAGGCTCTGCAGATTTCGCCTAACAATGCGGCGGCGGCATACTTGTTGGGGAAGCGCTTGGTGGAAGAGCACAAGCTCGAAGAGGCAAAGCCTTTGCTGGAGTTAGCCGCAAAATTCGGTAAAGGTTCATTGCCTGAAAAGGCACGTCGCCTGTCAGGAGCTTGACGCGCCGGATGCAACCAAACTGGAGTGGGAGCCGCTTCAACCAGAAGGGGTGGACTTTACTCACATCCAGCGTTGGATAACCCCGGCCTGCCTGTTCGCGATGTTTGTGCTTAGTTGTTCTCACGATGCGAAGAAGTCAACCAAGTCTTTCCGGAGACGCAGGTTGGAAACCGGCGCTACTAAAAGCTCGGGGCGGTGGCTCCTTCCCTGTCCCGGTCCCGCTTCCTGTAGCCATGGATGGCGAACCTTTGCCGACAGAAGGGTCGGCGCTCCCCGTTATCACCAGCAGCCTTGTCCTTCACAACGAGTTTGATGATGGTTCCAAACCCGCCGACAGGAGTGTCAGCGGTCCTCAGTTATCACCAGGGACTCTTTGCTGATTTTGTTGGGGGGTTCCAAGGCTTTGCCGACAGGAGTGTCGGCGCTCCCAGTTAGCTGGGAGCACAGGTTGGAAAGCCTTGTAGACGGCAGCTCATTGGCTTCGAAGGCAGCGATTTACTAGTACTGAGCCGCACAGGTTGGAAAACCTGCGCTACTAGAGGTTCGCGTCCTTTACGGTTGGAGAGGCGGCTGGCCCCCTCCCCAGCCACATCCCCGGGAGTTGTGATGGGCGAGCTCCGGTTGGAGCGGCAGTGGAACGAGCCGGCGGTGCTTGCTCGCCTAGCAGCCTTGATTTCTGCGGCTGAATTCCAAGATGGGAGGCATTTGATCACCCCCAACCCTCTCAAGGGGGCTCATACGGGGAAGGCTAGCTTCCCTCAGGGCGCGGTGCCTGCTTCTTGCTTGATTCGATCGCCTGGTTGAGTTGCGCTTCCTTCACTTCGAGACGCTCCAGGATCGCCGAGATCGCCTCGTCCTGCTGGCGCAAGTGCTCCTGAATCTGCTTGGCCTCATGGAAGGTCGCTTCGGCGTCCTTGTAGGTCATTTCCGCGCGTTTGTCGGACGCCTTCCCCAGGATGTTCTGCCCGACCATGATCACGGAGAGCATGACCAGTTGGATGAAGGTTTGGCTCACCCATTGAATCAGGGTGAGGAGGCCGCCATGGATCGCGTCCGGCAGGACGAGGAGGGCGAGACATGCGAAGGCGTACGCGCACCACATCGTGCCAACCGCATTGGTCAGGAGCAGGGCGATTTTGCCGTTGAACCCGACATGTCCATCTTTGACTTTCGTCGGACCGGTCTTCTTGCGCTCTTCGATATGGGGGTGCGGGTGGGATTCGAATTGGATCTTCATGGTTGTTAGCCTCGGGACGGTGGGGTCCTCGAACTCAACCTAGATTAATCCGGGTGCAGGCCAAAAGGTTAAGGGATCGAAAGTTTCTTTCTCAAACTTCCGAGCAATTTCTCGGGGTTGAGGGGCTATGAAGAAGAAAGATCAGGCACCGACTTCGTGTCCCAGCCCATACGGGCCTCGGCAAGGTCTTCAAGGCGGTGCAGTTCGGCCTGGAGGGACAGACGGATCTTCTCAACTTCCTCTTCCGTCGCGTCCGAAGGAATCTGAACCTCTTGCCCGAAGATCACCAGACACTTCGCAAAGAGCTTGGGCACCATAAATCGGTCCCATGACTTGATGAGCCTCCGCCGATTCGCGGAGACCCCCACGGGAACGAGCCACGCCCCCGACTTCTGCGCCATCATCAGAATCCCCGGCTGAACCACTCCCGAGGGGCCGCGGGGGCCGTCGGGCGTGAGCGCCATGGTGGCACCCTTTCGCAGCGCGCGAATCGACTCCACCAGGGCCCGTGCGCCGCCCCTGCCCGTGCTGCCGCGGATGGTGTTGAATCCCAGTCGGGTGAAGATCCTGTTCTGCATTTCGCCATCGCGAGAGAGAGAAATGATCGCCCAGAATCCTCGGTTTCGGAAGACCTTTGCGGGGGCGGCGGTGCGACCGTGCCACCCGATCAAGATCACCCCGCCCGGCAGTTGAAGCTTCTCTTCAAGCTCCTCGACTTTCACGCGCCAGGTCGAGGAAAGGGTTCGGAAGACGACGTAGACCGCCCAACTAAAGACAGCGGGCCGAACCCGCCTCCACCACTCCCGGAGGTTCAAGCGAGCCATCCTCTGGCTCGGGCAAGCTCCACGGTTGGGTGCAGGGGATATTTCTCCTCGAGTTTCTTTAAGATTTCGGAAGCCCGGTCGGAATTGTCGCCGCGCTCCAGCCCAGCGAGGGCGAGCATTGCTTCGGGGCGCTGGATGTCGTCATCGCCGTCAATCACGCTGACGAGCAGGTCACGCGCGAGATCGTGGTTGGCGTGGTACTTCTCCGCGAGTTTAAGACGTTCGAGCGTTGGAATCAGGGCGAGTTTGTGGAGGTCCGAAAGGCGCTCCAGAGGTTCGGCACCCGGTTGAAGCGAATGCAGTCGAACCAAGGTTCTTGCCTCATCGTCCGAGTCGCCCAGCTTATTGAGGGCGTTGGCCAGTTCTTGGAGGGCGTGGGGGTCGTCGGGATGGGTGTCGAGGTGCTTGCGCGCCGCCGCGACGAGCGCGGCGGGGGAGCGCGTGTTCATCTGCTCCAGGACTTCATGGCCCAGCTTCAGCTGGGCGATATCGGGAGCGCGGAAGGCGAAGCTCAAGATCAGACCCGCGAGGAACCCGCCAAGGTGCGACCAGTAGGCGACCCCGCCCGTGGCGTCTCCGATTCGGACAAACGCCCCGACGATCTGGAGGCCGAGCCAAAAGAGGGTGACGGCGAGGATCGATGCGCCGAACTTGGGGGCGAGCGGAACACGGAGCCTCAGGTAGCGAACGGCGTAATAGCCGGCGCAGCCAGCAATCGCGCCGCTCGCGCCGAGCAAGGGAGGGGCTTCCAACCCCCGTGGCGCAAGTGCCCAATGGGCCAGAACTCCAGCTAACCCGCTAACGAGATAGACCGTGATGAACCTAGCTGAGCCAGTGGCAAGTTCGACGGCGGCGCCGACGGCGGCGAGGAACACCATGTTGCCGAGAAGGTGAATGACGTTCTGGTGGAGGAACAGCGAAGTGATCGCCGTTTGGAACGACGGGTGGTTGAGGTTGAACCCAAGATCGAACGCAAAATCGGGTTGCCAGACAAGCGCGAAGGCAGCGACCATATTGGCCGCGATCAGAATCAGCGTGACAACGGGAACCCGGGAGTGTTTGGTCAAGCCTCTTGAAGCATTTCCTCCGTGATATCCACGTTCACGTACGTTTCCTGGACGTCATCCAAGTCTTCCAAGGCATCGAGGAGGCGCAAAAGTTTCTCAGCGTCCTCCGAACTGGGATTCGCCTTGTTCGTGGCCACGTAGGTCAGGGCGGGCTCCAAGGTCTTGAACCCAGCTTGGATGAGACCCTCGTTCACCTTGTGGAGATCTTCCATCGCGGTCGTGATGACATAGGATTCCTCGTCGACGGCCACGTCCTCGGCGCCCGATTCCAGCGCCGCCATCGTCAATTCGTCTTCGTCCACGCCTTGGAGGGCGACTCCGATCTGACCGACGCGCTTGAACTGCCAACTGACGGAGCCATTCTCGGCCATGTTCCCGCCGTGCTTGCCAAATGCGTGGCGAACTTCCGCCACCGTTCGATTTCGGTTCTCGGAATAGCATTCGAGGATGATCGCGGAGCCGCCTGGGCCGTAGCCCTCGTAGACGATCTCTTCGTAGTCCGCTCCTTCGATCGCACCGGTGCCTCGGTCAATCGCGCGCTTGATGTTCTCGACGGGCATCGAGACGCTGCGGGCCTTATCGACGGCGACGCGTAGCCGTGGATTCATCCCGGGGTCTCCCCCGCCCGCTTTCGCGGCGACGATGATCTCTCGGCTGAGCTTGGTGAACTGTTTGCCTCGGATCGCATCCTGCTTTCCCTTTCGGATGCGGATGTTCTTCCATTTGGAATGGCCTGCCATGCGGCTATTTTGGCACGGGCGGCGGGTTAACCCGCCGGTAGCATCGCCGCGAGGTCAGTGTGACCCTTCTCAAGGGCCAGATCGCGCGGCGTCTTCCCGTCGACATTGGGCGTGATCGAGGTCGCGCCATGCTCAATCAGGAGCTTGGCGGTCTCGATGTCGCCCTTCGCCGCAACGTAATGGAGGGGCGTCCATTCGTTTCCTGCGGCGACATTGACGTCCGCCCCGTGCTCAACGAGGTCGCGGACGATCTCCTTGTGACCGCCGCTGAGGGCAGAGTGAAGGGGCATCACCCGAAGGTCGTTTTCGGATGCGACGTTGGGTTCGGCTCCGTGTTCGAGCAGGTCGTGGGCAAGCTCGCGATGGCCAAAGTAGGCGGCGTAGCCAAGCGGGTGGAACCCATCGGGGCTCACTTCGCGATGGGCATGGGGGTCGAGTTCGAGGAGGCGCTCGACTTCGTGGCGATCTCCCAGGGCGGCGGCTTCGGAGATATCGAGGCTCGGCTTTGCACTTCTCAAGGCCTCGGCGATCCGGGTCTTGCCGAAGTAGAGGGCGTGAAGGATCGGAGACACCCCCATCGAAGTAGGCTGGCCGATCGCCTCGGGGTTCTCTTCGAGGCTGGCTTGGAGGCCGGAGAGGTCGTCGGCGCGGATGAACGCTTCGAGTGGGTTCACTTCCCCTTGTTCCCTTTCTTCTGCTGAAACAGGGCCACGGCGAGCCCGACGAGGAGCCCGCCGATTGCGCCATTCAGCGTCGAATTCAGGACGTGGTTCGAACTCACCGAAATGGGACTGGCCCCAAAAATGAGGAGGCCCAGAATGCCAAATACGACGGCGAGGGCGAGCAGCAGAGGGTTCTTCGACGCCATGGGTCTAGCTTACGCGAACTCCTTTACCAACCGCAGGACCTCGCGGAAGCGCGGATGCTCCGCGGTTTGCATCCATTCGTAGGCGAGGGCCTCGGTGTGGACGGGCAAGACGCCGGAATCTCGAATTCGCTCCATGCCGAATTTGTGTCGCTCAAGGGAGCGTGCGGAGACGCCGTCCGGGCACACCGCGACTTCGAACCCTTGTTCGGTGAGATCGAGGGCAGTCTGGCAAACGCAGATATGGGTCTCGATTCCCACGAGGGCGACCTGACGTCTTCCGAGGCGGAGGAGATGATGCATCAAGGGTTCGCAACCCGCGCAGGAGAAGGCCATCTTTGGGAAGACCGCGTCCAGGTGCGGGGCGATGTCGAGGTCGGTGGTCCCCATGCGTTCGACATTCTGTTCACTCGCGAGCACGGGAATATCGAGCAGCCTGGCCACTTGGGTGAGGAAGTGCGTTCGGGCCCGGACCCGATCGCCCTCGAAGATTCCGGTCATGAATGTGGGCTGAATGTCGACGACGAGGAGCACCGAATCCTCGGGATTGAAGCGAACCAGCGGCATGACTCGATTATGCTTTGGAACCTGGCGATTGACGCGGGAGCTTCAGATGCGTACAATACAAGCTGCAGGGGTACGGCGAGGGCTCTCCCCGATGACAAGGAAGGATATGAAGAAGCTTCACATCGCGGCGAGTATTGCCGCTCTCGGCATTTTGGGTGCGGCGTCTGCGCAGAACAACAACGCGCCCTCGGACTTTGCGCTTCGCGCGGGAATCGTCTTCCCGCTCGACAATAACCTCCGATCCGCGTCGAACCTCTGGTACGGCGTCGGCCTCGACTACGTTTTCCCGAACCAGGTTATTCGCCTGGGCAAGGACTCCGAGACCTACATTTCGGCCGACTGGATCGGACGAAGTACGAGCGGTCAGCGCGGCAACGTGTTCCCCCTGGCGCTCAACCAGCGCTTCTTCACCAGCGTGAAGAGCGGCGGTCTCGAAAAGTACGGTCGCACGTACGTGACCGTCGGCTTGGGCGCGGCGATCATCGACGTCGCCGGTTCGTCCGCGACGAAGTGGCTATTCCGCGGCGGTCTGGGCCTTGAACTCAGCCATCACCTCAGCGCGGAAGCGATCCTCACCCTCAGCGACAAGACCGCGGCTAACGTCCGCGCCAACGCGCTCGGTGTGTACCTCGGCTATCGCTTCTAGTTTCGGCTAGACTCGGATATTGGCGGCGCGGAGAGTGATCTCAGCGCCGCTTTGTCGTATCTTCATTTCATGGCTCCTGCACTCGCTCGTCTCGATCACGTGATTCGTTACGTGGGGGACATTCATGCGACCCACCACGAGAGCCTAGGAAGTTGCGTCGAAGCCTGGCCCATCGGCCCCTTCTGGCCCGATGCCCTGACCTCGGGGATCGCCATGGGCGGGTTCAATCTTGAGCTGATTCAAGAGGAAGTACCGGCCACTCCATTGGGAATTCCCTGCCTCGCCTTCGAACCCACTTCCCTTGCCATTGCGGAAGATAGGTTTAGAACTTGCGGCATCGCGTTCGATCGGTATGAGAAGGTCGAGGGCGATTCTGCGCTCCTTCGATTGCGAGGGTTCACCGGAGCAGATGGGGCCACACCCCAGTCGATCTGTACCAACCTCGCACCTCGGGGCTCGGCGAACCTGCCATTCGAGTTCTTCCTCTGCGACTACTCCCCGTTTTTGCGGGCGTGGCTCTCGCCAGAACACCCTCGATTTGCCGCTCTTGCTCGGGTGGCTAGAATCGAGTACGGAACACCGGATGTCGCGGGGGCACGTCAGCTTCTGGATTCGCTGGGATACGCGGGCTCGCTCCAGATCGAGTTCGTTCCGGCGGAGCGAAGGGGCGTGATCAGCCCACTACCGAACTACTCCTAGCCCTTGATTCTGCTCTTGCTGGCCAGCGAGAAACGACCATTAGCTAAATCGAGGCGATAAGAGACCGCGAGCATTCCGCGGTGCTCCCAATCTAGCATCTGGAAAGACAGCGTGTTACGTGCCTGATCGAAGTGGACGGGAAAACCAATCCAGGCGACGCTATTCAACTTGGTCACGCGCCCTTGAGTGGCATAGTAAGCGTATACCGCCCCGCCTTTGGACGCTCCCTCGGCAGTTTGGAAGACGAGCAAGTTGGAGGGACGGTCCCCATTTGCAAGCGCGAGATCATAGACGAATGCCGAGATCGGGGCTCCCTCGACGGCGAAGCGGATGTTCTTGCCTCCCATCACTCCGGACGCTGTGGTCAAGGGGCCATCGTTTACGGGAGCTGGATCTTCGAATCGGACGGCGAAATGATCAGGCGTACGGGTGTCATGCCAAGTGAACCAATCCACTCCGGCGATTGAGGCAGAAAGCGCGAGGGCGGCCAGCATCTGGACCTCAGGATATCAGGGACGACCCTTTGCAACCTCCCTCAAGTGCGTGAGTGCAAATGTAAAGCGGGTTCCCTTCCACTTCGGGGATTCGATTTGAGGTTGCGGCGTTTCCTATGCTCCGCCGACAGGAGTGTCGGCGGCTCCCAGTTAACTCCACCAAAAGATGGCCCGCCGGTACACTCTGGGTCGGCCCATGAAGACCACCATCGTCACCGCAATCCCCTACGTCAACTCCACGCCCCATATCGGGACCGTGATGACGACGCTTGGAGGCGATATCACCGCCCGGTACCACCGGATGCGGGGCGAGAACGTGTTCTATGTGGCCGGGACCGACGAGAACGGGCTCAAGATCAAGGAAGCGGCCGAGGCGGCGGGCGAGGACGTGCACGCCTTCGTCGACCGGATCTCGGGGCGGTTCATCGAGATCTTTGACCGGTTCAAGATGAAGTCGGACAAGTTCGTCCGCACCGCCGGGCCGGAGCATGCCGCGGTCGCGCAGGAGTTCTTTAGGCGACTGCAGGAGAACGGCAGCATCTACTCGGGCGTGTACGAGGGATGGTACGACGTCTCGACCGAGACTTTCTTCAAGGAAGCCGACCTCGTGGACGGCAAGTCGCCCGACGGTAATCCGGTGCGCTGGGTCAGCGAGACGAACTACTTCTTCAGGCTCTCTGCCTTCGAGGATCGACTTCTGGCCGCCTACGAGAGCGGCGCGATTCGGATCATTCCGGAGAGCCGGAAGAACGAGGTGGTCTCGTTTATCAAGCAAGGCCTGCGCGACGCCGCCGTTTCGCGAGCGAACCCCGGATGGGGAATCCCCGTGCCTGGGGACGAGGGTCAGGTCATCTATGTCTGGTTCGACGCCTTGATCAACTACGTCACCGCGACCGGTTGGCCGAACGCAGGTTGGGAGGAGACTTGGCCGCCGCTCGTGCAGTGGCTTGGGAAGGACATCCTGACGCGCTTCCACGCCACGCTGTGGCCCGCGATGCTCATGGGGGTGGGATTGCCGCTGCCCAAGAATCTGGTCGCCCACGCGTGGGTTCTGCTTGGCGGCGAGAAGATTTCCAAATCGAAGGGGAACGTGGTGGCTCCCGTTGAATTGGCGGAGGACTTAGCTGCGCGATCGGGCTGCGACCCGGAGATCGCGATCGACGTGGTGCGTTATTACGAGGCGGCGATCTTGCCGTACGAGAACGACACCGTTTTCACCTATGAAGACTTCGACCTTCGTTACAACAGCGACCTCGCGAACGATCTTGGCAATGCCCTGAACCGATCGCTGGCGATGGCGCATAAGTTCGTCGGCGGGATCGTTCCTCCTGGTGATGCTGAGGTTGCGGCGCTTGATGCGATCGCGGTTGCCCGGGGGATGTTCGAAGGCGCGATGGTGGATTTCCGGCTCGACCGAGCTGCGGATGCGGCAATCGGCTTGATTCGGTTCCTGAACAAGTACATTGACACCCGCGCGCCTTGGGCCCTGGCGAAGACGAGTGACCCGGCCTTGCCTGCGGTGATTCGCTCCATGCTGCTTTGCTTGCGCTCGGCGGAGGGGCTGTTCCGCTCGATTACCCCGACCGGGTCTGATGGGATCGCGCGTCAGCTCAATCTGCCGCCCCTGACTTCGTGGGATGATCTGGGCACCGAGGGGTCTCTGCCCGCTGGGACCGCGCTCGGTCAGCCCGAACCCATCTTTCCTCGCCTCGATCTGAAGGGCCGGGCGACCGCGCCCGCCGACAAGTCCGCGCCTAAGCCTACGGCCGTTTCCGAGAAGCCTGCCGATAACGAACCCAAGAAAACCATGGAAACTCCCCCTACGACCGAGATCACCATCGACGACTTCGCCAAAGTTCAGCTCAAGATCGGGCGGGTCTTCGAGGCGGAACCGCTGGAGGGGAGCGACAAGCTGTTGAAGCTGCAGGTCGTGATCGGTGAGGAGAAACGCCAGATCGTGGCGGGGATCCGGGCCGGGTACGCACCGGAGGACCTCATCGGGCGCCAGGTCATCGTGGTCGCCAACCTCAAGCCCGCCAAGCTCCGCGGCGCGGAGAGTCAAGGAATGCTCCTCGCCGCCGTCGACGCCGATGGCAAGGCGATCCTTCTGCAGCCAGATCGAGAAGCGCCCGAAGGCGCTCAAGTTCGGTAGGCCTCGATTGAGCGTGACTGCCCCGAGCCGCCGTGTCATGAGAGGGTCCCGACGCTCGCAGGCTCGCGGGTGAAAAGCTCGGCCAGGTCCGAGCAACTCTAAATATTTCCTGCGACTGCTGTGTGGCGACTCAGAGCAGCCTCGTGTCGACGGTGTCGCCCCGGGGCAACGAAAGGTCCGAGCACTCTACATCTGGAGCGCCCGACCCGGAGTTTGCCGTCCTTGGGCCAATGACATTCTGCCGCTAACTCTTCCGCAGACCGAGCACCTTGTCGGCCGCCGCCCGGAGCTGATCTTGGGGGATCTCGCGGTTACCGTCCTTGTCCAGCACTCGCGTCACCGGCAAGGTCTTGTTGAAACCACCGGTCGCCGAATCCAAATCCGCCGCGATGTCGAGCATGGTGAGGCCGTCCTTCAAGACTTCCTCCAATGAGCGGGTTTGGAACGGCCCCTTCTCGCGGGATAAATACTCGAACACACCTCGAATACGCTCGGAACCCGAGCCAGCGCAGGCGTAGCTACCGTTTTGGAACCGGGCTCCGGCGCCATCGAAGAAGTACACGCCGAACTCACCGTCGCGCTTGTCGTACACGCTGACAATTGGCAGGAAGACGCCGATCCCCTGCATCGCCATCGGGGCGTTGCCGGCGAGGGAGCGAGAGATCTCGGCGAGCTTGCCATCAAGCGACATCTCGTGGAGAGCTTGACGGCGGTAGTACTTAAAGGAGTGCTTGAGGAAGCGGCAGACCTCGATAGAGCGCGCGAACGCGCCGGAGATCGCTACGACTGTTGAGTCATCGAGCGCCAGGATCTTCTCGGCCTGGTCGTACATGATCAGGTTGCCTGCGGTGGCTCGGCGGTCTGCGAGGTTGAGGACGCCGCCTTTGTACTTGAGCGCGAGCACCGTGGTGCCATGCACCTCATTGGCGCTATAGCCAGCCGCACCGAGTGTTACGGGTGAGTTCGGAATCCTCTCGCGCACGAGGTCGGCGAAGGTCTTGGCTTCGGGGCTGATCATTGACCGGACCGCTGGCGATACTTCTTCGCCTGGTCGGGGTCGACCTTCTTGAGTCGCTTGAGCAACTCGTTGCCACCCTCAGGCTTACGAATTCCAGGGCCCTTGGGTCCGCCTTCGTCACCCGCCTTGCGCTCCGGCTCTCGGGTCAGGGGTCGCGTCAGTCGGTCTCCGTCGCTCATACGAGTCCTCCAATCATGCTCATGAAGCTGTCTACGTTTTCTACGTCGGCCAGTTCCGTAGGATACGTCAGATCGGGCGGCAGTTCGAGTTCGAGCAGGTCCTCGCCGTCCTTGAATGTGATCGAGCGCCATGCGGCGGTCTGGATTCGATCCTTGAATCGGCGGACGGCGATACCCCGCGCGAGGGCGCGCGTGGGCTCGGTGTGCCTCTCAAGGCGGGAGCCGAGTTCCTCAAGGGGAGTCTCCATGTTCACACTGCCCATCTGCTCCAGGGCGTGGAAGAGGCCAAGGTCCGGATCGACGTTGTGGTATTCCAAGTCGTAAGCCTTTAGGACCGGATCATTCCAGGCGAGATCCTCGCTGGCTACGATTGAGTCGAGCATGACCCGCTTGGCCGCCCAATCCACGGTTGGGGCGATCGCCGGATAGCCGGCTGAGGAGAGCTGATCCAGGAGGAGACGGCAATCGGCGATCAGCGCGGAGTCCTCGACGTCAAGTTCGAGATTGGCCTCCGCGGCGGCGAAGTAGCTCTCCAAGAGGTCTCGCGGAGTGGTCCAACTGCGTGCCTCCAGTGGGATCGCCATCGATCCGGTGAGGTCGCGGCTCAACTCGCGGAAGGACCGGACCGGCTCGCTGAGCCGCCAGAGCGGGGCCTCACCGATCTCGGCGAGTTGTAGGGCGAGTTTGATGAGGCCCACCTTCCGCGCCGTACAGGCGGTCATCATGTTCGCATCCCCGTTGATGACGTGGACCCGAATCCACTTCACAGGGTCGGCGTGGGGCTCGTCGCGGGTGTTGAATAGGGGACGACGGAAGAGGGTGTCGACGTTGGCGACTTCAGAGAAGAAGTCGGCCCGCGCCGACATCTGGAAGGGGCAAGACGCGCCGGTCTCGGCCCCCACCTTTCCCGCTCCGGTCAGGACCTGCCGGACCACGAGCATCGGCACGACGGCGGCGAATATCCTCTCGAATCCGAGGGTGCGGGAAGCGAGATAGCTCTCGTGAGTTCCGTAGGACGCCCCGTGAAAGTCCGTATTGTTCTTGTATAGAGTCGCTTCCAATCCGGTTAGTTGCGTGAAGCGCTGAGCGGCAAGCAAGACGGCGAGTTCCCCGGCTCGATCGTGCTTCGCGAGTTCGGCCAGGGACCAGCATTCGGGAGTGCTGTATTCAGGGTGGCCGTGATCGTTGTAGAAGCGCGCGCCGTTTGCAAGGACCCGATCACTCCGCATATCGGCGTCGGGGCCCCTGGCTCGACCCACGTCGAACTTAGCGTCCTCAGGGTCGATCGTGAGATGCGCCTGCTTGAATCCGCGGAGGTCGTTGCGCGGGGATTCGTAGCGGTAATCCCAAAGAGAAAGGCACTCGCCCGGGTAAGCCCGAACGAGTGCCGTTGCATCGTCAATTTGCTCCTCCGCGCCGTGTCCCGAAACCAGAAGTCCGTACTCCGTTTCGAGACCGGCGAGGATTCGCGCCATCAGCGCCGGTAGACGATGAACTTACCGGTGGTGGGGAAGGTCGCGGGAACCGTACCCGCGCCGTCGACGAGCGAGAACGTTCCGGATCGAACCGCCGAAGGATCGGAGGTCGCGAGACCGTTCTTATCGAGGAGGTTTGTGACCGTGCCATCGATCTCGTTGAGCGTGCTGCCCGGGCTAACCTGGTTGATCGGGTAGGCCGCGATCGACCCATCGGTGTAGTTGATGAGTCCGAAGTACATCTCGGTGATCACACCGCCAGACTGCTGGATGAACAGCACGGTCTGGAAGTTGTTGTCTTCGCTTGAAGGCAGCGAGAGCGCGGTGAAGTCGCCCATGTTGCCGACCGTCGCACTGACGTCCTTCCAGATTCCCTGAAGGGCGGTGATGCGAAGGGCAGTGTTCGGATCGGGATCGCGAGGATCAGGCTGAACCAGCGTGAACACTCCCGGCGTGCTGATCGGGCCGGATCGCGTCGGATTGCGGAAGGTTCCTTCCACAAAACCGATCGGAGTCAGGACATCGAACTCGCCCGGCGAGGAAGTGCTGACCGCGTAGTTGTCGCCCGTGAAGTAGACGCGGGTGGCCGAACCATTTCCGCTCGGGAGCTGCGGGAGACCGCTATTGACGCTCGAAATATCGAACATCAGGTAGTCGGCAAGGTAGCTGTTGACCGTCCCGCCCGTCTCCGGGGTGGTGTTGTTCGCCAGGAACGTGTCCTGGTCGAACGTGCCATCGGAGGCGAACATCGTGTCGTCAAGCCGCACCGCAACGTTCGAGATACGACCGGCGAAGAGCCGAATGTGCGCCGGGAACTGCGCATTCACCAGCGGCTGCCCGCTGGAGCCGGTGAGATCGCCGCTGCCCTGGACGCGAATGAGTTGGATCTCCAACGGATAGGCGTTGAACAACGTCGTATCCGTAATCTGGATGTTCAGGTTGACGGACTGAATCGTATAACCGTTGAGGAGGATGTCTCGCTCTGGGTTCACGATCGTTTCGTAGATCTGACTCGTGTCCGGATCGATGAGAGTGACGTGATTAATCACTGCCGTCATGTCACCGGTCGCACGACCCGCACCTGAGAGGTACTCGAACGTTACCGTGCCCGGGCCGGTGCCCAGGTTAACGACAGGACCGGTCGAACCGCCACCGTTTCCACCGCCACCCGTTGTAGAGCCGTGACTTCCGCCACCACCACATCCGATCGCCACGATGGCCGCGACGCTAAAAGCCCATGCCCACTTCTTCAAAATCGAATTCACCTCAACGGGGGACGCCCCTGGTTCGCTGCGGAACAGTATAGCAAGTTTCGCAGCTTTTGTATTGACGCCTTCAGCATCCCATATCGTTGATGCGAATGGTGCGATTTCTTGGGCTATTTTGACTTCATCAAAAATACAGACAGGCATTAGCCATTGACGAATACGGCGGATTGTTCTGGATAGCGGTTCCCGACCGCGGGATTGAGAGCGTCCAGTTCGGCCAGATCGGCCTCATCAAGCTGAAGGCCGGACGCCTCCACGTTCTGCTCCAGATATCGCACCCGCTTGGTCCCGGGAATCGGAATCAGGTCATTCCCTTGAGCCAGCACCCAGGCAAGCGCAACCTGAGCGGGGGTCGCATTGTGCTTGTTCGCGATCTGCTGGACATGGGAAACGATTTCGAAGTTGACCGCGAAATTCTCCCCTTGGAAGCGGGGATTGTTGCGGCGCCAGTCATCGAGGGGTAGATCGTCGATCGACTTGATCTCCCCCGTCAGAAAGCCCCGACCGAGTGGGCTGTAGGGGACGAAGGCGATTGCAAGCTCACGACACGTCGGCAGGATCTCAAGCTCGACCTCACGTGTCCAGAGAGAAAACTCCGTCTGTAACGCGGCGATCGGATGGACCTTGGCCGCACGGCGAATCGTCTTGGCTGCGGCTTCGCTCAGACCAAGGTTGCGAACTTTGCCCTGCCGAACCAAGTCGGCCATCGCGCCGACCGTCTCCTCAATCGGCACCTTAGGGTCAACGCGGTGCTGATAATAGAGGTCGATGTGGTCCGTGCCCAGACGCTGCAAGCTCAAATCACAACACTTCTGGACGTACTCGGGGGTGCCGTCTACAATCCAGCTCGCGTTCTCGGCAACTTGATCCTGGTGGCTGGTAAGCGCGTGGTCGGTCACATTGCCGAACTTCGTGGCCAAGAAGACTCGACTCCGGTGCTTCTTAAGCGCCTGAGCGAGAAGCAATTCGTTCTTTCCGGCTCCGTACATGTCCGCGGTATCCCAAAAATCCACTCCCAACTCAATCGCGCGGTCGAGCACTTGGAGCGATTCGGAGTCGTCGGCAGGCCCGTAGGCGAAAGACATCCCCATACAGCCAAGGCCAAGCTCGCCAATCTCACGCCCCGCAATCGTCCGCTTCTTCATAGATTTGTTTCTACGCGATGAAATCGTTCCGGAGTCTCAACCCAAATCCTAGGGCTCGTCCACATCCCGGCAAGAGGAAGGGGGGTGAAGGCATACTAGGGGCGTGGTTCGGGTCGACAACCTTGGCAAGCGATATGGCAGTCGTTGGCTTTTTCGCGGGCTGAGCTTCGAGATCGAATCCGGAGAGTCTTTGGTCGTTCTTGGCCAGAACGGTGCCGGTAAGTCGACACTCCTAAAAACTCTGGCCGGGCTCGTATCTGCATCCGAAGGCACCGTTGAGATGCCGGAGGGCGATCGGCGTTTGACGGTGGCGGTTTCCGCGATCGAACTTAGCCTCTATCCGCACCTGAGCCTGCGCGAGCACCTGACGTTAACAGGAGCGCTCCGCGGTTGCCCCGGGCGGGAAGAGGAATTGCTCGACTTTATCGGACTCACTCACGCGCGCGATTTGATGACGACCCAAATCTCGACCGGCATGAAGGCGCGGTTGAAGCTGGCGATGGCGATCCAAGCTCGGCCACTTGTTTTGATCTTGGACGAGCCAGGAGCGGGACTCGACGAAGCGGGGCGTGAGTTAGTAGTCCGGGTGGTCGCCGAGCAGCGAACTCGGGGCTGTGTGCTTCTGGCCACGAACGACCCGTTGGAACGGAGGTTGGCGAGTCTTGAACTCCAGTTGGCTAGCTGAAGTCTTCGCCGTCCTTCGCAAGGAGGCGGTCGCCGAGATGCGGAGCCGTACCGCGATCTTCACCGCGGGGCTGTTCAGCATCATGACCGTCGTGGCGATGTCGATCGCGACGTACAACGAGAAGCTCTCGCCGTCCGGCTATGCCGGCGTCTTTTGGGTCGCTTTGCTCTTCTCGGCCCTCATCGCTCTGCCACGTACCTTCACGATAGAGGAAGAGCAGGGCACCAGCGACCTCTTACGGTTGACGGCAAGGCCGCACGCGGTCTTCTGGGGCAAGGCGATCTACAACCTGATCCAGGTGTGGCTCGCGGCGCTGGCGTTGAGCGTACTGTTTTGCGCTTTCGCCCATCTGAGTATTTCGATCCCTTGGCTTTTTGCGGTTGCGATGATCGGTAGCGGCGCGGCGTTGGCGGGGGCGGTAACCTTGTGTGGTGCTTTGGTGGCCCAGGCGGCCAACCGAGGAGCGCTGGCGGCGACGTTGGCCCTGCCTCTGTTGGTACCGCTGATCTGGCTAGGAGTTGCGGCCCTCCGCGTGGCCATCGGACCGATGGGTCCAGAATTCACGTCGGGCGGAATCCAAGCCTCGATTGGGCTCGTGTGTTACGGAATTGCGGCGCTTGCGATTGGGCCCTATCTCTTCGCAGCCGTCTGGAAAAACTCATGACGAACGACTCTTCTAGCTCTTCGGCTTCCGTTCTCGGGATAGTTGGGAAGGCATTGCTGATCGTCGGGATCCCGGCCGTCACCGTTTGGGGATTCATGGTCCCTCCTGCCGAAGGGTTCATGCAACCAGACCTGGCCCGCATGCTCTTCTTCCACCTCCCCTGCGCGCTCGGCTCGTCAATCTTCCTGATGTTGGCTCCCTATTTCGCGCTGCGGAATCTCCGGTCGAAGGATCATGCCGACGGGGTGGCCTGGGATATCCGCACGGTCGCCGCGACGGAGATTGCCTTGGTTACCGGCATCCTGACCCTGGTCACCGGCAGCCTGTTTAGCAAGGTTCAGTGGGGGGAGTGGTGGAACTGGGACCCCCGCCAGACGAGTTTCCTGCTCGTGATGCTGATCGTTGCGGCTTACTTCGCGTTGCGGGGTGCCCTGCCCGATGCCGAACGCAAGGCGCACAATAGCGGGGCCTACTTGCTCGCCGCCGTGCTTCCCATCATGTTCTTGATCTTCGTCTATCCGCGACTTCCCCAGGTCGCGACGCTCCATCCGAACCTGCTCCAAAAGGGCGGCGGGCTGGATGCGAACTACCGCAACGTCTTTCTCTCCACGTTCGTGCTGGTCACGGGCGTGACCGCTTGGATTTATCAACTCCGCGTTCGCGCGGGCCTCTATGAATTGGAATTGGAGCTTCAAAATGCAGAATTGGCAGATCGCGATCGTCCCGCCGCTACTGGTATGGTTCGGCCTGTTTCTCTACCTAGTGACGGTGGATAAGCGGGTCAAGGCGGCGGAGCGCCGACTTCGCAAATAGCTTCTGAGAGCGTGAGCGAGGTCGAACTCCCTGAAGACGCGGCAAGCGACAGTTTTCGAGTCGTCGCGCGTCACTACGACGAGCTCATGCGTCCGGTGCCCTACCGGATGTGGGTCGCCTACTATCTGCTTCTGCTGAGTCAGCAAGGCGTCAAGCCCAAGCGGATTCTCGACGTCTGCTGCGGCACCGGCACGATGTGCCAAATGCTCGTCGCCGAGGGCTTCGAACTCGAAGGATTCGACCTGAGCCCGGATATGATCGCCGAGGCGCGCCGCAAGGCGGAGAAGAAGGGGCTTGACATCCGATTCGAGGTCGCCGACGCGGCAGTGGTCGAAATGGGCAAGCGATACGACGCCGCCTACTCATTCTTCGATTCGCTCAATAACGTCCTTGACAAGTCCAGGCTTCAGATGGCGTTCGAACGGGCGTGGGAACACCTCCTCCCCGGAGGATCGTGGATCTTCGACGTCAACACGGCGTACGCGTTCGAGACGAAGCTATTCGATCAGGAGAACCTGAAGCCGACGAGTCTGCTCAAATACCACTGGACCGGCCACTGGGATCCCGATACGCGCCTCATCCGGGTCGATATGATGTTCTGGAAGGACGGCGAGGAGTTCCGCGAGACGCATCGGCAACGCGCCTACGGGCATCTCGAACTGGTCGAGATGCTCGAAAAGGCGGGGTTCGTGGAGATCAAAGCCTATAACAGCTACTCGCTGGATCCGCCCCGAAAGAAAAGCGACCGGCTGCACTACACGTGCCGCCGGCCGTAGCGCTTCTCTTAGTTCATCGGGGGGACGCGGAATTCCGTATCGCCGTACAGCGTCTGGATGAAGTTGATCTGGCCGACGTGATACATCATGTTGAACGCGGGGACGCTCATGATCATCGCGCCCGGCCACTCGCCCATGCGCGTGGGGTACATCTTGCCGAGATCTTCGGGGGCCATGCCACGAACCGCGTTGGCAAGGTTCTCTCCGCTTGCCGTCAGTTCCGCCTTAGCCTGATCAACCGTCGTGACTTCGGTGTGCTCTCCCGGGGTTTCACCGCGCAGGAGAGACGCCATCGAGTTGTTGACGCGGACGCACTCATCGGCCTGCTGCAGCGCCGACCGACATTCGGATGCTTCTCCTTGAGCGCACGGGCACCAGGTCACCTTATCGGGCGCCGTCGTACCCAGGGTGAAGGCGAGCATGGTCGCGGCGCGGTTGATGCCTTGCGCCTGGTATTCGAAAATCGTCATGTTTGGGTCCATTGTTCAATTACCTCCCTTCGTTGCGGGGTTCGAGCCAAGAAATTTCAACGCGGCATCCAGGACGAGGTCCTTTCCGTTGGCGTCAAATTCGGTCGGCACCGCGATGTCCGGGGCCACTCCGACTTTTTCGAGGCGCTGCCCGTCGGCGGTGAGATCGACCATCGGAATCTCGAGGAAGCCCCAGTCGCCGAGTTTGAGCGGCGAAGTACCAAGTACATCACCCGCGGTATTAGACCCGATGAGCGTCGCGCGCTTGCTCTTCTTGAGGATGAAACTTAGCACTTCCTTAGCACTGCGCGAACCCTTGTTAATGAGGACCACCAGGGGCTTACCATAGCCGAACATCTGGTGCTGGGTTCCCGCCGAGGTGATCCAGTCGAGGGCAACCTCGGGTCGGAAGAACGGGTCGGCGTACCCCTCGGGCCGACCGCCGAAGCCGTCGCGGAGGTCGAGGATAAAGGCGTCGCTCTTTCCCAGACGACCGTAGACGGCATTCGAGAGCGCGTTCACGAATTTCGTCCCTGCCTGAGTCCAGAGATGGAAATAGGCGAACTTCTTGCCGTCCGCGTCGATCACCTTGGCGCTGTCGTTGGAGCCCTGAAGGAACATGTCCAGGGCGGGGGTTTTGTTCACCTCGACGTGCTTGGTCAGGCTCTGCGAGCCTCGCTTGACGTTCAGCGTCGCTGTTCCCGCGAGGGTGGCGAGGGAATCGACCGGGCTGAACGGCAGATCGTTAACCTTCAGGATCACGTCGCCCTTGCGGATGTCGGCCTTTGCGGCGGCGGTTCCGTCGATCACCATCTGCACGGTATAGCCGTCGGTCGTGGTCTTGAACCAGGCACCGAACTGAGGCATCGCCATCGCCTCACCCCCGCCGAAGCTGCTCAGGAGGCCATCCATAAGATAGTAGCCCTGGTCCGCCTTGGTGAGAAGCGCGAAGTGGGAGTCCCCGAAGTCGTGAATCATGTCGTTCACGATCCCTTCGAATCTTTCCAGCGATGGTGCCGATCGAGCCTTTGGCTCGTAGGTGGCGAGGAGCCGATCCATCTTCTCCTTCATCGTCACCCGAGCGTAATAGCGCGAGCGAATCGCGCCGGAGACGGCGCTCCAACTTGCGACAGGGTCGAACGCGGCGGCGCGGAAGACGTGGGCGACGAGGAGCGAGGTGAGGATCATGTTAATTCTTGGGGATGGCAAAATCGGCGGACGTTAGCTTAGCGTTCAGTTTGACCGCACGGTAAACGACCTCTGAGTCTAATTGCCCTCGGTTGTACGAGCGATATCCGATCGGTAGTTTCCTCTGACGCTTGGCGTGGCAGGTAGGAGGGCACCCTGGCGATCATGGGCGGATTCTAACGGAAATCGGCGTGAGGTACAATTTCTGAATCCCGTGGGAGGCTTGCGTTAGCTGGCCGCCCGCACCACAGGAGTCTCAAATCATTGCGAACCAATATTAAGAAAGAAGCGCACTCGCCGCGTTACGTCGCGGTCGCCAAGAATGTCGACACGCATACCCCGGTCGAAGTCTCATCCGCCATCGCTCTCGTCAAGCAGACCGCCACGGCCAAGTTCGTGGAAAGCGTCGATCTCGCCGTCCGGCTTGGCATCGATCCCCGCAAGGGCGATCAAAACGTCCGCGGCATCACGAATCTCCCTCACGGCACCGGTAAGGTCCGCAAGGTTGCCGTTCTCGCCCGTGGCGAGCAGGCCGCTCAGGCCGAAGCCGCCGGAGCCGACGAAGTGGGCGGCGACGACCTGATCGCCAAGATCCAGGGCGGCTGGCGCGACTTCGACGTCATCCTCGCCTCCGAAGAGATGGCCCCGCAGATCGGAAAGATCGGTCGACTGCTCGGCCCGCGCACCCCGAACAAGCGCAATGGCACGGTCACCAACAACATTGGCACCGCGGTCAAGGAAATCAAGGGCGCGACTCGTGTCGAGTACCGCGCGGAGAAGGCGGGCGTCGTCCACCTCTCGATCGGCAAGGTGAGCTTCACCGAGGAGCAGATTCTTGACAACTTCAAGGCCGCTCTGAACGCGATCCTGAAGGCAAAGCCTTCGAGCGCCAAGGGCAAGTACATCCAGTCCATCACCCTCAGCGCCACGATGGGCCCGGGCATCCCGGTCGAGACCGGCACCGCCACGAAGCTCTCCACCTAGTTCTGGAGTTCGGTCGACAAGGCAGGCTTCGCGTCACGTGAAGCCTGTCCTTTTTTACGACCGGCGGTGCCTTAAGACACATCCACCTACAAACCATCCAACTTCCGCAACCAATGTCCTGAGGCTACCAAGCAACACGCGCCGTGAGATCTGCAATGTCTAAGGCCACGGGGCTCAGGAGGGAGCAAGGCTGCGGAGTCAACTTGCCCGGAGCCATCCGATGAGTGCTTCGGCGGGTAGTTTGGACTCATGCAAAAGAGCGAGGCGCCCTCCGAGTCACAAGAGGGATTTGATCTCGACCGACAAGCGGTGCGAACCCAGATCAGCGAGGGATCGAAGCTCACAGTTGCGTACGTGACCATGAATGCGCTGGCCACGATCGTCGCCTGCTATGGTCTGCTCGCGAACAGCACGGCCGTAGTGATCGGCGCGATGATTATCGCTATGCTGCTCGGTCCAATGACCGGCCTGGCGCTCGCCCTGGTGGATGGCGACAATGGATTGCTCCGCCGGTCGCTCCTCGCCGAAGTGGCGGGAGTAGGTGTCGTCCTGATCGTCGCTTTGGTCATCGGACTCATTCATCACAACCTGCCCCTTACGAGTGAGATTCTTGCTCGGACGAGCCCCAACATCATGGACCTCATGATTGCCTTGGCAGGCGGCGCGGCGGGAGCCTATGCAACCGTTTCGCCACGTCTCAGCGTCGGGTTGGTCGGCGTAGCCATCGCAACCGCACTCGTTCCGCCGCTTTCGGTGTGCAGCATCTGCCTCGCGCGCGGCGAGACGCACCTTGCCTTTGGAGGGTTCCTTCTGTTTTTCGCGAACCTCGTTGCCATTCAATTCGCGTCAAGCATGGTGATCTGGTTGCATGGGTTCCATCAACTCACCAACAGAAGGGATGGTCTGAAGCGCTATTGGTTGCGAATTGCGGCAAGCGCATTTACCCTGGTTGTCCTCGCTGTGTTTCTGACGTTCAGCTTTATCGGAACTGTCGAAGCAGATCGCGACAAGACCGAAACGCGTAAAGCGCTGATCTCCGCCCTGAGCGAGATCAAAGGCGTCTACCTAAGCGAAGTGCGATACAGCGAGACCGATCATCCCCTTGTGATCGCGGTTGTGCGTACACCCTATTCGTTGAGCCCCAATGTCGTTGCGAAGATCGAACGGAGGCTCCCAACTATTGGCGGAAAGAGACCGGAACTGCACATCCGATCTGTTATCACCAAGGAGACAACCCGGGAAGGCTATCTGCATCAGCTACCCAGCAAGCCGGAAGAAACCGATGCACCCGCCGAACTGTGAAATGTCGCAGGGTCTGCAGCATGTTAGGAATTCAGAGACTCATTTGGAGAACCTATGCTTGAAAGTCAAGGTCCGGTTGTAGCTCGGAAGGGTTGTTGAGACTTGTAGACTCCGTAGACGCAGTGGAGAATCTTCCTCCCCAGGGCATTGATGGCTTGGATGGGCTTTAGCTTCTTGTCCTCCAGATAGGATCGATAGATCGGTTTCCAGACCTTGGTCGAGGTGGCGGCAAGGCCAGCCATGTAGACGGCTCGTCTTAGCCGGGTGTCTCCCTCGTGGGACATCATGCGCTTGCCTTTGAACTTGCCAGACTCGTTTAGCTTGAGATCGATGCCGGCAAAGGAGTCCAGGCTGTACTTGCTCTTGAAGGGCACGGTTCGCAGGATGGGCAAGACCGCGGCGATGAGGTTGTCTTTCACTGCCGGGATGGTGAAGAGAACCTTGGCGTCCTCGGCCAGTTCGAGCATCTTGGAGATTTCGGCTTTGAGCGCATCGACCCTTTGAACCAGGTTCCTTAGCGTCATCTCAATTTGTTTGGGCGAGTCGCCCAGAGTCTTGAGCAGCAGCCGCATGCTTGCAATCTTGTCGGTGAGCGCCGCTTTCTTTCTAAAGAGCATGCGCAGTTGTTTCTCGAAGCTGGGCAGCGGCACGTAGGCGTGCAGTTGGTGCACGTAGGTCCTCAAGTAGCTTGCGATCCCCTGCCCGTCGATCTTGTCGCTCTTGCCCTTGGTGGGACTCCCACCCAAAAACTTCTTGACCTTGGAAGGGCGTAGCACGTAGACCGTAAAGCCCATGTTGTAGGCAAGCTCGGGCACGGTTTATCCGGGACTGGAATTGCCCGCGACATGGAGTCCTTTCCCGGTAAGCCGTGCGTTGAAATTACCGCTTGCTCGTAGTAGCACGGCTTGCCGGGGGGCATTTTACGATTCTCGATCAATAGGAGGTCCGGACAAACCGTGCCACCCCAGACACCCAGGTTACGACGGAAGAACGCCGTTGCCTTAAGGCTCGCGAAAGTCTGGAAGAGCTGATTTGCTGAAATTCACTCGCCACCGAACTTCTTCAACGCCTGCTCCACGGCATCGTGCAACTTCAAATCCCCCTTCAGCGACTCCAGCAACTTTCGGTTTCGCTCCGAAGGAAAGTTCGCGAGGAGTCGGATGCCGCCGCGACGGAGGGACAAAAGTTCGCTCTCGCCAAGGGTCGGTTTCTGTTCGATGTGCCGACTCTTGCGGAGCGCGTCCGCGACCACTTTCTCCGGGTGCTCGATCAATCGACGCGCCAGGGTCTCGGTCTCCGGAGCCAAAGGGACGATGACGGCGGCATAGGCGTTCGGATCGCCGCACATCTGGGCCACCGATCGGGACGGGTCATAGTAGTCGAACCCAACCCGTTGCTTGGGGTACCGCTTTGCGTCCGATCGCGCCTCTTTCAGCAAGTCGTCCCACGTTCCGATCACCCGCAGATCGGCGGTAAAGACGTTGGTGTCGAAATCGGAAAAACGCTGGACGTCGCGTGGATAGAGCCGAAACCAAAGGTATTGAGGCAAATTACCCTCGCCCCAAACGCCCATCTTCTCCATCAAATTGTTGGAGACGGGATGGTAGCCGTTCATCTGATGATTCGGCACCCACAGGAACTTCACGTCCGGAACGCTCAAGGATTCGAGGAAGGCGGCGGGAAGGCTTGTCTTGAAATCGAGGGTCAATTCTGTCTTAGGCGGCCCTTTCAGCGTCTCGTCAATGAGGACCACGACGTGGCATTGAATCCTCCCGATGGTGTCCCGAGCCCCATGCTCAAGAGTTTTGATCGACCCGGCATAGACGGCGTCCGAACCCGCCACCAGGGCATCAACTGTGACAAACATTCGCCCCGTCTGCGCGCTCCCGAGAGCGACGCAAAAGAGAGCAACGAGAACGATTAGGGCACGCACGTCTTTAGGACGCACGTGCTTTGCGACAGTTACCCGCCCGAGGATGGGTGCGGGAGAGAGGATGTGATTCTCTGGACGGGCGGAGGTGCTCGACCCGTAGTTGAGCCGCATGACAGATCAAAATCGAGTCATCGTCTGTTCACTTCGAAGAGAGTGGGAGTCGATTTTCGCTAGTCTGCGTTAGAACGTATATGCGAGTTTTCCAAGTTTTTCTGACCGCCCTGGTTGCGTTGATCCTCGGATGTGCGCCCTTGACTCCGGCCGCCGGTGGTGCGACGCAGCACTTCCCCGTCGAGAAGTCGGACGCCGAGTGGAAGAAGCTGTTGAGCCCCCAGGCGTATCAGATCCTCCGCCATGCGGATACCGAGCCCCCGTTCCGCGGTCGCTACGACAGCAACCACGTGGCGGGCGAGTACTACTGTGTCGGGTGCGGGCAGCACCTGTTCTCGAGCAAGAACAAGTTCGACTCGGGCACCGGCTGGCCGAGCTTCTGGACGCCGTTTTCGTCGAAGGCAACCGTGTTGCGCGCCGATGGTACGGACGGTATGGATCGGACCGAGGTGCTCTGTTCGCGATGCGGCGGGCACCTGGGTCACGTCTTCGGCGACGGGCCCAAGCCCACGGGCAAGCGGTTCTGTATGAATGGCCTGGTGCTGAACTTCAAGCCGTCGAAATAATTCGGAGTGCATGGCCTCGGCCGTGCTTTGGGTGCGGTGGTTGACCCTATCGCAAGCTCGCCGCATACAAAGCACGGCCGGGGCCACGCACTCCAAAAAGTCACCCTAACGGCGCAAACAGGTCTACACAATTCCCGTCGGGGTCCCCTATCTGGGCGTACCGCTGACCCCAAAAGGCATCCCGCGGCGCAGCCTTCGAAGGGTGGCCACCGGCGACAAGCTCGGCGTGCTTCGCGTCGACCTCAGCTGGAGACCCGCAAAGAAACGCCAAGCTGATGCGCTGTCTCGCGGGTGGGACCCAGTGCGCGTCGATCCCTTTGATCATCTCGAGGTCGTTCCACGAAACTCGGATGCCTCCGGCAAGCGTAGTCTCGACATAAGGTTCGTCGCCGTCGCGTTCCGGGATCTCCATTCCGAGTTGCCGGTAAAAACGAAGCGAAGCATCGAGGTCCTTGGCGACGATGCCGATCATATCCAGCTTCGGGCTCATACCAAAAGACTATACGAACGTCTACTATTCGTCAAGGGGTCTCGGCGATAATTCTCTTGAAATCGCTCCACATCGTCTGGAGGTCGGACAAGAGCGGCGAGGCCGCCCGCGCGATGTCCACTAGGTCGAGATCGATGTCGGCGACGATCATGTGCTCGTCCATGATCGGACTCTCCGCAACGATCTTTCCCGTGGGATCGACGATCACCGAACCTCCCGCGAACCCCTTCCCTCCCTCAAATCCGCAGAGTTGTGCGTTGATCGAGAACACGCCATGCTCCTCGCTCATGCTGCGGAATAGGCGTCGGTAGCGATCCAGGTTGTCGAGGGTATCCCCCGCGAAACCACGCGCCGGCGAGGCGGCCGGGACGAGCAGGACCTGGGCTCCCATCACCGCGCAAACGGCGGGCAGGACAGAGTGCCAGACATCTTCGCAGATCAGTAGCGCGAACTTGCCGAGCCGCGTCTCAAAGACCGCAACATCCTTGCCGCGACTGACGAACCGCTCTTCGTCGAAAACCCCGTAGGTCGGCAAGAAAAACTTCCGATACACCTTGAGCACGCGAGCCGCGTCCACTCCCAGTTCGAGGTAGGCCGCCGAGTTATAGAGGTTGCCCTCGTGACGCTCGTAGAACCCGATAACGACGTCAACCGGACGTTCGCGATTGGGAAGCCTGGTCAGGATCTCTCGCAGAAGCTGTTCGGAAGTCATCGAGACTTCCAAGACTCCACCCTCGAGAAAGTATCCAGACACCGCCGTCTCGGGGAAGAGAACCAAATCAGCGCCTTCCGCCACCGCCTGAGTCACGATCGTGCAAATCCGATCGAGGTTCTTTGCGACTTCGGCTTTATCCGGAGCGATCCCGGCACAAGCGACCTTAAACGCCATGGCTCCAGCGTACCAAGCCTACGCGCCCCGACCGCCGGTTGTCGGATCTTCGCCGAAGTGGCTTAGGTTGGATTCCGGCACCAACCCGGCAGCAAAGGCCTGGACGAGGCGATTCGCGTCGGATTCGAAGTGGTAGCTGCCGAGGACTTCGCCTTCCCAGACCGACTGAATGACCCAGGTTGGAACGGAGAGATAGACGATTCTCTCGGGGGGGTCGATTGCGACCGTGAAGAGAAGCGCGCTGCTGCCCTTGGCCGGATAGATGTATTCAAAGTGAATCCAGTGAGGTTCGTAGCGGAGCGACCCAAGTTGGAGTTCTGCTCTCTTCATCGTGGCTTCGCGCAAGACCGCCTCATCAAACATGCCCTCGGACGGCGCGACTCCTCGCTTCAACTCGTCGAAGATCGCCATGCGATGGGCGGTCGCGTACTCGTTCAAGGTCATGGCTAAAGTCTACTTGCGCCGGGACCTCGCAATTTGACGGGGTCACGCCGCGTCTCCGTCAGAAACTGTTAAGAATGCTGGGTTGGGCATTCCTCCACCCTGGAAAGACGCAACTGGAAAGCGGAACTGCCATGGACGGCGACCCCGCACCCTGACGCTGAAATGGGGAAGCCAGGGATTTCTGGCCCGCAAGGGCGCTTTCGGCCGTTCGCGGCAACACATGGAGGGATTGAATGTCATTTCGAATCAACACAAACGTTACGGCGATGAACGCTCTTAGTAATTTGAGCAAGACCAACGACAGTTTCAGTCAGTCGATCCAGCGCCTTTCGACGGGTATGAAGATCAACTCGGCCGCGGACGATCCGGCGGGTCTCATCATCTCGGAGAGCTTCAAGGCTCAGCTGTCCGGCATCGACCAGGCCGTCCACAACTCACAGGACGCCATCAACTACACCAAGACCGCCGAGGGAGCCCTCGACGAAGTCAACAACCTGCTCCGCGACGCTCGCGGTCTGGCCGTGGCGGCCGGTAACACCGGTACGCTCAGCGCCAGTCAGGTCCAAGCCAACCAGAGCCAGCTCCAGTCGATCACCGACTCGATCACTCGGATTTCTTCGACCACGCAGTTCGGTACCAAGAAGCTTCTCGACGGTTCATCCGGCGTGAATGCCGCGGTTACCGACGGTGCGAAAATCGCTTCCATCAACATCGGCGGCCAGGTCGGAACCGGAACCCCGGTTACCGCCAACGGTGCGGTCGTCGTGACCGTCACGGCTGCCGCCACTCAGGCGACAGTTGCCAGCCGCACGTTCGGTGTGGACGACACGGCTGCGGTCGGTGCGACCGCCGGTGGCTTCACCCTCAACGGCGTGAGCTTCAACGTGGGTTCGACCGATACGGTCGCTCAGGTCCGGGACAAGATCAACGCTGCGTCCACTCAGACTGGCGTTGTCGCGGTCACGAACAACACAGGTGTCATCACGCTCCAGAGCACGGCTTACGGTAGCCAGGCTCGCATTGACCTCACCGACTCCACGGGAGCGCTCTCGGCCGCCGCAGGTTACACCTCGGCAACCGGTGTGTCTGCCAAGGCTCAGGTCAAGGTCTCCGGCGGAGCCACAGTGCTCTTCACGGGTAGCCAGAACGGCTTCGACGGACTCACAATGTCCGACGCTTCGGGCAATAGCATCCGCCTCAACCTTGCTGGTAACAGCACGTCGGTGGCCAACGCCACCGTCGGTCAGGTCGTGGTTGGCAACGCGCAGTTCCAGATCGGTGGTAACGCCGGTCAGACGACGAGCCTCTCGCTCGGCAACTTCGCCGCTAGCAACCTCGGTGCCGGTGCGGTGACGGGCCTCAACCTCAGCAACCTGGACCTCACGACGGCCAGCGGCGCCACCTCGGCCCTGCAGGTCATCGATGCGGCCATCGACCAGGTCAGCAAGTCTCGAGGAAGCATTGGATCGTTCCAGCGCAACGTCCTCCAGGCCAATATCACTTCTCTTGGCACCGCCAAGGAAAACCTGTCGGCTGCGGAGTCCTCGATTGCGGACACCGACATCGCCGCGGAAATGACCAACTACACGAAGACGCAGATTCTGCAGCAAGCCGGCCTTTCGGTTCTTGCTCAGGCGAACTCGGCACCGCAGGGTGTCTTGAGTCTTCTCCGCTAAGAAAAGACTGACGTCCTCAGGACGTGAACATCACGGCACCCCGGGCTAAGTGTCCCGGGGTTTGCCGTTTATGGACTTCTGGTTTGACCACTCACGAATCCTGAGGGCGAGCTTCTTCCCGAACTGTAGGTTTCCGAGCAGGGTCTGCTTCTCTCGCGGCTCAATCAGAAGGCGTACAGCCTGCCCTTCGACCTTCCCCTCCACGCTGATCCAGCGACCGAGGCCAACCCACGTGTGCACGTTGGGGCGGAATCCGACCCTTTCGATCGCACTTCGCGGAATCTTCACGCGGTGGGTCTCGCCGATGAACTCCAACCGCTCCTCAAGCAAGACCAGGTAGCCGACATCCTCATGAGGATCGAGGAGGCTCTGGAATCCCGGGCTGGCAAAGCCGACGAAAACCGCATCGTCGGTAAGTCCATCCTTTGCTGAGATCTCGCGACGCAGTTGCCGCCGCATGAACGCATTACCCGCAAGGGCGAGGAAGTTCAGGGAAATCCAACCGCACGCAACCGCCCCCAGCAACAGCCACAAACCTAGGCCGCCAAATTCCGAGCGCTTGACCAAAATCACGATCCCCGCCACTGCGGGCGGCAAGTAGAAAAGCGCAGGCAAAAGGTTTGCCCCCCACTTCCTTCCCGAGGTCCAAAGCTTGCCGGCCATTGCGGGCATGATACACTCGGAAGCAGGGATGGCCTCCCGTCAAATCCGCTTATTCAAAGCAAGTCCCGGTCTCCGGAACTTGCGGCCACTGCTCGCCGACTTCGCTTCGAAGGGCTATGGCATTGTCACGGCAACATCCGATGCGGCGCTCCCAGCGCTGCGAGCCGCGCTTCCCGAAGAGGTCGAGCTCGATGTTGAACCCTTTGGATCGTTCATCCAGGGCCTTCTAGCTAGGCTCAACTCAAGCTGCGGTGGACTTGTCCATAGCGGTCACTATATTGCGGCGATCGCTGCCGCCTGCCGAGAGAGTCAATCCGGCTCGATCTTTTACGCGAGCCGACGCTTTCCGGGGACGCACCGACGGATCGGAGCCTGTCTGAAGGAACTCGCCGGTTATGGGGTTCGACTCAACGAGAGTTACGAGACCCTTGCCCCGGAACTTCAGCGGAAGCTTGCCGAACTCGCCGAGATCGAAGACAAGACCCTGTCGAGCCTGCGCGCATTGGGAAAAGAAGCCCATGCCCAACACCTTGACCTCCTCCTTTCCTTGTCCGCGGACGGGAGCTTGCTGCCGGACCGGGTCTTCGTTGTCATGGATGGGGACGCCAGCCCTCGTCAACTAGAGGCTCTAAAGTGGCTGGCGAAGCTTGGGACAGCGGTGACCGCCCTCGTGCCGACCCACGATGAGAACGTACCTGGCGTCTTTGAGGGAGTGTCCTCACGGCTTGCCTTTCTGGGAGAGGAACCGAAGAAGTCGGGCTCGGGCAATTCCCTCGCCAAGAATCTCTTCGCGGGGTGCGCGAGCGATCCCGGGTTCTCGCCGCACGTAGTGGCGCAATCCTTTCCCGATTCCCTTTCCGAGTGCGAGCATATTCTTTCCCAGGTAAAGGCCGCCCTTGATGCGGGCCGATCGCCATCGACTGTCGCAATCTATGCGAGGAACCTCGAAGCGTATGCGCCACTTCTCGCCGCCACCGCTCTGCGACTCGACGTCCCTCTCTCTTGCCCCCGCCGAATCCGGCTCCTTAACAATGCATTCGCGCGCATTACCCTTCAACTGATGGAGGCGTGTGCCGGGGTAGACGTGCGAGCTCTGGAATTGCTCACCAGGATCTCCTCACCGAGCATTGCCTCCCTTCCGAAAGTCGAGTTCATCGAAACCTTGCGCGAGGCACATCGAATGCGCGCCGGGGCATGGCCCTATGTAAGCGAGTGGTCACTTAATGGAGGCGAGGGGCGCGAGTGGTTATCCGGGATTCTCCGTTGGCGAGACGAGGTCGTGGGTAGCGTACTTCCACGAGAGGAGTGGCTGGGCAGTTTACGGAAGCTATTGCCGCTCTTGCCCAGTGCCGGTGACGCGGACAACCTGGCTCGCGACCATCGTGCTTCCTCCGTGATGCAGCGGACGTTAGGTGAGGTGGTAACGCTTGCCCGATTGAACGAGTCTGAGCCGGTAAGGTTTGGAGACTTCGTTGGCCTCTGCCGCGAAACCTGGGAGAATGCCGACGTCAGCCTACCCATCCGCGAAAACGGCGTACTCGTGGCCGCATCCGCAGAGCAAATCGGGGATCGCGATCAACTTTTCGTGCTCGGCATGGTCGAAGGCGTGTTCCCGAGAAGGCGGAGGGAGGATCCTATCCTATCTGATGCGGAGCGCGAGCAGATCAGCCGCGCGGCAAACCTCCCGCTCGCCTTACCGACCTCACAAGCTCAAGCCTCGGCCGAGCGCGATGAGTTCTATCGTCTCTGCTGCTGCCCAGAGAAGGAACTGACCCTCTCATTCCCGCGTGCCGGCGAGGATCGTGAGAGTGTCGCGTCCTTCTACTTCCTTGAGATTGAGCGGGTCGCAGGAGCCTCGGTCGAACCTCTTCCACGGCCAGTTCTCTCGCGGGGGTTGGACCGCTCTCGGGCGGTCGGCGCGGTCATCTCTGAGCCTCTTCGGGAGGCACTAATGGCGGAGGAGGATCCAGCGGACTTCTCACCCACTGAGTTGCGCGTCGCCCTCCAATGCGGATTCCAGCACTTTGCCCGGCATCGCCTCAAGCTGCGGAAGGACGATTTCACCTCCCACTGGCACCACTTGCGTCACCTCCCCCAGCGCACCGGCCTCGTCGGAGCCCAGTCCCCTCAAGTCTCCGAGCAGCGCTTGGAAAGCGCTCTAAGTGAGGAGTTGGAAAAGATGTACGGAGACGTTCCCGGCTGGGAGTTGCCCCTACTCGAAGCGGGCGGCAAGCGGATGATTGCGGAGTGGGTGGGCCGGGAACTTGCGGTGCGCGAGAAGTGGCCAAGGGAGGATTCTACACGGCAAACCGGGGTCGGATTCGGCAATGGCCTCCGGGCGGACCTCGGCAAGGGGATCACCATCCGGGGGTCGGTGAGCGGCACCTCGACCCTTGGTCGCTACGCGGTGGTTCACTTAATCGAGTCTCGATCGCCCAACATCGCCTTCGAGGGGGGATTGGACGATGCAGATGCTCTCTATTACGGGCTCTACCTTCTGTCGATTTGCCAACAGAACATTGGTGCGGCGGTCGAGGTGGAGTCGATGGACGGAAAGCGAACTCTGATGGTCGTTCCCTACCTCGACAAGACGATGCTGCCCTCAAGCACCCTAGAGAGCCTGCAATTTGTGCGGGTGGCGGGGGACGGCGACCCCTATGAGGCGAAGAAGGCCTTCTATGAGCGCGTGAGAGAATTGATGAAGAAGGCAGTCCATCGTATTCGCGATGTAGAAGTCACTCCACGGCCCGGCGATCACTGCCAGTGGTGCGAGTACGGCGAGCTCTGTCGACTCTCGAATGAATTCGGTGAGGCGGTGAGCCCGTTTTGAAACTCACAGTGGTTGAAGGGGAGAGAAAGCCGACCCCAGAGCAGACCGAGGTGATCACTGCGAAGGAAAATCGCCTCGTGGTTAGTGCGGCCGCCGGGGCCGGAAAGACCCTTACGCTGGTGAGCCGATATCTTCGACTGGTCACCGAGCAGGGTCTCTTTCCAGACCGGCTGCTCACGATCACCTTCACCCGCAAAGCCGCGGCCGAGATGCGGCAACGGATTGTGAACCGGCTTCGAGCGTTGGGTTTGGAATCACAAGCACACTTGGCCGAGACGGGTCCAATCCAGACCATCCATGGCTTCTGCGAGAGATTTCTCCGTGAAAACTCGCTCGAGGCAGGTCTTGACCCAGAATTTGAGATCCTATCCGAGTCCGAGGTGTCTCGTTGGATCGACGAGGCGATCCGTCAAATCTTCTCGGAACCCGGTGAACAGGAGCCAGAAGCCGAGGAACTGATACGGAAGTTGTCGGGACGGCGTTCCTTCCGGGCTCGATCCTCCCCCTATGGTCTCATCAAAGAGCCGATCAAAGAAGCGCTGAGTCAGCTTCGTTCCTCGACGATGTCGCTGGCCGACGTGCGGGAGCAGTTCACGGACCGCTCGCGGCTTCTCGCCCATTGGGAGGCGTGCGTGCTCAAGTCCTGCTCGGAAGAAGTTCAATTAGCCTATCGAGAGACCGCCGGTTCTTTCCAGGTTCGGTTGAAGCAAGCCTTGGAGGTTGTAGGTGAGCGCGTTCCTCCGACCTGGGCGCGTCCCATCGATGAGGAGCTTCTTGACGAGTGCGTGACCCTGACCTGCGGTCTGTTGACTCTTGTTTGTCGAGTCTGGAGCCGGCTGGAGGATCGAATGCGGCACGAGCAGCGGCTCGACTTTTCCGCCTTGGAAACCCAGGCCGTGAATACGCTCGAACGCTCCGAGGCGGCTCGAGCGCGGATGCGCGCCCAGTTCTCGGTGGTAATGGTGGATGAAGCTCAGGACGTCAACCCGGTTCAGTTTCGGTTGTTGGAGGCTCTGGGAATCGAGGACGAGTTGTTCGTGGGCGACATGCAGCAGTCGATCTACGCCTTCCGACATGCCGACGTCGAGCAGTTCCGGCGCAAAACCTTCTCATCAAAGCACCTGCGCCTATCCGAAAACCATCGATCCGAGGCTGGGATTCTGAAGTTCATCGATACGGTCTTCGGGGCCTGGTGGGACAAGGACTACATCCCGATGTCGAAGGCCTCCCCCTTGGATCCAAATGTCGTCGAGCTTCCGTTCTTCCCGGGAGTCGAGCTTTGGCATCAGAAGGCGAAGGACTCCGATTTAACTGCTTCCTACATCAAGGAGCTTATCGACGAAGGCGAGGCTCCTCAAAACATCGTCGTGCTGGTCCGTACTAGCGCTCATGGGGCTGAACTCCAGGCCGCTATGGATCGTCACGGCGTCGAGGCGATCGTCATTGGGGAGTCGGAGCGGTTCTATTCGCGCATGGAAGTACGCGACTTGGCCAATGCCCTTCGAGCATCGGGAGATCGAAACGATGACTTCGCGTGGCTTGCGACTCTACGAAGCCCCATCGGAGGGCTCAGCCTTACCGGAGTCGCCGAACTCGCTCTGAGGTCACCGGTCACGGACGCCATGAGCCAGATCGAGCTTTCTCTACCCGAGGATCGTTTGGCCCTGGAGGCATTTCTGGGCTGGTTCCTCCCCCTCTCGGCACGTGCGGATCGCCTCGCAGCATGGGAGGTGATTGCGGAGATCTTTGCCCGATCCGACTATCTACCTTACTTGGAGAGTCGAAAGGGCCTTGCCCAGCAGCTTGCGAATGTTCGCAAGGTGCTGAGCCTCGCGATCGATGCGTCGGATCTCGGGCCGGTCGATTTTGCCGACTTAATCCAGGAGATCCGCGAGCTCCGTCACCGCGAGGGCGAGGCACCCGCCACCGATAGCCCCGAAGAAGTCGTTCGGATCATGAATATCCATAAGGCCAAGGGGCTGGAGTTTGACACCGTGGTCTTGCCCCAAATGTTCGACACCCTAACCAAGCCTCCGCGGGAGGTCGAGATCGACTCCCGCCTCCCGATGATTGTCGCCTGCTTTCGTAAAGGGACGCGACTTCCCTTCCACCAATGGCTAACCGATCGCAAGAGTGAGCGGGACATCGGCGAGGAACTTCGGGTGCTCTACGTGGCGATGACCCGAGCCGAGCGGCGACTCTGCGTTTCCACCTCCTCAGGTCTGTCCCGGGAGTCACTTGCAAAGAAGTTGGCGGGGACACTTGGTTGGAGGGGGAACAGGGAGCCTGTGGGCTTCGAGCGAATCCGTCGAGCCCGTACCGCCGAGGACGCCTAGAATCAAGCGGCGACGGTAAGCTGGAAGTCAATGACAACCTTCCTTGCGTCGTGGCAAGAACCAGGCAAACCGGCCGTCGAGACGGCGTGGAACTCGTATAAGAATGGCGTCGACCTGCTCGGCTGCCTTGTCGACGGACTTTCGGTTTGCGAGGAGAGCGCGGAATTTCTTCTCGTGGGCCGAGGTTCGCTTCCCAATTCGGACGGCGAGGTCGAACTCGACGCCGCTTTGATGGATGGGGCGGACCTCTCGGCAGGCGCGGTGTGCGCGGTCCAAGGCATCGCACCCGTGATCAAGCTTGCTCGCCATGTGAAGGACGATACGGACCATGTGATGATCGCGGGAGCCCAAGCGAGGCGCTTTGCGATCGAGTGCGGCTTCGAGGTGCGCAACATGATGACCGAGGAGAACTGTCGCGCCTACGAGAAGTGGCGTGCGAACCCCGAGAACAGTCTGCAATTCGATCACTCGATCGACCATCACGGGGATACCGTCACCATGCTTGGATTCGAGGAGCCGGGCCACGTCGTGGCTGCCTCCTCGACAAGCGGCTTGGCCTGGAAGAAGCCGGGGCGCGTGGGAGATTCGCCGATCGTGGGCGCGGGAATCTACGCGGACGACGAGATCGGGTGCGCAGGCGCGACCGGGGTGGGAGAAGAGCTTTGGAAGGCCGTCGCGTCGTTCCGTACCGTTGAGGCCATGAAGCGCGGCCTCAACGCCCAGGAAGCGTGCGAAGAGACGATCCTCCATATGATCCGTCGGCAGCCGAACACCGCTCAGAAGGCGTGCGTGGTGTTTGCGATGGCGAACGACGGCAATTTCGGGGCCGCGATCACCGAAGGAGAATTCCAACTCTGGATCTGCCGTGAAGGCGAGATCGAGATGCGGACATTCTCAGGACTACGCTAAGCATGGCCGGCATTGACTTCACCCTCATCTCGCACGTCCGCAACTCAAAGTGGGGCTTGGGTACGCCGGAGATCGCCGAGCGACTCGGCTTAAGCCTTCAACAGCTCGGGCCCGTCCTAGAAAGACTTCTCCTCGAGGAGAAGTTGGTTAGCCTCAAGGGCTGGTGGGTCCTCCCCGGACAGCTCTCGACGATCAGAGAGCAGCTTTTGACCGCCCTCGACGCCTTTCATGCCCACTCGCCCAAGGCATTGGGCGTCTCGCCCACCGAGATCGCCAAACGTGCCGAGTTGCCGATTCCTTTGGAGGGGCTCGTTCGGATGCTTGAACGAGAGGGCGAAGTGGCGATGCGCGATGGCTTGCTTCGACGTTCAGGCCATCGAGCGAAGGTGTCGCCTCGCCGCGCGATGTTCTTGGATGCCGTCGTCGAGCTCATCGGCAGCCAAGGCTTGACCCCTCCGAGCCCCTATCAGTTGAGCCTGGAATTGCACGCTCCGCTCGAGGCCGTGCAAGACAACCTTGCGGAAGCCACCCTGCAGGGGCGGCTCGTGAAGCTAGGGGAAGAGGTCTATTTCACCCCCGATCAGGTTCGAAGCGCCCTGGCGGCGTTTCGTCAGGCATTCGGGACGCGAAGCTTCCGCCCGGCCGAGGTGCGACAGCGACTCGCGATCAGCCGGAAGTATTCCGACGCGATTCTTGCGTTCATGGATGCTGAGGAACTGGTCACGCATACTCCCGAAGGGCGTCGACTGGCGCGCTAGATCAGTTCCCGCAGGGCATCTTCCATCCGCTGACGGCGAAGGTACACAAACCGGACGCTTCCGTATCCCTCAAGTAAGAGGCGGGCGGCCAACGATTGACCTTCTTGGGCCTGCAACAGCACTCCGCCTTCCTTCTCGCGAATGGTTACGACAAAGGGCTCCGCTAGGGCCCGCGCGCCAGAGACATCCGAAGTGGAGACGTCCACTTCCTGTTCGGGCCCGCTGCGAAGGAGATCGGCGGGCGAGCCGGCGAACACGGCGACCTGGTCACGCAATACCACCACGGCGTCAAAGCGGGAGATCAAATCCGGGCGGTTTGTGGCGACGACGAGCGCGGCGCCTTGAGCAAGGCGCGCTCGCAGGAGATCGAACGCCCCGTCGACCGTCCAGGGGTCCAGCCCGTCTAGGCTGGAGTCAAGAATGATGAGGCTCGCATCGCCGGATAGGGGTTCAATGAGTTCGCATGCCGCGACTTGCGTCTCGGAGAGGTGCGAGATTGGCTTGTTTCGAACGTCCCACAGGCGGAGTGCGGTCAGGACGCGGGTCGCCTCGTCGACGCTAACGGTCGATCGCCGGGCGACCACGAGCGGCTTGTTGCGCCGGGACAGATCTTGCCGACCGGCAATTGCGATGCGAGTCGGAACATTAACTACCCCTCGCACCGGCTTCTCCAGCTTGCCGACAATTGCCAGCAGGCGGCTCTTTCCCGACGCCGCAGGACCGACGACGCACAACGATTGCCCTCCTCGAACTGAGAGAGAGATCGTCGCGCCCTTGTTATTGAGCCCCACGTGGTCGAGAGAAAAGACCTCGGGCATGCTTTTGCCCTACTCGGGAAGGATCGTGAACCCCTTCGGCGAATGCGTAAGAATCTCGACCCCGTCAGCGGTGACCACGACGTCATCCTCGATTCGGACGCCGCCAAAGCCGGGAATGTAAATGCCGGGTTCGACAGTCCAGATCTGCCCAACGGCCAACACATCAGTGCTCGACGTGCCGAGCCGGCCGCCATCGTGGACGACGCGTCCCAGACCATGACCTAGCCCGTGTCCGAAATACTTCGCATAGTCTCCCATCACGCGACGCGCCTCGGCGTCAACGTCTTTTCCGCTGGCACCTGGCTTCATCAGCTTCATCGCCGCAAGCTGGGACTCAAGCACAAGGTCGTAGACCTCATGATGGCGGTCGGTGGCTTCGCCGACGACGATCGTTCGAGTCAGGTCGGAGCAGAGCCCGTCCAGCTTCGCCCCGAAGTCGAAAGTGACGAAGTCGCCTCGCTCAAGCAGCTTCTCGCTGGGGCGACCATGGGGCCGGGCAGAGCGCTCGCCGCTCACGACGATCGGGTCAAAGGCGAGTTCCGCGCCGGAGCGGCGGAAGTAGAACTCAATCTCCAGTCCAAGGTCGTACTCGGAGATCCCGGGGCGCACGAGCCGGCTCACGTGCGTCCAACACGCGTCGGCCAGTTTGCACGCGGCTCGGGTCTTTTCGATCTCGTCGGCCGACTTCACCATCCGCAGGGAGCCAATCAGGTCAGGGGCGGAGGCGAGTTCAAGGGGAGCGAAGGCATCGCGCCACTTCTCGTAGGTCGCATAGGCAACATACGGGCTCTCAAACGAGACGCGACTCACGCCCATTTCCTGGAGATGGCTCGCGAGAAACTTCTCCACGGTGGCGGGTGCCGCAAAGGTGGAAGTTGGCATCAAACTGCCCACTTGCTCTTCCGCCTGCAACGTGTAGCGGCTGTCGCTCACGAAGCGAGCGGCGGTGGGAGTGACGAGAATGAATCCGAAGGAACCCGTAAACCCGGTCGCCCAATTCACATTGGCGTTCTCGCTAACGAGCAGGCACTCGATGCCCTTCTCGGCTAGTCGAGCCTGAAGGCGTCCTATATTAGTCATTACACAACCTCTCTTTGAACCTGTTGTAGAGCTTCCAATGCCATGAGGTAGCCATAGCCACCGAACCCGATAATTTGCCCCAAAGTGATCGGCGCGATCACCGAGGTACGACGGAACTCCTCCCGGTTATGGACATTGCTCAGGTGGACCTCGATCACCGGGAGTCGGACGCTGACCAAGGCATCCCGCAGACTGATCGAGTAGTGAGTCAGTCCGCCCGGATTGATGATGATGCCGTCCGCCCATCGCCGATGCTCCTGGATCGTGTCGATCAGGACCCCCTCGTGATTGGATTGAAGGGTTCGGATCTCGATTCCAAGTCGATCCGCGGTCGCTCGGAGTTGCTCTTCGATGTCCTCAAGCGGCTGCTTGCCGTAGACGTCAGGTTCGCGGAACCCGGTGAGGTTCAGGTTCGGGCCGTGCAGGATCAGCACCCTAAGGGCATTATTTTCCATCCAGAAGCTCCTTCAATTTCGCGGGCTCGATCGCATCGTCCGGGAGGAGATGGGGGATTCCATCGACGATCGCAAACCCGTAACCGCATTTGGTGCACACGAGGTATGCCCCGACAAGTTGCAGGGGCGGGCGCTCGGTATCCAGAGGACAAGCGAGCACCTCGAGCAGTTCAGTGGCGAGCACGCGTGACTCCTTCGTAGACCGCGAGCGTTTCGCGTGCCGCCGTTTCCCAAGAAAACATTTTTTCCCGCTCCCGGCCACGCGATTGCATCTCCAACAATTTACCCTTGTCGGCCAGGATCGCTTCGATCCGGCGACCCCATATCTCGGGTTCCCAGGAGGGTTCGATGTAGCCTGCTTCTCCGACAACTTCGGGCAGGGCTCCTCCGCTTGAGGCGAGCACCGGTACTCCGCATCGCATTGCCTCCAGCACCGGGATGCCGAATCCCTCGTGATGACTTGGTGCGAGGTACAAGTCGGCGCAGGCGTAGAGGGCCGCCATATCCTCCTGGGCAGCGAACCCGGTCGCGACGACATTAGAGGCGTCTGACGCGTCTCCCCAGCCTGCTTTGCCAGTTAGGACGAGTTTGTGAGGAAACGTCTCGCCAAGCGAACGCATTGCCTCGATCGCGAGATTCATGTTCTTACGAGGCCACCGTGTGCCAACGGTCAAGATGTAGGGCATCTCGACACCGTATCTTCCAATCACTCTCTTTGAACTATCATCTCGCTCGGTTGCCTGAATCCAGGGCGGGCAGGCATTGTATATTGCATGGACCTTGCCCTTCGCGGCGGGGATGTACCGGTCGATCTCGGCCTTCGACGTCTTCGAGACGGTGATCACTGCGGCTGCTCGGCGGGCACTGGAGGGTACGGTGCGGCACAGAATCAACCGGTCCCTGGCCGGAAACCAGCTTGGATCAATCAAGAATGAGACGTCGTGCACCGTGGTGACCCCGCGATTGCCTACAAGTGGACTCAGACTGTATTGGGTATGGATGACATCCGCCCCCGCTCGCCTCGCGGCAAGGGGAAATTGGACGTAACTCCACCAGCGCTGGCTCTTGGCGGGGAGGTAGATCCAGCGAATATTTGCACGGTTGGGAATGTTTTTCGGTGCGGGGGCGTTGGAGAAGAGCAGAAGCGAGACATCCGACTTGATCTGGGCAAGGGCGTCAATAAGGCAAGTCCAATAGGTGCTGTCGCCCGTGCTGGTCCCGTTGACCAGTCTGGCGTCCAGAGCGACGGTTGTAACGCTCAAGCCAAACCCCCGATTGGCTTGATTCCTGCTACCATTAACTCAATCATAGTCCTTCACCGACTCACGAGTCCTTATGAAAAAGCGTAAGCCACCCATCATTCTTGCTTCGTTCCTGATCATTTTGGTCGGAGGGAGCATCGCGTTTAATCCCCTGGCTCGGAAGACTGCAGACCCCACCAAGCAGCCGCCCGCCGAACAGCCGCAGACTCCAGGCGGCGAGCCGCCGAAGGTCGACGCTCCACGCCAACCGGAGGCCTCTGGCACCACGATGGACAAGATGAAGGAATCGATGAAACAAGGTTCTACCCCGCCTCGCCCCGGTGGACCTCCTTCGACAGATCCCGCCTTCGCCCCTTCGGTCCACCTAAAGAAGCCCGCAACCACCTCAACGGCCCCGGTCCAGGATCCGAACCGGATCTCGGGTCAGTGGTATCGCTAACCTAGTCTTGGGTTAGCGAAGGCACGATCAAAATCCGATCGGCTCCAACGGGTATCCGTTGGAGCCGATTTCCGTATACGACGTCCAGATGATCGGACTCCAAGACGTCTCGGATCGGGGCGGCTGCGGAGACCTTGCCTGCGTGGAGCAATACCGCGCGGTCCGCAAGAACGCCGGCAAGGTTCAAATCGTGGATCGCGATGAGGACCGTTCCCCCTCGCCCCGCGAAAGAGCGCAGGACGCGGATAAGCAGGCCCTGGTGGGCAAGATCCAGGTGCGCGCTGGGTTCGTCGAGCAGTAGGATTGACGCCCTTTGAGCGAGGGCGCGAGCGATCAGGACGCGCTGCTTCTCACCACCGCTCAATTGTCGATAGATTCGTCCGGACAGGTGTCCGGCATCGACCTCAACCAACGCCTCGCGGGCGACCGCAAGATCCTCGTCCGATTCGAAAAGTCCATTTGAGCAAGCGATCCGCCCCATTGCCGCCATTTCGAGGGCGGTGAATCCAAAGTCTGTCGGTTCCTCTTGTGGCACATAGGCCACCGCCATTGCTCGTTCTCGTGGCGTGAGGCCCGCCAGCCTCTGACCGAGGAGGAATGTCTCTCCTCCGAGGGAGGGCAATTCACCGCTGAGGGTCCGAAGCAGCGTCGACTTGCCTGCTCCATTAGGACCGAGAACTCCCATGACTAACCCCGGCTCGATACGAAGATCCACCGCCGAAAGGACATGGCGACCTCGGTAACCGCACTCCAGGTCGCAAGCTTCGACCGCAAACTCAGGCGTCGAGAGCTTCATCCATGACTCCTTCGGAGAAGGCACGGTACATGTCGGCGTAGGGGCCATTCCGCTCCAACAGATCCCGATGAGTGCCGACCTCGACCACTTCGCCCTGCCTCAAGTGCAGGATACGATCGGCCCTCGCGGCAGTAGTGAGACGATGAGCGATGAAGAGCGTCGTGCGAGTCTTCATGACCTCTTCGAGCGCCTCGGTGACCGCCTTCTCGCTGTTGGCATCAAGCGCGCTCGTGGCCTCGTCAAGAAGCAGGATGCGAGGCCGTCGCACAAGTGCGCGCGCGATGGCGACCCGCTGCATCTGGCCACCACTGAGTTTAACGCCGCGTTCGCCGAGCTCGGAGTTCGTTCGCTGGCTCATCTCGGCGACAAACTCCTCCGCGTGGGCCTGACGCAGGGCCTCCGCAACTTGAGACGCACTTGCATGCGGCTGGCCCATGCGCACGTTGTCCTCGATGCTCCCCGCGAAAAGGAAGGTCTGTTGGGGAACTACGCCGATCTGGCTGCGGAGCCAGGAGACCTTGAGCTCTCTTAGATCGACACCGTCGAACAGCACTTGGCCGCTCGTCGGGTCGTAGAAGCGCAACATCAGGTCCGCAATCGTGCTCTTCCCGGCGCCGCTTCGACCTACAAGAGCCAAGGATGTGCCTGGCTCGATGGTGAAACTAACCCGATCGAGCGCGAGTGTGCCATCCGGGTACCGGAATGAAACGTTTCGGAACTCGATAAGTCCCCTCGGGGACTCGATGACCTTACCGCCGGGCTCGTCTCCGGGCTCATCGTCAACATCGAGGATTTCGCTGTAGACGCGGTCGGAGGCGGCGCGAACTTGGGCAAGCGTGTTCTTAAAGTTGCCCCAGCTTCGGAATCCCTGGTTGATCACGTCAAGACCAAAGATCAGGGCGGCGATATCGGCGACCTGCAGGGAGCCCTTATAGGCAAGCCAGCCACAGATGTAGATCACCGCCGCGATCGCGAGAGCCCCGATGAACTCCACAAGAGGTCGGAGCGCTGCCACCCGGCGAGCGGCGGTCATTTGACTCTCGAAGGAGGCGCTGACGAGTTCGCCGTACCGCCCTTCGATCTCGGCTTCGGCGGAGAACGCCTTGACCACGCGGGTGCCCTGGAGTGCCTCCTGTGTCATCGCTCCAAGTTCTGCGAGGTCGTGCTGTACCTTGCGCTGAGCGATGCGCATTCGCTTCGCGTTTCGCTGGATGGCCCAGGCCATCGGCGGCATGAACAGCATCGCGACGAAGGCGAGCTGCCACTGGAGGTAGAAAATGGCGGCGAGCGACGAAATCGCCTTGATCGGCGCGTCGATGCTGTCCCGGATAATGCCGACCGCGCTCTGGTAAACGCCGACATCGGTGGTCAGGATGCTCTGGATTGCGCCCGCGCGCTTGTCGTTGAAGTAGCTCATCGGCAGGCGCTGCAGCTTGCCGAAGAGCCTGACTCGCAGATCATTCGCCAGCTTGGACGCGGCGTAGCTCAGATAGTAGGTCTGGCCCCGAGTGAACCAATACTTCGCACCGAAGAGCGCGACGACGATCAGGCTGAGATAACCAAGGCGTGTGACCGCGTCGATCGGGCGCTGACGCGAGCGTGGGTGGCTGGCTTCTAGCTTCTTGAGCGCGGATTCGACCTTTTCGGGCGCGAGGTCGAGCGCCTTAGCGAGTTGCACCTCTTCCTGCTTGCTCAGGAGAGCGCCGTTCGGGTGGCGAGTGCCTTCCACCTGCGCGAGAGCGCGGGAGACATCCACATGCGCTCGATCAAGGCTGCCCGCGAGTTTGAGCATGTCGCCGTGGTCCAGCACGCGCTGCTCGGCCAGGTTGCCCGCGTCGCTGATCGCTTGGACGCTGAATTTGATCAGCAGGATCATCCCGCTGCTAAGGAGCGAGGTGAGGATCGCGCAGGTCAGCCCAAACGCGATCGGGCGTCGCTGGCGGCGTAGGTCCTTGACCAGACGGTGATCGAAATCAGGAAAGAACCGTCCAAACAGCCGACGCTTCCAGCCAACCTTCTCAGTTGGTGGCTCAATCGGTCCATTGGACGAATCTGACACTAAAACTCCGCGTGCCCCGGCGTGCGGTGAAAGGGAATCACGTCGCGGATGTTCTTCATTCCGGTCACATACATCATCAATCGCTCAAACCCGAGTCCAAACCCGGCGTGCGGGGCAGATCCGAAGCGCCGCAGGTCGAGATACCACCAGTACGGCTCCAACGGCAGCTTGGCTTCGAGGATACGGGCCTCAAGAACATCGAGCCGCTCTTCACGCTGGGATCCGCCGATGATCTCGCCGATGCGCGGGGCTAGGACGTCCATCGCGCGGACGGTCTTGCCATCCTCGTTGGCGCGCATGTAGAACGCCTTGATCTCCTTCGGATAGTCGGTGAGGATGACCGGCCGACCGACCTTCACTTCTGTCAGCCAACGCTCATGTTCGCTCTGTAGGTCCGCGCCCCAGAAGACCGGGTACTCGAACTTCTCACCGCTGGCCTCAAGGAGCTTGACCGCCTCAGTGTAGGTCAATCTTTCGAAGCCGGAGGCTGTCACGTGTTGTAGCGTACTGAGGAGCTCGGGCTCGATACGTTGGTTGAAGAACTCGAGATCGGGTGCACAGTTCTCAAGAAGGTCCCCAATTACCTCGCGAAGGAACTCCTCGGCCAGGTTCATGTTCCCCTCGAGATCGCAGAATGCCATCTCGGGCTCGACCATCCAGAATTCGGCAAGATGCCGACTGGTGCTGGAGTTCTCGGCTCGGAACGTCGGGCCAAAGGTGTAAACGTTGGTCAAACCAAGTGCCAGTGTCTCCGCCTCAAGTTGGCCGCTGACGGTCAGGAACGCGGGCTTGCCGAAGAAGTCCTGCGCGGGGTCGTCGCTGGAGAGTTGGTAGGCCGCGCCGCCCGGGTTCTTCTCGACGGGACACGGGTGAGGCTGCATCGAAGTCGAGACGGCGAACATCGCACCCGCGCCTTCGCAGTCACTGGCGGTGATGATCGGGGTGTGGACGTATTGGAAGCCGCGCTTCTGATAGAAAGAGTGGATGGCCCAGGCCGCACGGTTGCGCACTCGAAGAACCGCACCAAAGGTGTTGCCGCGAACACGAAGGTGCGCGATTTCCCGGAGAAACTCCATCGTCGCACCCTTCTTCTGAAGCGGGTACGTCGTGGGGTCGGAGGCTCCGTAGACTTCCACCGCGGCTGCCTTCAGTTCCACGGCCTGACCGGCCGCAGGGGAGGCGACGATCTCACCGTCGAACCGGACGCAGGTGCCCGTCGTAAGAAGCTTCAACGTCTCCTCGGGGATCCCCCCCTCGTCGATCACAACCTGAAGGTCGCGGAAGGTCGAGCCGTCGCTCACTTGAACGAAGGAGATGCCCTTACTGTCTCTGCGGGTCTTGACCCAGCCGTAGGCTGAGGCGGGAGTGCCCGGGGAAAGCAGAAAAAGGTCGCGAACGTAGCTACGCCGATAGTCCATGGACTCGGCAAGTCTACCGCGCGACCTTCATCTAGACCGGAACGGACTAAGCGCGAACGAGCTTGATCGCGTTGCTACCTCGCTCCTCGCCGTTCGAAGTGATGTTGTACACCTTGAACATCGCGCTGGAGCCGGGGCTGCTGAGGCCGTAATCGGTGATGACGGAAAGCACTCCCTTCAACACGGAGCCGACGACCTGCTCTTCGGTGTCCCGGTAGCGAGGTCCAGGATGATAGCGAACCTCGAAGCGCTCGTGGTCTTCCGTCGGGGCCGCAGTCCAGGAGAGCACGGCCGCATGTCGCGCGCCATCCCAGTCCCCGATCAGGACGACCGAGGCGGGTGCAGTGGAGTTGTGCGTCGGGGCGACCGCAGGAACGTTGTCCAGTAGGGGATGCCCCGAAGCTAAGTTGGCGATCGCCGCCTGTCGATACTGGCGGAGCCGGGTGGCAAGGAGCTTCATGAGTTCCCCGCGGCGCACTCGAACCTCCGTGGCGTCAGTCAGGGCCGCGCCGTAGATTGCAAACGCCTTTCGCAATTCGATGATCTCGTCGTGCGCCTGACTCACTACGTACCCGCCCGCCAACTTGAGCGGACCGCTCCACGGACTCAGGCTTGAGTCCGAATTGAGGCGCTCCCACTCGGTAATCAGCTTGCCGAGGGCGTCGAGTTGGAGGTTGCCCGCGGCAGTAAACGTCGGCAGGGTCGGGGCCGTCTTCCGGTAGTTCGACTCGGGAAGCTGACTAGCGAGGGCGGCTCGATACTGCTTGACTCGATCTCGGAGGCTGGTCAGGAGGACATCCTTCCTTTTGAGGGCTTCTTGGCGCGCCGCGTCCTTCTCGTTCACGATCTGGATCGCATCGGCGAGTTCGTTGCGGAGGGTCTCTAGATCCTGGATCGAGAATCCGCCGGCGAGAGTGATTCGCTCGCCAACCGCCACGTTCATCGTGTTCCAATGAACCAAAAACTCCTTCGCCGTGGGTAAGTAAGTTCCAACTCCAGAAAGTGCCATGAAAGTGTTTCTCCGCCGAGCACGATCTCTGCCGTGCTTCAGAGGTCTATATCGGTGACATCAGACCTTTTTTTTAGAGATCAGATGCCCATCGTTAAAGAAATAAACGATCTCGGGCGCTGGAAAGCCTCCCCCGATCAAAGATCAGGGGAGACTTCTGGTTTTTTTGCCGAGATCGCCTAAAGGGCAAATTGCCGGATCGCAGTGGCGCACTCGTCCGGCTTCTCTTCCGACGGGAAGTGCCCGCAATGCTCTAGGCGGTGCACGGTCGCAAGGGGGAACCCTGCCCACATGCGGTTCATGTATCGCTCACCGAAGTGGGGGTCGGAGACTCCCCAGAGCAACATCATTTGCGCATCCTCTGTCAAGGTGCGATTCGCCCAGAGGTCCTCGTACCACTCGTGCTCTTTGATCATCGCCTGCATGAGCCGCATCGGTCCCTGGCGATGCTCGCGATCCTGGAACGGCCCAAAGTAAGCCTCGTCGACCGTGTGGGTGAACTTCGACCGGTCGTTGAACAGCGGCTTTACGAACTGGTGGGCGAGATTCCCATGGTTGTATTTGAACTTACCGACGATGCCCGTCACGTACCGCGCGATTTTTTCCGCATGCGGATCGCCGCGGAGCCCCCACATCCACGTGTTCATCAGCACGATTTTCCGGACCTTATCCGGATGGGTCTGGGCGTAGGCCATGGCGATCGGTCCGCCAAAATCATGGGCCACGAGCGTGATGTCCTTAAGCCCAAGGTGATCCAGCAGACGGGCGAGATTGCGCGCGTGCTGGGCGGGGGTACCTGCAAATGCCTCGGGTTTATCGGAGAGGCCGAAGCCGAGGTGATCCGGCGCGACGCACCGGTGATCCTTGGACAACCCACGGATAAGGTGTCGGAAGAGATACGACCAAGTTTGGGTGCCGTGAACGAACACAATGGGAGATCCCGTTCCCTCGTCCACAAAGTGGATTCGTCCTCCCTCGACGCTCAAGCGCTTAGGCTCAAACGGGTACTCGCTGACGTCCAGCCAGCTAGTAATTTCTCTAGTCGCGACTGCCCCCATGATTCCGGTGACGACTTTTGTCGGTCTCAGGGCCACCAGATTGTTGCGGTTTTTCGCACCGCAACATCCGCTTAATGCTCGCGCAAGGCAAGCACGGGCGGAGTGATTTTCCGTATACTTCGAAAAACCCCCCAAACCTCCGGTTCCGCTTGTTGGAACCGGCCTATTTGGTTTTGTTTGGTGGGGTCCAGGCAAGGGCGATGACGAAGTACATCTTTGTAACGGGCGGGGTCGTGAGTTCCATCGGGAAGGGGATCGCGACGGCGAGTCTGGGAAGGCTCCTGCGTAACCGGGGCTATACCGTTGCGCCGATGAAACTCGACCCCTACATCAACGTCGACGCCGGCACGATGAACCCGTTCCAGCATGGCGAAGTTTTTGTCACCGACGACGGCGCTGAAACGGACCTCGACCTGGGCCATTACGAGCGGTTCATGGACGTGAACTGCTCGCGCGGCTCGTCGGTGACCACTGGCAAGGTCTACCAAAGCGTTATTCAGGCCGAACGCCGGGGCGATTACCTTGGCGCGACGGTCCAAGTCATTCCCCACGTCACCAACGAGATCAAACGAACGATCGTTTCCCTCGCCAAAGAGCAGGAAGCCGACGTCGTGATCGCAGAAGTCGGCGGAACCGTTGGCGACATCGAGTCCCTACCCTTCCTCGAAGCCATTCGGCAGATGCGAACCGAGTTCGGTCCGCAGAACACCCTGTATGTTCATGTAACGCTCGTTCCGCAGGTTGGCCCGTGGGGCGAAGTCAAGACCAAGCCGACTCAACACTCGGTCTACAAGCTCCGCGAGATCGGTATCTCGCCAGACGTTCTGGTATGCCGCTCCGAGGTTCCGCTGGTGCCTGACGTGCGAGAAAAGATCTCGCTGTTCTGCGGCGTGCCGCCGGAGGCGGTGATCGAGTCGACCAATGCGGCAACAATTTACGAAGTTCCTCTCCGCTACGAAGATGCAGGGCTAGGCGAATACGTTTGCAACCGACTCGGGCTCGAGCCGCGCGACGTCAATCTGGGCGAGTGGCGCTCCCTCGTCGACACGCTGATCCACCCTTCGAAGACTTGCCGCATCGCGGTGGTTGGAAAGTACACGAGCAACGGTGATGCATACAAATCGATCAGCGAGGCGCTCATCCACGCAGGAATTCCAAACGATGCGCGCATCGAGGTGAAGTGGATCGAGAGCGATTCGCTTGAAAACGGGCACGCACCAGACGAGATCCTGTCCGATGTAGACGCCCTCGTGGTGGCGCCCGGATTCGGCGGCCGCGGAATCGAAGGAAAGATCGAAGCGATTCGATTTGCCCGGGAGAATGGTCTTCCCTTCTTTGGCATCTGCCTTGGCCTGCAGATGGCGGTAATCGAGTTCTCGCGGAATCAGTGCGGCCTCATCGGCGCCAACTCGGAAGAGATGCTCGAAAACCCTCCCTATCCCGTGATTCATCTGCTCCCCGAGCAGAAGGGTGTCTTGGACAAGGGGGCCACGATGCGGCTGGGAACCTATCCGTGCAATCTCGTAAACGGGACGATCGCGGCCAAGCTCTACGGGGAGAGTCGGATCGAGGAGCGCCATCGCCATCGGTATGAAGTCAATAACGACTTCCGCGAGAAGCTCCAGCAGCACGGGATGGTGATCTCTGGCGTCTCTCCCGACTACCGTCTGGTCGAGATGATCGAGTTGCCGTCCCACCCGTTCTTTGTCGCGACCCAGGCGCATCCGGAGTTCAAGTCCCGCCCGAACCGGCCGCACCCGCTATTTACGGGGCTGGTGCAGGCAGCGGTACAGTACAGTCAGCGCCGGACGGTCAACGAAGTCGCGGTCGCGCCCGTGGTCGAAAAGCCGTGAAATGGTGAGCCCGGTGGGACTTGAACCCACGACCCACGGCTTAAAAGGCCGATGCTCTACCACTGAGCTACGGGCTCGCGGCGTATAGGGTACCCCGAGCCTCATCCGGCCCGCGCTAGGGCGGGTAGAGTCAACCAATATGCCCGACGAGTCTCTTACTTACCGTGACGCCGGCGTCAACATCGACGAAGCTCAGCGAGCGTTGCGGTCCGTCTCGAACGCCGTCAACGCCAGCTACACCCCGGAGGTTCTTGGCGGAATAGGTGGATTCGGCGCGCTCTTCCGCGCGGACTTCCCCGGAATCGAGCGTCCCGTCCTGGTGAGCTCGATCGACGGCGTCGGAACGAAGACGAAGGTCGCCGCAATGGTCGGGGAATTCGCTGGCTTGGGCCGCGACATCGTCAGCCATTGCGTCAACGACATTCTCTGTCAAGGGGCACGCCCCCTGTTCTTTCTTGACTACTACGGCTGCTCGAGGCTCTCCGGGCTGGTCTTCGAGGAGATCGTGCGCGAGATGGCTTCAACCTGCCGCGAGGTGGGTTGTGCGCTCATCGGTGGCGAGACCGCGGAGCTACCAACCGTCTATCACGATGACGAGATTGATGTCGTCGGCACCATCGTCGGCGTGGTAGACGCCGAGGAGCGCCTTCCTAGACGCGGAATGAGCCCGGGTGACCTCGTTATCGGGATTGCGAGCAACGGTTTGCACACCAACGGCTACTCCCTCGCCCGTCGTGCCCTGTTCGAAATGGGTGGACTCTCGGTCCGCGATATCGTGCCGGGCCTCACCACCTCGATCGGCGAGGAATTGTTGCGGCCGCATCGCTGCTACTTCAACGCCCTCTATCCCATTCTCCACGAGCTGCCCGGCGTCTATGCCTTAGCTCACATCACGGGTGGCGGGTTGCACGACAACATTCCCCGCGTGCTTCCCTCGGACATGCGTGTGGTGATAGAGCGCCGAAGCTGGACGCCGCTACCCATCTTCAACCTGATTCAAGAGACCGGCGGCATCGGCGACCACGAAATGTTCCGCGCCTTCAACATGGGAATTGGGATGGTTGCGATCGTCGACCGCATGGCCGCCCCCGGGGTGGTTCAGCGTCTGAATCTGTCCGGAGAGAGCGCTGCGGTCATTGGCGAGGTCCAGCCGGGCAGTCACGACGTCCAGATCGTGTAGGGGTGTTTCTTTCGCCCTTCAGGGGGTGAGCAATGCCTCCAGCGACCGGATTCGCCGCATGAGTTGGCAACGCGAGGCGGGACAAGGGCCAGCCAGGCTGCATCGCACGCTTTCATTGCCGATCACGAGGTCACCCGGGCCCCTCAACAGGGGCTCGCGTGGCGGCTACTCAGTGGCGGCAGCCATAGGATCGAGGTGGAACACAAATCGCGCGTTTCCGAGGGCGATCTCTTGGCCGTCGGAAATTTCCGCCGTCTCGACACGTTCGAAGTCCGTGTGGAGCACAAACGTGCCGTTACTCGAACCGAGGTCGCTGATGCTCCAGACGTTGTCTTCACACGTGATCTTGGCGTGCTTGCGGCTGACGTAGCTGCCTTCGGGCAGGCTGGCCAGGTCGATGTCGATCGGGCCTACGCCAGGATCGAAGCGACCGATGGTGCAGGGCGGGTTCACGGGAAACTCAACGTCCGTCTCGACGCCGCTACGCTTCACCACCAGCCGACCAAACCCGGCGGCAGGTGCCTCGGGGGGCGGGCAGGCGGCGGAATCCGGGGTCATGAGTTCAGTCTCGGCACCCGACCCCGGCTCTTCGGTCGCAACCGAAGTCGCGGAGTCGTCGGCGAGGGGAGCGTCTGCGTGAATGTTTTCGTCCGTCATGAGTTTGCCTGCGTTCTAGTTTAAGCTCTGCGCTTACGATGTGCGCGGAGATTACCAAGCCTGGGATCAAAGTGCCAACCTCAATTTGGAGTTTGGCGTCATCCCTGCTGTCGAAATATCGGCATCCAAGGCTGTTAGCAATACCTGCCCGGCGTTTCCGACCTAGAAGAGAAGACTTTTCCCGGGTGTTTTCCGTTCGCCTAGCAGGAAAATCGACCGACTTCCGAGGGCCAGGTCCCGATCGGCACCTCCACGAACAAACTTGCCCTTCCGGTCGTGAGGCTGGTTTGCACGGTCCCGAGGGCCTTGTTTGAGATGCTGATCAACCCTGCCGCCGAAAGGGAGGCGTCGCTTAGCGGCCACTGCACTCCACTCAGCGAGACTCCAGTGCAGGGCAAGATGGGCAGGAGTGACACCCTGGCCCCGGGTTCCAGCTGACACGTCAAGCCCATCAAAGGGCCAAGGGGGATGCAAAGACCGCGGCGGAACGCGATCGCGGGGGAAGCAGAAGAGGAAGCCGCAGCGATTAGAGTCGCGATCTCGTGATCGAATTGATCTCCCTCAGCACAGATGATAAGCACCTCGCTTTCTGGATGAGTAGTCTCGCAAAAGCGCAGACACTTCTCGCAGTCCGTTCGGTCAGGATCGCGGTCGTCGACAATCGTGTGCGTTGCCAGAAGTGTTGAGGGGGCAACCGAGTCGAGGTCCCCGATCAAGACATGCGGCTCCAGCCCCGCCTCGAGCAAGCGATCGGCGCCAGCGTCTGCGGCGACCAAGAGATCCGCCCCCGCCGCCCAAGCCCGCCGCATGTCAGCCGGCATGTCGGCTCCCGCCAGACAAAGAAGGATGCGGTGCCGTGCCACTTCCGGGTTCTACCCAACCTGGAAAAGTGGTCGGCGCAGCAAACCGCAAAATTGACAGGCCTAGACGGCCAAAATGTCTCCCCAAGAGAGTCAACCCTGTGTATAATTTCGCTCCCGGCCCCGACATCCGTCGTCCGTGTTGCGCCATGAAAGAGCAGTTCACGCTTGAAGACTCACCCGACCTAATTCGTCTTCAGGCGGCCTGGGAGAATGTGCTCAAACGCCTTCAAACCGACGTCCCCGCGGCGTGGTTCGAGCGATTTATCCACCCCCTCCGACCGACTCACCTGGAAGATGGGTTAGTTAAACTCGCCGTTCCCGGCCGTTTTGTCCTCGAGTGGGTCCGCGAAAGGTACCTAAACACCCTCCAAACCCAAATTTCCGACGAGCTCGGCGAGCCGATCACGATCGAGCTCGTAAGCGAAGGACGGGAGAAGCCGGCTCAAAACTCCGCCGTCACCGCCACCGTCAACGTCAGCCCCCTTCCCGAAACGGCCAAATTCAAGCCCATCGATCGTTACTCGTTCGACCGCTTCGTCGTGGGGCAGAGCAATCGACTGGCCTTCGCCGGTGCCAAAGCGGTCGCCGCCGAGCCGGGGTCCAAGTTCAATCCGCTGTTCATCTATGGTCCCTCGGGACTTGGCAAGACGCACCTGCTCCATGCGATCGCCCGGGATATCCTCGCCGCTGATCCAAAGTTTCCGCTGGTTTACATCAGCGCGCAGCAGTTCGCCGAGGAGTTCGTCAGCGCCCTGCAGAACGGCCGCCTCGAGGCATTCCGCCGCGCTCAGCGTGGCGTTGGCGTCTGGCTCGTGGACGACATCCAATTCGTCGCCGGCAAGGACAAGACGCAGGAAGAGGTGTTCCACACCTTTAACCACCTCCAGCAGCTAGGCAAGCAGATCGTCTTGTGCTCGGATCGACCGCCACGGGACCTGTATCTGATGGACGAGCGACTTCGTTCTCGCTTCGAAGCCGGGCTCGTAGCCGACATCCAGATGCCGGATACCGAGACTCGGTGCGCCATTCTGCTCAGCAAGGCCCAGCAAGAGAAGATCGACCTCGGCCACGAGGTCGCGATGTTCCTTTCGGAGAACGTCCCGGGCAACATTCGAATCTTGGAGGGTGCCCTTACGAAGATGGCGGTGTTCTCCAGCGTCGAGGGTACGCCGATCAGCATCGATTTGGCCTCATCGGTGGTCGAGAAATACTACACTGCGGGCGTGCTCGCCAAGCCCAGCTTCATGCAGATCGTCGACACGGTCGGCAAACACTACAAGATCCCGACCGACGACATCAAGGGGATCTCGCGGAAGGCCCCCATCGTATTGGCCCGCCACATCGCGGTTTACATCACTCGCGAGATCACCGGCGACTCTTGGAAGCACATCGGCGGTCTCTTCGGCGACCGCGATCACACCTCGATGATGCACGGCTACACAAAGATCTCCGAGATGATGAATGGTGACAAGGATCTGCGGGCGACGATCAAGATGTTGATCCGCAACCTGTATCCTGAATCGTAGGTTCGCCCATGAAACTCGCCGAGATGACCTGGCCCGAGGTGGATGCGCTCTCCCGGGACGTGGTTGTGGTTATCCCGACCGGCTCATTGGAGCAACACGGACCCCATTTACCGCTGTTTACGGACTCGATCCTCGCTACTCATGCCGCGGAAGCAGTCGAAAGCGCGCTTAGAGATAAGGTCCTCTTGACTCCAACGCTCTGGCTCGGGGCCAGTGCGCATCACCTCGGATTCGCGGGGAGCCTCAGCGCTTCCATGACAACTTATCTCGGAGCCGTAACAAACGTGATCGAGTCCCTAGTGCCGCATGGCTTTCGGAAGTTTTATCTGCTCAACGGTCACGGGGGAAATTCCGCACCAAACGGCATCGCCCTCCGGGAATTGAAGCAGCGATTCCCGACCTGCGAGTTCGCGCATCAGGGCTACTATCATTTCGCCCAAGCTGAAGTGGCGGCAATCCTCGAAGGCCCATCGAAAGAAATCACCCACGCTTGCGAGGGTGAAGCGAGCCTGATGATGCACGTCCGCCCGGATCTCGTGCGAAAAGACAAGCTTCGTGACGACGGATTGGTGAGCGAACCGCACATTCCGAGCGTCATCCACGACTTCAACGAGATCACTCAGCAAGGTTCGTTTGGATACGCTACCCTCGCCTCCCCGGCGAAGGGGAAGCGAATCATGAATTCGGCAGTTGCGGGAGCAGTAAAGGAAATTTCGATACTTGCCGAAGGGTATGTTCTAGTAGGATTGCCTGCGGCGCAAGCCAACGGGAAGAAATAAGGAAACAAAATCGATATGACCAACGCAAAAACCCTGTGGCTCGGGATCGCTTTGGCCGCGGTGATCAGCCCGGCGTCAGCCAACATGTTCAACTACAACTTGGGGCAGCGCGCCAAGCAGGACGACAACAACGTCTATCTCGGTCTGACCGGCAGTCTGTACATGCCGACTCAGAACCGCGTCAAGGATGCGTTCGACTCGACGATTCCCTACTACGGAATCACTGCGACGCAGAACAACATCGACTACAACTGGAAGGTTCGCCCGGATATCGGATTCTTCTCCGCTAACCGCAACGGCAACAACCTCTTCATCGTGCCGGTAATGGCCAGTATCAGCCGCAAGTTCGCCCAGAAAGGCTCGAACTTCCAGCCGTACGCCAAGTTCGGCGTAGGCGTGGCCTACTTCAACTATCGCATCGATGAAGTTGGCGGCCGAACGACGGGCTCAAAGCTCGGAGCGGCGGCGAGCGGCGAGCTTGGTCTGATCCTCAGCCAGCGCATTCGCGTGTTCGGTGCCTACAGCTACTTCGCCAAGCAGGATGGCTTCGATTTCAGCGGCTACCAGATCGGTGCCTCAATTTCGATCTTCAAGCTCTAACCTCGGACGAACTGACCCGCGGGTTGCGCCTTCGCGGTGCAACCCGCTTTTTGTGCGTCATAGTACGGGCATATATGTCTAAGGCGATGGAAAACGTTGAGTCGCCCGTGGAGACCGCGGTGCTCGTTTATGTCAATGAGGACGAAGCCGAAGATCTCGCGGTAGAAGAGGAGCTTGAAGGGCTCTGTGAGGCCGCTGGCGTCCAGCCGGTCGCTTCCTTGCGCCAACGCCTGGATCGCCCACACAAGGCCGCGTACGTGGGCAAGGGGAAAGTCGAAGAGATCGTTGCCCTCGCCAAGGACACCAATGCCGACATCGTGCTCCTCGACTGCGAGCTCTCCGGCATCCAACTTCGAAACCTCGGCGAATCGACCGGGGTGAAGGTAATCGACCGAACCCAACTCATCCTCGACATCTTCGCACGACGCGCGAAAACCCGGGAGGGCATGTTACAGGTCGAGCTTGCACAGCTCACCTACATGCTGCCCAAGTTGATGTCGGTCTATACCAAATTTGAACGCCAACGTGGCGGCATCGGCATGCGGGGCCCGGGCGAGACCAAGCTTGAGAGCGACAAGCGGATGGTCCGTGATCGGATCGCCAGGCTCACGGAGGAGATCGAAGAGGTCAAGAAGAATCGGGACCAGCAGCGCGCGAGCCGCCGAAAGCACCCCTTCCCCTTCGCATCGATCTGCGGCTATACCAGCGCTGGCAAGAGCACGTTGATGAACTACCTGTCAGGGACGGATCTGCTCGCCGATCCGATGCCGTTCGCGACGCTCGATGCCGTGACGCGGAAACTTGACCTCCCCGACGGCTATTCTGTCTTCCTCACCGACACCGTAGGCTTCATCAGGAAGCTTCCAACCAATCTCGTCGCCGCATTTCGGTCCACGCTTGAGGAAGTGACCTTCTCGGACTTCATTCTCAACATAATCGACGTGAGTAACCCGGCATGGGAGATTCAGCGCGATGCGGTGATGGATACGTTGACCGAGTTGAAGGCCAACGACAAGCCAACGATTACCGTGTTCAACAAGGTAGACCGGCTGGAGAGCCAAGCCGAGGTCAATGCGCTCGTGGCGAGTTTCCCGAATTCGGTCGCGATTAGCGCAACCACCGGCCGGGGGATCGACGATCTACTTGCGGCGCTTAAGCGCCAAGTCACCTCCCTGCTCAGCTTCGTTGAGGTCGTCGTACCCTACTCCGAGTCGGCGCTGGTTCAGGATTGCTACGACTACGGTCGAGTCTTGGCCGTCGAGTATCGCGAAGAGGGGATCTACCTGAAGGCGGAGTTGGTCAACGAAATGCAGCAGAAGGTCAAGCGCTTTGCCGTAGTGGAATGAGGCTTGGCGACTGGCTTCGTTCGGCGAGCGAGCGCCTGGCGCTCAGAGACGTCGAGGCGTCCAAACTCGAATCCCAAGTCCTTGCCGGGTTCGCCTTGAACCAGGACCGCTCCTGGATCTTGGCTCACCCCGATCACGAGCTCGCCGATCTTGGGAGCCTGGAAATCCTCCTGGCCCGACGGCTCGGCCATGAGCCTCTCGCGTACATCACCGGCCGGCGTGAGTTCTATGGGCGGGTCTTTCGAGTTCAGCCCGGGGTTCTCATTCCGCGGCAGGAGACGGAGACACTCGTCGAATCCGCGCTTGATGCAATCGACCGTCGCGGAGCAAAGACCGTGCTGGATGTCGGAGTTGGAAGTGGCGCGATCGCGGTGACGCTTAAGCTTGAGCGTCCGGACCTACAAATCACGGCGATCGACGTCTCTCCAGTCGCGCTTGAGGTAGCAAAGGCTAACGCTTTCACCATGAGTGCGGGAATCAAATTCATCGAGTCCGATCTGTTTACCGGCTTGAACGGGCGTCGATTCGACCTGATCGTCAGCAACCCGCCCTATATCGGTCGAGGGGAATTCCTTTTGCCGGAGGTCCGAGATTTCGAGCCCGAGGCAGCTCTATTCAGCGGCGAGACAGGATTAGAGATCTACGAGCAGCTCGCAACGGAGTCCGAGGTGTACCTGGAGTCTGGCGGAGAGGTGTGGCTAGAGATAGGCTACGAGCAGGAAATGAGCGTAACCCAACTTTGGGAAGACCGCGGATGGCGCCTTGTTGGCCAGGCGAAGGATCTTCTTGGCCACGTTCGCGTCCTTGGCTTCCAAGCCGTCGCTTCACCGTCGCTGTCATAATCTGCGGCATGGAAATCGTCGTACCAGACGAATTCAAGTTCTTGTATGTCCAGAGTAAGGAACGGCCGGTCGTTAAGATCCCGGCCGACGTTCTGCGGCGCAAGGCGGAATCGGTCGTCAAGTTGGGCAAGAAGCAGTTCGAACTGATGGACGACATGATCCGAATCATGAAGATGGCGAACGGAATCGGGCTCGCCGCTCCGCAAGTTGGCATTCTCCAGCGAATCATCGTGATCGCGCCCGCCGGCGTGAAGCCGACTCCGCTCATCAATCCGGTGATCGTGAAATCAGAGGGGGAGCAGATCGGGCAGGAGGGCTGCCTCAGCATTCCCGGGCTATACGGCGATGTAAAGCGCGCCGACTACGTGGAGGTCGAGGCCCTTGACCGCCGTGGACGCGAAATTATGCTCGAACTCGAGGGGCTTCCCGCTCGGGTAGTCCAGCATGAGATCGATCACCTTGAGGGGATTCTCTTCATCGACAAGGTCGACGCGGCGACCCTGCATTGGAAGAATCCGGATATCGACGACGACGAGGTCGAATGAGGCTCGTCTTCTTCGGAACGGGATCGTTTGCGGTTCCGAGTCTGGAGCGTCTCGCCCCGCACGTCGTTCTCGTCGTTACCCAGCCGGACCGCCCCGCGGGCCGCGGCGGCCGTCTACAACCCTCAGCGGTCAAACTCGCCGCTCTCGAACTGGGTTTGGACGTTGCCACGCCCGAGAAGACCCGCGCTCCGGAGTTTGTTGAGATTCTAGCAAACCTCCAGCCCGATGCCCTTGTGGTGGCGAGTTACGGCCAGATTCTGTCCCAACGCGTCCTCGACTCCGCCAGCCGGGGCGGCATCAACCTCCATGGGTCGCTCCTCCCTCGGTACCGAGGGGCCGCACCCATTCAGCGGGCTATTCAAAACGGCGATCTTGAGACCGGGATTACCCTCATGCAGATGGATCGCGGGATGGACACCGGAGATATGATCGAGAAGGTCTCTATCATGATCGAGCCGGATGCAACCTATGGCGAAGTACAGGACCAGCTCGCCGAGGTCGCAGCCAATATGATCGAGGGATGGCTACCGAGGATCAAGGCTGGTACGTACCCACGTGAGCCACAGAATTGCGACCTAGCCACCATTGCCCCGAAGGTCGAGAAATGCGAGGCGGAGCTCAGCATTGCCCGGTCGGCCAAGGCAGAATTCAATCGTTACCGTGCCTTCACCCCCGCCCCCGGTGCATTTCTCCGAACCGACTTTGGCCCCGTCCGAATTTCGAGAGCGGCGCTTGGAGAGACCGTAGGCGGCGAACCCGGTGACGTCGTGGGAACGAAGGGCGGCTGCGAAATTGTCTTCCTGGACGGCAGCATCAAATTGCTCGAAGTGCAGCCCGAAGGTAAAAAGAGAATGTCAGGCCAGGACTTTGCCAATGGCCTTCGCCTGAAACCCGGCTCGAAGTTAGTGACCCCATCATGAAGCCCACCACCCCGCCCTCTCCCAAGATCCTGCAGAAGCGCCTCCTGCGCACGGCGATCGCGTTGCTGGTGGCGGCGGCGGTCATCTTCGGCTACATGACCTACACGAAGTCCGCGACCTCGGATGCCTCTCCGGCTCAGACCAAAGACTTCATCCTCGCGATCCAATCCGGCGAACGCGATAATCACGCCGTGTTGATCAAGCCCGACGGTTCCCTGTTGCTGGCTCCTCGCCCCGCTGGCGGGGCTGACGACCGTGAAGCGGTCTGGCGACCGGACGGCAACCGCGTATTCATCAGCCGATCGATCGTCGGCAGCAAGGATCCCGAGGAGAGCAACTACCAGATCTACCGCTGGAACCCCGAGGGAGACAAGGCCGAGCGACGGACGATCGGAACGCGAGCCCTTGCCCATCCCCGATTCGACCCGACCGATACCCAACCCACCGCACAAGCCCTTGCCACTGCCGGCGGACGCGTGCTGCTATTCGATCCGATGAAGGACAGCTCCATCAACCAGATCCTCCCGCCTACGACCAAAGGAGCGGACCTCGGGGGCGGAGAAGACTCTACGGCTGGAGTGTTCGAGGCATATTACAAGGACATCGGCACGAGCTTCAAGGAAGCGCGATGGTCTCCCGACAAGAAGTACGTCGTCGCCGTCCTACGACGCGAGAATGGCGAGGCTCTGATGTTCCAGATTGCGCAGCCGACCACCGAGGAGGAACGCAGGCCCCACATCATCGCGTGTGGCGACCGCATCGACTTCGACGTCAGCATGGTCTCGAACTCGATCACCTTCACGGTCCTCAATTTCCAGTGGCAGGACACCGCACACATTCCCGATCAATACAAGAAGGATGGGAAACCCACCACGCCGTACAGTCACACCGTCGCCGTCGCCAACCTCGACAAGATCCTCAGTGACGACCCGAAGGGTGCGGTGGCCTATATCGACGTAAGCCAAAAGGATCCAAAGGCTTTCTGTCAGCCAACTTTCAGTCCGGACGGCAACACGGTCGTGGTCGTAGAGGGAGCTTATAAGAGCCAGGGTGAGTTTGAGCCGGAGATATTGGTTGCCTACCACCTACAGGGCGGTCCCATGAGCATCGTCGCCAAGGGACTCATCTACGACCCGTCATGGAGCCCCGCCGGAGACCAGATCGTCTTTGTTCGCAAGGAAGCGAGCGGCGAGCGCGACGTCGTGACGGTCGCGCCCGATGGGACCGGAGAGCGCTCTCGGACGGCAGGAAAAGGCAACTTCGCGCATCCAATCTTCTCTCCGAAGTTCGGCCAATAGCCCTTCTTTCGGGACGGATCAGGTTCAACGGAGGCAGCTCCCCCTAATTTTGCGGGTGCGAATGCCAATGATATTGCTGGGACGAACTGGTTTCGTCCCGCAGTATTGTTGACCCGGGCTATTTGTGTGGTTCGTCCACATGCCCTGGAAATGCCTATGATTCTCACTCTCATCGCCACCGGCCCAATCCTCAGCTGCCTGTGTGTCGCGCCGATCACTTCGGCCCCGTCGCACTTCGATCGAACCGGATTTACTCCCGTTCAAATCAAGATCGAACAGATTCGACCCGTTTCGGTCGATGGCAGCCCAATCGAGGGGGACCTCCAAGCGAATGTGAGCGAGCCGGAAGGATCCGAAGTTGAATCCAGGCCCGAAGAGGGCGAGATCACGATCGATTTGGCCCCGGCCGAGATGCAGGGCAACATTCCCGTCTCGAACTTCCGTGGCGCGCAACGCATGGCGGACCGACTCAACCGGGTTGCCCTTGCCCACCAGACAAAGCCTGTCCTCCGCGACGCGGTCAAGCTGCCCGAGGTGAAGCCTTCCATCAATGAGGCCCTCCCCGTCGTAACTACTGACGACTCAAGCCTCGATGAGAGCAGCCGACTCTTGCCCGATGCCAACCCCTCGGCAAGTGAGGCTTCCTCAGTCAACCCCGCGATCGCACCTTTGAAGCTGGGCAAAACACAGTCAGGAGAGATATCGGGAGCCTACGTCTGCTCCTACGCGTCGGCAGAGACGCTCAGCCGCATCCTGGATGACAAGTATCCGGCAGTCCACGCGCACCTCGGCGGGACGACGGGGCTCAAGGTTGGCCACCGGCGCAACCAGACGCGGGCAATTCTGTTCCACGGCCCGCCCACTGAGGTTGCGACCGCACTCGAGGCCGCCCAACATTTGGACCTCTCTTCGAAACGTATCGCCGCGAACTAGCGCCGAATCGAGACGAGCCCAGCCTCGCCCTCAACCCCACGAACCGTGATGTGAATCGGCAGGAACTGCTTGATCACGGAGACCGAACTTAGGAATCTGGGCGTAAGCTCGGAGATTCGAAACACGCTCGGCTCATCCGCCAGCGCCGCCGGGATTAGAATCTGATCGGCGAGGAACGGGTCGACCGTCGCCGAGCTCTTGATCCAGGTCAGCATCTCCTCGAACGCCGTCTGCGCAAGCGTCTCGATCCTCAATCCGCGCGATCCCATCGCGGTCGCACCGCCAAAGCCACGCTCGTATTCGGCCCAGACCGTTACGAAGGCGCCGGGATTGCTCGATTCCACCGTCATCGCCTCGGCCTCGATCATCAGTTTGGTCTTGGACGCCAAGGTAGCTACATGCTGAACCCCTCGCGCCCCCACCGAGGCGGGCACGCCTCCTATCACGACCAGGGCGTGGCAACTCAGGAGGGCTCCCCGATCGCTCCACTCGATGCCCGAGATCGCGCTCGGCTCAATATCCATCTTGACCAGACCCGCTGATTCGCGGCCGAACCCTGCGCGCTCCATCTCGGGATACATCCCAAGCCCCATCCTCGCCATCGCCGGCACGGTCACATTCGCAAAGTAGTCGAAGGCCAGCGCGTGGTGGCCGTAGGTCTCCCCTTCGACGCTGATCTGGGAATACATCCCGCTTCGAGCGAGCACGGGCACCAGCGCGTTCAGAACGACTAGCGCGTTGGGGTGCCGTCTTGCCGCCTCATTGGCGATATCGAGAGGGCCGCTCAAGCCCTGGGGACGCCGCGTGGGGTGAAAAGTGAGGTTCAAGGAGCCAACCTCAGCACCGACGGTCTCCGCATTGGTTGACTTGGCGAGTGCCCGGACGAGGGTGAGATCTTCGTAATCGAGACCCGGGTGGTTCGTTCCCCCGCGGACGTAGTCGATCCGGAGAGACTGCTGGGTGAGAGCGGACATGGCGAGGGCGGTGCGCAATACGCCACCGCCCCCTTCCCCGCGGGAACCGTCGATCAGAATCAGTCCCGCCGCCATCTTGAATTAGACCTTAAGCTTGAAGATTAGATATTCCAAAAGCTTCATTGCGTAGGTGAGTAGAACGAGCATTATACAGATCGTCAGAATCTCGGTGAACCACTCGCCGCCCGGCGTCTCGGTGACGGCCACGCCCTTCTGGAAGGTCGAACTCTTGATCGCCTTGTCGATGCCGCGGATGAGCCCGGCGGTACTCGCCAGAAGCGGAACTCTCGCCACCGCGTAGATCCCGATGAACGAAAACAGAACGATCGGAAGCGAGAGCCGATACTTGTGCTTCTGGTGCTCGTTGTAGATCACGCAAGTCTTACAGCGCTCGCGCTTCTGCGTGAGAGTGAGCTTGTTGTTGTGCGGGATGCTCGCGGCGGCCAGAATCGTGTCCTTGGGGATGGGCTTGTTCTCCATCGCGTCTCGGATAACTTGCTCCTCGCACATGCAACCGACGAGTTCCTTCCAACAGGTCCGGCGTGCGAGGTAGATCGGGCACTTGTCACGGACGAACTTGCGGCAATACGGGAGCTGCCAGCACCGACCCATGAAAACGTTCTGGCGATCCCGCTCTTCGCGGATTCCCTTCCCGTACTTCATCTGGTCGGCTTTGGACCCTTGCTGAACCCGTGATTTGGCCTTGGTCGTCAGATCGACGAGAAGCACGAGCATTCCCGCGATACCGAGGATCAGTCCGCCGTTGCGCAAGGCTTCCATCGCGCCTTGAGCGATAGCCTTGCTGCCGTCGATACCGATTGAAGGCAGATATAGAGGCGAGAAGAACAGTGCGGCGGCAATAAGAAGCTGAATGGGGCCGAGAAGCTCTTCACCCCAAAAGAGATAAGTCGTACCGAGAGCGAGGGCAACGGTTCCGCCCATGAGGATCTTGCCAAACAACCCAATGTTGTTCTGTGCCGTGATGGCGATATCGCCGGTTGGCTCCGCACGCATGGCGGTGAAGAGCAAGAACCCGATGCCAATGAGGGTTGCTCCAGCTCCAATCCACGCCATGATGCGTGCGATTGTCCCGAGCAACTCATAGATGCCCTCGCTAAATTCCCCTCGATCTCGGTTTGACGGACTGCTCAAATTATCGACGCTCCCCTTAGATTCCTATCTCTTTACCCGTTCCAGATAGCTGTCAGTACGCGTATCGACGCGAACTACGTCACCCTGATTGATGTGGAACGGCACTTGAATCGAGGCTCCAGACTCCAATTTCGCCGACTTGGTCGACCCACCGCTAACGGTATCACCTTTGTAGCCAGGATCGGTCTCGATGACCTCGAGGTCAACGAAATTCGGTAGTTCGTATCCGAGCACCTCACCCGATGCCATCAGCGCGACGATCTCCATTTCGTCTTTGAGGTACTTCGCCTGATCCCCGAGAACCGATTCCTTAACCGGAATCTGCTCGTAGGTGTCGAGGTCCATGAGCATGAACTCATCTCGTTGACGCCCGATGAACTGCATCTTCGTCTTCTCGACGAAGGCAGGCTCGACGCGTTCGCCGGATCGGAAAGTCTTTTCGAGGGTCTGCCCGGTTCTCACTTTCTTCAACTTCGTTCGAACAAACGCGCCACCCTTACCGGGCTTAACGTGTTGGAACTCAGTGATGGTGTAGACGTCCCCATCGAGGTAAAAGTGCATGCCGTTTCTAAAGTCGCTGGTGTCGATTGCCAAATCTGGTTACTCCTGCCTTCAATCTGGCTCAAATGGTAGCATGGCGGCACAAGCGCAAACCGCAACAACCCCGCTTTAGGAGTCGGAAATGAAGAGTCATCTCATTGCTCTAAGCCTTCTTTGGTGCTTCGCAAGCATCGCGTCCTGCCAATTCGTGTGGCCAAAACCTGGCGACCACGACGGTGATGTTGCCGTTTATCAGGAAGATCCGATGCTGACGACGTATCGCGTCCGGTTCTTTGCCGTCCTGCACGGCGATTTCGCCGGATTTGATCAAGTCTGCGCCGAAATGGAAGCGATCATTAAGAAAAACCCCAAGGATCCAATTGCCCTTTCATGGCGTGGAAGCGGGCAAACCATCCGGGGCAATCTCGAATACGTGAAGGGACACAAGGAACTCGGGCTCAAACTCCTAGCGGATTCGCGCGCGACCTTGGACAAAGCCCTCTCCATGCGACCTGATGATCCCAACCTGCATATGATGCGGACCGCGATGCTCTACACCCAGGGTCAGTACATGCCGGTTTCAAAGCTGCCTAAAGCCGTATTCCTCGATATCATTGAGGACTGCCAGTGGTTCCTGCGCTTCCTTGGTCCCGAGAAGTTCGGCCGCGCCTCCACACACCTGAAGGGAGAAGCGTTTGGTGAGATGGGAGTTGCCTACGCCAAACTTGGCGACAAGCTCATGGCGCAAGCGATGTTCGAGCAGGTGATCCGGTACTGCAAGGGCACCGCCTACGAGGCAAAAGCCCAGAAAGAGATCGCGGCCCTTATAAAGCCATGATCTCTGCCAGCAGCAGCTTCTCGGGATCAATGACGCGCTCCGTGCTCAGCACGTAGCTGAGCGGGTGACTGACCAATCCGGTGCCGTCCACGCCCGCCATCTCGCCTCGGTAGCCGCTGATTAGCCGATTTGCCGCGAATGCGCCGAGACGTAAGGCGAGCACGCGATCGAACGCCGTCGGCGATCCACCCCGTTGCATGTGGCCGAGCACGAGGTATCGCGCCTCGAATCCCGTGTTCTTCTGAATGAAATCCTTGATATCGCCCGCACGCGCCGCTCCCTCCGCGACGATGATAATCGAGCTCTTTTTCCCCTTTGCGGATGCCTCGCGCAGGCCATCGCATATCTCGATCAAGGAATAAGGCACCTCGGGAATGAGAACAGCCTCCGCGCCACCAGCTAGACCCGCCTCGAGGGCAATAAACCCGTTACGACGTCCCATCACCTCGATGACAAACACGCGCTCGTGCGAATAGGCCGTGTCGCGCACCCGGTCAATCGCTTCGACCGCAGTGTTCACCGCGGTGTCAAACCCAATCGAGAAGTCACTGCCCGAAATATCGTTGTCGATCGAACCCGGGACGCCCATCACCGGGAACTCGAACTCCTCGTGCAGCTTGAGCGCACCGGTCAGGGAGCCGTCTCCACCGATGACGATGAGGCCTTCAATCCCGTTGTCTTCGAGCACCTTGCGGGCCTCTTGACGACCCTCCAGCGTCATGAAACGCTTGCTTCGCGCGGTTCGGAGGATCGTGCCGCCGGTGGTGATGATTCCGCCGACCGCTTTGCTGTCGAGCAGCAGCGTTTCGTTCCGAATAATCCCCTCGTAGCCGTGGAGGAACCCGACGACCTCAACGCCGCGGCCGATCGCGGCCCTGACGACGCCACGAATCGCGGCGTTCATGCCGGGCGAGTCGCCTCCGCTGGTGATCACTCCGATGCGGTTCATTGAGGTCAGCATTATGGCATCCATGCCGGGAGTCGCGTTGGTGGTTCACGGGTACCCTTTGCATCTTCACCCATGGCGCCGTCGATCCTCAGTCAGTCCGTAGCGGTCCTCGCGCGCGCCACCTATGCCGTCCATGTGGAGGATTCCCTCAGCCTTGCCGCGCGCCGCATGCGCGAGAACGGCGGTGGCATCATTGCCCTGATTCGCGACGGGCGCTATGCGGGCGCGATCACGGAGCGCAGCCTCGCGGAGGCGCTCGCTAAAGGGATGGAGCCGCTTGACCAGGCGATCAAGGCGCAGGACGTCGCTGACCTTCGAATTGCCTCGTACATCACCGGTGCCGAGGCGCTACGGCTGTTCTCCGAACTCGCAGTGCCGGCTCTGGTCGTCGTGGACGAGCGCGGACACGTGATGGGCGTGCTTTCCCCGAGCGATCTGTACCCGCGCACGATGGTTCCGCCGCGCCCGCCGATGATCGGCGGCATGGCGACCCCGTTCGGCGTCTATCTCACCACCGGCGTGGTTCGGGCCGGAGCGAGCGACCTAGCGCTCGTTACAACCGGAATGATGCTCTGCTGCATCCTCCTCGGCACCGCGGTGGCCAGCGACCAGTTCGCGAACTGGGTCGTGCTGAAAGGGATGAACGTCAACGTCGCCTCGACGCTCGCAACGGTGATGCAGTTCGGCCTGTTCGGGCTCGTGATGCGGTTCCTGCCGATCGCTAAGATTCACGCCGCCGAGCATAAGACGATCCACGCGATCGAGCGGGGTGAGGAGCTTAGTCTTGAAGTGGTGCGGAGGATGCCGCGGATTCACCCGCGGTGCGGCACCAATTTCGCCGTCGGAGCCGCGATCTTCTTGACCATCGCCACGAGCGTGCTGATCCCAATCGAAGAGATCCGCGTGGTGGTCGCCCTCCTGACCACGCTCATCTTCTGGCGTCCCCTTGGGGCTCTGGTGCAGAAGTACATCACAACCGCGCCTCCCAAAGACAAGCACCTGCGGATGGGGATTCGATCCGGCGAAGAACTCCTCGCCAAGTTTGCCGACGCCCACGTGGTGATGCCGACGCTCGGACAAAGGATCTACGCGAGCGGCCTTCTGCACGTCGCCCTGGGCAGCACGATCATCTCGGCGGTCGCATACCTGGTAGCCCGCGCCCTCCACGTCGACTGGGTGTAGGTATACTCCCTGCTTCCAGAGGTCCCTTGTGCAGCTCGTTTATAACATCCTCATGATCGTCGGCATCATCATTGCCGTCGTATTCGCGCTTCTCGTCTTCGTCACCGGCAAAGGCGACGCCATGGGCGGCGGCGGCGGCGTCCGCACCAGCTTCAAGGGAAAGGCCAACTTCGACGACTTCGTGTCGCGCCTGACGCTGTACCTCGGCGTCGGCTTCATGGCGGTCATGCTCGTGATCGACGTCCTCGGCAACAACCTCGCTGGCAAGCACTAGTTGTTCCGTGGCTCCCAAGCCGCCTAGGTGGCCGTCAACCTTCATTTCTAGGCTGGCTCCGTCATCCAGAGTAGACCGTCAAGCTTCATTTGCCTGCTCGTCTCCGTCATCCCGAGCGGAGTCGACGAGCCTTAGCGAGTCGACGCAGTCGAAGGATCACTGACAAAGCCTCCGACCTAGAAGACCGGCGCGCTCCCAGGAAGTCGGAGCCCGGACAGAGGAATCGAGAAGCCGCGCTGCTACGCATGCGTGGTGATTCCGTGGAACCACTCTTATACAGAGGGCGTGAGCGAGCGCGAACAGCAATTCAAGCACGACCAGTTGATGTTGGGTACTGCGCTGCTCGGGATTGCGGGATACTGAAGCCGTGGGCAGCGATCCTCCTCGCTCAACCTCGCGGAACCCGTGGGTCATAGGCCTCGCCTCTGCGTGCGGCGTTGCGGTGGTATACGCGCTTGTCGCACCCCTCCTCGCCAAACCCTACATTGACGGCTGGAAACAAGCCTGTATGTCGAACCTGAAGCAGCTTGGCCAAGCGACCGGTATATATACGCAAGACTCCGATGGACGCCTGCCCGACGCAAGCCAATGGCAAACCGACCTTCAAGCCTACGTTCACTCCGTCGACGAAATGCGATGCCCCAAATACAAAGCGTTCGGCTACGCGTTCAATCGCAAACTGAGCCAGGCACCGCTCGCGAGCCTCGAACATCCCGAGAACCTGCCCCTGATCTACGATTCTTCCAACCTCGTTGCGAACGCAAACGACAACTTCGCCTCCCTGCCGACCCCGCCGCGGCACGAGGGCAAGAATATCATGGTCTACGCGAACGGCCGCTACCATACGTTGCCGCGCGGCGACCAGCTCTAATCCATCCCTTCCGGAATCAGCAGTTTCGGGGTGGCACGGTCTGCTCGGGTGCTCCTGCTCTGAAAAGTCGTGAGCTTCGGTCACCCGACAGACCGTGAACCAGGAGCCCGAGCGGGCATCCACGCATCGGTTCCCAGAGGCCGAGCTTTGTGATCATATACTGAGCCATGGCCCCTTTCAAACCACCGCGCGGGGTTATCGAAGGCGTGGACGCCTCGAATCCGGAAATCGAACGAGTAGCGCACGCTATACTGGATCCGTGGACGGACCGATCTGGATCACTCTAGCCGTCCTATTCGCGATCCTGACGATCTCGATGATCGTCCTGCTCCCTCCCGCATTGTCCCGACTTCCGGCAAACACCCAGCGCCGGATCGGTTGGTCCCTTGCCGGTGCTTTGCTCATGGTCTCCATCTATGGGGGCTGGCGCCTCCATGGAGCGGCGCTAGATGCGGTCAACACTACCCAGGGTTCCAATTGCCACTCGAACGTCCGCAACCTCGCCTCCACCGTCGGCATGTACGCGGCGGACGCAGACGATACTCTCCCTCTTGCCGACTACTGGCTGGACCGGCTCAAGGTCTACGCCACCGAAGACGTCTCCTTCCAATGCCCGGCTGCTAAAGAGTTCGGCTACGCCTTTAATCGCAAACTGAGCGAAGCCAAGTTAGGCAAAATCGAGCACCCCGATCAAGCCCCGCTCCTCTATGACTCTTCGAACCTAACTGCGAACGCGAACGACCCTTTCACTTCCTTGCCAAATCGAGCGAGGCACGGGAGAAACAACGTCGCCTACGCGGACGGACACGTCCAACCCATCAGTGCCGATGCGTCTCCCTAGGCGAGCGGCCGATAGGAGCGCAGATTTTCCAACCTCTGCCCATCTAACTAGGAGCGCCGACACTCCTGTCGGCTACGGCCTTGGAACCACCACGAGGTTCCAGGAAGGAGAACTAACTCAGTCCAAAGCCGGATCTCCGGCTCCTCCCCCGCCCCGGGGGGAGGTTGGGAGGGGGCCAACCGCCACCCAAACCCCGAAAAGGCCAGCGGCCCAATTAGTAGCGCAGGTTTTCCAACCTGTGCCTCCCAGAAAGTTGGTTGACTTCCCAGCCTCCTAAGAGCAAGAAGAGGCAAGAACCGCGAACTGCGGGACGCTGTGAGCCTGTGCTTGCTGGGTTGATGCCTCTGCCCCGCCTGGCGCAGCTCAGTAGAAGCGACGGCCCATGAAGCGGTAGAGGCTTCTCTCCGCATGGGGTCTAGCCTCTACCCCTTACCTAGCCTCAGACTGGGCAACGACTTCCACGAATCCCGAATAACGAGGCCCGAATAACGAATAACGATCCCGCCCAACTAGTTGACAAAACCGATCCCAAGCACGCATAGACGTGATGGGAAGAAATGAGAACTCCAACTCCAACTCCAACTCGAACTCCCACTTTCCCAGATTCCCAACGTGGGTAAAGCAGTGAGTGAGTGAAAATAGGAAATCTCGCCCGACCAGCATCTCAGCACGGTCAAACACGTCGATCCGCATGGAGTTGCTTCCCTCTCCCCCGCACGGCTTCTGCCCTCGCTACAAAGTCTGTCAGGCGGGAGAGGGCTAGGGTGAGGGGGAACTTCGAGCTTTGAATCTTGCCGAGACCTCAACCAAATGACCGACTTGACTTCAGTTCAAAAGCGGCCATTTTGAACTAAATGAAAATGCACCGAAATGGAATGACAACCACCAGGAAGCAACGGAATGCTAACCCGTGATCGCGATTTTGCGACGGGCGTAGTTGGCGCTTCGCTCGACCCAGTCCGTGAAGAGCGTAAAGTCATCGAGCACTTCGCGCGGCATCTTCACGTACTCGCGCATCGGCTCGGCTTCGGGATCGGGCTTGCAGGGGCAAGCGCCGTTCATCCCCATGGCCTCGGAAAAATCGTCGGGACAGAGCTTCAGGCCGATGTCCTCGCCAACGAGGAAGGCGAACATCTTTTCGCCCGTGTAGATGCCCATGCCACCGAACATACGGCGGGCACGTACATCATAGGCCTCGGCGGCCCTCATCATCTGCTCGTAACGCAGCGGTCGGTAAACCATTTTGCGAATCGGCCCTCGTCGTCGAGAGTCCGGCGATGAGACCGGAAGGTGCTAGACCGATAGGCAATTGTACCGCACGTCGGGCATATCCGGAAGCCCTTTCCGATGCGGTTGTCAATACTGGCAACCAGGCACTCGGCGGCAGGTTCGGACCCTTGGGCGAATCGAGCAATCGCAGCCGCACTTTCGAGATCGAAACGAGCCCCATCACCCGAGAATCACGGGACAGTGCAAGGTTGTCACCGAGAACGAAAATGAAGCCATTCGGAACGTGGGACCACCGAAGCGGCATCTTCGTATCGAACTTCCCGTCCGCCGGAATCCCCACTTCACGCCAGATTCCGATCGGCAGCCTCGCCTCCAGAATCCGGTCCCCCGGCAACTGGACGATCCGCTTGACGATCGGGCCCTCGTCGGTGTCGATCACCACGACGTCGCCATGCGCCAGGTCCACGGGACTCGTCTCCGCCAGGGCAAACGTCCCGTCGTGGTAGGAAGGCTCCATCGAGCGCCCGGTCACCCGCACGACTCGGTAGGGTTGTAGCGTGATCGCGGTCGCGAACGCCACGAGGGACGTCAGGAACAGGCTTCGGCGCAGGGCGGATTTGATCACAACGAACCGTATCGCCGATCATAAGCGCGGGATTCCAAGGCCGAATCATATGTTCTAAACTGTCTGGCCCGGTTCCCGACATCTTCTAAAATGTCAAACCACGGCGGACCAAGGCCCCAGTGGCCGACGAGCGGTAACCTCTGACGATGAATTCGAAGCGGCTCGTCATCATCGACGGCTACGCCCTGCTCTATCGCGCATTCTTTGCCACGCGCTATCTGAGCACGAGCGATGGACGACCCACGAACGCGCTGTTCGGGTTCACCCAGATGCTCTTTCACATTCTGGAGAACGTCAAACCCGACGCGATCGTGGTCGCCTTGGACGCGCCGGGAAAGACCTTCCGCCACGCGGAGTACTCCGAATACAAGGGAACCCGTCGCGAGACTCAGCCCGAACTGAAGTCCCAGTTCCCAATCACCCGCGACCTCCTCACCTCACTGGGTATCCCGCAGGTCGAAGTCACCGGATTCGAGGCGGACGACGTCGTTGGCACCATCTCCAGGCTCGCGGAAGAGAACGGTTACGACACGATCATCGTGACGGGCGATCTGGACGCCCTTCAACTCGTCGACGCTTGCGTCAGCGTAATGACCCCCCGCACCGGAGTCACGGAGACCGTGACCTACACTCCAGACGCGGTACGCGGACGCTACGGGTTCGGTCCCGAGTTCATTGCCGACTTCAAGGCACTCAAAGGCGACACCAGCGACAACATCCCCGGCGTCCCAGGAATCGGCGATAAGGGCGGGGCGGAGTTGATCGCCGAGTTCGGCACGATCGAGGAAATGCTCGCCCGCTTCGACGAGATCCCGCCCAAGTACGCCAAGAAGATGGAACCCGTGAAGGAGCAGATGGTCAAGAGCAAGTGGCTCGCGACGATCAAGCGCGATGTGCCGCTCGAGTACGACTTCCGTCCGTTCGTCCTGAACCAGAACCAAATTGCCGCCGCCCACGTGATGCTCGAATCCCTCGAGATGAAGGCGCTGGCCAAGCGGTGCCTGAGCGTGCTCGGCAAATATTCCGAGGGTCGCGAACATCCGAAGGAGATCAACCCATTCCACGCCGCGGCGATGGTCGAGGAGAACGAGGTCATCGAAGTCAAGCTCGAGGTGGTCTCCAGCTATCCTGAGTTACTTAGTTTTGTCGGCGAGAACAACTTCGCCGCGCTGTGGGTCGCGGCTCCCCCGGCCAATTTGCTCGATCAGCCAGAACCCATCTCCTACATTGCGGTCGGGCGTCGGGTGGCAAGAGCACCGGCGGCGGTCGCAAGCCAGCTACTGGCGGAGCATCCAAATCGGGCCATTCTGCACGACTCCAAGAAGCTGTTCAAGGGCATCGGCATGACCCCCGCTACGCCCTACTTCGATGCGATGCTCGCGGGATACGTCTTGCAGTCCGGTCGGTCGTCCTACACGCTGGCAGATCTGGTTCAGGGCTACCTGGACGTAGCACCGCCTACATTAGCCGAGCAAATGGCCGCCGCCCTCTACGAGCTAGAGTCGGTGCTTCGAGCGAGACTGGAAAAGGAGGCGCAGACTCATGTCTTCGCCAACATCGAACTCCCGCTCGTGCCGATTCTCGCCGCCATGGAGACCCTCGGCATCAAGGTTCAACGCGAGGGCCTTCAGGAATTCTCCAAGACGCTTGAGACCGCAATCGAATCCACAACCCTAAAGATCTACGAACTCGCCGGCGAGACCTTCAACATCGGTTCTCCAAAACAGCTCGGAGAAGTGCTTTTCGAGAAGATGATGCTCCCGGGGGCGCAGAAGACCAAGACCGGATACGCGACTGGAGCCGAAATCCTGCAGCTGGTGCCTCACGAGATCGCCCGCGAGATCCAATCCTGGCGCGAACTCAGCAAGCTCAAGTCGACCTACGCCGACTCCTTGGAGAAGCTGATCCAAGCGGACGGCCGAATTCACACGACCTACAACCAGACCGTTGCCGCGACGGGTCGGATCTCCAGCAACGATCCGAACCTCCAGAACATCCCGATCCGCACCGAACTCGGCCGCGGCATCCGGCGCGCCTTCGTTGCCGACGGGGGCTACTCGCTTCTGAGCCTCGACTACTCGCAGATCGAGCTCCGGATCCTCGCCCACATGTGCGGCGAACCCGCGCTGGTTCAGGCCTTCACCGATCGAATCGATGTTCACACCGTGACCGCCCAGCACATGTTCGGCCTTGGCTCCGAACCCGCCTCGAAGGAGCAGCGTCGCTACGCGAAGATGCTCAACTACGCCGTTTTGTACGGAGTGACAGACTTCGGGCTCGCTAACCAGCTAGGCGGAGGTTTTAGTCGGTCCGAGGCTAAGGAGCTGATCACCGTCTACAACGAACGCTTCCCTAGCGTCAAGGACTTCACCCGCCTCATGGTCGCGGAGGCCAAGGCAAAGGGGTTTACCACCACCATGACCGGACGGCGGCGCTATTTCCCCGACATCCACGCGGCGAAGATGCAGGAGCGCCAGTACGCCGAGCGCCAAGCCATGAATGCGCCGCTGCAAGGCTCCGCGGCGGACATGATCAAGCTCGCGATGATCGACGTCAACAAGTTGCTCAAGATGCGGCAGTCCCGGATGCTACTCAATGTCCACGACGAGTTGGTCTTCGAGATCACGGAGGCAGATCGAGACTTGATCGAGCCGATTCGCATCGCGATGGAGACCGCTCTTCCCTTGAACGTGCCGGTGGAAGTCGACGCGAAGATTGGCCCGAACTGGAACGAGATGACGCCGATTCTACGAGCGGGTGACTAACCTTCGGGCTTCCTCGCGTACTGCGCGCCCCAAACCGGCACCGGCGGCCAAGATCGGCGAGCGTTCGGTGAACGCCGCTGCGATCGCGTAGAGAGTTCGAAACCTGAACGGCTGGCCGGTCGAGATCGCGTAGACGGGCTCCCAGTTTTCGGGGTGGAACTTGTCTTTGAACCAGTCCAGCCCATCGAAGTTATAGAACCTACGCCCATGGGCTCGAACCCAACGCGACAGCCCTCCTAGCCAGCGCGGATTGCTCGGCAAGCCCTCATCCCGGCTGCGCAGAGAGAGAGGAACGATTCCCATCGTGAGGTACCCCGCTCGCTCCGCGGCGACCGCCCGAACCGCGGTATCGATCATGAGCTCCACGGTCCCATTTGGAGCGTCATTGCCGCGAATGAACTGCTCGGTCAACCAACCGTTCCGCACTGGGATAGGTGAGAGAACGGTGAACCCGACCGGAGTTCCGGCTCGCTCGGCGACAAAGACCCGCTTCCCCTCAAGGTCGGTCAGCGTTTCGGGCTCGACGAGAAAGTGGAGGGGCGGAAGGCCCCGATGCGACAGCCATTCTTCGAGACACCGATGGAGGTCCAGTGATCGCTCGGCTTGGTCAAATCTCCATTCCCGGACCGCGACTCCCTTATTGCGTGCGCGATGAAGCTGGGCGCGAAGCATGCGGTCTCCCTCGATGCTATTCACCCATTCACCGGGCAACCAAACCGGCTGGGCACCGAGGGAGGCGAACGAGTACCCCCCCGCTTCCCACGCGTAGTCGCGCATCCGCGCCTCCGCACCGAAGTAGCAGACTCTAGGGCCGAGATCCCTTTCGAACGCGGACACGACCGCTGGGAGGTCCTCAAGGGCACATACAGGAGCTCCCGCCACCATCGTCACGCCTACCTTGCGTACGTAGCCAACGACTGCCTGACGGTCCGGCGAGAACCAATGCTGGATACCCGGGTTGACGAGTTGGAAGCAGGTCGTATTCCAGCCGAACTGCCGGAGTAGCTTCCTGATCTCGTCGTGGTCGCCGTTGGGATTCATCGTTGTGGCCGGTAATCTGCCGCCCATGGAGTTGCCAAGCGTATCCGGAATCCACCACGTCACCGCGATCTGCCGTGATGCGCAGGTCAATCTCGACTTCTACGCCGGTTTACTCGGCCTCCGACTGGTGAAGCTCACGGTCAACTTCGATGACCCGGGTGCCTACCACCTCTACTACGGCGACGGCATCGGGACCCCGGGAACGATCCTGACCTACTTCCCCTACCCCCATGGGCGTGGCTACGAACCCGGGAACGGTCAGTTCGATCACACGGCCCTCGCCGTCCCTCCGGGATCGCTTGACGCTTGGGAGGCGCGGTTCGCGAATCATGGGGTTTCGACGATTCGAACCATGAGTGCGTTCGGCGAGACCGCGCTCGAGTTCGGCGACCCCGATGGGATGGGCTTCGCCCTCGTTGAAGTTGATGGCGAGCCGCAAATCGGTTGGGAGGGGCGCACCATTCCACCCGGGATGGCGATACGAGGCGTCCATTCGGTTACGTTGGCTTCCCAAGCCTCCGCTTCACTCCACTTCGTTAGCGAAAGACTGGGACTGACGGAGGTGGGCAAGGAGGACGGAGTCGTTAGATTCACCGTGGGGTCGGGATTCATCGATGTCTGCCAGATGGACGTCGACGGCCATGGCGGTGTGGGGGGAATTCATCATGTAGCCCTCGCTACAAGCTCGGCAGAAGAGCAGCTCCACTGGCGGTCTAGCCTGGTGCAACACGGAGCGAATGTCTCGGCCGTCATGGACCGCGACTACTTCCGCTCAATCTACTTCCGTGAGCCGCGCGGCTCGTTGTTCGAAATCGCGACCATCGAGCCCGGATTTGCCGTAGATGAGGCATCGGAGGCACTTGGCAGCCAGCTTTGCCTGCCTGCGCCGTTCGAAGAGCGAAGGGAGCTGATCACGGCTTCCCTGCCTCAGATTCGACTTCCGAACGGAACCTTGATTGGAGGAGAATGATGGATCTCGGGTTCAAACACACCTGCCTCGCCGGCACTGCGGGTCGCGTCGTTCTCGCCTTACATGGCACAGGAGGCGATGAACATGATCTCGTGCCCCTTGCCCAGACCCTCGCCCCTGGGGCGGCCATCTTGTCGCCCCGCGGTCGCGTCAACGAAAGCGGATCGAATCGGTTCTTCCGTAGGTTGTCAGAAGGGGTGTTCGACCTTGACGACCTCAAACTTCAAACCGATGCGTTGGCCGACTTCGTCGGGCTTGCCGCGCGAGAATATGGGTTCGGGCTCGAGAACGTGACCGCCGTCGGTTTCTCGAACGGGGCCAACATCGCCGCCGCGTTGATGCTCCTTCGGCCCGAGGTCCTCCACGAAGCGATCCTGATCCGCGCGATGGTGCCGCTGGAGCCGGAGCTTGGGGCCAATCTTCACTCGAAGCGAGTGCTGATCTTGAGTGGCGAACACGACCCACTTGTTCCCCATGACGATGTGGACCATCTCGCCGAGATGCTCCGAGCGAGGGGTGCCGACGTAACCCACAACTACCTGCCGACCGGTCACCAGCTCACGCGTCAAGACATCGGCATCGCGACCGAGTGGCTCGCCTAACCCTTGGTGATGACAATCGGGAAGTCCTGACCGGACAGGTACGTGTCGGGAATCTGGGAGATTCCTCGATACTTCTTCGTGAGGTCGGGCACGACGTCGTTTAAGTACGAGAAGAGTTGGCCAACGGAGACCTTTCGGGATCCCGAGCCTGGAGCGGCCGCGCCGGCGAAGCCCTGCAAAATCGCGTAGGTGAACACTCCATGCCCTAGACTTTGGATCTCCGTGGCCGTTTGCGCAGGGGAAGCCGCCGCAAGTACGGCGATGCCCGTGCTTCGCGAAAGCTGGTGAATCGCCTTCTCTTCGGCCGCGCCGCGCGACTTGAACGCACTCACCGCGCCGCCGGAATAACAGGCGTCGAAGATGATCAACTGCTTCTGCGCGGGGATCGCCATGCAGAGCTCTTTCAAGCGAGATGCGGACATCCCAAGCTTGGCGAGATCGTCGGTCCCGATCATCTTCTTGACGTCGCTCATGACCATGTAGAACTCACCCTGAGTGCCGTCATCCGGCTCGGTGACGATTCCGTGGCCGGAATAGAAGAACACGAATGCGTCGCCGGGCCTGGCTTTCGCCTTAATCCTGGCAAACGCCGCTTCGAGGTTCGCCTTAGTCGCCAGTTTGTCGACGATCTGCTCGACGACGACATCCTTGAAGATAGTCGCCGATCGAGCCTTCAGGTCAGTGGCGATCGCGATCGAGTCAGGTTTGGCGAACCCGAGGTCGTAGGCGTCGTTGACATAGTCGTTGATCCCAACGGACAGAACATACAGGGTCGCCGCCGCCGTCGCGGCGTTCAGCGTGATCTTGACCTGTTGCGGAGCCGCCGTCTCGGTCCGATCTTTATTGAAAGCGGTCGCGCGAAAAATGTTCTCGCCCGGCGATAGGAGCACATCGAACTTCTTGACGATGGCATTGTCCGAGGTTCGAGTCATCTCGACCAGCGCACGCTGCTCATTGGAGACGAGCTTGCCGTTCTGATAGAGCGAGATCTGATCGATGCCCCCGCCCTGATCGAAGACCTTCACTTCGATCGTGGTCTGCTCCTTGTCCGAAGTTTGGTCCGATGTGGGGGTCGTGATCTGAACCCGAGGTGGCGGGAGGATCTTCTGGGTGATATCGACCTTGACCACGGGCGGAGCCTTCACGGGGTCCGCCCCCATCAACTTGACCCCCATCGAGGAGGCGTAAAGCTGGGGGACGAAGAACTGCTCAAAGAACGCGTCGAGCGGGATGGTGTTCTGGTCCTGAACCCAATGCAGTGCTTTTAAGCCCTGATCGGTCCCGTCGAACCTTCCCTTCGGGTCCACCACAACCCATTGCTTTACCGCGATGGCATAGCGGGAAGCGACCAGGCTTTTCTTTGGAACGTCCCACACGCGCGTCGCGCCATCGCGTCCACCGGTGAAGACGTTTTTTCCATCGGCGCTGTAAGCGATCGCGCGGATGTTGCGGCTTTCGGTCGGGAGTTCACCGACCTTCTCTCCCGTGTCCAGGTCGACGAAGACGGCGCCTTGCACCCAGCCTCCTAAGACAACCGTCTTACCATCGGGGCTGACGGAGCCGCAGAACACGCTGCTCGGCAGTTGCAGTGTCGCCATCGGCTTGCTTGCGCCCGACTCCCAGAGCTTGACTACGCCGTCCTTACCGGCGGTGAGGAGGTGCTTTCCGTCTCCGGCAAAGCAAAGATAGGTGATCGGGCGGGCGTTTGCCCCCTTAATGACCACCGGCGCGGAACTGCCATCGACGCTCGCCATCAGGAGATCGCCCTCACCGCTGGCCGCAGCAAGGAATTTTCCGTTCGGCGAAAACGTGGCGTAGCGACCCAATGTCCCGAGAGAAGCTACCACGCTCAAGGATCCAGTCGCCTCGCCCGCGTAGAGATCGCCCCCGTAGCCGATAACGGCGACCTTTCCACCAATCGGGCTCACCGCGACTGCGCGAAGCCAGTGCTCGGCAACCGTTTTGGGTGCCTCAGGCGAGAGGTTGGGCAACTTCCAGGTTTGGAATGCCCCGTCGGCACCCACCGAGTAGAGCTTGGACCCGTCGGGCGAGAAGGCAACCGCAGTCACGCCACCAGGATGGGCCATCACGGAGGCGAGTGGGTGCCCCGTCAATGGATCCCAGAGATGGAGATAACCGTCGTCTGAGCCGGTCGCGCAGTAACCTTTGCTCGTAGCGAGCGCGGAGACCGCACCTGTAACTCCCCGGAAGGTCTGAACTAGCTTCTCCGAAGCGAGGTCATAAAGTTCGATTGATTGATCTGGGCGTGCCGCCGCGGCAAACTTGCGATCCCCAATCACCCGGAAGTCATCCGACGGAGTGATCTTGCGAAATGCCGAGTCTTCTTGGGTTCGCGATGCGGCACTGAAACGACCGATCCCGTCCTCGGTCCGATAATAGACCGAACTCTCAGGCCCGAAACTGACCACCACGTTGCCCAAGGGTGCCGGAAGGAACCCGTATTCCTTACGCGGATTGACGCTCACGAGCTTGACGGTACCGTCCTGAGCACGCCCGGCGAAGCGGTTGCCGTCCCCCGAGAAGTCGATATTGGTGTCGCGGGCAAAACCCGTGATCGTGCCCAGCTTCTTTGCCCCTGGCATCGAAAAGAGGGTGACTATTCCGTCTTGGGAAAGGGCCGCGAGGGTCTTCCCACCCGGAGCAAGTCGGACCGAAATGACGACGTTGGTTAGCGTCGCGATGACCTTGGATTTCTTCCCCGAACTCAAATCCCAGGCAATGACGGATGCCGCACGATCGCCCGTGAATGCCTGGTCACCAGAGAAATCAAAGCACGTGACATGGATCGGATCGGCATCCAGTGCACCCAGCTTGATGCCTGTAGCGGCATCGTAGAACTCGACCCGATCTTCACCGCCGACGGCAAGCCGTCCAAGAGGATCGAACGCAATCGCCTTGATGTTCATATCAAGATCGAGCGAGCGCAGGAGGAGCCCCGAGGCAACGCTCCACACATTGACAATCCCATCTTGGTCGGCCGTCGCCAGCATCCCATGGTCTGGACTGATCGCGACACGCCCACTCGTCCGCGGCTGTGTGGTTTGAACCACAAGGCGCGGCGGTTCCGCCCCCGCCAGTACGGCGAAGGCGAAAACGATCAGGACCAAGAGACGGCTGAATTGGGTCATGGGCTGCCCACGACAGTATAACGCCGCTTAGCCCCGCGCAATTACCAGTTAAATGCCGTTGCTAAGCGATGGTGATGTCGTCGCAGAGGTAGACGTCCTGAACTGCCTGGAGCAACGCCGCCCCTTCCGCCATGGGTCTTTGGAACGCTTTGCGCCCTGAGATGAGCCCTGTGCCGCCGGCGCGCTTGTTGATGACCGCGGTGCGAACCGCTTCGGCTAAGTCACCCGCACCGGATGAAGCTCCGCCCGAATTGATTAATCCTGCCCGCCCCATATAGCAGTTGGCCACCTGATAACGCGTGAGATCGATCGGATGATCCGTTGTCAATTGGGTGTAAACCCGCTCGTCGGTCTTTCCGTAGTCCCCCGCTTCGCCCTTAAGCACCTTATAGCCGCCGTTATTCTCCGGCAGCTTCTGTTTGATAATGTCGGCACCGATAGTCACGCCGAGGTGGTTGGCCTGCCCCGTCAGGTCGGCCGAGACATGGTAGTCCTTGTCCGCCTTCTTGAACGCCGGATTGCGCAGATAACACCACAAAATCGTCGCCATCCCGAGTTCGTGGGCTTCGGCGAATGCGTGGCTGACTTCTTGGAGTTGCCGCGTCGATTCGTCCGAGCCGAAGTAGATTGTTGCGCCGATCGCCACCGCACCCAAATCCCATGCCTGCTGAACCTGCCCAAACATCACCTGATCGAACTTGTTCGGGAAGGTGAGGAGCTCGTTGTGGTTCATCTTCACGATGAAGGGAATCTTATGCGCCCACCTTCGTGAACAACTCATCAGCCCACCCATCGTCGACGCCACCGCGTTACACCCGCCTTCGATCGCGAGCCGCACGATATTCTCGGGATCGAAGTAAGCCGGATTCGCCGCGAAGCTGGCACCTGCAGAGTGTTCGATTCCCTGGTCCACGGGGAGGATGCTCAGGTATCCCGTGTTCGCTAACCGCCCCGTGCCGAACATTTGCTGCATCGCATTGACCGTGCGCACAGTGCGATCAGTATCGAGAAACACATCGTCGATGAAGTTCGGTCCCGGAAGATGGAGATTCTCCTTCGGAATCGTCGTACATCGGTGCGTCAGAAGGTTCTGGGCGTCGTTGCCAAGCAGGGATTCGATTTGTTGGTAGGTGTGTTGGCTCATCTTAGGCGATCGAGATCGAATCTATTCTGCCAGAAAATGAGGCTCTGAGTTTGCTGAGGAGCCACTCTCGTGTATATGATAGATGGCATCAGATCGGAAGGCCATTGCACTTTCGGCTACCTTTGAGGCGACATTGAACAACGCTAAACCCATTCTCATTATAGAGGATAGTCACGAAGACTATGAACTCGTTACGTCTGCCTTGAACGACCTCGCAGTCACCCAACCGATTTACCGGCTCGTTATCGGGAGCGACACTCTTGACTACCTGAACCGCCGTATGGGACATCAAGGCCACGCGGGGGAGCCCCTGCCCGTCCTCATCCTGCTCGACCTCCATCTTCCCGCCGCCCATGGTTTGGACATTCTCCGCGAACTCAAGGGTCACCCGCGCTTCCGGAGCATTCCTGTTGTCGTGATGAGCACATCCTCCACGCAACTAGACATCCAAGCCTGCTATGCGGCCGGAGCGAACTCATATATCGTGAAATCGATCGATACGTCGGAATATCTTCACAAGGTCAAAGTAATGGCGGATTACTGGCTGCATTGCGTCGAATACTCCGAATAGACCGAACTCTATGGGGAAGCCTGGTGTCAAAGTGCAGTCGTGAGTGATGCAATCCCGCCAATGACCGCCGAACATGCTCGACTCGCTGAAAACGACAGCAGCGACGCGCCGTGGCACCGATGGGGTCCCTACCTTTCGGGTCGACAGTGGGGCACCGTTCGCGAGGATTATTCCGCGGACGGCAACGCGTGGGACTACTTCCCGCACGATCACGCCCGTTCGCGTGCCTATCGCTGGGGAGAGGACGGGCTCCTCGGCATCTCCGACCGGCACGGCATGCTCTGCTTTGGCCTCGCCCTCTGGAACGGACGCGATCCGATTCTCAAGGAACGACTGTTCGGTCTGACCAACACCCAAGGTAACCACGGCGAGGACGTCAAGGAGCAGTACGCGTTCCTGGACGCGCTTCCCTCCCACGCCTACCTGCGCGCTCGCTATCGCTATCCACAAGCCGAGTTCCCCTACGAAGCCCTGGTTGAGAGAAATCGCGAGGCGGGAAAGGCCGATCGAGAGGTCGAACTCGAAGACCTCGGCGTCTTTGCCGAGAGTCGATTCTTCGACGTGGAGGTGGAGTACGTCAAGGAGTCGCCCGACGAGATCGCGATTCGCCTGACCGCCACCAATCGGGGGCCCGAACCCGCGCACCTCACCCTGATTCCACAGATCTGGTTTCGAAACCGCTGGTCATGGAACGTCGGCAACCCCAAGCCGTCGATCGCGCAGCAGGAGAATGGCCTCCTCGCGATCGATCACCCGCGCTACGGTGCGATGACTCTTGATGCCGAGTCTCCTGACCGATGGCTCTTCACAGAGAACGAAACGAATTTCCTGCGCCTGTACGGAGCCAAGGTAGGATCGGACTACACCAAGGACGCTTTCCATCGACACCTGATCCAGGGGGAGGTGGACGCGGTCAACCCCCTGATGCGAGGAACGAAGGCGGGGGCAGTGTACGACCGGAACCTAGGTGCTGGCGAATCGGCGGTAATCCACCTAAGGCTTGGGCTCGCCTCAAGACCCGTGGATTCCGCCGCTATCGATACCCTCATCGTGCAAAGGCGAGCCGAGTTGGACGAGTTCTACGAGGCGATCACGCCGTGCCTGCCGCCCCCCGTCGCCCAGGTCCAGCGACAGGCGTTCGCGGGGCTGATGTGGTCGAAACAGTTCTATCACTTCGACGTCACCCGGTGGCTCGAAGGCGACGACGCCGAGCCCAAGCCACCTCAACCTCACATCAAGGGACGCAACCACGAGTGGAAGCATTTGCATGCTGCTGAGATCATGTCGATGCCCGACGACTGGGAATACCCCTGGTTCGCTGCTTGGGACCTTGCGTTCCACTGCATCCCGCTCGCGCTCATCGATCCCAAGTTCGCTAAGGATCAACTGATCCTGCTCATGCGGGAATGGCTGATGCATCCCAACGGCCAAATCCCTGCCTACGAGTGGGCGTTTGGCGACGTGAATCCGCCCGTCCACGCCTGGGCCGCGTGGAGGGTCTACACCATCGAGCGTCGAGTCAAGGGCAAAGGGGACATCGACTTCCTGGAACGGTGCTTCCATAAGCTCCTCCTCAACTTCACCTGGTGGGTCAATCGAAAGGACGTCCAGGGCAATAACGTCTTCGAGGGGGGATTCCTGGGCCTCGACAACGTGGGGCTCTTCGATCGCAATCAACCCCTGGGCGACGGGGTGTGGGTCGAGCAGTCGGACGGAACAAGTTGGATGGCGATGTTCTGCCTGAACATGCTGACCATCGCCCTCGAACTATCCAACCACGACAGCGTTTACGAGGACGTTGCCACCAAGTTCTTCGAGCATTTCCTCTATATCGCACGCGCGACCAACTATATCGGCACCGAGGATATCTCTCTTTGGAACGAGGAGGATGGTTTCTATTACGATGTGCTTTGCGAACAAGGCGGTGAGCATGCTTACGTGAAGGTTCGATCCGTCGTAGGGCTCATCCCGGTCTTCGCCGTGATGACTCTGGAGGCGGAACTAATTGAGCAGTTCCCTAATTTTCAAGCTCGGATGAAGTGGTTCCTCGACAATCGACCAGACCTTGCCGCCCATGTCGCCTCGATGGAAAGACCGGGCATGGCGTCGAGGCGTCTACTCAGTATCGTGGGACGCGACCGCTTGCAGCGCGTCCTCAAACGCATGCTGGACGAGAAGGAGTTTCTCTCGCCTTACGGGTTGCGCTCGCTCTCGAAGGTGTACGAGACGCCATATACGCTCGACATCCAGGGCAAGCGATTTTCGATCGACTACGAGCCCGCCGAATCGACGTCGGAGTTCTTTGGCGGAAACTCGAACTGGCGCGGGCCCATCTGGTTCCCGCTGAACTACCTGATGATCGAGAGCCTTCAGAAGCTGGACTTCTATTTCGGGGATGACTTCAAAATCGAAATGCCGACTGGCTCGGGCAACGAAATGAGCCTCTACCAGGTCGCCGCCGAACTCGGGCACCGACTCGTTAAGCTCTTCATTCCGGATGCCGACCACCCAGCGCCATTCCTAGGCGGCTCACCTGGCTTGGGCGACGACGTCACCCTCTTCCACGAGTACTTCGATGGTGATACGGGACGCGGCTTGGGTGCCGCGCATCAGACCGGCTGGACGGCCCTTGTCGCTAAGGTCATTCAACAGCTTTATGTCACGAACCCGGTGATCGATCCCGAACGTTAGCGCGCAAATTGATTAAGATTCATCGCCGGAAGTACTCTACTTCGTCGCGATCGGAGTTATCCTTGGCGACATGATAGTGCTGGTTGCCTCCCTTATCGGACTGAACCTCTCGCTTAGCAAATCGCGGGCTCTCCCGCACCTCAAGCTCGATGCCGAACTCGGTCAGCCATTCTCGATCGATCGTGCCGCATCCGTCTACCGACCAAGTCATAAGTACAAGCCGAGTCAGATTTTGAGCATTGGAAGCTTCGCCTCTCTGGGCAGCCGCCACTATGTCACCGTTGAAGGCTGGATCTGCTACGTGGCCACGGGCACGCCGCACTACAGCAATCTCCCCGGCCTTGAGGCTGATTGGGACGTCCACTTCGGGCTGATCGACGCCATTCCTCCGGCGGGGGTCGTGGTCAATGCCGAATACCGCAAGTCGCACGCCTTGACCTGCGAAATTACGCCGACCGCTCGCCTCGTCATGACGAGCGCGTTGAAGGATATCCAAAACACCGTCAAGACCACCTACCGCAAAGTCCGGGTGAAAGGCTATTTACGCTTGGGCTCAGAGCAGAATCACGAAGGGACTGCCGACTACGTGTCCAACGGCTTCACGCTCAAGAACGGCCACTGGGAGGTTCACCCCGTCGAGTCCATCGAATCCATCGATAGCAAGCCCCACTTCACCGTCGGCCCCGACGCCATCTACGCGATCGTCCCCCCGTCCGATCGATACAAGCTCGACTGGTCGAAATGGTCGTACAGTCTCACGAACCAGACCCAGAACACCACGAACCATGGAGCCTTGAAGGGCAGGGTGACCTCGATGTCCGCGGCCTCAGACGGATCGGGGGATGTCGAACTGGCTCTCACCCGTGAAGATGGCTCCACCGGGCTCCAAATGGCGACCCTCACCGTCATCCCGCAGTATTACATCCAGCACTTCGACGCCGCGACGCACCAGCTCACCCTGCGCCCTGGGACAATCTGCAACCTGAGTAGTCCCATCCAAATAGGCACCCTCGCGACATTATCCGGCCTGAGAAGCTGGAGATTCGGCCCGTCGGGGCCGCCGAGTCCCGTGATGGACCCGGTTGAGAAAATCGAAAGCTAGAAACTCCGGCCAAGGGTGAGATAGACGGTCCGGTGGAGACTCTCGCTGAAGCTCCCGCCGACGAACACCGGACCGAGAATTGTCTCGATCAGCAGCCCAAACGAGGCGCTGTTCCGAATTCGGTAGGCTCGCCTCGCTGGCCCGACCCCGCCGAACTCGTACCAGCCAGCAAGGAAAACCTTGCCGCCCACCACCTCGGGCAACTTTGAGATTCGGCGAAGCATCCCGAGGCTGGCGTACAGGTAGTTGTCTCCCTGAAGCTCATCGACCGTGTAGGCACCCATCCGGAAAGGTCCTCCAAGAGAGAATCGCAGGAGGGGAGGGGCTTCGATACCAAACGTCGAACCTCCCTCAAGGATAGTGAACACGCTCTGATCCTTGCTGACGGGGGTGAACTGCGAGAACCGAGCCGAACCTTGGAGGAAGCTTGGACCTTGCCCTGGTGAGTCAACGTAGTACTTCGCCTGCGTATCGATTCGGACGCCACGACTCGGGATGAGATCGCCATCCTGGTTGTCGTAGCCGTACCGGAACCGCAAAGCCGAGTAGGTTCCGCTATCGACCCCGGGGGAGGGAATCCCCACCGAGAGCTCGTTATTGAGTCGACCGACTTCGTACCCGAGTCGAAACTCGCTCTGGCGACCCAACGGCGATCCAAGGTCAACCCCTGCGCCATAGGATTCCGTGCGGTAGCTCGAGGTCTGAGTTCCAGCCGAGAACACGTTCTGGATCGACCGGCCATAGAAGACCCGTGGTGAGACAAACAAGGATCGACGGGCAAAGGGCTTGTAATACTCGAGCTCGCCGGCGTTACGAGTGCCAAGATCGAAGCTAAAGCGTGTCTCGGCACCGTTACCTGTGCGATCGACAAAGGTTGTTCTGGCCTTGAGCGTGAAACGGACCACATTGCTCTCGGCGGTGTCCATGTCCGTCCCGATATTCACAAACGGGGGCGCGTAGGTCTTCTCCTTGGCACGTAGGAGTAGTCCTTGGTGACCATCAGCATCCCGCGTCATCTCGTAGGCGATCGATTCGAATTGCCCCTCTCCCACGATCCGATTGAGCGTCTGACTCAGTTCTGCCGAGACCCCGGGCTCAGCGAGATTCCGGCCCCGGAAGCTCTCGAACCGGTTGGCGAGTTCAGCCTCTGACGCGGCCGAGGATTCTCGAAGCGGAATCCAAGGCTCGTTCGGACCGCGACGATGTTTTGATGAAGCCAACGGGTCAACCCGAGTCGTAATTGCCTTGACGAACGTTGCGACGGGACGTCGGTTCATATGCTCGCGTCGGGCGGCCAAGTCGCTCTGATAGACCGCCCATTCCGGGTCGGACAGCTTGTAGCGCATCAGCTTGGCCAGTCGTCCATCCGCGATCGCTTTCAAGGTCTCGGCGTAACCCCGAGCCATCAGTGCTTTGGCGCGACCGTAGTCCGTGCTGGAAAACTCCCCGAGGTTCGGTGAGAGAACCACGTCGGCGAGGCTCTCATGGCGTCGAACTTGATCTTCGGCCGCAACCGTGATCGAGCGAGCAAGAATTTCCGACAAGGACTCCTGGCCGTAACCGGGTGAGTCGATCCCGGATAGCTTGACCGCCAGGATAAACTCGGGGTCAAACGCCGCCTTACCCACGTCGACGGGCAGGTTATTGAGCAAACCGCCGTCGACGAGCACTTTATTCTCCGTCAACACCGGCGTGAAGTTCACGGGAATCGCCATCGTGGCGCGCAGGGCGAGGTACAGGGACCCGGTCGACAGGATCTCCTGCTGACCGCTGTTGAGGTCTACCGCCACGCAGCGGAAGGGGAGCACCAGATCGTCAAAGGACCTGAGATTCGCACCCTTGCCCACCGGAGATGCGGGCAGAGAAACCCGACTTAGAAGGAGCCCTACCTGCTGGGCAGGATCTAGTCCGCCCGGTAGGCGAAGCTCGTTGCCTTGCAAGCCGAATTCAAATCGGAAGGGAAAGCCCCGGCGGTCCTCTTTCCGACGCCACGGGAGATCGTTGTAGGCCGGGCGACCGGTGAAGACCTCGCTCCAAGGTACCGAGAGCACCAACTTCTCGATCTCATCCGGCGTCATACCCGCTGCGAGCATGCCGCCAACGAGGCCGCCCGCACTGGTCCCCGCAACGCAATCCACCGGGATGTGCGCCTCTTCCAGCGCTTTGAGAACGCCAATGTGCGCCCAACCCAGCGCACCGCCTCCCCCGAGGACCACGCAAACCCGATTGCCGCGGGTGCGCTCTTGAACCTGAGCGAGCACCGAAATTCCGGCACACAAAAGGGCCGAGGCGACCGCGATGCGGAGTCTGGCGACGGTCCTGAACATTGGTGTTTATGCTAGCTCAATTCCCTGCGGCCGTGGGGTCCCCTTTTCCCTCTCCAGGCCCTCATAATGTTCGCATGGCGCGCATCGTAGTTCCGGAGGCCGAAGCCCTTCTCGATCAGGAAATCCCCGTTCTCGACAAAGGCTTTGTCCGTCTGGTCGACTACCTTGGCGGCGACGAACGCATTGTCCAGGCCGCGCGCGTCAGCTACGGCTCGGGCACCAAGAGCTACCGCCAAGACCGTGGACTCATCAACTACTTGATCCGGAACTGGCACACCTCCCCATTCGAGCAGGTTCAACTCACCTTCCATGCGAAGATGCCTATCTTCGTCGCCCGTCAGTGGGTACGGCACCGAACGGCGCGCCTTAACGAGATCTCCGGGCGCTACTCGGTGATGAAGGACGAATTCTACGTGCCATCGGGCGAGAACATCCGACCACAGAGTGAGGACAATAAGCAGGGCCGCAGTGACGAGCGTTTCTCCGCCGAGGACGAATCATCCATCATCGAGAGCTTTGTTTCCGGCCAGAACGAAGCCTATCGTTCCTACGAGGGGCTGCTCTCCAAAAACCTCGCGCGAGAACTCGCCCGGAATAACCTGCCGGTTTCCCTCTATACCGAGTGGTATTGGCAAATTGATCTGCACAACCTCTTCCACTTCCTCCGCCTAAGAATGGACCCGCACGCCCAGTACGAGATCCGGGTGTATGCCGAGGCCATGGCCAAGTGTGCCAAAGCGGTTGCCCCAATGGCGTTCGAGGCTTTCGAAGAGCACATTCTCGGCTCGATCACGTTCTCGAAAGCAGAGCAGTTGGCTCTCCACCGCCTTCTAACCGGCGGCCCTGTCGAGCTCGAAGGCCGCGCCCTCGTGACGTTCGAGCAGAAGATCGAGAAGTTGCGCGCGAGCGAACCGGCAGATCCAGCCGAGGAGCCCGCGTTTGAGAATGCGGAAGGCGAAGGTTGGGCACCCCCCGAACTGGGCGGTTAGCCCCCTTTCCTCTTGCCGAGATGATTGTGCTCGAGAGGAGGAAGGGGATGGGGGATGGAGGTTCCGGACCTCCGACGTGTCCTCAAGTTAGGCGAATGCCCGACACTTAACGCCCCTAAAGAAACCTTCCCCGGGCCTGCAGGGATTGCCGTATTATGTTGGGGCACTCTATCCAGGTTCCAATCTATGACACATCGGGTCCTTCTCTTTGCGGCGCTTGCCGCGATCTCGCCCTTCGCGCGTGCCCAATCGAGCCCGCTCGCCATCGTCAACGCTCGCATCGAAATCGGTAACGGCAAGGTCATCGAGCGGGGCACGATCGTCGTTCGAGACGGCAAGATCGTCTCCGTCGGCGATGAGAAAGCTCCGGACGGGGCCACGACCTATGACGCGAAAGGAATGACCGTCTATCCAGGCTTCATCGACGGCTACACGAGCCGTGGCGTCACCCTCCCCTCCGGGCCAAACTCGGGTGGCACACCCCCCGAGTCTCGCACCCAGGCTCCCCCCACGATGTGGGAAGGCAACCGGAAGGGTATCCGCGCGGCCTCCAACGCCGTGGACGGCTGGAAGGTCACGGATTATGGCGACTATTACAAGCAAGGACTGCTCGCCGGGCTCGCCGCAACCGGTAGCGGCCTGATCAGAGGCTCCACCGGGATCATCGAATACCGCAAGGCCGACTTTATCCTCGTGAAGAACTCGGGGATGGAGATTTCTCCACGCTCCACCGGGGGTGGAAGCGGGGGCACTAGCCAGGGCTACCCGAACTCTCTTCTCGGAGTTGTGGCTCTCTGCCGCCAAGTGCTTTGGGACGCGAAGACCTACCTCGAGCGAAAGGACCTCGGCGGGAAGCCAACAAGCGACGAGACCTATGAAGCCCTCATCCCCATCATGCAGGGAACCCTGCCCGCGATCATCGAGGCCGATAGCGACCGTGAGGCGTTCCGTGCGTTGAACATTGCCGATGAATTCGGGCTCAAGGCGATCCTGAAGGGGGGGCGTGATGCTTCCGCCACCGCCGAGAGGCTCAAAAACAAGAACATTGCCGTCCTTCTCCGCATTGACTACACCGACGCCCCCGACCGTACGGGCAAGTCCACCGACCCCGATGCCGCTCCGAAGGCGGTTGCAGAGGATCGATACCAGGAATGGGTGCGCCGCCTCGGCAACCCCAAACGTCTTGCCGACGCGGGCGTGAAGTTCGCGTTCAGCACCGACGGTGCCCTGATCGACGACTACCTCACCAATGTTCGCCGAGTGATCACGGTGGGCCAGCTTCCGAGAGACGCCGCATTGAAGGCAATGACCTCGGACGCGGCCTCGATTCTCGGCATCGGCGATCGCCTTGGAACGGTCGAGCCGGGCAAGATGGCCAATCTCGTGGTGATGAACGGCGACTTCGCCAAAGACGGGACGGCGGTGCAACTCGTAGTCGTCGGTGGCGAGCGGGTTGACGTAGCAAAGAAGCCGGAGGGCAAGTAAATGAAAACGAATCAAATGGGTTGGATTGCCGCGGCCTTGGCCGTCGTCACCCTCGGCAACGCGCAGACCGTTCCATGTGAGACGGAGTCGGACCGAAAGCCCACATTGGTCACCCACGGAAACGTGCTGATACGCAACGCTAGGGTCCTCACCGTCTCCCACGGCACGCTCGAGAACACCGACGTGCTCGTCAAGAACGGCAAGATCGCCCAGATCGGTAGGGGCATCAAGGTCGCTGCCAACGTGGCGGTCGTGGACGGAACGGGCAAGGTTCTCGCCCCAGGATTCGTGGATGCCCACGTTCACCGAGCTGCCGACTCGACCAACGAGGGTTCCGACAGCATCACCGACGAAGTCCGGATCCTCGACGTGCTCAATCCAAAGGCTCGCAACCTGTGGCAAGCCGTCGCGAGCGGCGAAACCAGCGGCCTGATCCTCCATGGAAGTGCGAACGCCATCGGGGGCGAGAGCCTAGTTGCTAAGTTCAAGTACAACCGACCCAGCGAAGAGCTGCTTGTGCCGGGCGCGCCCCGCATGTGTAAGTTCGCATTGGGCGAGAACGTCACCCGCTCGAACAGTGGCGGTAATACCACCCGCTTCCCGCGTAGCCGCATGGGTGTCGAGGCGGTCTACCGCCGCGCCTTCACCGAGGCTCGAGCCTATATCGCGGAGTGGGATGCGTACGACAAGGCGAAAGTCTCCAACCCGAAGACCTTGCCTCCGCGCAAAGACCTGCGTCAGGAGACGCTCGCCGACATCCTCCGCCATAAGGTCTGGGTGCAGTGCCACTCCTACCGGGCGGACGAGATCCTGATGCTCCTGAGGCTAAGTCAGGAGTTCAACTTCAAGATCGGTGCCTTCCAGCACGCGCTCGAAGCCTACAAGGTCGCCCCCGAACTCGCCGCCGCAGGAATCGGGGTCTCGACCTTCGCTGACGACTGGTCCTTCAAGCTTGAGGGCTACGACGCGATCCCCTACAATGCGACCATGCTCACGCGCGCTGGCGTCGTGACCAGCATCAACACCGACGGCACCGGTGGCACCACCGCCATCAACGTCGATGCCGCCAAGTCGATGCGCTTCGGCGGAATGAACGAGACGGATGCCCTTAAGCTGGTCACGATCAATCCTGCCAAGGAACTCGGGATCGACAGCAAAGTCGGCAGCATCGACGTTGGGAAGGACGCCGATGTCGTGCTCTGGTCAGGACACCCGCTCAGCGTCTACGCCAAGGTCGCGATGACGTTCATCGAGGGCGAGGTCTATTTCCAGCGTCGCGATGCTTGGGGCATCGACTCGCGTTCCTATACGCGCAATGTGCTTGAGCCGGCTAGCAACCACCCGACTCCTGAGCCTCCTCGCTCGGCGAGCACCTACGCGATCGTCGGCGGAACGGTCTATCCAGTCTCCGGCGCACCGATCACCAACGGCACCGTGATCATGAAGGACGGCAAGATCGTAGCCGTGGGTAAGGGCCTTAAGGCGCCCAAGGGAGCGGTTGTCGTCAATGCCAAGGGCATGGGCGTGTACCCCGGCTTCATCGATGGAGGCAGCACGATCGGCCTGAGCGAGGTGCCCACCATCGGTGAGAGCGTCGACGAGCGCGAGCTCGGCGAGTATCAGCCCGACATGCTCGCGCTCACTGCCCTGCAGAGCGAGAGCGCGCACATCAACGTGACCCGAATGACGGGCATCACCAGCGCGGTCATTCGCCCTGGAGGCGGCGTAGTCAGCGGTCGGGCTGGAATGATCAACCTCGACGGCTTCACTTGGGAGCAGCATCGCCTGAAGAGTCCGCTCGCCCTCACCGTGAACTTCCCCGGCTCAGTCGGACCCGCTCCCTTCGAGTCGGCTCTTGACGAGGATGGCGTCGACAAGCGCCGTTACGAGGACATGGGTGGTCCGCTCATGCTTCGGCACGAGCTACCCAACGAGTGGTCGGACGAGAAGCTGCCCGATCCGCCCAAGAAGGATCTCCCGAGCGAACTGCGTCCGATCGCTGACTTCTTTGACAAGGCGATCAAGTACGACAAGGATCGCACCGCCAGCCCGTCAATGAAGATCGACCCGAAGATGGAGGCCATGCGACCCTACGTCCAAGGTCGCGAGACCGTCTTCCTGAGCACCCGGACCGCCTCAAGCATTCGATCCGCGGTCGATTTCGCCCAGCGCTATCACCTCAAAGTGACCCTCGTCGGGGCCACCGAGGCGTGGAAGGAAGCGAAGCTACTCAATGCGAACCACATCCCGGTGATCATCGAGCCGGCAGGCAAGTCGACTCTCCAGGCGAATACCCCGTCGCAAGACTGGCTTCCGTACGACACGCCTTACGTGGTCGCCGGGTTGCTTGAGAAAGCAGGGGTGAAGTTCTGCTTCCAGTCGAACGACAACGCGCAGTCGTTCGGACTTCCCTTCTGCGTCGGCGAATCCTGCGCCTTCGGCCTGAGTCGAGAAGGGGCGATCCGCGCCCTGACCCTCGGGGCCGCCGAGGTGCTTGGCGTCTCCGACAAGGTTGGCAGCCTACAGGTCGGCAAAGTCGGGAACCTGATCATCGCCGAGGGCGATCCGCTGGAGCCGTGCGGAGCCATCCGCTACGAGTTCATCAACGGCAAGCCGATGAGGCTGGAGAGCAAGTTCACGCGGCTGCGGGACGAGTACCTCGCGCGCCTGACCCCGGCCCAGCAGGCTCAAGTTCGTAAGTAGCGCCACGTCTCGCCGGGTTGAGTGGGGCGGGAGCTGAGCTCCTGCCCCTTCCGGCGCACAACCATCGCAGTAAGTAGAAGGGAGTCAGGTACCGAACTCACTCGCTCAGATTCAACTCTCACTTTCTCACGCTCACTTTTCTACTCTCACTTTCTCATCTCTTCTTGGCCACGCGATTTCGCACGAAAGTGAGTGTCTTAGGTATATAGGTTTGTTTTGACGTGGAAGTCAACCAAGTACGGTCCCAGTTCCTGCCCTCTTGCGACGGTTAGAGAGTTTTCACCGCCAACAGCGAGACAACCGAGATGAAGAGCCACAGGGCTACACCCTGAACTAAGGGTCTTGCACCGACCGCTTTCAAAGTTGCCCGACTAATCCCCGCGCCGATTAGGAACAGGGCTCCCGCAAAACCCGCGCTCGCGACGTGCTTGACGGTCAGGGCCTGGTCGGCAATCGCCGGCACATAGCTTCGCGCGACGCACGCAAGAAGGAAGAGCCCGATGTACCATGGAATCGGAGCCGCTTTGGTTTGTTTCTCGCCCGAGCGGCGTAGAATCGCCGCCGCGATGATTACAATCGGGACGAGATAGAGGACACGCGAAAGCTTGACCGCCGTCGCAGTAGTGAGGGCACCCATACCAAAGGCGGTGGCCGCCCCAACGACTGACGAAACATCATGGATCGCGATCCCCGCCCAGGTCCCGAACTGGTCGCCGGTCAGGCCGAGGGCATGCCCGATCGGCGGGAAGATCATGAGGGCCAATGCGTTCAGCAGGAATACCGTCCCCATTGCCACGGAGACATCTTCCTGCGGTGCATCGGTGACCGTCGCCATTGCGGCAATCGCGCTTCCGCCGCAGATCGCCGTCCCCGTGCTCACCAGCAGCCCAGTGAGCGGCCGCACCTTCAAGACCCGCTGGAGCCCCCAGCCCAGCAGGAACACACACGCAATCGAAGCAAGACCGAACCCAATTCCCCGTGAGCCGGCCTCCAGAACCTTATGGATGTCGAGGCTGAATCCCAGAAGCACGACCGCAGCCTGGAGCAGCACTCTGCTCACGCTTTTGGACGGCGCGCCGTAAGGATTTCCCAGGGTCAGCGCGAGCAGGACCCCGAGCACAAGGGCGACGGGGGCGACGAGGGCGAGCACTGACTCCGGCAGGGGCAGAAGCGGCGCGAGGCAGAGCACCACCGCCAGCCAAAAGAGAACGCGACTCACCACCTTATGTTGGCTCATCCTCGGGCAGAGGCTGGCCCTTGGTTTCGGGCGCGAAGGGCAATGTAACGAGTCCTATAACGTAGATCGCGGAGGAAATCAGGATCCCGTACGCCACGTTCCCCTTCGTCGAATCGATCAGGCTGCCGATCACTCGAGGCATAGGGGCGGAGAAGATCCGCCCGACGTTGTAAGCCAGCCCTGCACCGGTCGCACGCAGACGCCCCGGGAAGAGCTCGGGGAAGTAAAGCACGAAGATCGCGCCAAGCCCGATCGTGAAGAAAGCGCCGATCGGTTGAAGGATCAGCAGGGCGGTTAGGGACTTCCCTCCTAACAGGGTCGTGGCCAACGCTAAGGGAGAGAGCACGAAGAAAACCGCCAACGCGTTGCGCCGGCCGATCTTGTTCGCCAGTAGAGGAGCCGCGAATACCCCGGCGAGCGTCCCGATGTGGAGCGTGAACGTCGCGTAGCTCTTGAAGTCCTTCACGACAGCGGCGCTGAGCCCCGCGCCGGCTTGGGAAACCAGGTTTGGGAGCCAGAACGGGAGGATCCCCGCGCCCGTCACGCCGACGACCCCGATGATCATCGCCACGATCGTGCGCTTTCGCCAGCGACGATCGGCAAACAATTCGCCGATGTTGCCCGCCCTCGGGCCACTCTCGGTCCGCTTAGCCCTCTCCGGTTCCGGGATGAATAAGCGAATCAAAACCACGACGAGCGCGGGTACCGCGCCGACGAGGAAGAGAAGCCGCCATGAAGTCACCGGGATCGCCAGGTTCAACCCGGCGGCAAACCAGGGGCCGAATGCCGCTGCGCTCTGCAGGATGGCCGCCGCCTTCGGCCGGAAGAAATCGGGCAATGCCTCGGCGACCAGGGCGGCGCCAGCGGCCCATTCCCCACCAATTCCAAGGGCGGTCAGGAAGCGTGCGATCCCAACCTGCTCGGGAGTCCGACAAAGTGCGGTGAGGCCGGTCATCGCACTGTAGAGAAGGATCGTGACGACCAGAGTGCGAGTTCTTCCCCACCGATCGGCGATGATTCCAAAAACGAGGCCACCGATTGCCCACCCGATGAGAAACCAAGCTTGAATGGTGCCCTCGATTCCTGGGCCATACAATTTGTAGGCGGCCGCACTTCCAAGCATCTCCGCCAGCATGGATTGCTTCGCGAACGCGAACAGCGAGGCATCCATGATGTCGAACACCCACCCCAGCCATGCGGCGAGGAGGATCAGCCATTGGATTCGGGTCAGACGGACGCTCACTATCGCGCCAGTATAGCGACCCATGGCTATACTCGGCCCGTGGCGGCAAAACGATCCCTCTGGTATGCGTTCATTCGCACCGTGGTGCGGAACCTATTCTTCAAGTTGCGAGCCGGCGGCTTGCGGTCTGTCGATGAAAAGAATGTACCGATGGAAGGTGGAATCATTGTCGCGCCCAATCACCTGAGCCACCTCGATCCACCTTCCGTAGCGTGCGGGATGAAGCGTCAGTTGACGTTTATGGCCAAGGAGGAGTTGTTTCGGGGCTTCTTCGGCAAGTTGATTCGATCACTAAACGCCTTTCCTGTCCGACGTGGAGAGACTGATACCCAGTCGATCCGGAAGAGTATCGAGTTCCTTAACGATGGCCGAGCACTGTTGATATTCCCGGAGGGAACACGAGGCGAAGGAAAGCACCTCCTGCCGATCAACCGGGGAGTGGCGATGCTGGCCAAGCGGACCGGAGTCCCGGTCGTGCCGGTCGGCATCGTCGGGAGCCATATCATCCTGCCCAAGGGGCAGAAGAAGATCAAGCGGCACTGCCTCACGCTGGTGTACGGCGAGCCGTTTACCTACGCCTCGGTCGCCGTCCATGCCTCGGAGAAGGAGAACCGCGAGGCGTTCTCGCAAGAGCTGGCCCGACGGATCGTCGCTTTGTGCGCCAGTGAAGGCTTGACCTTGGGGATGCCGGAGGCCGAATGAAGGTTGCGGTAGTGGGCAGTGGGATTGTCGGTAGCAGCGTAGCGTGGAGGCTGGCGCAGCGAGGGCTTCAGGTGACGATGTTCGATGCCCGTCCGGTCGGTCACATTCATGGATCATCCCATGGACGCTCCCGCATCGTCCGGCGAACCTACGCCGATCCCTTCTATACCGCCATCATGACCGAGGCCTATCCTATGTGGTCCGAGGTTTGCCGACTGTCGGTCGAGCCTATGTTCTATGAGTGCGGACTGCTTCTTTTTGGCCAAGAGGATAGCTCCATGCTCGCCGAGGCGGAAGAAGCGATGACCGAGGAACGTGTCCGATTCGAAACGGTTTCCACTGTACCGAATGGTCCGGCGCTTCAGGAGGGTGAAATGGGGCTCTCCGTTCCGGAAGGGGGCTGGGTTCGAGCCGACCTTGCACTCGATGCCATCCGAAACGCTTCGATAGAGTTGGGGGCCAAGTTCACCCAACGTCCATGCAAAACTCCCGACGATTTCCAAGACTTCGACCGATTCGTCGTCGCCCCAGGCCCCTGGATCAAGGACTGGGTTCCTGAGCTCGACGTCACCACCACCCGCCAGACATTCGCTTACGCTCAGACCGAGGGTCCCGTCGGTGGGCCCGTCTGGATCCACGACTGCAACGAGCTCTTCTACGGGTTCCCATCCGAGCCGGGAATGAGTAGCGTCAAGATCGGTGTCCACGTTCCTGGCGAAGAGATCGACCCACAAACGGCTGATCTCTTGCCTGGTTCTGAGCACCTCGATGCCATTCGGAGAGAAGCCGACATTCGATTCCCCACTCTCGATGTCCCCATAGAGGGCCATCGCTGCATCTACACCTCCACCGCGGACGAAGACTTCCGGATCGGCTACCTCGGCGAGAAGGGGATGTTCCTCTCGGCGTGCTCGGGGCACGCCTTCAAGATGGGGCCGTGGCTCGGGAAGCTGATGGCCGACTTGATTGAGGAAAAGCAGCATCTCGACGCGTGGCCGAGGTTTGCCTTCCCCCGCGTGTAAACTCCGCGAATGCTCCTGGCGTTCTTGCTGGCCTCCGTCGGTTCCCAAGCGGGAGTCCGTACGCTCACCCTCTCCTTGGGAGCGAATGTCCCGGACGGGAACGGCGGCAGCTATCGCTACGAGTCGGTCGAGGACACGACCCTAGACCGCAACCAGCCCGACCATAGCGAGGGCGGCGACTTCCTTCTGAGTGGGGGGCGCGATAAGACGATTCTGATTCGGTTCGGCGACCTTGAGCGGGTGCTCGGCAACTCACGCCACATCCGCAAGGCGACACTCATCCTGTCGATCGACTCCGCCACAAAGCCCGAACTCACTCGAATCGCCCAGCTCCTGGAGCCTTGGGGCGAGGGGCCGCTCCATGTGGTTGGTGCCATTAGGCTGGTGCCGACAAAGCCAGGCGGCCCCGTGCCGATTTCGCTGCCTGCCGTTGGAAGTGCAACCTGGAAGGACCGCCGGTCGGGCTCGAACGCGATCTCATGGTCCTTGATGGGGGCTCAAGGTGGCGGAGACGGAGCCTCGATCGACTCCGCGAAAGGAGTCCAGAAGGGTGACGAGTTCGAGATCTCGGGCCTGGAATCAAGCGTCCAGTTCATGGCAAACCACCCTTTGGACAACCATGGATTTGCTCTAAGTTTCGGGACGACGTGCGACTTCGTCGGTTCGCAGGATAAGACGCGGCGGCCGCGCCTCATCCTGGAGGTCGAACCTGAAATGAAGCCGGGCGGCGCGGATTTGAGCGTGACGCGGATCGATCGGACCCCGACTTTTGACGTGGTGGGGAACAGGGCCGAGCCCGACAAGGGCGAGGTCATGACGTACACCGCCCATGTGAAGAACCAGGGCACCACCGCGGTCAAGGCGCTGACCACCCGCTGGAGCCTCGGCGAGCGGTCCGGAGCGGCGATTGAAGTTACGAAGCCGATCGCGGCCGGGGCAGAGGTCACGTTCACCACCGCGGCACCCTACGAGCCGACCCCCGGCGACCATCGCGGCGGCTCGGTTCGATTCACCGTCACCGCAACTGGCGACATCGAGCCCCGAAATGACAGCCTCGAGATCAACGCGAACGCTAAGGCCATCGGGCTGACCGTAGAGAAGTCCTTTGCCGACGCCGTCACTCAACGGGGGCAGAGCCTTGAGGATTGGGCTCAGGCGCAGATGAGGGTGGTCAACGAGACCTACCTCCCTCACAGCCGCTTCTCCTTCGCTCCCGCCGGCGTGCTTGAGCGATACCGAATCCAGGCGATTCAGGTGATCCCGGATGGCACACTGAAGGATCAGCGCCCGGGCGAGGACCTGGATGCGGTCATTGTCCTTTCCGCCGAGATGGCGAAGGGCAATCTTGATGCGGTCTTCATGCCTGCCTTGGGACGCGCCGTTGGCTTGGCGAACCTCGGGGCGATGAACCTGAACTACGACCGCGGCGCCGGTAGGGCTCCGCGCATCAGCGCGGACCGTTTTGGCGGTGTGATGGGGGGCGGAGACACGCGCTTTGACGGCGGGATCGCCAAGTTCTTCGTGCTTCCCTACGAGCCTTATTCGAATCCGATCTTCGACAACGCCGTGCTGGACCCGACCGGGTTGTTCTCCGCCACCGACGTCGCCGCGTTGAACGCGGGCATTGATCGCCGGGGAAAAGTAAAGGGCAGCATCAGCGACGTCCCGTCGACGGTCGTGATCAAGGCGGTTGGCCTCGATGGCAAGCCGCTTACTGGTGCGGAGCTGAACTTCTTCCAAAGCAAGGGCGGCAAGATCGATGACGGCGCGCCCGCGTTCACGCTGGTTACCGATGCCGTGGGGACGGCAAGTCTGCCCAACCGGGCAGCCGAGCCGCGGGCGAACCCATTCGGCCCGATCGCCGAAGACGGGAGCAATGGCCTCTTCCTGGTTCGAGCCGCGGCCAACGGCGCGAGCGAGTACGGCTGGCTCAAGGCCTGGCAGCTCGCCGACGCCTATCATCGGACCGGGCAGCTTGCCACCATCTTTGAGCTTCGATTCAGCCTCCCGAGCGAGCCACTGGACGAGGCGACGAACCTGGCGGAGGGGCGAGTCCTCAAAGACTCAGCCGGTAGCCTGCCCGCGAAGCTGGCGGGACTGGTCGACGGGTCGAACGAGACGGAAGTGACGCTTCCGGCAGCTAAAGGTGCTTGGATCGAAGTTGACCTAGGTCGTGACCGACCCGTCGGGGAGATCCGGCTGGTGATGAAGAACCCGCAATTCTGGAGCAAGTTCGACATCGTAGGCTACGCGACGGGGCAGGACGCAGGCGCTGCGGCTCCGTGGTCGAAGGAAATCGACTGGGATTGGACGAAACAGGCCCGAGCCGAATCCGAACCCGGCGGAGGCCTCTCCATCGCCTATCGAGGCAGTGCTGGGCGCTTCCGTTACATCCGCCTCGTAAGCCGAGATGATTCGGATTCAGTGTTCAAGTTGGCCGAACTGAAGGTTGTGCCGGTTCGATCGGGAGGCTAGAGCCTCAGTAAGTTGCCTGGGAGGCTAAATCGCGGATCACGAAACCCCGGCCAACCCAGTTGACAAAAACCCATTCTGAACACCTACAGACGTGACGAGAACACTCGGGCCGAACGCCACCGATCCAAAGTCCTACCGCATTGCCAACGTGGGTAAGCAGTATCAGTGAGCAGGAACGGGAATTCCGCCCGCCCTCGGTTGCCGGACACAACCTTGGGCCCGCTTGGCGCGGGGCAGAGAAATCCAGCCTTGGCTCAAAGTTCTCAGTCGTCGACGCGGGAAAAGTAGATCACCGTCACGAGATGCTCGGGGGTGACGAGGTCGCCGTAAATGCGGCCCAGCATCGCGAGGACGTCGTCCTCGGACCGAAATTCGGGGTTCTCACGCTCGATATCGCGCGGTGAGAGTTCGGAGACCTTCTTGATCTCGACGCGATCCAAGATCGCGGAATACAGCTTCTGCCGCCGACCGAAGCGGGGGCCGATGGTGACCCATACGATCATGCCCGTCTTGTACTTGTCCGTCTTGTCGCCAAGGCGGATGGTGACCGTCTTCCGATTGTTTCGAAGGACGTCGCCGTACAGGTCGCTATAGAAGTTCAGGGCATACATGGGCAGTTGCTCCATTATGGCCGGGATGAGCCTCTGAGGGGAGTCGAATCGCCTAGCGAACGAACGGGTATTCGGCCTGCTTGCGCTGCCGGACCTGCTCATAGCGCTCGATCTGAACCTCGATTTCCTCATGGTTCTTCTCGGCGTAGGCGAGGGCGGCCATCATTTCGCTACGCGAGAGGCTGGGGAACGTATCTACGAGCCCGGCGATCGTCCCGTGCTGGCGGAAGACGCGAACGACTTCCCAAACGGCGACGCCGCCCTTGGCCAGGCGTGCAATGTGCCTTTCCGGATCAATGACCACCGCCGCCTCAGAGCGCATGGCCCGACCGCGATGGGTCATGAGCTGGGCTTCGACCTGCTCTTCCGAGAGGCCGGTCAGGTCCGCACACTGCGAGACGCTTAACTCCTCTTGGTCGACCGCGCTGACCGCCAGCTCGCCAAGAAGCGTCGGCTCTACGTTGTAGAGGTGATTCAACAGGGACTCCACGCGCTCGGGATCGAGGATCGCGAGACGCTGAAGTTGAGACAATTGCCAGGGCTCTACGGAGGTCCACATAGCGACAGCACTTAACGTGTTCTGCGCCCGGGCAAGCGACGATGATCGCCGAGACGTTCCAACCTACACCTTTTTAGACGTCGCGTGCAAGGGGTTTGTATCAACTCCGGTAATGCGAGCGCTCAATCGCTGCGTCGATTAGTTGGTTGATCGCGGTCCAATACTGGTCCGGAAGTAGCCAACGCCCCTCGGTATGACCGCATCCTGCGAACCAGGTGATGCGGGTGCTTGACGGGAGAGCTTCCATGTTTCTCTCCGCCTCGGAGACGACCACGAGATCGTCTCGATCGCCATGGAGAACGGCAATCGGAATGTGATCCAGCTTCAACAAGGCTTCCCTGACGTCGACCTTCGCTGGGTTCAGATGCGCAAGCAGTGCAGCGATTGACATTACCGGCCAAAGAAGGAACACGGCGGCCCTTCCACCGATGAAGCGCCACCACCCTGGGATAGCGTTCTTGAGCACCGAGTAGGAGCTGTCGAGCACTAGGCCATCGGCAAGCGCGGGCTCGTCTCCCAAGGCCAGGGCGGCCGCGGCAGAGCCCATCGAGCTCCCGATCAGAATGATTGGCAGGTTCGGTGCGCGCAGCCGGGCTAACTTACAGGCCGCGGCTACGTCCCTTCGCTCGCGATCGCCAATCGAGCAGATCCCGCCACGTGAACTTCCGTGGGCGCGGAAATCGAAGAGCAGGCACGAATAGCCCTCCTGCCACAGCCGGAAGGCCACTGGAGCGAGCTCGGCCCGGTTCATAACGTACCCGTGGCAGAGCACAATCACCGCGCGGGCATTCTCGGCCTTAACCCACCAACCGGATAGCTCGATCCCGGGCTCAGGCTCAAGCCAAATCTCTTCCTGAGGCGCGCAGAAAGCTCCAGGTGACGAAAAGACCGGGGTTCGCGGCGGGTGGAGGCTTAGCCAGGCGACCACGAAAATCACTCCGAGATAGAGAAAGAGCAGGAAGCCAAGCAAGAACCAGAGCACGCCTCCATCCTACGCTGTGGAACGCCGCTTTTCGGCATACTGAGATGCAATGCCGGAACTGCTCCATACCGCTCTACCGGGCCTGCCCCCTCCTCGAATCGGAAAGGTGCGCGAGGTCTACGACCTTGGGACCGAACTCCTCATCGTCGCGACCGACCGGATCTCCGCCTTCGATGTCGTGATGGCGAACGGGATCCCCGACAAAGGGCAAATACTCAACCAGATGAGCGCCTTCTGGTTCGGCCTTCTCGCCGACGTGTGTCCGAACCATATCCTGTCGGTAAGAGACGCCGACATTGCTTCCAGGTTCAACGAACCTCATCCCGAACTGGCCGGAAGGACCACCCTCGCGAAGAAGGCTAAACCCCTCCCGATCGAATGCGTGGCCCGCGGTTACATTAGCGGCTCCCTCTTCAAAGAGTATCAGTCCCTCGGCGGCTCGGTACATGATCTCGGGCTCACGGATGGCCTCCTCAACAGCGGAATTCTGCCCGAACCGATCTTCACTCCGGCGACCAAGGCGACGGAGGGGCACGACGAGAACATCTCCTTCGCCCGGGCCGCTGACATGGTCGGTCGAGAGACCGCTGAACTTGTGCGTGGCTGGACGCTCGAACTCTATCGACGCGGCTCAGCCCACTGTGCGGAGAAAGGCATTATTCTCGCGGACACCAAATTCGAATTCGGCGAGACCGAGGATGGCATCATCCTAATCGACGAGATCCTCACCCCCGATTCCTCCCGCTTTTGGGATTCCGACAAGTATGAGCCCGGGCATCAGCAGCCAAGCTACGACAAGCAGTTCGTCCGTGACTACCTCGAGACACTCACTTGGGATAAGCGGCCGCCTGGGCCGACGCTTCCTGCGGAGATCGTAGAGAAGACTCGAGCCAAATACCTCGACGCCTACCGCAAGATTGTCGGCCGCGAGCTCGCCACGGGCTGATGTTCCTCGTTTATAACTGCCTGCTCACCCTTCTTGCCCCCATCTGGGTGGTTTGGATGATCCTGCGCGCCAAGCGACGCAAGGAGGCCCCGAATTGGGCCGAGCGGCAGGGACAATACAACCTCGCGCTTGACAAAGACCGACCACGCGTCTGGATTCACGCGGTGAGCGTCGGCGAGGTCGTCGCCGCGATGCCGATCCTTCGCGAACTGCAGCGGCAGTTGCCCAAGGTCGAGATCGTCCTGAGCGTCACCACCAGCAGCGGCCACCAGACCGCTCGCGAAAGAGCCGCCGAGCTGTACGATCACCTGATCTACGCTCCGATCGATGTGGCCCGCTTCGCCCTCGGTGCCATGCAGCGGATCCAACCCAAGGTCTTCGCGATCATGGAGACCGAGCTGTGGTTCAATCTCCTCTGGGCGGCCAAGACCTTCGACACCCAGACATTGCTGATCAACGGGCGGATCAGCGATCGCAACTTCAAGCGCTCTCGCTATCTGGGGTTCTTCTACCGTCCATTGCTAAAGCTGGTGGATCGCTGCCTCATGCAAACCGAGGGGGACGCGGAGCGGATTCGGTTCCTGGGGGCCCCAACCGTCGAGGTTCTTGGTAACTGCAAGTTTGATCAGGCACTCGAAGGAATTGCCGCCGATCCTCTGAAGTGGCGAGCCGATCTCAACATCGAGGAGGATCGTCCGATCATCGTGGTGGGTTCTATACGCACCGAGGAGTTCTCGTTCTTGGCCGAGGTTATTCATCAACATCCACGACCTTGTTGGATTGTCGCTCCGCGGCACCTAGAACGACTCGATGAACTCCAGGAGACCCTGCGATCCGTCTTCGGTCAATCGGCCGGTCCCAAAATCGGCCTAAGGTCGAAGGGAGAAGGTGGCGACATCATCCTAATGGACACCTACGGTGAGCTCGCCAGCGTCTACTCGGTTGCCGACATCGTGATCGTCGGCGGAGGCTTTGCCAAGCTGGGCGGACAGAACATCCTCCAGCCGCTCGCCCACGGCAAGCCGGTCCTTCACGGACCCTATATGACGAATTTCCGCGACGTTGCCGCGATGGCAGTCGCCGTCGGCGCGTCCGAAATCTGCCGCACGAAGGAGGATGTATCGAGCGCGATAACGCGACTTCTCGACGATCCAAGAGAGCGCGAACGACGCGGAAAGGCGGCGGCGGATCTGGTTCAAGCGAACCTGGGCGCGAGCGCCCGCTATGCGGCCGCCATCGTCGAGGCGACCAAGGTGCCGATACCAACAAGGGCCACCGCTACCAAGAGGAGGTGAGCCAGGTAGGCGCACACCTGACAAAACGACGTCAGATCAAGAACCGACCTTTCGATTCGATTGGAGGTTCTGAACCTGAATACAGACCTTCAGGCACAAAACAGTTAGAGTTCCTAGTCGCCCGTCAGCTTGAGTGAGCCGAAGAACCGAGTTTGATCCTCAGGACCGAACACCCCTGTTCTCCCAAGAAAAGTCGCGAGATGAATGGCGTCACCCTTCCGGAAGATATCCAGCCGGCCCGAAAGCCTTTCGCTCTTGAACTCGTAAGAGAGAGCCCGACGGCCGTGAAGGAGGCGCTCCGTCGGCTTCGACGCCTTCACGTCGAACGAAGCAAACATTTCTTGAGCGATCTTATCAAAACCCTCAGCTCCTTCGTCGCGTCAAGCTGATCGGCAACTACCGCAGGAATTGGGACGGTTGCAAGAATTAGTGTTTCGACAGACGTCATCAATACGATTCGCTGCATACGCACTGGCGAATCCGCCGGCGCATTCGGCAGCTCAACTTCGCCCAACTTGGGAGCCGCGGAGAACTCGGCGGACAGGTCGGACTTCTCCACAAACACTCGCCGCCAACCAAGCTTGTCATCGGATAGCGGTCCGCGAGGGATGGCTGCAGGGAGCGCGAAGGACGAGAGGTAAGCATCCGCCTCCGTCGTCATTGCCGAGGCTCCCATCGATATATAGCCGACCTGATACATCGTATCTTTCACGACGATCGTGCGAAACCTCGCGTCGAACCCCTCTTTGGATTTCATCCGGCATTCGAGACCGGGCCACCCGGAAATGCTCAAGGGGAGCGTCGAGACGATCTTTCCCTTGATCCCGCTCGCACCGCCTGCAGCAGCATTTGCAAGAACGATTTCGGCGGGAACGGGGTTCTTGCTTGAGACCTGGCTTCTGCCCGCGACATAGACCGACTTTCCGTCCGAGGCAGCGAAGATCTTGGTGCCCGTCGTGGGGTCTTCGCGAGCCAACTCAAGCTTAATCGGCGTGACCACCGATTCACCCCCCGGAAGCACTTGGCGAACGGGTACGGGGGGTCCGCCAAACATCAGGAAAAGCACGGGAATTAGCATGTCTCCACCAGTCTACGGCCCGGGTCTTCGATACTGTACGGGACTGTAAAAGGTAAACTGTCGTTTATGTCCTCCCCTATCCGGAATATCGGCATCATTGCGCACGTCGATCACGGAAAGACCACCCTGGTTGATGCGATCTTCAAGCAGTCCGGGCTTTTTCGCGAGAATCAACACGTCAACGTCCGGGTGATGGACAGCAACGACCTCGAGCGTGAGAAAGGAATTACCATCCTCTCCAAGGTCGCGAGCGTCCGCTATAAGGGCTACAAGATCAACATCGTCGATACCCCCGGCCACGCCGACTTCGGCGGCGAAGTCGAGCGCGTGCTCAGCATGGTGGACGGCGTTCTCCTCGTCGTCGACGCCAATGAGGGCCCGATGCCCCAGACCCGATTCGTGCTTAAGAAGGCGTTCGAGAACGGCCTGAAGCCGATTGTTTTCATCAACAAGATCGACCGTGAGAACGCCCGACCGCTTGCCGCTTACGACAAGACAATCGACCTGTTCATCGACCTCGGCGCAAATGAGGACGATATCTTCTTCCCCCACCTCTACGGAAGCGGTGCCGGCGGCTACGCTCGGATCAGTGCGGACGGCAGCGAGCAGGACATGCGCGAGCTGTTCGAGATGATTGTAAACGCGGTTCCACCTCCCCGAGTGGAAATGGAAGGACCGTTCCTGCTTCAGGTCAACAACCTCGACTACAGCGACTACCTTGGTCGGATGTTCGGCGGCAAGGTCCTTCGCGGCTCGATCAAGCTCGGCGACCGGGTTGAGATGCAGCGAGAAGGCACGGACAAGAAGGTCGCATTCAACGTGACCAAGATGTGGACCTACGAAGGCATCGAGATGAAGGAAGCCGAGGCGGTCGAAGCCGGCGAAATCGTCATGCTGGCTGGCCTCGACAACGTCTTGATTTCGGACACCATCGCCCACGTCGACACCACCGCCCCGCTGCCTTCCATCAAGGTCGAACCTTCGACTTTGTCGATGAGCCTCTACGCAAACAACTCGCCCCTCGCTGGCAAGGACGGAGGCAAGTTCCTCACCATCCACAAAATCCGTGAGCGCGTCCAGAAGGAAGAAGCCGTCTCGGTCAGTGTCAAGATCGACCCAAACTCCCCCAGCGACTCAGTGAAGGTCCAGGCCCGGGGCGAACTGCAGCTTGCGATCCTCATTGAAACGATGCGCCGCGAAGGTTACGAGATGCAGATCTCCCGCCCGCAGGTTATCTACAAGCGCAACGAGGAAGGCAAGATCGAGGAGCCGTACGAGATCGCGACCCTCGAGTGCCCCGAGGACGCGGTTGGAACGGTCATGGAAGACATGAGCCGCCGAAAGGGCGAGCTCATCGACATGCGCAAGAACGACAATGGCACCACGTCGCTGGATTACTCGATCCCGACGCGCGGCCTGATCGGCTTCCGCTCGAACTTCCTCACCATGACCCGGGGTCTCGGCCTCATCTCCGCGCTGTTCGACGGCTACCGCGAGTACAAGGGCGAGATCTCCTCGCGAACGCAGGGATCGCTGATCAACAAGGATAACGGAAAGTTAACGCGCTACGCCTACGAGGACGTCATGGTCCGCGGCACGCTGTTCTATCCGGTCGGCACGGAGCTCTACGGTGGCATGATCGTCGGCGCTTGCTCCCGAGACGAGGACATGATCGTCAACGCAACCAAGGAAAAGGCGGCGAACAACATTCGTTCCGCCACCGCGGAGCAGACGGCAAGCCTCGACTCGCACAAGGAGTTCTCCTTGGAGCAAGCCCTTAGCTGGCTCCGAGACGACGAGCTTCTGGAGACGACACCCAAGCAGCTCCGGTTCCGCAAGAAGATCCTCGATCACTCGGAAAGAAGGGTCGCCGAGCGCCGCAGCGAAGTCGCGAACGTCTAGCTCCGAAGCCTTCCCTTGAGGGGGGTTGGAGAGGTGAACGCCCGCCACCTGATCGTAGGTGGCATCCGAAGTTAGAATGGAGGCAGACATGATCCTCGTTATCGACAACTACGATTCCTTCACCTACAACCTCGTCCAGTACCTGGGCGAATGCGGGGCGGAAACGGTGGTCTGGCGAAACGATGAGATCGACCTTGACGGGATCCATAAGCTGAAACCCGAGGGGATCATGCTCTCGCCCGGGCCTTGCACCCCGGACCAGAGCGGGGTCTGCTTGGACATCCTCGGCGCAAGCCTGCACGGGACTCTGAACGTTCCCATCTTCGGCGTCTGCCTCGGCCATCAGGCGATGGGGCAGGCCGCGGGGGGCACCGTCGCCTGCGCTGAGCGAATCATGCATGGTAAGACAAGCCAGGTCCGCCACGACGGGCGCGGTCTCTTCGAGGGCATGCCGAACCCATTTCGCGCCGTGCGCTACCACTCGCTTGTGGTCACCAAGAATTCCGTGCCGCCTGGCTTCGAGGTTTCCGCCACATCCGAAGACGACGGCGAGATCATGGGGCTGCGGCACAAGTCGCTGCCGATCGAGGGCGTGCAGTTCCACCCCGAGTCGGTCCTCACCGAGGACGGCATCCGGATCGTGCAGAACTTCGTGCGCCGCGTCGCGGAGTGGGGCGAGCGAACGGTCAACGCTGGAGCGAACTAAAAAAGATAAGTCCTATCCGTCGTATAGGACTTATCAAGGTGCCAGGGGGCTGATGACCCCAGCGACTATTCGTCGTTGAGCTCTTTGGCCCTCTCGATATCGAGTTCCGACGGAACGCGAACCCAGAACGTCGAACCCACGCCGACTTCCGAGTCGACCCAGATCGTGCCCATGTGGACTTTGTCCACGAGGTGCTTGACCAGGTACAGGCCGAGACCGGTGCCGTAGATCTTCCGATTGTCCTCGTTATCGACGCGGTGGAACCGCTCGAACACCTTCGCGAGGTGCTCCTTCGGGATTCCCATGCCTTGGTCTTGGACGCCGATCAGAATCGTGTCGCCTTCGTTCTTGGCGTGGACGATCACGTCGCCGCCGTTCGGCGAATACTTGATCGCGTTGTTGAGCAGGTTCGTCAGGATCTGATCGAACTTGTCCTGGTCGCCCACGATCGTCTCGGGGAGCTTGTTGTGGATGTTGAGCAGCACCGCATGGCGGGTCGAGGCTTGCTGCTGAACGGCCACCGACTTCTCCAAAAGCTGGGTGAGGTCGAATCGCGAGTAATTTGGCTTCAGGGACTCGCCCGACTCGATGCGCGCGGTATTCAAGAGGTCGTCGATCAACCGGCGAAGGCGATCGCACTCGGAAACCACGATGCCGAGGAACTCGCGCTGATCATCCTTGTTGTAGATGTCCTCGTCGATCCCTTCAAGCAACGTGCTGCTGAAGCCCTTGATCGCCGTGAGCGGGGTTCGAAGCTCGTGGGATGCCATCGCGACGAAGCTCGACTTCATCTTGTCGATGTTCATCATCTCAGTGATGTCGTTGAGAATGACGACCACGCCGACGTCCTTGCCGTCCTCGCTACGTACATTCGCGGCCTGGGCCTCGTAGATGCGGTCCGAAGCTCCGGCGATCGTAACGTGAATCTCTTTCTTCGCGCCTTCGGTTCCCTTGCGCCCCTCGCTGACTAGGGCGATCAGATCGTCATGGTGGATCGTCTCTTCCATGTTCGAGCCAAGAGCCTCCGGTCCGATGCCAAAAATGGCGCGGGCGCTGGCGTTAATCTGGCTGAGCCGACCCTCGGGCGAGACGAGTAGCAGACCGGCAGTCAGCGACTCGAATGTCTGGAGAAGCTCTTCGCGCTCCTCGACGACCTCGCGGTAAAGCTGGAGGTTGGCGATGATTGAGCCCACGTTGCGAGCCATGCGCTCCAGCAACCGGACGTCCTCGTCGTTGAAGTCTTCGCCGTGGCGCTTGTTGAATGCGTGGAGAACACCGATCGTATTGCGCTCAATGACCCGGTTCTCTTCGTCACGCTTCTCGATGACGAGGGGAACGGTGATGCCGTTGGCTACGTGCAGGAGGCCAAAGGGGTCTTCCTGGGTGCGCGAGTCGCTCTGCGCGTCGTGGAAGATGATCGGCTCGCCATCGCGGAAGACCTGGCCCGAAACGCCCTGGGTCGCCCGGACGCGGAAGATTTTCAGGTGATCCTCATCGACGCCGTAGGCGGGGGGAATACCGATCAACTCGCCGCGCTCGCGGTCGAAGAACATGATCGCGATCTTCTCCGCTTGGAGGATCATCGCGATGCGTTGAACGAGACGGCGTAACGTCACGTCAGCCTCATTGATGGGGGCTTCTACGGGACCGGTGTTGATCTCGCCACGAGAGGGAGATCTCGCCGCTTCATCGCTCGCCCGATTTTGCTCCAACTCGTGAATTCGAGCCTTAAGAGCCACAATTTCGGCCCTTAACGCCTCATTCTGCAATTGGAAGTCCTCACTTTCGCCCATTCTTCCGAAAACCTCTACGGACACCTCGGAACTTTACCTCCTCAGGGTCCTTCGCTGCCGACTGCGCAGGCTCACGGGGGCCTTTCCCGGCATATTGCCGGACGTCGATCTTGAAGATTCCAAGGTCGATCGGACGCAGGTTCCGATATACTGACCATGGGATGTCTCATAAGCTCGAGGAACTCCCCCTGTTTCCGCTTAACACGGTCCTCTTTCCATACGCCGCGATGCAGCTTCACGTGTTTGAAGAGCGTTACCGCGAAATGGTTCGGGAGTGCATCGAATTCGAGCGTCCCTTCGGGATCGTGCTCATCCGCCGCGGGTCAGAAGTGGGGGGCGGGGATGTCGAACCTTACATGGTAGGCACCGCGGTGCGCATCGTCCAAGTGCACCAATACGACGATGGAGGGATGGACCTGCAAGTGCAGGGCGAGCGACGTTTCCGGATTCGCGAACTCGATGAGTCGCGCTCGTTCCTCGTCGGCAAAGTGGAGCCGGTGATCGAACTGGAGGTCGAGGAGACGGCCCGCGCCAAGGAGCTTCTTTACCGCGCGCGTGAAGAGTTCGAACTTCTCATCCAGAAGCTGTTTGCCCGCCAGGAGCTGTCCGTCAAGGTTCAGTTCCCGCCCGATCCCGTCGTGCTCTCCTTCACCATCGCGAACCTGCTTCCGATGGAGAATCTTGAGAAACAGCGACTGCTTGAAACCACGGACACCCTCGAGAGAGTAGAGGAGCTTATTCCAATCCTCCAAACTCAAAATCTCGAAAACTTCGCAACGCCCGGGCTCTACCGAATGACCACGAGCGACCTGTCGGAGTGGAGCACGCCGAACTGAGCGAACCCGCCTATTTGTCAGGTCACCCCGTCGCTGATCGCGGAACGACATCCCTATGGTAAGAGCTATTCTTCCGATCAGCTTGACGGCGCTTCTCCTCGCCGGCTTTGCGCTGGCCGGACGGAATGGCGGTGCCCATCCCGAGTGGGGCCCTGAGCCTCCCGTCGCCCCCTACATCAACTCCGCGCTCCCCTCGCAGCGCGTAGTGTGCCCTCTGATCTTCCCCCTCATCGGCCCCTGCCATTGGAAGGACGGTTACGACGACCAACGCAAGGGTTTTCACCACACGGGAATCGATATCGTCGCGCCTAAGATGACGCCGATCGTCGCCCCCTTTCGCGGCATCCTCGGGATGAAGCGCGAGTCGTTCTGGATTTACGGCGAGAACGGCTGGGCGTTGCTCGGCACGCACCTGAATGACGACAATCCGGGCACTCGCGATCATAAGGGCGGCCGCGACACCATGTTCGCTCCGAACATCGCTCCCGGTCAGACGGTCGAGGCGGGCCAATTGATTGGGTACGTGGGTGAGAGCGGCGATGCAACCGGTCCCCACCTGCACTTCGAGCTATACGTTCCCGGCCCTGAGCTTGCTTCCGCGCGAATTCGAGACCCCTTCCCTTCCCTCAAGCGATCTCAAGTGTTGACCCAACCCGCGGCGATTCTCCCCGTTCCTGACGAAAAGCCGGTAAAGGGGGATTTGCGGCTCGAAGGTTGTATCCGGAAGACGGAACCCGAACTTCACCGCCTTACGATTCTCTTGACCGCCAAGCAATACCCGGCAGGACGAGTGATCCCTGTGGTGGGCACCCACTATGTTCGGGTGATCGTTCCCGATGAAGTCGTGAAGACGGCGGGCGGATGGTCCAACTTGGCACGACTGGCCGAGACGGATTCGATCGGTTTGTATGTTCCCGAGGCGAGTTGTACCGGCGATCTACGAGCGAACCGCATCCTGCTCTAGGCGCGCTCCGTCGGGCAGAAGACTTGCAGCATCGCGATCTTCTCGTATCCAAGGTGCGGGTAGAGACGCGCTCCGTCGCTGCTTGCCACCAACACGCTCGTCCGCACGCCATGCGCCTTTTCTTCTTGTAGGAGCTTGCTCATGAGAGCTCGGCCGAAGCCGCGCCCCCGGGCGTCGCGAAACACATAGAGACCCGAGACCCAGGCATCCTCACCGAACGGAACGCTCTCGACCCAGCCGTAGTCGGTGGCGTCATCCCATGCGGCGTAGAGGCGAGATTCCGCACGAAACTTCCGCCTCTGCGATGCTCGCTGGGGGATCGACTTTGCCTGTTCGATGGTCTCTACCTTTCGCACCGGCGGATCGGAAGTGAAGTGGGGGATGTTCTCAAGATGATGGATGAAGATCCACTCGGTCGACATCGCCCGGTAGCCAAGCTCCTTGTAGGCGGCTCGAATCACGTCGAACTCCGCGTCGTCGGCATGAATATGGCAGAGAAAATGCCAGCCGAGTCCGGTCTTCTTGATCCGCCGCACGACTTCGGCAGGTTCAAGCTCAGAGACGATCACCTCGATCTTGCGCGGGTTCTTCCGGCCGGGGCCGTCCTGAAGCACCCAAAGACCATCCTCCCCCCGGACGAGGTAGGGATGGGCTTGGCTCTTCCCCCACGCAAACGCGTGGACGAAGACCTCGATGGCTCGCTCCAAGGTCACCCCTTATTCTAGCGAAACCTGGAGTGGCCGAAACTTGTAAGGTAGAGCATGTGCCGGATGCTCCTCCTCATCGCACTCGCCTCGACCGTTTCATGCGATGGCCAGAATTCGGTTGGCTGGAAGCTGCAGGTTCCGTCGTTAGCCGAGATGCGCGCACTGGTGCCAGCTGACCTTGTTCCATCCCTGCCTCCCGTCGACCCCAGCAAGGGCGGCCAGCACCTTCCCGAAGTCGCAGCCCGACCTTCGCGAGTATCCGGATCTTGCATCGGTGCGGAAAAAGCGTGCCCAACTTTCGAAAGAGCTTGGCCTGTGGAACGCAGCGTTGGACGCCGTTGTAGCGGCCTCTCGGGCCCGCGATTGGTCTCGAATGCGCGCCCGCCCACTTGGTCCCAAGCTGCTCGAGCCATCCGACATCCAGGCGCCGGTCGAATTTCCCAATCTTGCCAACGCTAAGAACGCGGTTAAGCTACTGCTGCTTCGAGCCCGTCTCCGCCTCGATAAGGAGCCGCAAAGAGCGACCGAGGACTTTCTCGCCGCAATCCGCATCGGTCGTCGACTTCAGTCAGGCCGAGAGCCACTTGTGGGATACTTCGTCGGAATTGCCATCACAGGGATGGCGGACGACGCCATTCTCGCCGACTTGTCGCAAATGCCCGCTAGCGTGACAAAACGACTTCTGGCAGAAACTCCGGAGCAGGCAGACCTCCCGAAACGGTTCGCCGAGACGCGGCGGATCGAACTCGGTGACGAGATCCTATGGGTTCACTTCACCCTCGTGGAAGCCGAGAAGGTTCTTGAAAAGGGCAATTGCCCGATCACTGCCGCCCTTAAGGATCATCCAAGTCCGTTTGAATTAAGAGACTCGATTCAGTGTCTTGCAATGCTCACCCGCGCGGGACACGATGCGCCATTCAAGTTTAAGGACGCCAAAGACATGGTCTGGTCGCTAGACGGGCACAAAGGGGCTGGCTAGAAGCGGACCACACCCGCCGGGACTCCCTTCTCGTCCACGATCGGAATCTCGACCTGGACGTCAAACTTCGCCGTAAAGATCAGCTTCGGCGACCGCTTCCTATCCTCGCTCTTCAGGGCCGTGTTCACGTCCCCTGAGGTACTCAGTGCGCCTGCGTTGACGAGCTTCGCCAGGTGGCGTTGAACAGCCTGCAAATAAGTCTTGCAAGCAGACTTCAGCCCAGGGTCATTCGCCAGATTGATCTCCACCTGCGAAGCTGGAGTCCGGAACGCCTCCGTCAGGTCGTTCGCACCCATCGACCGGAGGGCCGACTTCGCGAGTTCGAGCTTCGGCGTCAACTCATCTGCCGGCATACTGCCATCGTCGAACTTGATCTCCACGAGGCTATTGAGCGCCCGTCGACGGAAATCCTCCGCCCGAAACTCGAGCGCATACCCCTTGTCGGTCTCTCGGAACCGGGCACCCAAGCCACGCGCAAGCTTGTCCAAGAACACCGCCGGTGCCGCGTCGCGGACGTCGATCGACGCAAGCAGACCCATCATGGTCCAGTGGACTTCGACCGGCTTCGCAAAGGGCACACCTGAGAGCGAATGCAAGTCCAAGACTTGGGTGCTCTCCGTACGAAAAGTGAGCTTCCCGTCCTTGAACGCCTCCGCGGTGAGAGGCTTCGGCGATCCTGCGCCGCCGCCCGAAGCGCCGTAGAATCCGAACAACGTTTTCGAAGCCCGATCGTCGGTAAAGATCGGCTCCGTGCCGGGGATGATCTTGAGGTTCAGCTTGATTCGAAGCGCAGTGTTGATCGATTCGATGCTCTCAGAGTCAAACTCAAGCTTGGGCAGATCGTCCTTTGGCTTTGCACGGACCACGAGGGTGTCCTGCTTATTGGTTTCCCGAATTAGGTTGACCAACGCATTGGTGCTACCTCCGGGGAAGGCAGTGAGGGCAAAGGCAACAAGGGCAAACATACAAATCAGACGCCTCTACGCAAGCCGCGTAACTAAGCGCTCTGCTTGACCGCGATGTCCCAGAGGCGGACGATCTTGTCCTGTCCACCGGCGGCGAGGCTCTTGCCGTCCGGCGAAAACGCGACGCACGCGATCGGCCGTGGCGAAACTTCCATGCGAACATTGCCGATTCCCTTCGCCGCGTTCCAGAGGCCAAGGGTTCCGTCCCGCGAGCCGGAAGCGAGCAGCCAACCGTTCGGGTGAAACGCCAACGTCTCGATCGGCTTGTCGTGGCCGTACATCATCTTCTCCAGCAGACCGCTCTCGAGCGAAAAAACTCGAATCGAGAGATCGACCGCGGCGACGGCGAGGAAGCGGTTATCCGGAGAGAACGCCAGCGCGGTGACCGTCGATCGAACCTGGCGGAACGTATGGATGATCGCGCCACTGTCGGCATGGAATAGTTTCACCGTCGCGTCGGCGGAGCCGCTTGCGAGGAACTTGCCGTCCGGCGAGTAAGCGACCGCGGTGACCGCGTTCTCGTGCTCTTCCTTTCGGTAGCGTTTCTGGCCGTTCCAGGTGTCACTGACCGCCAGCGCGCGATGCAGCGAACCCGTCGCGAGCGACTTGCCGTCCGCCGAGATCGCGAGGCAGGAAACCCATTCTTCGCCGGAGGCGCGCCAATTGTCGACGACCGGGCCGTTGAGGTGCCAGAAGGAGACTTGCGTCTCCGCCGCGCCGGCGGCAACGAGGCGGCCTTCGGGGAAGGCGCGCAGCACGGAGATCACGCCCGCGTCAACCTTGGTTCGCTTCGCGACCGCTTCGCCTGACCACCAGATGATCTCGTTGTCGAACCCGCTCGAGATCAGCTCCCCGGTATCGGGAGTGAACGAAACGGCGTAGACCGGAGTTCGGTGGGCGCGGAGGCGGTGACGGAGCTTGACGGTGACCGGCTTGGCGGGGCCTTTCTTGGCGACGGTTGGCGCGTCGAGCGTTCCGCCTGCGAGCATTGCGTCGTATTCGGCTCGGCGGTCTGGCTCGGAGAGGGTCTTGAAGGCCTCGTTGATACGGGCCATCGTTTCGTGAGCGTTAGGCTCCGAACTCAGATCGGGGTGATGACGACGCGCCTTTTGACGGTACGCCTTCCGGATCGCTTCCGGAGACGCACCCTTCTCGATGCCCAACAGCTCATAGAACGAAACGAGAGTTTTCAAAGAGGGTCCTACGCGAAAACGCCCGCCAATGCGGGCGACCTATTAATAGACGATGCATCCGACGGATACATTTCGCGCGGACTCTATTCTACTGCGCTGGGGTGCCCCGTTGAAACATCTCGTCTTTAACTGTTGCCACCTGCATGGACTTCGTGTGCGAATCTAGGAAAACGAACAGGGCGCGCCCGTCGCTCGTAATCTGCTTCGAACCCTCGAATACATGGCGACCGCCGAGATGGCGGAAATCGACGTCCGGATTGCCTTCCCAGAACTTGGGGGCGCTGATGAAACCGTAATCGTAGACCTTGCCGTTGCCGCGGGGCATCCACTTTGCGTAGTAGAACGCGCTCGTGCCGAACCCGATGGTCTTGGAGGATGACTCGATCTGGCTCATGGCGGCCGGATTGGTGCTGAGCGGGAACCAGCGGTAGTCGCCGGTCACGTCCATGTCGCCTCCGACATAGCCCCAGTTGTAGCCAAAACCGGAACCATCGCCAAAGTAGCTTTCGCCTTTATAGATCGGATCCTTGAAAGCATGACCCTTGGTGTAGCTAGCGAGAAGCCCCTGCTTGGGATCGCACGAGCCATCCGGGAGGTGGCGACCGTACCAGCCCTGCCACGCCCCGTCCCAGTAGAGGGCGGGCATGTAGACCTCGTCGTGGTCGGCGACATAAAGCGAAGTCGCGGTGCCAAGCTGGCTGAGGTTGCTCGACGCAACGTAGGAGTATGCCGCGCCCTTGGCGAGCTTAATTATCGGCATGAACATCGCCGCGAGAATACTGATGATCGCGATGACCATCAAGAGCTCGACAAGAGTAAAGCCACGACCCCGGCGCATGTGCTCATTATAGGTACGAAATTGCCTCATCCCTAGCAATTATTTCTAGATATATTGGCCGATTTTGGAATTGGAGTCTGAGGTGGAGTCTGAGTCTGTGTTGGCGAGCTTGTCGTCCCGAAGGATGTTTATGCCGAGGGATCTGACCGTAATCGCCGCGTGTTAGGACAAGCGGTCGGCGCTTCCTGTCAGGTTCCTCGATGTCGCTAGGGCTCGCTCGGAATGACAATCACTCCAACTCCTACTAGCCTGGCTCGCCTCCCATCACTGACAGGATCTCCTTTGTCTTCTCGTGCATCAATAGTGCATCGCCGCGGCTCTCGACGTTGAGCCGGATCACGGGTTCGGTGTTGGAGCCTCGCAGGTTGAACCGCCAGTTACCACAGTCCACGCTGAGCCCGTCGAGATGGTCGACGCTGCCCTGCGAGGAGTAGATCTTCTCGACTTGCTCCAGGGTCGCCTTCACGTCGGCGACCTTTGAGTTCACCTCGCCGGAGCACGGGTAGTTCTTGATCATCTCGCCGACGAGATCTCCCAACGTTCGGCCAGTTTGCGAGACGAGCCGCGCCACGAGCAGGAACGGGATCATGCCGCTGTCGCAGTACCAGTGATCCTTGAAGTAGTGGTGCGCGCTCATCTCGCCGCCGTATGTGGCGTCCTCAGCGCGCATCTTCTCCTTGATGAAGGCGTGGCCGCTCTTGCAGATCACGGCTCGTCCGCCGAGCTTGTTCACGATGTCGAGCGTGTTCCAAGTCAGACGTGGGTCATAGACGATCGTGTGGCCCGGCTCGCGCTTTAGGATTGCCTGAGCGAGGAGGCCGACGATGTAGTAGCCCTCGATGAAGTTCCCCTTCTCGTCAAAGAAGAAGCAGCGATCGTAGTCGCCGTCCCAGGCCACGCCGAAGGCGTGACTGCCCTCATGGAGAACTTTCTCGGTCATCGCGCGAGACTCTTCGAGAATCGGGTTCGGCACGCCGTTCGGGAACGTCCCATCCGGCTCCCAGCGAAGCTTGTCGACCAGCAGCGGCAGATGCGGCAGCAGTTTGTCCAGCGCAACGCCGGAGGCGCCGTTGCCCGGATCGAGCAAGACCTTGAGCGGCTTCAATTCTTCCGGCTTGACGATCCCGAGCAGGTGCGTCACGAAGTCGTCGTAGACATTCTGATCTCGGCGGGTCCCCTGGCCGATGCGCTCCCACTTCTGCTCGTAGGTGCGGCGCTCGATGTCGTTTAGGCCGGTGTCGCCGGAGATCGGGCGACTCTCGGACCGGACCATCTTCATCCCATTGTAATCGGCGGGGTTGTGGCTGGCGGTGATCATCACGCCGCCGTCGTAACCGTAGAAAGCGGTCGCGAAATAGACCATCTCGGTCCCGATCATGCCGAGATGAACGACGTCAACGCCCGAGTCGTTTAGGCCCTTGGCGAGTGCCTCGTACAGCTCGGGTCCGCTGAGTCGGATGTCGTAGCCTATGCAGACGGTTTTCGCGCCGGTCTGGTCGGCGTAGGCGCGGCCGATATGGTACGCGATATCCGGGTTCAGCTCCGCCGGGACTTTGCCGCGAACGTCGTACGCTTTGAAACAAGGAAAGAACTGACCCATCGAACCGTTTCTACCCGACTCCGTCCGAGGCGTGTAGGTTCCTAGCTACCGAACCGGATAGTAGACGTCGGTTCGCCACTTCGATGGGTCCGGTTCGGCACCGGGATCGTTCATGTACATCTCGAAGCAGGGGCCGCCGAACTGCTTCCCTTCCGCCTTGATCCAGTTCATCAGCGCCTCATGGGTTTCGCCGAGCTGGGCGTAGTCGCCCAGATGGACCTTCATCGCGGCTGCGCCAGCGGGCATATCGACCCACTCGCACTCCTCGATCAGGTTCAAATCGCCATCCACCTCGCAGCCGACGGCAAGGTCGCAGTCTAGCTCGCGCCACGCGGTGTAGATCGCAATCGGAGCCGAGGTCATCTCGCCGCCACTCGCGCGGAGGCAGCGCCCGACCGCGTGGATCGCCTGGCCGAAAGCCGGGCCGATGCCGTCGTGGGGGCAGGTGGTGCGCTTGGCGAGAATCCGCCGCGCGGGAACGTTGACGATCTGGATTGTTTGGTCCATGGTCTCCTCTCGCGGTCTATTTTCCTGATTCCTGACTTCAAAATTGCCGTTATGGATTCAATTTCCGGACTTCCCGATCCCTGATGCATATCGGGGCGTGGCTTAGGTACTGGCCAAGCGCAAATGGGTGAGCTGGACGATTCGCGGCCAACCTATTTGTTTCTTGATCTTCGAAAAAGTCAACCGGATTGGGCGACCGCCCTCCGGTAAGTGCCGGATTCCGCGACCCATAGTCGATCCTCCAGGTCCAATTGCGGAGGCGTAACATGAAGCATCATGCTTTCCATCCTCGTTTCACTTTCGCTCGCGCTCCGGATGGCTAACACCCAGATGATCGTGGAGAGTCTTAAGGTCGGCGTTCTCCGGCAAGGGGGAACATCTTGGGTTGGCCAAGAAGACTGGACTAGTGCTCAGACGACTTTCGAGAGTGTGGACGGTTTTAGCGAGACGCTAGATCGCTATGCTCGCCATGTCCCGTTTCTGCGCGCTAACTCAAGCGAGTTCGGAGAAGCACTGCATGGTCTTCATCTACGCGTCTTCGGTTGGTGCCAAGCCCCTTCATCGCACAAATCTGCGTAGGCCCATCTTTGCGCCCCCGCCAAAGAAAGTCTAGCCATTTGGCGCGGATTTGCCGTCGATGAGGATCTTCCCACTCTTCACCGTCGTGAACTTCAGGAGCCAGGTCTTTCCGCTCCTTACCCACACTTCTTCCGCAGAGAATTCTGACTGAAACTTGTGGTGCTTTCCGTCCCCGTCTTTCAAGGTTGCTTTGAAGTGGGAGTCAACGGCATCGGAAATTCGATCAGGTGTGGCGGTGAACCGCTTGAAAGTTCGAGGCCACGTGACGCCGTTGAACATCTCCATCTGATCTTTAATCGTCGCAACGAGCTCGGCTCGGCCATAGGCTTTCCCGTCAATCAAAGCCTTGCAATCCGGGGCCAAGATGCGGCTGTAAGCGGCGAGGTCCTTATGGTTAACCGCCTCCGTGATCTGGGCATAGATCGCCCCGATATCCTTCTGGGGGCTCGCGGCGGATGCCAGCGTCACGATTGAGATCACTGTGAGGAAAGGTAAGAATCTGCGCATGTTGCCTCGGAGCCTAGGGCACCACGACAATACTCTCATTTGGGACCTAGCCTTGGTTGACTTTAGAATCAAGATGGAGCCGATAGTTCACCGGCCCTCTTTTACGGCGCAAAATCGCTGAGAAAACGAAGGGGCGGAAAAGTGAGAGTGAGAAAGTTGAGTCTGAACGAGTGAGTCTTGAACCCAAATGGCCCGCAGGAAAGGAGAGCCAGAGGTAACCTCCTCAAATGGGATCTCAGCTTCTCGGAGCGCATCGCCCGGCTGTCGGTGGCCTGCAGAATGCCGTCTACAGCGCCAAGGAAATCGGGTGCACGTCGGTGCAGGTCTTCACCTCTAGTCCGCAGATGTGGAAGTCCTCACCGGTCACCGCCGAGAAGGTTGCGCTATTTAAGAAATCGGTCGCCGAGACTGGGATCGACCCGCTTGCGGTGGTCTGCCACGACAGTTATCTGATCAACCTCTGCGCCCCCGAGCCGGAGATGCGCGAGAAGTCGATCCAAGGGCTGAAGGACGAGATGATGCGGTGCGCGCTGTACGGCATCTCGTGGACGGTCAGCCACATGGGATCGCACAAGGGTGAGGGCGAAGAAGTTGGGCTCAAGGTCGTGGCGGAAAGCGCGCTGCGCGTTCTGGATGAAACGCCCGATTCGGTGACGATCCTGATGGAGACGACCGCCGGGCAGGGTTCTGCTTTGAATTATCGTTTCGAGCATTTGGCGAGAATCCTTGAACTCACCGGCGCGCCGGATCGTCTCTGCGTTTGCCTGGACACGTGTCACATCTTTGCCGGCGGTTACGACATCCGAGACGATGCGTCGTACGCGAAGACCTTTGAGGAGTTTGGGCGCTTGATTGGGTTCGATCGGCTAAAAGCAATCCACTGCAACGACAGTAAGAACCCGCTTGGGAAGCGGGTGGACCGGCATGAAGCGATCGGGCAAGGGACGATCGGCGAACGTGCGTTTCAGTTGCTCGTGAACGATCCCCGATTCGAAAGAACCCCGATCCTGCTTGAAACGGCGATCGAGAACGAGGGACACGAACGTGACTTGGCTCGGCTAAAGTCGTATATTGCTTAGGTTTCCGCCAACGTGGCTAACAGGGATACTTGAGATAGATGCGGATGCGTATATTGGGTTTAGCAGATAGAAAGGTCGTGCCAAATCGTCTCTTATTAGTAGGGCCCGATTGTGCGGTGCTTCGTGAGGCCGTACGATTGACGGGCGCAAACTTCCGCCACATCGCGGAATATAAGGCGGCGCTCGCCAATTTGAGTTCGGAAGATCTCCCCGCGGCCGTCTTGGTCCACACCGAAGGCTCGCTTGAGGGTCCGGTCGAATTCCTGCGAAACGTCCGCTCGATGTCCCGCACGAAGGGGCTGCCGACCCTACTGCTCAACGACAGCGAGCGAAGCCTTGCTAAGCGATGGCATCAGTCCGGCGGGAACGCGGTGGTTCGGGTCGGGACTCTCTCACCGGAATCGGTCAAGCGAATGAGCATGTTGGTCACCTACTGGACCTCGATCAATCTTCGCTATCCCGATCCCCACCTCACCTAATCCAGTCAAACTCTGCATATGAACGCGGAGATCCTCTCGGTCGGAACCGAGTTGCTGCTCGGGCAGATTCTCGACACCCACGCAGTTACGATGGCGAAGCTGCTCGCGTCCTGTGGGATCAGCTGCAACCGCCGCGCGACGGTGGGAGACAACCTCGATCGGATCGTCGAGACCTTGCAGGAGATGCTCGCTCGGGCGGATGTGGTGGTTACGATCGGCGGGCTTGGTCCGACTGTCGATGACCTTACACGGGATGCGATCGCGCTTGCCCTCGGGGATTCCTTGGTGGAGGAGCCGGAGGTTGAGCGACGTTTAAGGGCGTTCTACGCCTTGCGCAAGCTACCCTGGATCGAAACGGTGGCTCGACAGGCCCTGCGACCCGAGAGCGCGGTCCTGATCGACAACCCCAACGGAACGGCACCCGGCCTGCTCTGCCAGAAGAACGGGAAGGTGGTCATCGCGCTGCCCGGCCCAAGAGGCGAGTTCGACCCCATGGCGGAGGGCCCCGTCCGCCAGTTCCTCTCCCGACTCGATGGCGAGAACGTGATCCACTCGCGGGTGCTACGCATCTGCGGGATGGGCGAGAGCGAGGTGGAGTCGAAGGTCGTTGACCTGATGGCGGGCGAGAATCCCTCGCTTGCGCCGTACGCGCATACCGGCGAGGTCCACCTACGCATCACCGCCCGAGCCTCGTCGGAGGCAGAGGCCGACGGTTTGATCGACCCGGTCGAAGCGCAGATCCGGTCGATCCTGGGCTCTCGCGTTTTCGGGGTGGATGGAACGACTTTGGAGCAGGCAACGATCGAGCTCGCGATTGCGCGGCACGTGACGTTGGCGGTCGCCGAGAGCATGACGGGAGGCGGGCTAGGGGAGCGACTAAGCTCCGTTCCCGGGTCATCTTCGGCGTTCCTCGGGGGCGTGATCTGTTACGGTCGCACGGTGAAAGTCAACCTGCTCGGTGTCGCCGAGGCGACGCTGGACAAGTTTGGTCCCGTGTCCTCGGAGGTGGCGATCGCATTGGCAAAGGGCGCCCGGACGCGGGTGGGGTCCGACTATGCCGTCGGGATCACCGGGAACGCGGGTCCGACGAGCGATGTGGACAACAAACCGGTTGGGCTGGTCTTCGTCGCGGTCGCGGGGCCGGCGGGGACGACGGTGGAGGAGGCGAAGTTCCGGGGGACGCGGGAGGATATCCGGCGACGGGCGACGCAATTGGCGCTGCTTCGGCTGCGGGATGCGCTATTGGAGCTAGAAAAGCCTCCCCTTGAGGGGAGGTTGGAGGGGTGAACGCGTGGCACGGGTTTGAACCTAACTCTCAGAAGCAGTCGTTGGGATCAGAGCCCCAGATTTGCCATGAAACAGCCTCTCAAGGGAGGGCTCGAACCAAGCCCCAATTCCTGCGACGGTCCCATTCCCCTTACCGCCTTACCGACCTTGTCAGCTAAGATATCCTTATGGCAGCGACGGTGCGCCCGTTCAAATCTTGGCCCGACGAGGGCTCGCCCGCGGGCTACTTCCAACGCCCTTTGACACCCGCCGCCGGCGAGTTCTACCACGAGAACGGATTTGTCGTGGTAGAGGATGCCTTCACCCGCGAGGAAATCGATGCCCTGAACTCCGAGGCGCTGGCCCTTTGCCGGGGGGATCGGGGTGAGATTCCGGGAGTCATCCCCGCCGAACTCGGAGATAGCGACGCAGATGTGCTCAAGCAGTACCTGTGCATCCATTTCCCGCACAAGCTTTCGAGGCTGATGTACGACCAACTCTCGCATCCCTCGATTGTCGAAGTCGCTACCGCGTGTCTCGGCCCGGACGTGAAGTGCATGCAGTCGATGCTGTTCATCAAGGCATCGGGCAAGCCAGGGCAGGCTTGGCACCAGGACGAGGACTACATCCCGACCCGCGACCGGTCGCTCTTCGGAGCTTGGCTTGCCCTGGACGACGCGACGGTGGAGAACGGTTGCCTGTGGGTGATTCCTGGTTCCCAAAAGCCAGGCGTCCTCTGGCCGCAGCACGATCACGGCGACCGGCGGTTCGACTGCGCACAGGAGTCGATCGAGTTCCCGTACACCGATGTCGATGCCGTGCCGGTCGAGGTTAGGGCGGGGACGCTGGTTTGTTTCAACGGCTACCTGTTGCACCGCTCGCTCCCGAACGTGGCGAAGTCCGGCTATCGTCGCGCGCTGGTGAATCACTACATGACCGCCTCGTCGCTCCTGCCCTGGTACGGCGCGGCCCAGAACGATCATGTGGCGATCTCGGATTTTCGGGACATCGTGATGATCGCCGGGAACGACCCTTACGGGTACAAAGGCGTGACGGATATTGCCAAGCCGAGCGTGCGCCCCAGTGGCGAAGGCGGCTGCGGCACGTCTGGTGACAAGGAGTAGCTCCGCGCTATGTTTAAGTTCATTTTCGCCTCGGTCCTGACCTTCTTCGCTATGAATGCCATCGCCCAAAACCCGCTTCCAAAGTCCCTCGAAGGGGTGCATCGCATCGTCTCTCTCGGTGACAGCATCACCCAGGGCGGCGAGGGACCGGGTGGCTACGTCTGGCTTTTTCGTCGCTACCTAAACGCGCTCTATCCCGACGCCAAGATCGAGGTGATCAACGCGGGGATTTCGGGGCACAAGTCCAACGACATGCTGGCGCGGTTCCGGCGCGACGTGCTGGACAAGAAGCCGGATCTTGTGACGATCAGCGTCGGCGTGAACGATGTCTGGCACGGGTTCAACGACAAATTTCCGAACGGCGACGGGCCAAACGGGATCCCCCTGGACGCGTTCCGCAAGAACGTCGAGTTGATGATCTCCCAAGCGGAAGCAATTGGCGCGCGGGTCGTCGTGCTCTCCGCAACTGTTATCTACGAAGACCTTAAGAGCCCTGAGAACGTCAAAGCCGAACCCTACAATGCGACGTTGAAAGACCTCGCGCGCAAGCATCACGCGCTGTTCGTGGATTATCAAAAGCCGTTTCGAGCGCTGATCACGGACTACCGGGCGAAGACCGGGAGTTCAGAGAACCTGCTGACCGTCGACGGCGTGCACATGAACGCCGAGGGCAACGCGGTTATGGCCCACACCCTCCTGACCGGCCTCGGGATCTCCGCGGCCGATCAGGCGAAGGTTCAGGCGCAGGTTAGGAAGGGGTGAGAATCGGGATTCGCAATTCGTTGAGGTCTTTGCAAAATTCAAACCTTCGCAGTGCCCCTCACCCTAACCCTCTCCCGCCCGACAGATTTTGTGGCGATGGCAAGAGCCGTGCGGGGGAGAGGGGACCGAACTCCGTGCCGATTCGACGTACTTGACCGTTCAGAAGCTGCCGGGCGGGCGAGAACTCTCATTTTCCGCTCACTCAACCTGCTTACCCACATTGGCAATCCGGCAAGGTCTGAGTTGGAGTTGGAGTTCTACTTATTGTTGATACTCACGTCTCTACATGCTTGGGATCGATATTGGTCAACCAGTTAGGACGGCGTTGGTGATTCGTCAGCCCAGCCCGAATTTTGCAAAGACCTCCGTTATTGGCGATTCGTTATTCGGATCGGAAAGCTAAGTCTCAAGGGCCCTCCGTTCCCGAATCGCGAATAACGAATCGCCAATAACGATTCCCTCGCCTATTTCCCCTTCTTCAACAACCCAGAGTTGTCCCGGAACGCCTCTTCCGTGAACACGTTTCGCGCGTTCCAAATGAGATATTCCTTGTAGCCCAGATCGTAGGCGGCCTTGATCTCAGCTTGGATATCGGCCTTGGTGTAGTGCCCAAAATCCTGCAGCCAGGGGCGGATCGCCTTGGCGGGGAGACGCTTCTTGTAGTCGCCGAGGCTCTTTGAGATGATCTTGTAGGGAGCCTTGTTTGGGTCCGGGATGTTGTACTCGCCCTTCGCGAAGTGCGAAGGGTAGACCATCGGGCACATGACGTCGAACGGCTCGGCGATCTTCTCCAGTTCCTGCCCGATTCCCTGATCGGTGCGGGTGGACGAGATGATGCCGAAGTTATCCGCGCTGAACTCCGCCCCGTGCTTCTTGACGTGGTCGCGGATGTAGTGGCAGAAGTCGGCGATGACGTCCTCGTGCTTGGCCTTTTGGTTCGGATACAAACTCTGAGCCGGGAAGACTTGGCTGTCCGACTTGCCTTCGCTCGGGAAGCGGACGTAATCGAGCTGAATCGCGGGGAAGCCGAGCGCGACCGCGTAATCCACACATTCGGCGATGTACTCCCAGTTCCTCTTGTTATAGGGGTCCAGCCAGGTGTGTCTGGACCGGTCCGCCCAAAGCTTGCCACTGGCCACTTGAACCGCCAGTTCCGGGTGATGCTTGGGGACGTAGTGGTCGCGGAAACAGGCGATGCGGGCGATCGGCCAGACCTTATGCTGCGCCAGTTCTTCCATCAGGGCCTCGGGCTTGACCACGGCATTCATGTTCGCCTTGCACTCGGCGGCGAGCTTGCTGTCGTTCTTCCAATACATGTCGCCATCGTCGCGAAGGTCGATGACCATCGAGTTCAACTCGGTCTTGGTGAACATCTCGAACAACTTGGTGCGCTTGTTCTTGCTGCCTGCGGACCAGGCGGTGACGTAGATGCCGCGCACGAACTCGGGCTTGGTGAAGGTCACCTTTGGTGCGGGTGGTGGGGTGGGAGTCGGTTTTGGCGTGGCGGTCGGGGCCGTAGGCGGCGGGGTGTTAGAAGCGGTAGGCTTCCCACATCCCACAATGGCCCCGGCAAGTGAAGCGGCGGCCAGAGCCGCGATCAATCCATGACGCTTCGAAATCATTTTCATTTCAGTTTAATCGCCCTCCTGGCGATCGGTTGTGGGGGAAAATCCGCCCCGAACCAGGCTTCTGAGAGTACCCGTGCACCGGGGCACGAGACGAAGAATTCTGCGCCCACCCCTACGCCCAAGGCGCGCGTTTCAGACCGGCCCGGAAATACCAACGGCGACGTGTTCATCGTGGAGTACCACCACATCAAGACCGGCAAGGGGACCATGTTTCGTACCCCCGACGAGTTCCGCGGGGATCTCGAACGGTTTTACAAGCTGGGCTTTCGGCCGTGTACGGTTTCACAATTCTTGAGCGGGTCGATGGACCTTCCTCCCGGTGCGTCTCCGATGGTTTTCACGTTCGACGATTCGAACCCCTCGCAGTTTCAGCTTCTTCCGGACGGTTCGGTTGACCCAACTTGCGCCATCGGAATTTGGCAGGCATTTGCCAAGGAACACCCCGACTTTCCGGTCAAGGCCACGTTCTACGTGCTGCCCAAGGTGATGTGGACCCAGAAGGGGCTTGGGATGAAGAAGGTCGAGATGCTGCGAGCGCTGGGTTGTGAGTTGGGAAACCACACGGTAACCCACGGCAGCCTCAAGAAGATGACCGACGAGCAGGTCAAGCATGAGCTTGGCGAAGCGAGCGATCATTTGGTCGCGCTCGGCGAGACAATGCCTCCCTCGCTCGCCTTGCCCTTCGGGATCTCGCCGAAGAACCGGGCCTTGACCCATGGGTTCTCGTACAATGGGAAGACCTACGCTTTCAAGGCCTGTCTCTTGGTCGGGGCGAATCCGGCTCCGGCGACGACGAACAAAAAGTTCGACGCCTTCCGGCTACCGCGCATTCAGGCATGCGCCGGGCCTTATGGAATCGACTACTGGCTTGATCTCCTCGAAAGGAAGAGGGTCAAGGTTTACGTCCAGCCGTAGCTAGCCCGCCTTCAAGTCGGCGTGAGCGGAGGCGAGGCGGTGGGCTGGATTCAGCTCGAGAGCACGTTGGAATGCGGCTTCGGCATCCAGGTCGAGGCTTTCGTGACGTAGCACGACGCCCAGGTAGGCGTAGGCGTCGGCGTAGGCGGGGTTGAGTTCGATCGCTCGACGGAACTCTTCGATCGCTTCCTCGTTGCGGCCCAGCCCAACGAGGGCCTGTCCGTGCCGACAACGGACATCGGGGTACTCCGGCGCGAGTTCGGAGGCTTTGGCGAATTCGTCGGCCGCCTCGGCAAACATCTGCCCGCGTAGGAACGAGTTCCCGAGTCGGACGTGGAGGTTGGCGTCGGAATCTGCCTCGGTGATCATCGCCTCAAGGTTCGACAAAGCTCGGGGAAAGGCTCCCTCGGCGTTCGCCTGAACCGCGTATCTGCTCCGTTCGGAGGCGAGTCCCGGGTCGCGGGCGATGGCCGTACTCAGGCGGGTCATCGCTTCCTCGTGATTCCCTGATCGGTACAGAAGCGCGATCTGGTAGCAGACGGCGGCTCGGTAGCCGGGATTGAGGAGCAGTGCCTCGCCCACTGACACCGCTTCCTGATCGAACTCGCCGAGCTCCCGATAGATCAGGCCGGCACGAATTCGGAGGTCGGGGTAGGTCGGCGCGAGGGTAACTGCTCGCTCGATCAGCGGTCGTGCCATGGGGGCTCGACCGGACTCTAGGTAAACCTGGGCGAGGCGGGCGCTGGCGTTGGCGAGATGGAAGCTGGCCAGGGCACGGGACTCGGAGCGAGGATGTTGGAGGAGATATTCCTCAAGCGCCTCGACGGCGCCTTCGTCGTCTCCACGCTCAAAACTCGTGATTCCTTCATCGAGGATCTCCTCGCCCATGAATCCAAACCATTTTCCAACGATCGCCATGCGTTTCCTCAACTCAGGAGACGCGGGGTGCGCCACAGGAATTGGGACCGCGAGAAGGGGAACGGTGTTCGCGGGGATAAGGAAAAAGGCCCTCCTGGCCTATGCGCCCGCCAATCCGTTGGCGTCCGTACAGACGGTTCAGCCCAGAGATTCGATGCAACTTAGCTACGCAGGCTGCGGATTTGCGCCGGAAGTTACCCGGCGGCCGCAGAAGTAGTAACCGATGATGCCGCCGATTGCCATGACTCCGGCGACCGCCTGGGCTTGGGTGATCGGCAGGCCGCCCCAGTAGGTCGAGGAGGCCAGATGTGCGTCCACTTGCGCGATTGATCCGGCACGCCAGAACTCGTAGATGAACCGACAGATGCCGAGGAAGAAGATCGACATCCAGAAAACCTGGCCAAGGCGCAGGGTTTTGCGTTCGATCAGCATCATCAACCCGAGGGACCCGAGGAGCATCAGCGATTCGTAGATCTGCGCCGGGTGGAAGTGCAGGGTCGAACCCGCGATCGTGACGCCCCATGGGACGTCGGTCGGGCAGACGCCACCGAGGCAGCAGCCGTTGAGCAGGCAGCCGACGCGTCCGATCGCTTGGCCGAGCACCATCGGAGGGCCGAAGAGGTCGAGGTATTCGACCGCGGGGCGCTTCTTGCGCTTGGCGACGATGGCCAGGGCGATCAGGCCGCCGATGATCGAGCCGAAGCTGGTTAGGCCGGCGAACTGGATCGAGAAGACCTCGCTCCAGCTCATCGAGTGGAACTCCTGGGCGATGTACAGCAGCCTGGCGCCGAGCACTCCGGCGACGACGAGCCAGATCGAGACGTCCGCAACTTCTGTCTTCGAGATTCCCATCCGCTGGCCGCGCTTTTGGGCGTAGGCCATGCAGATGATGAAAGCGATCATCAGCACCACTCCGTACGAGTGGACCTGGAACGAACCTATTTTGAAGAGAACGGGAAGCATACGCGGGAGGTATGAGTCTACCAATTCTGTCCAACCCGCGGTCGGGCCCGCGCGTTCCCTGGTAAACCCTTAGGGATGTTGCCGAGCGACCTTCAGGCCGAAGTTCTCAATCAAGCGTTGCCGTATATCCAGGCGTTCCGCGGACAGACGTTCGTGATCAAGTACGGCGGGTCGGTGATGAACTCCGCCGAGGCGACCGAGGGCGTGATCCGCAACGTGATCTTGCTCGCCCTGGTGGGCGTCAAACCCGTTTTGGTCCACGGTGGCGGACCCGAGATCGACCGCTGGCTCGACCGACTCGGGATCGAGACCAAGCGGGCTCAGGGTCTGCGAGTTACCGACGACGACACGATGGACGTGGTCGAGATGGCCTTGGGCCGGGCGAACAAGTCGCTCGTCGCGATGACCATCGCATGCGGCGGCAACGCGGTTGGGCTGAGCGGCCGGGACGGCAGCCTGCTCTTGGGCGAGCCGATCTCCGCCGAGCTGGGCCGGGTGGGCAACATCGTGCAAGTGAACCCCTCGCTGTTGCGGGTGATTTCGGAGGCGGGATTCATTCCGGTGGTTTCCAGCGTGGCGTCTGATTTGCAGCAGGGCGCACTGAACGTCAACGCAGATGCAGCGGCAGGCGCAATCGCCGCGGCGCTCGGGGCTTCGAAGCTGATTCTTCTGACGGATACGAACGGCGTCCTGACCGACAAGAGCGATCCTTCCTCCACGGTTTCGAGCCTCACCTCTTTTGATGCCCGTCAGATGGTTTCTTCTGGCGCTGCGAACCGCGGCATGATTCCCAAGCTTGAGGCCGCGATTCAAGCGCTGGACGACGGCGTCCCTGCCGTTCATCTGATCAACGGCACGGTGCCAAATGCTTTGCTGATCGAGGTCCTGACCGAGTCCGGCATCGGGACGATGATGGTCCGGCACTCGGGCTAGCCCTTCCTTCCGCGTCATTCTGAGCGGAGTCGGGCGAGCCTTGGCGAGTCGACGGAGTCGAAGAATCCCTCGGAGAGCTTCCGATCGGTGAGCGAGTGGCTCGTTTTGGAGTCGGAGGTTGGTCGGATGATCCTTCGACTTCGCTGCCTTCGCTAAAGCTCGGGGCTCCGCTCTGGATGACGGGTGAGATTGGGTGACTCACCCTTCGCGCACGCCCACTCACGACATTTCCTTAGGTTCGAAACTCACTCGGTTTGAACCTAAACTTACCAACTCACTCTCACTTTTCACCACGCGGGTTTTGGGCCGGTCTCGGGGAGATTTTGAGGCAATCCTTGCCCTGTCGAAGGGACATCGAACCGTCGATACTCACACTTATGCGCATCTCGCTGAGCGGTTCGTCAACCAGTCCCTGGCCTTAAGGTACGCCGCCTAAAAGAAATCTCGCCCTCACCACGATACATGGTCCACTACATCCCCAAGAACATAGGTGTCGGTATGGTGCGAGAGCGATTTGCCGATCCGAATCCTTGCGACGGCCTCGATGGACCACCTCAAGGACACCCTCGACGCGCCCGCGGGGCTCGACGATCCGGTTTAGTTTGGCCGCTTTAGTGCGGCGATGCCTCGGCACGATTCCTGCTCCTAGATCCGCTGTTGCCACCGACCTAGTGCCGAGGCTACGATGGGAAACATCGGTGTCCCTTCTTGGACAGGGCATACAAGCCTCGGCACTAAAGCTCGCGAGAGTCCGCATTCACTACCGGATCGTGCCGAGGCATGCAAACGTACGTCCTGCCAATGCTCGTCTTGATAGCCTCAGGACACGGGTGCGGGTGATTGTTTGGTTTGCGTGGAAGAGTCCTGAGGCATCCGAGTCCGCCGGATTTACGCACCGCACGGGGCGTGGCGGGGCATCCCTTGATGCGCTAGACTCGATCACGCGTATGAAGCGTGTCGGTGCCGTATTGATGTTGCTCGCATGGGTGTTAATAGCACTGTCCTTCAACGCCCCCGGTAATGCGTCGATGCGCTATGCCCTGTTTGTCGCCGCCCACGTGATGAACTTGGTCGGCTACTTGCTCATCGCGATTGCCAACTCCCGCTCCCGGGTGCCCTTCAATGCGCCTTTGCTCCTCCTCGCGATCCTCGCCGAATTCGTGCTTGCCATTTTGGGCCCCGTAGTAATGTCTGCAGCGGCAGCGGCAGCCAGATAAGACTCATCCGAACCAACGCAAACCAACGACCGTCAAACCCCCAAGATGACCCCAAAGAAGAACACGATCTGCCTCTGGTACGACCGCGATGCCGAAGAGGCGGCGAACTTCTATGCCGCTACCTTTCCCGACTCGAGCGTCGGCGAAGTCCACCGCGCTCCCAGCGACTTCCCGGACGGCAAGCAAGGTGACGTCCTGACCGTCGACTTCACCGTGATGGGCATTCCTTGCCTTGGCCTCAACGGCGGCCCGATGTTCCAGCACAGCGAGGCGTTCTCGTTCCAAGTCGCCGCCCAAGACCAGGAAGAGACCGACCGCTACTGGGATGCGATTGTAAACAATGGGGGCGAGGAGAGCATGTGCGGCTGGTGCAAAGACAAGTGGGGCCTCTCCTGGCAGATCACCCCGATCGCCCTCACCGAAGCCTTCACCGGCTCCGATCCCGCCGCGGCCAAACGCGCCTTTGAGGCGATGATGGAGATGAAGAAGATCGACGTCGCTGCCATCGAGGCGGCGGTTCGGGGGTAGCGCGATCCGGCAGATTGTTACTGGTTATTCGTGATTTGTGATTCGGCAGGGACCGGTGAACAGCCCGCCTCGACAAACGAATTGCGAATCGCAGGTCCTAGGCGGCAAGGGCCGAAAGGTCTGACATGATCGCTTATTCGCTTTCGGGCAGAAGTCTTTGCTGGGGAGACGAACAGTCGGCGGTTGCGATCAGGTTCCTCCGTGCGCCGCATCCTCGCTCTGTTCTGCGGTTACGGAGCCTCTGGGCGGCTTCGTTCGGAATGACATTCTTGTCCTCTTTCCGTTTGACATTGCGGTCGCGGTTGGCCGACAAGAGTGTCGGCGTTCCGGCGATCGTTACTCTCCGGAGAGAGGTTCCAGCCGGACAGTCAGCCCCGTGGGCGACCAGTCGTAGACTCCGGCGAAGCGGCCGTGGGAGCCGGCTTGGAGGATCGGGGTGCCGTTGACGACTCGCGGCGACTCTAAAACCGTGTGCGAGTGGCCGCCGAGGATGAGGTCGTAGAGGTTCGTCCGCTCCGCCAGGTGCTCGTCCTCGCGGATTCCGATGTGGGTGAGGGCGATGAGGAGGTCGACTTGGGGCCGGAGCTGCTCGGCCTGGGCGACCGAGGTCTTGATCGGGTCGTCCCAGAGGAAGGCGCTCGCGGCTCGGGAGCGCATCCGCTCGGTGACCATCGCGACCATCACCCCGACGATCCCGATCTTGAGGCCCTTTCGCTCGACGATCAAGTGTCCGGGGAGGGGGAGGGTGCCGTCTTTGCGGCGGAGGTTCGCGCAGAGGATCGGGTGCTTTGCGCCCGCGATCTTGGCTTGAAAGGCGCTTTCGAGGATGTGGGTCTCCCGGTTTCCCAGGACGCTGGCAGTGCACTCAAGCTCTGCGAGGCGATCCCAGACGGGTTCCCTTCGGAGCGGGATCCCCAGGTTGCCGGTTCGGATCGCGTCGCCGTTGTCGAGATAGATGTCCGCTTCCTGGCGCAACGCCTTGAGACGCTCGAAGCGGGCGTCGTCGAGCTTGCCGTGGAAGTCGTTGGTGTGGAGGAGGCGGAGCATTACAGGCGTGGGGCGTTGGGGGGAATTTGGAGTGTTGGAGTGTTGGAGAGCGGAGAGCAGAGAGCAGTGGCAGTGCGGAGCGTTGGGTGTTAGGTGTTAGGTGTTAGGTGTTAGGTGTTAGGTGTCGGCCGAATCGTGGCAGTGCGGACTTGGAGTTCGGGGGAACTTTTTGGCTCCGGAATGGGGTTTCATTAGAATGCCGCTGCCGGAAAGGCGCGTTGAAAGGATTTTGACTCTAATGAAGAAGACTCTCGCACTCATTCTCGCCGTTTCGGTGGTTTCCGCCGCGTTTGCTGGCCCGGCCAAGCCGCCCGCGCAGAAGCCGATGCACTGCGCCGTCATGACGGAAGATACCGTCAACATCGCGACCGCGACGAAGAACAAGCAGTTCGCCGACTACAAGGGTCGCCGCTACTACTTCTGCTGCGAGATGTGCATTGGCAAGTTCAACGCGAACCCGGCCAAGTACGCCAAGAACCCGAGCGTGCCCATCCCGGTCGCTCCGAAGCACAAGTAAGCCTTACCGCTTCTTGAAAGAATGACGGGAGGACGACCGGTTCGGTCGTCCTCCCTTTTTGTTTTGCATTGCCTTCGTAGGCCCGACTTCAAAGGTAGCGGCCCGCATTCGATTTGGGATGGGGTGCCACGGTCAGAGAACAGGGGAGAGCTACGAACGAGTGGCAATTCCAACGCACGGTTTGCCGGGATACGACTCCAATTCGACGGTCAACTCCAATCCCGGCCAAACCGTGGCACCGCAGATCAAAGTTGGGAATTGAAGCTTGTCAGGCTACTCAGGATGACGCAGTGATGGTGCTGGCCCGCCCGAGATCTGAGTTCCCCTGCCGCTTAAAGAATTTGAGATCTGAGGACCCCTGCCCCTCACAAAAGGGTGTTCGCACTCGATTGCAAGGCTTCGATCTTGCGGGCGTAGGAGCCGACGAGGGCGCGGCTGGACTCGGCTTCGGGGCTCTCCGCGTAGATGTGGAACAGCGGCTCGACGGCGTCGGGCAGGACGAGGACCCAGGAATCCGCGTCGAAGATCTTGATCCCGTCGAGTAGCTCGACGCGCTCGCCGTCGCGGTTCTCTTCGGAGAGGTGCCTCATGACCGAGCCCTTGGCCTCCCACGGGCAGCGGACGGCTTCGTAGGCGAGTTGGAATTCGGGGAGTTCACCGGCGACGTCGCCGATGGTGGCCCCGGCGTCTTCGAGCAGATACAGCAGCTTGGCGAGCGAGAACGGGGCGTCGATGCCGGGGTGGATCTCCGGGAAGATGAAGCCGCCGCGGTCGTCGCCGGCGAAGATGGCGTCCTCGTCCAGCGCGAGCGCCATCAGTGAGCGTGTATCGGACTTGGCGCGCAGGACAGTCGCGCCTTGCTTCGTCAGGTGTTCCTCAAGGCGGGTCGGTGCGGTGATACTCATCGCGATTCGTGCGCCGGGGGTCTGGTTGGCGATCAGGGAGCAGAGCGAGCCGAAGAGCGCGTTGCCGGAGAGGAGTTGGCCGCGGCTGTCCACGACGTGCAACCGCTCGCCCTCGTCGGTGAACAGCACGCCCATGTCATAGCCGAGGGTGCCGACGATGTTCTTCAGATTCTCGACGTGCCGCTCGATCTCTTCAAGCGAACGAGGCGAGAGCTTGGCGTCGTTGAAGCCGTTCAGCGAGATCGACTCCACGCCGAGCTTGCCGAGCATGGCGGGGTAGATCGACGCGATCGAGGAGTAGCCGTAGTCGATGGCGATGCGGGCGCGTTTGCGGGCTTCGCGGGGCGGGATGAGGCGGAAGAAGTCGGCCTGGTAGTCCTCGACGGCCTGGTTGGCGGGTTCGATCATGCCGAGGTCGTCGGGGTCGGCGCGTTTGAAGTCCTCGCGAAAGAAGGCCGTCTCGACCTTGCGTTCTATGTTGCGGGCGAGATAGGCACCGCGGGGGTCGAACAGCTCGATCAGGGTTACCCGCGCGTTGCCGGGGAGCTTCCTCACATGCACGGCGCCTTGGGCGCCACTGGTTTTGATGTAGTGCCGGGCGACGGGCAGGGCCATCGACCGGAGGTCGATGACGTCGCATCCGACGCTGAGGAGCGAGGAAATCAGTGCGCGCTTGATCATTCGGGACGAGCGGGTGCTGTCTCGGGAGGTGACGACCTTGGCCTTGTTCGGGAGCACCGAGCCGTAGGCGGAGCCGAGGCGGCAGGCGAAATCGGGGGTGATTTCGAGGTTGCTCAGTCCGGCGACACCGAGGTCGCGAAACAGGTTGCCACGCCACTTGTTTCCCCAGATGAGGGACATCGTGACGGTGGAGCCGCGCTCGACGATCTTGTCCGGCCAGAGTTTGATGCGTGGGCGGATGGTGCAGCCGACATCGACGAGGCATCGATCGCCAACAACGGCGTCCTCGCGGACGACGGAATCGCGCTTGATCGTGGCGCGGGAGCAGATCGTGGCGGAGTGGATCCCGACGCTGGGTCCGATGTAGGTGGAGTCCCAGATCACCGAGCGCTCGACTATGGCTTCTTCCTCGATCACGACGTTGTCGCCGATCGCGGAGAACGGGCCGATTCGCGCGTTGCGCTTGATCTTGCAGTTCCGACCGATCACGACCGGCGGAATGATGTTCACGCTCGGATCTATTTGGGTGTTGCGTCCGACGAAGACGCCTGAGCCGTCAGAGTGGCCCGGGATGGGCAGGTTTACCTGGCCTCCCATGAGGTGTTCCTGGGCCTCGCGGTATTGGGTGAGCGAGCCGACGTCGCACCAATACTCCTCCATGACGTAGCCAAAGATCGGCATCCCCTTCTCAAGCATGAGGGGGAAGATGTCGCCGCTCCAGTCGTAGGATCGGTTGGCTTCCATCAGCTCGAACACTTCGGGTTCGAGGATGTACATGCCGGTGTTGACGGTGTCGCTGAAGACTTCGGACCAGCTTGGCTTTTCGAGGAAGCGAACGACGCGGTGGTCGTCGTCGGTGATCACGACTCCGAATTCCAGCGGGGACTCGACCCGGTAGAGGATCAGGGTCGCCATGCTCTTTCGGGCGCGGTGGAACTCGATGGCCTTGGTGAGATCGCAGTCCGTGAGGGCGTCTCCGGAGACGATGAGGAAGGTGCCGTCTTTGAGCTTCGCTTCGGCGTTCTTGACGCTGCCGGCGGTGCCGAGGGGAGTCTTCTCGATCGAATAGCTCAGGTTGAGTCCAAAGTCGGAGCCGTCGCCGAAGTAGCTCTGGACTTCGTCGGCGAGGTAGTGGAGGGTCGCGACGACGTCGGAGATGCCGTGCCGCCCGAGGAGCGTCAGGATGTGCTCCATGATCGGGACGTTGCAGACAGGGACGAGCGGCTTGGGGCGATTCGCGGTGACGGGACGAAGGCGGGAGCCTTCTCCGCCTGCCATGACCACGGCCTTAATCAACTTGTTTCCCCCGCTTCATCCGACTCTGTCTCTATTGTGCGCGGAAACGGTGATGCGCGGGCCAAGTATCATCGGCTCATGCCGACGATCGGGATCATCATGGGGAGTTCGAGCGACTTGGAGACGATGCAGGGGGCGATCGACACCTGCGCCGAGTTCGGAGTCGAGGCGGAAGTGAAGGTCGTCAGCGCCCATCGAACGCCCTCCGCGATGGTCACGTATGCGGAGTCGGCTCGGTCGCGCGGGTTGAAGATTATCATCGCCGGGGCCGGCGGGGCGGCGCATTTGCCGGGGATGGTAGCTTCGCTGACGACGCTGCCGGTGATTGGGGTGCCGGTGCAGACCAAGGCGTTGAGCGGGGTGGACTCGCTTTACAGCATCGTCCAGATGCCGGCCGGGGTGCCGGTGGCGACCGTTGGCATCGGCAACTCGCGGAACGCGGCGCTGTTGGCGTTGCGGATGCTGGGGGCGACCGACGCGGCGATCGAGGCGAAGTTGGAGACATTCGCCGCCGAGCAGCGCTCGGCGGTCGATCGGATGAACGAGAGTTTGGGTCGTTAATCGAGGGGTGGCACGGTCTGCTCGGGCGCTCCGAACTCTAAACCGCCTCATGTAGATGCAACCCGACAGACCGTGAGTTGTACTACGATTCACGGTCTGTCGGGTTGCCAGACCTGTGGCACAGACAACTACGGAGAACCCGAGCAGACCGTGCCATCCGCCGCCTTACTGGCTTCGCAAAATGCTTCCCTAGTTGCTGGCGTGCTTGAACATCTCGGTGAGCATGCTGTAGGTCCGCGGATCGAGGAGCACGACGCGGATGTACATGTCGAGCTTGACCTTCTGGGTCAGGTCGGCGGGCTTGAGGCTGGGATCGAAGTAGGTCGCGTCGATCGCGTTGGCCGCCGCGGCTTTCTGACCGGAGTTGAGGGTGGCATTGAGAACGTCGCGGACCTTCTCTATGTTGTTGCCCATGATCAACTGGCGGTGAATCTCCAGCGCATTGAAAGTCCTGGCCAGCTTGTCCGTGAACGCCTTGGGAGGAACCTGATTCTTCTCGATCCCCGCTTGAATCGTGGTGTCGAGCTCGCCCTCGAGCTTGGCCATCGTGTCGAACTCGACTTGTTCGGTCTTCTCAACTTCCGCGTTGACCACCTCAAGGGCGCCCAGAATGGCGTTCATCTGCTTCTTCGTGAGCAGAATCGGGATGATTTGATTCAGCAGGTCGATCTTGCGGGATTTGGTCAGGATCTCGCCGCTGTGCTTTGCGCGGGCGTCTGATTTACTCTGCGCGAGTCCAAGGGTCGCGATCGCCATGCAAAGAGAGAGACAGAAGATGATTCGCTTCATTTTCGAGGTTCCTGAGGAGGCTCTGCGGATGTTGACGTTGGAGCGGGGGCTTGCGTTACAGAATCGAAGCCCAGGCTGACCAGCATGGCCATCCCGAGCGTCTGCAAATGCACGAAAACCAGACCGATCATCGAGACCAGCAACCAACCGTACCAGGTCATGGCGTCTTTGGCAAACCCGCCGATGGAATGCACGAAGATGAACCCGCCAAACAGGAGGAACACTCCGCCGAGGAGCATCGCGGTGCCAAAGCCCACTCGCTTGGCCCGGCTCAGACGCCCAACATCCACCCGAATTTGCGCAGACCGGCGAGCCTGAAGAATCCCGTAAAGGATCCACATACCGAACGATCCAACGCCCTGCGCCAACATCGAATCGAGAATACCGTCCCTAGGCTCTGATACAATGCGCTATCAAATGGGTGCGCTAAGTCTTTGGACATCCTGATCAGCCTGCTGCTGATTCTCGGCAGCGTGTTCTTCGTCGCGGCTGAGTATTCGATCGTGAGCGCCCGGCGCAGTCGCCTCGAAACGCTGGGGCGTCGCGGCAGTAAGCGCGCCAAAGAACTCTCGAAAGAGCTTGAAGACGTGTCCGTATACGTCGCGGGGAGCCAGATCGGGATCACGATGATCGGCATCGGCGTGGGTTCGATCACCGAGCCGTCGGTCACGCACTGGCTCTCGCACCTGTTTCCCCCGACGGTCAGCCTGACGGTCAGCTTCGCGCTTTCCTTCTTGCTCGTGTCGTTTGTGCTCGTCGTGCTCGGCGAGCTTTGCCCCAAGTACGCGGCGCTGCACGCGCCCGAGAAGGTTGCACTTCTCACCTTCCGCCCGTTAAAGGTTGTGGTGGTCGTGCTGAAACCGTTGATCTGGTTGGCCCAGACCACGGCCCACATGATCCTCAAGTTGTTCCGAATCGACCTTCACGAGCATCGCTCCGAGGGCGTGCCCAAGGAGGAGCTGCTGGTGCTCGTGCAGTCCGGGGGTGCCGAAGGGACACTCGACAAGATGCATGCGGAGATGGTGGCCAAGGCGTTGAAACTCGACGTGCTCGCCGCCCGAGACATCATGGTCCATCGTTTGGACATAAAGTGGCTTGACGAGTCGTTGGACAAAGACGGTCTTCTGAAGCGCTTACGCGATATTCCCTTCACTCGGCTTCCCGTCTGTCGCGGCGACATCGACGACATGGCGGGAGTGGTGTACCTGCACGATATCGTGCGCCACCTGACCGACGCGGATTTCGACTTCAAAACACTGCTTCGACCGGTCGTCGCGATTCCGGAGAACTTGACGATGGAGAAAATCGTTGCGACGATGCGGGATCAGAAGACGCAGATTCTGATCGTCATGGACGAGTACGGCGGCACGTCGGGATTGATCACTTTGGAGGATGTCGTCGAGGAGGTGTTCGGCGAACTCGAAGACCGGCTCGAGAGCGAGCGCCCGACGATCGAACGGTTGGCAAACGGCCGCGTCTCGGCGCGGGCGGACGTTCGGTTCGACGAGTTGATCGACCGCTTGAACCTGCCGCTGATGGATGAGGAGAACACGGATACCCTGGCTACGATCATTGTCAACGGGCTGGAGCGGGTGCCGCGTCCGGGTGATTCTGTCCAGACCGAGATCGGCCTGATGCGCGTGGAGAACATGGCGCGTCGGCGGATTACGCGCGTGTCGATCCAGCTTTCTCCGGAGATGCTGAACCCGCCGGCGGAGTAGGGTTGGCCGCCGTGCCGATAGGCTCACGCTTTCAAGCACCCGTCTAACTTGGAGAATGGACTACGATTCCCCGTCATTGAGACTCTTGTGCCTATGGTGGGGGTTCGTGCTTGCTGGGCGACGAATGTTGCAGGGCTCGTGCCTCATCATCTCCCCACTTGACCAATATGTCAAGAATCTCCGCACGCCGCATAAGTTGGGTATCTGCGAAGTGCGTAAGCTCGGGCCAAACATGGCGCTTGTACCACTCGATCACCGGTTGACCCATGATATTCGCGGAGCCCACCCCGATTGATCTGAGATACCAGGCTCCATTTTCAGTCGCAAGGTCCCTAGGAATGGGCTGAATCGCCGCCAAGACGTGCAACGCGTCCGATGCACTTACAGGGGAAGGGCAATCAACCGAATCTATCAGGGAGCCTATGACCGCTGCGGCGGAATCCGACTCGGACCTGGGTTTTTCGAGATTAGTGGCGACCAGTGCATATGGGTCAATCTCAAACGGGTAAGCGCGAAATACATGCGGGCTTTCACCTCGCATTCCGAACATGTCGTCTCCCAGTCGGAATTCACTGCCTCGCACCTTTCGGTAAATGAGTAAGTAGCGCTTTTGGGGGAGCCCCGTCAACCTCGGCATGGGCTCCCCGTAATTCTTATGCAAAGGTACGACCACGTCCATTCTGCTTCCCTTTGCCAGCCTGCCCCCAACGACCGACAGCGTTTGGATGCCAACCAAGACGGGTTCGCCTTTATGGGGTCCGCTGACTTCATGCCTCTGCTCCACCCACGGCTTGGAGACCGGTGCGACGATCGTAAGCTCAACGGAGCGTAAGTCTTCCAGGTCCATCCAGTGCCACACCTTGAGCGGCCGTTCCAAAATCTTTATGGAACGGATCGTCTAATCGGGTCATGATCTTTCGATCAGGCGAAGGACCCTGAAGCATAAAGAATGCGGACAGGGAGGCGGCAAGATTCAAAGGTTGGAGTTGCATTACGTCCTGCTGATGGAGCCAGTGTAGAACTTGATTGTGTAAGTCGCGACGTTCACGCCCTTGATGGATCCATTTGTGGTTTCATACGAGCCTCCCCAATAGGTCTGTGTCGCTTGATAGATTGGTGCTGCGGGTGGAACTATGGCATTCGGGTCCTGGCTGAGGTAGAAGTCAACAAACTGGCCGCAAGTGCTTCCTACGCCATCGCTAATCCACACTCCGCGGGCTGGCGCAGTGTGGCCGTAATTTACGACCTCATTGGCAAATCGCTCGGCGACCGAGACTGCAGGCATTGGGGAGGCGGCGTCGTCAATCAGGGTGTTCGTATACAGGCATCGCCATAGGGTTGGTAGATCATTCGCACCCTGCACCGAGATCGCGGCAGGTGGCATGGTCAGCCCTTGCCACAGGCATAGGCAGACGCAAGACTAGGCTGACCGTATTCTCGGAATTGGCGACCACTCCAATCGCCTCCGACGTAAGATCAGGTGGCCAGCCCAGAAATCGGAGGCGGTGCGAATGATCCCTCGACTACGCAACCTTCGCCAAGGCTCGGTTTCTCCGCTCGGGATGACGGCCCTCTCCCATTCAGGGTAACGCTTCTCTCTCCCACTTTGAATACCGGTGCCCTCACCTCTGGACGACTGCGACCTTCGTCCGAAGTAGCGGACATGCCCGCTAACCGTCATGACTGCGAGACCTTTCAGCAGCATTCTCCTTCAGTCCTAGGGCGATGTCCTCTGACTTGAACCACTCGGCGGCGAGGTCATGAAACTCGGGATTCTCTTGGCGTATTAGGCCGAGCTTCTTGGCTCTTGACCAACCTTTCAACTGCTTTTCCCGCGAAATCGCTTCGCTATCGTTGCTGAACTCCTCCGAATAGACGAGGCGGTCACAAGTGTGAAGAGCCGAGAACCCTTCAAAGCGCTTGGTCTTGTGTTGCCAAACTCGTTGCTCGAGCTCAGTGGTCACCCCGATGTAGAGGGTCCGGCTTTCGCTTGCGACAATGTAGACCCAAGATTCTCGCATTCCAGATCTTATACTTAAATCCCAAGTATCCCATCCGGTCAATTTAACCGTCATCCCGAGCGGAGTCGCCGAGCCTAAGCGAGGAAACGGAGTCGAAGGATCACTGATGCTGTCTCCGAGTCTTGGACCGGCTGCTTTCCCTAATCGTCGGAGGCAGTTCCAAAGGATCCTTCGACTGCATGCCTTCGCCAAGGCTCGGCATTCCGCTCGGGATGACGGTCTCCCTTTCATGCTTTGGCAGGGGGTCGACGCAGGGCAATTCGAAGCTGTTGGCTCAGCTCGCGTCGATTTGCGGCGTGGACTCGAGTTGCAGGGCATCCCCGTGGGGTTGGTAGATCATCCGGACTCGCACCGCGATGGCGACGGCGTGGTCGGCGACGTGCTCGAGAGTGTGGAAGGCTTCCATGGTGCGGATGTAGTGGTCCGCGGAGGTCGGCGTCGTGTGGATCAACTCGACGAGCTGCTGGCGGGCAACGGAGTAGGCCTTGTCGATCGCCTCGTCGGACCGGATGACCTCGTCGGCGAGGACGGGGTCGAAGTCCATGTAAAGCTTGAGGGAGTTGGAGAACGCTCGGCGGGACATCTCGCCGAGGTTGTGCAGCGCGACCTTCATCTCTCCCGGGAAGCGGCCGGAAAGCTTCATCGCGCGGCGGGAGAGCTTGACCGCTTTGTCCGCGGTCTTCTCGATCTCGCCGACGACGCCGAGAGTTGAGATCAGGAACCGGAGGTCGTGGGCGACGGGGGCTTCGCGGAGGACGGTGAGAACGGTTTTCTCCGTCGCGTAGCGCTCAAGGCGGTCCACTTCGTCGTCGGCTTCGACGACCTTCTTGGCGAGCTCGGCGTCGTCGGTGAGGGTCGCTTCGACGGCCTGACGCACCATCTCGCTCGCCCGGTTGCCCATGCGGACGACTTCGGAGCGGATTTCATCGAGGGTCTGGTTGTATTGCTTCCTGAACGACAAATGTCTTAACTTCCTGTCTACACGTATTATGACGTTCGACGACGGTGAGAAGAGGCCATGGGCCCGGGCGGGCGCTCTGGTACTGTAGACCGTGCGCCGCTTACCGCTCTTTCTCCTCCCTCTATGTTCCACATTCGCGGTGGCGGATCGGTTGATCGACATCCCGATCGCGCGCAAAGTCCCGGTCGGCGAGTTCCGATTGGACGCCCAGTTGGAGGCTTCCCGCATCCGCTCGGATCGGTTCTTTCTGGCGACGGGAATCAACCAGAACTTCGATATCGAATTCCGGACCGAGCGCACGTCTCCGGGGGCGCGAGTTGGGACGTTTGACGTCGGTTACAACCTCCAGCCGCCGATCACCGACCTCGCGCCGGGCATGAGCATCGGGGTGCAGGATGCGCTCGACTTGACGAAGGAGGGGCGGCGAGCCTATGCGGTGGTCACCTACCGGCAGGGGGTGGCGGATGACTCGGTGAATTCCTTCATCGACACCTCGATCGGCATCCGTTTCGGGCGGCACACGTTTCCTTTCATCGGGATCGACCTGCCGATCGCGGGCCAGTTGCACGGCTTGGTCGAGCACAACGGCGAGCGCATCAGCGCGGGACTCGAGGCGCGGATTTTGCCGACGTTCAAGGTGCGGTTTCTTTGGCAGGAGCACGACACGATTCTTTCGGCTCAGTACTCGATTCGTCTGAAGGGCTTCTAGTAGCCTAGGCGCATGTCTTCTGTGCTCGTCGTAGGTAGCGCGAATATGGATCTCGTGTTTCGCTGCGCGCGGATTCCGCGTGCCGGGGAGACGTTGCTGGGGGGCGAGTTCTCGACCCATCCGGGCGGGAAGGGGGCCAATCAGGCGGTGGCGATCGGTCGGCTCGGTGGGTCCGTGTCGTTTGTGGGCGCGGTGGGGGTAGACGGGTTCGGCGGGGTGTTACGCGAGAGTCTGAGCGGAGCGGGTGTCTCGGTCGCATGGCTCGAAAGTCGAGCCGACCTCGCCACCGGCGCGGCTTGCATCGTAATCGACGACGCGGGGATGAACTCGATCGTGGTCGCCCCGGGAGCCAATGCGGGCGTGACGCCGGGGCGGGTTACCGAGGCCCTGCGAGCGACCGGGGCCAAGGTCGCGTTGGCGCAACTTGAAATCCCTTTGGAAGCTGTCGAAGCCGCCGCAGCGGCTGACCGGTTCATCCTCAATCCGGCTCCTGCCCAACCACTGCCCGTCGAGTTACTCGCCACATGCTATCTGCTGACCCCGAACGAGACCGAAACGGAGGCCCTGACGGGTATCGATCCGGACTCGGACGAGGCTTGTCTGCGAGCCGGACGCGAGCTTCTGGAGAGGGGCGTTCAGAATGTCGTCATCACGCTCGGTGCGCGGGGCGCTTACTGGATCTCCGCCACCGAAGGCCGGGCGTTCCCGGCCCCAACGGTCGACGTTGTCGACACGACGGCGGCAGGGGACGCCTTCAATGGTGCTCTAGCGATGTTTCTGGCCGAGGGGCGAGAGTTGGCGAATGCGATACCTTTGGCGAACTGCGTCGGGGCGCTTTCGACTACAAGACGGGGGGCGCAGGAGTCGATGCCGACGCTGGAGGAACTGCGCGTGCTGGCCGGATCGCTGTTCTGATCTCGTCAACTTGCGTCGGATTCACCCGAGGATCATGAGTTTCGTCATATCGCTCGCCTTGGATTGCGCCTAAACTGTAAGGGCGAGCCATCCATGCAGACCACCTCCGAGCTCCACGACGGATTCCACCGCCGGATCGACTACCTACGGGTGTCGGTTACCGACCGGTGCAATTTTCGGTGCGTGTACTGCATGCCAGAGCAGGGCTTTCCGGCGACCCCGAAGATCGAGCAGTTGACCGCGGATGAGATCATCCGGCTCGTCGGGATCGGCGCATCGCTCGGAATCCGCAAGGTGCGACTGACCGGTGGCGAGCCACTGCTTCGCAAGGACCTCCCGGATATCGTTCGTCAAATCGCTGCGATGCCGGGCATCACCGACCTCAGCGCGACCACGAACGGGGCGCTCCTGACGGAGATGGCGCGGCCACTTGCTGAGGCGGGGCTGACACGGATCAACGTTTCCCTCGACACGCTCGATCCGGTCAAGTTCGTCGAGATTGCCCGCCGAGGCTCATTGCAGGCTGTGCTTGACGGGATAAAGGCAGCGCAGGCGGCGGGGCTGCATCCGATCAAGATCAATTGCGTGGCGATGCGCGGGATCAACGATGATGAGGCCGCCAATTTTGCCGCGTGGACGATGCGCGAGGAGATTCATTTTCGGTTTATCGAGCTGATGCCGATGCGGTGGAACCTTGACGATGCGCCGGGCGATCCCTCCTATTCGCGCCCTGGTGACTCCGAATTGCTTCAGCTCAAGCAGGCTGCGGGGGGGATGCTGTCTGATCTGGAGATGCGTCGGCGCACGATCACCGTTCAGGAGCTTCGTGCTGGCATCGAGGCGGTGCATGGGCCATTGGAGCCCGCCGAGGTGCCGACCAACGGTCCGGCGAGAACCTTCCGCATTCCCGGTGCCCTCGGGACGGTTGGGTTCATTAGTCAGATCTCGAACGACTTCTGCTCGGCGTGTAATCGAATCCGGCTCACCCACGACGGGTTCATGCGGCCGTGTCTGATGGCGGATGGTGAGCTTGATATGCGGACGCCGATGCGGGCGGGGGCGACGGACGCGGAACTTGCTGATCTGTTTCGGTACGTCGTGGCGCACAAGCCGGAGAGGCACTATCTGGCCGAAGGGCAGAAGGTGACGGGGCGGGGCATGAGTCAGATCGGCGGCTGATCCTTACTTGCTTGGTCCCATTCTTCGGGGGTGTTGACGTTGGTGACTTGCCTGCCCCAGGGTTGGTCGTCTACGGGGACGAAGATGGCGTCCAGGTCGTCAACCCAGCGCATGATGCGCTTCTCGCCTTCGCGATGCTGAGTGCGTAACTGGTCGAAGGCGTCTTCCCGGTAGAGGGCGCAGAGGGGCTGAGCGCGATCGTGGAGCTCGGGGATCGCGGCTTGGTGGTTGCCTATCTCGGCGGCAAGTGCCTCGATCACTTCGTGGGTGAGTCGAGGAAGATCGCAGGAGGTGACGAACACGTACTCCGCGGTGGGGGCGAAGGCGGCGAGGGCCGCGATGGGGCCCGCATAGGGCTCGGCGTCGGGAATGTGGAGGGCGGGCGGGATCGGATCGCCTCCCAGGACGGTCACTCGCGGGCACTTTTGCAGAAGTGCTTGGACGATTCGGTGGCCGATCGGGACCCCGTCGACGGTCAGCTTCGCCTTGTCCGCGCCCATGCGTCGGCTGGCTCCTCCGGCCAAAACGACTCCTTCGATCTCAAGCACGGATCCATCTTGGCGCGTTTGGGGCGACAATGGGGCATGAGCAAAATGCCGAAGCGCTATCAGACGTTCGTCGCCAAGTACCCGGAAATCGGGGCCGCCTACGAGAGCATGGGGGAGGCGGTTCGGCTCGCGGGTCCGCTGGACGCGAACACTTGCGCCCTAATCAAGCTGGGAATCTCGCTCGGCGCGGGCTTGGAGGGCGGAATGCACAGTCAAGTTCGCAAGGCGGTCGAGGCCGGGGCGACGCCGGATGAGCTACGGCACGCGGTTTTGCAGGCTACGACCACGCTTGGCTTCGCGACGATGATGCGCGGGATGTCGTGGCTTGAAGACGTTATTGGTGCTTCGTAGGCGGGGGCGTTTGCGTTTGCAGGAGGGAGAGGATGGTAGGAGCAAGCTCCACTCAGGTCCTGGTAGCAACAGTGCCATTTAGGGTTAGTTCTGATCTCGTGGCGGTTGAATTCGGCCTATTTGAGCCAGCGAGATTGTTGATCCAACAAGGTGTCCTGAGGATGGATGGTGCTGTTGAGGCACGCTCCGCATTCGATCCTGGGGGGTGTGTTTCGACCCTAAACCCGCACATTCAACTTGTGAATGTGATTGCAGCCCAAATGAACTTGGAAAGGGTCACAATCGGAGTCCTTTGTGGACCACAAGCGCTTCAACGCAGCAGAATGATTTGGCATGACGTCCAAGGCGGATGCGAATTGGCTTGCGTAGCGCAAGTGTTCGGGGAGTTCGAAGGGAGTTTTGTGAGGGAATTTGGCCCGATAGGAATGCCGATGAACCTTCTTGGTCGAATAGCCACAAGCGAGGTAGTGACTACATTAGATGGTGTCGATTTGAGTTCCTTCCTGGATCTGTTTATGGCTGCAAGTTCACTTATGGTCGAAGGTCGAACAGATTTGAAATTCTGCTTTTTGGATACCGACTTGCCATTCATAATGCGTTGCGTTACCCCGTCTGAGGATATGATCGCATCGGTTTGGAACTTTCTGAGCAACGAGGTAGAAGACTCATACCGCGTCTTAGCTCAACCCGTGGGGCGATGGGACCCAGAAGGACACCACATCGTATATGAGTTTACGCTGGTGTAAGGCAAGAATTGCGTTACGGGTAAGCCACCCTCCGGGGGGACTTCCACGATCTCCGAAGTCCGCGTTGGGATCCGGGGTCCTTCGACTTTGCTGCCTTCGCCAAGGCTCGGCGCGCCGCTCAGGATGACCGACCCCCGTTGTTGGACAACTCCGACTCCGACTCCGACTCGCCTAAGGAGCCTAGCCGCCCTTCTTTGGGGGCGTTGTTGGGGGCTTCATGTTGCGGAACATGGTGAGGATCATTTGGCCGTTGCCGGTCACCTTTTTCTCGTCGCCGGCGATGCCGGTGTACCAGCGGTCTTCCGTCCACTGGTAGTTAAGCGACTTCGTGATCCGTGCTTCCAGGTCAGGCATATGAGCGGCGCCGTAGAAGATCGCGATCGACTTGGGGGGCTCTACCGCCTTGAGGGCTTCGGACAGATCGGCAAATACCTTGTCGTTTCGGGCGCGCAGAATCACGTCCGACTGCAGAGGGCTGAGGACGGTGGAGAGGGCGTTCGGGTTGGTTAGCGCCTCGGCGAGGACGAGCCGCATGGCTTCCTGGCTGCCGGGGTCGCTCTTGATCGAGGTGAGGAACGTGGCGAGCATTTTGCCTTGCGACGAGTTTGAATCGAGCAGGTTGCCTACGTTCGCGAGACCCTGGGCACCTTCCTTGCCGCCTTGCTTTTCCGACATGGCGGTCATCGCTTCCCAGGTCATGTCGCTATTGCGGAAGCTTGGCTTCTTATAGTCGATCGCGTTGAGTTGGAAGGAGAGGCCAACGGCGTCGGAGAAGAGCTTGTAGGTCGAGCTCATGTCAGTGGTCGGTTTGACCGTCTTGTCCTCGCGCTGGACGCCTTCGTAGAGCACCACGGCTTGGGCGTCGAGGAGCTTCTGAATCTCCTTGTAGTAGCCTGGCTGGCCGATGTGGGCTACGCCGATCAGCCAAATCACCGTGCCCGTGCCGGACTTCGGGGCATAGCGAGCGGCGCGGGTTTGCATGGTCTCGATGCTCGATCCCGCCGGATGGATGAGGCGTGTGAATACCGGTGCCGGAGCGGTCTTCGGGGCTTGGCCAAAGGACAGCGCGACGAGCGCGAGGGAGGAGAAAAGGAGGGAGCGGAGTTTCATGGCGGGGGATTGGCGTTAGGCGTTAGGCGTTGGTAGATGAAAACAATCCGAACCTAACGCTTAACGCCATCTGTTTCGCATTGTACGTCCTCCTCCATGGTCCCGTTCCGTGTCACCGGGCACGGTACCCTTTGGGCTCATGTTCCGCAAGCTGATGGAGCGCTATGACCGGCTGATGGGCCGGGGCGTGATTGATGACGAGTTTTACGACGAGCTGGAGGAGGCGCTTCTCCAGGCGGACACGAACATCGCCGTTACGACCGACATCCTGAACGAGCTCAAGCGCATCGTCCGGGATGAGAAGGTCACCGACCCGCGAGCGATGCGCGACCGACTCAAGCAGGCGATCTCGGCGCGCTTCGGCCAGCAGAAAGCGGTGGGGCTAGAGTTCAGCGAGGAATCGCCGTCCTTGTTCGTGTTCGTCGGGGTGAACGGGGTTGGAAAGACGACCACCATTGCCAAGGTGGCCTATCTTCTCAAGCGTCGCGGGTTCAGCGTGATTCTCGCGGCGGGTGATACCTTCCGGGCCGCCGCAATTGAACAGCTTGAGGCTTGGGCAGCGAAAGTTGGCGTCGACATTATCAAGAATCAGCCGGGCTCGGACTCCGGGGCGGTGATTTTTGACGCGATCCAGGCGGCGAAGGCGCGCGGCGTCGACTTTGTCCTGGCCGACACGGCGGGTCGCCAGCACTCGAAGGAAAATCTAATGCAGGAGCTCTCGAAGATCCGTCGCATCGCAGAGAAGGGATTGGGGCGTGCGCCGGACGAGGTGCTCTTGGTGCTTGACGCCAACACGGGGCAGAACGCGATCAGCCAGGCGGAGAACTTCTTGCGGGTCTCGGGGGTGACCGGGATCGTGCTCACCAAGCTCGACTCGACCGCCAAAGGCGGGGCGCTGATCGGGGTTTATGACCGGTTCAAAGTGCCGATCAAGCTTGTCGGGGTCGGCGAGAAGATGGAGGACTTGAAGGATTTCAAGCCTCAAGAGTTCGCCGCGAGCTTGTTCGAGTAGCAGGAGCTAAGGATTAGTGAGGAGCTTGCGCTTGCCGGTGGCGACGAGGTAGGCGGAGGCGAGCGGTCCCGCGAGTTCCAGTCGTTCCAGATGGGGCTCGATAGCCCTCAGGAGGTTCGCCTCCCGGACAGCGTAGTCGATCTTCAAAGTCTGCAGGTCACGCTCGCCCAACTCCAGCTGGGCCAGGAGAATCGTGTCTTCGCTCTGAATGCGGCTCAACAGCTCGCTCTCGATGGCGCTGGACAGTTGAAGCCCCGACGTAGACCAGAACTGAAATTCCAGTCGCTTTCTCCAGGCGAGGAGGTGGTCTATCTGGGCGGCGTCGAGGCGGCTGTGATATCGCAGAACCGCGGCGTTGACTGATGCGGCAGTTTGGATTCCTTTGGCATGCAACCGGGCCAGGCTCTCCGGAGAAACGTGGGTCTCATCCGCACCTAGGACGGAGGCCTTCGAAAGGTACGCCTCGAGCTGGGGGGCGTAGGTGGTGCGAAACGCAGTCTCCCGCATCTGCTCCATCCTCCGCGCCCGGCGCGAAAGCGCCTCACGAACGTGCGCCAACTGCAGCAACTTGTCTTCCCAAACCTGCATGATGGGGATTCGCTGAAACTCACTCGTGAGGATCGAGAGCATCTGCCATGCCGTCTGCGCTTGACCGGACACCCGGCCGAAGGAGAATTTGACGAGCGCTTCCAAGGTCAGCCATGACACCACGGCGACACCCATCGGGATCACAGGGTTGACCCCGGTAAGAATGAGAAGAAGCAGGATCAAATAACCGATGGGAAGCACCACGTAGACTTTTACCGCCCTCTCCAACTTGCAGAGGATTCGCTGATAGCGAGTCAGTCCGGACGGCCACGTCGCGGCACCCCAGCGGAACATCGCCTCTTCCAGTCCAGATGGCCGGTGCGGCTCGATCTGGACAATCCGTCGCCAGACAATGTCGGCTCCCAGTGATACATCGGCGAGCTGACGGCGCGGATTCGGTTTGAAGAGCGTGACTGCCCAGACATCTTCAAGACCGCACCATGGGCAGTGATCACACCCTTGCCAGTGGCGGTGGCTCGGGTTCTCCTCACAAGTCGCGAGTTCCGACTCAAGCCCCCTCAGCAATTCAAACCACTCTTCGGCGGTTGGGCGCGAACTTTGGAGCGGGTCGAAGGCCTCCTCAAACTTGGTCAGGATCGTCTGAGGTAACCACCTCAGGTTCAAGAAAGGAGGTGGACGGAGCGGAACCGTACGCCGTTCGGTGAAGGCATACCAGCCCCGCTGGATCGCCTCTTCGGTGAGAATGTCACGTTCGCCGTGGGGACGACCCGAGAACGGATGTCGACCGAAGACCAAGGTCTGGAAGATGAGCACGGCGAGGGCGAAGAGATCATGTTCGATCGTTCGCTCGATCCCTTCCAATGACCGGCCCTGGAGTTCCGGGGGCAACAACTCCGCCTTCCCCACTTTGCACTCGAAGAACTCCTGACCGTCTCGAAGCTGGAAGCTATCGACGTCGATCAACTTGACCATCGACTGGCCGTCCACGAGCACGTTCGACTCGTTCAGGTCGCCGATCACCAGGCCATGGCCGTGGACCCTTGTCACGGCGGCAGCGAGATTTCGGGCGGTGCGAAGCATGTTCTGCCAGGTGTGGGTGGGAGCGATGGTAACTCGGGACCGGATTTGATAGGTCTCGTAGAGCGGACGCCAGCCCCGCAGCGACTCCATCACGAAGCCGACCATCGAGTCTTCGGAGTCACGAAGAAGGCTCATTGGGAAGGCTGCGACCTCTCGTAACGGGGGGTTTGCGAGTTCGAGAAGCCGTCTGAGCTTCGCCTCGCGTCGGAAATCCAGCTCCTTGTAGATCTTCGCAACGACGTCATGGCGAGTGGCGATGGCAAAGACGCGGCCTTCGCCGCCCTCGGCAAAGGAGGTTCCGAGACGGCATTCCATGCAGTCGCCGGCCAGGAGTGTGCCTTGGAGGCCCGGGCTCAGCGCGTCAAGCATGGTCGCCTCCAACCCACGGAAAGCTCACCCATCGGGCACGGCTTGCCGGGGGACGCGGGCTTGCGCGGCTTCCGGTCACGCCCCGTCTGAGCAGCTAGGCGATAGCCGTTCAAGGCGTCGTTCGTTTCTTCCTCCCAATGGCGATCCGGTAGGCCTCTGCGATGGGGCCTTCCTTCTCGATGGTATGGAGGTGCGGCTGCATCGCTTCGACGAACCGTCGTTGCCCCTCGTTAATCTCCGCGGTAAGCGCTTGGAGTTCGGACGCACCACACTCCAGGCGTTCGCGCAGGTGCAGGTCTTCCTTGCGGATCTTCTTCACGAGCTCGTTTTCCTGGGCCGGGGTCAGTTGGTAGCCGGAAGTCGACCAGAACTGGAGCTCGAGGGTCCGACGCCAAGTCATCAGGTGGTTGATCTGAGTGTTCTCCAACCGGCTTCGGCAGAGGGCCTCCTCGGTCATGTCGGCGGCGGTTCGCACCCCTCGGTCGTAGAGTTGGGACAGCTTCTCGGTGCCGATGAAGGTTGCATCCGCGGCGAGGATCGAATACTTGTTGAGGTAGGACTCCAGGCGAGATCCGAAGCGGTCAAGCAGCAACCGCTCGCGCATCTTCTCCAGCCTCTCGGCAGGATTCTTGAGGTCGTCCCGGATCTTCGCGAACTCGCCTAACATCCATTGAAAGTTCTCCTCATTCGGGAGGAGGTTGAGTTCGGCTTTGAGGTGGCGCAGCCTGTTGTGGGCCCTCTTCACGCGACGGGTGGGACCGGAAAAGAGGCCGGACGTATAGCAAGCCGGAACAAGCCCAAGACCGAAGAAGACAACGGCCGCGAGTGTTGCCGCCGAAAGAGTATGAGGTCCACCCCACACGTTAAAGAAGCTCGGAAAGAATAAATAGAGGGTCGGCCACCGGGAAAGAAAGCAGGCAACCCGTTGAAAGCGCGTCAGCTTTACCGAGATTGGGTCCGCGTTGGCACGATCCAGCAGTTGTGACGCGATCGAGATGGGCGGCGGGGGGACGCTTACGAGACCTTGCCACACCGCGTCCACGTCGAAGGACGGGCCTTCGCTGGGATGGAGGTACGTCGGCTTGAAGAGGGTGATCGCCCACGAGTCCTCCAGCGCACACCAGGGACAATTTGCGCAACCGTTCCAGTGCTTATGGCTTGCGTTCTCCGGGCACGAGGCAAGTTCTCTCTCCAGCGACCTGAGTGCCTCGAACCAGGCCTCCGCGCTGGGGCGGGTCGGTTCCTTTGGATCGAACGCGACCTCCCACATGGCGCGCAGGGAGTCGGGCAACCAATCGAGGTCTAGGAACGGCGGAGGGCCGAGGGGGACTTTGCGGCGCTGGGTGAACGGGTACCAGCCACGGGTGATCGCCTCTTCGGTGTGGATTTCGGATGTCCCTTCCGGGACACCAGCAAACGGGTGTCGTCCGAAGACGAGAGTCTGGAAGATGAGCACGGCGAGGGCGAACCGGTCATGCTCGACGGTACGCACGACTCCCTCAAGGGAGTGCCCTTGGAGTTCGGGCGGAAGCAAGTCGGACTTCCCCACCTTGCATTCGAAGAGCGTCGCGCCGTCGCGAACCTGGAAGCTGTCGATGTCGATCAGCTTGACCATCGACTTGGCGTCGACGAGCACGTTGGATTCATTCAGGTCCCCGATGACAAGATCGGCACCGTGGATGCGCGCGACGGCGGCCGCAAGGTTTCGGGCGGTGCGCAGGACGTTGAGCCAGGTTTGATTCGGCATCGCGCGGAGGCGCGAGCGAATCTGATAGACCTCATGGAGGGGTCGCCATTCGCGCAGAGACTCCATGACGAAGCCGACCGTCTCATCTTCCGGGCTGCGAAGCAGGCTCATCGGCCACGCGCCAACTTGACGGAGTTCCTTGCTCGACAGCTCGATCAGACGCTGGAGCTTGGCCTCGCGGCGATAGTCCGACTCCTTGTACAACTTGGCGACGACGTCCTCGCGGCCGACGAGAGAAAAAATGCGTCCCTCGCCCCCCTCGGCGAACATCGAGCCGAGGCGATACTCCATTCGATCGCCCGCAAGCAGTGCGCCCGCCGACATGGGGTCGAGGGCATCTAGCATCGGATTCTCCGGGCGACCACGATGGATGTATCGTCGTCGGTGCGCCGCTGAACGGGGTCAGAGGCGAGCATGTTCTCAAGCCAAGCGGAGGCGCGATCGTCTTCGCCGGGGGCGTGATGGAGGGCGCCGAACGTTCGATCGAAGAAGGGAGTGTGGGGCTCGCCGGTAGCCATTTCCACCAAGAGCCCTTCGAGTCCGTCGCTGAAGAGCGCGACGGACTCGATATCCTGGGTCACGGGGAGGACGAGGACGTGCTCGCGAACGCGGGGGTCGGTGACAAAGCAGGTGACGTTGAGGAACTCGGATTCGGCGGATCGGATTGCGACGTGATACTTCTCTTGCGAGGAGAAGACGGCGGCCCCGTCGCCGACTTGGAGGAAGAATCCCTCATCGCGGTCGGCGACGAAACCTACGAGGGTGGAGGAGTATTGGGAGATATTGGGCGACCCGGCCGCGGACTCAAGTCGGACACGAATCGCATCGAAGAGAACCGAGATGGCTCGGGCGGACATCAAGTTGGCAATGGACGTTCGCGTCGAGACTGCGGCCGCCTGGGTTGGCACTCCGGCCCATTGGGAAAAGACCTCGACCGCCAGGCGCGCGCCCTCGCCTCCCATGAGGGCGGAGCCCGCTCCATCAGCCACGACCGCGACGAGCCGTTCGCCGTCCTGCCAGACCTTACAGGCGTCTTGGCACTCGGGTTTCCCCGCGCCGGCGCGGACGGCGGAGGCAAACGCCCAGCCTAGCTGTGCACTTCGCCCCACGCGGTGGGTGCCTCCAGCGAAAGCGGGCTGCCGGGAATGGATCGCGAAACCGGCTTGAGGGATTGGGATAGCCAGACGAACATCTCGCGGTACTTGGCATCACGCAGCATCACGGGAGTTCGTGGGAACCCGATCTCGGCGAGCACGGAGAAGTCCGCGTTGTCGGTTCCGACGGTGAACAGTTCGATGCCTCCGCGCGCCGTTTCGGCGTGGACGGTGTCAAGCGATTCCCGCCATGCGTCCGTGGGCGCTCCATCGGTGACGAGCCAGATCCAGGGGCGATAGTAGGAAACGCCGGCTTCGCGGTAGGCGCTCTTGCGCATTTGAAGTTGTTTGATCGAGAAGAGCAGCCCTTCGCCGATCGGCGTTCCGCCGGATGCGCTGAGCCGCGGCGGGAGCCAGCGGTCAACGGTGACGAAGTCTTGGATCAGCCGAACGGGGCCGAAGGTGACGATCGCGATCTCGACTCTTTGGGAGGCGAGCGGGTCGGCGGCAAGGTCGTTACGCAGCGTGCGCAACCCGTCGTTTACGCGCTGCATCTGCGGTTCCATGGAGCCGGACGTGTCGAGCAGCAACACCACCGGGCACCGCCGTTCGCAGTTGAGGAACATGTCTTCGCCAAGCGGCTCAAGTTCAGGGTATCGGTTCACTGCGCTCCAGGGACGGAAGTCTCATTGTAAGCCACTCCATCGTCTTCTACTCACCGAATTGAACAACCGGATTTCTCGGTGGTAGGTTGCATTGACCCGGACTCGAGCGCTTGATGCCTCAGGACGCTCCCACTTCCGAGATCGGAGTCTACAGAGCCAGCGTCCTGAGGCTTCGCTCTCGATTTCATTAGCCTCCGGACGCCAACGGCGGAACTGACCATTCGGCAGCGGGTGCGTCCCGAGGCATCTGAAGGGTAAGCCTAAGTCAACTTCCGGAACTGATGCTTGCCGACGCGGAGGGTTTTGCCTCGGACGTCGCCCTCGGCTAGGCTCAGCGCCGTCACCTTCTCGCCGTCGAGCGCCACAGCACCGGCCTTGATGAGGTCCTTGGCCGCGCCGTTGCTCTTGCAGAGTCCAAGAAGCGTGGCAAGGGAGGGGATGCTGACGTTGCCGTCGGCTATCGCGTCCGCCGGGATCGCGACTTCCTCCGCTTCGACAGGCTGCTCCTTCTTGCTGAACGTGCGGACGAAGTACTCGACCGCCTCGTCCCCCGCCTCCGCTCCGTGATATAGAGCCACGATTTCGCGGCCTAGCCGGACCTTGGCATCGCGTGGGTTCTTGCAGGCGGCGAGCATTGTGTCGACCTCGGTCATGGGGACGTCGGTGCAGAGCTCGAACCAGTTGCGGATGAGGTCGTCGGGGATCGACATGGTTTTGCCGAACATGTCGTTAGGCGTGTCGATGATTGAGACGTAGTTGCCGAGCGACTGGCTCATCTTGTCCTTGCCGTCGGTGCCGACGAGCAAGGGGGACAGAACCACAACCTGCGGGGCCTGACCGCTGGCCTCTTGGAGTTGGCGACCCATTAGGTTGTTGAACTTCTGGTCGCTGCCGCCGAGTTCGACGTCGGCGACTAACGCCACCGAGTCGGTCCCCTGTAGCAACGGATACATCAACTCGTGCATGGCGATCGGTTGGTGGGCTTCCCAGCGCTTGGTGAAGTCATCGCGCTCCATGATCCGCGCGACGGTGGTCTTGCCGCAGAGTCGGAGGACGTCCTCGAAGTTCATCTTCGACAGCCATTCGCTGTTCGGGCGGATTTCGGTCTTCTCGATGTCGAGGATCTTGCCGAACTGCTTCTTGACCGCTTCGACGTTAACGGCCACTTCCTCGGCGGTCAGTTGCTTGCGGGTTTTGCTCTTGCCGCTGGGATCGCCGATCATCGAGGTGAAGTCGCCGATGACGAGGACGGCTTGGTGGCCGAGGCGTTGGAAGTCGCGCAGTTTGCGGAGCACGACCGCCCAGCCTAGGGTGACGTCGCGTGCGGTCGGGTCGACGCCGAGTTTGACGCGCAGGGGCCTTCCGAGTTTGAGTTTTTCGGCGAGGTCGGCCTCACTGATAATCTCGGTCGTCCCGCGGCGCAGAATGGCTAACTGTTCGTCGATCGTCATGCGGGAAACAGTCTACTGGCACGGCCCTCCCGGACCAAGCCAGAAGAAGGCCCAGTATTGAGTATTGAGAATTCTATCTTCCGCCAGCGGAGGAGGAGAACTCGATCTGAATCAACCGTCCCTGTTGAAGGTGTAGGTCTGCTGATAGCTGGCTCCGTCGGGCCGCTCTTCCAAGCGATAAACGTAGTCGACGAACTGCTTTCGCTCGCCGGACCGTTGGATTTGGGTCGGACGTCCGAGTCTCGCGGCCACCCGCGAGGGCGAGAATCCGATCCTTACGCCCTTGCCAGTTGAAAGGGGTGACAGCCTTTTGGCCGCCAACCGCTTGCTTTCATCGCCATCCTTTGACGCGTCTAGACTCGGCACTCGGTACCCGGCGTTCTTCACGATATGGCGATCCCGTGTCAGGGTTATCGAAAGGAATGCACCATCGCAGTCGCCGGCACGAACTACGTAGAAGCCACTCTTGGCGTCGAAGACTCCAAGCGGCGCGTTCTTGAGCGAATAGCCCGTAACCCTTCGGTCAAACCAGATTGGCGGATGGTGCACCGTGTGACGCGAAACGAGTAGGAGTACGAGCGAGCCAACCATGCTCAGAGTGTAAGCCACTTTCGCCTAAGTCTCACCCATTCTGTGCAGACGCAGAACCTCCATCCCCAACCCCTTCCTCCTCCCGGCACGAGCATCCGGCAAGAGGAAGGGCTCAGCCTTTGCCCGGCAGATCGTTCGCCGTCTTGAGGAACTCGATCTGGATGAGCTTCCCCTCTTTGAACGTGTAGGTCTCTTCGTAGGTAATGCCCTCTTCCCCGGGCTTGTCCTGCCAGCGGTAGATGCAATCGACGAATTGCTTCCGTGGACCTGAGTGCTTCACTTGGGTCGGCTTGCCGAGTTTTGCTTCCATCTGGGCTCGCGAAAAGCCGATGGTCACGCCTTTTCCAGTGGAGAGCGAGGAGAGGGGCTTGTTGGTCAGGGGCTGGCTGCCTGCACCCTCGTCCGGGTTCGGCGTGAAGTTAGGCACCTTGTAGCTCGCGTTCGAGACCATGTGGCGATCGCGGGTGAGAAAGACCGACACGATCCCGCCATCACACTCAATGTCGCGGATCAGGAAGTAGCCCGTCTTGGCGTCGTACACGCCTGCTTGCCCGTGCTTCTGGTCGTACTGCAACTCGTATCCGGCGAGCATCCGGTCGAACCACGCGGGCGGACCGGCCTTGGCGGAGCCCGAAGCGACCAACAATAGAACGACGGAAGCGAACATGAACACGATTGTATGCCTTTTGGGCCGACGTCATGTAAAACAGAGGCAATGGCAAAGCTCAGTTGCGTCGTCGCCCTGCTCGCGCTCGGCTCGTTCGGGTTCACCGCTCAGAAACCCGCCCACCGCGTGGTGATCGAGGTGAATATTCCGAGCCCGATGGGTTATCAGACGGTGCTCAACAACATCGAGAACCTGAAGAAGGCGTTCGCGCCGGAGACCGTCGAGGTTGAAGTGGTGTGCCACGGCCCAGGGCTCGACATGATCATGAAGGGCGGAAAGGCGGAGGCTCGGGTTAAGAAGGTCCAGAAGCTTGGCGCGGTGTTTGCGGCTTGTGCCAACACGATGCGCGGACGCAAGGTGACTCAGGCGATGCTCGTCTCGGGCGCGATCGTGGTGAAGTCGGGGGTTTACGAAGTGGTGACCAAGCAGGAAGCAGGTTGGTCGTATCTGAAAGGCGCGTACTAGCTCCTAACGTCTACAATGGGTCATGCCCGTCGGCAGATTCCTGCTTTGCCTCCACACCCACATGCCGTATGTGTTGTCGCACGGCAAGAGTCCGCACGGTACCGACTGGCTGATGGAAGCGGCGGCGGAGTGCTACCTCCCGCTGCTTCACGCGCTCGACCGCCTCGAAAAGGAAGGGATCAAGCCACGCTGGACGGTCAACATGACCCCGATCCTGGCCGAGCAGCTTGAGGACGAGAGCTTTAAGGACGGGTTCGAGGCGTACTGTCAGGAGAAGATCGACGCTGCGGTGGGGGATGGCAAGCGGTTCCAGATCGACGGTCAGCTTGGCATGCAGGGCCTCTCGCTGTTTTGGCAGCGCCAGTACACACAGGCGCTCGTCGAGTTCAAGCACCAGTGGAACCGCTCGATCATCGATGCGTTCCGGTACTTCCAAGATCAGGGCTGCATCGAGGTTATCACCTCCGGCGCGACCCACGGCTACCAGCCGTTACTCGGTACCGAAGAGAGCAGCCAGGCCCAGATCAAGCTCGGTGTACAGAATTACGAGCGGCTGTTCGGGCGCAAGCCGCGCGGCATTTGGCTTCCTGAATGTGCGTATCGGCCCCGCTACGAGTGGAAGCCGCCGGTCGGTGAGGACGGCGCTTTCATGCGCCAGGGCACCGAGGAGATCCTTAAGGATAACGGGATCGAATACTTCTTTGTCGACTCCCACATGATCCGGGGCGGGCACCCGCTCGGCACCTATGCGGCCAAGTTCCCGCAGCTCGCGGAGATGTTCGCGCGGTCGAGCAAGTACTTCACCCCTCCCGTTGAATACCGCTCCGAATACGAGCACTACATGCTTCCGAACGGCGTCACCGTGTTCGCCCGCGACCCGGCTACGACGGTCAAGGTTTGGTCCGGCGACGTCGGCTACCCGGGCAACGAGTGGTATCTGGAGTTCCACAAGCAGCTCTATCCGGGCCGGCTGCGCTATTGGCGCATCAGCCAGGACAAGTCCGACCTCGGCAAGAAAAAGCCGTACAACCCGTACGAGGCGTTTGAAAGAATCTCTTCGCATGCTAAGGACTTCGTCGAGACCCTCAAATCCACGCTCGCTACCTACAAGGGTCAGGCCGAGAGGGAGGGCACGGTGGTCGCGATGTACGACACTGAGTTGTTCGGCCACTGGTGGTGGGAGGGACCCGAGTTCCTGTATGAAGTCGCGAAGGCGATCCATGCGGACGGGCAGGTGGACATGGTGTCCGGCGGCGACGTGCTCGATCGCGAGCCCGCGCGGCATTTGATCACGATGCCCGAAGGTTCGTGGGGCGAGGGCGGCTACCACTACATCTGGATCAACGACGAGAACCTCTGGACCTGGGAGAAGCTGTACCCGTGCGAGAAGAAGATGCGCGAGATGGCGGAGATCGAGGATTGGGGCGAGGCGCTTGAGATCGCCCTCCAGGCGGGACGTGAGTTGCTCCTGGCGGAGGCTTCCGACTGGCAGTTCCTCATCTCGACCTTCTCAGCGAAGGACTACTCGGAGATTCGCTTTGCCGACCACATCGACCGCTTCCATCGCCTCGCGGCGCTCGCCGAAAAGGTGCGCGGCGGCGAGAAGATGACCGCTGACGAGGAGGAGTTCTTCCTTGACAGTCAGCAGAAAGACGCCCCCTTCCCGGTCCTCGATTTGTCTCTTTGGCGTCCAACGGAACCGGCGACAAGTTCTGTCCGTTCTTAAGTGAAGTCCATGCCCCCAGCTAAGCACCTTTTTCTTGCCCTCGCCCTTGTCCTCGCGGGATGCGGCGAGTCGCCCCAATTGACCGACCCCGGGTCCAAGACCGACGCGCCTGCTTCGCCGGTCGCCTCTCCCGAGGCCACCACAGAACGACGCGCGTCCCCGGGTGCCAGCGCCTCGCCGAGCGCGTCCGCTCCAGCACCTTCACCGGGCGTCGCTCCGAGCCCCGGGCCGGGCAACTCTCCCAAGCCACCCACCAAGGGTCCCAAAAATGCGGTCGAATTGGATGAGGGATATCGGGTGACTGCGACCAACCCGCTCGACCTCGCCAAGGATGCCGACAAGGCGATGAAGGGCCTTCGCGATGCGGAGGCGGTGATCAGGACGACCGCGGATATGCCGAAGGGGAAGGGCGTCAACATTGGCGTGGCGAGGGTGCGAGACCCGCAACATGTTCACCTCGAATATCCGAAACTGAGATTGAATGACGAGTACTCGATCCAAACGGAACGGCTGCTGAAGAACGGAGGCAAGGTGCTCGTCCTCAGTAGCGAGGGAAGTTCTACTCCGACGGCGCAGGCCGTTCCGAAGGGGCCTGATATGGCAGCCCGCTTTCCCACGGAATTTCCGCGCCTAGTACTGGTCGGAATCGTGGATGCGGCAACTCCGATCACCGCGTATCTCGCCGCGGTCAGTGCTGATCCGAAGAACTACTCAGTGAAGTCGGAGGAGCGAGCGGTCGCCCTCCAAGGACGCGTGTACCATACCGTCCGGGTGGTCGTTGATCGTATCGGGGATGCGGCCAAGACGCAGGGAGCGATGAAGGTAGCGATCACCTTCGATGCCGAGCATCACGTCCCCGTGACCGTGTTCAGTCGCTTCACCAAGCCAAACATGAAGGCAACCGAGATCCTTTGGCAGGCGGATTGGGCGGGTCCCAAGAAGTTCGAGGACAAAGAGTTCCTCCCTAAGCCAAAGTAGATCGAGCCTCGGGTCCGCCACAATGAGTGGATGCCCACGGTCCGCTTCGAACTCTTGAGTGTCTGCCCCGAAACCGGGGCCAGACGGGGGCGACTGCATACCGCGCACGGGGTGGTCGAGACCCCCGCCTTCATGCCGGTGGGGACTCAGGGGACGGTTAAGACGGTCGGGAGTGAAGACCTCGAAGCGCTGGGATTCCAGCAGGTTCTGTCCAATACGTATCACCTTGCTCTGCGCCCGAGCAGCGAGCTGATCCAGCGGATGGGTGGGTTGCATCACTTCATGAGCTGGGGCGGCTCGATCCTCACCGATTCGGGCGGCTACCAGGTGATGTCACTCTCGAACACACGATCGATCAACGACGATGGCGTGCGGTTTCGCTCCCACCTCGATGGCAGCGAGTTGTATCTCACGCCTGAGCGGTCGATCGAGATTCAGGGTCAGTTGGGGGTTGACATCTCGATGTGTCTCGACCAGTGCCCGCCCTATCCTTGCTCACGCGAGGAAGCGGTGGACGCGATGCGTCGCACGCATCTCTGGGCTCCGCGAAATCTTGCGGCTCGTCGTCCGGCGGGAACGACCTATGCGCACGAGCAGGCGATCTTTGGGATCGTGCAGGGGGGTGTCCACGAGGATTTGAGGCACGAGTCCGCGGACTTCATGCGCTCGCTCCCGTTCGACGGATTCGCGATCGGTGGGGTGAGCGTCGGTGAGCCGACGGAGATGCAGTATCCGGTGGTGGCGATGACCGCACCGCTCCTTCCTCAGGACAAGGCGCGTTACTTGATGGGAGTCGGGCATCCGGGAGACATTCTGCATGCGGTGGCTTGCGGGGTCGACTTGTTTGACTGCGTGCTTCCCACGCGCATGGCGCGGCATCATGCGCTCTACACCCTGAATGGTAGGGTCAACGCCTCGGGTCTGAAGTGGGCGGAGCATGACGGGCTCCATGACGAGGGCTCGGTTTTCCCGGCGACAGAGCGGTACTCGGCGGCTTATCTGCGCCACCTGTTTAAGGCAGGCGAGGCGCTTGGCGCGCGCATCGCGACTTTGCATAACCTCGCCTTCTATGCGCGCTTGATGCAAGAGATTCGGGGCGCGATCGAGTCCAACACTTGGTCCGCGTTGCGCCTGAGATACGCGAACGCTTAGGGCCAGACGCCGGGAAGGCGGAGCTTATACGCGGACGCATGGTTGTCACGAACGAACGGATCGAAGCTAAATTTGCAGCGTCCCCGAAGATGACGTTCATGGCGACAATCCTGCCGTAAGTAGCGCTATCCACACGCGTTCGAAGTTGTAAGCGTGGGCTCCTCCCCGGAAGGGATATGCACCCACATTCGTCGCGTCACGGTGACATTTCTCGCTGTCATGATGAGCAAATGATCCCCGACTCCGGTAGGGACATCACCGGTGATCTGGATATCGCCGTTTACGCGGATGACTCCGGTCCCGGTAGAACGGCGGTGGAGATCACCATCGCGAAGACGGCGGCGCTTCCGCGTCGCGACCGACCCATTAGTTCCTCCACTCCACCGTCCGGGTCACGGTAACCGTCCGCCCCAACGTGGTCCCATCTGCGTTGCCCCCTGATTCTGAACCCATGCGAGTGGAACCCGTGATCGTGAACGTCACCGTCTTTAGGGCTGCGTTGACGACGAAACTCGCACTCGCTACCAAGGGATAGCGACGGACCGAACCATAATAGAAGCCAAAACTGCTGTCTACATCCGAGAGTGTTACAGTCGCGACGGTTGTTCGTTCGCTGCGCCAAACTCCGCCCGACCCCACGCTGTACGCCCCGGTCGAACCTGCGTTATAGAACCAGACATAGCTGCCAACGGTGTATTGCTCCGCGCCGTTTGCATCCGTTTTGTCCGGGTAGTAAGTGTCCTTTTGACCGTCACCATCGGTATCGATCCCGTTTTGGGGCATTGAGCATACGAGGGTGGCGCCAGCGTCTCGGCTCGCGCAGGAGTCGGCCTTGCGGATATTCGCCTCCACTCTGTCCGCGACTCCATTGACCTGATCATAAAGTGCGGATTGCGTGTAGGTGTCCGAGAGACGGACGGAAGCGAAGCCAAAGAGCATCGTCATGACGCCGAGCACAATCGCCGAGATGGAGATCGTGATCAACAATTCGATCATGGTAAAGCCGCCTTGCTGCTTCAATCCTTTATCACCGTGGAAAGGGTTGCCGTGTCGGTGCGCGTGCCGAAGGAGCCTTCCTCGGTCCAGGTTGCGGTCACGGTGACGTCATAAAGCGTCATGGAGTTGGTCTCAATGCTTATGCTGCCGCTGATCGACACGGGCCCCACGAACCCAGGCGGGGTCGAAGTGCTGGTCGCAGTGGCGGTTGCCAGCGAGCCGGAAGCTGCGTATCCCCTCAAGGCCTCGAGCTGGTCTTGAAGGAGTCCCATCACACGCGAGCGTCGCATGGCGTAACCCGCCTGCAGATTGCCGGTCCATACCGCGTCTAGGATCACGGAGGCGCAGATAGCGAGGAACACGACGGCGATAAGAATCTCCACCAAGCTCGTCCCCCGGGTTCTGCGCACGCGGTTCACATCTTAGAGAGTCGGCAGGTCCTGCCGATCCCCGCAGTCTTGCGGGCAGGTTTGAAGCTGAAGACCGTAACGAAATCTCATCGCCCCTGTAAAGTTCCCGTCCGGTTTCCGATGTAATACCTGGGCCAGTGTTTGTGCTGGGGCCAATTGGTTGTGGGCATGAACGGTGTAATTGAGAAACAGCGACTCGCGGAGCTTCGGAACCTTAAGGTCCGATGGCTCATGCTCATGGGATTAGCCGCTCTCGGCGCGTCCTCCCATATGGGTCAGCTCGACTGGCTCGCCGTCGGGCTCATGGGGTTGTGCGGCGTGGCCGCCCAACTCGGCTGTCGGACCGCGGCCGCTTACGACGCCTACGGCGCGCGCCTCGTCACGTTTGTGCGGGGTTTGGACTGCGCCCTTTGCATCGGCTTTTCTTTCTCCCCGACCTTCCGCAACGACAACCTCTGGCTCGCCACCATCCCGTCGCTGATTCTTGAGGCGACCACCCGGCGAAACACCCGCCGACTTGCCGCGCTCGCGATCCTGATTGCTAGCGTCGATGTCGCGCTCTACGCGACCCACACGATTTCGCCGGTCCGCGCCGGGATCATCGGCACCAGCGTTGCCATCACCAGCCTCTTCTCTTGGATGGTCATGGGAATGAGCGCCCGCGAAGAGAAGCTGCATCAGCATGATCGACGCTTCGGCGCGATGATCTCGTGCTCGTCCGCCCTCGCGGGAAGCCGCGATCTCATCTCGATGCTGACCCAGATTCTCAAGGTCGCGGTCGAGGAAATAGGTGGGGACTCCGGCTATGTGATGGTCATCGATGAGGAGCGCCCCGATTTGCTTCGCACCGAGGTCGCCTATGGCGGCAACGGCGAGTTTGAAATGCCTGACTCTCTGGAGGTTGGCGAGGGCCTCTCCGGTTACGTCGTCGAGATGAGTCAACCCATTGCTCTGCGCAATCGCGATCTCCAACCGGTCGAGTGCGACGGACTTCAGGTCGGCGTCCGCTCAGTCATCAGTGTCCCGCTCTCTTCCCGTGTTCTCATCGGCTCCCGCGAGAGTGGCAAAGAGCAGACGATGGGCGCGTTGACGGTGATCGGCGATCCCGCGGGAGCGCCTTTTGGCCCCGAGGAGATGGAACTGCTGTGCAGCATGGGATCGCTGATGGCGGTCGCCGTGTCGAACGCCCGCATGGAAGGGCGTCAGCGCACCACGTTCCTCCGGACCCTTCAAAGTCTTGCGACCGCGCTTGAAGCTCGCGACGACTACACCCGTGGTCACTCGCAGCGCGTTTGCGATGTCTCGATGATGCTCGCCGAGCACCTTGGCTTCAGCGCCGAGGCGATCGAAGAGCTCCGCGTGGGCACGATCCTCCACGACATCGGCAAGATCGGCGTTCCGGACTCCGTGCTGAACAAGCCTGGCCGACTCACCGATGAAGAGTTTGCGATTATGAAATCGCACCCGGTCATCGGCTACGAGATTTGTAAGCCGTTGATGCTCGCCGAAGGCGTGCTGATGATCATCCGGAACCACCACGAGAAGCTCGACGGCAGTGGCTACCCGGACCATCTGAAGGGCGGCGAACTGCCTCCCTCGCTCCGGATCGTGTGCGTCGCGGACGCATTCGACGCGATGAGCTCGCGCCGACCCTATCGCGGCGTTATGGACATCGAACACGTGTTCTCGGAACTCAGTCGGGGAGCGGGCATTCAGTTCGATCCGGTTGTCGTCGAGGCGCTCCGCGAATTGCTGCCGACAGTGCGGATGCAGGATGTCTATCGTAAATTCTGGAACCCGGAGGTTCAGAAGGCGGCATGACGTCGTCCACCCTCCTAACCGGGATACCGGCGGATACAACGATCTCGCTGGGGCTAGACATTGGCACCAGCGTCGTTAAGCTTGTGGTCGCCCGTTCCAACGGCGATCGACTCTCCATTCGTCAGGCGGGTGCCTTCCCGATGCCCGCGAACCTGCTTGAGAACGGCATCGTGCGAAGTCCCAAGGCCCTCGGTCGATTGATTCGCGAATGGGCTCGGTCCACCGGAGTTGACGCACTCCCGACGGTCTTTTCAATTCCCAGTAGCGTCGCGGCTTTGCGCTGGATCAACTTGCCGGGCGTTCGCGGTGAAGAGCGCCGAGGTGCGGCCCGGATCAAGGTTCGCCGTCACCTCCCCTTCTCGGTTGACGACGCTTACGTTGAAGCGACCGACGCCCCCGAATCAGAAACCGGTGCGCAGCAGCAGTCATTGGTTATCGCCGTGCCTCGGGCGATCGTTGACAGTCGAGCTGAGGCGATCATGCACGCTGGACTACGACCCATCGCCGCGGAACTTGAGGCCCAAGCCGTGCTTCGCATCGTAGACCGACGGCTGTCCGAACGCAGCGCGCTCTGGCGAAACGCGTCCCTAACGATCATCGACGTGGGTGGCCGCAGCACCCACATGTACGTGGTTCAGAACCAGAGTCTGCAGTTCATCCGCAGCGTGCGCTTCGGTTCCGATCTCGTGGCCAACGCGCTTGCCCAAGCCCTGGATATCCCGCTTGAGGAAGCGGAGGAGCATATGCTCCAACCCAAGACTGCCCTCCGCCCCGATGGGTCGATCCTCATTGAATTGGAGGGCGCGACGGCGGTCGCCAACATCGCGACTGAGTTGGACAAGCTTGTCCGCGAGTTCCTTCGACTTCTCCGCTACTTCCGTTCGCTGCACCCCGAGCGCAGCTACGCGGGAATTCTCGATCACTTGGTCCTCTGTGGAGGATTGGTCGGACTACGCGGGTTCGCCGAATACCTTGGCAACAACCTTGGCCTACGGGTGGAGACGGCAAGACCGTTCACCGGCCTGCTGGCAGAGGTGGATGCGGAGGGTTTTCAGGAAGTTTCACGACGCCAAGAGGCGTATGCCGTAGCGGTGGGGCTGGCTCTGTCCGCGATTGAGCACCGACAGGAATTAACGGGAGGTAAACAGCATGAGCGCGAGTTCTTCTGGCACCGGAGCGCCTAGCATCCGATCAATCAACGTCCGCGCCAACCTCCTTGCGGAGTGGACGACGGACCAGGTGCAATTCCGATCAGAGGCCACTCGGTATGCCCTGGGCATTGCCATTTGCATTGCGTTGGCAGTGATTGCTGTCCCCGCGATCGAAGGAGGACGGACGAGCTTTGTTCACGCCCAGCAGAAGCATCTGGCGAGCTTGAACGAACTCAAGGGGGCGCTCGATCAAGCCAATGACCTGAAAAAGGCGGCCGAACCGGGGGTTGCCTCCGCCCTGCTAAGTAGCCAGACGTCCGCGTTTTTCGATCGGCTGATGGGCGAGTCCTATGGCGTCCTCGACGCCGCGAAGTCGGGCATGGCGTTCACTTCCGTCAAGGTGGAGGTACGCGCCGCGGAAATCGTCATCGACTGTCGGGCCGATGCCGAGAGCTTTGACATCGCCGTTGCGTTCGCCCAGCAGGCGGGCCGCACCAATAGCAAGGTTTCGAGTCTGACCGGCACGCGCCCTAACTCAATGTTCGGGAAGAACGGGGTGAGCTTCGAGTACCTCAAGCGGGTGGCCGCCCAATGAGAAAGGAGCCCTTCATCCTAACTCAGCCGCACGTTCACCGTGCCCGGAAGGTGCTCAAGGTGATCCTTGGCCTCACGTGCGGAGCGCTCGTCCTGTCGGGCGGTCGTTACCTGCAGGCAAAAATGGTCACCGCCGATCTGGCGGATCGGGTACGGATGCAGTCTAAGACCCTGGCCGATCTTCGTCAGGCCGCCGTGAAGCCGACCGAGACCCGCCCAACGTCTCCGGCGATCCGCGAGGATGCCATCGTCAAGGTCCAGACCGCGCTCGAACGGAATGCTCGCGCGGCGAAGTGCGAAATTTCGGAATTCCAGGCGAGCCCTGATCGGGCACCCTACCTTTCATCCTTCACTCTCGAGACCAATCACGCGGACTGGGAGCAGGTGCAGGTTCATGTGACGCTGTCGGGAAGCGTGAGCGCCGTGTTCACCACTGTCGAAGGGCTGCGAAAGTGCGGCGTGCCGATCGAGCCGGACTCGATCGAGCTCGCGCGCAAGAGCTTCGACGAACACAAGAAGCATTCGGTGGTAACGCTGCGGCTGTCCTTCCGCGTGCTCACCCGGATAGGGGCAAAGGTATGAAAGTAGGCAACGTCGGACAAGCCGCCGCTCTGGGAGTCGTCGCCGTCGGTGCGATCGGGTTTCTGTTCTTGCAGCTGAAGGGCAACGGTGGACCCGCCAACCCGGTGCAGCAAGCCGCAATCGCGTCCCCGACGAATCGCGCTGCTGTCGCGTCCGCCTTGCCAACCTCGGTTTACGGCGACCCGTTCTTCAACGCCGCCTACATCGGGCCGGATGACAAGGCGAAGACGAAGGAAGAAGAGGACAAGGCCAAAGAGAAGGATAAGCGTCCCGCCTTCCGACCCGCGGTTCTGTCCGGGGAGCTTCCCTATTCGGTGGTTCTTCCCAATCCAGGAGTGGGGCTTCAACCAGACAACGGCGACGGCCCCGTTGATCAGCCCACCGCCGCTCCCGTTCACAAGGGTCCGAGCATTTGCCTTCAGGGCACCGTTGCGGCGGGTCATCCGATTGCCTTCTTGTCGCTCGATGGCAAGGGAGCGCAGGAGTACGCCGTCGGCCAACAAGTAACGGAGACCGTGACCGTTCAACAGATTCTTGACGGAGCGATTGTGCTCCGGCTGTCCAAAGGCAGCAAGACGCTTCGCGTGGGAGAGTCCCTTCAGCCATGATGACCATCTTTGTAATCGCCGCCGGCATCACGCACCTTCATCGGTCGCACCACCATGCCACGCATCACCAGAAGCCTAAGCCGGCGGTGCATGCGCCCGTAACCGTGGCTCCGAAGCCCACCACGGTCACGATTGAAGTAACTCGGCACCCCGATCCCGCGGTCGTCGCGAAGCTGGCTACCGAGAAGAGTCCCGCTAATACGGCACCCGTCGACGACACCTTGGCCGACAACATGCTCCCGGCGACGGCCCCCGTTCCTAAGCCGATCGCTGTTTCTTCGGCTCTGACCAAGCAGCCCAATGTCGTAACGGTTTCCTCGGACGAGATCCTCTGTTCGCTGACCGTATCCGACATGGATCCGGGCCAGGTACTGCGCCAACTCAGCGCAATGACCGGCGTTAACCTGATTCTGATGACCAAGGCGGAGACCAAGCTGACGATCAGCATGAACAAGGTCCCCTTGGCCGAGATGCTGCGCCACATATGCGCGATCAGCGATCTCAACTACCTCAAGGTCGGCTCGACTTACATCCTCGCGACCGCCGAGAAGCTCAAGACTTCCTATCCGATCGAGTGGGCCGCCTCGGGTCGAGAGAAGCCGCAAGCTCCGGTTGAGGCGAAGGACGAGGTGGTCACGGAGATCTATGCGAGCAGCTTCGTCACCAGCGGCGAACTCGCCCGTGCGCTTGGGAAGGCCTTCAAGGAAGCGGATGTTGCCCTTGTCGCCGGTCCTGCCCCGATGTCGCCTGCGATCGCTTCGCAGGACGGCGCCAAGGCCACCGGCACCTCCACCGCCGTGCTGGCCCCGAAGGACGGCAACGACCCGAACTCCAAGACCCTTGTCATCACCGGTAAGAGATCGGCCGTCGAAGCAGCACTGCTGCTCGCCAAGCAGCTTGACCGCCCGCGCAAGCAGGTCGGCATCCTCGTCACCATTCACGACATCTCGAACGACGCCCTCCGCGACGTCGGGACGACTTGGAACTTTGGGGACACGACGTTCCAAGAGTCTCAGGGCAAGGGGATCAACCTTGGCAACATCACGCGCACCCCGCTCTCGGTCGCGGCGACCCTCGCCGCGCTCGAGAAGACCGGAGCTTCGAAGCTTCTGGCTCGGCCTAACATCTCGGTGCTCGACGGCGAACGCGCGTTCGTGCTGATCGGCGACCGCATCAGCTATCCCGTCCTGGTCGGCTACAGCCAAATCAACGCGCCGATCTTCAGCAAGGAAGAGGAGCGGGTTGGCATCTACCTTCAGGTTTCGGCTTCGATCAGCGAGGACGGAACGGTAACCCTGAGCCTGTATCCCCAAGTCTCAACGATCACCGGCTACCTGTCGGTCAATGGGGCGAGCTACCCGCAGGTCTCGACCCGCGAAGCCCAGACGACGCTCCGCGTCGGTTCGGGCCAGACCATCGTGCTCGGAGGACTTCTGCGCGACGAGGACATTACGGAAATGGAGAAGGTCCCGCTTCTCAGCAAGATCCCCTTCATCGGCGAGATTTTCAAGCACCGCAAGGTAACGAAGACCAAGTCGCAAGTGATCATCACCGTCACCCCGACGGTCATCGACTTAGCCAAATGATCCTCGATCGCCCGATATCGGAAATCTTCGTCGAATCTGGTCTGATCAGCCAAGACGAGCTGACGGAAATCCTCGCGAAACGCGAGGACACCACCGAGCCGCTCGGCGACACCCTCGTACGCCTCAAGCGCATCACCCACAAGCAGAAGCTCCGCTGCGAAGCGCTGCAGATCGGTGTTCCGTTCATCGACCTCACCCAGATCGAGATCGAGCCGGACGCGAGCCGCATCATCCCGCATGCCGCGGCGATGCGATTGCTGGCGATCCCGATCGAACGGACCGAAGTCGCGGCAAGCGTCGCGATGGCGCGCCCGCTCGACCTCTCCGCCATCGACGAACTCGCGGCGATGACCGGCCTCGAGATCGACCCCCTCCTGGCGGCGGAAGAAGATATCCGAGAGGCGATCTTCCGCTCTTTCGGTGCCTACGACGACCTCGGCGAACTCGTCGGTGACGCCATCCTCGGGACGGACGACGAGGGCCTCCGGATGTCCGCCCGCGAAGAGGAAGACCGGCCGTCGCAGGTCATCGACCTTAAGGAAGCGATCGAGGGCGCGCCGATCATCAAGCTCGCCAATGCGCTCTTGACGAAGGCAATTTCGATGCGGGCAAGCGACGTCCACATCGAACCCCAGGCCCGAAAGGTCCGTGTCCGGCTTCGCATCGACGGTCTCCTCCAAGAGATCATGGTGATCCCGAAAGACCTTCAACATCCGTTGGTCTCCCGAATCAAGATCCTCGCCGGGCTCGACATCGCCGAGCGGCGAATGCCACAGGACGGTCGCTGTACGCTGGTGTCCTCGCAGGGCGAGTACGACTTCCGCGTCTCAACCTACCCGAGCGTCCACGGCGAGACCGTTGTCATCCGAATCCTCGATAAGCACTCCGCGACGATCGACATGAGCCGCCTTGGCATGTCGACCGAAACCCTCGATCGGTTCCTTCCCTTGCTTGATGTGCCACAGGGCCTCATTCTCGTAACGGGTCCCACCGGCTCGGGCAAGACGACCACGCTTTACGCCGGGTTGCACCACCTCAACACAGTGCACCGGAACATCATCACGATCGAAGACCCGGTCGAGTATCAGCTCGACGGGGTTACCCAAGCCAACGTTAATCCGCGAGCAGGAATCACGTTCGCGACGGGTCTGCGGGCGATCCTCCGGCAAGACCCGGACGTGCTCCTCGTGGGTGAAGTTCGCGACGCGGAGACGGCGGGCATTGCGATCGAGGCGGCCCTTACGGGTCACCTTGTTCTCACCAGCCTCCACGCCAACGACTCGGCGAGCGCGATGAGCCGACTGATGGACATGGGGATCGAGCCCTTCCTCCTCGCGTCGAGTGTCACCACTTCAATTGCCCAGCGCCTGGTGAGGACGAGTTGCACGAAGTGCCAGGACACCTATAAGCCCGACCATTTACTGCTTGCGAAGCTCGACCTGCCGATTAACCACGAATACATCCAGGGCCGAGGTTGTGAATACTGCGCCAAGACCGGATTCCGGGGGCGTACGGGTCTGTACGAGATTCTCGAAGTCAATTCGGAAGTCCGCCGACGCGTGCTCGCGGGTGAGCATCCGACCGAGATTAGGCGCGCCGCCGAAGCCGACGGCATGATCACGCTGAGGGTGGATGGCCGCTCGAAGGTTCTCAGCGGTGCGACAACCGTCGAGGAAGTTCTGCGCGCCACTTCGGAGAGTTAACCTATGGGCGCATTTCAGTACAAGGGATATGACGCGGCCGGGAAGGCGGTTACGGGAGAAATCCAAGCCGGATCGGTCGAAGAGGTCGAACGGCGGATGATGAACCAGCAGGTGACGCTGGTGCTCGTGAAGCCTACGAAGGGCAAGCCGAGTTCTAGCAAGGCGAGTGCCAGTGGTATGGGTGGTGCGAAGCGGGGATTCCAGATTGGGAGACCGCGTCGGATTCCCGATGCCGAAGGCGCGGCGATCCTTTCGAATTTGGCGGTGATGGTCGGAGCGGGTGTCCCGTTTGTCGAAGCGCTCGACGCGATTGCCAGCATTTCGACGCGCGAGATCGTCACCAAGGGGATTCAGGACCTGAAGACCCAGATCGTCGAAGGTCACAGCCTGGCCACCGCCCTTCGTAGTGCCGACTGCTTGTTCCCTGAGATGGTTGCCGACATGGTTCGCGTTGCCGAAGAAGGCAGCAGCCTGAGTATCGCTCTCTCCACCGCCGCGAGTTATCTGGCCCGCGGAGCCGACCTTCGCCGAAAGGTGAAGAACGCGATGCTCTATCCCATGGTGATGCTGACCATCGCCTTTCTCACTGTGCTCGTCCTCGTGGTGTTTGTCATGCCAAAGTTCGCGGGCGTGTTCATGAAGATGCACGCGGACATTCCGATTACTACGCGGCTCATGCTGGATCTTGGTGACCTTATCCGCGGCAAGCCATGGATGTGTCTTGCCGGATTCATCGGGTTCTTTGTTGCGATTCGCTATGCGTTAAAGAACGAGGCTATCTCCAATGCCGTCGGCAAAGTCGCGCTGCGCCTTCCCGGAATTGGCGACCTCCTTAACAAGCTTGCGCTTTCACGGGCCTTGCAGTCCATCTCCGCGCTGATCAGCGGTAACGTGCCGATCGTCCAGGCCCTTGAGCATGGGGCCAAGGTCTCGGGAAGCCGGACGCTTTCCGATGCGATCCACCGGTCGATCCAAGCGGTTCAGGAAGGAGGCACGCTCTCCGACGCTTTCGCCGCGACGAAGGCCTTCCCTCCCGTTTTAACTCAGATGATCGGGGTCGGCGAGCGGACGGGCAAACTTCCCTCGATGATTTCCACCTGCGCCGAGCAGATGGAGCTGGAGACCGACGCTCGCCTCAAGTCGCTTGTCGCCGTACTTGAGCCCGTGATGATCGTCGTGATGGGCCTCCTTGTGGGAACCATTACAGTTTCGATCATTACCCCTATATATTCCGCCGTGCAACACATCAAGTAATTCCCCCTGTGGGGATGAAATAGAACAACCGACACATAAATAGAGACGCCAATGCTGAACCGGAAAATCAACAACAAGAAGCGAGGATTTACCCTCGTCGAGCTGCTCATCGTTATCGTTATCCTGGCCGTGCTCGCGGCCATCGCGATTCCCCGTTTCATGGATTCGGGAACGCGTAGCAAGGAAGCGAGCTTGAAGGGTGACCTGAAGCTGATGCGGAACGCTATCGAGTTGTTCCACAACGACACGGGTGCGTGGCCTGCCGCCACCAGCGACCTCGCAGTTACGACCGCGCCAACCGCGGGAAAGGACAATGCCGGAGCCGCCAAGACGATTACTGCGGGCGACTATAAGGGCCCGTACATGCAGACGGTGCCGACCGACCCGGTTGGTGGCGCTGCGTTCACCTACTCGATCACGTCGCCGACGGTCGGCAAGGTCAGCTCGTCCACCAGTGGAAATGGCCTGGACGGAACTGCATACAGCACTTGGTAACCCACTTCTTGACCTACTAGGTTAAGGTATTGGAATCCCACCAGACGGCCTCCGGAGAAATCCTGAGGCCGTCATTGCGTTTGCGGGTTGGAGTGTTGGAGTGTTGGAGTGTTGGAGTGTTGGAGTGTTGGAGTGTTCGCCCGAAAGATTGTCTTGTCATTCCGACCGACACCGCCCACCTGCTCACATTGTTCGGAATTAGGCTCGGGTGCGGCGAAGTGGAGGAACCTGACCGTCAGTGCCTCTTGTTCGTCTCCCAGCACCGGTCGTTCGCGCAATTGCGAGCAAGAAGCAACCCTTCGGGATGACAATTCCTAACTACCACAACCACTACCACTACCACTACTGAAGACCTACTCGTAGCCTGGGCGGCTCGCGATCTCGAAGTCGTATAGGTTCTTAAGCTCGTCCGACGAGAGGCTCGGGAGGGACTCGAGCCGCTTGATCAGGGCGTCCTCATTCCCCTCTGGAACGGCGAGACGACCTAGCATCCCGAACTTGTGGCGCAGGATTCCCGCAAGGTCGGCGCTCGTGTTGCGGGCGTGTCCCGCCGGATACATGATCAGGCCGCTGTCGTACACCTCGCCATCCGCATCGGTGATCACCACCGAGGTTGGAATCCCATCCGGGTACTTCGCGTCGTAGTCCTTGCCACCGTGGGCGAACTCGATCAGGGCCATTAGCTTGCGCGTAGCCGGGTTATAGATGGCGTCTTCGCTGAAGTCGTACGGCGAAAGCATTAGCTTCTTCCACACGTCGTCGGTCTCCGACTCGCCGTCAAGCAACTCGGTCGCCTTTCGGAGGAGCGTGCCCACGATGTAGACCATCGAATGGTCCGCCGATTGCCGCGTGTGCGGATCCCGCTTCGCGGGGTCGCCGATGATCCCGAACGCCGGTTCGTACGCCTTGATCACGATCTTCTGAATGCGTCCCGGCGCGAGTAACTCGGGACTCTCGGTAACGAGTTCGATCAGACCTTGGAGCGCGCCCGCCGACTGGTGCTCGTAGAGCCCCAGCTTGAAGTGCATCCCCATGACGGCGAAGTCGTCGCCGGAGTGACTGAACACGAGATCAAACGGCGACTCGCCGGTTGTCGGCTCAAACTGGCGGAACACCGCTTCGGGATTGCGGAAGATGTCCTTCGGGCCGATGAAGCCGTGCATTGCGCGGCGCATGCTGAGGATCGCGGCCTCGGTTGAGATCGCTGCCGACGCACCTTTGGAGTCGCTGAGTTGCTTGCCCGCGCGAATCGCGCGCCACGGAATGTAGTGGGCGACCGACATGCCGATCGCGCTCTCGATCTGCTCGGCGGTCGCGCCCATCAGCGCGCCGTACACCGCCGCCGAGGCAATTGCGCCGTGGACGACGTGGTCGATCCGGTAGCTTTTGAGCGAGAAAACCTCGGCGAGCCGCCCGCGAATCTCGTCCAGCAACACCATTGCCTTCAATGCGGTCGCGCCGTCGAGTCCCTTGATCTGGCAGGCGGCGATCACGACGGGATAGAAGTCGTTATGTCCGAACTCGCCCGCGGTGTGCCCCAGCGCCGGGTTGTAGCCGAAGTTCGTGCCGTTGGAGTCCCACTCGCGCACGGCGCTGGAGTTGGCCACGACCGCCTTCTCGGGCTTGACTCGCCCGCGAGAGCCAAAGACGGTCGCGCCGTGGTCGTCCATGTACTCCAGAGCTTCGTTCCGCAGGATTGTCGGAGCGTTGGTCTTGAGCGCCAGGGCGGAGACGCCGCACAGGACGGCATCGGCGTGGAACATTCGCGTGCGATCCAGAACCGCCTGGGAGGGCCCGTTGCCAAGGGTCCCGGCGAGGAAGTCGATGGCGAATTGCCCGATACCCAGTGCCTGGTTCGTATCGCGCGGCAGCGTAACCGTGGTGCTCATGCGCTCCAGAGTCTACCGACTGCAAGTTCCCCTCTTCTTGCGGCGATGATTGTGCGTCGGAAGAGGCTTCCGTGTTCTATAGCGCGGTGACCTGTCACCGCTTTCACCAGCGAGCCTGCGAGCGGGACCATCAGCGAATTCGCATGCGCCGCCGACGGGTCGGCTGATCGAAAGCGGTGGCGGGCCACAGCACTCCATAAAGGAACCCTCCCCTTCCGACGCACGATCATCGCCGCAAGAGGAAGAGGAACGGGAGCTTATTTCTCGTCGCCGGGCATGAGGTGCTCTTGGAGCATCCGGCATCGGCTCTTCACAATCTTGCCATCGGCGTCGAAGTGGAGCTCAATCACCCGGTCGAACACAGTGTCCGGCCAATCGCCCTCAGGGACCAGGGACCCCGGGTCGGCACCGAGTCCGGTGAGGAGGTCGGGGATCTTGCCGTGCCTCCATGAGATGAGGATCTCGTTGCCGTAGTCGTGCGCCCTGAGGTCGGCGACAATCGCATCCCGGTCCTTGTCGGTGAATCGAAGGTCGATTGTTTGGTGGAGGCTCTTTGCGAGCGGTTCGATGGTTAGGCGAGGACGATGGCTCTTCTCGGAGTCCTTCGCCGCGAACAGGTGGGTGAAGTGCACAGTGTGCCCATCGAGTTTTAATCCCGCGAAGTATCGCGGATATGCCGCCGCCCGAGCTTCCCCGGCCGGCGTGAGCCCGTCGCCGCTCTCCGGCTTCTCCGCGTGGCGGATCACCAAGATCGTCGCACTGGCGAGCGGCTTGTGAGTGGGAGCTGAGAAGGCTCCGCAAGCCGCTAGGGCGAGGGCGAGGATGAGGCGAGACTTCATTGAGGGAAATTACCTCTCGCCCAGGCTCGTTCCACGATCCCTTAAGCGGGCGTTAACAATCGGTTTCGTGATTCGTTATTCGTGGAGGCCTTTGCAAATTTCAATAGGCGGATGCCTCTGCCCCTCTGCAGTCATGCGCTATGGAATCCTTGCTGCCAAAGGGGTAGAGGCTTGACTTCTCCTTGCCTTAGCCGCTACCGCTTTTGGCCCCACCACCACCAGTTCAAAGGGTTCAGAGGTGCAGAGGCATTACACCTTGAATTTTGCAGAGCCTCAACGAAGGACGAATCCCGCCCCGACTTGGTTGACAAAACTGGATCCCAAGCACAAAATGACGTGCACACAAACAAACCACCACCACTACCACTACCACTACCACTACCACTACCACTAAGAAATTGCCGGATTGCCAACGTGGGTAAGCAGTGTGGGTGAGCAGAAACGGGAAATTCCGCCCGACCGGCAGCTCAGCACGGTCAAGTACGTCGATCCGCACGGAGTTCGGTTCGCTCTCCCGCCCACGGCTCTTGCTATCGCCACGAAAAATCTGTCGGGCGGGAGAGGGCTAGGGTGAGGGGGAACTTCGAGGCTTTGAATTTAGCAAAGACCAACGAATAGCGAATAGCGATCCCCCTACTTCTCGTTCCCAAACCGCTCGCCCGAGCGGCTCTGCCGCCAGGTGTCGCGCCATCGATGCACGTCCACCACCCCGATCTCTGGGCGCGGGGCGCGGTCGGCTGCCGATGGTAGCGGCGGGAATGGGCGCGACGGAAGGGTCTGGTACCAGTACGCCACCGACGCGATCTCCAGGGTCAGGCAGTTCGCGTGGCCGTGCTCGATCGATGCCCGCAGCGACTTCTTAAACCGGATCGGGTCTTCCACGTGGAACCGGTACACGTGGGTCCGACCCAACCAACCAAACCTAGGCGAGTCGTTCAGCCGCCCGGGCGCCCGCGCCGTTCCGAAATACGGATGGCAGTAGTGCTCATCTGGGCACCAACTCTGGTTGAAGTAGTCCTCCGACCCAGTTCCGTGCGCGGAGCCCGGCCACGCCTCGCCGTCCACGAGGAACATGTCGTCCCCCTCGCCGTACCAAACCGGCGTCGGGCAGTTGATGTAGTAGTTCACCCCCACGTAGTGCCCCGCCCCCTCCGGCTGGCAGAACACGTAATTGTTCACGTCGGTTGGATTGTTGGGAAACTCGCCGAAGATCGACCACTCGTTCTCGACGTCCCCGCCGAGGCCGACGTTGTCCGTCTGTCCCTCGGGCTTGGTGAGTTCCTGGTTGTACCAGGCGTGGAAGCGCCCCATGTCGTCGGGGATCGACGGGTGCTCTTCGTAGTCCACGTAGTAGTAGAAGTTGTTGACCGGGTGCTCGCTTTGGTTCTCGACGGTGATGCGGGCACCCTTGCCGTAGGGCATCGGGAAGTAGCAGACCAGGGCGTTTCCTTCCTTCGGCGCGACCGCGAGGGGGAGCGAAATGAAGTTGTACTTCATCCCCCAGCCTTGGCCGAAGAAGTCGCCGATCGGCGCCTCGACGCTCGGATGCTCCTGCCCGTCCCAGTACATGCGCAGCACCACGTTTCGGCGCATCAACTCGTCCGGTCCGGACATCGTCACCCAGATGTGCTTGACGATCCCCGCGCCCTCCATCGCGGCAAGTGAGACGGTCTCGCCGGCGGGAACCGCGATGCAGTCGCCGTTACCTCCGGCACGGTCGTAGCTAGAGATGCGCTTGGAGCGGGCGTCAACGATCTTGGCGAGTTGAGAGAGCGGGCCGTTGCTCATGGCGGGCACGTTACCCCGAATGCAGAGGCGTTGGGGCGGAGGGCGTTGGGGCAGAGCAAGAGTGTTTGGTGTTGGGTGTTAGGTTCGACTCAAAATTTGACGCATCCGGATGTCTCGCCTCCCCCGAACTGATCCCAAACACTCAACACCAAACACTTCTGCTCTGCCCTAATGCCAAGCGCCCAACGCCTAACGCCTAACGCCTTCCCAGCCTAGAAATGCTCCTTGATATCCCAGGCGGTGGTTTGCCAATTGTCCACCGCGCCCGGCTCCGGAATCCATGCGGGCAACACGAAGAACAGGCTCTTCGCCAGAGACACCGCATAAGGCTCGTAGAGCGCGCGACACTGCTTCACCCGCTCGGTGCCCGCCGGATCGAGCGGGATCCCGCAGTTCGCGAGCGCGGTTTCGAGTTCCTTCCAATTGTCCGGGGAGTACCGTTGCTTGGGGTTGCCGGTTGGGGGGATGTTGAGCAGATAGGCAAGATCGACCACGACGTGGCGCGCCATCGCGAAGGTTGCCCGAGCCTGGAAGATCACCTTCCTCTCCCACGGAAACTCGCCCTGGAACCCGCCGTCGATGATCGCGCAGGTGTCGAGAATGCAGGTGAGCGCGCACAGCCAGGATTGGTCGTCGTGCTGAGATCGGTAGAACGCCATGGTCGGGTAGCTCAGGAAAGTCTCGAGCTGCTGCGCCGACCAGACTTCCCAATCCCGCATGAGCGTGACCAGATCTTCCATCACCTCAGCTTCGGCGTACCGATGTAGCAACTCCCCCGCGCTCGGGTCGGAACCTGCTTTGGAGTCAAGCAGCACGATCAGATTCTCCCGCCGGGAGAACGCCTGATAGAGCACGGGCAGATAGCTGATGATCACCGCCAAGAAACCAAAACCCGTTCCCGCTTCGAACACCGCGAGGACCCGACCCAGGGCATGGACAGGTGTGACGTCGCCAAAGCCGAGGGTGAAGAAGGTCGTCCCGCTGAAGTAAAACGCCGTTCCGAAGTTCGCCTGGCTGTCGGTCCCATCGAGGGTCCCGAAACCGTAGTGGATGAACCCGAACGCGGCCACGCAGAGCCCCGCCCAGGCGGCCATCAGCAGTAGCAAAGAGAGCGGCCCAAACGCACCGAGCACCGCAACTCGTCGCGGGCTGTCCTGCATGCGCTTGACGATGCCCGCCCAGGCGCGCCAACTGAACTTGTAGTAGATCCCGGTCAGCCGAAACTTACGACTGACCGTCTTGGGCATGACGATCGTCTCGAAGGTGTCCCACAGCACGGTCCCCAGTAAGAGGAATCCGAACACGACCGAAATCACTGCCACTCCGACATTGTTGCGCACGAAGGGCCGAAATCAGCGCGCGATCGGATCGGCGAGACCCTGAGCCAACCGAACCGCGGCATCGTCGGACATCGACGCCCCACCCGCCCAGAGAGTGGCAACCTCTTCGGACGGAATCGAAGCGCGGAGCTTAGCCAGCGTCTCGTCGTAGCCGTGGCGATCGATCGCGTCGGGGTGGACGTCGAGTTCGCGCAGGATCGCGTCGCCCTTGCCCAGCAACCTTGCCGCCTCTGGATAGTGTCCGGTGGTCACCGCACATGCCCCCAGGCCTTCAAGGGCGTGGCCGAGGGTCTGGCGCGCGTGCGTCTGCATCGCGAGGGCAACCGCCTCTAAGAACAAAGTGTGCGCCCCTTTCACGTCATTCCGGGCGCGAGCGATTTGCCCAAGATTTGCCAAAGTGACGGCGATCGGACGAGGCGCACCGCTTCGGCGACGGGCGGTCAAGACCTGCTGGCCGTACTCCCACGCGCTGCCCGAATCTCCGCCCTGCATCGCAGTCAACGCAAGGGTCGTCAACGCGTACCCTTCCGCCGGAGCCGAGCCCATGCGGCGGGCGATCTCCAATGCCTCCATCGCCGCTTCCCGCGCCTCGTCGAGTCGGCCTGCACAGAACAGGGCGTAGGCCATTGAACTAAGCGCGTCGCCCAGGCGCAGGTCGTCGGCAAGGTCGCGCGCATCGTGGACCAATCGCTCCTGCACCATAAGAGCCTCCGTAAAGTCGCCCTTCGTCGAGAGGATGGTCGCAAGGCGGTGCCGTGCGAAGGTCTGGACCTCGGGTCGCACTCCCTGCGCTTCGGCGGCTCGGCGAAGCCAATACAGCGCCTCTTGGAACCTACCTCGGGCGCTCCAGTATCCGGAAAGTGCACCGGCGGCGAGCCCCGCCGCCTCTGCCGATCCCGTCCCGCCGGACAGGCCCCACTCCATCGCCGCGTAGCAGTTGTCGAGTTCGACGTCGAGCCGCTCCAGCCAATCGCGCTGCTCCGCCCCCCGCAATCCCGCCCGCGCCATCTGCGCCAGTTGGGCGAAGAACGCGACGTGGCGATCGCGAATCAGCACCGCCTCCGGAGTCTCGGTCAGGCGTCCCGCCGAATAGGCGCGCATCGTCTCCAGCATCCGGTAACGATCGCGCTCATACACGACGAGGGACTTGTCGATGAGGCTGACGAGGATATCCGCCACCTCGAATGGCTCGATTGCGAAGGCTGATCCTGCGGGATTGGCTAGGGTCTCGACGTCCGCGGTCACCGCCTCGGCGGCGTCGAGGGTCCAGCCCCCGGCAAAGACGGAGAGGCGGCGCAAGACAATCTTCTCCGCGTCGGTGAGGAGATCGTAGCTCCAGTCGATCAAGGCCCGAAGCGTCTGCTGGCGAGGTAGCGCGGTGCGGCTACCGCCAGTCAAGAGCCGGAACCGATCGTCGAGTCGCGACGCCAGCGAGTCGATCGGCATCGCCCGCGCCCGCGCCGCGGCGAGTTCCAAGGCGAGGGGGATCCCATCGAGGCGGTGGCAGATCTGGGCAATCGCCCTGGCGTTTTGCGCCGTGAGCGCGAAGGATGGGTCGGCGGCGCGAGCCCGATCGAGGAAAAGGTGGACCGCCTCGAACCCCTGCAACTCCTCAGGAGCGAGGTTCAACTTCGGATTCGGAGTCGGAAGCGAGGGAATGCGATAAGTCGTCTCCCCCGCGATCTGAAGCGCCTCGCGACTGGTGGCGATGACCTTCACGCCCGGGCAATTGCGCAGGATCGCGTTTGCCAGTTCTGCGCAAGCGGCGAGCACCTGCTCGCAGTTGTCCAAAACGATAATCGTTCGCCGTGACCGGAGAGACTCGACGATCGTGTCTCGAAGCGGCCTCCCCGCTTCTTCCCGAAGCGACAGCACCGACGCCAGCGCCTGGGTCACGAGCATCGGGTCGAGCAAGGAAGCAAGCTCCACCAACCAGACCCCGTCGCCGTCGCCGCCAATCAGGTCGGCGGCGAGTTGGAGGCTCAATCGTGTCTTGCCTGCCCCGCCCGTTCCCGTGACCGTGAGCAGGCGGCTATCCACGACCAGCTGCTTCATCTCAGCCAGTTCGCGCTCGCGTCCGATGAAGCTGGTGAGTTGGATCGGCAGGTTGTTCGGGAGTTGATCGAGGGAGTGGAGATCGGGGAACTCCCCGACCAAGTCGACGTGGCCGAGTTGGAACACGTGCTCCGGTCGCAGCAGATCGCGCAGTCGGTGCTCCCCGAGATCCAGGAGTGTCGCCCGTGGGGGGAGGGCATCCTTGATCAATTGATGGGTCGGCGCGGAAACCAGAATCTGGCCGCCATGGGCGAGGCCGCGGAGGCGGGCGGTGCGATTGACTGCTGGGCCGTAGTAGTCGGCCTTCCGAAGCTCCACCTCACCGGTGTGCATCGCCGCGCGGACGATGAGGCTGATTCCCGACGGCCAAGGCTCGGCGGCGAAGGCGAGAAGCAGGGCGATCGCCGTATCGGCGGCGTCGGTAGCTCGCTCGAATACGCAGAAGAGAGAGTCACCCTCGCCGCGGGCCTTGACGAGGTGACCCTGGTTGGCGGAGACGATCTCGGCGGCGAGTTCGTCGTGACGCGCAACCGCAACACGCATGGCGGAGGCGTTCTCTTCCCATAGCCGCGTGCTGCCTTGCACGTCGGTCATCAGGAACGTTACGGTACCGGTCGGAAGGTGCGTCAACTGCACCAATCTTACATGGCCCGGGCTCCTTTACAGGAGATCGTCGTTCAAGACTTGGAATCCCGGCGTCTCGGATGCAGGGGTTAGGCCAGCGATCACCTTGCCGATTCGCTTGGGGCCGGCGCCCTCCTCGAGGCGCTCGGCGATCTCGGCGACGGCGGCTTCCGCGCTCAGGCCCTGATGAAGGAGTAGCGCGAGGAACGGACTGTCCGAGGCGACGGCCTGAACCAGGGTGCCCCAACGATCCACAAGCGCGACCACTTCCCGCCGGCCGTCGGTGACGAGGAGTAACAATTCGCCCGGCCAGGCGGCATGGAGGTCGCCCTCGCGGATCAGCATCGACTCGAAGCGCGGGTCGGTGCGATCCGCCCTCAGCGTGACTTGCACCCTGCGCTCCTTGGCCGCCGCGATCGCGTCGCCGAGCTCGGCTGGAAAGTTGCCGGTGAGTACGAGCAGGGCGGTCTTCTCTGCCATGGCGAGGGCGTCGCGTGCCTTGACGAGCAGCCCCTCACGGTCGCGGAGGTGGATGACCCGCTCGGCTTCGCGCCGGTGACCCAGGTTCGCCAGTGCCTCCTCAGCGGCCGACTTGCGGGTTTCGAACTCGCGGGCAAGGCGGCCGAGGACTTCGTCCGCGGGGATCGCGCGACACTGGCGACTGCCGTCGGACTCGACGGTGATCGCGCCTTTCGAGTCCAGCGACTGGATCGCCTTGTACACGTTGGCGACCGGCTTGCCGATCCCGTGCGCGATCTTGTACCCGGTTGCGGGGGACTCGCGGAGCAGGAAAGCGTAGATCTCGGACTCAAGGCCCGTGAATCCAAGCGAAGCAAGCGCTTCAGCGGCGGCGATACCCATGCTCTATTATTAGCACAAGCCACTAATAAGAGGTGAGGGGTATTACGTATTTAGTGTTGAGAAGGAGCGAGCGTGAGTTCGAACGCAGCCAAGCTGCTGATCGGTGCTATGACTTCACCCCAACCCCTCAAATATCACCCTAGTCTTCTGCGAGGGTCATTCTGTCTACTCGAACGATGATCACCGTGGTGTTGTCGCTGCCTCCGCCCTGGAGCGCGGCGCCGACCAGGTTCCAAGCCGCCTGAGAGGGCGCGGCTTCGAGGAGCATTCGCTCCATTTCGGCATCGGTGACGTGGTTGGTCAGGCCGTCGGAGCAAAGGAGATAGATGTCGCCTTCGAGGAGGTCGTGCCGCTCGATGTCCGGCTTGATGTCCCCCTCGGTGCCCACCGCGCGGGTGATCACGTGCTTGTAGGGATGGTCCGCGGCGTCTTCAGGTCGCAGGGCACCCGAGCGGATCGCTTCATCAACCCACGTATGATCGTTCGTGAGCATGCTGATCTGACCATCGCGGAAGCGGTAGATCCGCGAATCCCCTACGTGAACCGTGTAGGCCTGGCCCTGGAGGAAGATCAGACCACTTAAGGTCGTCCCCATGCCCCGTCGCGAGGGGATCGCGCGACCGACGTCGAGCACAAACCGATTGGCGGCGATCACGCCGGCTTCCATCGCGACCATCGGATCGGCGCTGGGGTGGTGGAGATAGACGTCGATAAAGGTCTTGCAGGCGAGCTCGCTCGCGATCTGCCCGGCGGCGTGTCCGCCCATCCCGTCGCAAACAAGGAAGACCTGGCCGCGCGCGGCGAGCGTCCGGTCGTCTTCCGGCAGGAAGTATTCGTACTTGTCCTCGTTATTGTCGCGCACGCGGCCGAGGTCGGTCTTGCAGGCGACGGTGACCGCGACGGTCGCGGCCAGCCCCGGCGCGGGGGCGAGTTCTTGGACGGCGTATTCGGCGGTGATTTCTTCCATGCCTGCTCTCTCACGTCAGGATACGCGACTTGAGGCTGAAATCGCCGCTGGTTTGAGCCCCATCGCTCGGTTTCCCGGCCCCACGCGGGTCGAGCCAAAATCCGTTCTCGGTAACTGAGGGAGGGGGGTTGGGGGTGGGAGCTTCGGCGGCGCGTGGCTGTTTACCCGCCGGGTGCCCGCCGACGGCGGTGCCCCTTTGAAGAAAACTGGCGGCAGAGCATCAAAATCCACTCAATGGGTCTAAACCAACAACGGATATAGAAGAGGTGGCAGATCACCATGTTTGCAAAGATTGCCCATCGCAGCCAGAGCGGCATCCAGTCCGAAGGGGCGAGCAGTACGAGAAAAGCGAGCCACGAAGCGTCAACGTAAACCAGACGGAGGGCGTAGCCTGAGCTGCCTTTCACAACTTGCCCACCGACCTCACCCGTTCCCCCACGCCACATCTTCCATTCCGGGTCATTGTACGAATGCAACGAAGAATCGGTTGCGGGAGTCTCGCCGGTGTAATTACGAGTTCACGGTCTGTCGGGCGACATCACCTCCGGCTATTCCGAGGAAGGAGCGCCCGAGCAGACCGTGCCACCCCGCCTATTGACGGACTACTCGGATGCGGCTTCCGTCTTCGATCGTCAAGCTCAATTCGGTTCTTGAGGTCATAATTTCGGCTGGCAAGTCGTTCTTTGAAGTGTCTCGGTACGAGACGCCGAACGGCGCGCCAGGCTTTGGCAGAATCATGATGTTGAGATAGATGGCCTCATTCGCATTTAGCCTGAGCACTTCATTGGCTCGACGGTCCCAGAGAATCTCGATATATCGTTCTCGGGAAGGCAACCTGATCCATAGACGATCTGAATCTCCGCGATAGACGCGAGCACCGGAAGGATGCCCGTCAATATAGACATGCCAGGCAGAATCTGAGGGCCATTTCCACGCCTGAACGCCGATCACAAGGGCCAGACACCCCACCACCAAGGATGCTTTCAGAACTCCACTGGTCCTCTTTGTCATGGTGCAATTACCAGTCTACGGTCTTTCGGGCGACAATGCCTCCGGCTTTTCTAGGTCGCGATACCGAGATTGCGGCTCGGGCCGAATTGTCATGAGGGACCCTGGAGCTCTCGGCGACTCCGAGTTCCGGAGCCGACAGGAGTGTCGGCGCTCCCAGTTAGCCTTGACCAGCGCGGGCTATGCGGACGGCAGGGGCGGTTTTGATTGGGGCGGCGGCTCAGGTTAAGCATTTCATCTGACTATGCTTCCCATGCAACCCTCGGTTCATTCCCTTCGGGTCACCCGACCACTCGCCCCTTATTGTCCTGAAGGATTCCTTTCGGATTGTCCTGAAGGGTTCTTTCGGCGACTCCGGGTTCCGAAGCCGACAGGAGTGTGGGCGCTCACAGTTAGGCCGTGTGAAAAAGCTGTAAGATGCCGGAACGGCTTACCCATGCGACGACTCACCTTACTCTCCCTCCTATTCCTCTCCGGCCTAGCCACCGCCCAGGTCAAGATCGCCAACGACCGCGCGATTACGCCGGAGCGTCTTCGCGATCACTTAGAGTTCATCGCGAGCGATGAGATGGAAGGACGCGACACGCCATCGAGGGGACTCGACACCGCGACCCTCTACGTGGCCACCCAACTCAAGCTGTGGGGGGCGACGCCGGCGGGAGATGACGGCACCTTCTTCCAGCGGATTCCCTTAGTTCAGAAGAACGTTGACATCGACAAGTCGGTGATCACCTTCGGCGGGAAGTCGTTCACGTTCGGCGAGGGGCTACGGGGCACCAACAAGAGCGTCACCGCGAGCGGGCAGATGGTTTATGCCGGGCATGGATATGTGCTCAAGAGCAAGGGGATCGACCCCTATGCGGGGCTGGACGTTCGCGGGAAGATCGTGGTGGTCGCGTCGGGCCGCCCCGCGGGGACGACTTTCCGGGACTTTGCGGAGGCCAAGTCGCCGGATGTCGAGACGCCTGTAATGGCGGCGGAAGAACGTGGCGCAGTGGCGGTGCTCACCATCCCCTCGGGCGCACTGAGCACGGACTCGATGCAGAACATGAACCGGCTCAGCCGACTTTCGCCCGAGAGCCCGGTGACGGGCCTAGCGAATGTGACGGCCGGGCCGGGACTGACCACCGAGCTCTTCGCCGGGGAGAAGGTCGGCGCGGCGGATGTCTCGAAAGGCGGCGATGCGCCGGAGACCGGGTTTGCCCTCTCGGATAGCAAGTCGCTGAACCTCAACGTCGTCGAGCACCGGGAAGTGACCTACGCACGCAACGTCGTGGCCATCGTGCCGGGCACGGATGCGAAGCTGAAGTCGGAGTACGTCGCGTTCGGCGCGCACAGCGATCACCTCGGGATGGCGAACAGCGGAACGGACCGCGTTTACAATGGCGCGGATGACGATGGGTCGGGAACGGTCTCGATTCTCGAGATCGCCCACGCCTTCCTGACGGGGCCGCGCCCGAAGCGCTCGCTGCTGTTCGTGTGGCACTGCGGCGAGGAGAAGGGACTCTGGGGTTCGGCGTGGTACACGAACCACCCGACCGTCGATTTGAAGAACGTGATCACCCAGTTGAATATCGACATGATCGGGCGCTCGAAGCCCGCCGGGGATACAAAGGCGGCGAACAAGGTGCTCACGGGTCCGGACGAGGTTTACGTGGTTGGCTCCAGCAAGATGAGCACGGACCTGCAGCGGACGAGCGAGCGCGTAAACGCCTCGTTCCTCAAGTTCGCGTTCAACTACAAGTACGACGACCCGACCGACACCGAGCGGATCTTCTTCCGCTCGGATCACTACAACTACGCGCACAAGGGCATCCCGATCATCTTCTACTTTGACGGGGTCCACGAGGACTACCACCGGGTAAGCGACGAAGTCTCGAAGATCGACTTCGACAAAATGAGCCGAATCGCGCGGACGGTCTACGCGACAGGTTGGACAATCGCCAACGGCCCGAGACCGGTGGTGGACAAGCCGCTCAAGGAGTAGAGGAAACCGAGGGCGACCCACGGATGGCCATGGTCCGCAATTGGCGTCGGTAAAACTACGGACAACGCTGGATTGGGTTGGCATCAAGGGAGGCTGGCTATGTATAATCGGCGCGATGCTCGGCAAGCGCTGGCCCCTAATTCTCTCGGCGTTCGCGACCGTGCTCTGCTCCTGCGGGCCCATGCCCGCCGTCCACGGACCGGGCACCGGCGTCGGTCAACATGCGGTTGGAAATCCTGGTGGATCAGTTTCGGGCACCCCGGCACGCGCGGGATATGCGTCGGGCACCGCCACTTTCAAAGATGGATCACCCATCCCCAGCTTCAAGATTCGAGTGGCTGGGCCCATCAACCTCGTTGACGGAGACGGCGCGAACGGACAGTATTCAGTCCCGCTCGGAGCAAGCAGCGATGCCATGGTCTACTCGATCAGGGGCACGGTCGATTTGATGTACCACGGGAAGAAGTGGCAACTGCCTCTCTGGCCAAAAGACAATCTGGCCGATGACGGTGCAGAGAATGGATTCCGAGGCGAGACTCGGCCCGGTGTCACTCGCGACTTCGTCTTGAACATGTCCGGGCCGGTCAATCCCTATCAGCTCAAAGACGCCCCTGAGTTCATTTTTGGTTCGGATCGAGGGTTCCGCTACGGCGGTGAACTTTGTCTATCTGCGGCATATGGGAACACGGAAGAAGATTACAATGGCGGCCTCAAAACGTCGGTCGCCCATCTCTATCCTCCCGAATCGACGATAGCCTTGACTCTGGATCCGGTGGACAAGCGTGTCGACGGCCTCCCCGGAGTCCGCATCGAGCGAACCTTCGCGATCGGGCCTACCGCGAGTCCTTATATGTTCGGAATCCCCTATTGCGCGTATACCGCCACCGCAGTGCTCAAGGAACCGAATGGCACGTCGCATCCCTTGCGTCTATCTCTTACCGCCAAGGGTATAGGCGACTTCGGTTCGAGTGTTCCCCTCGAGTGGGAGCCGTGGGGCTCCAGTGGCGAGTACCGCAATGTGCCCAAGATCTATATGATCCAATAGGCGCTCTTACTTGAGGGCGAGGCGTTGGGCCGCTTCCCAGGCCCGAGCGATGTCACCCACAAGCAGCGAATACCCCCCATCGCCGGAGATGTTCATCTGGCGCAGGATGTAGGCCGGATGCAACGTCGCGATCGCGCACTTGGCGAACTCGCAGGGGAAGTACTGGCCGCGCTCTTTCGTGATCATGAAGTTCTTCTTGATCAGGTTCTTCGCGCTGGGTGCCCCTATGCAAAGGATCACCTTGGGCTGGAGGAGCGCGATCTGGGGGACGAGCCATTGGCGGCAGGTGGTGGCTTCCAGCTCGGTCGGAGCCCGGTTCACCGGCTTGCCGGTCGACCAATCCGCCGCGCGGCACTTCACCGTGTTCGTAATGTAGACCCGCTCGCGCCCGACCCCGGAGTCGGCGAGGGCTTTGTCCAGGAGCTGGCCCGCGCGGCCGACGAATGGCCGCCCCGTCTTGTCCTCCGTCTCCCCCGGCCCCTCGCCGATCAAGACCAGCGGCGACGAGCGGTCGCCCTCGCCGAACACCACGTTCGTTCGATGCTCGGCCAGCGGGCAGGCGGTGCACCCCTGGGCGGCGAGCTGCAGCTCGTCAAACGTCACGGCGGACGACCTCGAGCAGCTTGTCGTAGGCGTCTTGCAGGCTCTGCGGCATCACCCGGACGTCGCCGACGGTGCCCATGAAATTCGTATCGCCCTCCCACCGGGGCACGATGTGCCAGTGCACATGGTTCGGAATCCCCGCCCCCGCCGCGCGGCCGAGATTGACGCCCACGTTGAACCCGCTGGGCCGGTGGGACTGAACGAGCCAGCCGATCGCCCGGACCGTGAGCTTCTGAATCTCAAGCAGTTCCTCATCGTCGAGCCCCGCCAACTCGGCGACCGCCTTATACGGAGCGATCAGGATGTGGCCGCTCGAGTACGGAAACGCGTTGAGCATCACGAAGGCGGTCTTCCCGCGGAACAGGATCAGATTCTTCCGATCGTCGTTCTGCGCCGGAAGCTCCACAAAAATATCCCCCTCCCCCGAGCCGGTCGAAGGCTTCTCGACATACTGCATCCGCCACGGCGCCCAAAGGAGTTCAGCCACGTCCGATTATCGCATGCGTACGAGGATGTGCGTAAAGTCGCGGTCTCTGAGGAAGTCTGAACAGACACGATGATCGCCGGTGCCTTGATTTCGATGTTCCTCGCGATTCGGATGCAAGGTCTGCTGGAGCTAACCGGAACCATGGAGATCCCTTGGCGTGATCGGGCGCCCTTGAGCTGCGCATTCTCACGCTCAAGCTCGCGAAGCGTTCGAAGGTCTTCGGTCTGCAGCCCCGCGTACTTGCGCTTCCAGATGTAGAACGTGTTGACGTTCACTCCATGGTCGCGGCACACCTGGGCCTGCGTCTTCTGGCCGCTCGCGGCCTCCTGCAAGATGCGAACGATCTGTTCTTCGCTGAACTTTGACTTCTTCATGCTTTCCTCCCAAAGGACGGGAAGAACTCATTTTATAATGTCTTCAGATCCCGGGGGCAGACCACGTGGACTTCTGCTTCCAACGCCTGGAGAACGGCCGCCATGCTCGCATCCTTGGAGTTCTGGACTGCTTCACTCGGGAGTGCCTTCTCCTCAAGGCGGCTTCGAGCTTCCCCTCGTTCCTGGTCGAGAAAGAACTGGAGTGGCTGTTCCTCGTCCACGGAAGACCCCAGGGCGTCGTCTCCGACAACGGCCCCGAGTTTCGGGCGATGACTCTCCCGGAAGGAGTCGAGAACCGCTTTATCCAGCCGGGTAAACCCTGGCAGAATGGCTACATCGAGAGCTTCTTTGGCAAGCTCCGCGACGAATTACTGTCCTGCGAACTCTTCTCGCGCGGCTCTGATCTTCAGGCGGCGCTGGATGAGTTTCTGGACCACTACAACAACCGAAGACCTCACCTCGGGCTGGGAGGCTTGACTCCCATGCGCTTTAAGGAAGGTCTTGTTACACAATCTGAGGAGGCAATCCTACGGAACTAGCCTGGTCACGAAATGGGGACCTGTCAAGTGTCATATTGTCCGTACGAGTTCTCAGCGGCAGCCCTTGGCTTCGAAAGGGCCGCCACTACTCGCACGGTTTTATGACCACTCCTTTGGCTCGAAACGAGTGGCAAGGAAGGAACGAGTATCAAAGATCCGGCTTTTCTATTTAGTGTTTGGCATTAAATGTTCCAGTCATAAGTCATCGGCCAGCAGATCGAGCAATCTGCCCAGCCGAAGCCCGGCCAGAGTCATCCTCTCAAGGGCCTTGTCCTCCCACCTAGACAACTGGTCGGGAGTGGGAGCCTTCACCTCTGGATATAGGTTCGCATTTGCGTACTCAGTTGACTCTTTGACCCAATGGTTCACGTCCAAGTCGTTCAATTGCGCGTCATTGAATCTTCCGTGATATTTGCGATAGAAGTTGGTTGCACACTCTCTGATCTTATCTTCAGCGGCCAAGCGGTGTGCGTCC
>JBBQPZ010000007.1:0-180761 GCA_038216655.1 Fimbriimonadales bacterium
GCGGCACTCCCCGCACAGCCCCCACCAACCCCGCCAGGACCCCCGGCCCCCCGGGAACCTTGACCCTTGCGGGGGGGGGGGGATAAGTTCATTTGCAGGGTCGGCTCGCGAGGTCCGAGTTTCAGCGATAGAGGCAGGCCGCATCTCTAAGTCATCGAGGTCGCCAGAAGTCAACCGGCCGGTTTTTCGAATGGCTGGTTGGGCTCCATTTTCGATGTACCCCGCATTGGACGAGCAAGCCTCAACCCCTTGTTTGTCGAGTGGATCCGAGACGATAGGCGGCTGAGGCATTCGGGAATTCATCGTCGTAGGAGAATCGCGACTTCGTTCAGATTCGTGCCGGTGGGGCCGGTGCGGATGAGGGTTGCGGCGGCTTCATGGAACTCGTAGGCGTTGTGTCTTTTCAATTCGCCGGCGGCGTTCATTCCCGATCGGAGGACGGAGTCCCGGTCGACCGCCGCTCCGGCCGCGTCGGTGGGACCGTCGATCCCGTCGGTGCCCGCGACCAGGACGGCGAGGTTGGGATCTTGGCCTTCTAGTTCGATGGCGGCGGCGAGGGCGGCTTCTTGGGCTCGTCCTCCCTTCCCGGCGGGGCCATCGACGGTGACGACGGACTCACCGTAGCCGATCCAGGCGGAGCCGGGTTCCATCTGCTGAAGTCTTTGGGCCCAGGTACGGCCGAGATCGCGGGCTTCGGTCAGGAAGGGCTGGTCGGCAATTTGGACTTTCAATCCGTGTTCTCGGCCGACGGAGGCGAACTTCTCGCCGGCCGTTCTGGCATTGGCAAGGATCACGTGAGGAGGGTTGTTGATCGGCGGCGGATCAATCCGACGCCCGAATTGGGCGAGAACGCGGGTTGGCAGTTTTGCCGGGAGAGTCCAAAGGGGAGGCAAAACCGCTTCGTACAAGGGGCCGGAGCCGATGGTGGCAAGGTCGTCGCCGATGACGTCCGACAGCACGATGCAGATCACGGTCGACCAAGAAAAGCATCGCGCAAGCCCGCCGTTCTTGATTCGGGATATACGCTTGCGAACGTTGTTGATGTCGTTGATCGCCCAGCCCGAATCGAGAAGAACCTCGTTTGTCCGGCGCAGGTCTTCAAGGGTTATCCCCTCAACCGGCGACTCAAGCAAGGCGGACGTCCCGCCCGAGAGCACATATAGGACAAGGTCTCCCTCATCTCGTCGGCTGGCAAAAGAGATCATCGCCTCCCCTGCCTCCAGTGAAGCTTGATCGGGCATGGGATGGCCGGCGGCCATAATCGTAAACCTCGTCTTGGCGTGGGGAAGGAGGGGATCCGCGGGCGCCAAGTCATCGGGGTCGACGTGGGTTGATTCGGACTGAGTCGTCACCAAGAGGCCGGGGCGGAACTTGGGTCCGATCACTTGGGCCAGCCCCCGTGCCATCGAGAGAGCTGCTTTGCCGGAGCCACAGACCCAGACTCGCTCGTACGGTGCCATGTCGATCGAACCATGCGGAAGGATCAGGACATCCCCATCGCGCCGAATGGAAGAACGCATGATGGCCTCTCCGGTAATCCGTTTGAGGCCGGACAGGAAAATCTCGCGGGCAAATTCGGCCGGACCCTGCATCGAGATTCAGTCTACGGTACAAGGAGGCATGGCGAAGTTACGGGCGTTGTTGGTCGGGGCGGGGGGGATGGGGCGTGCGTGGGCTCGCAATCTCGTTTCGTCGCCGGATGCGGAGATCGTGGGCTGGGTGGAGTTGAGCGAGTCCACGCTAAAGCAATCACTCGAGGAGATTCCTCTCGACCTTGCCTACATCGGCACGAGCCTAACCGACGCAATTGCGATGACCCAGCCGGACTTCGTGGTTGATGTTACTCCTCCCGAGGTGCACCGAGCGGTGACCTTGGAGGCGCTGGCGGCGGGGATTCCGGTGCTCGGAGAGAAGCCGATGGCGGAATCGATGGAAAGTGCGAAGGCGATGGTGGCGGCGGCGGCGCAGGCGCGTCGGATTTACATGGTCAGCCAGAGCCGGCGCTTCGACGGACGCATTCAGGCGTTCCGTTCGCTCGCGTCGCGCGAAATCGGGCCAGTTGGAATCCTTAACGCCGACTTCTTCATCGGCGCGCACTTCGGCGGCTTCCGCGACGAGATGGACAGCCCCTTGCTTCTGGACATGGCGATCCATACCTTCGACCAGGCACGCTACCTGCTGGGTGCAGACCCAGTGTCGGTGCTTGCCGAGGAGTACAGCCCGAGTTGGAGTTGGTACAAGGGCGACGCGTGTGCGAACGCGCTGTTTGAGATGACGGGCGGGGCGCGGTTGGCGTATCGGGGAAGCTGGTGCACAGACGGATCGCCGACGAGTTGGGAAGCCTCCTGGCGAGCCGTCGGCGCGCGCGGCACCGTGCTGTGGGACGGGCACGGCTCGCCAGCAGGGGACATCGTGTCTTCGGAAGAGGGCTTCATTCGGCCGACGCATGCGATTTCCGAGGAGCCCGCTGAGGTTGCTCCGGGGATCGCCGGTTCCTTGGCCGAGTTCAGCGCAGCGCTTCGTGAAGGACGCGAGCCGATGTGTTCGGCGGCGGACAACATCAAGAGCTTGGCGATGGTGTTCGCGGCGATCCGGTCGGCACGCGAGGGCCGCCGAGTGCATATCTCAGAAGTGATGGCCTAGTGGTGAGGCAGGGGCCGGTTGATCGCGCGTCCCATCTCTAGCCGATCGCGCCAGATCATTACGATCTGCCAGACCGTGGCGAAGGCGAGAAACACTCCGGAAAGGTACGGCAGGGCGATCAGCCCTCCATCCAGCGTGTGTTTCCAAGCTGGGAAGTAGCTCGTCGCTTGCCGAAATAGGAAGTCGACCGCATAGAAGCACACCGTGATGGAGATCCAGGCGACGCCGACCATTCCAAGGACGCGCCCAGGGCCTAGGATGGGCGGTTTGGGCGGAATCTGGCTCATCAGCCACAGGAACGCCCCGGTTCCCGCGCCGATGGCGTACTCGAGCCAGAAGTGGCTCTGGGTCCAGTACGTTGCGGTTGCCCAACCGGCGATGCCGACTCCGACGAGGGGAAAGAAGGCCTCAATATTCACCCGAAGCCACCGGTCCAACGTGCCGGAGAAGGTCAGTCGGAGGAGATTCGCGATGAACAAGGTCCAGAACAGCCACTTCGCTTCGCTGGGCCATGCCGTTTCGAATGGGTTGAAGATGCCAATCGCCAGGGCCAGGACGATGCCCGAGCCGAGGATCATTCGGAGGAGGTCGTTGAGGCTTGGAGAGGCGAGTTTCAGGTGATGGTAGGTCGGAGGCAACGGCTGATTCTCGCCCTTCGGATCGTAGTAGACCGGTTGGGCGGGAAGATTTCGGGGTTTGTACCCTTGCTTGACGAGGGCGGCGACGGAGGAGTGGATCAGAGCGTTTTCCGGGATCGGGCGCGTGTGCTTGAAGTTCGGCCAGATTGTACGGAAGTCGTGCACGAGGCTATCCCAGAACCGCATCGGATAGAGGCCTGCAGGCACGTAAGGATCGGTGCCGGGCAGGATGGGCGGCAGCACGGTTAGCCCGGGATCAGTCAGGGTGAGGTGCAATTCGCACTTCCCGGCTTCGGTCACGAGCCAATCGCGCACCACGTTTGGTAGGGCCGAGTCCTTGGGCAAGTACCCGCCACCGACATCGCGGTGAACCCCGGCGAACCAGAGCTCGACGAGGTCACTCGACTTGGCGCTGAACAGGGACTCCGGGAAGCCATTCCGTCGTTCGTCGATCGAGACGGCATGGCGGATCGCTTTGACCGAGGGGTTAAGGTCGGTGTTGGGGAAGGTCTTGAAGCGTTGCAGGATGCCGACGGAGCTGACGGTGTCGAACAAGCCAAGGAATTCGATTTCGACGGGAGGGCGGCAGAAGTCGGTGCGGATCCGGTCCGCGACCTCGTCAAACTGCTTCTTGATCTTGAAGTCCGAATAGGTCTGCCACAGGTACATGGCGAGGTTCTGCTGTTCTTTTCTAAGCAATCCAAGGTTGTGGATGAGGCCGCAGAGGACGCGAGCGGTGTAGGCGCCTCGGCTGAAGCCGAACATGTAGATGCGGTCGCCGGGCTCGTAGTGGTTAACGAGGAAGAGGTAGCCGGCGAGAACTTTGTCGCGCAGTCCCGTGGCGAGCGCGAGATCGAGGAGGCGCATGGTGATGCGACCGGTGTTGGTGAGCTTTCCCGGATCGTTGAGGGTGCCGACGCCGCCGTCGTAGAAGGCGAGATGGTCGCCATCTCGTGGAACTCCTTCGAAGACCTGGAGAACATTCGTGGCATCGAAGCCCGCCCAGTCTCCGGTGCCGTCGAAGCAAAGAACGATGTTCTTGGCCATTTGACGGCAGTATAGGGTGACCCCATACTTTTTACTAGGTCTCCTTGGTGCGGCCGCGAAACGTAATGGGTGGCTGGCGGCCGTTTGACTCGCAGCGGTCTTTCTTTGGCCGGCCGAGTCATCGGACCCACTTTCCGATTTCGGGGGCGGGGATCCGGGGTCCTTCGACTCCACGCCTTCGCTTCGCTCGGTCGTTTCGCTCAGGATGACGGGCTTTACCGCTCAAGATGACGAGCTTGGTTAGTGGGCTACGGTGTACTTGACTTCGGCGGTGCGCCACTTTAGGGAGCCGCTCTCGATTCCCGCGACGAGGGCTTTGAAGTGGGCGAGGAACGCGGCTGGGAAGTCGTCGGCGGAGACGACGATTGGGGGCAATGAACTGTCATCGGGCTTTCCAACGACGAGCGCGCGCACGAGGGTGGAGCCGGGGGGCGTGTCGGATAGGATCGAGACCGGCGATGAACTCCAGGATTGGTCGATTAGCGGTTCACGCTTCCGGGAGCCCGGGAAGACGAGCTCGACGACGCCATCTGAGTCATCCTGATCGAACACATAGAGGTACCCCTTCGCATCGCCACTTACCGAGTAGGTGAGGGAGTCGCCGGGCCGGAAGGAGGAACCTCCAACCGAGAGCCTGACCTCGTTGTCCAGGGTTGGCTTGTTGACCTCGATGAAGTTCCACAGTTGCTGGGTGTAGGTCTGGAACTGCAGGTACTGGCCGAGGGTTGCGTTTGCGGGGAACGTGGCTTTGATCGGCTGGGTGAACACTTCGTTGACATCGTTGCCCACCGGGGCGACTTGGTCTTGTGCGGTGAGCTCGTCCCCGATCACGCGAATTCGGAGCTTGCCGTCGACCGTGGAGACGTAGAGCGAGCGGTCTTTTCGCGCACCCGCTTCGGCCACGATCTCGACGTTCTCGAGGTTCTTCTGGACATATGCGCCGATCGTTGGCGTGTACTTGGCGATCAGCGCTTTGCGTGCGTCGGTGCCTTGGACGTTGTCGTCGGCATCGATCGCCACCCGCAGGGTTTGGCGGGACTTGACGAACGCCTGAACCTCCTCCTGGGCGGCTTGCTGCGCTTCAGGGGTGGGGGTCACGGAGGTGCCTCCGTTGGTCAGGGCGAAGAGAGGCTTGGCGTAGGGGCCGGAGAGGGCGGCTTTGGCCGGATAGGGGCGGGTGCCGGGCATGTAGGCGCGATCTCGGGCCCAGTAGGCGGCGATCTGAGTCTGAGCGTCGGCGTAGGTCACCGCGACCTTCTGGTCAAACTTAAAGAGAATCCACTCGACGAAGAGATCGGTGAAGGCGCTGCGCCACTTGTTGGTGGCGAAGTCGACACGCCACTCGAAGGCGTTGCCGGTCATGTCGGTGGCGGAGAGACAGACGCCGGGGCCCTTCCAGACTTCGGCGCGGGGCTTGCCGCTTCGGACAACCATCTTGGGGCGCTTTTCGTAGAAGCGGTTCTCGCGCTTGGCGGGGTCCCCGGAGATGTGGTAGGCGGCGTCGAGGATCACGACGGGGCTCGCGCCCTTGGCCTGGATTCGCTTGGCCCAACCTTCGAGTTCGGCCATGGTGAGGTCGTTCTGGCTAGTGGCGGCGACGCCGTCGAACGGGACAAGGGTGGGTTGGAGGTCGGTGCCGCCGGGTTTCTTGGCGTCGACCGATCCGCGCCCGGTGAAGTAGAACAAGACCTGGTCCCCACTTCCTGCTTTGGCTTCGAGTTCGGCGAGCTTCTTCAGGATGAGCGCGTGCTTGGCGTTCGCCTCGGTGATCGAAGTCGGTGTCTCGAAGCCGCAGGCACCGAGAAGGATTTTGAGGACGCCGATGTCGTTGGGGCCGCCGCGCAGGTGGTCGGTCGCGGGTTCGAAGGAATATTGGTTCACACCAACGAGCAGCGCCCATCGCTTCGCGTGGGCGACGGTGACGCCGATGGCTAGGGCCAGCAAGACACTGAGAGTCCGCTTCATCTCGCGCCAACCTTCTTCTTTGGGGTCGCCTTTACGGCGACCTTGCCGAAGTCCGCACCGAGCCAGGGGGACTGGCTGTTGCCGTGAAGGGCGTACTTGTAGATCGCGGTGTAGGTGTGGTCCATGTCGTGGACGGTGACGCCGGTGCTGCCGCAGGCATCGACCATCGCATGCTCGATGTGCTTGCCGTTCGGGAGATCAATGCGGCCTAGGTAGAGGCCGGTGTGGTGGTCGCTCTTGTTCTTCCCTTCCGGTCGGTTCTGCATGATGATCCGGTCGCCGGGTTGGAGTCGAGAGAAAGGATCGCCGATGGGGAAGTTGTGGGCTTTGCCACCGACCTCGCAGGGTCCCGATTTGAACCCGACGAGCTCGCCGAATCGCTCCATGATATGGACGGGTGGAGACGGGACGGGCTCGTTCACCTTTTTGTAGATCGCTTCCACGAAGTGGGAACAGTCGATGCCGGAATGCAGGTTCGCGCCGCCCCACTTGTAGGGGGTACCGAGATATTTGAGTGCCTCGTCCTTCCACTTCGACGGGCTGCCGCCGTAACGCTTGCCGGTCAGGTAGGCGTAGGTCGCGCGGACGAGCGTGTTGGCGTTCTGGACGTCGTTCTCGCTGACGTAGCCGACGTGGTCTCGGTAGGAGACGCAGAGTTGGCCGCTGGCGGGGAGGCGGGCGCTGATCACGATCGCCGACTTGGCGGGGATCATCACGACCGTCTCCGAGTCTGGCGCGCTCATCTTTCGGAGTGCCACCGCACCCTTGGTGAGACGCGTGCCGCTTACATTCTCGATGGCGGGGGTGCCGGATGGAGGCGGCGGAGCGTCCTTCGGGACCACCATGACCTTGGAAAGCAACGTGCCCGGCTCTAACTCCATGCCCGGAGTGATCTCGGGATTGCCCTGGTAGAAGATCGGCTTAGGGACTTTCCAGGCGGCACAAATCCTTTCCACCGTGTCGTTTGGCTTGACTTCGTAGAGGTCCACGACGTGGAATTCGGGGGTGAGCTGGCGGTCAATCACCTTGTTGTTGAACTTGGTGATCACGATCAGCATGCGTCCGGAGGTCGGCTGCTCGCCTTCGTTGAGGCCGTTGATGCTGCGGATGATGCCCGGGCTAAGGTGGAGCGGGTTGCAGATCGACTCGATGGTGTCGCCGGACTTGACCTTGTAGGGTTCGTACAGGATCGGGGTCTCGGTGGTGAGTTGGCGGACGCCCGCCACGCCCCATTCCCCGTCTTTGAGCTGCCCGCTCTTGATCGCGGCAAGCGGGTCCTTGCCGTCGAAGGGTTTGCGGGTGAAGATGGCGGCGTAGAATCCGAACTTGCCGTGACCTGGCGTACGCATCGTTTCCGCGACGGCGACGAGTTTGGGGCTGCAGCGGTCGGAGAGCGGGAGTTCGCCGAAGTCGAGATTGGGCGTGCTGATCCGCTCGCCGGTGGCGCGGGATTTGCCGATGAGGACGACCGGCTTGTCGGCCTCGAACTTGTACATCTGGGTGTAGCCGTCCATTCGACCGCGCACGGTGACGAGAAAGTTCTCGGCGGGCGGAGTGACACCGATGTCGGGGATCATCGCGAGGTTCTTGACGGTTCGATCTTGGGCCGCGTCATCGGGCATGCCGAGCTTCTTACACCAGAAGGACGGGGTGTAGAGATCGAGTTCCTCGTCGTCGAAGTCGCTCGCAACGCCGAGGATTTGGCCAAGACCATCGAGGGTGACCATCAGGGTCGGCTGGCCGTTGATCTTCTCGACGCGAGGGGATTGGTCGACGGTGAAGGACTGGATGACTGCGCCTTCGGCGTCAAGGATGCGGGCTTCGACGGGATTGTCGTCGTCCAGCGAAATGGATACAACGGGCTTACCGTCGAACTCGATCGTGGCAGTTTTGCCATCACGGCTGAGCGTCAGGTTTGCCTTGTCGCCGAGGGTCGCCTTGACGGTCGCCTTGAACGGTAGGTTGTAGGTGTTCAGGTTGAGATAGACCGGACCAATCGAGGCGGACTGATCGTCGATCTTGATCTTGATCCGCGGCAGCGCCTGCCCGACACCGAGAGCACTTGCGGCGGCGGCGACGATCCAGAGAAGTTTCCTCATTGGCGTTTGCCGTCCTTATCGGTTCGATCGAAATGCATCGGGAAGGCATCCTCGACCATCCAGCGGTTGAGCTTCACCAATTCGGCGCCGGTCGGCTTCTTGGCAAGCAGGGCTTTGGTTTCCGGTTTGAGATCGAGATCGGTTGTGCCATCGTCGATCGTCTTCGGGTCTTGAATCGCGAGGTTGATCAGAGTGAGCAGAAGCGCCTGATCGCGCTCCGGATCGGCCGGATTCGAATCCTTGTAGTACGCGTTGACCTTTGAGCCGAGCCACAGGGACTTGGGGTCGGTGGCAGATTTGATCTTGGTGAGGAGACCGGCGAGGTCTTTGGCGGGCTTGCCGCCAACCAAATTACGCCCAACCGCGAAGCTCATCCGGCGCGTGTACACGGATCCGAGGTTTGCGGCCTTGTCGAGCTGAATTTGCTTGAACTGGCCTAGCAGAAGGCCGTCGGCGGTGTCGCGCATCGCATCGATCACGGCCTGGGCGCGGGCTTTATCGGTGAAGTAGAGGCACTGGATGTGATCCTCGCCGAATTCGTTGAATGTCAGAACCTTGTCCGGATCACTGGCGTCCGGAATCGCGAAGGTCGTCGCGACGGCGGCTTGATCGGCATTCCCGCTCGACGGGTGGGTCACGTAGTAGCGACCGCCCACGTTTCCGATGATGACGAGGTAGCCGGGCTTGGAGAACTTGAAATTCAGGCTCAGTTTCTCACCCGCTTGGAAGGTTGTCTTGGCGGGGAGAGACTCAAGTTTGAAGTCGGCATCGCTGACGTGATCGGTCGCGTAAAGGTCGATCACCGACTGGGGCGGCGTGATTCCCGCCGTCTGGGTGGAGAACATCAGCTTGGACGAGATCGAGAGGGGGGCGAGCATCGGGAACTGTTGGTTCCCGGACTTCTCCAGCAGGGCCATCATCGTCTGCCTAACCTGATTGGTGACCGCCCCCCAGGGCTGCAACGGCTTGGCGAGATGCGGAAGCAGGGCGGTGGTGAAGACGCCGTGCGGGACGCCGTTTAGATCGGTCTCAAGCGCAGGCTCGTTCTTGAGGGCGGCGCAGACGTACCCGATGCGCGAGTCGATGGCGAAGGGGTTGCTCGTCTCGACGCCCGCCGACGGTTCGTCGGCATCGACGCGGCCGGTGCTTCGCGGTTCGTAGACGCGGGCTCGAACCTCAAGCGAGAGACCCTTGGAGCGGGCCATCGCCCCGGAGAAGCAGGAGTCGAGGATGACGGTGCGGGTCGAGCCCTTGACGGTCAGGATCGCGTCGCGTAGCTCGGAGGGCGTGATGAAGTTGCCTTCCTTCTGAGCATCCACGGGGAGGATGCCAACCGGAAGCTGGCAGCCGTGGCCGGCGAAGAAGAACACGAAGTTCTCGGTTGGCTTGATCTTCTTCCCCGCGTCGGTGATCGCCTTTAGAATCTGGGTGTGGGTGGCGGCTTCGCCGAGGACGTACTTGACGTCGAACCCGAGGCCCTTGAGGGCGGCGCCGACCGCCTTGGCGTCGTTCTCACAGCCCTTCAGCTCCTTCATGTCGGCGACGTGATACTTCTGAACGCCGACGACCACCGCAATGTCTGCCTTGGCGAAGGCTGGGAGGAGACCAAGGGCCAAGAGGATCAGAGGCCAGCGCTTCATGGCGGCTAGCTCACCCCGACGGACAGTTGCTTGAGGGCGGCCTTTTCTTCGGCGGAAAACGGCATGAGGCCGGCTTCACCGAGCAGGGACTTCACCATCGCGTTGTCCTTGACCGACTTGTAGTACTTGATCGCGATCAGATACGGGAGGCCGAAATCGCGCGCGCTCTGCTTGGCGGTCTCGATCGCGTCGGCGAGGGCGCTGTCTGGGCTCTGGTTCGTCGCAATCGCCTTGCTCGCCTCAGCCAGTTTGATGACGATCAGGGTGCGTGGCGGGGTCAGGCTGTCTTGAGCGGCGGGTTGGGCCTTGGCGTAGGCGGCGTCGCCCTCGGCTTGGTCGCCGTTCTGGTAGCACGCGATCGCGAGGAGGGCCTGAGCCTCGGGATCATTGGGGTTCTGGGCGGCGGCTTGCTTCGCCGCGCCGGTATTGCCTTGGGCAATTGCCTTGCGGGCTTTGTCCGCGCCCGGAGTAGCGGGCTTGTTGGGGGCCGTCGTTCCGGTGGTCCCGCCGCCGGTGGCGCCGCCCGGCGTGTTCGGACTAGGCGAGTCCCCCGCTCCCGAGGGCATGACGACGGGAGCGTCGTGCGAGATTGGGAGACTGTATTTGGCAAGCGGGGTTTCCGAATCGGTGCCGTACACGAAGACATCGACGTTTACCGACGCCCCAGGATTCACCCCGGGATAGCTATCCGGCGCATGGGCGATCACCCGATCCGTACCGTCGGCCCGGACCTGGGTGATATCCACCGACCCGATCCGCACCTTCTTGACGTCCGCCGCGTAGCCAGGTGTGACGAGCGTGAAGTCCTTACCAATCTGGATGGGGTCACCGGACAGGGAGTACTCCGTGCGCTTCGGATGACCGACCAGGATGACCTGGCTTCGGTTGGCCGAGTGCGACGGCAGCAGCGCTTCGAGATACTTCAGGAAGGCCATGCGCCGCGCTTCGAGACGGATGCGACCGTCCTTGAAGGGGAGCTTGTCCAGGCTGATGAAGTAACGGAACCCGCCCGCCTTCTGGCTGTCCGGCTTGACCGTCACTTCCGAGACGAAGAGCGGGTCCTTCGCGGCGTTCGGGGAGGCATCGAAGACGAGCACTCGGGACTTGCCCAGGTACTTCCCTTCGACCTCGTAAGGTTTGGAAATGTCCGCGACCTGCAAAGCGACACCCCTCACTTCGCTCTCGTCTATCAGGCGCGCGGCCATGAAGTCGAAGAGGTGGAAGAGGAGGACGAAGCCGATCACCATCATGATCAGCCCCTTGATGTTCTGCACGATCGCCTTGGCGCACCCTTCGAGGGTGGCGGGGATCGGCGGATGGTATTCCAGGGTCGGGTCGGAGGGTGGCTTTTGCGAGTCTTGCTGTTCGGGGTCGCGCTGAACGACGGCGTTTCGGAACTGAGCGCTCGTCGGACCTTGTATGGCCGTCGCGGGAAGCGGCGGGATCGAGGGGGCATCAACGCGGCGCAGCACGATCGGGAGCGGCACGTTCTGCGACGAACCGCGGATCTGACGCATCTTGGTCGCGGCCCGAATCGGTACGGTGCGGACCGATGGCAGGCGGTTGTCCTCGGGCGGCGGTACCGCGATGCGGACGGTCTCCGGCTGGGGAATCAGCACGTTCTGAAGCCGCGGCGGTTCGAGTTCGCAGTAGAGCCAGTCGTTGCCCGAGTTCTCGATTACGACCTCGTACGGTCGTGAGCGGCGCATCAGACCGACTCGGGCGTTCTCGGGTTCGACGCGGAACTTCCACTGGTAGTAGGGGCGCATGAGCGCGACCGCTTCCAGTCGGTGGGTTGCGTCCTCGATCCAGTCACCACCGCGGTTCCCCGCGATGCTGACCTTCGCAACGATGCTGAGGTCATAAATCCCCGCACGGGCTTCGGGCAGGCGATCCGCCTTGACATCGAGGATGATCTTGCGCGACTGCTTCTGGGGGACGTAGATCTGAACCCATTGGTTATTCGGGCCGTAGACGTCCTCCTGGTTCTGGACGACCGCCTGCGCATTGTCCGGGGGGAGCGCGATGAAGCTGTACCAGTACTGCTTCCAGCGCGGGTTCAGGCACTCAAGGTGGATTCGGTACGAGTTGTTCCTGTTCGTCTCGTTGGTGACAGTGATGACGGTCCTGCCCTGTCCGACCCATCCGCGATCGGGAGGCGTACGAGGGGTGTCACCCGGGATGACGTTGATTTCCGGTTGGAGAATTTCGATCATCGGGCCAGCTCCTGCGGGATCTCCGGATGCTTGTGGACAAGGCCGGCGAGATCGGCTCCATCGGCGAGTTCGATAAGAGACCAGCCTCCGCCAGACTTCTTCAGCACTGCGACGATCGGACCACCGAGCGGCTGGGTCGAGGCCTTGTCGAGTGGCTGTCCGGTCACGACCGCATAGCCTCCTCCGGTGTAGATATGAGTCGTTGTGGCGAACACCACGTCTCCGCTCGCCGAGCGTTTCTGCTTGATCGCACCGCGGACGCCGTCGAAGACGGACTTGCGGGCGGCCTTGTCCGTCACGTCGTTGACGCTCACCGCCGGCTTTTGGGTCGGGGTGGGGCTGGGCGTCGGTTGCGTGGTCGGGGTTGGGGCGGTCGTCGGAGTTGGGCTTGGACTAGGACCGCCGTCCGTGTTGGTCGCCGGGGCGCCGGAGTTGCGGAGCTTGATCTGCACCACCGGGCATGAGGCGTCGGTGGTTGCGAGCACCCAGGTTCCTTCCGTGGCGTCGCCACTGACCTTGATCTTGGGATACTCCGTGCCGCCGTTGTTCAGGGCGAACTCGCGGCTTCGGATGTTTCCAACTTCGAAGCCGCTCGGCATCAGCACGCTGTAGACCTCAAGCGAACTCGTATTGGTCGTCGGCGTGGTGTTTCGCAGTTGCAACGCCTTGAGGCCGCCCGCGGGGACGACGACATTGTAGACGCGTGACTTCACCGTCCGGCCGCCGAAGGCATAGTCCTCGGTGGTGAAGGGGAGGGGACGGCCGGTCGAGTCCGCAACGGCGAGGATGTTCTCGGTGCGAAGAGGCACGAAGCGAACGGTCACGCTTTCGCCGCCGCCAAAGAACTTGGATCGGACGAAGTAGGTGGTCGTTTGCTCGCTGCCGTAGGAGTTCTTCGGCACGACCGCGTTGTCGGTAACGGTGTTGTGGCCAGTGCCACCGACTGGACTCGTGACGTCGCGTTGAACCTTGGAGGCTCCGACCATCGCATAGCCAGGCGCGTCGTATTCGATCTGGACCTTCATCGGTACGTCAAACGCGACGTCAGAATGGGCATCGCCGAGGATGTAGGCGACGTTGTCGTCGCCGACGAGGGCGTTGGTCACTCGGAGTTTGCTCGGGGCACTGCCTACGAGGATGAAGAGCACGATCGCCAGCGGCACCATGAGGAACCACGGGAGCGGGAAGAGCCGCCATCGCTTGGCGACGATCTCCGAGGCGTTACCAGGGACACTTGCGTTCTTTGCGTCGGTGACGGGAACGGCGGCGAGAGTCGCCTTGATCGATTCGACCCAACCGAACCACCAGACGCCGCGACGATAGGCTCGAACGCGGTGGTCGACGGGCTGGGATGGGCGATCCGGACGGGGACTCTCAACGGTATCGAGTTCGCGGTCGACTAGGAATCGCCATTTGGGCGTTTCGTAGAGGTTGTCGTTGCCAACCGGCTCGCCGTCGCGGTCGTACTGCGCCTCGGGGTCTTTGATCGCAAGGCGGTAGGCGGTGTCGGCGTTGCTTGGATTTTGGACTTTGACGTCGAAATCGACGTTACGGCCGAACGGACCAACGCTGACTTTGGCCTGCTTGACCGCTATGCCGACGGACGGGACCGCGCCGACCGAGAGGGTCAGCGAGACCTGGGTCGGGGGTTCGCCGAGCACGCCGTATCGCACTTGGAAGCGATAGCTTCCCGCGCGGGCGTTGTGGGGCGGTTCGAGGAGGCATGAGACGTAGCCGTTGGCATCGGGGTCGATACTGACGATCTGCTGTTCGAGGTTGATCCAGCGCTCGGGGTGGGTCCAGTCGTAGGAGATCTCGTAGTTCGCGACGGACGCGGAGTCGTTTTTGACGCTGAACTTGAGGCGGATCCGCTCACCGGGCTTGGCCGAGATGGTCGTGCCGTTGGCAGGACCCTGAATCTCGCGATCCACTGCGGACTCGGTCTTGGCCTGCTTCGTGGCAAATCCGATCGTGCTGCCGCTCGGGGGTTGCGGCGCGAGGTCGACCAGTTTCGGTTCCGGGGGTGCCATGGGAGGCGGAAGGGCGGCCTCGACTTTGGGGGGAGGCGGGGTGTAGCTTGGCGTGTAGGTCGGTGCCACCGGCGTGGGAGGAGTGGCAGTGGGCTCGGGGGAGATCGGGGCCGCCGCTACGGGAGCGGAGACTTCTGGTCGCAGGGGGGCGACGGGCGAATACGACGGTGCGACGTAGGCCGGTCTCTCTGGCTCTCTCATTGGCTCCTGTTCCGGAACTGGTTCCGGAATGGGTTCCGGCTCATAGGCAGGTACCGGCTCTGGTTCTGGAGCTGGGGACTCAGGGGCTTGGACCGTGGCGGTCGCACCCTCAACTGGTGCGGCGACCGTTAATTCAGGAGCCGGTGGCGCGGACGCGGACGCGGACGCGGGTGCCATGGTAACCGGTTCTGGATCGGGAGCCGGGGGCTTCGGAGTCGCTTTGCGCGGTGCCGGGGGAGCTTTGGAAACCGGCGGGGCGGCGGCCACCGGTGGTGCCATCGGAGCGACCGGCTCAGGTTCGGGCGTTGGAGCCGGGGCCGGTTCGGGCTCCTGTGCTGGTTCAGGTTTCGGCTCAGGCCTTGGTTCCGGCTTGGGCTCGGGAGGAGCTATCACGACCGGCGCACCGGCATAGCTCACCGAATACGAACGGGAGGCCTCACTTAAATGCGGCTCGTCTCGCTCGAAGAAATTGACGCGAAAGCCGTACTCTCCCGCAGTTGCGTCGACGGGGGCCTGGAGATGCACGACGACCTGAGCCGCGCCGTAGGCACCGGCGGTTCCGGTGCCCTTGTCAATCGGCGTCCATGATCGATCGATGCCCGAGATTTGGGCGGCGAACGTCGTCAGGTTGTCGTTGTTATTCTCAAGCTCGAAGACGAGCTCAAGCGACTCGCCGTAGGCGAGAGAGAACGAAGTTCCGGAGGCAGGGTTGTTTACTCTAGGCACCGTTCTTTGTTCCTGACGCCGTCATCTTTTCGAGTTCGAACTGCCGTCGGCGGTAGGCAGCAAAGGCGAGAATGTTGAGGCCGAATTCCTGGGCGCCGCGAATTCGTTCGCGGGCTTCGGCGGGGTCGGTCTTCCCGATCGCTCCCTGCCAGGCTCCGCCGTAGTCGTACGAGGAGAAGAGCAGCGAACCGGATTCGTCGATCATGAGGTCGCCCTTGGTCTGGGCACCGACCGGCGCGCCAGAAAAGACGTGGTGCGCCGTGTAGAGGTGATGACCGTCTGGCACTGCGGCGAGTTTGGTCCCAAGGCGCTTGGCGAGGTCCATGAATCCACTCTTGAACTCGGCACTACCTCCGCAGGCTTCCCCACAAAGGAAACCGCCGGCATTTAAGTAGTCACCGAGACCGGTGATTTCGGCATCGGTCAAGGGCTGGAAGCCCTCGGTGCCCGCAACGTAGAGCATCAGGGGCGGCTCGCCGGTAGGTGCGCCGCGCAGTTTGTACGGACCAATGAAGTCGAGGTGGAAGCCGCGGCCGTTTCCTTCGCGGATTAGGTTCCAAAGCCCGGCTCGGTTCGGCTTCCAAGCGTTGGGGTTCTGCTTGGGCACGACGCCCAGCTCACCCATCGCGCCGTCGGCGTAGCAATGGGGAAAGGCCACTGCTCGGTAAAGGCCGTTGACCTCGTTTTGCCCGGGGTCGAAGGGGTTCTTGGCTTCCTTGACCGCGGCGGTGGCGCTTGAGCGGTCGATGCGACCGAGTTCCATCTGAGAGTCGGCCGGGCGGGTCGTGCTGGCGGTTACCTGGCGTCCTTCGACGAGCCGGTAGTACTTCATGCCCGCGCCCACGTTCATGCCTGACGAGGAATCGAAGTTGTCCTCGTACTGGATTGTAATGTAGTTCTGACCCGTCTGGGTGAGATCGAAAAAGACCGGCTCGTTCAGGAGCATTGTGCGCCCCAGGGTATCTACCGCGACTCCGGGAGCGACCATTACACGCGCCTTCGTTCCTGATAGTGCAACGACTTCAAGCCCGTAGACGACTCCCGGGCGGTGGTGCGCGAGGGCGTGGAGTTGGCGATGCACCTGGTGCTGAGCGTGGGCCTCCTTCCAGATGTTCTCGTCGATGGGCAGCTCGTTGAACGGGTTGATGCCGGTGATGCGCTGTGAGATCAGGTTGGAAAGTGACATGTAAGGTCCTATCAGGTGGGCATTTGCCGAACGATGCGAAGCGCGTACGCCGTGTGGGCTGGCTTCTCGAAAGTGATGATGTCGTGCACGATCTCCTCGTTGATCGACTCAAGGTCGGGCACGGCGAGGTTCACGACGAAGGTGTGGGGCGGAATATCTCCGAGCTTGGTCATGCCGAGCTTCGTGTCGGGTCCGAGGCGCATCCCTTCGACGGGCTGGTCGTCGATCTGCGGGACGACGCCGGTGTAGATCTGGAGGTAGCGCGAGAGACCGCGCTTGGTGCCGCGCCAGCGGAACAATTCGACCGCCTCGCGGATCAGGCGGCGGCGGCGCATCTCCGGCCAGTTCTCGTTGAGGGGCATGCAGACCCACGCGCCCATCCATAACAGGAAGTCAGGCGGGGTCGAGAAGGGTCCGAACAGGCTCTCTAGCGAGTTGAGGGTCTGCTGGATTGGGGCATAACCGTCCTCGAACCCGATGAGGAACCGCTCAAAGAAGGGAGGGTCGTCGGGATCTTCCTGACTCTGGCGAAGGTCGTCCATCGCTTCTTTGTAGAGGCTCGGAAGTTGCTGCAGGAACTGCGAAGTGGGGTGCTCGAACCGCACCATCGCATCAAGCACCTGCCGACCGGAGCTCTCGTTCGAGTCCGTAATGTCGTCGATCAGGACTTCGAAGATGTAGGTTCCCGAATCGGTCTCTCCGTCGAGGATGGGAAGGATTTCGAGCGTGGCCTCACGGGTCTCGCCGGGCATTACGAGCAGGTTCAGGACGGTGTCGTCCTCAAGAAGCATGTCTCGGGCTTCGACCGCGTCGCCGCCCATGAGTTCGCGCACGCGTCGAACCGGGAACGACCACCGGACCCAACGGTCGCGCCATCGCGCGTCGCCGCCCTTGACCCGAATCTCCACGATCCGGTGCCGAGTGTCGTCCGAAGTGACGCTGAGCTTGAACCCCTCCGCCCTGTGGACTCGGTGCCACAGCGTCCCGAGGCCATCCGGGGAGGCACCCACCGGCTCGGGGAAGAGGGTCAAACGCAACGTGTCGGGTACGAGAGCCCCATTGAGGTGCTCAAGCGACGCCACGACCGGCTGGGGAACCGGGCGCTTTGATCGGGACGATGGCATGGTGCTGGCCATGATTACGCCTTGGTGCCTGCCTCGTCGGCCCCGACCGCCGACATGGGTACTACGCGGATACGGTGGCTACGGGAGCAGACCATCTCGCCCTCTTCGAGCCGGATACCTTCTGCGTTGGACTGAATCTGTTCCGCCCCCAACAATCCTTCCTCCCGATTCTGAATCTTGGAGGTGTAGAGCTTGGCGTCAAGCAGGAAGGCGACTCCGCGGACCGAGCCAACCTGAGCATAGACATCGGCCAAAGTGATCGCGCGCCGGAACGGCCAGCCTTCGCCATTCGGACCGCCGAACAGCGGGTGGAAGTAAGTGAACAGTGCCTCTTGAACTCGGTTCGCAACGATATCTGCGTCGGCCCGCGGATCGGCGACGAGGCTGATCTCGGTGGAGAGGAACACGTAGTCGGGTTCGCCCACCTCCAGGGTCGCGGTGAGGAGTCGGCGCTCATCGAGAAACGCATAGACGTCCTTGATCGTCGCTGCGGGCACGCCAAGGTCGGCGGGGCGCGGCATGGTCAGGGCCCGACTCAACTGCGGGATGATCAGCACTCGCACCGTTCCCGGCCGGACGAGTGGCTTTCGCGATCGGCTCGGATGGGTCGTCGGCTGGATGCAGTGGGCGCGACCCACTCCGGAAGACCCTTTGCCCGCGAGGAACTCGTAGTCCTCGGCGGTCACGGCACGGTTTCGGATGCGGATGATCTCGCGGGTGCGCATCTTGGCGCGTTCCAGCGTTTCACGATCCCGGCCACCGGTCGCGATGATGGGGTTGACGACTTCGGCGATGTAGGGCTTGGCCGACTTGAGGACGCGAACCTTCCCTTCCCGAACGTTGCCGCCTGTCCCCCCGCCCACTCGGTAGGCGGAGAAAACCATGACCATCCCCTTCTCGGGGATCTTGCCGTACTGACGCCGAGAACCGTCCGGCTGGAGAATCGAGGGACCGAGGAACACCTCGCCGGTCAGGGAATCAAGGGCGAAATGATGATCTTCGGCACCGCTCTCGGCAAAGTCCTCGACCGCCGTCCATTCTTCCCATTCCTCGTAGTCGGCACCCTGGGGTCCAACGAGGAGATGCTCGCCAGGACGAAGGGTCAGGACAGGCTTGTAGGCAAGCTGAAAAATCTGGCCAGGCGTCCCATCGCTCTGACCCATGTTCTCATAGCGGATGACCGTGCAGTTGCTCGCCTTGACAGTGCCACCGATGGTACGAGCGGTGATTCCGCGAACGGCGGGCGACGACTCGTACCGATCGGGACGCTCCTCTTCAATGCCACGAGGCGGAAGGTCCTGGGCATCGGTGGTGTAGCGGACTCGGACCCAGTAGGAGGATTGCCCGGCGAGCACGCGCGGTCGGAGCTCCCAGGGCATGGCCAGTTGAACGGTGCCGGTTCGGTTGAAGCCGAACGTCGAGTCATCGATCACGGGCAGGCGATCCCAACGTGTGGAAACCCCGTTCCAGACTTCCCAAACCTGCGCGGGATACGATTCGTTAAGACCAACGGCGGCGGTAGTGACGCAATCCGCGACCAACTCAACGATATTGCCCGAGACGTCGGTTTCGAACCCGACATAGAAGGCATCGCCGAACGCGGGCGTGTCTGAGAAGATGCGGAAAGCCTCTTCGTCGGCCTTAAAGGGCCGAGTCTTCTTCTGCTCCTCATCCGGCGCATTGTCGCGCCCGACCACGGCAAGCATTGACTGCATCTTCGGCCGGACCAGGTGTAGATCGGCTTCGGTGGTGAACTCGATCGCGTCTTCGGTTTCGGTTCGCAGGGTCGCGGCAACCTCGCCGGTGGGGATCGTCAGCTCACGTGTCTCACCCTCGACGGAATCGTCAATGAAGCGAGAAAGGAGGAACCGGAGATCGGTGCGCGCGGGCTCGGGCATCTCCAGGGAGATGCCGAGCATCTCGAGGAACTTGATGTAGTTCTTCTCCGGCACCTGGTTCATCCGGAACAAGGCCATCTCAGTCATCGAAGCGAAGAGTTCGATGAGGGTGACGCCTGGGTCAGAGACGTTGTGGTCCGTCCACTCCGGGCATCGGAGCCCAATCTGGCGCTTCACATCGTCGACGATGCTCTGGAAGCTTCGGGTATCGAGATCGGGGGACGGCAGCGACATCTTAGTCTTCTCCGGGGATCACATAGAAGGGGAACACGAGGTTTCGCTCGGAGTTCAGGGCGGGAATCTGATACTTGATGCTGACTACGAGTCTGCCCTCGTTGTCCGGGTCAGGGTCCGCTTCGACATTGACGACCTTGATTCTAGGCTCCCAACGCATCAGGGCCTCGGTCACGTAGCGTCGGGCGAGGCCACCAGTCGCGGCGTCGTTCGGGGCAAACATGAGGCCGTGAATCTCGCAACCGAACTCAGGGCGCATCGGGCGTTCGCCCTTGCGCGTCATGACGATCATCTTGATCGCCTCTTCGACGTCTTGAACCTGGTGGACGAGTTCCATGCGGCCGCGAGCATCCAGCCGGGGAGGGAATTTCCACCCCGAGCCCAAAAAATCCTTGGTCTCGTCCAGCATTGCCTCTCTCCGCGATTCTCTCCTGTTTAGATTAGCAGGGTAACGGCGAACCTACAAGGGCGCGTGTACCTAATTTGAATGTTCTTCAAGTTCGAGCCCGGCGCGGGCCTTAATTGATGTTCACCGTTCCGCCGTTGATCGTGACGCTACTGCTACCCGACATCGAGAGGGTAGCGGACGCGGAGATCGAGATCGAGGGGGCACTCAGGCTGATCGACGTGTTCGCGGTCACTGAGATCGTGCCTGAGTCCTGAATCTCCACCTTATCGCCGCTCGGGTTCTGGACCGTGATGGACGCCCCGTTCTGGTCGAGGACCATCTTGTGGCCGGCTGCGGTCTTCACCTCGATCTTGTTCTCCGCGTCACTGATGGTGATGGAGTGACTCCCGTTGGTGGTGAAGCTAATCTCGCCCTTGCCGCCCGAGTCGTCGATGAGTATCTTGTGGCCGATGCGAGACTGAATGATCCGATGGACGACGCCGTCGCCGGTTACCGCCTGATTGTTGTTCTCAGGCGGGCTGTCCTGGCCATTCCAAAGGCCACCAAGAATGAACGCACGCGTAATGTCTCCATGTTCGAAGCCAACAAGCACCTCGTCGTCAACCTCGGGAATATAGAGAAAGCCACGGTTTTTCCCCCCCATTGGGGTACAGATTCGGGCCCAATAGCTCTCGTCGTCATCGGACAGCCAGGGGAATTTGACACGAACGCGGGCCTGCCCATCGGGGTCTTGGTTGTTCGTGACGATCCCGATGACGATGTTCCCGCCAAGGGGCTTCCGATCCTGGATTCCCCCTCCCATTGCGGAGGCAAGGGTGGGAGGCTTCTTGCCGGAGATCGAGAACTGCGTGGTCAAGCCTTCCGCGGACGAGTAATGGTGGGTGGTCGAGGTAACCAGGTAGGAGCCATTAAAGTGGCCTCCGATATTGCCAATACGAACCTTGCAATTCGGCTTGAGGCCTTGCTTCCAAGCGCAGAGGCCATCTGCCTCGACGAAGCCTGCGGCGATTTCGTCCAGGGTGGACTGGGCAAATAGCTCGGCGCCATTTTGAGACCAGGGAACTTGATCGACGATCACCATCTCGGCGTTGCCAAACGCGCGGTTGGACGCGGCCCCGCCGTTCATGCCATAGCCAATATCGGGCACGCCTTGCGGGCTGGTCGCCTGGCCGATAATGCCTTGCTTCTGGGTGGGATCCCAGCCCTTGACGGTCACCTTATTTACCTGGCCCGAGGAAGACATTCGCGGTCGGAACGATGTGAGATCCGCGCCGTATTCCAGCGCGATTTCTCCTTCGCCGTCGTCGGAGACCTGCTTGAAGTGAATCGTGCGATCAATCGACGTGTACATCCGATAGCCGTTGCGTTTGGCCAGCATCGAGATGAACTCCCAATTCGTTTGGTTGTTCTGGAACACGTAGGGGTGGACCTCAGTGGTGGCATCGACGTCCGCCTGGAGGCCGCAGTTGCCCGCCAACTGCTGAACGATGTCGCTGTCCTTGACGTTCTGGAACGACTTCCTTTCTCGGCCGCGATGAAGCCGGTGCGACCGGTCGTAGCATCGAACGACAAAGGTCGCGACCATGTGGGCGGCCATATCATGGTCGATCCCGACAATCTCGCCCGCGAAGACGGGAGTGAGGTGGTTTTGTTCCGTCCCAAGCGAGATCTCGACGGATTTCCCGATTTGGAATTGGGTCTGGGTGTGGAGGGCGAACTGCTGGTCTTCGATCCGAAAGGTGGCGAGGTCGGGAAGGTGCAGGGTGTTCTCGATGACGAGTTCCTGGACGTTGTTCATCGCTTCGTCGGACAGGTTCTGTCCATCGATCTTGATCGTCGCGTATCCGAGATAGACGGGAGCTTGGGCTGGCATGAGGGTTTAGGAAAGCGGCGGAATCGAGAGGATCATTCCCGCTTCAAGGCTCATCGGGTCGTCGAGGTCGTTCGCCTGTGCGATGCCACGCCATTTGCTCGCGTCACCGTACTCTTGGTGGGCGATCAACGGTAGCGTCTCGCGGGCTCCTACCTGGCGTCGGCGGTAGCCGGGCTTGGAGCCCGAAGTTGGATTCGTTCCGGGCTGGACGGTGGCGTCCTCCGCTTCCTCAAGCGTGATCGAGGCGGTGGCGCGCACTGGCGTGCCGTCCTGCCGAAAAAGGGTGTAGCGCACGGAGAGGTTGGTGATCGCGGCCTTGAACTCCCAACGCGGGCCCCAGTGGAAGAGACAAAGGGGCGGACGCGACCGGTTCGTGGTCGAGTTGCGGTGGGCTTCGTCGATCATCGCAAGTTCCCAGAGTTTGTTGACAAGGGTGCTCACGTCGCCATTTCGCTGCTCGAAGACGTCAAAGAACAACTCCATGGTCATCGTCTTGGCACCGCCGCTGGTGAACTCCAGGTTCGGCACGTTTCGACCTTGGATCGGCTTGGCCTGCCACTGGTTTTGCTTCGCGATCGTGTACTCGGTCGGGTTGAACAAGCACTCGATCCGTTCGTTGGTGTCGAGATTCGTGATGGTGGCTTTCGTGAGTCCCATAGTTGATCCTGAAAATTAGCGGAGGCCGTGCCTCTCCGCATCCGTGGCGATGCGGCGCTTAAGAAGTGTCCAGACCTCGGAGGCGAGCAAATTGACGTCTCCCGCGGCGTTTCCCCGCTCGCTGGAGCTTGCCGAATCGTGAGATTGGGAGCTCGCTTCGCTGGCCGGGGTCGAAGCGGTCTCCATCGATGCCTGCAGGATGAGCCCCGAAGAGGGTGCCTTTGCTTGGGGTGGCATTCGCAGTGGCAATTCCTGGTGGAGTTCGACGTGGGTCGACAGGCTGCTCGGCGCCGAGGAAGTGGACTGCGTCACGGGCATTGATGGGGCTCCGATGCGGGTAGCGGCGGGACCTGGAGTCGCGGTGGGCACCGATCGTCCGCCCATGGCCGGCCGGCCGGCCGTTGGGAGCAGCGTCGGCGAACTGATCGAAGTGGGTCCGTAGGTGGGCGACGAGGTAGGAGCAACTATCGCGGTCGGCATGGCCGATCCCATCATTGCCGGAGTCGACGAGACCGAGCTCCTCGCCGAGGTCATCGAGCTCCGGGTAGCAACGGCGGAGAGTCTCGAGCCACCGACGAGCGGGAGTGCCGCCCCCGTGGCGCTGGGGCTGGCTTGAATGGATGCGGACCCCGCGGGCGCAAATGCGGGACGAGCTGAGTGCATCAACGGGAGGTGGCTTGGCGCGAGCGAACTTGCCGTCTGCGTGACCGGGGCCGAGTGGAAAGCCGCGGTGTGCGCGGTAGGGGTAAGAGGCCCGGAGGAGATGCCCGAAACCGCCGGAGCGGCACTTCCCATCGCAACTGAGCCGCCCGAAGGAGACGCCGACGAACCGGTCGAGACCCGCGCGGGAGCCGATCCACCGCTGCCGGCAAAACCGAACGACCGGGAGCTTGGCGTGAAGCTGGCCATCGCCGAGGCAGGGCCGGTTCCTTCGGGCCCCAATGCGTGGCCGCCCAGCATTGGGGCATGGATCAAGGGACTCGAAAGGGAGAGCGGAGCGGCGGATGAAGCCACGCTCTCCATTGGCTGCGCGGCCCGGGCATCTTCCATGGCGCGCGAAGCGTGCGAGGCCATTCCGATGGAGCGGCCGACCGGATCGCTGGAGCCTTCCGTTTGCGGCAGAGGAGCTCCGGCTGAGGGCATCGTCACGCGCGAGTCTGGCGAGAGTAATGTGTGAGGTTCGGCATCGCGTAGACCGTACGCGGGTGCGGCCTTCTGCCACGCCTGTTTGTCGGGCTCCGCGCTGACGCTCTGAAACGCCGAGAACATCGTGTTCTTCAGGGGAGCAAACTGCTCGGGTCGAACGATTTGCGGCTTGGTGGGATCGGCGATCGAGGCCCGCATCGCCTGTTCTTGGCGCGCCTCGGAGGTTGCGCCGAGAGTGGGGGCGAGCCTGACCGGGATGCCGAGGAAGTCGAGGGCACCCCCACGTTGGGCTTGCCCGGCTCCCGCTTCCGCGAGGTGTCCTTCGGCCGAATCGGAGCCTCCCGCCATGATTGACGTGGATCCCGCGATCGGACGATCCGTCATGGGGATGATCGAGGCGGAAAGGGGCATCGCCGACGGACTTCCACCGGAGGAGGAGCTTGCCATTGCGGACGCTTGATTGGCAAGTGACAGATCGCTCACACCGTATCCGTCGGCCATCAGTTGGCGCGAGAGGCTCGGCGCGAGATTCAGGTTCACCGCGCCCGCGGTGAGTTGCTCTGGCGGAAGCGCCGGGTAGATCATCTGCGCGCCTTCCGGCAGCATCTCACGAAGCGCGCTGAGCGCGGACGCGTCCATGGGAACGGAGCCCTTGGCGAGCGTCTCCCAATCGAACGAGACCGCGGAGCCGGTCTTTTGTGCACCTTCTGAGGCGACCTGAACGGGAGGTGCGATCAACGTGACCTGGCCCATCTGGGGCGTCGCCGAGATGTACCGACCGGGAGTCAACCCATCGCCGGGCGAGCCGTAGGTCGGCTCAAGCCCCATGGCCTGAGGTCCGGGCGCGGTATCGAACACGCGCGGCACCATCGAGCCGTTGAAGGTGCCATTGGGAGTCTGCGCGGGGCCGAAGCCTGGCTGAAGGTAGTAGCCTCCGGCATCGGGGCTTCCATAGCTCCCCATCGGCGCGCCGAAGCCGGCCGCGCCACCATAGGTATCGGGCATGCCGTGGAAGGCAGCCATCCCACCGAATCCTTGGGGTGCGCTGGGGGCGACGCCTCGGAGAAGATAGGTGAATGCGGGGGCTCCTCCGTAGGAGGCTGCACCCATCGCCGCACCGGGGGTGGCCCCGGCGGCGGGATTGAAGAGCATGCCTGCGGCGAGGCCGCCAAATCCCAGGTTTGCCCCCCAAACCGCTCGGTTGGTGGTGGCAACCGCGCTCCGGGTTTCTGCCGCGGTCGGTCCCGCGTAGGCGGGGGCGGACGGAGTCTGAGTTGGAGTCTGAGTCTGAGTCTGAGTCGCAGTTGCCGCGGACGCGGGGCGTGCCTTTAGAGCTTGGGCGAGGAGGGCGTCGATTTCCGCGGCAGTTAAGTCGCGGGCCGGGCCCTTGACCACCCGCTCGGGGCCTTCGACGTAGCGGTCCACTTCCCGAACCTTGACGACGTTCTCGGATTCCTCCTCCTTATCGCGGACCTTGATCAGCCACTGGCTGAATTCGCGGACGTCCCGCGATTGGATTGAGTACTTGTCCGCCAGCGCGTTTCGATCCGCCTGCGCGGGCAGGAGCCCGGCGAAGGATGCGCGGCCGATGACGTCGGCGGCGAATGTGGCCGATCCCGCACCTGCCGAACCGATGGGCGGAGGCGCTCCGTCGGGCATCGCTTCGAAGGCGCTGGTGTGAGTGACTTCCTGGAGGAACGACGCGATGCGCTGCAGCGAGCGCGGGGGCTCGAGCTGCATATCTTTCGCGCGGAGTTCCTCAGTCGGCATTGGTTATCCCTTGCTCATCTGAAGGCCGTTATGGGCGATCTCAAGGGTCTCGATCGCCGCGGCGGCGGCATCGGCGCGAAGGTCGGCACCGGTCCACTTCACCGGATAGGCACCGATCAGGTGGTACTGCTTCACGATCTTGTCCGCCTCCTGGCCGTAGATCATGATCGAGATGTTCTTGCGGGCAGTGGGGGCTCCGTCCATGCTGTCCAGGTACCACTTGTGCAGGTCCTCACCGGGATCGAGGCCATGCTTCAGGGTGAGGTTGCCGTACTTGGTCCGGACGGGCAAGCGATGGGTGTGCGTGTTGAGCCCGCCCTCGCTGTAGTCGAAGACTTCGGTCTCCATCGTAATCGGCGAGCACTCGGTGAACCCGGCCACGTTGATGCCGTCGATCTGCACCCAGAACTTGAAGGCGAGGTGCGGATCCTTCTGTTTGTGTTCGCTCTTGGTCAAGGGATTGGCCATTATCGTTCTCCTCTCATGCGGGCGAGTCGTGCTTCTTCGACCATCAAGTCGTACACGCGCTGGGCGACGCGACCCGGATCGGCGCGCCCAGCGTGGCGTGGCTCATGCTGCCCGGCCGGCCCGCGTTGCTCGGACGCCTGCTGCGTAGGCGGGGGCGGGGTGGTGGGCGCGGCGGTGGGGGTCGGCTGAGCGAATTCCATTTGCGGTCGCGCCGGTCCCTCGGAGGAGTGCATGGTCGCCTGAGATCCGCCCATCTCGACGCGCACGCGACAATTCAATCGGTTAATGGTTATCGACATGCGTTCCCCCGTCCTATTGTAGTGCCGGTTCGGCCTGCGCCACGGCTGATAACTCGGTGCCTCGCAAAATCGCGTGTTTCCATTGGGTTTAGGTTCATGGCTCTCGGGGAGTATCTCCCGGGTGGAGGGCACTTTGGCCCTCAGCGCTGGTGCTTGGCACGGACCGGCCACCGGACAGGACACTCGAGGTTGGTCCGCCACCGAAGGACGTGCCGCGCGGCATAGGTTGGGTTCCGGCGGTGGTTGGAGGCTCCAACAAGGCTCTCGAGTTGAGTTCGACCATAAGGCGGTTGGTTTCGGCAAGGAACCGCTGGGCGGCGTCCTGGCCGCTTCCCGTATGCATCGTCTCCATCAGGATCCGGAGGCGTCCGGCTTCCGATGGCTCGTCTTTGATCGCTCTCGCCGCCTGGCGAAGGGACTCATACTGCCCGGCGTCGATCAGCGATTGGAGCTCATTGATATGTCGCGCCACGTACTTGGCGGCATGGCTGGCCCGCTCCTGGACGGTTCCCTGGCCCGTCGTGTAGTCGAGGAAGAAGCTGGTCTCCGAGAGGGCGGACTGGAGGGTCGAGCTCGAATCCGCTCCGACGAGTGACGCCGCTTCGCGTGAAGCAAGTGGGAAGCGGCGTGACCCATGCGTCGAATAGGCTTCCGGAGTCAGCATCATCGTATCTTGCAGAGCCGCGTTGATTTGCGAATTAATGGCGTCGCGCTGGGCCGCTGGCAATGCATCGACCCCGCCGGGAAGCGCGGCACGCCGGGCCAGCAATTGCTGCAGCCTCTGCTCGGCGGCGATTCGAGCCTGCTCTGGTCCACCCGCCGAGGTGACGAGGGTGGACCGGCGGCTTTCCGCCTCCCTGGCTTCGACAATCAGGGCTTCGATTTGAGCCAACCGCTGCTGAGCCGCAGTCGCGCCCGCTTCGTCGCCCGCCGCTCGGGATGCGGCGATGCGTTCGGCGGCTCGACGGTGAACATCCGCCTCCTGGGTCGCAAAGAACGCTTCCCTTTGCACCGGATCGGACGTCTCGGCACCCTGGAGTAGGCGACGGATGCCTTCGACTTCTCCGGCATGGTTCTGCGCTGCCTGGGCAGTGGCTCCGTGTACGGGCTGCATTTCGGCATCGAGGAACGTGCTCACCATCACGTTCCGGGCGGCGTCGCCTCCGAACTCGGCGTTAAGTTCTTGCTGGAGCGCTGCTCGTGCCTCGGCAAAGCGCTCGCCTTGCACGGAAAGATCAATATCCGAAGAGATCTTGCTGGAGGTACGGACGTTGACCTCGTCTCCGGGAGCACGCGGACCGAACACCGCGGTCGGACGTTCTCCATCGTGAATCGTCACGCCAAACCGGCGGGCGATCCTCTGCGCCACCGACATGACGCGGGCGCGCCGGATGTCGAGAATTCGCTGGGCAACTTCGGGCGGCAGGTTCATATCGCCAAGACGCCCCCAGCCTCCGGCCTCTTGCACCGCCGACAGCACCTCGGTGTCGGTTCGGGCCGCCCGTATTCGGGCCGCGACTTCTCCACCCGACATGAGACCCAGTTGGCTCTCCAATTGAGCGAGGTCACGCGCGGCGGCGGCGGCTTCGGCATCGGCTGCGCCGAGTTGTCTTCCGAGAGCCCTCGCTTCCGCCGCGCTTTCGGGAGATTCGTCCAGCATCTGTTCTCGCTGGGCGCGTAGCTGACGCACTCGATCCCGGAGCGTCTCGACCCGCGCCTCCTGCTCTGGAGTCGGTTCCGTATGAGTCGTCGCCGCCGGGGGTACGGGAACCTCATCATCCGCAGGTAAACCGAGCCGAGTTCTCGCGAGCGCCCTCTCTTGACGGCGGGCTTCGCTCTGCTGTTGCTGATACTCTTCGCGCGTCGTCTGGCGGGTCGCTGGGTCGGGACGGGTACCCAGTGATTCAACGCCCGGCTCGGTTGGCGCCGGAGTCGCTCCTTCGGCAGGATGTGTGGCCGGCGTCGCCGCGGGCTCGGCCAAGGCGGTGGGGTCGGCGGGCGGAGTCGCGACGACATGGGCGGCCGGTTCGGTCGGCGTTGCGGGTTCGACCGGAGCGATACGCGGCGTCGCCGTTGTGGCGGTAGGCTCGGCGATCGTCGGACTCGGGGTCGCCGCTGGCGTCGGAGCGTGAGCAGTTGACGCCGCGGGATCGACGGTTGTCGTGGTCGCCGAAGCCGTCGTCGTTGCTGGGGTCGTCGCTGGCGGGGTTGGTGGCGCGGGCGCGGGCGGAGTAGGGGAGCGGGAGGCGGTCTGCCGCTCCGATTCAGCCTGAAGCTGAGCGCCGTAGTGCTCCTGGCCGGTAACGATTTGGCCCGCCGCATCGCGAATCGGCCCGGTCGTACCCGGAGCCCGTGGCGGCATCGCGGCACCCTGGAGAGTGGCTCCCACCGCGGCCCCAATGATGCCCCGGATCCAGCCGTGCCAATCGAAGGCAGCCCCCGTTTGGATGCTCTGGACACCGCTTTGGATGGCACTTGTAATCGCCGTTAAGACAGTGCCCGTTCCCGCGCTCACCATCAATCGGCGCGTAAGCGTGCTTCCTCCCGGCGAGAAGCGCCGGGTCAATCCGCCGCTCACCGCGCTCGTCGCCCCGCTGAGAATGCTTGCGACCACGATCCGCTCGACCCGATTGGTCAGCGTGTCGTTCACGGATTCGGGCGACGCGTTCGGCCCAAACTCGGCGAGCGCCTGGTTGAGGGCACCCGTTATCAGGCCGACCAGTCCCTCGATGCCCGCACGACGAAGCCAGGTGTTGAAGACGGTTGCACCCGCGCCGGTTGCGAGTCCCAAGCCGAGGGTAGCGAAGGTGCTCGCGGCATCGATCCCTCCGCGCATCGCCCCTTCTCGAGTGTCGGCCCATGCCTGGGCGGTATCGACGTGGCCGGTGGCGAGAAGAGAACCAGCGGCACTCGTCGTTCCTCGAACGGTTCCGACGGAGACCGCACCGCCCGCAGTGACAATCGTGCCGGCCGTTCCCCAAGCGACGACGGTCGCCGCGGTGCCGGTCGCTCCGACCCCGGTAGCGGCGGCACCGCCTACGGCGAGAGCCGCGGGGGCGGCGACAATCACCGCACAGGCCACGGCGATCGTAAAGGATGTGTCGCGGACAAACGTGAGATCGCTGACCGCGCTCTCCGCGCCCGAGATCGTCCCGTTAATGTACGCGGTCCACTCATGGCGGCAGCTCTCGTACTCGCGCTTCACGGTCTCGAGATTCCGCATCGCGTTCCTCAACATTGCCTGGAACAGGGGAACGTTCCACGCGTTGACCGCCGCCTCAAGATCGGTCACCATCTGAGTGCCGCGGGCGGACATGTTCGACGGGAACGACCAGCGACTCAAGCTCGGCGGCACCACGCCGCCATACATGTCGGAGATCGACGCAACCAAGCCGCCGCCGCTGTGCCACCACTGGTCGGGATCGGTTCCCCCATGGTTCTGATCCATCCAGGCCCGTTCGTCGCGCTGAGCCTCAAGCGGCCACTCGGTGTAGTAACGGAACATGCTCCGCAGGTAGCGCACGCGCCCTCGCACATATTGCTCGTACTCGGCTCGCGTCAAGACGGTGGCGGCGCCATGTTCGTCGACTTGCACCGAGTAGTGATCCTCCGTCGGAGGGGCGGCCGTTGCGGGCGCGGCCGGATCGGTAGAGGGAGTCGCGCCGGACGTGGGAGGTCGCCCGGTGGGGGGAGCGGCCGGAGCCGGGTCGGGCAGGCGCTGAACAAGTTGCCTCGGCGGCGCGATCTCGCGGGCGGTGGAGACGAGTTGCGCTCGCACCGCGGAGAGGATAGCGGTCGACCAGCGGTCGACGATTTCCGCATCCGACATCTCCTGCAGATTGACGGCGAGATCGACGTTCACCACGTCCAATTGGGCGTTCGGGATGTTCTCGCGCCGGACGATCCTCTCGGCCTCTTGGATCGCTTGCATCGAGAGCTCGTCCAGTCTTTCCTGCTCACGCTGCTGCAGACCATGCGCTTGGTAGGTTCGCGAGTATAGGTTGACGTAGAGTGAATCCCGCCGTCCAACTCCCATGAGAAGGCGACGCTCCGTGCCTTGGGCTTCGCGCTCCGCCGCGTCACCGGAGGGCGACGACCCCTCACGAGCAGGCTGGACCCTACCTTCGCGCTGCTGAACGACGTGGGTCAACTCGTGTCCGATCAGTGCCACGCCTTGGGTCGTGTGGGGCTCAAACTGTCCCGCCCCGAAGAACACGTCCGAACCGATCGTAAAGGCGCGAGCGCCGATGTCGCGGGCGGCGGTCGCGGACCTTGGGTCGGCGTGAAGACGGGCGCCCTCGACGTTGCCAGGGGCGACTTCGTTGAACCGCTCCATCACCGCGCCCGGTACGGGCATTCCCGCGCCGCCGGACTGGAGAAGGTGTTGGCGAAGCTGCCCGGGATCGACATCGTCCGCATTCGCGCGAATCGGGCTGCGCTGCAAGACTTGGCCGTCTGGGCTCGCCAAAGTAGACGGCGACATCCAAGGCGCGAAGGGGAAGGAGCCGAAGCCTCCCCCTCCGAGGAAGCTTCCAGGACCTGAGGGACGTCCAGTGCCGATACCTGACATGCCACCCGCGATCCCCGAGCCCAAGCCCCCGATCCCAAGGGAGCGAGAGAGGCCGCCCGTCTGGGCACCTTGGAGGGCGCGAGCCAGACCTGAGAACCACGAGCCACCGGAGGTTGCCCCTGCTCCGGCGGACACTCCCGGGGCCCCTGGTGCGGCAGCATCTCGTTCTCGGCCCCAGCCCTCGCCCCAATTCTGGATGCCGCCGCCGATCGCCCTCATCCCGGAATCGAGACCGCCCCAAGCCGCTCCGCCGAGTCCACCCCCGGCAGCTCCCCGCACTCCCCGGTCGAAGCGGTTGTATCGGCTGGATACCGCATCCGAGATGCTGGAGCCGATGCCCCGGGCGATCGCGAATCCGAACGCACCGGTGTTGTGCATCGAAGACGTGCCGGTCTCGCCTCTCGCCTCGGCGGCGCGGAAGCGCGAGTAGTCACCGATGTAGTCGTGCCCGTCCGGCGAGTTGATCGAATGAGGATCGATCATGCTCCCGCCGTGGTGGAGGGTGACGGTGTGGGATTGAACGTCCACAGTGGGACCCAGCGCCTGTCCCGACAGGAAACGACCGACGCCGGTCTGGTTCATCAGGTACGAAATGCCGCTTCCGGAGCCGGTCAGACCGCTCACCAGATCGTCGTCGTGGACGTAGTTGTGATACTGCGGCCCCGCGGGCATGGTGTAAGCCGCGTTGCCGAACGTGGTGACGTCATTCCGGCTAAGGTCCGCCCCGCCCCCCTGAGCCTGGCGAAGTGCTTCGCTGACGATAAGGCTGCCCTGCGAGTGCGCGAAGATCCGGAGGCCGCCGTTGTGCTGACGCGCGTCGCCGTAGTTGCGAATCAGGCGTGTCATCGTAGCAATGGCAGGGTTGCGACTGCGGTCGAACATCTTGTCGCTGACGCACTGCAGGATGTCCTGTACCATTCCCGCCGAGGCGTTGTAAACGCCGACGACCGGGGTGTTGAGCTCGTTGGCGAAACGCTGCGCGGCAGAGTAGTGCTCGCTCAGCTTGGTATTGATTCCGTTGACGAAAATCGCCGCGCCGCCCGCAATCGCGGCATCGCGGGCCGACGGGGTCGAGGTGCCGTGCAGCCGCGGGACGTCCCCTTCTTGAGGCAGAGGATTGCCGGGGAGGAAGACGCCGGTCAGGTCGCCGTCGTTGGGTCTTGCCGTCAGTCCAACCTGGGTGACCCGGTCAAGCAGGCGCTGAGTACCACTTGCGACCCCTTGCGCAAATCGCTCTCCCGCCTGGACCCCACTGCCGATGAGATTCCCGATGCCACGCGCGGTTCCGGTGACCACCCCGATGGCCCCGTCGATCACCCCATTCACCACGGGCCGGACGGTTTCGACAATCTGGCGGCCCGTGTTGATGGCGCTGTCGATGGGGTGCCCGAGGAGGCCACCAACGGCGTCGATAATCCCCATCCCGACATTGACACCCTGCACCACACCGCGTCCGACCATCCCCGCGATCGTCCGCCCCGCGTTCATAGTCGTATCGATCGGGTGACGGAGTAGCTGCCCGACCGGTCCGAGGCCGCTGGGGGCAAGCCCGGCGGGATCGAGGCCCGCCCGCTTCACCCCCGCGAGGCCCCTTTGCAAGGGACCCACCACCGGAGGGTGGCTCCCATTCGGGTCGATGGCACCGCCGACCATGTCGCCAATCAGGTCCCCTTCGCCTTCAACCATGTCTCCAGCGATGTCTCCGGCACCACGGATGATCTTGCCGACGTTGATGATGATCTGAACTGCGGGGAAGGCGATCGAGGCAGAAAACTTTGAGAGTCTCGCGTAGACCCTGATCAGGTGCTGCTGAATCCGGTTAACGAAGGTCGCGATCTTCACTTGAACACGAACGATGAGCCGGTTCATGAAGGCATTCAGTCGACTTTCGGAGGCCGCCTCCAACTCGTGGATCTCGGCCTTGGCGGCATCGGCGGCGATCAGGTCGACCTCGGTGAACAAGCCAAGCAGCCCGCCTGTAATCCCCTGAACGGTACCGGCAATCTCTTGCGCAAACTCACGGACACGGGCGGCGATTCGCTGTCCCTGCGCGGCGATGGAGGCGGTCCAGGCGGTGAACTGAGCAACCGCGGCCTGGGCGCGGGCGACGATTCCCGCCGGAAGGATCGCCGAGACCACCGCGAGGACCTTCTGAATCAGCGAGTTGGCGAGACCGATCGCACCGCTCACGAGGTTCGCGGCACCGGTGGCGACCATGGTGACCCGCGCCACGATCCGACCCACGCGCGCGTTGATGTTGTTGGCGATATTCGCGGCCCGCTGCAGCAGGTTCTGCGAGATGCGATTGACCTTTTGCGTCATGCGGTCCGCGGCCCTTTGAATCGCGCGAATTCCCGCCAAACGCATCTGGTTCATCGCCAACAAAGCCAGGGTTCTGGCGACGACGCCCGCAGTCCCCACCGCCTTACTCGCGATCAGCGCGGCCTGACGAGCGATGGAGAGGCTATGTTGGAGCTCGATGTAGACCTTGGACAGTCCGAATTCAGCTTCGTTCGCGACGCCCCTAGCCATGGCCCGGACGATGTCTCCGCCGAATGCACCGACGGAATGCGCGACCTCGCGGACTTCCTCGTCGGCGGAGTGTTCCAGGCTGTGGACAGTCTCGAGCGCGGTGTTTCGGGCAGTGGTGACTTGGGTCCGAGCTTCTTCAACGACCCGATCCACCATCCCGCCCGGATCGTCCATGACGTCCTGAGCGAGTTTGAGCCCCTCTCCAACGATGCCTTGGACGCGTGCGCCGACGCTCTGGGCGAACCGTTTGGCGTCCTCTCCCAGGGAGCTGACGCCGGAGGCGAGACCCCGAGCGCCTGAGGTTGCGGCATCCCCGATCGCCACGCCCATATTGGCAACTTGACGGGCTTTCTCCTCGGCGAAATTGAGAGCTCCAGACCCTGCCGAGCCCACTCCGTCAGCGACGGAACCTGCGAGTTCGGAAACCGCGTCAAGGATGCCCATGGTAGGTGCGCCCACTTAGTGGTGTCGCGTCTTCTTTCAACTAAACAAACGAACCCTGGGGGTTCAAAAAGGCCGAAAGCTCAGCGGTCTTCTCCGCTGAGCTTCCGATTGATCTTGCCGATCTCCTTGACCCAGCGGTGCCTTTCGGCGTGCTCCAGATCCAGGATGTCTTCAAGCGGCCAGTGGAAGTGATAGGCGATGTACGCTACCTCCTCGTGCAGAGCTTCCGAGGGGTAGCGGGCTAGTTTCCCACCGCTTCTTCTTCTCCGGCTCCCTCTTCGTTTTCTTCAAGGGAGACTTCGTTGATTTTTCGATAGAAATCCTGAAGGAACGCGAGGTCCGCCGAGAACATGTTCTCGACGACACCGGTGTCGATAATCTCCACCGTTCCAAGCTTGGTTATCACTCTCGCAAGGAGGATGATGACCAGATAGGCTTGGTTACTGCGAACTCTCGGATCTCGAAGTGGGGCGATCTCGTCTAGCGCGGTCGCCAGACGCATCTTCCCTTTGCGGTGGAGCGTCCCGTGCGAGTCCACGTAGCCTCGCGGCAACGTGAACTCGAACTCGGTCTGCAATCCACCTTTTGGAGTGGGTCTATTCATGAAGCTCTAGCCTACTCCCGCGTGATCTTATCCACGCAGAGTTCCATCTCTTCGATCGCGATTTCGTTCTTTGTCGCGTCGAGGGACGGGCCTTTGAGCTTGCACGGCCACCCGTTGAAGAAGTGGAAACGAGCCACGACCTGCATGTCCGGAGAGAACAGGGTGATCGTTCCGTTCTTGCGGGCTTCTTGGATTTTGCCGTCTTCGACCAGCTTGCGCCATTCGTAGAGCTGCTTGTTGTCCGTGAGGCCACGTCGGAACACGACGTTGCTGTACTTGATATTGCCGGGGATCTTGTAGATCGTGTTGGTACCTTTCGGCCCGGCGTGAGTGACTTCGACGACCTGGTGCTCGGTGTCCAGGCCGGTGACTTCCTTGAAGACGGCGTCGGTAATACCGTCCGTCTCCAAGTGCCACCGCATCGCAATTAGGGTTTCTGCTGGCATTTCTTAGTTCTCCACTTTCAGAGCGGGCTTACGCCTCGCTCTTGTCCGCACCACCGGTCCACTGGCCCATCCGGATGATGACAAATTCCGCCGGCTTCACCGGGTTGACGCCTACCTCGACGTAGAGGCGACCGAGGTCGATCATCTCCTGCGGGTTGGTCTCGGAGTCGCACTTGACGTAGTACGCCGCATCGGGGGTCTGCCCAAAGAGCTTGCCCTCGCGCCACTCGGTGAGGAGGAACGCGCTGATGTTGCGTCGTACGCGGGCCCACAGATCGTGATCGTTCGGCTCGAACACAACCCACTGAAGGCCGCGCTCCATCGATTTCTCGAGGTAGTTAAACAAGCGTCGAACGTTGACGTACTTCCAGGACGGATTGCCGACCGTGGCCAGAGTGCGAGCACCCCAGACGCGGATACCCATGCCGGGGAAGGTGCGGATGCAGTTCACTCCGTTCGGGTTCAGGATCTCCTGCTCGCCCTTGCTGACGTCCCACTCAAGCGCCATCGCACCCATGAGGGTCTCGTTGGCGGGAGCCTTGTGGACGCCGCGCTCGTTGACAACGCGGGCCCATACGCCGGCGATGTGTCCGCACGGCGGGCAGAACGTTTGGTAGCGCTTACCACCCTTCTTATTGACCTCGTCGATGACCTTGATCCACGGGTAGTAGATCGCGGCTTGGCCGTGATCACAACCGCCGAGCTTGTCAAGCGTGGTGTCGCGCATCTCCTGCGGATTCAGACCCGGGAGAGGATCGAGAATGCACATGCGATCGCCCATGCGCTCGCAGTACGCGATCAGCATGTTCTGAACGTCGAGGATCTGCTGCTTGCGCTGCTCGTCCATGACGATTACTTCGGGGCCGACTTCGGCACCGTCGATCTGCTCGCGACGGAAGATCCCCGCCATGAGATCGGGAACACAGACCATGTTGACGTCCTCAAGGGCGCTGAGTGCACCGAGGCCCGTTCGCTTGGCATCGTCACCGACGAACTCTTCCGGCGTGACCTTCGCGAGTTCGGCATGCATCGGTAGCATCGCCGGCAGGTTGGCTCCCGCAGTTCCGTCGACGCCGCCGTGGAGATTGAACGTCTTTGCATCCGGTCGCTCGGCGGTCGCCGTCGCGGTCGGGGTATCGATAATCTTCGACTTGATCAAGGAGAGGCCGCTGACGTCCAGCGGAGTCTTGGCGCTGCCAAAATTCTCGACCTTGTCGCCTTCGGTGACCTTCATCGTGAAGCCATCACCCGCGTGGGCAACTTCCACCTGAATGTCGTTGCCGGCCTTGCCCGCGTTCAGGGCGCGGATGGTGATGCCACCGATGGTGACCTCAGCCGATTTGCCGCCGACGAGCGCCTTGGGCGTCGAAGCGGATTCCTTGAACAGTTCAAGGTCGGCTTGGCGCGCGACGCGAACGATGTAGGCACGTCCGCCACCGTTGTCGTAGTACCCACGCACTGCGTAAGACAGGTAGCTGTCTTCGGTGTAGGCGTTGATCCCGAGAGGGATGTTGTAGTCCTTGATGAACTGGGGCCAGCTCTGAACCTTGATCGGGCTAGATCCGCCCTTCTTTTTGACGTCAAGCGCCTCAAGGATCTGTCGCTGGGCGAACTCCATCAGGCTCTTACGGGCATTCCGCTTCGCGCTGAGTAGTTCGATCGTGCTCTTACCAAGCTCCTTGCTTAGTGCGGGCAGGACGGTGTCGTCGTCCTCGCAGAAGATCCGACAGTAGTCGGTCCACGAAGTAATGAAAATCGGTTTATTGAACTCGCCGCTCTTCGAATAACCGATGAACGCCGCGGTGTTCGTGCCAACGCCTTCGATTGGCTTAGGTCCGCTGTCGATCTCTTCAACAAATACACCTGGTGCCAGATATTCCGGCATAGGAAACCTCCCTCAGCCAGGTTCACTCTAACCCGACTGGGGTCAGTATAACACTGGGTTCTGCCCGTAGCAAGCATTATTTCCAGGGCTTCTGTTGTCCTTAAAATCCGGCACGTAAAAGGACGGGTACCTCGCCCTATTTGCGGGGTTTCGCGGCCTTCTCCGGCGAGGTCGCAGCGGCCTCTCGAGCAGGGAGAGACGTCGTGGAATCGGATGGGGTTACGGACACTTCCCCAACTCCCGGGACCATTGCCACAAGGGTGGTCACCTTCTCCTTCAGGTTGTTGAAAGTGTAATAGCCCTCACCGTCGGTGGTGGTTTCCTTCGACCCCGCGCGCACCACGACGAACGCCGCCGGGTTGCCGGAGGCATACGCCAATCGCCCGGTCAGCGACATCTTAACCTCGCGTCCGGTGTCGATCAGGGCGGCGTTGGTCGTTTCTCTCTCCAGGGCGACCGCCTCGGCGTCACCCAAAGGTTCGAGCGTGATTCCAAGGGGCTCCAGCAGATCGGGCCGACCGATGGGAGGGACGTTGGTGGAGACCTCTTGCGTTCGGAACCCCTTATGGCGAACGATCAGGGTGACTCGCCCGGCCGGCAGATCGAGAAGATGGAAGAAACCCTTCTCGTTGGTGCGGGCCACGACCTCGTAACCCTTTGCCTGGACCGCGACCCCCGCGATCTCCGCTCCGTCCGGCCCGCACACGACGCCCGCTGTGCTTACCCGCGTTGTCTTGATCGACAATGGGCGTTGGGGTCCGTTGGGAGGAATACCGGGTCCCAGCGCGAGGACGGCCTCGCGGACGAGACGCGTCACTCTCGTCTCGAACGGGTTGAACGTCGCGGTGGCGATGAGACCGAGGGTCGGACGCAACGGTCCCCCCAACGCCTGCCATAGTCGCGTGGGATCACTGTGGGCAGGATGATCGGGCTGGGCTACCGCGAGAAGGACCCGGCTCTCGGGGTCTTCCTGAAGCTTCTTCGACATGTACCGCGCGGGCAGAATGCCCGCCCGCAAAAGAACACCCAGAATCTCGGTCAAGAGCCGGTGCTCGACACTCGGATCACCGCCTGCATGCACGGTAATCAGGTAGGCGAGATCGAGATTGATTGGGGCGCGCCGTCGCGAGACGGTGTCGGCGTCACCCCCCTGGCTCGACAGGCTGCGCTCGTGCTCCCGAAATCGGAGATTCTCGCGCACGTCGTGTAAGTAGAGGTTGATATGCGCGCCTTTCGGGGGCGTCTCAATCAGGGTTGAGGGCGGCAGGAAGGTGATCTGGGACGCCTGGGTGATCGAGGCCTCGTCGACCCGCGACAGTTCTCCCAAAAGCAGGAGCCTAAGACTCTCGTCGACCTCATTGATCATGGTGGGTATCCGTCCGGAAGGCCGCATCGTTGCGAACCGGTCCGGACGCTCCTAGAATACGGCAAATGAGGGACGTCTGGACAAAAAAAACCCCGGCTATGCCGGGGGTTAAGGAGAGGAGAGTGCGGGGCTCGTTCTCGCTGCCTTTTCTAAATCTGGAAGTCTTCGCGCTCCGCATTAATCCTATTGGCAAGAAGGGCATCATTTGTGACACTCATTCTCAAAATATCCTCAAGGGAGATAAAACACAGGACAAATCCCTCAGAGACTAGTCGAGCAACGCCTCCCGCACCGTGTCCCAAAGCCCATATTCGTGCAGTTGACCTTCGCAGAAGACGATCAATCCGTCCACTCCCGTCTCTTTGATCGTCTGGATCACCCGCAGTAGCTTCTCAGGACCCGCCTTCTTGCCCGCCTCGTCTTCTTCGCGGTAGAGAAAGTTGATCGCAAACCCCGGCCACAGCGCCTCGAAGTTGGCCGCCCACTTCTGCTGACTTAGAATCGACTCGCGCAGCAAGACCAGATAGGTCTCAAAATCATTGGGAAAGTGGTCGCGGTAGTCCATGGGCAGCATGTGATCCACGAACCCTTCGAACCGCCGCCAGTCTTGCCCGATGAACCGACCGCTATGGATCGGATTCTTAAACACCGCCGCCGAGATCTTCATTCCTGGGCGTGCACTGGTCACCCCTTCGGAGCACAAGCGACAGAACTCCCGGATCTGCTCAACCCGGTAGGTGTAGAAGAAGTAGTCAAGGTCGGCGCGCCCGCCGTGGAAGAACCCTCCTTCAAGTAGGAAACGCGACTTTGACGCGCGATCGAGCGTCGCCCAGTTTGCGGGGAGCACTCGGGGACTCTGCTCCCAATGAGCCTCTAGGTACTCGCGATCGTAGAGTTCGTGGAAGAACGGTGTCTCGGGGAAGGCCTCGGATTGATAGCCCGCCCATTTCGGAAGTGCTTCCAGGCAGTAATCACAGAAGCAATACTGATCCGGAGCCAGATCGCCCGGGTAGCGCACGTAGTCGTGATGGATCGCCTCAAAATCGTACTTCTCTGCGAACTCGGCGTAGAGCGGCACGAGCCGCTGGTCGGTGTAGCCGGGCCGCTGGGCCGGGCACATCCAGACCGCGTCGAACGACTTGCCGCGCAGGACCTCGCTCGACGTAGGCTGGCCCTTCGCGTTGCGCATCGCCCATTCGGGGTGTTCGGCGAACGTCTGCTTGCCGTCCATATAGTCGATGAACCAGGCGTGAAGGCGAACCCCGCGCTCGTTGCACGCCTTGAGCAAGGCGGCAGGAAGATCGAACTCCTGATAACCGTCGGCAACGATCGGGGCGAACTTCTCGCTCGGCCAATAGATCTTGCCATCGCCACCCTTGAGGTGAACGAGCAGGAGGTTGAACCCGGCCCGGTGCATCCGGTCGACGTAGGCATCGACCTCCGCCTGGGTCTTCCCCGCTTCCGACGATCCGCACCAAATGCCACGCGTGGCCAGCTTTGCCATGCGAGGCATCTTACATTCTTAGCGTGAGTGCCTCGATATTGGAGGAGGCTTCTAGCCGCTTCATCTCGTTCGCGAAGTCCCGGAAGACGGTCCAGTAGCGGCTGTCTCGGTCAAGCCCGTCCCAGAGGGCGCCACTGTCTGCGGCGAGAATCACGTAGTAGCCGAACATGTAGTGGGCAACGCTCTTGTCGATCAGCTTAGAGTTGACCATCAGGGCGACCTCTTCAAGGAAGCCAACGAAGTTGCGGCGATCCTGGATCGGCAGGGTCGTGAGTTCGGTGGAGTCATTTGCCAGCAAGTTGAGAATGCGCTGGAACAGGGGCGTCTCCAGAAAGCGCCGACGCATGTGGAGGAACTGCTCCGCCCGGCGATATTTCCCCTGCCGCCCGTATTCGAGCACGCCCGAGAAAAAGGTGATCACCGCGACGATCCCGGCAAGAATGATCGCAATATCCTTCCAGAAATCGAGCGGCATGACGATCCAATGCTACCGCGATCTCTGAGCCCGAAGGCGTGACGCCTCAGGACATTTCAAGTCCTGCGAGCCGGAATGATCTGGGCCGATGTTCTGAGGCTGGTCGGGCTCACGATCGAAGACGATGCGAGTTCATCCGAAGTCCGGGGTGCCACGGTTTGTCCCGGGATTAGAGTCGCCTGATGGATCGGAACCACCCCCCGGCAAGCCGTGTTCCTACGCACAGGTGGAAGTTCCGAAACACGGCTTGCCGGGAACCGACCGTAAGTTCTCAGACATTTCCAATCCCGGACAACCGTGGCACCCCTGGCTCAATCGCATTGAGTTCTTAGCACTGCCATGGCCACTACCACTTCACTTGGCCGTGAACCCGAGATACTTCAAGTACGCATCGATCTTAGGCTCGCGCCCGAGATAATCCTTCAGCATCTCCATCGCATCGCGCGTTCCGCCCTTTGAGAGCACCTTCTCACGGTAATACTGCCCCGCCTTGGGATTCAGCAATCCAAGCTGCTGGAAGCGCTGGAACATGTCCTGGGCATAAACCAGCGACCACTCATAGCCGTAGTAGGCCCCGTCGTAGCCGACGAGATGGTCGAATGACGCCTGGTACATCGTCCCCGGAATGCGGGGGTAGAGCTCGATCTGCGGGTACATGTCCAGCCCGAGCTTGGTGGTGTTCACCTTTCCGGTCGGGTCGGTGTGGAAGGCCTGATCGGTCATCCCGTAGTAGATCTGGTGCTCGGTTTCGAGCCCTGAGCCGACCGTTCGAGCCGCGACCATCCCCTTAAGGAGCGTCGTGGGCAGCGGCTGGTGGGTCTTGAAATGCTTGGCAAACGTGGAGAGCACGCCCGCGTCCCAGGTCCAATTCTCAAACATCTGGCTAGGCGCCTCGACGAAATCCTGCTCGACGCTCGTGCCGGAGAAGTGCGCCAAAGTCGCCTCGGTAAGCAGGTTATGCAGACCATGCCCGAACTCGTGGAACAGCGTCTCCACCTGGTCATGAGGAAGGAGCGACGGCTTATCCGCCGTCGGCTTGGTGAAGTTGCAGACGAGCGCGGCGAGGGGTTTCTGGATGGTCCCATCCGCCCACACTTTGCGCGGAACCAGACCCCAGCACGCAGCGTGGGTATATTTCCCGGGTCGCGGGAAGAGGTCCATGTAGATGTGGCCAAGCTCGTCGCCGGTCGCGATGTCGGTAACCGCGAACAGCTTCACGTCGGGATGCCAAATCGGGAAGCCGAGTTTCTCGGCATTCCTGGTGACTTCCTTGAACGAGATGTTGTAAAGCTTGCTAGCGACGCCGAGGAGGCCGTCGATCGTGGCCTGCATCGGGAAGTACTCGGCGACCTTGCGATCGTCGACCGCGTACTTGTCGCGCATCAGCTTGTTCTTGTAGAACCCGTAATCCCAGGGCATCATCTTCGCCTTCGGGTTACCGGTCGTCTTGCGGACGAGCGCGTCGAACTCGGCGTGGTCGGCGAGCGATTTGCGCCGCACGATTGGGCGGAGTTGGGTGTAGAACTTCGCGACCGTATCCGAGTTTTTCGCCATCCGGGTCGCGAGGACTTCGTCTACATGGTTCTTGAACCCAAGAATCTTGGCGTGCTCGGCGCGGAGCTTGAGAAGCTGCTCAAGCACATCCACGTTCTTCTGCCCGCCTCGACGCTTGTAGGCGAGCCAGGTCTTCTGGCGCGAAACCGGGTTAGTGGCATACCCATTGACCGCGTCAAACGACGGGTCGTCCATCGGGACAAGGTAGACACCGTTGCTCATCACGAGCTTCGCGATCTCCTCCTTGGCAACCCCTTTCAGTTCGTCAAGGGTGAGCGGAACCACGGTCTCGTCGTCGGCGATGTTTTGGCCGAACTGGATCCCGAGGCGACTCTCTTCGTTCTCGATCGCCAGCAACCGATCACGCTGCTCTTTGGGGAGATCCATGCCCGACAGATGATAGTCGCGCATCGTGAACTTGAGAAAGCGCTCCTGCTCCGGCGTGAGACCCGAGTGAGGTCCGTCGGCGTAGGCCTTGATCGCCTGGTAGAGGTCCACGCGTTTGGCGAGCGCGTTGTACCAGTTGGTAACGAGGTCGTCGGCGGCTCGGGCCTGGTCACGGACCACGGAGTCGGGCGAGACGTTCTGCATGAAGACCGACAGGCTCGTTTCGGCGTTGAGCCGCGCGTCGATGTCGTCCAGCGCGCCGAGCGTGTTCGCGAAGGTCTGCTTGCCGTCCGGTACCTTGACGATCTCGTCGACCGCGGCGTTAGCCCGGGCGAGGGCATCCTTGACGGAGGTAGGTGCCTCTTGGGCTTGGGCGAACGCGATGGCTCCCACGGCGATCGCGAGGAAGAGGGGTCGGAGTGAATATCGCATTGAGGTTCCCTTGGGACAGATGCGCAGTTTACGCCGTGCCGGGGATGGGAAAGTCGTGTTAGCCTTGAGCTTCATAAGTCCTATAAGTCATGTAGGACTTATATCTCAGGCTACCGCCGCTGCTTAGCTACATCGTCGAGCATCGCTTCGAGCGCCGCAGCCGAGGTGCGAGCGGGATAGAAGCCATCCGCCACTAGATAGAGAGTCGGGGTTGTATCCAGCTTGAGCTTTTCGGTCTCCGCGTCGTCGAGCGCGAGTTGCCCGAACACGGAATCGTTCAGGTTCGCCGTCCTTCGCCTCGCCTCGCTCGCGGGAACACCATAAGGCTCGAGAAGCTTCCGGAGTCCTGCCTCCGACTCCGTGTCGCTCGCATACACATCGCGGGCGAACTCCCAGAACTTCCCTTTCTCGGCGGCGAGTTCACTCAGCAGCGCGGCGGGTCGGGCGAGGGGGTGCATTCGCAGGGGCAAATGCCGGAAGGCAAAGCGGAAGTCGTGGCGTCGTTTGAGCAGTTCTGTCAAGCGACCAAACGCGTCTTGGCAGACCGGGCAGGTGAGATCGCCGAACATGACCAGGATGGTCTTGGCATCGGAGGGCCCCTGAATGTGCACGCTTGCAGGCATGAGTTCCTCGTCGGAGAGCCCCAAATGCGGGGCTTCGGCGGCGGGCTTGCGGGTGATCCGATCAATCGGGACTCCGCGCTCAAGGCCTTTCGCGGAGTAGGCAAGCCCCCCGCCGACAAGTCCCGCCAAGAGGAGGATCAAGAACCGGTCGCTCCGAGTCGGGCGGACGAACGGGCCGCGGGGTGTCCCTGCTTCAAGCGCGTGCGACATCAAGAGCAGGCTCATCGTGATGGCCGAGCCGATGCACCAGGCGCAGACGGCGTGCAGCACGCGGGTCGAGTACAGGGTCAGGCCGATGCTGACCAGTACGCCAAGAAATGAACTCAGGTAACCCACTCGGTGCAGACTCACTCCGCCTCGCCTCTGGGCAAGGAGACGGGCGGTCGAAAGGATGACGAATCCCAGGTATGCGGCGAGCCCGTAGTAGGCGATCGGGATGCCGAGGAGAAACGAGCGGCGATCGTTGGTAACGAGCCCGCATCCGGACCCAGTTCCGCAGGGAAGTTGAATTCCCATGAGGTGGGACATGCTCAGCATGCCCGCAATGTAGAGCCCCACGAAGGAGAGCACGACATTGAAGCGGGCGAAGCCGCTGTTTCCCATGCGTGGATTCTAATTCAATTCCCGGTATTTTTTGCGAGAATTCGCTGTACCATAACTCATGCGTTGCCGCAGGTCGGTGACGAGGGGATAGCATGCAGAACAAGATCCATCGCTTCGCCGCCGTCTTCGGTGCTTTTTGCGCCATCGTGTTCGCACTTACGCCCTTCATCGCAGGCGCCGACTCAGGTCCTTCGCGCGCGACGCCCCCGCCGACGGGCATTGCCACGCCCCCTCCGATTCATGCTCCGATCTCCCGTCCGGCTCCGGGTAAGCGCACGATCCACGGTCCCAAGGTGGATGACGATGGCTGCCAGGACACGAATATGCGGAAGCACAAGTAGGGCGACCTGTCCGTCTTCCCAATTGAAGCGCCGAGGCCTAGCGAGGGCTCGGCGCTTCGCTTTGGATGAACGGTTTTGGCCTGGTGGCCACAGTTGTAGAAAGCCGTAGATCCTTCTTGTACCTTGGTCATGCGTTACCAAACACGGAGTTCCAACAACGCCTCACTTTGCCCCAACAAACACCGGGGACTGCCTCAGCCACGACTCCAGCATCTTCCCCACCTTGCCCAAAGACTCCGCGGAACACTGCGAGGGGACGTCGTTTAGAGTGTGCCAGGGGGCGTAGTCGAAGTCGATCAGATCGATCATCGGGATCCCCGCAGCATTCACCGCAAGGTGGTCGTCCTCGATCTCTGGGCCGAGGCGCGATGGGAACGCGCGTCCGAGTCCGATATTCGAGGCGTGGGCATAGAACGCCTTCATCAACTTCGGCGCGAAGCTGAGCGAGTTCGGCTCCATCGGGATGTGGACGTCTTTGCCGCCGATCATGTCGAGCAGGATGCCGTAGTCGGGTCGGTGCTCCATCTCGAGGGTCGGATACATCCGCGCGCCCAGAAACATCTCGTCGAGTCCAGGGCCCAGGTCCTCGCCGTCGCTGAACACGTACATCACACCAACTTCGGGAAGCTTCTCCTTGAAATTGCGCATGAGTTCAAGCAGGACGGCGACGCCACTCGCGCCGTCATTCGCTCCGGGGATCGCTTTCAGCCGATTTTCAGGATTCGGGTCCTGCTCAGCGGACGGTCGGGAATCCCAGTGGGCCATAAGCACGACTCGGGTCTTTGCCTTGTCCCAGTTCTGCGTGCCCCAGACGTTCCACATCTTGACCGCCTTGCCGGTGCGGGACCAGATGTGCTGAAATTCCTGCAGCTCCGCTTTGTCGCACAGTGCCTTGCTCCGCTCGAGCAGGAAATCGCGGCACTTGATGTGCGGGTCGGTGCCGGGTTGGCGTGGGCCGAAGGCGACCTGCGCGTTGAGGTCGGACCAGGCCTTGGTCTGATCGAACAGGGCCACCGGAGTGGGCGGCGCGAAGGTGATCAGAGACGCGAGGAGCAGGGGCAACAGCGGCATATCATAGGATACGACGCTCGGAAGGCCCGAATGCGTCGCCGCTAGTCAACGATGGTGTACCGCGGCGCGGTCTCGACATACTTCTTTCCTTTGAGCACGGCTTCCATGGTGGTCGCGCCGAAGGTGCGCGAGATGCGCTCCTTGTCCCAAATTTTGAAGTAGCCCAAGGCTCCACGGGCAAGGCGCGAGGGCATCGCGACGGTGTAGCTGCGTCCCTCGTCTAGCTTGGTCCCATTCGTCGTAACCGTCACGATCCGCGGGGTCGCGGAGGCGTCGCGCTTGAAAGTGACTTCGAAACCGGAAATCTGCAGGAAGAACGAACTCGCCTGCGGGTACAGAGAGACCGAGTGCTCAAGCGCCTGCCGAATCTGCGCGCCGGTCAAGGTGACGACTACGGGCGTGTCGGACGGGAACTGAAGGAGGGCCGAAAGATTGTCTTTGGCCGCGACAGAATTCAGCAACCCGGCGGGCAGGAAGGCACCATCGGCATTCGCGAAATCACGCAGGGCATCGGCGGCCGCCTGCGAAGGCAGGTGTGCGCCGGAGTCCACTTCTTGGGCACGTAGCATCACCGATCCGAGGACCAGGGAACACATGACCAGTGCGAAGCGGATGAGTTTCATTTTGGTTGCTACTCTATGACTCAAGAAGCGTGCCGTCGTTACGACGTTCTGGGCAGAACGTCTCTAGTTTGACTTATCGGCAATCTTACTGACGTCTGGAGGGGACGCGATACGACAATGTGCGCGTCTAGGTTTATGCGGACGCAAAAAAGCGACCGACGCGTTCGCGCGGGTCGCTTATTGCTTTCAAGTCGAGTGAATTAGCCTTCGACGCGAACGCCCATGGAGCGGGCGGCACCGGCGACGATTCGCATCGCCATCTCTTCGTCGTCCGTGTTAAGGTCGTTCATCTTCAGCTTGGCGACGTCGCGGAGCTTCTCACGGGTGAGAACGCCGGCCTTGTCGAGCTTCGGATTGGCGGCGCCGCGCTCGATACCGGCGGCTCGCTTGATGAGGTCGGTGGTCAGCGGCTGCTTGACCACGAACGCGTAGGAGCGATCCTCGAAGACGGTGATTTCCACCGGAAGGACGAAGCCGAGCTGGGGCGCGGTCATTTCGTTGAACTTCTTGAGGAACTCCATCATGTTGATGCCAGCTTGGCCGAGGGCCGGGCCGACAGGAGGAGCCGGGGTTCCCTTCCCCGCGGGGATGTTGAGCTTGATGTTATGCGTTATGCGCTTTGCCATGGTCTTTCTCTGAAAATTGGGTGTGCGAGCCGCGAGAGGGAAGCTTCACGTTTCGCGCGAAAGTTGATTGTACCTTGTGGCGGAAATGCCTACACTGAACCCGTGACCGCTCTGCTCCTTTCCGGCCTTCTCACGTTCGCCTCGCTTGGGCAAGGACAGGCTTCCTTCGGGACTGACTTCGTGGAACGAGACAAAGTCGCCGGGGCCTGCTTCCGGCCAACTTCGTGTGCGGGCCCAGGGTGAAGACGGCTCATTGGTCCCCCAACGGGAAGTGGATGATCGTCGAACAAGAAATTCCGGTGCCGGATACAGTCCTGATTCAGGCTCTAACCCGGGGGGAGGCCGCCCTCTCCACCGAAAACCGGATCCTCATCTTCGGGCTGGAAGGAAGGTCGGCACAGGTGGCGCTCACGTTCAATCCAACGCTCACCAGTCTGCGGTCGACGGCATGGCTCGGAAAGTCAGATAGTGTCGCCATCGACATGGCGACCACAGTCGGGAGCAAGTCTCGTCAAGATGTTTGGCTATATTCGGCCTCAAGCGGTCAATGCAAGCTCATATACACGGCCCCCGGCCCAGCGGTTGCCATGTTGTCGAGCTCGCCAACCTCACCCATTGGCGTTCTGACACGCATTGACAGCGAGGTGCAGATGTCCATATTCGGTCCGGATGGTATCCATGGGGGCCCATTCGCATGCCCGTTTCGAACGGGACTGAGTCCATTACCGCGGGATTCTTCGGGCAGGACGGCAGCATGCCGAACGTTGTGACCCGGGTGCGTCAGGTGGACGGGACCGTGGTGCAGAAGAGCTTGGTTGCCAACCCAACGTCAGGTTCTTTCGAGTCGGCTCCCGATCCCGGCAGCATCACGCCCAGCTTGCCGTCGCAGCTGACACCGTGGGCTCATATCGTGGAAGCGGCGCTGCCTCCAAACATCTCCCCCGGGGATGGCTCCCTTCCCGACAAGCGGCGCGCCGTCTGGATCGACTTCGGAGACGACAAGCGGCGGCTCGTCACCACCGACGGAAGCGATGCGAGTATCGCCCCTGGTGGAGATGCCGTTGCCTACCGCCACGCGGGCGGCTTGGTCCTTCGTCGCCTTGTCGACGTTCCCCTAGCTGCTTACCGCACTGGCCACGCGGCAGAAGTAAAGGCCGATTGCCTGGCTCTCGCAAAGACCGCCTATTTTGCAGTCCGCGACGCCCGCACTGGCTCGCGCTTACCGACCCTGGCGGAGTGGGAGGAGTTCTGCGTCCGCACCCACGTCTCGGCGAGGGTTCGGTCCCGATTCGTGTACCTGGGTCCAACGTCCGGGGGAACGTCAGAAGCGGTGCTAGGTTACGTGATCGGGCTTGAGGGTCGGGCGGTCGTACGTGCGGACGGGACGGCTGTCTGGGAGAAAGAGTGAACGCTAGGACCTGCAATCGACTTCTACAACCGCCCCTGGCGATGCGTTCTTGAGGAAATCCGTGATCTTTCCAAGACTTGGCTTCAAGGTATCGATCCGATTGTTCTGAGCCCGGAGAATCCCGATGATCAGGCGATGGCCCACGTGGTGTGTTGGTGGGCGATGTCCTTGTCCATTGTCAGAAACACGTCAAAGTGCTGCCGAACCAGAGCGAGCAGTGCCCCATTCTCGTAGGATCGCCAGCCGGCTTGAGCGACGGTCGTGACCTCGAAGCCTTTGAGCAAGTCGGCCAACTCAGGGTCCAGATTTTCATCGAGCAGGATGCGCATCAGGCGGCGTCCAACTCGTGTTGAATTCCGGCTAGACCGAGCCTAAGGACCCCGTTCACCTGCTCCAATGCCAAAGCGAAGCGCTTGGCAAAGTCCTCTACCGTGTACCCGCCTTCGAGGTAGTCGAAGAGGTTTTGAATCGGAACTCGGGTGCCGAAGAAGCACGGCTGACCCTCTCAGGATCTTGCCAAACCAATTTACCAATGCTCTTCTCCGCCACGAGTCAATTCTAACCCAGGTTCCGCTTTGCATGTTCGCCAAGGCCTAGAGTTATGGGCGTCTCCCTCAACCACGAGCTTAGGTGTCGGAGTGATAGTTGGACGTCGCCCCAGGAACACGGCGGAGTAACTCGTTCATGAGCGGATAGTAGTTGATGTTCTGAACATAGAAAGTGTTCCCGTCGATATGGATTTGAAAACTAGGCTGTTCGCCAGTGACCCAAGTTAGCCTAGTGATCTCGGTGTATTTGGCCCGAAATATCTCCTTTCCCCAGATGCCGCGAGCGAAGACCTCGCTTTCGGTTAAGACGACTCTATAGTTCCGCCAGAAGACGAAAGCGGCGGCTCCTCCGCCGATGAGCGGAACTGCCAGAGTGAGAAGCTGGCTGTTAATGGGACTCTGGAGCAAAGCGCTTGTGGCGAACTCAGCTCCCATTGCGAGCAAGACAATCCCTGCGATTGGAAATATGATCGCCGGCTTATAGACTCGATTGGGCTCAGCCATCCCACAAGTCTATGCCCGATCCCAAACCTGGATCGGCGACCTTCCGGAAATGGGGATGCACTTGGACCCTCCCAGCCCCAAGGGGTTCGGGGCGTTGGGGTTGAGGTCAACCCTTCCCCAGAACAAACGCCCGGACCTCGGCGAGGCGGTCGGTGCTTATGTAGTCGGCTCCCGTCTCCCACTGCTCTTGCCACGCCTCCGGCGAGTCAGGCGTGCCCCAGAACCGGATCTTTCGGCCCTGCGCGTGCGCCTGGTTCGTCCACGCCAACAATTGAGCGTGACCCTCGGGCGATAGTGGCGACTTGTCGGTCTTGAACGATGCCTCGTAGTCGGCGCTGATGAGCGGGATGTAGGCTGCGGTGGTAGGGTCGGCGAGGTCGGGCAGGCGGCCGTCGATCGCCATCCGCCGATCCCGCTCGTTCTTGACCTCCTCGATCGGGCGCTCTCCCGAGAGGACGATGCTCAAGGCTCGGAAACGCGGTCGCTTCCCGTCGTAACTGGTCAGCAGGTCCCAGTAGGGCGCAAACTCCTTTTTGAGCTCCTCATAGACGCCCTTCGGGTTTGCTTTGATGTCGATCAGAAGCTGCACCGTCTGCTTCTGTCCTTTGTAAACCCAGCCCTTGTTCTCCCTTATGCGCTTTGCCAGGGGCTCTAGGTACATCCCCTTTAGCGTCCTTGTCGGATTGAGCGACGCTCGGTTGTGGCCGACGAGCAGCACGCCGTTGACGAGGAAGATGTCCGGCTCGATGCTGCAGTAGCCATTCTCCAGGGCTTCTTCAAGCGGGCGGGTGTGCTCGTAGTCGTTATGCGCGTGGGCGCGGGTCAGGAGAGTGAAGGCGAAGGCGGTAGAGACGATCATGCCGCCTCAATTGTGCCCTTTGGGAGTGCGCGAGCTTGCAGGGAAATTACGGCATTAGGTTCTTTGTCACGCTTTCAGGCGGTGCCACGGTTTGGCCAGAATCGGTAACTCCTGAGCAACCGGAGCTACTACCTCGCAAATCGTGCTCCTACGCATCAGCGGTAATTACAACGCACGGTTTGCCGGGAAAAGGTTGAAGATTCTCAGACAATGACGATCCCGGCCAAACCGTGGCACCGAAGCGGATGATCTAGTGACGGAAAGCTACTCCATCGTGACGTTGATCGCGTCGATGACCTGCTTCACGTCCGGCAACGCCGCGTACTCGTAGATCGGGTTGTAGCCGATGTGGACATCGGGACGGGCCACGAGCTGCGGCGGAGCCAAGAACAGGTTGAAGCGCTCCGGAATCCGCGTCATCTCGGCGATGATCGTCTGCCCGAATCCGCAGGTGATCGTGTCCTCATGCAGCACCACCAAACGACCGGTCTTCTCGACCGACTTGGTGACCGTCTCGTAGTCACACGGCACGATCGAGCGGAGGTCGATGATCTCGACGCTGGCCCCCACCTTAGCCGCCGCTTCCTCGGCGAGTTCAATCGTGTTGCCGTAGGTCACCAACGTGACGTCGGTGCCTTCCTGCACGATCCGGGCCTTCCCGAACGGCACCGGCGGGACCGAGCCGACTTCGATCTGCTTGCGGAAGATGTGCTTCGGAATCAGGATGAACGTCGGATCGTCCTGACCCATCGCGGTCCAGAAGAGCCCGGCGGCGTCCTCCGGCGTGGACGGGATTGCGATCTTCAGACCCGGCACGTGGGCCAGCGAGGCCTCGTTGCTCATCGAGTGCCACAGCGAACCGCCCGGCAGATAGGCACCGTATGGTGCGTAGATCACGCACGGGCACTTCCACTCGCCGAACGAGCGCCATCGTAGGGTGCTCATGTTAGACACCAGCTGGTTCCAGCCAGGGGTGATGAAGTCGATGAACTGGATCTCGAAGACCGGCTTCATGCCGTAGGCGGCCATGCCGATCGCGACTCCCATGATCGTCGCCTCCGCCAACGGAGCGTTGAAGACTTGCTTGGGGAACGACTCGCTGAGCCCCTTGGTGAGGCCGAACACGCCGCCCTTCGGGTCCTCGATGTCCTCGCCGAAGAAGATCACCTTCGGGTCATTTTCGAGCGCCTTTCGGAACGTCTGGTTGATCGAACTGACCATCGTCATTCGGCCCGGCTGAACCGGCGGAACCTCGATCGGCGCGGGGTCGCCCCAGCAGTGGTCGAGCACTTCCTCAGGTCGCGGGTCGGCCTGCTTTTCGGCCTTGAGGTAATCCTCGTCGACTATCTTGACGACCTCGTCCTGCATCGCCGTATAAGTCGCTTCGTCGAGTTCGCCTGACTTGATCAACTCCTCAGCGAGAAGGCGGATCGGGTCGCGGTGGGCCATCTCCTCGATGTCTTCGAGCTTGCGGTACACACGGTGGTCGTCGGAGCTGGTGTGCGAGGAAAGGCGGTCAAGGTCGCACCAGAGCAGCGTCGGGCCATCGCCTCGGCGCGCCTTCTCCACCGCACGCTGGCCGGCGGCGAAAACGACGTCCGGGTAGCGGGCGTCGATCTTCTCGACGATCTCCGGGTTGAAGAGCCCCAGGTTGAACGGGAGGAACTTCTCGGTCGGGGTGGAGATGCCGTACTTGTTGTCCTCTACCACGAAGATGACCGGAAGCTTCTCCTGGATCGCGAAGGCGAGCGCCTCGGCGAATTCACCCTGGCGGCTTGCCGCGTCGCCGATGCTGGCAATGCAGACGGAATCGGTGCCGCTGAGCTTCATTGCCCAAGCCGCACCGCAAGCAGGAAGGAGCGACCCGCCCGTAGGAGTACAGACGGAGAAAACGTTGTGTTCGCGGCTGGAATAATGGCCGGGCATCTGGCGGCCGCCCGAACTGGAGTCTCGCTTGGCGAAGTAGGCCAACGCGAGTTCGTAATTGCTGAGTCCCCGGGCGAGCATCAGGCCGCGGTCGCGATAGTACGGGAAGACCCAGTCGTCGGATCGGAGCGAGAAAGCGAACGCTCCTAGGGCCTCATGACCCATGCCGCTGACTTGGAACCAACCTTTGCTCTGGCGGAGAAGTATCCCCTCTCGTCGGTCGCCTTCCCGGCTCAGGAGCATGAGCTTCAGGTAGTCGAGCTTGTTGTAAACCTTGTTGGCGGAAACTGCGGACATAGGGATGTGCACCTCTTTTTCGTCGTTGAAAGGATGCCGGGCGACGCACTTGTCAACCGGGGGTGGCCTGATTTTACCGCAGGGGTTGACGGGGGATGGGTACTAGGTTCTGTAGACGGCGGTGACATTGCCGAGTTGAATCGTCTCCCCGGGTTTGAGGTGGACTTCACCGACGATTCGTTGGCCGTTGAGGCTAGTTCCGTTCCGACTGCCAAGGTCTCGGAGGATTGCCGTTCCATTGCCAACCACGATTTCCGCGTGGGCACGCGAAACCGAACCATCGTGCGTCAGGTCGATGATCGAATCCGGATGCCGTCCTAGCGGATTGAGTCCTTGGCGGAGAGAAATCCGAGTCCCAGGCGGACACTCGAGCCAGGGTTGCTGCGTGGTAGTGGTAGTTGGGAGAGATGGAGCCGGCATCGCCTGACCTGGATGAAGGATCGAAGCGGATGGCGGGGGATACCCAGCTGCCGGAACCTGGTACGCGATTGGATGACTCGGTGCCCGGCCCGCGGTCCGCTGACCGCCCTTTTCCAGAAAGATCAAATTAGAATTACCGATTCCGATCGAGTCACCGTGGCTTAGCGGCACGGTCGACACCGGCACCCCGTTCAGGAACACGGGGCCGCTGCCTGCGGCGAGGGTGTAAACCTGCTGATCGGTCAATATCCGGGCGTGCCAAGGCATGACCGTTGGGTCTCTGCGAAGCGAGACGTCTGCCCCTTCCGCCGACCCGATGCGCGTCTCGGGCCGATCGAGCGTGTAATCCCGCCCCTCGCCTCGGGCGACCTCGACGCGCAGCCAGGCTTCCCGGCTGAAGTGCTCGACGAACCCGAGCACCAGTCCCATCACGACCGCCATCACGACGTTCTGGATCAGAAACTCTTTGCTGGCGATCGACCAGGTATTCAGCTTATGCAGCTTCTCAGCCGAGGTCCCGACCTGCGCAATGAGGAACACAATCAGGAGGGGCGCGACAAACAGCCGCGCAGCGAAGCCCGCGACACCGCCAATTCCCGTCGCAGTGAGGGCACGCTTGAGGCGCTTCGCGTTAGGCTGGCAGGCAAGAGCGATCGAAAATGCCATCGCGGCCGCGACGACAAAGCTCCAAAGGATCATGGAGAGCTCGGACGAGCCGCCGATCTGAATCCCGGTGTAATCGGACAGCGCGTCAGCACAACACACCATACCGCCGCCGATGACAAAGCCCATTAGTCCGGACAGGAAGGCCTTCCCGGTAGAAGTCCGAGGCTCGGCGATAAGGAAAGCGAGCGGTCCGCAGACGAATGCGCCAAACAGCAGGTTGCTGAACCAGCCGTAGAACGTACCGAGCGTGAAGTGCGAGGCAATCGTCCGCGCCGATTCAATGGAGACGAAGGGGAGGAACGGCTCCGCGCAGAGCCAGGCAAGGAACGCGCCGACGCCGGCGATGATCCCCAACCAGACAGGTCGTCCCCACATCGTGGCAAGTCTAGCCGAAAGCAAGAGGCCGCCCCACCCTATTGCGGTGAGGCGACCTCATGGCTGGAGACGGCCCAGATGAATTAGCCGGCACGGGTTAGGGTGAACGTCATGTCGAGCGGTTCGGGGGCCCCACCCACATTGACCTTCTTTAGTGAGCCTTCGCCTTTGACGAGGCTGCCGTCGGTTCTATCGATCCAGAATGTCAGCTCGCCAGACGACTCGCCGCCGGTTTCCTTGCCGGAGGCATGGATCTTGAAGACCTTGTGGCCGTCAATCTCTTCAGCGCCCTCAACCTTGTAGTCGACCTTGGTAGAGACGTTGTCCGTTCCTGAACTCGCCTTCTGCTCGAACGTCCAAGTGTCGCCGACCTTGACCGGGGCAGCCGGAGCGTGAAACTCCTGCAGGGCGTCGATTCGCAACTCGCCGGACTTCTTGCTGTCGTCGACGGCATCACCCTCGACGTTGAGTAGTGTGTTCACCGCGCTCCTCGACTGTTTCTCGATGGACTCCTGCATTGGCTGTTCTCCGCCCCCGAACGTGACCTTTCCGTTCGTGGTTTCTTCCACGACGTAAGAACCGTCGGTGCCCACTTTCAGGATCTTATGGGCGATCATGGCCTCAACGGTGCCTTCGCCCACGCTCATCGTGAACTTGGCCGAGAGCTTGAACTTCGCCGTTTCGCCGACCTTGGGCGTGCGTTTGAGACTGGACGTGTCCTGAGCGAACGCCGCGACCGAAAGGGCCGCGAGCAGCAGGGTAAGAATCCGGGTTGAGTACTTCATGGGTGTGATCCTGATGTTACTGGTTCGAATTTCCATGCTGGGTCGTCGGGCCTAGCTAGGAGGGCCGAGCAAGCTCGACCCGATTGCGTTGGCTTGCCGCCCCATGCCGAACTATTCGACGAGGGTCAGGGTGTAGGTGGTGTCGCCAAGTTGGCCCTGGGCGATTTCGACGTGCTTCAGCGAGCCGCTGGACTTCACCATCAGGCCGCTCGCGCGGTCGACCCAGAAGGTCGCGTCGATGGTGCCGTCGCCGGAACCGGTTTCCTTTCCGGTAGCGTGGACCTTGAAGACCTTATGGCCGGCGAGCTCTTCGGCCCCTTCGACCTTGTAGTCGACCTTGACGCCGGTGTCGCCGTTCTTGGAGTTCGCCTCGCGGGTGTACGTCCAGGTGTCGCCAACCTTGACCGCGGTCTTGGGCGTGTGGAATCCGCGGAGGCCAGAAGCCTTGATCTCGGTGACCTTCGCCGACTCGTCAGCACCTTCGCTTTCCATGCCAATGATCTCGCCGTTGGCATCGAAGGTGGTCTTGCCCGTCTGGTCGATCGGAATCTCTCCGCCGGTGAACGTGACCTTGAGCAGGGTGTGCGACTCCGCGACAAAGCCGCCGTCAGCCGCCACGCTCAGAATCTTCGTCGTCACCGTGCCCTCGACATTTCCCTCGCCAAAGTCCATCTTGGAACTCGCGACGAGCTTGTACTTGACCACCGCGTCCTTGACGGGCGTGGACTTGAGCGTCGAGGTGTCCTGGGCCAAGGCGGCCGCGGAAACAAGAAGGAGCGGGATCAGAGTCAGTAGTTTCATGGGGATTCGTTTCAGAAACGGTCGTGATGGCCACGAGGTTGCACTCCGCTGCCAATAGAATAGGCCACACGGGGCAACTGTTGGGTCTTCGGCCCCGCTGGTAGGATTAAGAAGTGAAGCCGAGCGTGGTGACTTTCGACTGCGCTGGGACGCTCTTGAGCGTGGACTGGGTGCCGGGGCGATTCGCCGTCGAGTGCGCTAATGAAGCGGGGCTTGAGCTCGGGGAACCTGACGAATCCGCCTACGCGCGTCTGCTGGGCCAGCGCTGGCGCGATTACGAGATTCTTAACATGCAACGTGATCCCGAGGTCGGCGATGCATTCTGGCGACAACTCACCGATGACTGGCTCGTCGGGATCGGGCAGTCGGTGGCCATGAGCCCGCGGATCATCGAGATCAGCAGGGTGCGGTTGCTCGACAAGTTCGCGATCTACGACGACGTGATCCCTGCCCTGGACGCGCTGGATGCCCTCGGGGTTCGGAGCGCAATCGTCAGCAACTGGGATTACTCGCTCCATCGAATCCTGAAGGCTAAGGGACTGACCGAGCGGTTTGAGGTCGTGATCGCCTCCCTTGAGGAAGGGATCGAGAAGCCGGAGCCGCGCATCTTCGAGATCGCGATGGAGCAGTTGGGCGTCACGCCGGACCTGGTGGCGCACATCGGCGACGACCCACTCGACGACTTCACCGGCGCCCGTAACGCGGGACTGCGCGGGTTGCTGATTGATCGGTCGTTGAAAGTCGCGGCTCCGCCGCGCCTTGCCCGGCTGACCGAGCTGCCGGAGGTCTTGGGCTGGACGAGTTAGCCGGATTCGAGTATGAGCTGCCGGAGGATCGCATCGCCCAAGTTCCCTTGGCGGAGCGGGACGCTTCCCTGCTCCTGCATATAGGCCGTTCGACCGGCAATATTCACCACCGCAAGTTCCGGGAAGTCCTTGACCTGCTCCAGCCAGGTGACCTGCTGGTTCTGAACGACACCCGGGTGACCGCGATGCGGGTGTTTGGAACCAAGCCGACCGGTGGGCAGGTGGAGCTATTGCTTCTCCGAGACCTTGGCAACCTACGCTTCGAAGCTCTCGCTCGACCAGGAAAAAGACTCCAGCCGGGGTCTTTGGTTAACCTCGAGGAGGGGCTCCTTGCGCGGATCGAGAAGAATCTCGATGAGGGGCGGAAGATCGTCCAGATCCTTGGCGAAGATGCCGGTGCTCGACTGGATCGAATTGGGTTGTCTCCCCTGCCTCCCTACATCCAGACACACTTACCGGACCGCGAGCGCTACCAGACGGTGTACAACCGCGAGGGCGGGAGTGCCGCCGCGCCCACCGCCGGACTGCATTTCACCCCGGAAATCCTCGACGCCCTGCGGGCCAAAGGCGTGAAAACCGCATGGGTCACCCTCGATGTCGGACTCGACACCTTTCGACCGATCACCGCCGAGAACCCGTTCGACCACGAGATGCACGGCGAGTTGTGCCGCCTGCCCGCCGAGACCCGTGATGCCATCGCCAACGGCAAGGGACGGATCATCGCGGTGGGGACCACGGCGACCCGGACATTGGAGTCGTTTGCTACCGGGAAGAGGCAAGTCCGGGCCGGGGAGCAGTCCACAAAGATCTTTATTCGACCTGGTTACGAATTCCTGGTAATCGACGGGATGTTCACGAACTTCCACATGCCCCGAACGACAATGTTGCTGATGATTTCGGCGCTTGCCGGTTCAACGACGGTCCGCGAAGCGTATCATGAAGCACTGCAGCGAGACTATCGGTTTCTGAGCTTCGGCGATTCCATGCTGATCTTGTGAAGCGAACAGAAAGAATCGCAAGGAATCCAGGGCACAAAGCCCGCCCCAGGTTAAGTACAATCTGGGAGCTTCCGGGGGATAGCGGTATTGAGAACGAACGAATTTGACCCACTGGCTTACATCGAGAGTGCCTTCCTCGACCGATCAAAAGAGGAGGAGGCGAAGCCGGAGGCCGTCGAAGAAACGTCCGACGATATGAACGTCGAGATCCCGTCGATCTCGTCCTATCTGAACGGTTCCCGCAACGGCAGCACGAACGGTCACACGGTAGCTCCCAAGGCTGTGGCCAAGGCACCCGTCGTCGAAGAGCCTGCGAGCAACCAGAAGTTCCGCAAGACCCTGATGAGTGCGCCGCGTCCGCGCCGCTCCAAGACTCCGACCACCTCGGCCAAACCGAAGGTCGATCCCGAATTGCAGTCGCTCTGGGAAGGCCTTCCCAAGAACATGGAGTTCCTCGTCGGCTTCTACGACGACTCAGTCACCGCAAATTACTACCGCGGCGAGTTCAAGGAATCCCGTCAAGAATTGATCAAGCGCCTGCTCGATCCTGAGCTTTCGCTCGAAGAGACCAGCCGCCTGCTGGGGGTCTGCCCCGCCACCGTTCGCCGATACACCAACCGAACCTGGCTAGCCCACCACCGCACCGTCGGCGGCCAGCGCCGATTCCGACTCAGCAACATCGTCAAGTTCGTTGCCGAGCACGGCCGCTTCCCCGAGGAGTAACCGATGGGCGACGGGTCTCTTCGCGTCGCCATCTTTACCGACAGCGCGCTCCCGATTCTGAACGGGGTGTCGGTGAGTGTCGACTCTTTGGTCCGCGAGCTACGGAACCAGGGTCACTCGGTCCACCTGTTCTGCCCGCAGTTTCCCCGCTACCGGGAGTCCGACACCAACACGTATCGGTTTCGGGCCCTTGAGACACCCTGGACCAAGGGCTTTCCTTTCGCCTTTCCGCCCTACATCCGGATGCTGCGTAAGTTCAGGCGGCACGACTTCGATGTCGTGCATTTCCATACGATCGGGATCGTGAGTTTCGTCGGCCTACGTTGGGCGGAGAGCCACGACCTGCCGATAGTGGGAACCTACCACACGCTGTACGACCGGTACGCGCACTACATTCCCTTCGTGCCGCGCCGATACGTCCGCTTCAAGATCGCCAAGCACACCAACTACGTGTTTAACCGGGTGGACCAGGTGATCACCCCCAGCGAGGCCTCCCTGAAGTGGTTGCGACGGCATGCCGTGACCACGCCCGCCACGGTGATTCCGACCGGAGTCGGGCGGCGGGGGTTCGTGGATCGCAGCGAGGTTCGTCAGGCGATGGGGGTACCCCCCGAGCAGAAGATCATGCTGTTTGTCGGCCGCTTGGCACAGGAGAAGAACCTGCCGATGCTGTTCGAGATGGCGGCGATGGCCTTTTCCCGCGACCCACAGCTTCGTCTGTGGCTAGTGGGGGACGGGCCGTTCCGGTCCGACTGCGTCGAGATTGTGCGCCGCCTCGGCATTGGAGACCGCGTCAAGTTCGTTGGCTTCGTCCCCCACACCGAGGTCGATCGCTACTATGCCGCCTCCGACCTGTTCGTCTTCTCCTCGGTGACCGAAACTCAAGGGTTAGTGTTGCAAGAAGCGATGTCTCATGGTCTGCCGTGCGTGGCAATTTCGGGCGGAGGCGCGAGCCTCAGCATCGAGGAAGGCGTCAACGGCTGTGTGGTCCGCAACGAGGTCGAGGCATTTGCCTCGACGGTTCTCTCGGTTCTGGGCGATGACGATCTGTATGCTCGGCTATCGGAGGGTGCTACCCGTTCCGGGCGCGAGTATGGGACGGGCAAGATGGCGGAGCGGATCGTGGAAGTGTATCGGCAGGCGATCGCGCAGCGCGATCCGGTGAGGAGGGCGCATGCAACCCTCCGCTGAGACTTCCTCCAACGTTCGACCGCTGTTGATCTTTTTTGCCATGCTCTTGGGCACGGCCATAGCGTTCTTCGGGCTCGGATTCCTGCGCGTTCCCGACGCTTGGGCGAAGCCTCTCACAATTGTAGTGACCGTAGTTTTCATAGCGACGCCAGTTCTAGCGATCTTCAAGGCTTCGTCGGCCAAGTGGACTCCTAAACTTGCCATGGCCTTCCTAGGTTTTGGGTTGATTCTGCAATTTGGCCTCCTCGCCCTCCATCGGGGCCCCCTTGTTGGGAAGGGCTGGGTCGACGGGTTGGCGGTGGCATTCTCCCAGTTCGGCCTGATTGTTTGGTGCATCGGCTTGGGCGCACTAATCACAACGATGCTGAAGGACCGCAATCTGCTGCTTCCGGTCTCCATCTTCTTGGCTCTGTTCGACATGTACGCGGTCTTCACACCGGGTGGGCCCGTTCAGGTACTTCTCAAATCCGCTCCCGACCTTCTGCCCTCAATGGCGTATCAGGCACCGAGTGTCACGAGCGTTCAAGCGGTCGCTGGGCCGGTCGGTTCCGCGGTGCATCCGTACGCCTTCATCGGACCGGCGGATTTCCTATTCATGGGAATGTTCTTTGTCGCGGTGTTCCGATTCGGCCTCCGCACGCGGCAGACATTCCAGTGGATGCTGGTCGCTCTGGCGGCTTGGATCTGTCTGGCTCCTTTTCTTGGCGAGCTGCCGCTGCTTGTCCCCATCGGGTTGTCGGTGCTTTTAGTGAACCTGCCCGAGTTCAAACTCAACAAAGAGGAGTGGGCATCGACCGGGGTGATCGCGGCGATCGGAATTGCCTTGGTGGTCTGGGGCGCGACGCGGCCTAAGCCCGCGGTTCACATCGTGCGAGAGTCGCCAACTGCGCCTTCGCCGTCGGCGGGCGGTTCAGCAGCTCCAAGATCGGCAGGCTCGCCTGAGCCAGACGCTCAGGGTCAATCCCCGTCGGCATCCCCTCCCGCTCCAGGAAGTACACCAGGTCCTCGGTAGCGAGGTTGCCCCCCGCTCCAGGAGCGTAGGGACAGCCTCCCAACCCGGCCGCGCTGGAGTCAAACACCCCGATCCCGTCCTCTAGCGCGCAAGCCACATTCGCGATCGCGGTGCCTCGGGTGTCATGGAAGTGATAGGCGACCTTCTGTTTCGGAATCTCGGAAAGGATCGCTCGGGTTAGCTTCTTGACTTCTCTTGGCGTGGCGACGCCGATGGTGTCGCCGAGGCTAATCTGATCGACGCCCATCTCGATCAGTCGGCGGGCGACTCGCATCACCTGCTCAGGCTCGATTCGCCCCGCGTACGGGCATTCGAAAGCCGTGCTGACATAGCCCCGAACGAACTGGCTCGCGTCACTGGCCCGGTAGGTTCGGACGATCTCTGCGAACACGTCCAGCGACTCGTCTAACGTCATGTTGATGTTCTTCTGGGTGAACGCGTCACTGGCCGCGGTGAAGAGGGCTATCCGATTCACGCCGAGCAGCATTGCCCGATCAAGGCCTTTCAGGTTCGGGACCAGCGCGGAGTACGTGGCTCGGGCGTCCCGCTCGATGATCGGCCAAAGCTCGGCAGCGTCGCCGAGTTGCGGAACCCACTTCGGCGACACGAAGCTCGTTACTTCAATCTCGCTCAGACCCGACCCGACCAACGCCCGGACAAACGCCGCCTTCGCCTTGGTGGGGATGGAGATAGCTTCGTTTTGAAGCCCGTCGCGGGGTCCGACTTCGACGATTCGGATCATACAATTACTCTACGGGCTTGATGTGGACGAGCAGCGCGCCGTCGATGACCTGGTCGCCCTTCTGAACTCCCACCTTGTCGACCACGCCATCGAATGGCGCGGCAAATGGCTGCTGGGTCTTCATGGCTTCGAGCACCACCAATCGATCGCCCTTACTCACTGCCTGGCCGACGATCACCATCACGTCCACGATCAAGCCGGGCATCGGGGCGTGAAGTTCGCCCGACGAAGCCGCCGAATGACCTTTACCACGGGCGCGCCCGCGTTCGACGGTGAACTGCCGGCCCCGGTAGGAGACCAGCACGGAGTCCCCCTCCCGGATCGCAACCGCGGTCTGGGTGCCTTCCGGCGTCCGGACGTAGAGTCGGTCCGGCCCGGCAGTGACTTCTGCCGCGTCGTCGGGCAGCTCCGTCTCGACACCGTTCACGAATCGCTTCACTTAGCCACGCTCTTCGTCGCGGCGTAAGCGCGGGCGGCGTCGACGAAACGCTTGAACAGGTTCTGCGTTGCCGGGTCGTCGGGCGTTCGCTCCGGATGCCACTGCACACCGATCATGTAGGGCCGATCGGTGGCCTCAAGCGCCTCGACGGTATCGTCGTCGGCTCTGGCGACCACAACGAATCCGCCTCCGATCCGGCCGATGGCCTGGTGGTGGTAGCTCTTCCCCTCAATCTCCATCACGCCGGTCACGTCCGCGAGCTTCGCGTTGGCATCGAGCGCGTACTTTTCAAGACTGCCGCTATGGTGCCGCTCGTGGCCCACTGCATCTGGCAGGTGTTGGATGAGGGACCCTCCCCGAATCACGTTCAGGAACTGACACCCGTAGCAGATGCCGAAGACCGGCATATCCGTCGGGACTGCCGCATAGAGACGTCGCTCACCGTCGAACCGTGTTGGATCGCCAAGGTTCACCTTCGGGTGGTTCTCCTCCCCGAAGTTCGAGGCGTCGATATCATCCCCGCCCGGGATCAGCCAGCCGTCGATCAGCCCGGCGACGACTTCCATATCCGCGGTTGGCGGGATGATCAGCGGCACGCCGCCGGCGAGGGCCACCTGCTCGGCGTAGTTCCAGTTCAGCGTGATGTTGCCGCGCGTCCGCGCGTTCTTCGGATCGGCCTCGCACTCGGTCGTGATCCCGATAATCGGCTTTCGCTCGGGGTTCGCCATGGGTTACTCGACCGGGATGTGGGCGCTCGCCGCCTCAACCTTGTCCTTGATCGCCTTGATGAAGTTGGCCGCGCCGACGCCGTTGATCACCCGGTGATCGAAGGTGAGGGCGAGGTTACAGGTGCGGTGAATCTTGGGGTCGGTCACCGAGGAATCCAACGAGTTGTAGATCTCGCCGATGAACAGGGTCGCGACACTCGGCGGAACGACCACCGGCACCGCGTCGCGGAGGCCGTGATTCTGCATGTTGGTCAGCGAGAGCGTGACCGACTCGCTAGCCTGATCCTTTCCGCCACGGGCGATGTCGATCTGGGCTCGCATCTTGTCCGCGAACTCTCGCCAGGAGAGGGAATCGCTGTCCTCGACGACCGCGAGCACAAGCTCGTCGCCAGGAAGCGAGACCGCGATGCCAAGATCGGCATGCTTGTAGGTCCGGTAAGTGTCATCGTTCGGGATCGTGGTCCGGAACGCCGGGAAGTCCTTCAGGGTCTGCGCGACGATGTACGCGAACATCGTGAAGGCACTTGGCTGGAAGTCGCGACCGTGGGCCTTGACCCGGGCCCTGACGTGCTCGATTCCTTCCCAGTTCACCGCCACCATGATCGTGCCCGGCACCACAAGGGCGTTACCTCGAACCATGCGGCTATTGAGCACGCGCTGCTTCCCCGGGACCGCGGCTTCCGTGTACTTACCGTCGGTTGCCGGGGCGACCTTAGCGCCACCCGCGAGGAAGGCATCGATGTCGCTCGGCATGATCTTCGAGCCCGCGGCGGGGATGGAAGCGAGGACGTCGTCAGAGATCCCCTTCTCCTTAGCGTAGGCACGAGATCGGGGCGGGATGCCTTGAAGTCGCGCGGTGCCTCCCGACTCAGCGGCGACAGGAGCGGCCTCAGCCGTTTCGGTCGGCGCGGGGCCATGGGCTCCGCCGACTTCTTCGACACCGTCCGCGACATCCATCATGGCCACCGCGCCGCCGATCGGGAGGATCGTGTCGACCGGAGCCAGCCACTCGGTCAGGACGCCTTCGTAGGGCGACTCGACATCCATGACCGCCTTATCGGTCTCCATTTGGTAGATCGGCTCGTCGCGACGAACTGTGTCTCCCGGCTGTTTGAGCACGGCGACGAGGCGGGCCTCCTGAAGGCCTTCACCAATTTGGGGAATTCGAACGGCAACGACGGGCATGTTTGGTTTTCTCTCTGGCTCCTTTGCGGCAGTCTGGATAGTTTGACATATGCGCGCCCAAGCCACCCGTGTCCGTATTTCAGAGTTGCTGCAGAGAATCCGTAACTCTGAATGGCGCCCATACGTCCCTGGGCTATGTGGTTTGAGCGGTCCCTGGCCGTGACTCTGATGGCTTCGGCATGCTTGTCAGCCTTTTGCCAGCCTTCCGAGGCGACCCGACTGATCGAACTCGCACGATCTGCGGTCACCGCCGAGGTCACGCACACAATTTGGAAGTTGCCTCCCGCGGAGGGAATCGCCCAGCCCGTCTTCGTCACGATCGAGATCAATGGCGTCGTGCGCGGCTGCCGGGGCGATCTCGATCTGCGACGAACTTCGCTCAGCGAGGAAGTCGCCCTCGCCGCACGGGGTGCGGCGACTCACGATCCCCGCTACACTCCCTTGACGGCGAAGGACCTCAAGAATTTTCTCGTCACCGTGACTCTGGTCGATGCCGTTCGACCGATCGACTCCGTTGAGGGGTTGCGGCCCGCCGACGGGCTCGTTTTGACTTCAGGCAACCGAAAGGGGATTGTGCTCCCTTGGGAAGGAAAGGATCCAATGACTCGATTGAAATGGGCTTACAAGAAGGCAGGCGTCCCTGAAACCGCGAGCGTCAAGCTCGAACTGCTCGTCGCGCGGAGGTTCCGAGGTTGATGCTTCTCGCCGCCTTGCTCATCGCCTCGGGCTCCAGACAGGTCAAGACCCCCATCCTGAAGCAGGAAGTGAACATCTGGGTGTCTAAGGACATCGCGCCCAGCGACAAGATTCGGCTCAATATCAACTGCAAGAATGCCCCCGGCGTACACGTCTCGGCGATGCCGATCGATGGCGAGAAGTGGCTCCGCGAGAGTTACCTCCAAAAGCGCCGACCCGTCACTACCGGCAAAGTCCTGAAAGTCTGGGACGTGGTGGTGGCGTCCCCCGGACAGAAGTCAAACCCGAATCTGGCTGACACCTACTACGCCCGCCAGATCAACCTCCCCCCGATGCGCCCCGGCGTGTACCTGCTGAACGTGCAGGGCGGCCGGGCAAGTGCCTGGGCCGTCGTAAACGTGACCAACTTGGCGGTAGTCGTGAAGCGATCTCCCCGCCACGCGCTGGTGTGGGTCACCGACTTCAAGTCCGGTCGCGTCGTGCCCGACGCTCAGATTCTATTTGCCGATAAGAAAGGCAACCCGATTACGCGGGTCTTGACCAAGTCTGATGGAGCCGTGACGGTTGCCCTCCGACCGGGTGAAGAAGCAATTGTCGTGCGCCACGGCGCGGACATGGCGGGCGTTCCCACCGGTGCTCCCGATCCGGACGGCAAGCTGAAGGCTCACTTCCAGACGGACCGCCCGATGTACCGTCCCGGCCAGACTCTCGACTTCAAGGCGACTTTGCGCCGAACTCTGGGCCAGGGCTATTCGGTCGTCGGCAACAAGCCGTGCACCGTCCAAATGCGCGACCCAAAGGACAACCCGATCGACGAGATTCACTTGATCTCGAGTGCACTCGGCACGGTCGCTGGCAAGTTCGAGATCCCCTCCGAGGGGATGACCGGCCCGTATTCGCTGATCCTCACTCAAGGCAACGACACCGCCTACCAGACGGTAACCGTCGCCGAATACCGGAAACCCGAGTACAAGGTCGAGGTCCACCCGATCCAGCGGCGCTATCTCTCGGGAGAACAGCTGCAGTTCGAAGTCGCTGCTACCTACTACTTCGGCGCGCCGGTGCCTCAGGCGGAGATCAAGTACCAGGTCCGCCGAAGCCCGATGAGCTTCTATGGCGGTAGCGACGAAGATCGGTGGTTCTACTCGGGTGACGGAAATCTGTACGCCCGAGACACCTACAACGCTGACCCGTTCATGGCCGAGGACACTGCCTATACCGATGCGAACGGTAAGGCGATCATCACGATCAAGTCTGACCCCAAAGCTGGGGACAGCAGCTACAACTTCTCCGCGACGGTGACGGACTCCTCGCGTCGGCAGGTCGATGGCGGGGGTTCGGTACCCGTCTACGCGGCTGCGGTCCGACTCGGTCTCACCACAAAGCTCGTCTACGCCTCTCTCGGGAGCCTGATCCCGGTCGACGTGCGGCTGGTCGATCTCGACGGCCATCCGGTCTCCGGGACGGTCGTGCTCGAAGTTCACCGCCAGGTCTACGACGAGAAGAAGCAGGAATTTAAGGATCACATCGACGCGTCGACGACCGTCAAAGTCCCCGCCAGCGGCAAGTACACGATGAACCTGCCCGCGAAAGAAGAGGGCGACGTGACGATCGAAGCACGCGCGGGCGACGGCACGGGCCGCACGGCGAAGGCAGCCCTCGGGCTCTACATCTCGGGCAACTTCGAGAAGCCGGTCAAGGAGAAAGAGCAGCCCAAAGTAGGCATCTTGCTCGACCGGCGCGTCTACGAAGCGGGATCCCAGGCAAAGGCCCTGATCACCACCAACAACCCGAAACGTCCCTTGCTGCTCACCCTCGAGGGTGGCGATGTCTGGAACTACAAGGTCATCACCGACTCGGCGCGGAGCCAAACCTGGACGATCCCGACGAGCACTCGGCTCTCCCCGAACGCTTTCGTGAACGTGGTGCAATGGGTCAAGGGACAAGCGATTGCGGCCAACTCAGTTCTCCCAGTGCCCGACCGCTCGAAGATCCTGAAGGTAACGGCGACGCCGGATAAGAGCATTTACCGCCCCGGCGACCTCGCGACCTACGACATCAAGACCACCGACGGGACGAACAAGCCAATCCCGGCTGAAGTCGTGCTCTCGGTCGTGGACGAAGCGATCTACGCTCTGAGCCCGGACAACACGGCCGACCTGTACTCGATGTACTGGGGAGCGCGGGCGAATCAGGTGACCATGCACATGTCGGCTCCCGAAGAGCTGAGCGGCGGCGCCTACCAACGATCCGAATCGGTCGCGCCTCTGCGGCAGCGATTCGAGGACACCGCCTACTGGAACCCGCTCGTCACCACGGGAGCGGATGGAACTGCGCGAGTTCAGTTCGAGATGCCGGGCAACCTTACGACCTGGCGGGCGACCGCCCGCGGCGTGACCGCGGATACCGCGGTGGGCATGGGCCTGGCCTCGGTCATCGCGACCCGACCCGTCACCCTTCGCCTCGCGACGCCTCGCCAGATGGTGCAGGGCGACAAGGTCACGATTATCGGAACCATCGACAACCGCTCGGACGCCGGTCATTCCTTCCAGGCGAGCCTCGTCGCCGAAGGCGTCAACCTTCAGAGCGATGCCGTGCAGCGCGTCAACCTCGAAGCAAAGACCCAGGGCAAGGTCCAGTGGGTCATCGACGCGAAGGATATGCCGGCGACCGGGCTGGCCAAACTCACCGCTCGCCTGGACGCCGGAACCCACAACGCCGACGACACGGACGCGCTGCAGGTGACGGTCCCCGTCGTGCCGAACGGCCTCGCCGAAAGGCAGATCGTCGGCGGAGTGGTACCCAAGACGGCAACGTTGGACCTGGACATGCCGACGGATCGGATCGAGCCCGCGAGCGTAGTCAATCTGACGGTTCGAGCAGGATTCGCCCCGGCGATGGCGGCGGACGCGGACGTCGTGCTTCGCAATCCACGCTACGGCAGCGTTGGCGCGGCGAATCAGCTTGAGGCCGCCGCCGCGACCGGGCTGGGGAGCACGGCGAAACAGGTCAAAGAATCCCTCGCGATGCTCTCGCGCACCGAGAACAACGGCGGCTGGGGCTGGTGGGAGCGCTCGCCCGTCGACAACGTCGTCACGGCGCAAGTGGTGAGCGCCCTCGGCGACTCCTACCGCTCGGGCGTGCGGGTATTCGACAACCTGATGAAGGCAGCGCGGCAGTCCGCGATCGCGCGATTCAACTCGACCAACCTCTGGGAGCACCGAGCGTTGCTCGCCACCGCCGCGGTGTTGGCGGGCGAGAAGAAAGGCGGTGAGATGGTGGCGGAAGTCGTTCAACGCGGCCAGAGCCTCTCGCCGTATGCGCGGCTTCGCTTGGCAGAGGCGTTGATCACGCTAGGGGATCTCAAGGGTGCCAAGCCGCTGCTCGACGACGCGATGAAGGACGCCAGCCCCGGCCCGGCGCAGACGTTCCTCCCGGCCGGAAACGGGATCGGCTGGAGTGCCAGCGAGATCGAAACGACCGCGGAGGCGCTCACCGTCATGACCAAGCTTGGGCAAGATTCGGACGTGCAGGTTAAGCTCGCCGCATGGCTCACCGCCCCCGAGCAGGGTTATCGAGCCCTTGACGAGGACGCCGCGGTGGCGCGGGCTTTGTCGGCCTACCTCAAGAACCACCCACAGCCGGGAACGCTCGGCACGATCCGGGTTTCGGTGAACGGAACGGGGGTCGAGACCAAGCCGAGCAAGTTCGCTCAGGCGGTGACCGCTTCGATTCCCCGCGACCTGCTCAAGACGGGTAAGAACGTCGTCACGATTACCCGCGAAGGCGAGGGCGAAGCGAGCTACGCGCTGGAGTCGCGCGTCTTCCGACCTGCGCCAACGGAGAGCGTCGAGGGCGTGCGCGTGCTTCGCCGATTCGAGGTGAAGAATCCAGCCGGGACGTGGATCGAGCTCAACCGCGACGTCAAACCGGGCGAGCCGGTGCGCTGCACGATCGTCGCTTGGGGTGACGATATCCGCGACGCGGTGCGGCTGTCCGAGCCACTGCCCGCCGGGTTCGAGTACATCGAAGGCGAGGGCTCGTCGTACGGCTATCAGGAAATCCGCGACGGCGCGGTCATTCACTTCCTGACCAACGAGGGTTCGCCGCAGACGTTCCGCTACTTCATTCGCGCCGAAGCGGAGGGGACCCTCACCGCTCTGCCCGCAACCGCCGAGTATCTGCGGCGCCCCCAGATGCGCGGCCGCTCCAACCCGCTGCCGATCAAGGTCGTGGAGACGAAGTGATCAACGCGGCCCTACTTGCCTTGCAGGTAAGGACCGCGCCGACGGTTGGGGACTCCTTCGCCTCTTTCGAGGCGCGGACCCTGGACGCCGCGCCGTTCGCATGGCATCCCGGGCGGACGGCGGTGCTCTCGTTCTGCGCCTTCTGGTGCGACACCTGGAAGGATCAGCTGCCGCGGGTGGCCGAGTCGCAGCGCGCGACGAAGGGTTTGCCGGTGGACTACTTCACGATCAGCGTCGACGGACGCTGGACCGATCGTTCCCGCGATGTGGGCGTCGGAACGATGCTGGGCGACCAGGGCGGGGAGTGGTCGCACCGTATCGGGATCGACCGCGTTCCGTACACGCTGGTCGTAGATCCGGCGGGCCGGATCGTGTGGTCGAGCTACGGGACGGTGAGATCGGCGGCCTTGACTCAGGCGGTGCGGTCGGCTTTGAACCCTTCGGGTTCGGGCGGGACGGTGTATCTCACCTTCGACGACTTCCCTTCTCCTCGCTTGTCTAACGAGTTGCTCGATGCTCTGCGTGCAGATGGCGTACCCGCGACGTTTTTTTGTATCGGGTCACGCGCTTCGACGATGCCCGACGTGGTTCGACGGGCTGCGCGTGAGGGGCATGCCTTGGATGTGCATTCCTGGTCGCACGAGGCGATCAATCCCGAAGTCGGACGATGTGTGGCTCTGCTGAAATCACTTGGCGGTTCGCCGGATCTGTATCGGGCTCCCGGGTCGGAAAAGGTTGTCGATTTGGCGGGTCGGGCGCTCGGTCTTTCGGTTGTCGATCCCTACGATTTCTCGCGCCCGGGTCGCGCGGAGCTGCTGCGTCGGGTCCTTTCGCAGGTCCGCGCGGGATCGGTGATCCAGCTCCACGCGGGGGTGTCGGACACCCTCGCCGCTCTGCCGGAGATCGTGGCAAACCTGCGGAAGCGCGGGTTCACGTTCGGGCAACTTTCGGCGAACAAGTAGCCCCCCTTCCCTTTGCGGCGACGATTGTGCGCTGGAAGAGGGTCTCAGATCGAGCCACAAAGCTGGCTCCGATGTCGGAGCGCGACCGCCTCGATCGGCTTTCCTCCCCCTGAAGCTTCTCGGAAGTTGTAAATGGGTTGGCCGACTGAAGTCGGCGCTCCGGCGGTTGGAAGGCAATTCCAAGTTCGGGAATCTCCATCCCCCGGCCCCTTCCTCTTCCCGCGCACAATCATCGCGGCAAAAGGAAGGGGAGTATCGACTACGATTCCTGAAGGAACGGATAGCGGTAGTCGACCGGTGGGTTGAAGGTCTCCTTGATCGTCCGCGCGCTGAGCCAGCGGTAGAGGTTGATCGCGGAGCCCGCTTTGTCATTGGTGCCACTCGCACGGGCCCCGCCGAAGGGTTGCTGGCCGACGACCGCGCCGGTGGGCTTGTCGTTGATGTAGAAGTTCCCCGCCGCGTTGCGGAGGCGGTTCGTGGCTAGCTCGATCGCGGCGCGATCTTGGGAGAGCACCGCACCAGTTAAGGCGTAGGGCGAAGTCGAGTCGACCAAAGCGAGCACGCCTTCGAAGTCGTCGGCGTCGTACACATACATCGTCAACACCGGGCCGAAGAGTTCTTCACACATCGTGGTGTACTTCGGATCGGTGGTCTCGATCACCGTCGGCTCGATGAAATAGCCCTTCGACTTATCGTAGCCGCCGCCGACCAGGATCTTCGCCGCCGAGTCCTTCTTGGCTTGGTCGAGGTACTTGGCAAGGCTGTCGAAGCTCTTCTCGTCGATCACCGCGTTCACGAAGTTCGAGAAGTCCTCGACCGTGCCCATACGGAACGACTTGATCCCGTCGACGAGCTTGGTTCGAACCTCGTCGGCCATGTTGCTCGGGATGTAGCATCTCGAAGCCGCGGAGCACTTCTGGCCCTGATACTCGAACGAACCTCGGAGCAAAGCGGTCACCACCGCGTCCACGTCGGCGCTCTTATGGGCGAGGACGAAATCCTTGCCTCCGGTCTCGCCGACCATGCGCGGATAGGTGCGGTACTTGGACATGTTCTCGCCGACCGTTTTCCACATCCGATTGAACACGCCGGTCGAGCCGGTGAAGTGAACGCCCGCGAAGTCGCGGTGGTTGAAGCAAGCGTCCCCCACGGTCGGACCATCGGCATAAACGAGGTTGATCACGCCGCCGGGGAGTCCGGCTTCGATCAGGATTCGCATCACCATCTGCGCGCTGTACACCTGAGTGTGGGCGCACTTCCAGATCACGACGTTGCCGCACATCGCGGCGCTGGTCGGAAGGTTGCCGCCGATCGCGGTGAAGTTGAACGGCGTAACGGCAAGCACGAACCCTTCGAGCGGGCGGTACTCGAGGCGGTTGTGCATCCCCGGGCTGCTGATCGGCTGCTGTCGGTAAATCTCGCTCAGAAAGTGAACGTTGAACCGGAGGAAGTCGATGAACTCGCAAGCGGCGTCGATTTCAGCCTGATACACGTTCTTGCTCTGGCCGAGCATCGTGGTGCCGTTGATGTACGGGCGGTACTTGGTAGCGATCAGGTCGGCGGCCTTCAGGAAGATCGCGGCGCGGGTTTCCCAAGTCATCGCGGCCCAAGCATCCTTAGCGGCAAGCGCCGCGTCGATCGCGGCTTCCACGTGCGACTTGTCTCCGAGGTGGTAGGTGCCCAAGGTGTGGCCGATCTCGTGCGGCGGGTGCATCGTCTTGAGCTTGCCGGTACGCACTTCCTTGCCACCGATGAACATCGGTACGTCGATCGTCTGGCCCTTGAGTTCTGCGAGGGTTGCCTTCAGTCGGGCCCGCTCGGGCGACCCAGGTGCGTAGTTGAGCACCGGCTCGTTGGTCGGGAGAGGGTAAGAGAAAGTGCCGAGACTCATGTCCGGAGTTTACCGGCGAGCAATCGCTTCTCGGGCTTGGACGTAGGGCTTGGCATGTTCGGTTTCGCCCTCCGACTCACGATTCTATTGTGAGTGTTGACTCTAACTCACGAACTCACTGCTCACTTTGCCCCACGGTAGAATATTTTAGTACTTTTTCCTGTCTTCCATGGAAGTTGCACCCTGTCTTGCTCTTAGGGCTCGGGATACGGATTCGTCAACTACCATTCGTTCTCGGAGGTTCGCGCACCACGATCCCGGGGCGTCCCCTAGCCCTCTCCCTCCCCCACGCAATGAGCGTGCTTGCACTCAAATCTCGTCAACTTTGCCCAACTTGTGCAACTTCAGATTCCGGAACCTCCATCCCCTGGCCCCTTCCTCCTCCCGCGCACAATCATCGCGGCAAGAGAAAGGGGGAAATCGGATAGCATCCACCCGAGGACATCATCCATGCTCTTGCCCCTACTTTCTCTCGCCCTCGCTGCCAACCAGAAGTCGCCCGCTTGGACTCCCGCGCGCCTGTTCAACGAATCTAGGCGAGCTTCCATCTCAGGAACCTTTGAGCCCGAGTTGATTAGGTGGTTCGGCGGTGACACTGCGCTCCTCAAAGGCGCGGACGCCAAGATCCAGGATCTCACCGTGGCCTGGGCGATCGAAGTTCCCTCTTCGGCGAAACAAGTGGCGGTGGAGATCGTTGAGACGCCGCATCCGAATGCAAGAAGATATCCGGGCGTCGATTCGTTAGCCCCGATGGCGCATCGGGAGTTAACTCTGAAGCAAGTGGGTAAGGGCAGACTCTTCGCAGGTGCCTTCGGCCTCCCGGAGGGGTCAGGATTTCTCTGGCGATACTCCATCGACAGTCAGCCCGTCGGAGATCCTCGCCAACTTGAGGTCTATACGATGCCCAAGGAGTCCAAGCCGGACCCCGCCATCCCTAGCGGCATACTTGAGTCGCAGCCTCCCATGACCAGCCAGATCTTTGGCGGGACCAAGCACGACTGGTGGATCTACACCCCCGCCGGATTCGACCCGGCCAAGGAATCCAACCTCGTGGTCTTCCAGGACGGGCAGTGGTCGCACGGCTACGCACCGGTGTACTTCGACCACCTTATCGCGACCCATGAGCTACCCCAGACCGTGGTCGTGTTCGTCACTCCTGGTACGTTCCCTGACGGCAAGTCAGACCGCTCGCGCGAGTACGACACGCTCAACGAGATGTATGTCCGGTTTCTCCTTGAAGAACTCCTGCCTCCTATCGAGGCGAAGTACAAGATCACCCAGGACCCTATGCGGCGATGCGTGGCGGGGCTGAGCTCGGGCGGAATCTGCGCGTTCACCGCGGCCTGGCAGCGGCCCGACAAGTTTGGACTCGTCATGTCCTGGATCGGCAGCTTCACTGACATCGCATCGGGGTCGACTTTAATCGAAGGTGGCCACAATTATCCAGCTCTCATTCGGAAGACACCGCACAAGCCGATCAAAGTGTTCCTCCAGGACGGTGCGAACGACCTCGACAACGTGCACGGCAATTGGCCACTCTCGAACAAACAGATGTTCGCCGCGCTTGAGTTCGCCAAGTACGACGTCCAGGCGAGTTGGGGGAACGGGTTCCACTCCGACAAACACGGACGGGCGATCATGGCCGACGTGCTGCGCTGGCTGTTTACAAAGGGATGATCACCTTCGATGAGGCTCTGCGGATCGTGCTGGCCGAAGCCACGCCGCTGACCGAAACTCACGAGATCGCACTAGATCACGCGCTGGGCCGAGGGATGGCCGCCCCGTTGGTGGCGCGAGTGGACAACCCCCGGTTCGACAACTCGGCGGTCGACGGATACGGAGTTCGGTTGGCGGACCTCCCCGGCCCTTTGCCCCTTGTCGGAGCGGTGGGAGCCGGAGATGCTGAGTTGGATCGGCTGGACCGGCCCGCCGCGCTTCGCATCTTAACCGGAGCTCCCGTACCTACCGGCGTCGATGCGGTGGTGATGCAGGAGGACTGCCGCGTCAAGGGCGGGGCGATAACCGTCGTCGGAACCGTAGAAATGGGAGCAAATATCCGGAGGAAAGGCGAGGAGTATCGAGTTGGAGGAAGATTGCTTCCTGCAGGCACTCAGATCACGCCCCCCGTAGCCGGTTTGATGGCGACAAACGGGATCGAGAGGGTGGAGGTCCGCCGAGAAGTTCGCGTTGCCGTGGTGACCACGGGGAGTGAACTGGTGACTACCGGCGGGAACCTCGGACCGACCCAGATCTACGAGAGCAACTCGATGGCGCTTCGCTTCGCCGTGCGTTCGCTTGGGGCGTCGGTCCGGATCGAGCACGTCGTAGACGACGAGACGCTGACCCGCGACGTTTTGTCAAAGGCGCTCGCAAGTTCGGATGTCGTGGTGACGACTGGCGGCGTCTCGGTCGGGGACCGCGATCTCGTCAAGGGCGTACTTGCCAATTTGGGGGTCGAGGAGAAGTTTTGGCGAATCAACATCCGACCGGGCAAGCCGGTTTACTTCGGCAAGCTCGGGCGCAAGTTGGTGTTCGGGTTGCCGGGGAACCCAGTTTCGGCGCTCGTGACGTTCCACTTGCTCGTGCGGCCTGCGCTACGGAAGATGATGGGGATCGTCGATCCGGCGGGTCCGCGGCTTCCGGCAATACTCCTTCAAACGCTCACCAAGGCAGCCGGGCGCGCGGAGTTCATTCGAGGTCGAATGGACGCTTCGGGGGAACGATTGAAGGTTACGCCGGATCGAGCGAGGGACTCTCACATGGTGGGAGGGATCGCTTCGGCGGACTGCCTCATCGAGCTTCCTGCAGAGGCCGAGACGGTAGAGGCGGGAACGCTGGTCCGGGTCATTCCCCTCCATTGGGGACCCGTCTAAAAGAGGTAGCGCGCGAGCAGACCCTCATGCTGGTCGCGCGCCAATAGTTAAGGAAGGGACGTCATTGGCCCTCGAATTGATTAGAGAAGCAACAACGGATCGCCGACCGGACTTACGAGAAGGGCGGGATTGTCGTTGGGTTGGGCCGGGAGCAAAAGCACCTGCGAGAGGCTGAACTCGCCTTCGCTGACGGTGACCGACGGGTTGAAAAACAGGCTCGATTTCAGGGTCGCGTTGAATCCAACCGTGGTGTCACCGGCTTGCGGGTACAGGTAGGTCGGGATCGACGAGAACGCACTGTTCGCGGACACGGCGATCACTTCGGTGCCGTCCGCGGGGCCGCTGAGGGTCACGGTGAAGTGAACCGTTTGGCCGGGGAGAACGAGCCCGCCATCGAGGCTGAAGACGATCGGGTGATTAGCGTCAAGTACCTGCACTGCGGCACTCGCGGTGGAAGCAAGGCTGGAAAGCAAGGCAATTGCAAAAACAAAGGGGAGATGAATGCGTACCATCGAGGCACGCAATGCCGCATCCTACGTACCGTTCAAGCCATTTGGACCAAGTCCAGCACTTCTTCCAGGGAGAGCAGGGCGCCCGAAGCCTTCATTGCCTCAAATTGCCGCCCGCCAAGAGCCGCTCGCAGAATGCCCTCGTTCCGAGCAAACCTGAGTTCGTGGGTTCGAAACAATTGCGCTCCCGAGAGTTTGCCGAGATGTTCGGCAAGACCCATGCATCGCGCTCCCATTTCGTATCGTTCCTCGCAGATTGCAAGGTCCGTCAACCACGCCGTTCCCCTCGCCGCCGTCGACAAGTCTCCCATTTCCTTCGCAATGCGAATGCCCTCGACGATTTTGGTGGTAGCGACTTCGTAGTCTCCTCGCTTGAGCGCGATCAATCCATACCCCAGAGAGATCGTCCAACGAGACAGGTGGTCTTGAGTATCGCCAAACCCGATTTCCGCTCGGCGATGCCGGTCTTCACCTTCGTCGATCCTCCCAAGGTAGGTAAGCGCACTACCCCAGGAAACCAGCATGGCTGCCTCGAACTTCGGCATGTCGAGCTTCGCGAAGTGGGACTGCGCCCGGGAGAATTGTAATATCGCTTGTTCGTAGTCGGCATCAGCGACCAAGCAGTTGCCCAAATTCGTAAGCGAGGCCGCACAAAGCAAGTCGTGGCGAAGCCGCTTGCCGATCCGGTAAGCACGCTTCAGGTAGCCGATGGCTCGCTCGTTCAAGCCGGACTTCTCCGCGAGGGCACCCGCGGTATTCAATAAGCGCCCAAGATAAAGCTCTGGTGCGTCGCTGAGCTTCTTTGCCGCACGGTCCACGAGATTGAGAACCTCGGACGCTCGGCTCCGCTTATACCAATACATCCAGGACATCGCCAGGGCGTCGACAAACGTCTTTGGATGGGCTCGGATAGTCTGCTCGAAGGCGGCGGCAAGGTCCGCTCGTAGTGCCTCTATTTGGTCCAGGTAGATTCCCTCGTCCGACCCGGAGATCTTCTGAGACACCGTAGCGAGCTTGCCGATCATCAGGAGGCAGTGGCGCTCCAGCGTCTCTTGTCGGGCCTCCGTCTTGACGAGTCTCGTCTGGATGATCTGGGCAATCGTGGGAGCGATCCGGTAGTGGGTGACGCTGGTATTTGAGGGATCAATCGTCACCAAGCCACTGTCGACGAGTTCCTGCAACGGGTCCTCGACATCCTCGGTGTCCCAGTCGGCCAGGGCGGCAATGTCGACGCGATTCCAAGCCCCACGTATTGGAAACATCTCCTTCGCAAGTACCTGGGCACGTTCTGAGAGGGACTGGAACGTCCATTCGAGAGACAGGGCGGCCGACCGGTGGCGGACATCCGCTCTTGCTTGCTTCCCGGCTTGGCTCGCTCCGATGATTTCGCCTAGCTCGTAGACGATCTGCTCAGGCGAGCTCCTTCGCATTCGCTTGGCAGCAAGGACGAGTCCAAGCGGGTGACCCGAAAGGCGGCGACAGATTGTCGCGATGGCTTCGGACTCGCTCTCAGACGGAGAGAAGTCTGGCCTCACCTCCCGAGTTCGGTCAAGGAAGAGCGCGGAAGATTCGAACTGCTCAATGTTTTCCGACGTGATCGAAAAGCCTTTGGCGGGAACTTCTAACGGCTGGAGTTGGAGAACGCTCTCTCCGCGAACGCCCAGCCGCACCATGGAAGTGGTAAGGAACCTCGGTCCCGGGATTCGGACTGCCTTCTCAAGGAAGCCCGTAATGGTGGATCGGGCGCGGTCACATCCGTCAAAGACCAGAACGCACTGTCGGTTCGCTAGCTGCCGGTAGATACTGTCTTCCAACGACGCTGGAGCGACGCGAACCACCATGAGAGCGTCGGCAATCGCCTCGATGATGTGATCCGGAGTTTCAAGGGCGGTCATGTCGACCCAAATGACCTCGTTATCGTTGGCTTCGACCAATTCCGCGGCCGCCCGGCGCGCCAGGTGGGACTTGCCGATTCCTCCGCTTCCAACGATCGTGACGAGTTGCATTCGAGCGACGCGTCCGAGGACGTCGTCCAATTCATCGGTCCGGCCCACGAGGAACCCGAACTGGGGTGGCAACACCGAAGGGGGTCGCTCTTCGCCCAGAAGGTGAACCTTTGCGAAATCAATCTGCTCATGGAGGAGCTGGTAGACCCGATCCCGCCTCGAATGACCATCGACAAAGACCGTTCCAAGGTCCGCGAACCCGTAATCAGAGGGCGCCGAGTCCCGCATGATCTCAAACGCCGAGTTCGAGATCAGTGCCTGACCTGAGGGGGCCAAACCGGAAAGGGACAAGCACCTTTGCGCGGCCGGACAATCATAGAGACTCATCCCAGCGAGTCCCGAGCCGATCGAAATACCGACACCTGGCAAGACGGCGGAGCGGGGGTCGCGGGCGGCCCCGAAAAACCTGATCAGGAGTTCGAGCGCCGAGTCAGGTGAACGGAATCCAAGCAATATCCGTTGCGGAGGGCCCGGCTCCGTCAGGATGCAAATCGTGCGCTCGTCGCCGGACGCGACAAGGTCCAGCAGGCTTGTGGTGAGAACATCAAGGCCAGACCCGGGCTCTGAGGAGGATGTCGAGAAACAGAGACCCAGAAAGGTCCAAATTCCGTCAGTACGCTCCGCGTCGTTACGAACCCGGGCTAATCGATCCAAAGACCAGTGTTCCATTCGCTACCGCGGCTTGATCACCATGTCCGGCCGAGAACGACAACGACTAGACGAGGACGCGGAGAGCAACCTGAGTTCGGTTCTCGCACTGAAGCTTCCGGATGATCGTGCTCACCAAGTTCTTCACGCTCTGCTCTTGTATGCCCGTGGCCTCGGCGATGCGGCGGTTGGAGTAGCCCTTGGCGACGAGGGCGGCGATCTCGTGCTCGCGCATCGTCAGTCCAAACGGTCCGACAACTTTGCCGCGCGATCGGACGGAGATCTCGTTATGCAGATTGCCTGCGGCGGCTCGGATCGCACCGATCAGATCGTTCGAGCTGACCGATAGCGGGAGCATGCGATCGACTTCATCCGCTTCGACGCCACCCGGCACCTCTTCGCCAAGAAGAACGAGACCGATGCCACCGAAAACCTTGGCACCGAGCAGGAACTGCTTATCGGTCTCCGAGAGGGCGGCAGCTTGGGCGACGATCACGTGAGCCTGATGCTCCTTCACCGCGCTCAGACAATCGCGAGGCGATGTCGTGCTGATGACGATGTCGAAACGGCCTCGGGACTCAAGCAACAGTGCGAGAGATTCCCGGATCAGGTTCTCACTCCAAAGAAGGGCGATGCGCATGGTTATCACAATACAGGACCTGCTCCTCAAATGTCTAATGCCGAACGAAAAACTGGCAACAAGGCGCATGTTAAGGAAGTCAATGTTCTTAAAATACTCATCGTGCCACTCTCATTTTCGCCAGCTTCAAGTGCAATTTAGCCCAGAATCGGCAGCGAATTGCCAGTCCTGTGGGAGAAAACCGCAAAATTTCTTGTCATCTGGCCGAGAAAAATTACTCCCACCGAGCCTTTCATGCTGCCGCCAAATACTGAGATCAATCTTGGTTAGGCAAGCCTAGATTCAGCTTCCGCAGGTTCAACTATCCAACCCTTAGTACTGCGAAAGATATCCAGTATTTTCCCGAAATTCACGAATTGGCCGTGACCCAAAGCTAGCAAATGGGGGTGCATCCATTCGCTTCGAGATTGGGTCAGGACCCAAGTTTATTGTTCAATTGCAGCACGTTCACGCGATTTGGCCCGAAAACGGACAGAAATGGCCCTTGCGCTACCTCCTTGACCAGAGCCTCGACCTGCGCGGGATCAACATGGCGGGCGGCGGCAACTCGCTTTGACTGAAGCATCGCGTTCTCCACGCTGATTTCGGGGTCCAAGCCGCTGGCGGAGCGGGTCACCGCGTCGACGGGTACCGGCGCATCTTTCGCCAGTCCGTTCTCTTCGCGGTACTTCCTGGCCAGGTCAACGACTCCGTCGAAATCGCCGCTCGGGTTCTTAGGATCGTGGACCCCGTTGATGAGTTTAACGCTGGTCGGGCCGAGGTTGGTGCCCGAGGAGTTGGCTCCGTCGTATCCGCTTCCCGCCGCAGACGGCCGGGGGTGGAAGAACTCCGGTTTGCTGAAGTTCTGTCCGATCAGATCGGACCCAATGACACTCCCATCCTTGCCGGTGACAAGGCTACCGTTCGCCTGGTGCGGGAAGAGGGCTTGGGACAGCCCGTAGATCACCGCGGGGAAGGCAAACCCCGTCACGATGACAAAGAACAGGGTGAAGACGATCGATGCGCGTAGGTGGTTCATGAGAGTCTAGGCGAGGCGGAGCATAACGAGGAGTCGGTCGAGCAACCAGATGCCCGGGAATGGGACGAGAAGGCCGCCCACGCCGTAAATCCAGAGGTTTCGGCGAAGGATGGATTGGGCGTTCATCGGCCTGTAGGCCACGCCTCGCAGGGCGAGCGGGATCAGCGCGATGATGATCAGGGCGTTGAATATGACTGCAGCGAGGATCGCGCTCTTCGGGTTGGTGAGGCCGATGAAGTTGAGCGCGCGGAGCGCCGGATAGGTCACGAAGAACATCGCGGGGATGATCGCGAAGTACTTCGCCACGTCGTTGGCAATGGAGAATGTGGTCAGCGCACCGCGGGTCATAAGAAGACCTTTGCCGATCTCGACGACCTCGATGAGTTTGGTCGGATTGGAGTCGAGGTCCACCATGTTCCCCGCTTCCTTGGCGGCTTGGGTGCCCGTGTTCATGGCCACGCCGACGTCGGCTTGGGCGAGCGCGGGGGCGTCGTTGGTGCCGTCTCCGGTCATCGCGACGAGGCGGCCGCCACTCTGCTCCTTGCGGATGTAGGCGAGCTTCATCTCGGGGGTGGCTTCGGCGAGGAAGTCGTCGACGCCGGCTTCGGCAGCGATCGCGGCGGCGGTGAGGGGGTTGTCGCCGGTGATCATCACCGTCTTGATTCCCATCTCGCGCATCTGGGCGAAGCGGTGCTTCATGCCTCCCTTGACGATGTCCTTGAGTTGGATCACGCCGAGGACCCGTGCGGTGTCGGCGACGACGAGAGGGGTACCGCCCTCGCGCGATATCCGATCGACCTCGGACTGAACCTCGGTCGGCATCTTGCCGCCGTGCTCTTCGACGAACATTCGGATCGCCTCCGAGGCACCTTTGCGCACAAGGCGCTGTCCGAGGTTGACGCCGCTCATGCGGGTCTGGGCGGTGAACGGGACGAACTCGGCGTCAAGTTCGTGCATCTCGCGCGCCCTGATCCCGTAGTTGTCCTTCGCCAGCACCACCACCGAACGCCCCTCGGGGGTCTCGTCGGCGAGGGAGGCGAGTTGGGCGACGTCGGCGAGGTCCTTCTCTTCAACACCAGGTGCAGGAACGAACGCGGTGGCCTGGCGGTTGCCGAGGGTGATCGTGCCGGTCTTGTCGAGCAGGAGGGTGTTGACGTCTCCAGCGGCCTCGACGGCTTTGCCGGACATCGCGAGCACGTTGTGCTGCATGACCCGGTCCATGCCAGCGATTCCGATGGCGCTGAGGAGTCCTCCGATCGTGGTCGGAATGAGGCACACGAGAAGCGCCACCAGCACGGCGATTCCCGGAACGTCGCCCTTGCCCGCTTGGTCGACGCTGAAGCGCGCGAACGGAAGCAGGGTGACCGTGGCGAACAGGAAGACAATCGTCAGACCGCTGAGCAGGATCGACAGCGCAATCTCGTTGGGTGTCTTCTGGCGCTGGGCGCCTTCGACGAGCGCGATCATGCGATCGAGGAACGACTCACCCGGGTTTTGGGTGACCTTCACCACGATCCGGTCGGACAAGACCCGCGTGCCGCCTGTGACCGCGGACCGGTCGCCGCCCGACTCGCGGATGACGGGAGCCGACTCGCCGGTGATCGCCGACTCATCGACCGAAGCGATGCCGTCGATGATTTCGCCATCAGCGGGGATCGGGTCGCCGGCTTCGCACACGAAGAAGTCACCCTTGACGAGCATCGTAGCGGCGACGGTCTCTTCCTTGTCTGGCTGGGCCGGCCAGGCGGTGAGTTTGCGAGCGCTGGTTGTGGTCTTGGCTTTGCGGAGCGAGTCCGCCTGGGCCTTGCCACGCCCTTCCGCCATCGCCTCCGCGAAATTGGCGAAGAGCACGGTGAACCAGAGCCAAAGCGAGAGTTGGCCCGTGAACATCGGATCCCCGGAGTGGGTCGCGATGTCGCGAACCCACATGATCGTGGTGATCACCGAGCCGACCTCGACGACAAACATGACGGGGTTCTTCGCCACGGCGCGAGGATTGAGCTTGATGAAAGCGTCCTTGACTGCCCTTCGCACGAGGGTGGGGTCGAACAGGTTGCCGGATCGAGAGGATTTGTTCATAGCTACTTCAGCACTCCGCCGTTCATTTGGAAGTGCTCAACGATAGGCCCCAGCGAGAGAGCCGGGAAGAACGTGAGGGCACCGACAATCAGGACCACTCCGACGAGCAGCCCTACGAACGTGGCGTTGTCGGTGGGGAACGTCCCCGCCGAGGCGGCGACGATCTTCTTGCGGGCCATACTCCCAGCCAGGGCAAGGAGCGGGATGATCATCAGGAACCTACCCACGAACATGGCGATGCCGAGGGTGAGGTTGTAGTGCGGCGTGTTCGCGGTAATGCCGGCGAAAGCCGAACCGTTATTGCCGGTGGCGCTCGCGTAGGAGTAGAGCATTTCGCTGAACCCGTGGGCACCTGAGTTGTTCAGGTTGTTGCGGGTCGAGCCGTAGTAGGTGTCGTTGCCGCCGTAGGCGGCGCCGGGGAAGAAGTTCAGCGCGGCCGACGCAGGCAGCTTGGCACGATCGGCCTCGTTGTCCTTGGTGATCGCGACGGTCGCGTTGGCATCGTCAGGCTTGCCGTTCGTAGCGTAGTTGGCGTTTGCGCTCCAGGCGGAGAAGCCAAGGATGCTTGCGGCCAATACGAGCACGGCGAGCATCGCCATCTGCACCTCGAACTTCTCGATCTTCTTCCCGAGATACTCCGGGGTGCGCCCGACCATCAGGCCAGCGATAAACACCGCGATGACGGCGAACATGAGCATCCCGTAGAGGCCCGCCCCGACGCCACCGAAGATCACCTCACCGCTCAAGATATTGAACAGAGGGACGAGCCCGCCGATTGGCGTGTAGGAGTCGTGCATCGAGTTCACGGCCCCGCACGAGGCACCGGTCGTGACCGTCGCGAACAAGGTCGATGAGCCGATGCCAAACCGCATCTCCTTCCCTTCCATGTTGCCGCCCGTCTGGGTGGCGGAGGCGACTTGGGTGATGCCCGCCTTGGCGAAGTTCGGGTTACCAGATTGCTCGGCGATGTTGCACACAAAGGCCCCGGCCAAGAAAAGCGCGGACATTGCGGTGAAAACCGCCCAGCCCTGCCGGACATTGCCAACCATCTTGCCGAACGTGTAAGTCAACGTAGCGGGGATGCTGAAGATCAGGACGAGGGTGAAGAAGTTGGCAAACGGCGTCGGGTTCTCGAACGGGTGCGCGGAGTTCGCATTGAAGAAGCCGCCCCCGTTGGTGCCGAGTTGCTTGATGATCTCCTGGCTCGCGACCGGCCCCATGGCAATCGTCTGCTTGGCCCCTTCGAGCGTGGTGATCGTCTGGTACGGCTTGAAGTTCATCGGAACCCCCTGCTGCACGTAGACGAGCGCCCCCACGATGCAGATTGGGAGGAGGATGTACAAGGTTGCCCGGGTGCAATCGACCCAGAAGTTGCCGATCCCGTTTGCGCTCCGGCGGGCGAAGCCTCGGATCACGGCCACCGCGATCGCAATTCCGACCGCCGCGGACGCCCAGTTATGGATCGCCAGCGAGACCATGTTCGAGAAGTACGACACCGCCAACTCCGGCGAGTAACTCTGCCAGTTCGTGTTCGTGGTGAATGACGCGGCCGTGTTGAACGCGAGATGCGCCGGCATCTGGGTGCCGTCATAGTGCTGCGGATTCAGCGGCAGCATTCCCTGAAGTCGCAGCAACGCGTACGTTAGGAACAATGTGACGGCGCTGAACATCAACATCGCTCCCGCATAGGCGGTCCACTTCATGTCCTCCTCGGGGTTAATGCCGAGCAACTTGTAGGTCAGCCGCTCGAGCCATCCGAAGACGGGAGTCATGAACGTCCGTTCGCCCTGAAACACGCGCGCCATGAAGATTCCCAGCGGTTTCGTTATCAGGAGCAGGACTACAAAATAGATGAGGATCTGTAGAGTCCCTTCGATGTTCACTTCAAAACTTCTCCGGTTTCAGCAAGGCGTAAAACAGATAGACCAGGACGAGGAGGCAGACGAGGCCAACCCACACGTATTCAGGATTCATCCGAGATATCCCCCTGGAGGCGCTCGCACCCCCGCACATAGGCGAACGCGACAATGTAGAACACCAACGGAACAAAAATGAAAAAGAGGTCGCTCATTTGTTCGAACCCACTTGCGGGTCGTTGTCACCAGTCGAATTGGGCACGTTTCGGGGATTGGCCGAAAGACCGCGATGGGTTTGCTTGGCCGCGAGGCTTCGCATTCCGAACAGCACAATCAGGAACAGAAGGAAGCAAGTGAGGTTGTCCATGGGCTGGCTCAAATCCTCACCGCCTCCGCGGGCGCATGGCGATCGAAAGAGCTCGGCTAAGGGAAGTTCCCATACCGATATGCTGAAATCCAGGCTGGTCAAGGCCGAATCAGGATCGGTGGAGAGTCGGTCAAGAAAGTGTCAAGAGCGACTACTCGGTGCGCAGGCGATATCCCACCCCAGGCTCGGTGGTCAGATAGCGAGGCTCGGCCGGAGTGGCCTCGAGCTTATGCCGAAGCTGGCCCATGTAGACCCGCAGGTAGTGAGTCTCGATCTCGTAGGCGGGTCCCCAAACTTCGGTGAGAAGCTGCTTGTGAGTCAGCACCTTCCCCGCGTGCCGGATCAGGAGGGCAAGCAACTTGTATTCGATCGGGGTGAGATGAATCTCCGTACCGTCGCGCCAGACCTGCCGCAACGCGAGGTCCACCCGCAGTCCACCCGCCTCGAAGACGGGATCGGGCGGATCGTCCGCCGAGCGACCGCTGTGCCGCAAGGCCACGCGGATACGCGCGACCAGTTCACCGACGCCAAACGGTTTGGTCAGGTAGTCGTCGGCACCCGCGTCGAGGGCGTCGATCTTGTCTTGTTCCTGGCCTCGGGCGGAAAGCACGATGATCGGCACTTGGGTCCACTCGCGCAGGCTTCGCGCGACCTCCACGCCGTCCATGTCCGGAAGCCCCAAGTCAAGCAAGACGACGGCGGGGTTTGACTTGGCGGTGATGCGAATTCCCTCGGCCCCGTTCTCGGCTTCCAGAAGCTCGTATTCCTTGGGATCGAGACTCGCCCGGAGGAACCGCCGGATGGGCAACTCGTCGTCGATGACCAGCAAACGGATGATTTCAGCCACGGGGGACCTCGGGGGGCTTCAGCTTGGGGATTTCAACATGAAAGACCGCCCCCGTTCCCTCACGCCGGTTTTCAACCCAGATCCGGCCCTCGTGAAGTCTCATGATTGCGCGCCCGATGGCCAAGCCTAGCCCAAATCCGGTGGAGCTCGGACGGTCGTCGGTCCGAAAGAAGCGTTCGAAGATCGTCACTTGCTGATCACGGGCGATGCCGGAACCGTGGTCGGCGACGTCCAGAACGATCACCTCCGACTGCACGCGGGCGGCGATATCGATACCCGTCCCGGCGGGCGTGTGATTCGCCACGTTCTCGAGCAAGTTTGCGACGACCTTTTCAATCAGCTCTCCATCGACTCGGACCAGCGGTAAGTCTCTCGCGATCTCAACCTTCACTTCGCGGCCTTCCAGCAGCTCTCGCGAGCGACTAAGCGCGTTGCCCACGATCTCCTCAAGTGAGTTCCACTCGAGCCGAGGCTGGACGTTGCCAGACTGCAGCCGCGTCATGTCGAGCAGATTCTGGACCTGCAGATTCAGGCGTACCGACTCGTGGTAGATGGTGTCGGACAGCTCCCGCGCGTCACCCTTGCCATCGCGCAGGGCGCTCGCCGCGCCTGAAATAGAGGTCAGGGGCGTGCGGAGGTCGTGGGAAATGGAGCTAAGGAGTGCGTTACGCATCCTTTCCGACTCGGTCTGGACTCTAGCCTGATGAAACTCCTTCGCGAGCAGGGTTCTCTCAAGCGCGAGGCCGAGGCCGTTGCTGAAAGTCTCAAGCAGATTCTTCTGCGCGGGGGGCATCGGCCACGCGCCGGGCTTTGGATAGATCGCGATGACGCCGAGGGCTCCGCTTGTCCCGCACAGAGGTAAGTAGAGCCCCTTCGAGCCTGGAAGCGTGTCGGTCCCGAGACCCGCTTCCTCATTGTGCTGGAGCGTCCAAGCAACAACGGCTGCCTCCGACGGATCGTGCTCGATTCCCGAGAGAGAGGGAGCAATGGGCTTGGCGTCGCCGCTGATCAGGATCGCGACATCGGCCTCAAATACCTCCCGAATCTCCTTGGCCGCCACCTCGGCGATCTCTCGCTTGCTGCGGCTTCGTGCCATCTCTCGGCTCAGCGTGTAGAGGGAGGCGGTTCGCCGTTCGCGTTCGGTGGACAGTCGCGCCTCACGTTTGAGACGCAACGCGAGCGAACTGATAAGCAAGGCAACGACGAGCATCACAGCGAAGGTGAGCAGATATTGCGAGTCGGACACCGCGAGGGTGCCCCTGGGGGGAACGAACATTACGTCGAACGAGACGACACTCAGAACCGAGGCGAGGATCGCCTCTCGGGGACCCCATCGGCTCGCGACCACAGTCACCCCAAGGAGGTAGATCATGATCAGGTTCGTCAGTTCAAGCCGTCGGTAGAGAAGCGCGCAAATGCCCGTGGCGAGACCCGTGACCGCGATGGTGAAGAGGTAACCGCTGAGGTGGCCGCGCTCCAGAAAGACCTGCGACGTGCGGGGGCGGTTCGGCGGGGCCTCGGCAGTGATGACGTGGACGTCGATGTTGCCGCTCCGGCGGACGATCTCGTCGACCACCGACCCGTAAAACATCTCGCGCCAGCGCTCCTTAACCGGCTTGCCGACGATGATCATCGTGGCGTTGCGCTGCTCGGCATAGCGGACGACCTCCCCGGCGATATCGTGACCCTTAAGCGTCACCGTATGCATGCCAAGGGACTCGGCGAGGTCTAGCGCGGCGCGTGCGCGGTCTTGATCCTCAGGCGAGCGCGAACTCTGCCGATCGCTTTCGACGAACACCGCGAGCATTTCGGCGTGGGAGGAAGCGCCGATTCGGGTCGCGGCACGGACCACGCGGGCACCGAGATCGTTCGGTGCCACGCAAACGAGGATCCGCTCCCGCGTCGCCCAAAGCCCCTGCACGCCCTGCTCGGTCCGGTAGGTCTGCATCTGCGCATCGACCCGATCGGCGGCGCGGCGCAGCGCGAGTTCGCGGAGGGCGATCAGGTTCCCCTTTCGGAAGAACCCTTCTAGAGCGTGCTCAATGCGGTCGGGGACGTACACCTTGCCGTCTCGGAGGCGCTGGATCAGTTCGTCGGGAGGAAGGTCCACGACCTCGATTTCGTCGGCTCGCTCAAGGAAGGCGTCCGGTACCATCTCGCGAACTTGGACGCCGGTGATCTGGGCGACGACGTCGTTCAGGCTGGCCAGGTGCTGTATGTTGACCGCGGTGTAGACGCTGATTCCCTCACGCAGAAGCTCTTCGATATCCTGCCAGCGCTTGGCGTGGCGCGAGTCGGGGATGTTAGTGTGGGCGAGTTCGTCGACGAGGATGAGTTGGGGGCGTCGCGCGAGGGCGGCGTCGATATCGAATTCCCTCAGCTCGACCGACTTGTACTCTAACCGACGGAGGGGCAACACTTCCAGGCCCTCGAAGAGTGCCTCCGTCTCTTTGCGTTTATGCGTCTCGACGATGCCGACGACGACGTCGGTCCCACGGCGAAGCTGTTCCTGAGCCTCGGAGAGCATGGCGAAGGTCTTGCCCACGCCCGCCGACGCGCCGAGGAAGACTTTGAGCTTCCCCTGCCGTTCGCGCTCCTCTTCGCTTCGCAAAGATTCAAGCAACGCGTCTGGATCGGGTCGTTCGCCTCTCACCACTCTGAGCCTGACACACGTTCGCCCGATTCCGCCGAATCAGAGGCGTCAAGAATTCGTAAGTCTTGACACCAAAAGGGCCACGGCGAAATCGCCGCGGCCCTCTGGCCTCTCTACCCTGTTGGGATCAAGACTAGTGGATACCGGGGAAGCCCCAGCCGCTTCCGTTCATGTAGCCGTAGTACCAGTTCCAGTTGTTGACGTTGCGGCGATCCAGCCAAATGTTCTTGAACCACTTGAGCTGACCCTTCTGCATGACCTTGGCATGGCCGTCGACGTAGCTCATCGGAGCGGTCTTCGTGAATCGGTAACGAGCGTGAGCCGCGCACTCCCAGGCGCCATTGCTGGCGGAGGTGCAGTCGGAGTCGAATACCGGCGAGTAGACCGATGAGCCGACCGTGTAGACATCGACGCCGTCTCGATAGACGGTGCTGGGATCGCCCGCAGTGTTGCAGATCGAGCCGACCCACTGCTGCTGCCAGTCGTGGAACCAAGGATAGTTCCAATCGCTCTGGTTGGAGCCTTTCTCCATCATCGCAATCTTGTCGGCCGAGGCCTCGATGTCGGATTGTGAGACGCCCGGGTTGCACGCGCCGCCCTGGTTGTCGAAGTTATCGACGAAGATCGCGTGATGCACGCCGTAGGAGAACTGGGCACCGCTGGCCTGGCCCGGCTTAGGCGAGCGCGGGTTGCCCGGGCTCCAGAAGATTCCCGTTTGGGCGAAGTTCTGATCGACGTTGAGGACGCTGACCTTCTTGTCGCCGCTCTTCACGTAGGGGTAGATTGCGGTCGCCCACGTGACGTGATTGTCGCCGGAGCCGTATTCCGACTGCGGGAAGTAGTCATCGGAGTCGCCCATGTACATGTGGACGCTCAGGGTGAGTTCCTTCAAGTTGGAGAGCGACGTGATCTTTTTGGCGGCCAACTTCGCCTGGGCGAAGACTGGGAAGAGGATCGCGGCAAGGATCGCGATTATGGCGATAACGACGAGGAGCTCAATGAGCGTGAAGCCCTTGAGCGGCAAATGATTGCGAGTGGTTCTGTTCATTAGGATTCCTCAGCTTCGAGGCGGAGCCGTACTGTTTCGAATGTCCAACGGGCAAGGCAAGGTGTGTGATCGTCGTTCAGGGAGCTTCCCTTCGATCATGTCAAGTAATTCGCGGGCCGCGAGGGAGGCCATTTCCATGATCGGTTGGCGGATCGCTGTGAGGCGTGGGCGGGTGGAATCGCAGTATTGGGTGGAGTCAAACCCGATCACGCTGAGTTGGCGCGGGACGTCCACGCCCTTCTCCTCGCAGATCTTCAGCAACTGACCCGCGCAGCGTTCGCTCCAACCAATCACCGCGGTGTGGGGAGGCCGGGAATTCCACCAATCGGAGAACTCGGCGAGTTCCCATGACCATTCGGCGAGGTCGTCGTCCCCCATGGGCACGCCGCGGCGGGCCATCGCTTCGGCGAAGCCGGATAGGCGGTCGTTCGAGTCGGAGCCGTCGTTCTCTTCGTTCTCTCTCAGGAAGAGGATGCGTCGGTGGCCCAATCCCCAAAGGTGTTCGACCGCGGCTTCCAATCCGCCAGCGTTGTCGCAGCGGACAAAGACGGCGTCGGCTTCCTGGGAGGGGGCGGGGGCGTTGAGGGCGACGATCGGAATCGGGCAGTCATGGATGATCTGCATCGTCTTCTCGTCGCGAACGAGTCGACACCAGATCACGCCATCCAAACGTCCGTCGGCGAGGGAGCCCATCGTGTCGGCGTGATCGAGTTCGGCGAGGAGCGCGATGCGGTAGTGGCGCTTGAAGGTTTCTTGGCAGACGCCGTCGAGCAGGTGCATCGTGTAGAGCGGTCCGCTCCCGATCCCGGCCAGATGCTCGAAGTAGATTCCGATCGTCTGCGAACGGCTGCTTCGCAGGATGCGGGCGTTCGCATTCGGGACGTAACACATCTGCTTGGCGATGTCACGAATGAGTTGGGCTCGCTCGGGGCTGACCCGAACGCTGGTGCTGGCGTTGTGCAGGACCTTGGAGACGGCAGCAGAGGAAACTCCCGCTGATTTCGCAATGTCCTTCACGGTTGCCGGCATGGGACTAGCGCCCCTTCCCGGCGTCTCTCGGCGACTTGTCCAAGTGGAGCATCTCTTTCATCTTCTCCCTGCCTTCCGGCGTGAGGCTCTTGTCGTCGTCGATGGCCTTGGCCCGAGCGACGTTCGCTTTGTCGATCTCTTCCTTGGTGGGCGCGTTCATAGACGTGCCGTTGTCGCAACCAATCAGCAAGATCGGGATAAAGAGCGTGAGTGCCTTGACGAGATTCTTCATTGAACATCCGATCGGGCGTCCTGCCCGATTAACGGAATAATCATAACACGATATTTCTGCGATTGGTCTATGATTTTTCGAATAATCACGCCTTTTTTGCCTCTTTGAGCCAAAAACCAGCGATAGAATGATTTATCGGATAATCATATGTTCCCCTTCCTCACCGACACCGCTGTCATCGCCCCGCCCCGATCCCTGCCTCCGCTCCATGTCGTCGGCCCCGACTTGGTCAACCCCGCCGGGCAGAAGGTTGTCCTTCGAGGTGCGAACCTCGGAAACTGGCTGATCGTCGAGTTTTGGATGCTCGGCCTTTCGAGCAAGGCTCCCGCTCCGGGCGATCAGTACGATCTGGAAGCGCTGCTGACGAAGAGGTTCGGCGAAGCTGAGAAGGACCGGTTGATGGACGTCTACCGGGAATCCTGGATCACCGACCGCGATCTCGCGAACTTCAAGAAGTTTGACTTCAACTTGGTTCGCCTTCCCATGAACTACCGTCTCATGGAGGACGACAGGCACCCGTTCCAGCTCAAACCAAACGCCTGGCGTTGGATCGACCGTGCGGTAGACATGGCCGAGCAGCACGGCCTCTACGTGATCCTGGATATGCATGGCGCCCAAGGCGGGCAGAACGCCTACGATCATTCGGGGCACGCGGGCCAGAACCACCTCAAGGACAACTTCGAGGACCAGCAACGGCTCGCCTGGCTGTGGTCCAAAATCGCCGAGCGATATCGAAACCGATCCGCCGTCGTCGCCTACGATGCCTTGAACGAACCCTACGGCATGCCCAAGGACGCTCAGGTCAAGGTGTTCAAGATGGCGTACGCCTCGATCCGGAAGATGGACCCCGAGAAGCTGATCTTCGCCCACGGCAACTACGACGGATTCGAGCACTACGGCTCGCCTGTGAAGAACGGATGGCACAACGTCGGGCTCCAGATGCACTACTATCCCGGCCTGTTCGGCGGGGGAACACCCTCGATTCCCACCCACCGACGCCATCTCGATCAGCTCGAACAGGTAGCTGCCCAAGTCAAACCGCTCAACGTGCCGTTCTATATCGGCGAGATGAACGTAGTGTTCGCCTCGGCCGGAGGCGCGGACATGATGCGGCGCTACTTTGACTTCGACCGCAATCAAGGCTGGCTCACCACGATGTGGGCTTACAAGGTCCTGACACCCGCGGGCGGGATCGGGGCGGACAACTGGGGCGCGGTCACGAACGCGAACCCGCAGCCTCCCGTGGACTTCAACAACGACACCAAGACCAAGATCGAAGGCTACTTCCGGCACTTTGCCACGGAGCCTCTCGCGGTCAACGAGAAGCTTGCGCGAGCCCTATCGACTCCCGACTACAAGCCAGCTCCCCTCCCGCTCGGCCCGCCCAAACGGATTGCCGCGCCCCAGGAAGAGCTCACCGGCTGGCAACAAACCGATGTCGGCGGTGCACTGAAAGGAGGACTCGCTAAGCTCCCGGATGGATCATTCGAGCTGTACGGGGGGGGTGCAGATATCTGGAATCAGCGCGACCAGTTCCGCTTCCTGTATCAGGTAGTCGAGGGTGACTTTACTCTGGAGGCCACTTTGAACGAGGTCCAGGAACTGGAACCGTACACCAAGGGCGGCCTCATGGTTCGGAGTTCGCTCGAAAAGGACTCGGCGACTGCCCTCCTCTCCAGCTTCCCCACCGCCGAACTGCAGTTCGCGATCCGGTCCAAGGCCGGTGCGGATATCAGCGCCGGTGAAACCAAGCAAGGCAAGGTCCCCGGGCTTAGGCTACGCATCACCCGCAAGGGCGATCTTGTCACCGGGAGTTTCCTCGACGTCAATGGAGCCTGGACTACGGTCGGTACGTGGAAAAGCCACCTTCCCTCCAAGCTCTACGTCGGCGCGGTGGCATTGAGCCACGACGAAACTCAGCTCGCCAAAATCGTTTACCGGGACCTGGACTTGAAGTCCCGATCCCGGTAAATCACCGACCGAAGCGCAGTGCGCCTAGGTTTGAACCTGAAGCTCGAGCTGGTCGAGGCTAAAGGTGAAGGGTCCCGGCAACGCTCCAAACGGGCGCACCGGGAAGTGGCCTCGGAAGCGGAGTTGCACGTGATTACTGCCGTCCACATAGTTCGCCAGGTCCTTCCTGATCCGAATGACTTGGACGAATCCCTGCGAGCCCGACATCGCGGCATCGCCAACGAGATCGTAGGTGGAGGTGTTCCAATTCCACGCCCAGACCATGATCGCGCCGCCAACCCTTCCGGCGGAAGCGTCGAATTGGACGGCCAACGACGTGGGGGTTCCCGGCAACGTGAACGTGAGATCCACGCCAGCCGCCGACCCGAAGTGACCGAAGAACGAGGAGTTCACCAAGAACAGGTTGTCATCGGAATCGATCAGGCTCAGGTTGGTGCCATCGACGTAGGTTCCAATCGCGGAGACGACAGGGTCGTCGGGCGCAACCAGCGTGGGCGGGTTCGTCGGTCCGGAAAGGACGTTGAACATGCCATCGTAGTCAGGGGCTCCCCAACCGGTTACGAAGTCCCAGCCAGGAGTACAGACTCCTTGTTGACCGTTTGGTAGCGTTCCGTTCGCGCCGCTCAGGATGTCGAGCCACACGTCCGGTCGGCCGTTCATCGCGTAAATCGCGTCAGACACGCGCCCGAGCCTCGCGGTCAAACCGGCGGCTTCCAAGCGCTGCTCAAGAATAATGAAGTTCCCGGCACAGACGGGCGAGGAGAAGCTGGTGCCGTCGCTCCCTCCACCTAGGACACCGTTGAACACGAAGAAGTAGGCACCCTGCGGACCCGCTGCGTGGAGTGAGATGTCCGGATTGAGCCGGAAGTTGATACCCGTAGGAACTCCGTTTCCAACCTGCCAAGGCGGTAGCTTGTTAAAGGGCACGGCCTTCGTGCTCCACCCACCGCCGCTACCGCTCCAGCCCACTTCCGTGATGCGGGCGCCGGTGACGTTGTCGACGGATGCGATCGTCCCCCCAACCTGGAGGACCTCGGGTTCATAGTTGGAGTAGCTGAAGGGTTCGATGGTGGTGCCAAAGTCCCCGGTCGCTTCCATGTAAGTCATCCCCTGCGCAGTCATCGCGAGGTGCTGATTGTGGGCGGATGTAACGGTTTGGGTATCGAGATTCCACCCGTAGCTCTCAGAAATGACGTCGGCCGTGTTGTCCGACACTTCCTTGGTGAGCACGCTCACCAAGTCCGAGCCGTCGTAGATCTGGAGCGTGGCCAGCGGGGCCATGCCAAGCTCCATTTGGATGTCGAGGTCGCCTTCACCCTGCGGGGTGCCGGGGCCAGAAGGCGTTCCGACGTTGATGACTTGGATGTTCGAGCCGACTCCTCCCGGAGGGATCGGCAGATTGTACGAGGAGACGTACAACGGAATGTTCGAAAGTCGATAGCCATCAAAGTTACTGATCGCCTGCGTCCGCCCTTCGCCGTGGAAACCATTGTTGTAGGCCGGCTTGGTGTTGTACAGCGCGCGGGTCAGGTCTGGCGTCAGGAGGGACGTTGCCCGGGGGAATGCGCGGGTGTAATTCTCCACTCCCGAGACGTCGGCGACAACGCCAACCAGATTCGAAGGAACCATGAACGGCGTGGTGTTCGCACGGAACGAGATCGTCTTACCTAGCGGATCCTTCCCGGACAACTGCTTAAGCGTCGTCCCAAAGGCGGACTGCACTTGCGACGCCGTACCTTGCACGAGCAGGCCCATTCGGTTGGGGGCGGAGAGCACGATCTTCAGTCCCTTGGACTTTAAGTAGGTCACGACGGCGGCCTGATCCGAACTCGAAGCGCCAAACCGAATTCCAACCTCTGCGGGCAGAATGAAATGTCGATAGCTGGGAGAGCGTGGATCGCTAACTGCGTCAGCGAAGGCCTGGAGATCCTCGGCGGCCTTGGGTCGAAGGCTCACGGCAAAGTTGATGACCTGGGAGGAGGGTACGGCGCTGGTAACGCGCGATTGGCCAAGGATGGGAAGCAGGGGCTTTCCAATCGGTCTCATCACGACGGCCATGGACGAGGCGGCAAGAACGATGCCTCCCGCCACGAGGATTGATCGGTAGGAGACCCGGCTCAGGATTGAGCTCTCCAGATGACAAAATAATGCTCTCGAAACCATTGAATGCCCTCCATCGGTCGGCACGCAAGCTCGCGGGCCAACGTCTAATCTAGACGCTTTACCTGGCATTATTATAGGGTCGAAAACGACAGAATCGGGGATTTTATCGCTGACTTGAATCTCGCTTACTTTGCCTCTCGGTACCGGCGTATAAGGGCATTGGTCGAGCTATCGTGCAAAAGCCCACTTTCCCCTTCGAGTTCGGCGATGATCTTCTGGGCAAGCGCCTTCCCCAATTCAACTCCCCATTGATCGAACGAGTCGATCTGCCAGATCACCCCCTGAACGAAAACGCTGTGCTCGTAGAGCGCGACTAGTTTGCCGAGGACAGCGGGGGTGAGCTTATCGATGAGCAGGACATTAGAAGGCCGGTTGCCATCGAAAGTTCGGTGCTTTGAGAGTAAGGGGTCTGTACCGCTTGCTTCCACCTCTTGGGTGGTCTTGCCGAAGGCGAGCGCCTCCGCCTGAGCAAACACGTTTGCCATTAGATAGTCGTGATGCTTGCCGATTGGATTGAGAGACTTGCCAAATCCGATGAAGTCGCAGGGAATTAACTTGGTTCCTTGATGGATGAGTTGGTAGAACGAGTGCTGACCGTTCGTTCCGGGTTCGCCCCAATACACGGGGCCGGTCTGATAGTCGACGTTCGAACCGTCGAGCGTGACGTGCTTGCCGTTGCTCTCCATCGTGAGCTGCTGAAGATACGCGGGGAAGCGCTTGAGATACTGCTCGTACGGCAGGACCGCCACCGTCTGCGCGTCGAAGAAGTCGGCGTACCAGAGGGTGAGGAGCCCCATGATCACGGGTAAGTTCTCTGCGAACGGTTGGCGTCGGAAGTGCTCGTCCATCTCGTGGAAGCCCGCGAGCATCTCGCGGAATCCGTCCGCGCCAACCGCGAGCATCGTAGAGAGGCCAATTGCGGAGTCCATCGAGTAGCGACCGCCGACCCAGTCCCAGAATCCGAACATGTTCGCGGTGTCGATGCCGAATTTGGTGACCGCTTCCGCGTTCGTCGAGATCGCGACGAAGTGCCGCGCGACCGCCTTGGGGTCCTTTAGGGTGGTGAGCGACCAGTTCCGCGCGGTGTTCGCGTTGGTCATCGTCTCGAGTGTGGTGAAGGTCTTGGACGAGATGACGAACAGCGTCTCGGCTGGATCGAGGTCATGAGTTGCCTCGGCGAAATCGGTGCCGTCGATGTTGGACACGAAGCGGAAAGTTAGATTCCTCGCCGAATAGTGCCGCAACGCCTCGTACGCCATCACCGGGCCGAGGTCAGAGCCTCCGATGCCGATGTTCACAACATTTCGGATTGGCTTGCCCGTGAATCCCCTCCATTCACCGCTGCGGACCGAGTTCGAGAAGGTCGACATTCTGTCGAGTACGGCATGGACGTCGGGGATCACGTTCTTCCCGTCCACCATTACGATGGCGTCGCGCGGCGCGCGAAGGGCGGTGTGAAGCACGGCGCGGTTCTCGGTGATGTTAATCTTCTCGCCGGTAAACATCGCATCGATCTTCTCTCGGAGGCCCGACTCCTCCGCAAGGGCGAGGAGGAGGGACAGAGTCTCTTCGGTGATCCGGTTCTTGGAGTAATCCAGATAGATCCCGACCGCATCCAGCGTGAAGCGCTCGCCGCGGGTTGCGTCCTCGGCAAAAAGCCCTCGAAGATGCGCCTTCTTGACAATCTCCGCGTGAGCGGCGAGGCGCTTCCAAGCGGGGAGCTGGGTGAGTGGCGTCATTACTTTCCTTCTCGATAGCGAACGAACCCGGCGTCGATGTATTGACCGCCAGAGTTTTGGTGACAATGGATCGCCAGGACGTGTTTTCCCTTGGCGAGGGTTTTCAATGAACTCGGGAGTCGATGGTTCGAGTAGCTCGTCGTCCACCCTTTCGCTTCATAGACCTTCTCGCCGTCGAGATAAACCTGCACATCGTCGTCGTGGCTGAGGCGGAGCCGTACTTCGTTGGCCGGGATGGCCTCTGGGAGATCGAGGTTAATCCTCAGGTAGATGTCCGGCGTATTCCAGAGCGTTCGCACAATTGCGCCGGGGGTTTCCTCGGTGCCGAAGCCACCGGGACCCACATTCCAGTCGAGTCCTGGGGAAGCCAACCGCATCCAGTCCCCCGCTGGGGCGTCGAACCGATAGTGCCAGACCATCGCTCCTCGCTCAGAGGTAGAGGAGACCTCTTCGGGCGTAGGCGCCGGTAGGAATAGAGCATGAATTGCCCTTCGCACCCGAGCCTCGTCCATCTTGATCATCGCGCGATCGTAGGTCATCAGGCCGTTCAGCTCGGTCTCGACGTCCGAGGTCTGAGTGTAGACCGCGCCGGATAGGCCGGGCGAGCCGATGAGGTAGCGCAGGCCGTCGAAGATGTCGACAAACCGGTCAGTGAGTTCTGGGCTCGTCTTGAACGACTGGTAGCCCCAGCCTTTTTCCAACCACATATGGCCGGGGACGGGCAAGCCGAGCCCGCCGAATTCGCCGAGGAACAGTGCGCGATTCTTGTCCGGACCAGGTGAGCCCGGGCCGGGATAGACATGCACGTCGTGCATGTCGCCCACACCGCGGTCCGACCAACCGGTCACCGCGTCAAGCAGGCGCGTGGGGTCGTAGTCCTTGAGCCACTTCGCCATCGGCTTGGTGTCCCACTGCCCCCAGCCCTCGTTGTAGAGGACCCAACTGACGATGCACGGGTGGTTGAACCGCCCGTCGATAAGGGCCTTGAGCTCCTTCTTGAAGTTCTCCGCCGATTCCTCTGTGCGGTTGATGTCCGGATCGTTGGGGCCGATGAACCCATCGCCGCTGGGCATGTCCTGGAAAACGGCGATGCCGAGCTTGTCACACCAGTAGTACCAGCGCTCCGGCTCAACCTTGACATGCTTGCGGATCATGTTGAAGCCGAGGCGCTTGGTGACCTCGATGTCGTACTTGAGCGCTTCGTCGCTCGGAGCCGTGTAAAGGCCGTCCGGCCAGAAGCCTTGGTCGAGAGGTCCGACCATGAAGTACGGCTTACCGTTTAGGGCGAACCTGGGCTGGCCGTCTTTGCCTTTGATCAGCGACAGTTCGCGGAACGCGCAGTAGCTGGTGACTTGGTCGACCACCTTCTTGCCGGCACGATCCAGGAGCGTGACTCTCAGGTCGTAGAGATACGGATCTTCCGGCGTCCAGAGATGGGGATTTGTGATGTTTAGAACGGCCGTGCCATTTAGGCTCGCATCGACGCCGTTCAACAGTCCCGAAATCGATCCTGAAGCCAACACTTGTCCCGACCTGAGTATCTCCACCTTCATGGGGGTTTCGAAGGGCTTCTTAACGAAAGCCGAGACCTTCAGTTGCCCCTGGACTGTGGCTGCCTCAATCTTGAAATCGTGGATGTACTCCATCGGAACCGGCTCGAGCCAGACTGTTTGCCAGATTCCCGTCGTCGAGGTGTAGAAGATGCCCCCCGGTTTCCGAACCTGCTTGCCCCGCGGAATGTAGTTTGAGTCTGTCGGGTCGGTAACTTCGACGACCAAGGTCTGCTCCCCCTTCTGGGTGAGGAAGTCAGTGATGTCGAACGAGAAGCCGTCGTAGCCACCGGTGTGGGTGCCAACTTCCTTGCCATTAACAAGCACCTTCGTCGCCCAGTCGACGGCACCGAAGTGAAGGAGCACCCGGTCGCCCTTCGGGCGAGTGAACGTGCGACGATAAACCGCCATTTGGGTCGGAGATACCGAGGCGCGGACCCGCGAGAGCTGCGACTCGATCGGGAACGGGACGAGAATCTGCCGGTCGAACTTGGGCTCGCTGCTTGACTTGGCGTTGACGATCGCGAAATCCCAAAGTCCGTTCAGGTTCACCCAGTTCTTCCGCACCATCTGCGGTCGCGGATATTCGCGGTGCACATTCTCGGGCGTGACTCCCGCCGCCCACCGGGTCTGTAAGGTTTGTGCGTTGCTGGCCATCGTCAACAGTCCGATCAAGAGGGCCAGAGCCCCGCGTCCAAAGAGCGTTCCCATGCGATGGGGAGCATACACGCTCCTGCGCCCCTACCCGGCAATCGAATTGCCGGAAGGGATATCCTTCTGCTTGGACTCGATCCTTTGAACATGAATTCGCCTAAGCTTTTGCTCGCCCTCGGGCTCGGTCTTCTGGCCGTCCCGACCTTCGCCGCTGTCCATGACTGGATGCCCTCCGAACCTGGCCCCGCCAAGGCTTCCGTGGTTCGGGACCGGATCACCCTTGAGAACCGGGTGATATCGCTGACTTGGTATCTCGAAGAGACTTCCCTGCGGCTCAAAGTCAAGAACGGCTGGACGGGCGAGATGCTCGACACGCCGGGGCGTATGTTCGACGTCGTGATCCCCGGCCAAAACGGCGGGACAAGCTCGCCTTTTCTCCTTCGGAGTTCGGCGGCGTTCACCGCGAAGCCGATGGTCGGCGGTAAAGCCTTCACCCGCCAGTGGACCGACGCGACATCCGGGCTGCAGGTCACTTGGACAATCTCGCTCCGCGACGACTCGAACTACGTTCGGACCGAACTTGAGCTTCTACCCACCAAGGGTGACGTGAGGCTGCCGGTCGTGGATGCGATCGACATCACCGCTCCCAACGCCGCGGTGGTTGGAAAGGTCCCGGGTTCGCCAATCGTGGCGAAGAGTTTCTTCTTCGGGGCCGAGCATCCGATGGCGGTGAGCCGCGTCTATGGCGATCTGGACCGCAGCTTCCTCGAGCGGGCGCTTCCGCTCAAATCAGGTCTGAAGACCAGCTATTCCGCCGTGCTCGGTGTCAGCCCTGCGGGGCAGACTCGGCGCGCTTTCAACCGATACATCGAGCGCGAGCGACCGCGACCTTACAAGCCGTTCCTCCACTACAACTCTTGGTACGACCTCGGCTACTTCAACCGGTACAAGGCCGACGAGTGCGTCGAGCGGATCAAGACCTTCGGCGATCAGCTTACGACCCAGCGGGGCGTCAAGCTCAGCTCGTTCCTCTTCGACGACGGATGGGACAACACCGCGACGGTGTGGGAGTTCAGCAAAGACTTCCCCGAGGGTTTCACGCCGCTCAAAGCCGCCGCTGAAGCCGTCGGCGCTGGGCCTGGAGCATGGCTATCCCCTTGGGGCGGCTACGGAACTCCGCGCAAGGAGCGCCTCGCCACTGGCAAAGCCGCCGGCATGGAGATCGATTCCCAGGGCTACGCGCTCTCCGGTCCCAAGTACTACCAGCGATTCCGCGAAGTGTGCCTCGATCTCGTCACCAAATACGGGATCAACCAGTTCAAGTTCGACGGCACGGGCAGCCCGGACAAGCAGTATCCCGGCTCCCAGTTCAGCAGCGACTTTGAGGCCGCAATTCAGTTGATTCAGGATCTCCGTGCAGCCAAGCCGGGGCTGTTCATCAATCTCACCACCGGAACCTGGCCGTCTCCGTTCTGGACCCGTTACGCCGACTCGATCTGGCGCGGCGGCTCGGACCACGAGTTCGCGGGTGTTGGTCCCGATCGTGAGAAGTGGGTCACGTACCGCGACGGCGACACCTACCACGGCATCGTGCAAAAGGGCCCGCTGTTCTCGGTGAACTCGCTGATGCTCCACGGCCTGATCTACGCCCAGCACGCGCACAACTTGACTACTGACCCGAGTCATGCGTTTGTCCACGAATTGCACAGCTACTTCGGGACGGGGACGCAGCTTCAAGAGATGTACATCACCCCAAGCCTCCTCTCGAAGGAAGATTGGGACAACCTCGCCGAGTGCGCGAAGTGGTCGCAGGCGAATGCGGACGTGTTCGTCGATACCCACTGGATTGGCGGAGATCCGCTCCGGCTCGACGTGTACGGTTGGGCGTCCTGGAATCCGCGCAAGGCGATTCTCGTCCTGCGAAACCCGAGCGACCACCCGCAGGCGTTCTCGATCGATCCGGCCAAGGTCTTCGAGTTACCTCCGAAGGCGAGCACCGCGTTTAACCTGAAGAGCCCCTACCAGGGCGAGCGCAACGACGCTCCGGTGCAGATCCACGCCGGGCAGTCCAAGGTCGTCGTGCTTCAACCGTTCCAGGTTTTGACTCTGGAAGGAGCCGGCCAGTGATCCTCTCCGCCCTTCTCCTCGCAGTTGCGCCCACGCGGATCGCCTTGATTGGACCGGACGCCTCGGGTCCCGCCTCGACAATCGCCGGAATCCTAGGACCGAGCTACTCGGTTCGGGTCTTCGCCAACGCAGGAGCCGCCAAGGGTTTTGGTCCGAACATCGCGATCCTGAGCGTCGACACCTCGACATCGGGCTGGGCGAGCGGACGCGACGGGTTCGTATCGCGTATCGAGCGCGACTTGAGTGCGATCGGTGGGTGGCCGAGTCACCCGCATTTGCTTCTGCTGCAGCCCGCGGGGGCTTCTACTCTGGTTCGTGACGAGATGGTCCCGCTGCTACGCCAGGCGGCTCGGGAGACTGGCGTGTCCGTGCTCGTGCCAGATGGCGATACCGTCGCCGCGCGCGTCGAGGCGATCAGCGATGCGGTTGCCGATCCCAAGGTCAGCAAGCGCGACTGGAAGCTGGTCTCCAGCGACAGCGAGCAGGTGGACGAGGGGCCGACGAAGAACGCGATTGACGGCGACCCGGACACCTACTGGCACACCCAGTACGACCCGACGACGACCAAGCACCCTCATCAGCTCATCGTGGACCTCGGCCACGAGCAGTCGATCGGTGGGTTCCGTTACCTGCCGCGGCAGGATGGCGGCGTGAACGGGCGAGTGAAGAAGTATGAATTCTGGGTCAGCTCGGACGGGCAGACTTGGACCGGCCCGGTGGCGGCAGGCGAGTTCGCCAATACCGCCGACCCGTCAAGTGTGAAGCTCAAACCCTCGGTGAAGGGACGCTTCTTCAAGTTCGTCGCGCTCTCCGAAGTCAACGGCCAGCCGTATACGACAGCGGCCGAGATCGATGTGTTGCGGGCGAGCGGGGGGTAAGGAGGTAAGGGAAACCCAACTGAGTTCTTCCCGCCTTACCCCCTCGCCTCCTTACGCCTTACCTTCTTTGCAGAGCCTAATCTCCTCAAGCACCGTCCGAAGCGAAGCAATCGAACTTTCGGGGGTGGTGACCTCAAACGGCGCACCCGACCGTAGGCATTCGATGAAGTACTTCAGCTCGAAGTAGTATCCGCCGAGGTCGGAGATGTTGCCTCCTCCGGCCGCTTCCATCTTCGGAAATTCCGGTACGACAGGGTCCTTGCCGTCCTCGTAGATCGTGAGAGGACCCGCGTCCATGATCGCCGCGCCCCGCTCGAAGATCGCTCGGAATGCGTGCTTGAACGGCGTGGTGGCCGGCAGGTTCCAGCCGCCTTCGAGGTGGACGGTGACACCGGCTTTGGTCATGGTCGTGAACACTTGGCTCACGCCGCGCGCATCCACGGTGCCCATCGAGACCATGCGATCCGGAGTGCCGATCGCGTAAAGACCGAAATCGGTGTCGTGGATGTGCATGTCCAATGCGCCGCCACCGGAGCGCTTCTCGTCGGCGAGCCAGTTATCGGACGACCATGACGGGAATGCGGCGAAACGGAGGAGGCTGAGCGAGGTCAGCTTGCCGAGCGAGTCGCCGTCGATCAGCTTCTTCAGGTAGGCATATTCCGGCCAGAAGCGAATGCAGTGGCCGATCATCAGGCGGACGCCCGCCGATTCGCAGGCCGACTTCATTTCTTCGGCTTGGGCAACCGTAAGGGCCATCGGCTTCTCGCAGAAGATCTGCTTCCCGGCTTTGGCGGCGGCGACGGTAAAGTCGCGGTGGAGGTCGGTCGGGAGGCAGACGTCGATGATATCGACGTCCACCTTGGCGAGCAACTCGTCCAAGGTCGCGTAAGCGAGAAGGTTGTCCGAACCGGCGATCGATTCCGCCGCGACGGGGTCCTTGTCGACCACCGCCACTAACTCGACACCGTCGAGAATCCGGTACACGTTGGCGTGCATCTTGCCCATGAAGCCGCAGCCGACAATGGCCACTTTCAGATCGTTGCTCACGCCTCAAAGCGTACCGTGCGGACGGGTCATACTTGGGGCAGGCACATGATTCTCAAGTCGATCAACTACTGGTCTTTCCCTGGCGGCCTTGAAGGCACGCTGGACGTTTTTGAAGCGATGGCGCTGGCCAAGCAATACGGTTTCCAAGCCATCGAACTCGCCATCAGCGAGTCCGGGTCGCTCAACTTAGATTCCGATCAGGCGTTCTGCGAGCGGATCGTGTCCGAAGCGGGCCGTCTCGGCATCCAGCTCGGTAGCGTCGCAAGCGGCACCTACTGGGGCCGCAACCTCGCCGACCCGACCGCCGAAGGCCGTGCCGCGGCCAAGGAGGATCTGGAGAAGATGATCCGGATCACGAGTTGGCTCGGCGCGAAGACATTGCTGACGATTCCCGGTGCGGTGGACGTGTTCTTCCTACCCGACCGTCCCGCGATCTCCTACGACGTCGTGCTTAAGAATGCCCACGCTGGGCTGGCTTCGGTGCTTCCGTTGGCCTCCGAGTGCGGAGTTCGACTCGGTATTGAGAACGTCTGGAACAAGTTCCTGTTAAGTCCGACCGAGATGGCGTCGTTCATTGACGGCTTTGACTCAACCTGGATCGGCGCATATGTGGACGTAGGCAACATGCTTCCCTACGGGCATCCTGAGCAGTGGATCCGCATCCTACGGCACCGCGTTGTCGGGATCCACTTCAAGGATTTCCGGCGATCTGTGGGCACCGCAGATGGGTTCCTCGATTTGTTGGAGGGCGACGTGGACTGGCCGGAGGTGATGAAGACGATCGGCGAGATCAACTACCACGGCCCGATCGCGGCGGAGATGATCCCCGGTTACAAGCACTATCCGTTGGTGCGCATCGCGAACACATCGAACGCGATGGACGCGATTCTTGGGCTGTGAGGAGGTAAGGCGTAAAGCGTAAGGAGGAGAGGACGCGAAGTGGTCGAGTTCCAAAAAAACTCACGCCCTCCTTACCGCCTCCCGCCTTACCTCCTTACCCAATCCGCGATCTCCGCCATCAGCTCGACGACCGAGTAACTACGCGCCGTCGGGACTCGCAGGAGCGGCACCCCGCCTTGGGTCAAGACCTTGTCCTTGAAACGGTCCCGCTTCTGAGCATCCCGCTCCTCATGAGACCGATCATCCAGTTCGATGGCGAGGAGAATCTCGAACGATTCGTCATCTACCAGCACGAAGTCGAGATGCTTTGCGGAGATCGGCCCGCCGCGGTCGGGGGTCCAGGTTCCTTCCGGGCAACGGACAATATCGCCTAATCGCACTTTCGGGCAGATCATGCAGCCGGCGGGGGCTGCCTGATGAAGGGCACGGAAGAATGCGATTTCGCCTCGGGTGAGGAGCGTCGGGCACGCTTCGTATCGGAATCGCCAGTTCCGCCAAGCAGAGCGGAGCCAGAGAAGGAGGCCTATGGCAGCCACGACGCCCGCGATGGAAAGGAGTTGGAGCGTGGTCATCGGTGTCCTGCATTGTGATCGAGCCAGGAACCCACGGGAATCGTTAACTCGATCAAACGAATTCAGGCACAATAGCTTTTGCGCGGACAACGTCGTTCGGCAGTACCATATCCAAGACTTCACGCCTTGTTCCAGAGAGGGAAAGAAATGACGACGAAGAACCTAATTATCGCGGGCCTCGGCCTGCTCGTACTCGGCGGCTGCGGCGACAAGGGTGGCGACACCGCGAATTCCGGTGCAACCCCCGGAGCTTCCGCCGGAGTGAACAAGGGCGAGAGCATGGATATCGCGGTCATCCCGAAGGGGTCGACCCACGACTACTGGAAGCATGTGAAGATGGGCGCCAACGATGCGGGCAAGGAACTCGGCGTCAACATCATCTTCAACGGTCCGGAGAAGGAAGACGACAAACAGAGCCAGATCGCGATGATGGAGACGATGATCTCCAAGGGAGTCAAGGGCATCGTGCTTGCGCCGCTGGACTACGATGCGCTTGCTCAGCCGATTGAGGACGCCGTGAAGCAGGGCATCCCGGTCGTCATCATCGACTCGGGCGTCAAGACCGACAAGTATCTCGCCATGGTCTCCACCGACAACGAGAACGGTGGAAAGATCGATGCCGACGAGATGATCCGCCTCCTTGGTGGCAAGGGCAACGTCGCGATTCTCCGCTACCAGGCCGGTTCGGCGAGCACTGACGCCCGCGAAAAGGGGTTCCTCGACGAGATCAAGGCCAAGGCTCCCGGCATCAAGATCGTCAGTGAGAACCAGTATGCCGGCGCGACCCGCGAAACGGCTGCCAAGGCCAGCGAGAACCTGCTTGCGTCCTATCGGAAGGCGGATGGTTCCCTCAACCTGGACGGAATCTACACCCCGAACGAGTCCTCAACCTACGGCATGATGACCGTTCTCCAGCAGAATCACTGGGCCGGCAAGGTCAAGTTCGTCGGATTCGATGCGGCCCCTGAGCTCATCGATGGTCTCAAGAAGGGCGATATCAACGCGCTTGTCGTGCAGGATCCGCTTCGGATGGGCCACGACGGCGTCAAGGTGCTTGTCGAGTATCTCCGCACCAAGAAGGAGGGGCCGAAGATGGAAGACACCGGTGCCACCCTGGTCACTAAGGAGAACATGGACAAGCCGGAAGTCTCCAAGCTGATCACGCCTGCGACCGAATAAATGAGTAACCAAGAGAACGAATTGGCCGCCCCGGAAACGGGGCGGGGCCGTGCCTTTGCCTCACGGGCAGGTGCGCTTGCGAAGAACTTCAACCTTCTGGGCCTGATCATCGCCCTGATCGTTCTCTACACTTACTTCACGGTCAAGCTCCACGGAACGTTTCTCACGTTCCCGAACATCGAGACAATCGCGCGTCAGACCGCTTTCGTGGCAATCGCCGCTCTGGGCGTCACGCTGATTATCATCTGTGGCGGAATCGACCTCTCCATCGGCTCTGGAGTCGCGCTGATCACCGTCGTCATCGCCCTCGCGATCCAGAATCACAACCCGGTTTTCGCCCTGCTGCTTGCCCTGGTCGTGGGTGCGGGCATCGGTCTCTTCAACGGCTTCATTATCACCAAGCTCAAGGTCGGACCCTTTATCGTCACCTTGGGCTCTATGCTCATGTTTCGCGGTCTGGCCCGCGGACTTGCTCACGACAACACAATTGCGGTGCCTAAGACTTGGATGAACGACTTGCTGGGCGTGTTAGGCCCAGATGAGCACTACAAGCTCTTCCCTATTGGTGTTTGGGTGATGTTGGTGTTGACCGTGCTGGTCGGGCTCCTGCTTCACCGAACGGTCTTCGGTCGAAACATCGTGGCCGTCGGCTCCAATGAGGCGGCCTCGCGGATCAGCGGCGTGCCAGTTGAGCGCGTGAAGATCGCAGTTTATGTGCTCGGCGGGTTATTCGTCGGGTTCGCGGGTTTGATGCAATTCTCGTACGTTCACTGCGGTGACCCGACAGGTGCGGTCGGACGCGAACTCGACGTAATTGCCGCGGCGGTTATCGGGGGCGCAAGTCTCGCGGGTGGTCAGGGCTCGATCATCGGGAGTTTGCTCGGTGCGATCTTCATGACGACCTTGTCCAATGGGTTTACGCAGATGGGCGTAGACGAGTGGGTCAAGCAGATCGTGACCGGCGGCATCATCGTACTCGCCGTCGCGCTCGACCGGTTCCGTTCGAAGACGATCGCTTAGAGTCTGGGGCTGAGTTGGAGTCTGAGTCTGAGTCGAAGATCTCACCAGGCGGTGCCACGGTTTGGCCAGAACTGAAGGTGCCTGAGTACCCGGAAATGCGGCCTGGCGAACCGTTCTTCTACGCACTGGTGGCAATTTCAGGTGCACGGTTTGCCGGGAGGCACTTGGAAGTCCTCAGGCAACTCCAATCCCGGACAAACCGTGGCACTGCGGGTTCGTGTTAGAACGCGCCGCGCTGGTAATCGCGGAGAAGGCCTACGATCTTGCCGATCACTCGGGCGTCCTCTTGCTGGACCTCGATCGGTGAGTAGGCAGGGTTACTTGGCATGAGTTGGATGCCGGTGCGGGCGTAGTTGATTCGCTTGACCGTGGCCTCATCCCCCATCAGGACAGCCACCAGTTCGTTCTGAACTGCGGTGCTCTGAGGAGACACCACGACGAGGTCGTCGGGCATGATTCCCTCTCCGGTCATCGATTCTCCACGCACCCTCAATAGGAACGCGCCTTCCGGCTTTCGGACCATCCCGCACGGAACGGGGATCATGTCTTCGACATGCTCCTGGGCCAGGATGGGCGCGCCGGCGGCGATGGAGCCGAGGAGCGGCAGCATCGTGACCTTGGTCGCGGGCTGGAACGCCGGGTGAACGACCTTGATCGATCGAGGCGTATTCGAACGTGAGATGTATCCCTTCCGTTCAAGCGCGTCGAGGTGTACGGTGACGCCTCGAAGTGAACCGATCTTGAAGTCCCGGCCAATTTCGCGAATCGAAGGCGGATAGCCCTCGTTCTCGACATAGCCCAAGATGTATTGCAAGATGGCTTCTTGCCGGGTCGTCAGACCTTTCGACATGGATGTATTTCCCCCGCTGCGTTTTTCATCAAAACGAGTAGACGTATTATACACGCAATATGTCTACCAGTTTTTCGAAGATTTCACTGAGGGGTCTACGCGTGCCATAATCGCCCTCACCCCATACCGCTTTTTGGTGACCACTTTTGTCTATCAGCAAAATCAATAAGATCTCGCAGGGACGCGGATGTTTCTACATCGTGTCCGGCCTCATGCTCTTCGGAATTGCCGGGAGCTACTTGCTTCAAGGCGTTCGCGGCAACCCCAATCGACCCGACGCCCAGGAAACGGTCCAGAAGGACACTTCCCCGGTGATCGCCCAGATTGGCGATTTCGAGATCACGTCCAAGACGGTTCAGACGGCGGCAGAAGACTCGCTGAAGCAAATACGCACGGACCCGGCTCCGACGGAAGTCTATGGTGCTTATGGCCAGGCGCTTGAGCGGCAGCTCCAGAACGCGATGGGCTACCGACTCTTGAAGGATCACGGGGTTCAGGTCACGGACGCCGACATTCGGAAGTTCGTAGAGCAACAGCTTGATCAGAGCCTGTTCCAGGCACGGCTGCAGCTTCAGTTCTCGAAGAAGATCAGCGAGAAGGCAACCGATGCTGAAGTCAAGGCAGAACTGAAGAAGGAGGGCCAGGACTTCGACGCTTCGAAGGCACAGACAATGGCCCGCCTTGAGCAGCTACTTAAAGATCCCAACACCCACCGCAGCCTGGAGGCGGATGCTGGTCAGCAGTTGCTCATCAGCAAGCTTCAGGACACGATCAAAGTCACCGACGATCAGCTCAAAGCGGACTTCGACAAGCTCGAACTCAAGCGCGTTTTGATCGAAAATGCGGGCGCTGGGAGTCCGGCGGTTCTGGCGAATGAAGCGCTGAAGGCCATCAAGGGCGGGATGAGCTTCGAGGATGCGATGAACAAGTACTCGCAGGATCGAGCCGAAAAGGGGAAAGCACGGTCCGACGCAAAGATCACCAAGGTTCGGCGGGAATTGAATGGAGATCTTCGCACGGCGATCGAGAAGCTCAAGCCAGGCCAGTTCACCGACGTGGTGATTGCGCCTGAGGGAGCGGTCATCTACAAGCTCATTTCTTTCAAGCCGGACGTTCCAAAGGACTATGAGAAGACCAAAGCCGATCTTCGGAAGAGCTATCAGCAGGGCCAGGTGAGTTCCGTCATTTCCTCCGAACTGGAGAAGCTGCGAAAGTCTAACGTCGTGACGTGGAAGGAGCCTGCGTTCGAGGCCATGAATAGGTTAAATCAGGTACTCACTGATCCCAAGCACATCCCTGATCCTAAGAAGGACGCAGCCGAATTCCAAGCGATCCTTGATCTCTGTGCGAAGGCGACCGAATCCGACGAAACGGTCATGAAGGTTTCCGCCTTGACCGCGTACCGAGCCTTCGACGCCATCTACGGCTTGGCAACTCCGGCCGAGAAGAAGAAGATGGCCGATAGGCGCATTGATGCGCTCACCAAGATGCTCAGCTTCGTGGAGGATACGGACTCGCACTTGCTGCTCGCCCAACTGTACGGAGAGAAGAAGGACAAGAACAACGCGGCGGAGAATCTCCTCACCGCCGCTCACCGGAACGTGAACAACCTGGGAGAAATGTCCCAGAGCCAGCAGATATTCAACCGGATTGACGACCTGGAGCGTAAGTTCGTTGCGGAAGGCTTGCTCACGCCGGATCAGCAAAAGGAGATCGACGGCACGAAGCAGGAGTGGCTGGAAGCGAAGAAGGCGCAGGAAGACGAGCAGAAGCGCGCCGAGCAGGAGCGGCTCAAGGCCGAGGAAGAGGATCGCAAGGCGCAGCAAGCCAAGCCGTCGCCAAGCACCTCGCCCAACGTGACGATTCCGGGCGCGACGGTACCGACCGCCAGTCCGAAGCCGTCGCCTAGCCCAAAGCCCCCCGCTCCCGGAAAGGCCAAATGAGTGGGAATCTGATCGTGGTCTGCACCCCGATCGGAAACCTGTCCGACCTGTCGCCCCGAGTTGCGGAAGCACTCGGGGCGGCTGACTCTTGGTTGGTCGAAGACACCCGAGTCAGCTCGCGATTGCAGTCCCATCTCGGCCTCAAGAAGCCGATGCACGTCCTTAACGACCACACCGACGATCGCAAGGTCGACGCGTACCTGGCCGAGTTGAATGCGGGCAAGAGGATCGCCTTGATCTCCGATGGAGGCGCGCCGGTGGTTAGCGATCCTGGGGCAAAGCTGGTCGACAAGTGCTTGGATGCGGGCGTCGAGGTCGATGCCATCCCCGGCCCGAGCGCGGTGACCAACGCGCTCATGCTTAGCGGCTTCTTTGGTCAGCGGTACGTATTTCTCGGGTTCCCTCCTCGCAAGCCCGGACCGATGAAGGCGCTGTTCGAGCCGTTTCACGATTCGGCGATGACGGTTGTGGCGTTTGAGAGTCCGTTCCGAATCGACGCCTTTCTATCCGCGGCACATGAGGCGCTGGGGGAGCGGCGCTATGCGATCTGCCGCGAAATGACGAAGCTCCATCAGCAAGTATTTCGGGCAACCTTACCGACAATCCCTTCTGAGGCGCAAGTAACGCGTAAGGGTGAGGTCACGATCGTAATCGAGGGACGTCGAAAGGGGCTTCTCGAACTCGAATAGCCGTGGTACACTGCCCTCCGAACCGGTGAAGATAACTGGCGTAGATTGATCACGAATACCATGAAGGGCTTTTTCGCATCTATTGCATTGTTCGCGGTTCTCGTAAGCGGGGCCTTTGCGAAGCAGGACCAAGGCGCGTACAAGTTGCGAGCCGAAGACATCCTGCACATTCAGATTTACAACGAGCCGCAGGTGAACTCGGAAGTTCCCGTCGGCCGCGACGGCAACATCGCCGCGCCGTTCGTTGGCACGGTCAAAGCCGAGGGTCGCACGATCACCGAACTCTCGACCGAGCTCACGGCCAAGTTCAAAGAAATTCTTCGCCTTAAGAACCCGCAGGTCAGCATCACGGTCACTCGATTCCGACCGTTGCTCGCCACCGTGGGAGGTGCTGTTTTGCATCCGGGCACCGTCGAATTCCGCTACGGTGACCGCGTGCTGAGTCTCTTCACCAAGGGCGGCGGCGCATCTCAGGATTCCGCCGATCTCCGCCGTGTGACTCTTCGCCGGGCGGACAGCCTTGAGTTGATCCCGATTGACATCCTTGCGCTTCAAGCTGGCACCGATACGAGCCAGGACTATGTGCTCGAAGACGGAGACGTGTTGATGGTTCCCGAGAATCGGCGCAACCGCGTGTTGGTTCAGGGCATCGTCCAGAAGCCAGGCTTCTTCGTTTTCCGAGAGCCGATGCGGCTTGCCGACGCGCTATCTCTCGCCGGTGGTGAAGTCCCGACGCGCTCGAAGTTGAGCCAGGTACAAATCCTGCGCGAGCTCCCAGGTCTGATCGGTCAGTACCTGCGCATTCAGGTCGACTACGTCGCGTTCATCCGCAAGAACGATTTCAGCCAGAACATCGAGCTCCAGCCCGGGGACATCATCTATGTTCCGGAGACGAACACGCCGGATCTCTCCCGAATCGGCAACTTCGTGAACTCGTACTTCATCTTCCAAGACGTCATCCGACGCGGCATCTTCGGCATTAAGCTGTAAGCTCTGGGAAAGCGGGGGGGGGGCCTACCGACCACTCCCGCTTTTTGGTGTTAGGTGTTGGGTCGCTTGTTCGGCCCTCGACAATTTCCCAGACCGATTCGATCTTGGGCGACTGGCGCAGGGTGGCGAGGACAGAGCAGTACTTCTCATCGCTGAGCATGACCGCGCGCTCCACCGCCGCGGGGTCGAGGTCTTCGCCTGAAACCACGTGGCGGACGGTGATCGAAAGGAACGGGCGGGGCCACTCACCGGGGGGGACGCGCTCGCCGTCGACTTCGACGTGATATGAGGTCACTTTCTGCTGTTTCTTCTTCAAGATTGAGACTACGTCGATCGCGCCGCAAGCCCCGATCGCCCCGAGTAGGGCTTCGACCGGGGTCGGCCCGAGATTCTCGCCGCCGGTTTCGGGATGGGTATCCATCGTAAAGCCGTTACCACTTGGGACTTCCGCGACAAACGCGGATCGGCCATTCCACTCAACTTTAACCATTGTTCAAAAGGATGGCACCCCACCCTTGCGCCACGCCCAGATTCGCCTCCATACTTGAGAAACCTTCGGGGTTCTCTTCGTCGTGAAGAGACTTGTAGGGGAAAGTCCGGTGTGATCCCGGCGCTGTGCCGCAACGGTAGTTCGTTCCTTGTCTGTGAGGTTCGATAGCCCGAATGCCCTCCCTGAAGCGATGACCTGATGTCGTCGCCTACGAGCATAGGCGCGCTGGAGTGCCTGGCAGTTGCCAACCTCCTAAGCGCTTTGTCCGATCCGACGGCCTCGCTATCGCGGTATTTTGCCGCAAGGAGGCTGAGTTGAAAATCTATCCACGGACGCGGGGGTTCACGTTGATCGAACTCCTCGTTGTCATTGCGATCATCGCCATCTTGGCGGCGACCCTGTTTCCGGTATTTGCCGCCGCTAAGAGCGCGGCGAAGCGCACGGTTTCCGCATCGAACCTGCACCAGATCGGGCTTGCCTGGCTGATGTACGCCGACGATGTCGACGACGGGCTCATGCGCGTCATGACCGATGGAGCGGGCGGCAAGCTGTACTACTGGTGGGGAAGTTGGGACGGCACTACCCTTCGCGAGGAGGAGGGGCCCTTATTTCCCTACACCCGCGGAAAGGGGATTCAGGGCGATCCGTCGTTCCCCAGCAGTCTACGCACCACGGTTGGGCTCACCGGCTATGGCTACAACTATGCCTACCTGAGCCCATCCCAGCCGGTCGCCTATTCTGCGATCGGACGTCCGGTCGAGACCGTCGCCTTTGCGACCTCGGCGCGGCTGAATGGGTTTCAGTTCTCGCCTCCGAAGCTGGAGGGCAATCCCTACCTCGATCCTCCTTCGGCCAACTTCCCGGGCTTCCAGGGCCGTCACAACGGTGTTGGGAACGTGCTCTGGTGCGATGGGCATGTGAAAGGACGGACGCCGACCTATCGGGTCGGTTCCTTCGGCGCGGGGTACCGAGCCTCCGACTTCAATTCCAACCATCTGGGAGACATCGACGGCGATGGCAACCTCACTACCGACGACCTCTTTGACCTTCAATGAACAAACTATCTCTCCTTTTTCCTTTGCTTGGCTTGTCGGCTTTGGCATCGGCTGGCACCTTTGGCTTTTCCGACATCCAGAACTGGACGGGCAGCGGTGCGGGCAACGCGGCGCTGGTGCTCGATTGGGTCGACGGTGCGGCGGTTCACTCCTACGCTTGGGGTTACCACTTCAGTGGCGCGCCGACCGCCGAGCAGATGCTGCGCGACATCGATGCCGCTGACCCCCATCTGACGCTGGGATTCACCTTCTTCAGCGGGTTTGGGTACGCGCTTGACTCAGCTGGATACGACACCAACCTGGATGGGACGTATGAGCTTAACCATGGAGGATTCAATCCGGGCGACACGGGCTTCTGGGCGCTTTACAACGGCGGGCCCTCTACGACCCTGCCCAATTGGTCCGAGTCAAACTTCGGGATCTCGGGGATCAACTTGGCGGATGGGGATTGGGAGGGTTTGAGTTGGGCTCCGGGGTTCGTTGGCAACCCGCCGACGGCACCGACCGCGGCACCGGTGCCGGAGCCAACGACGCTCTTTCTTCTCGGCGGGTTAGTTCTCTTACGCAGGAAGCGTATCCGCGCCTAGTCTCGCCAGAGTGACGGAACCTCCATCCCCTGTCCCTTCCTCCTCCAGCGCACAAACATCGCGGCAAGAGGAAGGGGAGATTCGTCAGAAGTTTTGGCCCTGTCGGGTAACGTTTCGAGCGATGAACCCCCTTCGCGTTGGTGTGGTTGGCTGCGGCAACATTTCCGACATTTACCTCAAGAACCTGCTCAAGTTTCATGGCACGACGGTTGCCGCCGTGGCCGATTTGGATACGGCGAAAGCCCAGGCCAAGGCCGATGAACACAGGGTGGGCGTGCTCAGCGTCCCCGAGTTGCTCGTGTCGCCGGACGTTGACCTCGTGCTCAATCTCACCGTCCCCAATGCGCACCATTCCGTCGCAAAGACCGCCCTCGAAGGCGGCAAGCATGTCTACAACGAGAAGCCGCTCGCGCTTGCCCGTGAAGAGGGACAGAACCTGGTCGACCTTGCCGCATCTAGGGGACTGAGACTCGGAGCTGCGCCGGATACGTTCTTGGGCGGGGGAATCCAAACCTGCATCAGCATGATCAAGAACGGCGAGCTCGGCGAGATCGTGGCCGCTCAAGCCTTCATGCTTGGGCACGGTCCGGAAGGCTGGCACCCGAACCCTGAGTTTTTTTACCAGCGTGGCGGCGGCCCGATGTTCGACATGGGTCCCTACTACCTCACCGCCCTTGTTAGCATGATGGGCGGAGTCCAGCGTGTGAGCGGGGTGACTCGAAAGACGTTTGAAACCCGCACGATCGGCAGCGAGGCCAAGCGCGGCCAGGTGATTCCGGTCGAAATTCCGACGCATGTGGTCGGCATTCTCGAATTCGGGAATGGCGCGATTGCCGAGCTTACGACGAGCTTCGACGTCTGGCACAGTACTCTGCCGCCGATCACCCTTCACGGGACGGAGGGTTCGCTGATGGTTGGCGACCCGAACTCTTTCGGTGACACGGTCAAGATCCGCCGCAAGGACGACGCGGAATGGTCGGAAGTGCCGCTGACCCACGCCTACGCGGAGAATAGCCGCGGGGTTGGAGTGCTGGATATCGGCTACGCGATCGCGGAAGGGCGCGAGCACAGGGCCAACGGCGACCTCGCGTTCCACGTGCTCGACGTGATGCACGCGATCCACGAGGCTTCCGATCAGGGACGCCGCCTGGACGTCAAGTCCAAGGCAACCGCCCCCGCCCCTCTCCCCGAGGGCGGACTCGAGTAGGCGGGTCCTTAGCGGTCGGGCGGCAAATAATAGGTCTGGGAGTTCTTGCTTCCGAGGGCGTTCGTGGCCGTTAGGACAAAGGAACCCGATGCCGACGAGGAGATCGTCGCCGAGAAGCTGAGGTAATTTTGGTTGGCAGGCACGGTGACGCTGCTCGGAAGCGAGCTAAACACGCCGGATGTTGCCGTGATGGCAACATCCTCGTCGGTCGCATTTGAGCCGTCGAAGTTGACCGTTATCGTGGTGCCTCCTGGTACGGAGGAGGAGCTGTAAACAAACGCGGGTGGCCAGTCTGGATGCCGAATCGATTGGGAACTTGGCCATGGCGCTTTCGCCGAGGCGAAGACAATCAGAGACAGGACGAGGATAGTTAAACGTGCTTTCATTGCACGCTAACTGTGGAATTAGATCACATGATTATATATGGTACCATTTACCTATAATCTTGGATAACGGGATTTTGGACCATTCTTCCGCAAATTCAGACAGGTCTCCCGAGGCTTTACCAGCTTCGGTGTACAGGCGCTCGATCCTTCTTAGATCCGAAATTTCAAGGGTAAGGTCACGCCGGGAGCAGGCCCCGCGAATTGCGGTCACGATGCGGAACGCGTTCTCGGCGTGTCCTCGACGCATTTCCAGCTCGCTCATTCGGATCACGAGGGCGGCCAGTTCGGCATCGTATCCGTGGTGCATCGCGATCCGCGCGGCGGCGAGAGTTGATTCCTCGCATTTGTCGAACTCCTCCGTGGCGGCATAGTAAGAAGCGAAGACGCCGTGAAGGTACAGTTCAAGAAACTTGTCCTTGAGGGGCCGCATCAGATGAGTCAGTTGCTGGAGGACCTCCTTGGCCTGGTCAAGCTCCCCCATCTCGATGCACATCGCAGCTAACCCAAATTGGGCGCTGGCCCTCTCGCGGACCGGGCGATCGGGTTGGAACAGCCAGATTGCCCTTTGGACGAGCCGCCTTGCCTTCTTGAGGTGTCCATGTGCCCGTAGCATACGTGCGTAGTTGGTGATGCCCGCCCCCTGCAAAGGGGAGCCGGTGCCACGAGCGCGTGCGATCAGCGTGAGGAATGCCGCCCGCGCGGCGGCAAAGTCGCCACGGAAGTCGTGAGCCATGCCGGCTAGGTTCAGAACATTAATCATGTCGTCGCTATTCGAATAAGCGAATTTCTGTAGGAACGGTTCAACAAGGGCCTGAAGATCAAGGTCAAACCGACGAATCCAGAGCGGGCCAAAGTTCGCGATGATCTCGCCTGCCAACCTCTCGTTTCCGGCCGCAATCTCTCGCAGGACGGCTGCCTTGATATCCGGATAGAGACCGGCAGCGCGTTCGAGCCAAATATCCTGGTCGGGACCTTGGAGGTCGGCACGCGTGGGGGCACCCGAGGCGATCCAGCGACTGTGCCGCTGACTCACTTCTTCCGCCTCGCCAGCCTCGTGAAGGAGCTTTCGAGCAAGACTTCGGGCGGGTCCTGCCAACTCGAACACGGTGCGGTTCTCGAAGATCGGCTTTCCCATTTGCAGGAGCTGGCTCTCGGTCAGGGTCTCGAGTGCCTTGAGCGTCTTGCGGTGGTTCGAACCCGGATCGGCGGCCACAGCCAACGCGGCGTCGAGAGAGACCCGGCTAGCGAAGATCGAGAGACGGCGAAACAGAGACTGCTCGAATCCGGACAGGAGTTCCACTGTCCACTGCATCGTCGCCTCAAGCGATTCTTCGATATCCAGTTCGTTCCAGGCGGCCAAGAGAGTGGCGGGCGACCAGATGCCCGAGCGTGCGGCCGCGATCTCGATCGAAAGGGGATTGCCGTGAACTCTGCGGCAGATCTCGACGACGTCGTTCAGGTTCTCCCCAGTCAGGGCAAAGGTCCGGTTCGCTTCGCGTGCGCGCTCGGCGATAGCTGGACTGAATCGCTCTCCATGGGCCGATTCGGGTCGAGATTCAGGGGGGCGACCGAGTATTCGTGGTGAGGGGAGTTGCGGAATCGTCGGCGCGAAGTCACAATCCATTGCACTCCGGGGGCAAGCTTTAGCAGGCTGGATAGGCGGTCCGCGATTTGGGCGGCGTGGCTTGAGGCATTATCCAACAGTACGAGGGCTTGCCAGCCTCCCATGCCGACAGACAGGGCTTCGGCATCGGTCCAGCCGGGCGAAACCCGAATTCTGAATGCCTGAGCGAGAATCGACTCCAGTGCCTGGGTAGGCGGATAATCTCGTAAGTCGAGGTACCAGACGCCGTCGGGATGTTCCTCGATCACTTCCATCGCGACCCGAACCGCCAGCGAACTCTTTCCAGTGCCAGCGCCGCCGACGATGGTCAGCCAACGGGCCTCCGCAAGGATGTGAAGCAGATCCTCGATTTCGTCAATCCGTCCGACGAAGGAATTGGTGCGGGCGGGCAAGTTGTTATGGCGTCGTTCCGCGGTGCGCATCTCGCGAAAGGCGCGGCGCAATTGAGGGTGGGTGACTTGCCAGACCCTTGTGGGTGATTCGAAACCTTCCAGGGCTTGAGTGCCGAATTCCTGGAATCCATAGTCCGCTTCGATCGTTCCAACCGCCACCTCTCGAGTGGCGGAATCGGCCAGTATCTGTTCGGCTTCGGCCAGGGCGGCGAGCTGCCGGGCCCGAAGGTAAGGCAAGCTCTCTCCAAGCTGGCCGAGTTCCGTTACCTCGGCCGTCGATATCCCGGCGGCGACGCCCACGAGTCCATCTGCATCGGTCGTCAGAGAATGCTCCACTAGGATTGCTCGCGCAGCCAAAACGGCGAGGGACGGGGCGGGAAAGGTCGCCGTCCAACTGGTTGGTGAATCCGCGAGCACTGATCCGCCGTGGGCTTCGCATATCGATTGGGCGAGTTGAGGGACGCCGATCGGAAGGGGCTCGTGAAACGGAAGCCCGGAGCGATGCCGCCCGGCTAGGGCCAGAGCCGTACCCGTTTGAAGGTTACTTCTTGGGGAGCGGCTTGCCATCTTCTTTGCCAATCCGCCACGTTCAACCTGAGGCGGGCTGTATTATGGTCGCATGCGGAGCACCGCCGTCTATCCTGGTTCTTTCGATCCGCCGACCTTGGGGCACATCGATGTGATCGAGCGGGCATCACGCCTGTTCGATCACGTGGTCGTGGCCGTGGGCATCAACTCGGGGAAGATGCCGCTCCTGTCGGTCGAGGCCCGCTGTGAGGCGATTCGCGAGAGCGTCGCTCATCTGCCGACCGTGCGCGTCGAGGGCTTCTCGGGGCTACTGATCGACTACGTTCGATCCAAGGACGCCCACGCGATCGTTCGTGGGCTTCGGGCGACGGCGGACTTCGAATACGAATTTCAGATGGCGATGGTCAATCGCCGGTTGAGCGAGGACATCGAGACGGTCTTCTTCATGACGAAGTGGGAATACAGCTACCTGAGCTCCAGCATAGTCAAAGAGGTCGCCAACCTGGGCGGCGACTACCTAGGCATGGTGCCCGACCCGGCGGCACGCGCGATCGCCAAGGTGCTCAGCAAGCGAACGGATTAGCGCGGGAGGGCGGGATACAGTTCGCGGGGGATGCCGTGAACGTCGACCATCCACTTGCCGTTGACTTTGACCATCGGCAGCTGAAAGTCTTCTGGATAACCTCCAGGAAGGTCGGCGTTCTTCATGAAGTCCATGACGACCGACGCCTTCTCTTCGTTGGCCTCGAGGGCACTCTTGATATGCCAGCCGAATCGGTAATACTCGCCACGTTGGATCGTTTCGGACCAGGTTTTCTCTTCCTGCTCGGGCGTCAGGTTGGCCATGTAGCCGTACTTGACGAGACCTTTGGCATCGCCCTTGGCGAGCGCGATCATGAAGTCGTTCGCGACGGAAGCGGGGGATGCACCCGCCATGACGAAGAAGTAGGCTCCCATGCCGATCAGGACAATGGCAACGATCAGAGGAACTGCTTTCTTCATCGGGCTGTATTAAACCCCACAACCTGTCTTGATCCTGCTCTTGGCATGCTCATCTGATCTCGCGTCGCCTCTGGGTCTACTTTCCAGGTCGGGCCGTCCTTAACGACAACCCAATAAATCGTCCCCGTTTGGCCGTTAGGGCTTCGGTAAACAACTTCTGCGCCAACCCAGCCTGCGCGGTGGTCGGTGCGGACAAGCTGGTAACGCGCTCCCGCTTTCAGCACTTGTTCCACCGCAGTGAGCTCAAATTGGGCGACTTCGGTCTCCAGGCTTCCTTTGGTGACGCGTTTGAGGGTTTCGTTGTCGTGGCGCACGATCGCCTCGTGGAATCGGCGAACGGCGCTCTCGGGTCCGTAGTCTTGCAGCACAAAGAAAACTAACATCACAACGAGCGCTAACGCTCCCGATGCCAGCACCGAACCAACGGACAACGGTTTCGGCTTCATGCGCCGAATATACCTTTCGTTACTGAACATCCAAAGGCCCTGTCCGTCTTGACTGGCATTGGCTTACAATGAGAGCGTTCCCACTGAGAGCGCTAGCAAGACCGGAAGGATCCAAAGATGAGCGACTTTATCACCCGAAGAGATGTCTTTAAGCGCGGCGGCATGATCGCCGTCGGCCTTGTGGCCCCCCGTTGGCTGTCCTCGATCGCTGAAGCTGACGTCCTGCGCGCGGCCGGCGGTGGTAAGGCCACGGGAGACACCGTGCTCGTGGTGTGCCAACTCTCAGGCGGCAACGATGGACTGAATACCGTCATTCCTTGGGCGAACAAGCTGTACATGCAGTTCCGCCCGACGATCGGTATCCCTGAGGAGAAGGTTTTCAAGCTAAACGATCAGATGGGTCTCCACCCGGCGCTCGCTCCGCTCGGCGAGATGTTCAAGCAGGGCAAGGTTGCGATCATCCAGAACGTCGGCTACCCGCAGCCCAATCGCTCGCACTTCAAGAGCATGGAGATCTGGCAGTCCGCTTCGCCGGAGAGCAAGCTCAAGTACGGCTGGATTGGCCGCCACATGGATCAGCAGTCGCTCGGCAACCCGCTCAACCCGGTCGTCGCACTCGGCCTTTCGACCGAGAAACCCCTCGCTTTGGCCGCGAAGAACGCGAGCATTCCGTGCTTCGCGTCGCTCGCCGACCTGCAGAGCATGATTGGAGACTCAGATGCGGAGCGAATGCTCCGCGAGATTCAGGGTGCGGACGCCCCGATGGGCTCCTCGACTCGCGTGGTCCAGCAGGCGAACAAGGCGGCGCTCGATGCGATCTCGATTCTTGAGACCCAGCTCAAGGGTTACACCTCCAAATCGACTTACGCGAACGACTCGTTTGGTAACGGATTCAAGCAAATCGGTCAGCTCATCGCAACCTCGCCCAAGACCCGTGTCGTTTACTTCTCGGCAGGAGGGTTCGATACCCACGCCAAGCAGCCGGATACTCATGAGAAGCTGCTCGGCAACTTTGCCAAGGCCGTTTCGACGTTCCAGGACGAGATGGAAGCCTGTGGTCGAGCTGACAAGGTGATCGTGCTCGTCTTCTCTGAGTTCGGACGTCGGGTCCAGGAGAACGGCAGCCAAGGTACCGACCACGGTCACGGGGCTCCGATGTTCCTGATCGGCAAGAACGTCAAGGGCGGTCTCATCGGCAACGTGCCCGACCTCGCCAACCTGTACCAAGGCGACATCGCGATGGGAATCGACTTCCGCGAGGTCTACGCCGCGACGCTCGACCAGTGGATGGGCGGCGACTCGGAAGTCGTTCTTGCCCAGAAGTTCAACCACGCCCCGGTCTTTAACTGACCCGTCAAGGGGAGAGAAAAAGGGGGCGCTACCCTGGGTGGCGTCCCCTTATTCGTTATTCGTGGAGGCCCTTGCAAAATTCAGAGCTTCGAAGTCCCCTCACCCTAGCCCTTTCCCGCCCGACAGACTTTGTGGCGATGGCAAAAGCCGTGCGAGGGAGAGGGAAACGAATTCCGCGCCGTAATGCAGACATTCTTCCCAAGGGACGAATGGACCTCGGAACAAGGCGCATCTAGAGGGGAGTTTGGGCTTTCAATGGGGAGCTATGGGCCTTCACGAGAGGAGTTTGCGTCTCCACCATCGGAGTTTGTGCTCCCACACTCGGAGGATGTAAGTCCGACATCGGAGAGTGGGCTTCCACGCTTGGAGTTTGTGCTTCCACGATGCGAGAGGGGTCGGCCACGAGTGGCGTTCGCCCTTCCGCAACGGGGGTTGGATGCCTCGGGGCGCTCTCGCTACCGGTGGTCTTCCGTCCGAGGGTTAGAGCCCCGAGGCTAAGTCCCCCGGGATTGGAAGGCGGGGGTTTGAGCCTCGGGATTTTGACGGGGGTCAGCCGTAAGCCAGTGGCGGGAGCATCCCGAGGCATCCGGTTTCTTCTATTCGGCGTCGTCGAACAGCGTCTCGCTCTGCCCCTCGAAAAGGCAGCCAGATGACGGCCCTTTCTGATGGGGGTGGAGCTTGTCGGCGAAAAAACCGACCTCGTTTTCTCCGACGGGATTCGAATCTAAAACGGGCGCAATATCGTGAGCTACCCGCCCGGCGTGGGGGGAAAGGGAGGCAACGATTGTAATGACGACTCCGACCGCGGCTGCAAGGTTTGCCCGAGCCCTTATCGAACAGAACTGCTCGGAGCAGGTTTACGATGTGATGCTCGACAGCGACATCATGGACGAAACGGAGAGGGAGTTGACTTTGCTCGGGTGCACCGTCGTTCGGCACCGATTCAAGTGCTTACTCACCATTTTCTGCGGCGATGAGCATGTCCTCCCGCAGAAGCCAGCCTAGCCCGCCTGGCGCAATGCCGGGTTGGCGAGGGAGAGCTAGAGCGCTCGGCGGATGTGGCGGACCTTGCCCTGCGCGCAGAAGGCCTCGATGGATTGCGCGGTGAGGTCACGGCATGCCCGCTGCATTGGGAAGAACACGAGGACCTGATCGACCCCCGGCATCTTGGCTTCGCGCTTTGCCCAAGCATTGAGCGAGGCGCGGGTGTCGAAGAACTGAGTGTCGCTGAAGTCCTGTTCGTTTCGAACCACTACGGTTTGAACTATCAGCATGCCTTCATTTTACGCCTTTTCAGCGCGGCCTGATCTTGCTCTTTTGGATGCGCGGGCCAATCTTTACGCGCCGAGCTGGGACTCGAGTTCGGCGATCCGCGCGTCTTTTGTCTCGATATGGACGGAGTGGTCCGCGCGGATCACCATCGCAACGGATTGGGTTCGATTGATCGTGCCGAGCTTCATTCGGATGCGGTCCCAATAGGTCCGAACCGTCCCCAAGCTCACGGCCAGGGCTTCGGCGGTTTCCTTATCGGTCTTGCCTTCGCAGGCGGCAACGATCAAGTTCTTCTCTTGAGGTGACAACCGGTATGACATGGCTTTTTTGTCGTCTCGCAGGGTCGTGAGGTTCCATTTCAGAGAATTCTTGTCCTCAAAATCGAGGTCATCCCGGCGCGGTTTTGTATGGCCGCTCGTGTATGCGATAAGGCGGACAGTGTATTTTCAGACGTGACTCGAAGCCAAATCGAGAGCCAATATGATCTCAGATGTCCGCTCCACACTCACACATTGGGAATCAACCCCGGATTCTCGCGAATCCTGACGTAGCGGCAAGGTTTGCCCGGGTCCTTCTCCAACAGAACTGCTCTGAGCAGGTTTTCGACGTGGCGCTCGACGCGGACCTCATCGACGAAGTCGAGAAGGCGTTGACCTCGCTCGGGTGCGGCGTGAGGCGGCATGCGTTCAAGAACATTCTCACGGTGCAGTGTGAGGATGGAAACAGTCGCGTCCGTAAGCGACATGTTTGATTGAAGGACCGACCGTTTGGGCCCTACTCGTCTAGCTTGGCCTTCAGCTCGGCGATCATGGCGTCTTTTTTCTGCAGGTCTTCCTCGTTCTCAACGCGGATCTCTTTTGCGACGGAGTGAGTTCGATTGACCGTGCCGAGCTTGCGCCGGATGCGCTCCCAATAGGTGCGGATCGTGCCGACGGCGACGGCGAAAAGGCGAGCCGACTCTTTGTCCGTCTTGCCGTCCGACGCGGCGGCAACAAGCTTCTTTTCCTGGCGCGAAAGTCTGGAAGGCATACTCCAACTATATCCCGTCACGTCCGGATTTTCCCATCTAAGAATCCTTGTCCTTGATTGGGCGGACAAAGAGGCGCGGTTGAGTGGATACCTTCTTCGGCCCCTGGGGTGCGACAACGAATTGGCGCAGCGGCCGACGCTCCGAGTCAGCCAACCCGTCCGCCCCAGGCTTCCGGATTGGGGCTCGCGCCCTTCTTATATGTATTGCGCTCTCCGCACGTTCGTGAGACACTGGGTGCGTTATGTGCTTATTTGGGAGAGGACTCTTCACTGCAGGTTTTGTCGTCATTACCGGTTGCGCCGTTGCTGCCCCTTCCTACTCAATCGTCGACGTCGGCCTTGTTCGCCCCACGGATAGCGCGAACCAAGCGTGGTCGATTTCGCCGAACGGGATCATCACCGGTCGTTCGGTTTTCGCCTCAGGCGGGGCCTCGGCTTATACTTGGACTCAGGGCGGCGGCATCGTCGGGCTGTCCAATCTCGGTTCTCCGGTTCGCAATTACAGCGTCGGGAACGGCGTGAACAACAGTGGCGTGGTGGCGGGGACGGGCGCGACGACGCTGAGCGGTTCGAGTCCCTTGCCCTTGGTCTGGTCCGGCGGGGTGACCACGCAGCTTGCGCTCCCCTCGGGCCAGACCTTAGGCCGCGCTCAGGCGATCAATGCGAGCGGCGTGGTGGGCGGGTCCGTCAACGGCGGCGTCAATCAGGTCGGGGTGATCTGGAACGGCGGCGTGGTTTCCTATCTCAGCCAGACCACCGCGGGGGGGTCGTTCTTCGTCACCGCGTTCGGGATCAACGACGCGGGTCTTGTGGCGGGCCAGGGGATCGACCCCGCCAATGCCGCCCGCAACGTCGGCATCGTGTACGACTCGGTCGCCAACACCACGTTCGAGGTCGGCGCTCTGCCGGGCATGAACGGCGCTCTGGCGTTCTCCGTGGCGAACGGCGGCTACGTCGTCGGTTCGTCGATGTTCAACCAGGGATCGGGGATGCCGTTCCTCTGGACGCAATCGGGCGGGATGGTCGCGATCCCGCTTGCCGCGGGGACTTCGCAGGGGAGCGCGAAGGGGGCGAACTCACACGGCTGGGCGGTCGGCACCGACTCCTCGGCGTTCGCGATCCCGTTCGTTTACGATGGTACGAACACTTACCGCTTGGCGGATTTGATTCCGGGCGGGACGGGCTGGGATCTCCGCACGAACACGTCGTCTTCGGCGATGGGCATCAGCGACGACGGGATTATCACGGGCACGGGCTTGTTCAACGGCCAAATCCACGCGTATGCGATGATCCCGCAGGCGGTTCCGGAGCCCTGTTCATTGCTCGCACTCGGTGCCGGGGTTGGATTGCTTGTTCGTCGGCGACGCCGGGCGTAGCTTCCTGGCTTGCTCGTACGTCGGTAGGATTCGGAGAACATGGTCGAAATTGAGGTCACTCACGACACGCTGGTGCTGGAGGTCTTGGGTTCCCACAAGTTCTGGGCGCTCAAGAGCCGGCTGAGTATTCCGCTGGAGCACATCAAGGGCGTGCACGCCGACCCGGAGCCGGCGATGGGATGGTTTCAAGGGCTCAAGGTCACGGGGGCGGACATCCCGAACATCTTTCGGGCGGGGCTGTTCTATCAGAAGGGCGAGAAGGTGTTTTGGGATGTGCGCCACCCGAAGAACACGATCGTGATTGAGATGGAGGACGAGACGTTCAGCAAGCTGATCGTCGAGGTCCGCGATCCCGAGGTGGCGGTGGCGGAGATTCGGTCGGCGCTTGCTAGTTACGCGGCCTCGAAGGAGGAGGCGATCCGGGAGCTTGACCAGTTCCTGGAGTCAGGCGGGGAATTGCCGGGGACGGATGGGGAGCGGGTTAAGGAAGACGCTTAGGCGTTAGGTGTTGGTGCTCGGTGTTAGGTGTTAGGTATTGGGTGTTCGGTTGCATCCCGGCCCGACATTCAAGCTCGGCGGTAACTCTACGTTCCGGAACCTCCATCCCCCGGCCCCTTCCTCCTCCCGGGCACAATCATCCCGGCAAGAGGAAGGGGATGCTTCGGATTTTGCTGAAGAGGTCGGCGAAGATCGCGTTTCTTTGCACCCAGCGGGCGATGCGGATCGGGTGGCGGGTGGGGTCGAGTCTCCAATGCAGGTCATCGGTCAGGATCGGGGAGTGGATGACGTCGCAGGGGACCCAGTCCGGGTTGATCGCAAAGGCGGTGGCGGCGACGTCCCAGAGCTCCTTCTCCGCACCGAGGTCGTCGGGGCGGTGCTCGCGGACGATTTTGGTTAGATAGGTGCCGAGCGGGTTGCTTCCTTCCAAGTCGCGCTCAAGCAGCGGGACGGAGACGAGGAGGTGCGAGGTCACGCCGAGGGCGGGGAGCATGACGAGGTCCTGAGCACGGTCGAGGAGGATGCGGGCGGCGTAGGGGTCGCCCTGGAGGTTGAACTCGCGGGCATCGGGCCAATTGAGGACGTGGCCGCCGAGCCAGACGATCGTGACTTTGTCCGCGATATTGGGCTCCATCAGGAGGGCGGAGGCGACGTTGGTTGCAGCGCCGATCGCGAGGACGAGTTTGGGTTCCTTTGAGGGGCGGAGGGCGAACTCGATAATCGCTTGCGCGCCCCGGCTTTCTACCGGCTCCTCGGGTCCGGTCATGAACTGATCTGACCCCGCGTAGACGGGGACGTCGCCCCGGCTGCAAAGTTCGAGAACCTTGAGCGCCTCGTCGCGGCTCTGCCGCATGGCCTCGGCGGGATCGCTGCAGACGTTGTTAGAGAAAGGGGCGGCGACGACGGCGTCAAGGCTGATCTGCCCAGGGGAGAGGGCGGCGTGGGCGAGGGCGAACTGGTCGTCGATCTCGTTGGCGGTATCGGTGTCAATCAGGACGCGCTTCATGATTTCTTGCCTCGCGTTTGATGCTAGCAGGATCGGGATAGGTTGTTCGTTGTTCGTTGAGGTCTTGCAAAATTCAGAGCTTCGAAGTTCCCCCTCCTCTTCCCGGCACAATCATCCGGCAAAGGGAGGGGGAACGGGTACGGTTCGGTTGTCCTATGTTCAAACTTGCCCTGTTAGGCATCGTGGTTGCGCTTCCTTCTTTTGCGTCGGCTCAGCGGGTGACCGTCGACTCGAAGAACCACACGGTGACGATGGCCGCGGCGGGGTTGAGGATTCGGCTGAACCAGACGATGGGGTGCTTCCTGGATTGGGTCGAGGTCCGGGGGCGTTCTGTGCTTTCGCCCGAGCGCCCGGCCTGCACGGGGATCAAGGTTGGCGAGCGGTGGATCACGTCGCGCGAGCTTGAGCAGCCTTCCGCGCTCAGCGTCGAGGGGAACGTGGTTCAGGTTAGTGGCATCCGATTCCGCAGTGGGTCGGTGAACGCGGAGGAGAAGTGGACTTTCACCGTTGGACGGGACTCGATTCGCTGGCAGATCGAGCGGACTTACCTTTCCGGGGGGATGCTTGAGGCCACCGCGATGCCGAGCTTCACTTTTCGCGACATGAAGACCTGGACGGGCGCGCTGCTCGGGACCGGCGGGGTGGCGTGGGGAAAGCTGTTCGACAGGCCGCTTTCGACCTACGGCGTTCACACCGGCTCGGCGACTTTCTGGAACGCGGCCGCCGACTCTTGCTTCCAGTTTTCGACTCTGTCCGCCCGCGGGCAGAGTGCGCTGAGGTTCACGCGCGAGCCGGTCGGTGGGTTCTCGATGGACTCCGAGATCACGCGTGAGGAGCTGAAACCGAGGCACGACCTCGCGCGGTTCCGGCGTGAGAGTCAGGAGCTTTGGGCGGCGTTTCCGGTCGAGAGCGAAGAGCATGTGAGCGCGACCTTCGAACTTCGGGCGAGGGATTTCGCCCAGACGTTCGGGCGAGGCGACTTCAAGGGGTTTGACACCGGCGCGATTACTGAGCTGGTCAATACGATCGGGCGGATTGGGGTGGTTGACGACAAGATTATCGGAAGCAATGGCTGGTATAGCGGGTACGCGGTGCTGCATGAGCCATGGATTGGGCAGATGGGGTTGGCGATCGACGACCCGAATTTCCTGCGCAACTATGCGCGGACGCTCGACTTTCAGCGCGATCACGCGGTCGAGCCGGACGGGATGGTGAAGTCTCGCTGGGCTTATGACTCCGGCGATGCCACCGCGGGCACGTACAACGCGTTCGGCTTCTACGAGGCGCAGTGGGGTCGGCTGATGGACACCCAGACCTCGTACGTGTGTAACGTCGCAGACCAGTTCGACCTCAGCGGCGACGTGCGCTGGGTCGCGGGGCAGAAGAAGACTTGCGAGGCGGCCCTGGAATACCTGCTGAAGCGAGACACCAACCACAACGGGCTGGTCGAGATGGAGACCGACTCGATGGCGCAGAAGCGCTCGAGCGACTGGATCGACATCGTGTGGGCGTCGTACGAGAACGGGTTCGTGAACGCGCAGCTCTATCACGCGCTGCAGGTTTGGGCGGGGGTGGAGCATGTGCTGGGTGACGAGACTCGGGCTCACGCGTACCTGGTCAGGGCGGCGGTTTTGAAGAAGGCATTCAATCGGCCGATCTCGGAGGGTGGGTTCTGGGATCCGGGGAAGGGTTGGTATGCGTACTGGCGCGACAAGGACGGGTCGATCCACGGTGACAACCTCGTGCTGCATGTGAACCTGACCGCGCTCGGCGACGGATTGTGCGACGATCCGGCGCGGCGGCGCTTGTTGCTGAACACGATCGAGGCGAATATGAAGGCACAGTCGCTGCTCGCCTGGCCGTCGTGCCTGTTCCCTTACGCACCTGGCGAGGCGATGAACACACGGTGGCCGGACTACGAGAACGGCGACATCTTCTTGGCGTGGGCGGAGTACGGCGTCCGCGCCTATGCCGCGGACCGTCCGGATGTGGCGTTCAAGTACGTCCGCCAGATCGTCGGGCAATACAAAAAGGACGGCTTGGCGTTCCAGCGCTATCTCCGCACCAACGGGCAGGGCGCGGGCGACGACATCCTGGCCAACAACTGCAACGTGATCGTGGGGTTGTATCGGGACATCTACGGCATCCAGCCCAAGTACAACCGGCTCTATCTAGAGCCTCACCTGACGCCGGAGCTGAATGGGACGGTGGTGAAATACAACCTGCGCGGCCAGGCGCTGCGGATCGACTTGTCCGTCGGCAAGTTCCTCGTGAGTCACGACGGGATTTCGGTATCGTGCGCAAAGCCTTTCGGCGTCGACTACGGGCAGCACCGGGTTACTGTCTTCGAGGGGCAAGACGAGCGTCCCTCTCTATCCGTGAAATCAGGCGATGGGTTCGCGCTGGACCTGCAGGGCAAGAACCGCTGGACGTTGACGGCGGGAGCGAAGCCGGTGTCGGGGAGCCAGACGATTCACGGCCTGAGGCCGGGAACTCACTACTACCTGGCTGGATTCACCTTGACGTCAGATCATCCGACGGCGCCAATAAAGCTGCGCCCAGGCCAGCGGATGCAGTTCGAACTGAGGGCGCCTGGGCTCCTTTAGTCTTGCGGCCGAATCGCCTTAATGATTCGCGATGCTTCCTCTCGATCGCCCGGGGCAAGTTCGCCGTCAAGCACTTTCTCGGTGAGAAGGTGCTTGAGGCGACCGATCTCGGGTCCCGGCGGACTGCCCACGATCTCCATAATCTCCTCCCCGGTCAGCGGCGACTCCAAGGTTTGCCTTGGCGTCAGCGTGCCGACCTGTTCGATTTGCGCGCGAATCGCTTTGAGATCGAAAACGCGCACCCCCGCTTTCAACGCGCTTGCGTCCGCCTCGACAAGCTTGAGGAGGCGCTCCAAGTCGTCGTCCATGTCGCGAATCAGACGACGAGCCGCGGTTGGAGTGAAGACAGGTGCAGAGCCGAGGCGCATGTGGTTCTTCACGAGTCGCGAGACGGTCTCGACATCCTTTTCCGAGAACTTGAGTCGGCGCATGAACTCCCTAGTCATCTCGGCACCCACGGATTCATGCCCGAAGAAGCGCGTGTTCCCCTTCTCGTCTACCATCCGGGTCGGAGGTTTGCCCACGTCATGGAGCAAAGCGGCGAGGGTGAGGATCAGGTCGCCTGGACCGGCGTTCTGAACGACGAGCCGGGTGTGGTTCCACACGTCAAGGTGGTGGTATTTCCCCTGCTCGACGTCGGCCATCGCGGCCAATTCGGGGGCGAAGACTTCGAACAGACCAAGGTTCATCAGGTCTTTCAGAGCATCTGCCGCGGTCTCGAGGGCGAGCATCTTCACGAACTCGTCTCGGATTCGTTCGGCGCTAATGATCTTCAATCGGCCTTTGGTCTTAGTGACAGCTTCATACAAACCCGGCGCGGGCTCGAAGCCGAGCTGCCAGCGGAATCGGACCGCGCGGAGCATCCGCAAGGGGTCGTCGTGGAAGGTAGCGACGGGGTCGAGCGGGGTGCGGAGGACTTTACTCTTGAGGTCGTCGAGGGCCATGCCGAGGGGGTCGCGAAGTTCGTTTGTGTGAAGGTTTAGCAGAAGGGTGTTGACGGTGAAGTCACGCCTCTCGGCGTCTTCTTCCAAGGTCGCCGGTTCGACGTCGGGCTTGCGCGATTCGCTCTCGTAACTCTCCTTGCGAGCGGTGATCAACTCGACGTTCACCTCCTCGACGTGGAGCATCGCGGTGCCAAACCGGGTGTAGACCACGGGCGGACTCTTGGTGACCCCTTTGTCAAACAGGAGCTGGGCCAGCTTCGGTGCACCTTCAGTGGTGACAAGGTCGAAGTCGTTCTTCAGTGGCAAGCCGAGGAGTTCGTCGCGCACGGCACCGCCGACCAGCCAAAGTTGGTTCTCGAATGCCGTATCCTGGGTCGCTGCAGCGATCTTGGCGAGGCCCGGGTGCACGTTTCTATTGTGAAGGCTCCAACGCAAGTCTAGGAAGTCGGCACTGATCACAGTCGAGCGCCAGCGCTTCTGCATCGCCTATGGAATGTTAGGGCACACGAGACCATCCTATCCCGATCCCCTGGTCTTAACATAAGACAGCAACGGTCAGAGGGTGTTTCGCAAACAAGGATTGAACCCATCGGGTTTGCTCATGTTACTTGGCCGCAGAGTCGTCCGACCCTGCCCGAACCATGCCTCGTGTCTTCCTGAGGCGGCACCCTATCATCACGAGAGTGCCGAAAACTACAAGAACACCTAGCGAAGAAACAAACCAATATGGGCGCAGCCAAAATGGGGCCTGGATCATTCCCAGACCCAATGCGAAGAGAGCCGTTGTCCATTGGCGTACGTTTATGCGGAACTTCTCGCCACCAACCATCGCGATCGCAATCCAAACTGCGCCAGTTTTCCCCCAGTAGGTGAAAGCAATCCTGGGATGATCTTTCAACACCAATAGGCCCGAAACAACGTGGGAGAGGGAGATGAATATTCCTAGCGTGAGAAAGAAGATAAAGAGGATCCGGTCAGATCGACCGTCGGCCTGAACCTCCTTGTTTTGTTCATTCATGCTTCTACACCATGTATGCCGTGATTTGAACCTCTTCTAGGATACAAGCAAACATGATCGCAAAAATCATGCATTCGCCTTCGATGCACCTGCAATCCGCAGGAACCTATCCAATGCTCGACAGGGTCCGATTTGGGCGCACTCCCAAAAATAGTGTGCTTCTTGGAATAGTAGACAGATGTGTAGTATAGTGATTTCGCCAGCGTCCGCCAGGCACCCTAAGGAGTCCAAACATGTCGATCGCCATTGTTCCCCGCCCGCCCGTTCAACTTCCTTTGTGGCCCGAAATAGAGCCGCAGTTCTGTCTCCAGCGCCTCAAGGTTTCCGCGACGCAGATTGACTATCGCTTGTCGCTTGGGGATGGCTATCCGGTGTTTCAGATCCCGAAGGGATTGAGTTCGAATCCGAATGTGTACCGGTTGGCGGTCGAGGGTCCGGCGGTGCGGACGGCCGGCTCGGTGCAGATCTCGGATCGCGGCGAGTTCGTGGTTTCGGATGTGCAGGGCAGCTGCTCGCCGGAGGCGGTGTCGAAGGCGTTCCGGTCTGGGGAGTTGCGACTGAGTTTGGACGGCGACCGGCTACGGGGCGACTGGATCATGAAGCGGCTTCGGGATCGGAAGTGGTTGATCGCGAAAGTGGACGACGCCTATGCGTTCTTGGACGACCGTTGGTTCGACGAGATGGGTTTGATCAGTGCCTAGGATCAGTTGTCCCAACATGCCTCGTGGCGTGAGTGTGTAGCAGCGACTCCAATTCCAACTCGTTTCCCGTCATCTTGAGCGAAGCGCTGAGCCTAAGCGAGGCAGCGCAGTCGAAAGACCCCGGATCCCCGCCATCCGGTTCGACAACGAGAACTGAGACCCGAGGTCCGTCGATTCCGAACCTTCGCTAAAACTCAGTTCAGAAATCAGGAAGACGAGTGCGCGGTATGGAGGGGTTCCATGTCGCATTTCAACTCCAACTCCAAAGCTTGGTTGACAAAGGTTCGTATGAAGCGTAAGACCATGGGGAGAGATAAATCAGATGCGTCGCCACGGCGCAAAACGGCCGGCTCCCGTGGGAAGTTGGCAACGACCCACATTCCCAACGTGGGAGGGGGCCGTGAGAGTGAGTTCGTGAGTTTAGGTTCAACTCTCACGTCCCGAGCGTGAGAACGCTCAGCCTAAGCGATACGTCGGCGCTTGGCCGAGATCACTTCGGTGTTCATCCCCGCCCAGTGAAGCATCCCGCCGTAGCGTCCGTGCTCCATCTTGATGCATCGGTCGGCGACGACCGTGAGTCCGGCATCGAGCGCTTTATCGGCGGCCGTGAGATCGAAGAGCTTGAGCTGCATCCAAACCGCGCCCGCGCCGATGGCGATGGCGTCGTCCACGATCGCGGCGACTTCACTCGCCGGGCGGAAGATATCGACGATGTCGATATCTTCGGGGATGCTCTTGAGGTTCGGGTACGCCTTCTCGCCGAGGATTTGGTCGGCCTTGGGGTGAACGGGGATGATCCGGTATCCCTCGTCTTGGAGGTAGCTGGCGACCATGTTGCTGGCCTTGGTTTTCTCGGTCGAGAGCCCTACGATCGCGACCGTCTTGGCGTTGCCGAGGAGTTCGCGGATGGTCTTCGTGTTCTGATACCGCTCACGCTGCTCGGGGGTCAGCTTGGTGTTGAGGCTGATATCGCAGGACGAGGACGCGCCGAATTCGCTCACAAGATAAGTCTACGCGGACCGCTCACCGTCGTGGTCCGACTTTGGGCCCTAGATTGAATGTCATCCCAGTTGTGGCGTAGGAATCCGGGGTCCTTCCGTTCCAAACCTTCGCCGAGGCTTGGTTTTCCAGTCAGGATGACGGGGCTGCATCCAGTTCGCCCAATTCGGCATATTGGCGATAGAGCGATGTCAGACCAGCCCGAAACGATCAAGAAGGATGATGGGATCGCGGTGTTCTCTATCATCAAGAACACAACGTGTTCAGAGTGCGGGGTGGATGTTTTCAAGGGTGGGCTTCTTCGCGTCGAAAACCAGAAGCCCCTTTGCCTGGACTGCGCGGACATGGGCCATCTGGTGTTCTTGCCGAGCGGAAACGTTGCCCTTACGCGTCGGAGCAAGAAGTATTCGACCCTCTCGGCGGTCGTGTTGCGGTTCAGCCGGACCAGGGGTCGGTACGAGCGGCAGGGCTTGATGGTGGAGCCCGCGGCGGTGGAGAGGGCGGAAGAGGAGTGCCTCGGCGATGAGGAAAAGCGGCAGTTGGCGCGGGAGCGCGCGGCGGTGGTCCGCGAGAAGGAGGATGAGCGGTATTTGGTGGCGTTTCGGGCGGAGATTCTGAAGCACTATCCCTCCTGTCCCGCAGATGAGGCGAGCGCGATCGCGGAGCACGCTTGCGAGAAGTACAGCGGTCGCGTGGGGCGCTCGGCGATGGCGAAGGAACTGGATGCGGAGGCGGTCGATCTGGCGGTCCGGGCCCACGTTCGGCATTGTCACACGGGTTACGACAAGATGCTTGCGCGGGGGGAGGATCGAAGAGAGGCGCGGGATCGGGTGCGCGACGCGATGGAGCTGGTTTTGAGTGAGTGGGCTAAGTAGTTATGGGTCTTAGGGGCTCGATGTAAAATAGGCTATGACCTACACCGTGGTGCTTGAGCGGGAGTCGGACGGAGGCTACGTTGTCAGGGTGCCAGCGCTACCCGGTTGCGTGAGCCAGGGGGACACGCGCGACGAAGCGCTGGCTAACATTCGTGAGGCAGCGGAGCTTTACATTGAGGATTGCATTGAAGCTGGCGACCCCGTGCCCTTTGAGGCAGAAACCGCTCAGATTGAGTTGAAGACATCGGCCTGAGATGCCGAAACTACCCAACGATCTGTCGGGCCAAGACGTGGTTCGGGCTTTGAAGAGGGTTGGATTCCGTGTCTCGTCAGCGCGGAAGCCACATCGTGATGCATCGATTCGATCCTAAAGCACGCGTGGTTGTGCCCGATCATCGAGTCGTTCGAGTTGGCACTCTGCACCAGATCCTCTCCGACGCGGGCTTGACCGTTGAGGCGTTCCTCATGCTCCTCTAAATCAGTAGAGTTGGAACTCCCAGATCGTGGGGCCGACCGTCGCGTCGATGACGCGTAGCCGAACTGCCTGGGCGGTGATGGGCTTGAACTTCGCGTGGAAGTCCGCGCCGATCGTCTTGCCTCGGTAGAAGGTCACCCAGTCGGTGCCGACCTTACGCTCTAGCACGAACGAATTCACTCGGTTCGGATAGGCCTCTGAGATCATGGTTTCGCTGAATGTCTTCTCCGACCCGAGATCCACGGCGAGCCAGGCTGAGTGGACCGCGTCATCGCACGCCCAGCGGGAGTTGTCGGCACCGTCGACCGCCTTCTCGGCCGACCATTGGGGGTCGTTGTGGTAGATGTTCGAGGCTGTCGCGGGCTTACCTTGGGTGAGGGAGATGGGCCAGGGAGTGGGGTGGTCGATCCACTTCTTGAGCTCGAGCAACCGCTTTACGGATGACTCGGGGATGCGTCCGGTCATGTCGGGCGGGACGTCGAGCAGGAGATTCGCGCCGCGGCCGACGGTGCTGTCCCACATCCCGGCGAGCCGCTTCAGAGTTCGGGGCTGGTCGCCTTTGACCCAGAACCAATTCTCCTCCAGGCAGTCGCACACCTCAAGCGGGAGGTAGTACGCCTTTCCCTCGAAGGTCATGTTGCGGTTGTGGACGCCGGGCGGCGCGTTCCGCTCGCCGACCGCAAGATCGGTCGGCCACGCTCCCGGCGGCATCGCGGTTCCGGGCTTGGTCCAGATGCTCTGGTTCATCAGCACGAGACATTTCGGGCTCAGGTGATGGACGAGGTTATACAGTTCAGCGCGCTGCGCGGGGGAGAGTTTGCCGGGGATGTCGAGCCATTGCTCGAAGATGCCGGGGTACCGCGTGTGGAGCTGGGTCAGATGCTTCTTGACGAGCTCGAAGTAGTCGTCCTTGACCATCGCGTCCCAGGTCACGCCACCTTCTCGGTGACCGTCCATGATGCAGTAGTAGATTCCCGGCTTGATCCCCTCCGCCTTGCAAGCCGCCATGAACGCCTTCACCACATCCGTCTTAACCGGGCTCTCGGTGACGTCGTAGTCGCCGCTCGGCCAGAGGCAGAAGCCCGCAGTGTGCTTGGCGGTAAGCACGGCGTATTTCATGCCCGCAAGCTTGGCGGTGTGGATCCATTGGCGGACGTCGAGGTGGGTCGGGTTGTAGACCTCGGGTTTGGACTTGCCGTCGTTGATCTCGCTCTGGTCGAAGGTGCTCATCCCGTAGTGGATGAACATGCCGTATTTGAGGTCTTCCCAGGCTTTGAGTTCGGGAGTTTGGGAGGTAGCTTGGGCGGCGAGGAGGAGGAGCGGGAACAACATCGGTCTGGCCCGAACTTACCCGACCCGCGGATTGCTCACGGCGTCCCGCAGTTCGCCGAGGTCGATCCGTACCAGCTACGGAACGAAAACGAACCTGTACCCTTCGAAAAACCGAAACCCGTCTCGGCCCACTTCGCTGAGGCTGACAACGATCGTCTTGATTCCATCCATCGGATCATTTGCCCAAGTGTCGACGATATCGACCTTGTGTCCCTCCGTAACCAATAGAAGGAAGGCGTCATAAATCGCGCCTGTTGAAAGGACATTGTCTTCCTCTTCAGGGTCCCAATCCTCGGGCGGGCAAAAGTCCATGTGGCTTCCAGCGGCTAGATGCCGGAAATGACAGCTACAACCTCCATATTGACCTGAGAGGTACCAGCGATTCGGATACGCCAGCCACTCCGACATCCTTTCTGAATCGGCTTCTTCGTCTTTTCCAAACTGGAAGAGCGGCGAAGGCAGCACGGAGAGATCGTCAGCCGTGGTTGTCGATAGGAAGATGAATAGCACATCAGAAGCCGTACCGACCCCAGTTTGCGCTCGCAGGCTCGCTGGAGAGTGCGGTCGCAGGCGACCGCACTCTAAATTTGGCTCAACGCCTGGTCCAAATCCCACAGGAGGTCGTTCGTCGTCTCCAGACCCACCGAAAGGCGGATCGTGCCCGCGGTGATGCCGCCTGCCGCGAGTTCCTCGTCGCTGAGTTGCTGATGCGTCGTCGAACCGGGGTGGATGACGAGGGACTTGGCGTCGCCGACGTTGGCCAGGTGTGAGAACAACTCGAGCGACTCGATGAACTGCTTACCCGCTTGCCGCACATCGCCCGAACCGGGCGCGAGGTCGAACGCCATGACCGCGCCGGGCCCCTTCGGCAGATACTTCTTGCCGAGATCGTGGTGGGCGTGACTAGGTAGGCCCGCGTAGTGGACCTTGCCGACCTTCGGGTGAGCCTCAAGGAACTCGGCGACGGATTGCGCGTTCGCCACGTGGCGATCCATCCGCAAGGACAGCGTCTCAATCCCCTGCAGTAGCAGGAACGAGTTCATCGGCGAGATGCACGCGCCGGTGTCGCGGACGGTCTCCGCGCGGAGCTTCATGAGGAAGCCGTAGTGGCCAAACGTGTCGTAAAACTTGAGCCCGTGGTAGCTCAGGGAAGCCTCGGCGATGGTCTCAAAGTGGGAGAAATCGAAGTCGCCAGAGTCCACCGCGACGCCGCCGATGCTGGTGCCGTGACCGCCGAGGAACTTGGTCGCGGAGTGGATCACGATCGTCGCTCCCCAGTCGATCGGGCGGCAGAGGTAGGGAGTGGCGAAGGTGTTGTCGACAACCAGTGGCACGCTCTTGGCCTTTGCGAGTGCGCTGAGGGCCTCAAGGTCGGCGATCGAGCCGGAAGGGTTGCCGATCGTTTCGACAAACAGCAGCCTGGTCTTCGGGGTGATCGCTTCCTCCCAGGCGTCGAGGTCGGTTGGGTCCACGAAGGTGGCCTTGATCGAGAGTTTGGTGAGGGTGTGGGTGAGCTGGGTGAGGCTTCCGCCGTAGAGCTGCTTCGAGGCAACGATCTCGTCGCCGGGGGAGCAGAGGGTCATGATGGTGCCGAACTGGGCGGCCATACCGCTCGCTACAGCAACCGCGCCGGTGCCGCCTTCGAGGGAGGCGACGCGCTCCTCGAGCACCGCGGTGGTGGGGTTGCTGATCCGCGAGTAGATGTTGCCGTACTGCTTGAGTTCGAAAAGGTGGGCGGCCTCGTCGGCACTGTCGAAGACGTACGAGGTCGTCTGGTAGATCGGCACGGCGCGGGCTCCGACATACGGGTCGGGAATCTGCCCGGCGTGCAACATCCGAGTCTCAAAGCCAAATTTGCGTCGGTTTTCCACTGGGTTCTATTGTGGAAGAAGCGGGTCCAGATGGAACTGATGGAATTGACTATGTTAGGCTTGCCAGGACAGTAGTAGCTACAGCCACTAATTTCTACGAGGTGATTGACCCGCCTATACTTGCTCTGATGTCCAGTGCCGTCGACCTCGCGTTCGGAACGCCGCGTTATGGGTTCAACTTTCAGTGGATGGTTTCTTGGGAGGAAGGGCGTGCGCCGGAACCTCCGGACGAGCGGGCGTTGGATTGGCTGGCCAAGCAGGGGTTCAACTTTATCCGGATTCCGGTCGACTATCGGTTCTGGACGAAAGACTTCGACTACCTGCATCCGGATGAGCGGATGTTCGAACATCTGGATCGCTACCTCGACGCGGCGCGTAGCCGGGGGTTGCATATGTCGTTGAGCTTTCACCGGGTTCCCGGCTACTGCATCAACGGGAACAACCTCGAACGGGACAACCTGTGGACCGACGTGGTGGCGCAGGACGGGTTTGTGCACCAGTGGTCGTTGTTGGCCTCACGTTTTCGGGATGTTTCGAGTGAGTATTTGAGCTTTGATTTGGTGAACGAGCCGCCGAAGATCGGGGCGCGGGATTTCACTCGGGATCGTCACGAGGCGATCATTCGACGGGTGGTCGCGGCGATCCGCTCGTTCAACCCTGACCGCGCGATCGTGATCGACGGTCTGGAGGAGGGGCATGCGGCGATGCCGGAGCTTGCCGACCTCGGGGTCGTCCACGGGACCCGTGGGTATCAGCCGATGACGGTCAGCCACTACCAAGCCAGTTGGTGGCCGCCCGGAATGACCTTTCCCGAGCCGGAGTATCCGGGCACGGTCTGGTTCGACCAGCCCTGGGATCGGGACGCGATTGATCGGTTCTACGCGCCCTGGCGCGAGGTTGAGGCGAAGGGGAATCGCATCCACATTGGGGAGTTTGGGTGTTACAACAAGACGCCCAATGACGTGGCGCTGCGGTGGCTGACCGATGTGTTCGGGCTATTCAAGCAGTACGGCTGGGGCTACTGTATGTGGAACTTCGAAGGGACGTTCGGGATTATCGACCACGGCCGCGCCGGGGCTCGGCTCGAGATGGTGGACGGGTATTTGGTGGATCGGGATCTACTGGATTTGATGCTGGGGAGCCGGGTTTAGGTTCGGTCAGGCACGGACCGATCAGGCGTTTCGGTCTCCTTTGATTGGAGATTCCTTGCACCAAGACTCCAACTCTTGTGCCAGAAGATCACCCTCCCAACCCTCCCTCAAGGGAGGACTTGAAGTCCGCAATTACCGTTGGGTGAGGCTCCCAAAAGACGAAACCGCCATCAAGGGGTTCCGATTAAACGCGGATGAACTCGCCGACCTTCGGATCGGCCCGCAGTTGTTCGAGCTCGGCCGAACCCGGACGCTGTGGGCGGTCTCTTTCGGTGCTTACCACGCAAAGGAAGCCGAGTTCCTCGCCCTGATTGGCGCGGAATTGGTGCCAGGTCATCGGCGGGATGTGGACGACGTCGTGGAGTTCGATCGGGGTGACCTTGTCTCCTGCGAAAACCGTTCCCGAGCCGCGGATGATCATCACGACGTGGACGTGCTCGTGTCTTTCGAGGGTGGAGTGGCCGTCGGTTTCGACTTCGAAGTAGCGAACTTCGATCGGGAAACTTGGGTCGCCCTTGTGGAGGGTTTGGCGGGTCACGCCTTTGAAGAGGTTCCCGTCTTCCTTGTACGGAAGGACGTCTACGCCGTCCCAGGTGAAGTCTTTGTCGTGATGCCGAACCATGTGCCCTTGGATTCTACGCTTTTGGGGAGGTTCGGGTTCGGTGGTTCGGTGGTTCGGTAGTGACGCGCACGGTTTGCCGGGAAGTATTTCTGATTCTCGGGCACCTACGATCCTGGCCAAACCGTGGCACCGCTCGTAGTTCATCGGCGACTCACGGTCTGTCCGGCCACCCTATTTGGGAGGTTATTTTGGAGTCGGAGGGCCGGAGCAGACCGTGCCACCCCGTCCACGAGTTAGGTTAGGCAGGACCCCTGGATACCGGGGGCCGACTGAAGTCGGCGCTCCGGCACCCTTGGATGCTCCAGATCTAGAGCACCCTAACATGCCAATCGCTATTCCTTACCAGTTTCCTCAGTTCCTCCAACGGGCCGAGAAGGTGCGCGCGGGGCTGGATCGCCGAGTCGGGCACACCAGCGTCCAACGCATCTACCCAGTTCGCAAGACACCGGTTTCCCGTGACCTTGGAGAAAGTAGGTCCCATCAAGCCCGCGTACATCGCGGCCTGAGAACTCAACGTTCCATTCCCAACGATTTCGATGTTCTTCGAGTAGCTGCGCATCGCCTCAGCGGCGCGGACGATCTGCCAGCCGCCGGTGAAGGCGACGGAGCGACCGAGGTAGATCAGGTATCGCAGTTCGATTCCTTCTAGCTCGCCTACGCCGAGAGTGTCTAGGTAAAGAACGGCAAAGCCGTCAGTCGGCTCGGAGGCGTGCGCCAGTTCGAATGCCTTGCCGCTGTCCGAGACCATGATGCGAACCCCTTTGATCGCTCCTTTCGGGAGCCGGAGGATGCCGGGGGTTTTCAAGCCGGGCTCGGATTCAAAGACGATCGTGCGCTTGTCGTCCGTTCCGCTCTCGTGGAGATTGAGATTCGACCGGGCAGGGATGCCTCCGTTAAGGGCGATCGCATCCTTGGCCGAGGCGGTCCGGTGCGAATTGTAGAGATACTCCTTCGACAGATCGCGCATCGTGCGCTCGCCGGGGATTGGCGGGTCGAGGACGAGGTACTGCTTGTCTTCGGGGTCGAAGACGTCGATCTTGGGTTGTGGTACGGGCGAGCCGTCGCCGACACCTCGGACGTAGCGATCAAAAAACCCGATCATCGCTTCGCGCATCGGCTGGTTGTAGTCGTGCCCGCCCGCGAAGATCTGGGCGTAGACGCCAGCTTTGCCTCCCGGGAAGAGGTCCCAGGTCTCCTGCATCTTCCGGAAGGTGAGCAGGGTCGCGGCGGGGGGGAACTCGCCGTCGTTCTGCGCACCCATCAAGTACACCGGCTTGGGGGCTTGGATGCCGATCACGTCGGAGCGGTCGCCGATTTGGCAGGTGCCGGGGACGTGGTTGCAGAGGCAACCGTTGTCGGGGGCAAGCTCCATGCTCGCCATGTACACCACTGGGACGGCGGCTTTGTAGCGATCGTCGGCGGCGAAGGTGTAGAGCGTGCCGAGTCCACCCCCGGACGCGCCGGTGAGGCCGACGCGATCCATGTCCGCGTCGGGGCGCGTGGAGATGTAGTCGAGCGCTCGGATGGTGTCCCAGACGTAATAGCCGGTGGTGTTCGAGCCCCCTTGCACGAGTTTGAAGTCGTTGTGATCGCCCTCGGGTCGGCGCTCGATCAGGCTCTTCCCTTCGAAGCTCCAGCCCGGGGTGTCTACCGCGATGGCGAGGTAGCCGTGAAGAGCTTGGAACGCGCAGCGAAGCTGGAGACGGTCCTCACCTTTCTTGTGGGCCCAGTGGCCGTTGACGTTGACAACCACCGGAAGCTTGCCTGTGGGGGCGTTGTCGGCTTTGTAGACGTAGCAGGTCACGTAGAACTTGGGTCGGCTCTCGAAGACGAGCTTCTCGATGGTATAGCCGGGGCGTTGGATCTTGCCCGTGATGCGGGCGTGGAGCGGGGTCTTCGGGGGCATCGGATCGAGACCGAGGGAGCGCATGAGCTCCTTCTTTCGCTCTCTCCGTAGCTTTTCGAACTCGGTAAGGTTCGGTGCGGTGGGGCGCTTGGCGAGTCTTTCGACCTCGGCCTTGAGCCAGGCGTTGGCCATGGCGGTGCCCTTACCGTCGAGAAGATCGTCGTTGGCCACCGGGCCGGGGATCGGGGTCATTGAATCCATGCCTTGCTCCTGGGCGACGAGTTCGCCGAGCGTCACGAACGGGATGTCGTGCGAGTTCATCAGGTCGGCATGGCACGAGCTGGAGAACTGCGCGCCTTCGCTGCCGCTGTCGACGAGGACGGTCGGCTTGGTCTTGCCGCCAAGGCTGAGGAAGTGAACGAAGGCTTTGGCTGCGTCCGGCTTGTGCATCCACTGCATCACCCGTGCGGAAGTGATCCAGATCTCGCCCTTGCCGAGCTTGTAGCTGGCGATGCCACCGTTGCCGTAGACCTTCCAGCCGTCGGTCGGGAGGAAGCGCTGGTACATGATCTGCGATGCGACGACCTTGTCGAGCCCAAGCGCGCCGGCGGGGTCGAACTCGTTCCAACTCCCGCCCTCGAAGCGAGGCGGGACGGGGAGCCAGTCGAGCTTGTATTTGTTGAAGTCCTGCTGGAGGATGATCAGTTTCATGCCACGCTCGACGGGGTCGAGGAGCTTGCGGTGGGTCGCGCGGTTGTAGCTGCTGAACCACTGCCAAGCCCTCGTGCCGAGGAGCATGACCGAGTAGTTTTCGGGCTTGATCGACGCCGGCTTAAGGAAGTTCATCGCCTCGTCCGCCGCATAGATGTACGGCGTGTCGCCGGGGAAAGCGGGGACGATTAGGTAGGGCCGCTCTTTGAGCGCCTCGGGAACGCGAACGGTACCGGCTGCGCCGGAAGCTTCGGCAGCTACCGCTTGCCCCCACTTCTCGCGAGGAATGACCGCCTGGAAATCCCCGACAACCTGCTGCATGGGAATTCGATGGAAGAAGGTTGAACTGGGCAGGGGCTTGACCAAGAGCCAGGCCCGACTTGCGCTCTTCACTTTGAGATGAGCAACAACTTGGTCGCCTTGCGTCGTCCAGCTCAAATGACCATCGAAGGGAGGAGACACGTCAGGCGGCCACATCTTTACTGGGTCTTTCTGCACGGGGAACTGTCGCACTCGATCGGCTTCCGCACTCACCTTCTTCAGCTCGTCCTTCCAGCCAAAAGTATTCGTGTGCATTCGGAGCCTCTCTGTGAAGGGCCGGTAGAAGGGATTCGCCGCGAGGACTCGATAGGCACGCTCGGCATTGGACATGCGCAGAACCTCGGGATTCGCGGAATCAGTTCCTCCGTCACTCTCTAGAATTGCCAAAGCGAACGCCGAGGCGAACCGCTCCCGGTTATAGATGGCCAATTGCGATTCGAGCGTTAAAGCAAACCCAAGCTCGCATGCTCTAAGGTCGCTGGAAGAGAGAAACGGGCGGGCGAATTCTACGATAGCAACGGCACTGTGGCTATCGTTCGCGGCCGTCACACTGAGTCTTCCGTCGATGCCCCCAGTGGCGTGATTTGCCAGTTCCTCGTCGATTGGTGAAAACACGAATGGGTCTAGACCTTGGCCGTGCACCAGGGAGTTCGTATCGATCCCCCACTCCAACTCAGGCGCGTGATCACGGTGATCCGGGCCGTTGGCGTAGGCCATGAAATTGATCGGCAAGAAACGGCTTGCTGTCTTCCAAGCCTCGACTAACGGCTTTGAATCCTTCCCCAGCAACTCCTCCGCCCGCGCATCGAAAACCGCGTCCGGCGTGTGCGGGTCGTAGCCGAGCCGTCCCCAGGACATCCAGTACATCTCGTCGCGCTGGTGGATCCAGTTGCAGTACTTGTCCGCGGGGTTGGCGAGGTAGTAGTCCGGCGACTTGGGATAGTAGGCATCCTCGCCCTCGATCGTGTAGCCCGAAGCGGTGCCCATCTTCATCGCGAGGATCGAGCGGCGGACCCATTCGGGGTCGTAGTGCGGGAAGATGCGGTGGGTGCCGTTGGCGCGGACTTGCCACACGATCTTGTACGGCTCGGACGGCCATTGTCCCCCGCCTTCAGCAGGCTGACCAGGCCAGGTTTTCGCGTTCTGATCCGCATGGCCGGAGTCGCTGAGGTAATCCTCAAACGAGTAGCTGTGCCAGTCGGCCATGCGCCCGCCTGCGACCTGGTACGGCGCACCCCACTGCTCGCCGTTGTATTTGATCTCGACGGTGAAGTCCTTCGCCGCCCGCGCGAGCGGCAGCACGTTGCGCTTGGTGGTGATCCAGCTTCTGGTGATTAGCGGAATATCCCGCCCGCTCGCTTTGACCGCCTCGCCGTAGCACTTGAAGAACGACTCGCTCTTCCCGCTCTCGCCGATCCGGTAACCGATCGCATCGAGCCCCGGCGCGCGCCGGATCATCTGCTCGACGACCTCCTTGGTGTAGGTGTAGATGTTCGCTTCGGTGGCTTGGTAGGGCGGATTCGGGTTCTGGGGAATCTTGAGATTTGCCTCGTAAGCCATCAGGCTGACCCGGATGCCTCGCGCATGGGCCATGTCGATGACGTGATTTAGCCTTTGCAGACAGCTGGCTTTGATTTCGTCGCTGACGCCGACCTTGGGGAAGGTTTTGCTGGTGACGAAGTAGGCGTAGAGGTTGGGCGCATTGGTGACACTGATGTCCCATCCGCCGTGGATGTCGAGCCAGTTCAGCCGGCTCTTGGCCATCAGGTCGAGAAGGGTGGTCCAGTAGTCGTCGTTTTGGAACCACCAGCGGTTGGGGTCAACAAGCGCGGCGGGTTCGTAGTCGGTGTCGTTCTTCTTGTAGTCCCAGGGGAGGGTGAGGAAGAGGTTCAGACCGCGGTCTTGGAGGTAGGGGGTGCCGGTGTAGTTTTCGGTTTGGGCTTTGGTTCCGAGACGCTTGATTCGCTCGTTGAGTTCTTGCGTCCCGTACATCGCGCCGGAGGAGTCGGCTCCGACGATATGGACTTTGCCCAGTTCGCAGACGATTTGGAAGGAGCCGGGGACGCCGCCGGGTTTGACTCTTATGTCTACGGTCGGGCCCTTGGGGCCGAACTGCGGTTTGGCTTGCTGGGCGAATTCGAGGGGGTTGCTGGGGCGGGTGATCAGAACGAAAAGGGCGGCTAAAAGCATGGACCTGACTCCGGTGTCGGCTCATGCTATCAGATTGGTCGCCCGGGCGGGAGCCCCATCCCTCGGTTTCTCGGCCCGAGATTGTTGGAGCCAGTGAGGCGGTCCGGAAACTGAGGGAGGGGGTTGGGGGTGGGAGCTTCGCCGTGGACCCGGGGTCATCCGAATGGGATTGTCATCCCGAGGGAGCCTTAGCGACATCGAAGAATCTGGCCGTCAGTGCCTCTTCCTCGCGGATCGATGACCTGCTCTGCCGTTGGGAGACGAACAAGAAAGCGATACCGGTTAGGTTCCTCCGTCCGCCGCATTCGAGTCATTCGGTGACCTATCAAGCGGGTGGGCGGCGTCGGTCGGAATGACAATCTCCGCTCTCATAGCCCTCCAAAAAAAAGAGGTCTTCTAAATGCAAAGCACGGCCGGGGCCATGCACTGCAAGAGGGGATATTCGCTATTCTGGACTTACGATGTGGATTGCCCTTGCCGCCGCGACTGCGATGTCTGCTCCTTTGCCTTCTATCAGTGACTACGACGTGATCTGGGACTCGCCTTCGAAGGATGCCGCCGGATCGATGCCGATTGGGAATGGCGAGGTTGTGCTCAACACCTGGGCCGAGGACAAGACCGGCGACGTGATGATCCTCATCGCCCGAACCGACGCCCTCTCAGAGATCAGCCGATATCTCAAGCTCGGCCGGATTCGCGTGCACCTGTCCCCAAGCCCATTCCTGAACGCGCACGATTTCTCCCAACACCTGCGACTGCACAAGGGAGCCATCGAGTTCACCGGCGGCGGCGGCGCGATGCGGCTGTTTGTGGATTCCGGCTCGAACACCATCTACCTCTCGGGGACCTCGAAAGAGCCAGTGAAGGTTGAGGCGAGTTTGGAGAATTGGCGGACCTCGGCACGGAAGCTCCCGGATGCAGAGAAGGGCTCGGCCTGGTCGGTGCACGATGCGCCGTTCGACCTGGTGGAGTCTGCGGATGTCGTCGAACCTGGAGCCGTAGGTGGAGTGACTTGGTATCACCGCAACGAGACATCGGTCGTGCCTCAGCTATGGGCGAACCAATCGCTGACGGGGTTGCGTGGAACGTTTGATCCGCTTCTTTACCGGACCTTTGGAGGAAAACTCACGGGACTAGGATTCAAGCGAAACTCCTTGACTTCGATTGAGACCCCGTTTGAGGTCAGGACATTCTCGTTGGCGATCCCGACCTACCAGGCACAGACTCCGAATGATGGTCACTTAGAGGTCAAGATCCTGAAAGATCTTGACCTTCCGACGGGTCTTGCCCGGTGGAAGGCGGGGCTCGACGCCATGCAAGTCGATGAGAAGCCAGCCGCGGTGCGGACCGAGAAGTGGTGGTGGCAGTTTTGGGATCGATCGTGGGTGCTCGCGGGCGGCGACAACGCCACGATTCCGGTGCCGACAAACTCGCATCCCCTACGCGTCGGGTTCGACTCCGGCGGAGGGAATGTCTTCCCCGGCACGATCCTCTCGACCGCCTGCCTCAGCGGGATTCAAGGGACGCCGGAGATCGAGGCGGCCCTGAGTGCGGCTAAGCCAACGATGCCCGAAGTCTCCCGCGGCATCACCCTCGGCGCGAGGGTCCAAATCGACGAGCTCAAGCCGGGTCGAATTCTCGACAAGCTGACCGCGGGGACGAGCGACGGATTCCTGTTCGACACCTATCCCGGGAATGGGCTGCGCCTGATCGTCGGTGACATGACACTCACCGCGCCCAAGCAGTTCAAGGCAGGGGAGACGGCGACGGTTGCCGCGACTTACAATCCATCTAACGGCGAGGCCGCCCTCTACAAGAACGGCGTCCGCGTGGCCTTTCGGCGAGGCGAGACGGGTTCGTTGGTGACGCGCGGGTACTTGCTGCAGCGCTACGTCCAGGCCTGCCAAGGCCGCGGCGAATCGCCGATCAAGTTCAACGGCGGCTTCTACACCGTCGAACCGACCGCGATGGGCAAGCCGTTTAACCCGGATTTCCGGAACTGGGGCGACTCGCACTGGTTCCAGAACGTGCGGCACATGTACCACCCGATGCTCGCGTCCGGCGACTTCGAGATGATGGAGCCGTTCTTCAAACTCTACGAGCGGAGCCGTCAGCTCGCCGAGTCAAGAACGAAGGCTTACCACGGCGCCTCCGGGGCTTATTTCCCCGAAACCATGACGTTCTACGGAACCTACTCCGGCGGCGATTACGGCTGGGATCGGACAGGGCATGTGCCCGCGGACGTGCTTTGCCCATGGTGGGCCTTGGCTTGGAACCAGGGTCCGGAACTGGTGTCGTTGATGCTGGATCGCTGGGACTACACGCGTGATTCCGGCTTTTTGCAGAAGAGGGTCTTGCCGATGGCGGAGTCGGTGCTGCGGTATTTCGACACGCGCTTCAAGAAGGACGCGGCGGGCCGGATCGTGCTGGACCCGACCCAGGTGGTCGAGACGTATTGGTCGGGGGTCGTGAACGACATGCCTTCGACGTCGGGGCTGCTTGCGGTGACCCGCCGACTCTGTGCCGTGCCTTCTGGACTTCTCTCTTCGAAGCAGCGGGAATTTTTCGCCCATATGCAGGCGGCATGTCCTGAGCTTCCTTTCGAGACGCGCGACGGTGTGAAGATGCTCGCCCCGGCGCAGAAGTACAAGCCGGAGACTTCGAACGTGGAGAACGGGCAGTTGTATGCGGTTTGGCCGTTCCAGGAGGTTTCTCTTGCGCGACCGAAGTATCTGGAGGAGGCGAAGCGGGCGTACGCGGTGCGGCTGAATCATCTCGATACCGGCTGGGGCTACGACGGGAATGTGGCGGCTTTGCTCGGGATGACCGACGAGGCCGCGCGGATTCTGCGAGTGAAAGTGCGTAACTCGCACCCCGCCTACCGCTGGCCCGCAACCTGGGGACCGAACTTCGACTGGCTCCCCGACCAAAACCACGGTGGGAACCTGCTGGAGACGACGGATTTGATGCTGATGCAGGCCTCCTCTTTGGAGTCAGGCGGTTCGATTCTGTTGCTACCGGCCTGGCCGTTGAGCTGGGACGTGTCGTTCAAGTTGCACGCCCCAGGGAACACAACCGTCGAGTGCGTGGCCCGCGGCGGGCGGATCGAGTCGCTCAAAGTCACGCCGGAGTCGCGTCGGAAGGACGTGATAGTGTCGGGAGGCTGGCGGCGGTGAGGGCGTTGGGCGTTGAGCGCGGAGGCTAATTTAGAGTGCGGTGACCTGCTCGCGCCTTGCATTTCTACGAGCTTGCTCGGTTCGCGTCATCCCGAGCTGAGCGTCGAGTCCCCCGCGATGGTGACGGATCATTGGTACACGTGGTCCTGCGCTCTCCAGCGACACTCATCCCGGCAAGAGGAATTGCCCGGAGGGCGAGGCTCCGTCCTTGCCAGTTACCTTCTCCCACTCCTGTTCCGCAACGATTCCAAATCGACACGGACGGAGCCTCGCCCTCCAGCACACTCCTGATTTTCACTCACGCCACATGCGGTATCACGATCAGATGGACCCTACGGATCGCGATCCACCTGAGATAGTTCGCGCGAGGATTCGATGGAGGATGTTCTGGAATGCCTTTCGGTTCATTAGCGACACCGACAAGGTTCGGAACGCGGTATGGACGCAGGCGGACGACATGGTGATTGAAATCGACATGCAGTTGGGGCGGTATGGTCCGGAAATTTCCGCGTCGATCGTCGAGGCGAACGAGGTTGCCGCGTTCGAACAGCTTTCGGATTTGATCGGGGCTTGGCTCCTCTTGCCGCACCCAGAGGAACGTCATCCCAACGATATCGATAAGGTCGTTAGATCGGACTACGGCCAGTTGACTTGCGAAGCGGGGTGTCGGTGTATTTCGGCCATGATGAGGACGGGCATGCCCCCTTATCCATTGCAGGATTCAAGTCCATTCGGCTTCCAGGATTAGCGATCCCCTTCTCCATGTCTCCGCGACGAGGTTAGCCTTCTCTCCGCGCAAGGCTCGCCCGATGAGTTGGGCCCGCCTGGAGAGACGAAGGCGGGTGCTATCACGTCGAACCAAAAACCGCGTAGGATCAATCAACGCATGCCGACGTTCGAATACACCGCCGTTAACGCCGAGGGGCAGTCTGTTTCAGGGACCGTCTTGGGCTCCTCGCTCGATCAGGCCGTCGGCTCCTTGAGCCGACAAGGGCTGCAGATCGAGAAGATCGGCGTCGCGGCGACGACCGGCGATCCCCTTTCCGGGCTAAGCACCGCCGAATCCTCCCGCCATATCATGGGCGAGCGTAGCTACGTCGCGACCAGCGTGGTCGGTGCGATGATCGACAAGGTGCCGCTGAAAGAACTGATGTTCTTCTTCCGGCAGTTCGCCACCATGCAAAAGGCCGGCGTGCCCGTGGTGCAGAGCCTCGACACCCTGGCTACCCAGACCCGCGACGGCAAACTGAGCGGCGTTATCAAGGAGTTCACCAAGCACGTCGAAGCCGGGCGACCCATCTCGTACGGCATGCAGCGGTATCCCGAAGTGTTCTCCCCTCTCATGGTCTCACTTGTGAGAGCCGGTGAGGAAGGCGGGTTCGTCGAGGGGGCGTTCACCCAGCTTGCCGCCTACATGGAGCAGGAAATCGAATTGCGGAACCTCTACCGCAAAGCGATGTTCATGCCGAAGCTGACGATCTTCTCGTCGATCATCATCATCCTCGCCGCCAACGCGATCATTAACGCCGTCGCACCTGAGGGGATGCGGATCTGGTCGCCGCTTACTCAGCCGATCACCTGGCTGTATCTCGGCCCGATCTGCGTCGGGATCTACATGTTCTTCACCGTCGGGATGGCCAATCCGCGGATCAAGTACGGCTGGGACCGCTTCCTCCTGAAAGTGCCCTATCTCGGAGTGACGGTGCGGCAGCTTGCGATGGCGAAGTTTGGGCGCGCGTTCGGTGTCCTGTATGCGGGCGGCGTGGCGATTCCGCGTTGTATCGAATTGGCGGCGGATGCGTGCGGCAACGAGTTCATGCGCGCGGAGTTGCACCCGGCCTCCAAGCGGCTGGAAGAAGGGTCGACCATCTCGGAGACCCTCGCCTCGACCAACGCCCTATCACCGATCGTGCTCGACATGGTCCACACCGGCGAGACCACCGGCAACATGGACGCGATGCTCACGAAGATGGCGGAGTTCTACGAGGGCGAATCGAAGGTTCGCTCCGAGCAACTCGGGCGCGTGGCGGGAGTCACCGCGATCGTGATCGTCGGCATCTACGTCGGGATCATCGTGGTCAAGTTCTGGGGAGCGTTTTACGGAGGGGTTTCCTCGGCGGGGGCCAGCGGCGATGGCGGCTGGCTACCTCCGTTCGTATGATGCGGAACCACTACCAGACCCTCGGCGTGCCGAGAACGGCGTCGGCGGGCGAGATCCGCACCGCGTACCGGAAGCTCGCGGTCAAACACCACCCGGATCGGAACGACGACCCGAAGTCGGTCCCCCTTTTCAAGGCCGCGACCGAGGCATACGAAATCCTCGGCGATCCGGAAGCGCGGCGGCGCTACGATGTCGATTTGGGCTTGGCCCTAACGCGTCAGGCCGAAGCCGAGCGGCGGCGCAATCCGTTCGGTGAAGCTAACCAACAGCGTCCGGCACCGACTCAGGCCGCAGTGAGCACGCCGCCCAAGCCGCGCAAGGTGCCGGTGAACCTGACCGAGGACCTCGCGCGTCTGGGCATCCTGTTCAACCGGGGCCGGTACGTCGAAGCCGAGAATCTGGCGAACCAGATCCTCGCGCAAAACGAGCGACTAGCCCTGCCATACGCGGTGCTCGGTGACTTGGCCCGAATAAACGGACGGCGCAAGGAAGCGGCCAAGCTCTACGCCTTCGCGGTCCAGATGGACCCCGGGAACTCCACTTATCAGCGCCGTTATGAGGAGCTGCTGGAAGAGATCCCGGCGGCGGATACGAGTCCGCATCAGTCTGTGCAAGTCCAAGACCACCGGGCTACTCCATTGATCGTGGCGATGGTTGTGGTGCTCTTGGCCGGGGTCTTCGTGGCCCTAAGCCACGAGCGCGCCGCGTTCGCGAGTGTCGGGATCGTCTCAACCTGGACGTTCGGACTGCTCTCGATGGCGTTCGTCTGCGGAGTGACGGTGGGGTCATGTTTGAGCCTCGCTCGAGGGGTCGAGCGGTTCTTCGCGTCTACCACTAACTCCCTAGGAAGGGCCTCACCAATGGCAATCCTGAGCCTGCTCGCATGCGTGAACTTCTGGCTCGCCGTGCTCGTGGCCGGGTTCCTGGGCCTCGTGCGACGCTCGATAGGCTACTCGCTGATCCGGGTCCTGACCGTGGTGGGCTTGGTCGTCGCGGTGTTGACGCTGTCGTCAGCGGTGAACGAGATCAACCCGCTGCAAACCCTCCTCTGGAGCGGCGGCGTGGTGTATGCGGGGTCATTGTGCGGGTGGATGGTCAGCGACGCGTTCCGAAGTTGAAGGGCCCAAAGGCACACCGCGGGGTGGCACGGTCTGATCGGGCTCAAAGTACTTGTAAATAGCTTGGGTTAAGGAAGCCCGGCAGACCGTGAACTTGTAGGGAACCGACCAGGCAGACCAAAGCCTATCGGCAAGATAGTATTAAAGGCATATAATAAACGCCAATTAAGTACAAGAGGCGCCAGAGATTTGAGACTGGGTCCGTTCGCTTCTTAACCTTCAGTTGCTTCCATGCCAAGCCATTTCTTCATGATCCCAGAGTGAGGGAAATTATCTCGCGCCAGATCGCACTTGGTGTCGAGAACCGACGGTTCGATCTGCACGCGGCAAGAAGGAGGGGGCCACGACCGGAACATCACAACCCGCGATGAATTCGTGGAGAAACTCACCTACATCCACTTGAATCCTGTCAGGGCGAAATGGGTCGACAGGGCGGCAGATTGGAGAGATTCGTCGGCCAGCTACTATGATTCGTGCGATTACGATGGGCCCGAGATTACCGCCCTCGACGTAGACTTTCCGTGGTGAGGCTAAATCCACACATCGACTGGCAGCACTCCACGGTCTGTCGGGCGACGCTAATCTTAGGAACCTCCAAGTTCTGAGCGCCCGAGCAGACCGTGCCACCCCCGAACTTCGTTGCGACTACGCTTTTCGGTTCCCCTGCTCGGCGTGAAAATTCTCCTTGGATCTCGTGTCAGCTAGCCGAACTCGACCCAGGCGTCCATCTCGGTGTCGCCGAACGCGGGGCAGGCGAAGCGGGCCCGGCCTTGGTAGCCGGTCTCCGTTCTTTCGACCTGATACTCCAATACGCCGCAATTCCCGAGCGCACGGTGGGGTGGCGTCCTCTCGATCACCCGCTGGATAGCCCCGAGCGTGCCGCCGTGGGTTACCGCCAAGACCGAGCCCTCGTGGGGCATGTCGAGCATGAAGCTCGCCGCTTCAAGTTCAAGGTCAGCGATGCTTTCGGAGTTGGGGAAAGAGGTCTTCCAACTCCATTCGGCACAGTGGTGGAGGTCTTCGAGGTACTGCTCGACGGTGTAGGTGCCAGTTGGGTAGTCGCCCCACAGCCGCTCCCGAAGTCGCTCGTCGATGTGCCAGTCGGTACCGGGGCTGAGGAGTTCGGCGGTTTGGCGCGCACGGACAAACGGAGAGGCGAACCGGGGGCCGGTTTCCACCCCGACGTGCTGCCGTACAAACTCCCCTGCATGGCGCGCCTGTTCGACGCCGAGTTCCGTAAGGGGCCAGATCGGCTCCTGCGGGAAGTCGCGCAAGTGATCGGCCAGGGCGGCTCGATCGCCCGCCCTCGCCACATCCGTGAGGAAGTTTCGGATCGACTCGCCGTGGCGAACGAACACGATATGCAGCATTCGTCGATTATGGCTGGCCTCCGAGTCCCACCGTCATGCGGCCGAACGCGCTAAGATGGTGATGCTTTATGGAGTTTTTCGTGATCTTTCCGGACGGTCGCTCGTTCGGGCCCGCTGACGTTGCGACGCTTGCCCAGTGGGCGCAAGAAGGTCGACTCCTGCCCAACACCATGTTGGAGAGCCTTGCCACCCGTGAGCGAGTCTCCGCGGCATCGGTCGCGGGTATTTTTCCGGCTCAAACTCCGAGTCCCTCCTCGGCCTACGCCCCGCTACCCGGCGAGAATCCTTACGCACCGCAGACCTCGGGCTACCTACGCGCAGATCCTCGCTACCAGAATTACGCCCCTCCCATCAATGGCATGGCGATCACGTCATTGGTGCTCGGGATCCTGTCCCTCGTGCTGTTCTGCCTCTGGCCGATCGCGATATTGCTTGGCCTGATGGGGTTGATCTTCGGGATCGCCGGCAACAAGGACAACAGCAAGAGCATCGCGATTGCGGGCATCGTTTGCAGTGCGGTGGGCCTCCTCATCGCGGTCGGATTCTTGGTCCTCGTGGGCTCGCGCTTCTGGATGCGCTGAACCTAATAGGTCTGGTAGTGGGTGTGGAATTGGCCGTTCGCGTACAGATCAATCACGCTGTACCCAGGCTGGGTCTCCTGCATCGGACCTTGCCACCATGCGCCACACACCGCGCCGCCGCAGTAGTGGGTAACCCCGTTGTACTCGACCTTGTTGAGCAGGTGGGTGTGCCCGCTCAGACAAAGGCGTACGTTAGGGTGCTTATAGAGCAGCGTCTTGATCCGCCTCGCATCGATGTGCATCAGTGAGCCGGGAATCTTCCAGTAGTCCTTGGATTCGCATTGGCCGAACAGAGCCGCGCAGGCGGAGAGGATCGGAATGTGCGAAACGACACAAACGGGAGTCGTGCTCGGGGTCTTCGCCAGATCGGACTCGAACCAGTCAAATTGCTCTTCATCGAGCCGAGCGACAAAGCCACCGAGTCGGTGCTGGGAGAGGCTGTCGAGAAACACGAAATGCCAACCGCTACGATCAAAGCTGCGATAGGGGCGCTTGAGGCCGGTCCAGCGGAGCCAGAAGTTCTTGCCGAACATGGGGTCCGAGTTGATCGTCTCGGGGGACTGGTGACTCCAACCCCAGACGTCGTGGTTGCCGATCACGTGCTCGATCGGGATCGAGTTGTTATGAGAGAGCACGTTGCTCGCGAGCTCGAACTGGGTTTGGACGCGGCCGCGTTCCTGCGAGCACGCATCCATAACGATGTCGCCGCCCTGGAAAATAACGTCGGGCCGGTCCGCCATCCCGTTGATCGTGCGAAGGCACTGGGCGACATGATCGGGACCACCCCCTTCCGGCTTAAGGTGCGAGTCGGTGAGCTGCACGATACGGAGGGCGCGATCCGATTGCCGGTGAATTCGCCGTCCGGGGGACGCGAGCAACGGAACGGCTAGGCCCGCAAGCGCGCCGGTGAGTAATCCCCGCCGAGTCATGTCCTCCATGTGGGGACAGGATAGCCGCAACTATAGGTAGTCGCAAGAAATTGCCGAGAAGTTGCGCTCAAAAGCGTCGCTTGGGGCATCTTCTGGCCCCGGCGACATTACGTGGACGCATATTCCGCGCTTTTTCGTTCGGCCACCAGCGCAAGCGGTTTGGCGCGGAGGGCGTTTCGTTTGAAAATCTCCGCCAAATATCTACCGGTGTGGGAGCCCGGCGTTGCCGCGACCACCTCGGGCGCCCCGCTGGCGATCACCTGGCCGCCCGCGTTTCCGCCCTCGGGCCCCATGTCGATGAGCCAATCCGCAGTCTTGATCACGTCGAGGTTGTGTTCGATCACAAGCACGCTATTCCCTTGCTCGACCAGCCGGTGCAACACCGCCAGCAGCTTCTTCACGTCCTCAAAGTGCAGCCCCGTCGTCGGCTCGTCGAGGATGTACATCGTGTTCCCGGTCGAGCGCTTGGAGAGTTCGGCGGCCAATTTGATGCGCTGGGCTTCGCCTCCTGAGAGCGTTGTCGCCGGCTGTCCCATGCGGATGTAGCCGAGTCCCACTTCCTGCAGTGTCTCCAGCTTCCTGTAAATCTTGGGGATCGGCTTGAAGAACTCGCAGGCGTCATCGATCGTCATCGAGAGGACATCGGCGATATTCTTGCCCTTATAACGGACCTCGAGGGTCTCCCGGTTGTAGCGCTTCCCCTTGCAGATCTCGCAAGGGACGTAAACGTCGGGGAGGAAGACCATCTCGATCTTCAGCACGCCATCCCCTTTGCACGCCTCGCAACGCCCGCCCTTGACATTGAAGCTGAACCGCCCGTTCTTGTAGCCGCGGATCTTGGCGTCCTGCGTGAGCGCGAAAAGCTCGCGGATCATGTCAAACGTGCCCGTGTAGGTGGCGGGATTTGAGCGAGGAGTGCGACCGATCGGGGACTGATCGATGTCGATGACCTTGTCAAACTGCTCAAGGCCAGTGACCTCGTCGTGCGGTTCCCAGACCGTACGGGTTCCGTACACCTCGTACATCAAACGCGGGAACAGCGTGTCCTGAATCAGGGTGGATTTACCGCTGCCCGAGACGCCGGTAACGCACACGAACATGCCGAGCGGGATTGACACGTCAATCCCCCTGAGGTTATTTCCCCGCGCATTTCTGATCACGATCCAACCGTCACTCATACCGCACTCTAGTCTACGTGATTTGGCCCAGGAAGTGCCTCATTACCGTCGCACCGCGCACGAATTGAGGTTGCGCGGATTTGCTCCAACGGTGCGGCCGCTTCACGTCGACGTGCGGTGGCACTGAACACGAATAGTGCACAAATACTGTATCGCTGGTTGAATGAGTGACGTACTATTTATGGACACCAATTATCGGACCCATCTAAATCTTGATTAACTTCATTGGATCCGGGTCCATATGCCGTATAACATAAGAACGGTACGAGCCGCGTATCACTTGCTTCTTGAGGCGGCGGATGGAGAGAGAACTGAACAAGCAGCGTGGATTGCTGAAGGCCGTGGTGGAAACCGCGGCCGACGGCATCCTCACGATCAACGAAGTGGGCACGATCATTACGGCCAATGCCTCGGTCGATCGCATTTTTGGCTACTCGCAAGCGGAGTTGATTGGGCAGAACGTGAAAATACTGATGCCCGAACCCTACCGGGACGGGCATGACGGCTACGTCGGCAACTACCTCTCGACCGGCGAGCGGAAGATTATCGGTATCGGCCGCGAAGTGCGCGGCCTGCGTAAGGACGGGAGCGAGTTCCCCCTGGACCTTGCGGTCAGCGAAACCCCCACTGAAGAAGGTCGCGTTTTCACCGGGATCGTCCGCGATATCAGTGAGCGAAAGAACTCGGAGGACGCCCTTCGGAAGGAGAAGGGACTGCTACGCGCAGTGCTCGATAACGTGATCGAAGGCATCATCACAATTGGGGAGAGCGGCAACATCATCACCCTCAACTCTGCGGCGCTGAAACTGTTCGGATACACGATGGAAGAACTCGTGGGACAGAACGTAAAGTTGCTCATGCCGGAACCCTATCACTCCGAGCATGACGATTATCTGAGGAATTATCTTGGAGGCGGAGAGCCGAAGATCATCGGGATAGGTCGCGAGGTGAGCGGCAAGCGAAAGGACGGGTCCATGTTCCCAATGGAACTTGCCGTAAGCGAGACAAAGACCGAGGATGGACTCATCTTCACCGGCATTCTCCGAGACATTACTGAGCGCAAACGAGCCGAAGCCGAGATTCGTGAACTGAACGCTGACCTCGAGCGTAAGGTGGCTATCCGGACGGCCGAATTGCAGGAGTTGGTAGGGGAGTTGGAAGGCTTCACCTACTCCGTCGCCCATGACCTGCGCGCGCCCCTCCGCAGCATGAATGCCAATGCCCATTTGGTGCTGCAGGACTGTGCCGACACCCTGGATGGGGAAGCGGTGAGGCGATTAAAGGCGCTCGCCGCCGGCGCGGTTAAGATGGGGCAGATTATGGACGACCTGCTCGAGTACGCGCGGATCGGTCGAACCCCCCTCAACTCCCGCCCGGTCGATCTGTCCTCCATCGCAAGGTCAATCTGCGAGTCGATCAACGGCGGAACCCAAGTCATCATCGCGCCCGGCTTGCTGGACGAAGGCGATCCTACGCTCCTCTATCTGGTGCTGCAAAACCTGATCGGAAATGCGCAGAAGTATCGGAAGCCGGAGGCGAGTTCGATTATCGAATTTGGCCGGAGGGAGAACACGTACTTCGTTCGGGATAATGGGCATCGGCTTCGACATGCGGTTCGCGGACCGGGTGTTCGAGCCCTTCGAACGTTTGGAGCCCATGGCCACCTATCCAGGCACCGGAATTGGACTCGCAAACGTGCGACGCATCATCGCCAAGCACGGCGGGAACGTTTGGGCCGAGTCGCGCCGGGGCGAGGGTTCGACGTTCTACTTCACCCTTGGGGCCGCTGCCTAAGGCGGACGTCAAGGTGCGTTCAAAGCGATGTCATGACGAGATGAACTCCGATTCAAGGTCAAACGAGAAGTTCGAGGAGCGGCGCGACCTCCTTCGCGCGTTTCGGACAACGATCCAACCGTCACTCATACCGCACTCTAGTCTACGTGATTGAGGCAGGAACGATGGCAAGGAACTCAACAATGTCAGGCGGAAGGCGCGGCCCTGGCGTTCCTCCGGCGGACGCCGACCGCCGTCAACAGCACGAAGAACCCGAGCCCGAAGGCGCCGCTGCCACCCCAAAGGAGCCACCGCCGCAGATCTTCCGGCGAGAGGCCCTGCGACGGCGCGGGATGCTCGGCCACCGCCTGATGGACGACTTCGAGGAGCTTATCCGCGGCGGAGCCATAGTCGGCGGAAGTCGTGACTTTCCCTTCGGTGGTCGAGGCGAGGGTCGTGGCGTCGCGAAGAGCGTCCGCGTCCGTACCAACGATCACCGGGTAGATGTGAGCCGGATCGACGTCTTGGCAGAGCTTGGCAATCGACTTGAACGTATTGCCAAATTTGTCGGGCTCGTGAGCCGGGGCATCCGTGATGACCACGAGGATCTTCGTGGGCTTTCGGTTTCCTGAAGGTTCCTTTACCCAAAGGTCCAGAACCTGGCGGATTCCTTCGAGCTGGTCTTCGGGCGTGTCGCCACCGCCTTCTGCCTTCCACGTGCCCATGATCGGAATGTAGCCTGCGATGTCTTTGCTGAAGGGGTGAAGTTCGAAGGCCTTGTCGCCACCGTCGACGGCCGCATCGCGAAATGCGCAGAGTGCAAGCCGCATGTCAGAGGACTGTTTGTTCAGGGCGTTGACGATCTCGATCGCCTTCGTCCGCATCGATTCGATCGACGAACCCATCGAGCCGGTTACGTCGAAGACGATTGCGAGGTCGAGGGGACCGGTCGTTCCCTTCATATCGTCGGTGGAGTCCGGATTCCGAATCACCTGAAGATTGTCGTCGGGCACGGCTTTCGTGCGTCGAGCGCCGGCGTCGGCGGTCTTCGCGTACTTGCCGTGGGCCTCGACGTAGAACACGGGGTCTCCAGAGTCCGGCTTTGGAACGTCGAACAACTCGACTCGGAACTTCTTGGATGCTCCTTTGGCGAGCGTCTCGTTCAAAGGATCGAATCTCCAGCCCGTGGGAGAGACAAGGGCGCCACCCTTTTCCGTGAGGATTCGAAAAGCCCCAAGATTAACGGGCTCATCGGCGAGATTGGTCAGCTCGATCTTCACCTGCCAATGGCCCTCAGGCTGCACGGCAAGATATTTTGCCTTGACGCGAATCGCCGAGATGCTCGATCGCAGGGCCAGATAGACGTGGCGGATCGAGTTCTGCAGATAGGGCATGAACGCGGCTTGGTCGAAGTCCTTGTTGTCGTCGAAATCCTTTCCATGAACGAGGGAAGAACATGACTTCACCAACGACTGCATGTAGGCAGCCCGCGCCTTGTCGGCAGTGGCGTCGTCCGTGGCGTAGAAGTCATCCGTCGGTTGGACGTCGGACCAATACTGATCGTAGGGTCGCTCCATCAGAGACTTATCTTGTTGGATCGCCGCGAGTGCCGTATCGCGGAACTGAGCGGGATTAGTCTCCCAAACGAGATGCGTACTCAACGCCACCGCTAGCTGAAAACTCGGATACCAGGCGTTTATCGCCTTGAAAATGGGGCCGTTGTAGTACAGGGGATCGAAATAGCCGAAGAAGGCCATTCTCCCTTTCACCGAGGGACGATGGTTCATCTCCCAGAGATAGGCGCCAATGGCGCTCTCAAGCGTAGGCTCAAAAACGTCTACTTTGAAGGTGTGCTTCTGCTTGAGCGGGCAGTCCCGCATATGCTCTTTGACCCGAATCCAGAAGTAGTCGGACTGCGCCGCGTTCATGGCCTTGGTGCGAGCTTCCATGATGGCAAACGCTTCTTTGATCCGCGGGCTCTTGATCCAAGTTTCCCAGTCCCGTCCTATTTCGTCTGACCACTGCTTCGCGATCACTTCGAGCTTCAAGACGTCATCCTCGGTAAATACGACCACGTCTGCGTGTTTCGCACTCGACACATCTCCCATGTAATGGGCGAGGTAAGCGGCGAAGTGCGCCTTATCGTTGTCCGAGCCCCCCTCGAGGATGCGATGGGTTAGCGCGAGATAATAGTCGCTAGCCACTTTGGGCGCCTCGCCGCATTGGAGCCACGGATTCCAGTAGTGGGCGGCGCCGCTGTAGTCGGGATTGACGGAGGAGAGGTCCGTGAGGAGCTCGGCATCCGGGCTTGGGCCACCCACCTCACCGCCTGGAGCGGGACAGAGGATCTCGGGTACTCCCGACTGCTGGCCGCTTTGACGCTGGACGGGTCCCTGGGGCCCATGAAAGATGCCGTCCCAGGCGTTGATCTGGGGGACCGTCGGCAGACCACTGACTCCGTCGGCAAAGGCCGGGTCCTTTTCGAGGAGCTTATAGGCTTGCTGGACGATGAACTGGTGCATCGCGTGCGGTCCCAAACGCGGTCGGACCTCAGCCTTTAGCGCGCTCGATCCAAAGTCTTCGCACAAAGTCTCCAACTTGGAGATGTCCGAATCCGAGAGCATCTTCGGGGCGATCAAGGTTCCCCACGAGCCGCATAGACACGGGATCAGGGAGACCGCGGCGACGATCAAGAGCCGAGGACGCAACCGCACTACTTGCCACCTGCAGGGGGAACTGACCGGAACACGGGTTCCATGTCGTGATTCGGAACTTCGGTGATGACGGGCTTATCAGGGGGAACCGGCGTCGTTGTCGGCAACGCAGCGGGATCGGCGTCTGTTGGAAGGGGTGGCTGATCCAGGGTTGGATCGGAGCTGGCGATAAGCGGCGGCGCGGTGGGTTCCGCTGGCACCGGAGCCGTGAATTTGTAGTCTGCCAGCGTAGTGTCACCGATCGATTTGGCCGTGTGGACGATCTCCGTCGATGCCGTCGACCTAAACATCCAGAGGCCGTAACCGGCGGCGGCAATTCCGGTGGCAAGAAGCAGACATGCCGCGACGAGAAGACTATTCCCGGACATCGGCTTACGAACTCGAGCCGGACGTGGTTCAGGTGGAGGCAGGGTTGCGGTGACGGGTGGTGAAGATGGGCGTTGAACCGAAGAGGGCACCAGGACTTGAGGGGGCGGCCCGTCTGGCGGGGGGCTCTCCGTAACGATCAGCGGTTTGGACGGCTGGACGACGGGCGGTCCTGCAACCGGAGGCGGCCCTTGGACGGGTGGAGGAGCGGGAAGGGGCGGCGATTCGACGACTGGGGGGGCGTCGTTCTTCTCATCGAACTCACGCCGAACCTGAGCGCGGAACTCAGCTTCCGCCTTCATCTTTGCGGCTTCTTCCTCTCGGATTTTCTGTTTTCGGTCTTCTGGGAGATCGGCCATTGGCCCTCCGATCTCCAATGTATCAGGAATCTATTGTTTAAGCAACTTTACGGCCTCTTGGGTGAACGTGCCTTTGAGGCTACGCTCTTTATTGCGCGTCGAGAGGCTTTCGGGGCGGCCAAAGCTGCCCGTGGAACCAGGGTGAGAGGGTCTGGAGATTTGGGGACGCGCCTTTCTGCGGGCGTCTCGATCTCCATCGTCCCGTTCAGGTACTTCGCGGTCACCGCCTCGCTCTTGAGGAAGTCATCCACCGTGCCTTGCGCCACGACTCGACCCCCGTGCTCGCCCGCGCCGGGACCGAGTTCCATGAGCCAGTCGGCGGCGAGCATGGTCTCCTCGTCATGCTCGACGACGAGCACGGTGTTGCCAAGGTCGCGGAGTCGAAGGAGGGTCTCGATCAGGCGGCGGTTGTCGCGTTGGTGAAGACCGATTGAAGGTTCGTCGAGAATGTAAAGACAGCCCATCAAACCCGACCCGATTTGCGTCGCGAGGCGAATGCGTTGAGCCTCGCCGCCCGCCAGAGTGCGGGCACTGCGGTCGAGAGTGAGATAGCCGAGCCCGACGTCCTGAAGAAAGCGGAGCCGCTCGAGGACTTCCTTGATCGCTCGCTCGCCGATCGCAAGCTGACGCTTCGTCATCTTTTTGGGCAGGCCGGTAAAAAACGTCATTCCGTCCTCGATCGACATCGTCGTGAGATCGGACATGTCGCGATCACCGACCCTAACGTTGAGGGCTTCAGGCTTAAGGCGCTTGCCGTGGCAAATCGGACACGGCTTGGTCGACATGTACTGGGCGAGATCGTTCTTGACCCACTCGCTCTCCGTCTCCTCGTAGCGCTTGCGGAGCGACGCGAGAACCCCCTTCCAGTCCGTCTTAAACGTACGTTCCGTGCGGCTGTAGCGCATGCGAACGGTGATCGGCTCGTCCAACCCGAACCACACCGCCTTCATCCCCTCGGCGGGAATCTGGCTCACCGGGAGGCTAGCGTCAAACCCGAGCTTCTTGCCAACCGCGTCGAGCATCTCCGGCCACCAATCTTTGACTTCGCCGGACTTGTAGACGAACGGAAGGATCGCGCCAGAGCGGAGGGGCTTGCTCGAGTCAGGGCACACGAGCTCGGGATCGAACTCGGTCTTGGTACCCAGACCGGTGCACTCGGGACAGGCACCGTACGGCGAGTTGAACGAGAACAGTCGGGGCTCAAGCTCGGGGAGCGAGTAACCGCACACCGGGCAGGAGTAAGCCTCGGAAAAGAGTAGGTCGATCGATCCAGTCTCGCTCTTGGTCCCCGTCGACTCGTCCGTGGCGGCCTGCTGCGCCATCAGGGAACGAACAAGAGGCGGAAGTTCAACGTCGGCGGGTGGGTCGATCGAGAGGGTGACCAGCCCACCGCCCATCTTCAAAGCCGCTTCGATGGAGTCTGAAAGCCGTCGCTCCAGACCTTCCTTCACCACAATGCGGTCGACGACCACCTCGATGGTGTGCTGCTTATAGCGATCCATCGGAATGTCGTCGGTGACCTCGTACATCACCCCGTCGACACGCACTCGGACGTAACCCGCCTTGTTGATGTCGACGAGCTCCTTCTTGTACTCGCCCTTGCGCCCTCGAACTACCGGCGCGAGGATCTGCATCTTGGTGCCCTCGGGTAACGATTTGGCGATGTCGACAACTTGGTCGGTGGACTGCCGCTCGATTGGGCCGTGCCCGTTGATGCAGTACGGCACGCCCGTTCGGGCAAAGAGGATGCGGAGGTAGTCGTAAATCTCGGTGACCGTACCAACCGTCGAGCGGGGGTTCTTGCTCGCGCTCTTCTGGTCAATCGACACGGCGGGGGAGAGGCCGTCGATGTGGTCGACATCCGGCTTGTCCATCTGCCCGAGGAATTGGCGGGCGTAGGCACTCAGGCTCTCGACGTACCGTCGCTGGCCCTCGGCGTAAATCGTGTCGAACGCGAGCGAGGACTTGCCCGATCCCGAGAGGCCGGTGATCACGACGAGCCGGTCGCGCGGGATCTCCACCGTCACGTTCTTTAGATTGTTCTCGCGGGCGCCAACCACGACGATCTTATCCTGCGGCATTCCATGCATTTTACCGGAAACGGTAGACATACATGCATGTTTTTTCGAGTCACGATCATTTCCATCCGTTCCATCAGGGGATTTCAGTTCCATAACGCTGGAATCCCGTTCGTGATGCGCACGAGCCGTTCCTAGTAGACTCATCCGATGCGGCGGGCGGTCATTGATGTGGGTTCAAACTCCGTCCTATTGGCGGTTGGCGAGCGCACGGGTGCGGGCTGGCTTCCCGTTTTCGAGGACACCGCGGTTACCGCGCTGGGCGAAGGGACAAAAGAAACGGGGCTCCTTTCCGAGGTCGCGATGGCGCGAACGCTTGACGCTCTCCAAGGCATGTTCACACGGGCGCGCGAACTTGACGCCAAAGAAATCTGGGCGGGCGTGACCATGGCCGGCCGCATCGCCAGGAACACCCACGAGTTGTTGAATCGGGCCCAGGCGCAGAAAACGCCCGTCTTCGTGCTTTCGGGTGAGAGTGAGGCGGAATTGGGGTTCCAATCGGTCGCGAGCGATCCGCGTTTCCGTGATGCGGATCGACTGAGCATTGTCGACCCAGGCGGGCAAAGCACCGAACTCGTGACCGCGGACCGCGTCGGCAACGGCTGGAGCATCCGGTTTCGCCGCAGCTATCCCATCGGCACATTGGCTCTGCGGGGCACGTCATTGGCGAGCGAATCGCCCGGGTCCCTCGAACTCCTGCGGGCGTGCGCGGAATTGGACGATGAAATCGGCCTTTGCTATCGTCCAAGTCAGTGCGGCAGGGTCGTCGTGCTTGGCGCAACCGGAACGAACCTGATCAGCATTCGCGAGCGGATGTTGACCTGGCAGCCGGATCGGGTGCACGGCGCGACGCTGGATTATGAGGAAGTGAGCCGCGCGGTGGGGTGGCTGTCCGGGCTTACCGATGCCGAGCGAGCGGCGGTACCAGGCATGGAACCTGGCCGAGAGAGGACGATCCACCTCGGTGCGATCATTCTGGAGAGGTTCATGTTTGCGCTTCGGGCCCCCGCCTGTCAGGTCAGCGTTCGGGGTTGGCGACATGCCTTGATGGAGCAGGACCCACACTACGTCAGCTTGCTGGGGCGGCAATGAAACCCCTGCGGCTCGGATCCAAACCCACCGGCGATGGGCTGCTCGGCTGGCAGATCGCGACGACTCTGGCATTCTTGGGACTCCTGATTCTCCTGACGGTGAGCGCGGTGCTCATTTCCCGGTCGACCACCAACCTCCAATCCACTCAGGAGAGGTTCGTTGCCTCGAGTGCGCAAGTTGAGGTCGTAGACCGACTCCTTCGCGAACTCACCGATGCGGAGACGGGACAGCGTGGTTACCTTCTTACTCATGACATGGCCTTCCTGGTACCCTATAGTGAGGCGGTCGTCGAGATCCCGACAATCACGGAAGAACTTGGCAAAGCGATGGCAAGTTCGAAAGCTGTGCAGGGCACGCTGCAGGAGCTGAAGGATCAGATCGCGATCAAGATGCAGGAGATGCAGCAAACGATCCAACTCGCCCAGAACGGCAGCCTTGACTTGGCGGTTCAGCGGGTTGCCAGTGGCCGGGGTAAGGCAGCGATGGATGAAATCCGCCGACTGGTCGGCAAACTGCACGACAGCGCGGCATTCGATCGGGAAGCCACGAGGGCGGCCCGGGATGACCTGGTCGAACAGTCGCGCCTCAATTTGACGGTGATGACGGCAACTGCCGCAATCTTCCTCATCGGCGTCTACTTGCTTGTCATCCGGTCCCTCGAAGCTGGTCGCTCGATCCGCATGGCTCGCGAACAACGCGCGGAGGAACTGGAGCGTGCGGTCCAAGAGCGAACCACCGACCTAATGCAGGCGATTCGCGAGCTCGAAGGGTTCACCTACTCGGTCTCCCACGATATGCGCACCCCACTGCGCTGGATCGTCTCCTCAAGCCAGATCCTGATCGATGACTACGGCGATCAATTCACGGGAGAGGCGGAGAGTTTGCTGCGACGTCAGATCGCCGCGGGGATCAAGATGTCGAGCCTGATCGACGATCTCCTGCACTACGCGCGCCTGGCCCGACAGCCGATCGAATCGGAAACCGTCGACCTGAGCCAGATCACCCGCGAGATCATGGCCGAGCACCGCGACGTGAAGATGGAGATGCCGAACCAATTGCTCGCCAAGGGCGACCCCACGATGCTCCGAATCGTCCTCCAGAATCTGCTTGAGAACTCGGTGAAGTACCGCAGCAAGACGCGGGTGCCGCTGATCACCTTGGGGACGGCAAAGACTGAGCACGGAACGGCGTTCTTCGTGCGAGACAACGGGATCGGTTTCGATCAGAAGTATCTGCACAAGATATTCCTGCCTTTCGAGCGGTTGCACCGGGACACGGAGTATCCAGGCACCGGCATCGGGCTCGCGAACGTCCAGCGCATTGTCGAGCGGCATGGCGGCAAAGTCTGGGCCGGTGCCGCTGAGGATGAAGGTGCGACCTTTTTCTTTACCCTACCTTGACGCTATCGGGCTCTATATATGATACTAACGACGGGCCTGATCCAAGAGCCTTCCGTCCTATGCTGTTGGGTACTTCACGCGATCGTTGGTTGATCCTGCTGGTCGCGATGGCGATCCTTGGGGTGCTGTTTTTCGTGGGTGCCCGCTACCAGCGCCCCAAACCCGCGCTGGATGTGAAAGCCCTCACCGCGCAACCTTCGGCTTCTCCATCCTCTTTGCCCTCCGGACCCGCTGCCCTCAAGGTCGACGTGGAAGGAAGCGTTTTGCACCCAGGACTCCAGAACCTGCCCTCGGATGCTCGTGTCTCCGACGCGATAACCGCCGCGGGTGGAAAGGGGGAGGACGCGGACACCGAGCCGCTAAACCTCGCGGCAAAGTTGGTGGACGGCTCGCAAGTGTACGTTCCGCATCGGGCTAAACCTGAGGCCGACAAGGTGATGGAAGCCTACCGCGGCGGTCCGGGAACCGCCACCCCCTACGATTCCCATCCTTCTACGCCTTCAAGCGGCGGCCACAGCGGCGGAAAGAAGCACCCATCAGGTTCGGTCTCTTTGAATACCGGGTCGGAAAGCCAACTAGAATCCCTCCCCGGCGTGGGACCGAGCACCGCCAAGAAGATCCTCGAGTATCGCCAAGCACACGGCGGTTTCAGTTCAATCGACGAACTAATGGCGGTAAAGGGAATCGGACCCAAAAAGCTAAAGGCGATGCGGCAGTGGCTGAAGCTTTAGGCGGTAGTGGTAGTGGTAGTGGTAGTGGTAGTGGTAGTGTTGAGACGGGCGGCCCCGATCCATTGCTCCGCCTACGAGAGCCAATGATTAGCCCAGCCTGATCTACCACATCCCACTGCCACTTCCGCACTGCCACTGCCACTCGAACCACTCACCGCCCGCCCAACCCGCTCAGCGTCACGCCCTCGATGAAGTAGCGCTGGGCAAAGAAGAAAACCGCGAGGACCGGGACGATCGCCATCGTGGCGAAGGCCATGAGAAGCCCGGGCTCGCCCGAGCGGTCGCTGTTGTACATCTGCACCGCGTAGGAGATCGGCATGTGCTCGGGCGAGTTGACGTAAATCAACGGCCCCATAAAGTTGTTCCAAGCCCCGAGGAAGGTCCAGATCGCGATGACCGCAAGAGCTGGCTTGATCTGCGGGAGCATCACCGACCAGAAGCTCTTCAGGTATCCGCAACCATCAATCTTCGCCGCGTCTTCCAGCTCCATCGGGATGCTCAGGAAGAACTGCCGAAGCAAAAAGATGTTGAACGCCGACCCGAAGAACGCGGGAACCCAGAGCGGGAGCAGCGTATCCACCCACCCCAACGAGCGGAAGATCAGGAACTGCGGCAGCAACGTAATCGCGCTCGGCAACATCATCGTGCTGAGGAGCACGGAGAACAGCGCACCGCGACCGGGAAAGCGCAAGCGCGAGAACGCGTAGGCGACCAGCGACGAGGCCAGGATCGTCCCGATCACGTTCATGATCACGAGAATCAGGGTGTTCTTGAGATACACCAGTCCGCGCTGCGCCTCCGGAGGCAGGAAGTCGAGCGCGTCGGAGTAGTTTTCGTAGCGCAGCCCGACTTTGCGAACGGGCTCAACCTGCGTCGGCGTAAAGACCTCGACGCGCCCCTTGAGACTGTCCGGGGAAGTGATCTCCACGCGCTCGCGGCCGTCCTCCATCTGCTCGATGACCTGACCCTGGAAGTGCTGGCCCTTCAGATCTCCCTGCACCACATCGATTTGAGTCGGAATCTCCTTCAAATTCGCGGCGACCGTGTCGAAGGTCAGTCCGCGCATCCCCATCGGCTTCTGCACGTCGATCTTGACCGCATCACCCTTACGCTCGATAACGTAGCCCTCGACGCGATCCCCTTGGAATCGGGTCTCGTAAAGCGGCTTCTTGGGGTCGTGGTACGGGACCTTGACCTGAACCTTGGGTATCCACACCAGGCCCTCGGGTGAAGCCATGTCGCGCTCCTCCTTGAACGAAGTGAGCACAAGCCAAAAGAAGGGGAAGCCGAAGATGATCGAGCCGACGATAAGCGCCGCGTGGGTCGCGAACGCCCGGACTCGATCGCGCGCCTTCAGGGATCGCGAGGTGAAAGCCATCCCAACTGCCGCGGCGACCGCGAGGGCAATCAGACCTACGGCCGAACCTATGGAAAGAGGAATCCCGCCCTTCAAGAGCTTGACCTCGGTATCCGGAGTCATCCGAAACAGCACGAAAAAGACCACGGCCAAGGCCAACGCGATGGCACCGGATAGCAGAAACCCTCTTCGAGCCTCCGGCTCGATCTCCAGCAACGCCTTAAGCCCGCGCGATGCGGCAAAGAGGAACGAGACCACCACACCCCAAGCGACAAACGGCATTACCGGCCAGACGAGAGGAACCCGCAGACCGTCATGAGGCAAAAGCATCGAACCGACGACAAGCCCGAGACCTCCAAGCGAGAGCAGCGCACCGGCCTGCAGCGACCCCACCCCTCGACTCACCAACCCAAACACGCCGCGAATGACCAGCACCAACCCTGCCCAGGAAAGCAGGGTCCCGATCGCGTAGAGGGCCGCGTCGGTCATCGTTCCGCCTCGTAATGCACCCAGCGCGGCGCAAGTTTGAACTGGATGAAGGTCAGAGTCAGGATGACGAGGAAGATCACCCAGGCAAGCGCACTCGCGTACCCCATCTTGAAGAAGCTAAAGCCGTTTGTAAACAGGTGATAAACCGGCATCAGCAGTGAGTCCGCCGGACCCACGGTGCCCTCATCCGGCTTCATCACGTACACCCGGTCAAACTCCTGCATCGCACCGATCACACCCACGATCAAGTTGAAAAACACGATCGGGCTCAACTGAGGCATCGTGATTCGCCAGAACTGCTGCTTGGGCGTCGCGCCATCAAGGGCGCTGGCTTCGTAGAGCTGGGTCGGCACGCCCTTGAGCCCGGCGAGCCAAAGGATCATGCCGCTGCCCGCCCCCCACATCCCCATCAGGATCAACGAGTCCTTCGCCCAAGCCTCCGAAGTGACCCAGCCAGGAGGTGCCGCCCCGAGCCATGGCTTGATCGTGTGCATCCAAGCGGCATTCAGAAGACCCTTCGCGGCATCTGGAGCAAGAAGCCACGCCCACAGCACCGCGCTGGCGGTGGTCGGGACGATCGAGGGCATGTAGAAAAAGGTGCGATAGAAGCGCATCCCGCGCACCGCGCTGTTGAGCAAGAGCGCGATCCCGAGGCCGGTGACGAGCGAGAGCGGTACCCCCAGCCCGGCGAAGTAAAGCGCATTCGAGAAGGCCTTGAGGAACGTCGCGCGGTCGCTCGTGACCATCTCCGCATAATTCGCCCCCCCCACCCAGCGCGGCGGGCTCAGGACGTTGTAGCGGGTGAAACTGAAGAACAGCGACGCCAGCATCGGCCCCAGGGTCAGAACGAGGAACCCGAACACCCACGGGGAAACAAGAAAGAAGCCCCAGCGGGCTTCGTATCGAGCAAGACTGCCGAGGCGTTTGCGCGCATACCAGACGACGAGGAAACCGGCCCCTGCGAGGCAGAGAACTGCAAATCCCAAGGCCGGGATGCGAAGGTCGACGATCGGATAGTTGTTCTGCGAGTAGAACGCGTCGAGTTCGCGCTGGACCGTCGCCTGCCCCGCCTGGAGCGCCTCCTTGGGCGTCAGCTCCTTGCGCAACGCTTTGTCCATCGCGAGGACGTGCTGGTCCCAAAGCAACTGTCCGACGAAGGTCGGCGACCGGATCCGCGCGGCGGGCATCAGCGCGATGTGGCTCGCGACGGCGTCGCGAAACTTCTTATCCGCCGGCGCGTAGCGGCGGAAGACTTCCTCGTTGGCCTCGCGATTGCCCCACTCGCGCGAGATGAACGTCCGCCCAAGGCTCTGATCCCAGCTACGCTGAGCCTCGCATTCGATCAGCCGCCCACGCGTGCTGCAGACGAACTTGATGAACGCCCAGGCATCTTCAACGTTCCGCGCGCCACGCGGGATGACCTGCGAGAAACCGCCCATCCACGTCACGAAGGTGTCGGTGGTGTTCGCGAATCGACCCTTATGGTTGTAGCGATCGTCGGGAACGGGCGGAGGCGCGGTCCCGATATCGAGCGACGGGGCGTAGCGGGACATGTCGCCGAGCGACCAGTCCCCATCGATCTTCATCGCGACGCGACCGCTATAAAAGCCGCCGAGTTGTCGGACCCCGAACCCCGCCTCGAACGCCCTAGCCTGCTCGTAACCTCCCACCTGTCCGTAACAGTCCGTCATGAACTGCAGAGCTTCCTCGGCTTCGGGCGTATCGAGGGTGCATCGCCGTCCGTCGTCGGACATGAACTTCGCGTCGTTCTCGAAGGCGAACAGATAGAACCACGAATTGCCGAAGTTCGGCATGAACCCAGCCTGCTTGAGCGTGCCGTCCGGCTTGAACTCGACGAGGACCTTGTTGTAGGCCGTGACCTCGCTCCACGTTCGAGGCGGGCGGTCGGGGTCCAGCCCGGCGGCTCTCAACTGCGCCGCTTTGGCGCGGAACATCGCCTTGTTCCAATACAAGACCCGGTCATCCGCTCCGAGCGGGATGCCGTACACCTTCCCGTCGTACATGGTCTCCGACCAGGCTGCGGGATAGTACTGCTCACGGACCGGGCAATCGGGGTCTTTGCCGCGATCGCGCGCGATCAAGTCGTCTAACGGCATGAAGGCACCCCGGCTCGCCCAGTCGGACATGCTGAAGCGATCCTGTTGGATCACGTCGGGAGGGGTGCCGCCGACAATGGCGGTCATCTGCTTCTGCGGGTTCATCCCGCCCGCCCCCATGCTCAGAATTCGGACCTTGACGTCCGGGTGAGCCTGTTCAAAGGCATGGACGACGGCCTCAAAGCCCTTGGTGTCGGGTCCGAGGGACAGACCCCAAACGATCAACTGACGCTTCCCGTCGATGATAACGGGAGAGGCAATCCCGAGCGCCGCAAGGGCAATCAAGAGAGCCGAGCAAAGTGCGCGCAACTTCACCATGAATGTCGCAGCCGAGCCACTTTGCTCGAATGCACATCTAATGAAGCACAGAATCGGGTGATTCGCCAAGTGGTTTGGCGATATTCACCCGATTCTCCGCGCGGCGCGAAGCGGTTTAGCGCGTGGCGCGGCGTCGGCGGACCAAGGCGAGAACGCCCAGACCCATCGCGGTCATCGTCGCGGGCTCAGGAACGGCCTGCGCCATTGAGATGTCGTCGAGCACGAAGTCGTTGCCGCTCGGCTCGAGATTGAGGTCGATGATTCGAACGACCGCCGAGGTCGACGCACCCGAATTCCAGCTCGAAGCGAAGTTCGTCCAGCCCAGAGTGCCATCGTCCAACTGAACCGGCGAGCCGAGAATATCGACTCCGTTCACCTGAAACGACAGGTTCGCGGGCGCGGTCGGATAGCAGCTGCGGAGCCAGAACGACAGGTCGTAGCTGGTACCCGCATCCACGGCAATCGTCTCTTCCCAAACGCGCATGCCGTTGTCGGCCGCGCCGTTTACGATCATCATCTTTCCGTCGGCGTTGCCGAACGTGTGATCGTAGAAGCTCGCGAACGACGAGTGGTCGTTGTTCGGGTTGGAATCAACCGTGTACCGATCCTCGGGGAAGAGGACGTTAGGCCCCGGAGCCACCGAAACATAGTCGGACGCGAACCCAGTGTCGCCCGACTGAAAATTGCCGTTAACAATAAGATTGCCCGAGGCGAGCGCGCCTAAAGGCAGCGCGGCGAGGCCCGAAATAAGTATTGACCGCTTCATAGATTTCACCTAACGCGGCATGTAGCGCCGCCAATAGGTATCTGAAATCCAGCGATCCTTTGTGACTATTATTTGTACTGGGAAAGCGGGTCCGAGCCCTATTCGGCGACCTTGAGCACACTCAGGAATGCTTCCTGCGGAAGCTCGATCGAGCCGATCTGCTTCATCCGCTTCTTGCCTTCCTTCTGCTTCTCGAGGAGCTTTCGCTTTCGCGTGATGTCACCGCCGTAGCACTTGGCGATGACGTTCTTGCGGAACGGCTTGATCGAATCGGCGGCGATGACCTTGGCACCGATCGCGGCTTGGACTCGCACCTCGAACTGCTGTCGCGGCACGACTTTGCGTAGCTGCTCCACCATAGCTTTGCCACGGTTGTAAGAAAAGGTCTTGTGGACGATGAAGCTGAGCGCGTCGACGGGGTCCCCGTTCAAGAGAATATCCAACTTGACCAACTCTCCCGGTTGGTAGTCGGCCACGTCGTAATCAAAGCTCGCGTAGCCTCGGGTGGACGACTTGAGCTTGTCGAAGAAGTCGAGCAATATCTCACCCAAAGGCAACGTGTAGTAGAGGATCACCCGCTTGGGAGTCGGGTACTCGGTGCGCTTGTAGGTGCCGCGTCGCTCCTGGCAGAGCGTCATCACCGCGCCGACGTATTCGTTCGGGACCATGATCGTCGCGCTCACCATCGGCTCTTCGATCACCGCGATCTCGTTGGCGTCCGGGAAGTCGGCGGGGTTGGAGATGTGGGCCTTCGCGCCGTTCTTGCGGGTGATGATGTAGTCGACCGACGGCGCCGTCAAGATCAAATCCAGTCCGAACTCGCGCTCCAGTCGCTCGCGGGCGATCTCCATGTGGAGCAAGCCGAGGAAGCCGCAGCGGAAGCCGAACCCGAGGGCCGCCGAGGTGTCGGGCTCGAAGTCGAGCGAGGCGTCGTTCAGCTTGAGCTTGTCAATCGCATCGCGCAGGTCTTCGTACTGCTCGCCGTCGCTCGGATAGAGGCCGCAGAAGACCATGCTCAGGGCCTTGCGGTAGCCGGGCAGCGCGTGCTCGGCCCGGTTGTTGGCCTGGGTGACGGTGTCGCCGACCTGAGCGTCGCCGATCGACTTCATGGCGGCGGTGATGAACCCTACTTCGCCGGTCTTCAGACCGAGATTCGTCACCAATCCCGGCGCGAAAGTGCCGGTCGAGTCGATGTCGAATGTCGAGTCCGTCGACATCATCTGGATACGATCGCCCTTCTTGACCTCGCCATCGATGACTCGGATATAGGCGACGGCGCCTTGGTAGGCGTCGAAGTGAGAGTCGTAAATCAGCGCGCGGAGGGGCGCGTTCTTGTGGCCCTGGGGAGCGGGGATGAGCTTAACGATCGCTTCGAGGATCTCGTCGATCCCGATCCCAGCCTTGGCCGAGCAGGGGATCGCGTCGCTGGCGTCGATCGCAACTGCGCTCTCGATCTCTTCGCGTGCCCGCTCGACGTCGGCATGGGGCAGGTCGATCTTGTTGATCACCGGCACGATCTCCAGGTTCTGGTTCATCGCCATGTTCGCATTGGCGATGGTCTGGGCCTCGACGCCCTGACTCGCATCCACGACGAGGAGCGCCCCTTCGCAAGCGGCAAGGGCCCGGGACACTTCGTAGGTGAAGTCGACGTGACCGGGGGTGTCGATCAGGTTGAGTTGGTACGTCTCGCCGTTCTTCGCGGTGTAGATCAACCGCACGGCGGCCATCTTGATCGTGATGCCGCGTTCGCGCTCGATATCCATCGAGTCGAGCATTTGCTCTTGGGCGATGCCGCGAATCGCGCCGCAGCGCTCGATCAACCGATCCGCGAGCGTGCTCTTGCCGTGATCGATATGGGCAATGATGCAAAAGTTGCGGATGTGAGACTGGTCCATAGGGGCCGAAGGGGCGATAGAGTTTACCCTTCGGGGGCGTTAGGCGGACGGCACGCACTCGCCACCTGTCTCCCAGATTGGCAATCTGGGAGACGGTTTGAACCTGACTCGAAGAGTACAGGGATGGTTCTTCCTGGGAATCCCGTGTGTTCGGAGCATTGCATTGGCGCTTTTCATCTGCGCTTCTTTTGGCCTTCGCACTAAGTGAGCCTTGCAGAGACGATTTGTCAACCGAGTGCCCGACGAACGGCTTGATATCCCTGCTATCGGCCCATCGCGGCGACGATGTGCCGAGATGCGAGTCTGTTTATAGCAGGACTCCGGGCTTTCCTGGTGACAACCGGTGAGAGCCTAGGGTCTCTGGGCGCCCGGAAAGTAGCTTAGCGCAGATGTCGGGAACCCCGGTGTTAACCGATATTCGTTTCTTTTAGCAAAAAAGCGCATAGAAAAAAATCTTAACAGTCGTATACTCACGACTGTGGTAACCATGTTGAATTCGTCAATCACGAACAAGGATAAGCAAATCTGGGTGCCTACACACGGTGATGCGGAATGCGGTCCGAACAATGTTTGTGTCTTTAGTCAGATTAATGGTACGATACAATATCATGACACCTGGTCGGTAGGCGAGCCGGGGAGCTGCTAGCCATGGTACGCGGAGCCCACGTGAAACACATGCCGAGGTTCGTTCAAGCTCTAGTAGTAGCGACGTGCCTCGTGGGCTCCGCCCCTGCAGCTATCGTGGTGGAATACCAGGTGGAAGAGCTTTCACCAATCGCCGTGCCGGATCTTGGGCGTGTGACGATTATTCGTTCTGCGACCCGCTGCATGATCTCCAGTGAGTCTGGCAAGATGCGCGGGCTCGTCGTGTATACCGCACGATTTTCTGTGACTGGGCAGACTTTTCTTTTGCCGTTGGGGGCGGCGGAGGTTCGGGGTGAAAAGGCCACGGGCCGTGTTCAATTCGTGCCATTGATAAATGGCGACCTGTACACGTGGAACCCCGTAGTCACCGCGTTGAAAAACGGTCGCTGCGAAGTCATTAATCTTGACGGTGCTTCCGAGTCGCCAACGAACTATTTCGAACCTGCTGCCGTCGAGTTCGACGCGGACGGCGACGTTGCGCGGATCGCCGTGGAGTACAAGGGCCGCACCGAGGCGGAATGGCGCTACGACGACTACAAGAAGGTCGAGAACTGGCAGATCCCTGGCAGGATCCAGCGGGCACGCTTCAAGGCGTCGGGGCTGAATATCCCTGAGGACGACCGCATCCGGTGGAAGCTCCTGAGTGTTACCACGGTTCCCGGCGATCCGCTCGATGACGCGCACGTGTTCGCCAAGGGAGCGCAAGTTTCCGACCTGCGGAGCGATACATACGGGCGCGCCGTGACGTTCGATCCAGCTAAGGGTGACCTAGAGAGCCAATGGGTCGGATCGGGCACCCCGGCGGCAAAACAAAGCGACCCGACCGCCGCACGGCTAGCAATCGCGGCCTCCATCGTAGGGTGCGGAATAGGAATCGTGGCGGTGGCGCGCAACCTTCGAAGGAAGAAGACATGAACAAAGCAAACAATCCTCTGCGGACGACTTATCCACGGAAGACCGACAAGGCCTTTACACTCATGGAGGTGCTGGTGTGCGTTGCGATCATCGCGATTCTGTCTGGCTTGCTGTTCTCGGTGCTCTCCCCCGCGAAAGCCTCCGCGCATAAGGCAACTTGCACTTCCAACCTGCGCCAGATCGGGCTGGCCGTTACCTTGTACGAGCACGATTACGACGACCAAATGCCGTACTTTGCGTTCAACGAGTTCGTGGACCCAAATCGCAAGACGCATGGAAAGGATCTGCTGGCATCGTATGGCACCACAGACGACCTTTACTCGTGCGCGGACCGACCCCGAGACATGTTCTCTAGTGCAAAGGGCGCTGCTTACGTCTTGAGGTTTTCGCAGATAGCGCAGCCGCCGGACCATTTGAAGATCTTAAGTTGGCGGGTGATTCCAGACGCTGAGACCGTGATCGCGTACGATCCCAACCACATGGAACATAACGGCGGCCATCCGAAGGGCATTTACCTTGCGCTGCGTCACTCGGGGAGCGTTGAGAGAATCCAAGCCTCCGCCGTGGTGGAGCACGACGAGGACTGGTTGGGGATCGGGGGAGGCTACACTTGGCCTACTTGGCTCCAGTTCCCCCGAGAGGCGTTTCCGCCGCGAGTCGTCGGGCCGGAGGAAGTTCATCAGTAGTCTTCGAACAAGAACATGACTCCGGCTTAACGGTTCAAGAAAATGGAACCGACCCGTCTTAGTCTCGAGATGGCGCGTGCCGAGGCATGACGGGGACATGGTTGATTTCGGCGGGTGACCCGGTCGGTGAAGGGGTGAGGTGGGGTGGCATGGCATGGCTCAGTTTGGGCTTTCTGGTTTGGATCTGGGTTACCAGGTGAGTAAGCCCAAACTGACCGTGTCCGCCTCACCCCTTCACCCGAATCGTCCGCCCGCAGGCATGGGTTCATTCGGGAGTTCAATGCACTAATAAACCTCCGCACCGGTGGCACAGGATGGACTCCTACGATGTAACATCGTCCCTTCCATGGCAGACACACTCAATTGGGGCATCCTTGCCACCGGCAGCATTGCGAATCAGTTCGCGGGCGGGCTTTCCGCTTCGAAGACCGGCAATCTCGTCGCTGTCGGCTCTCGTGCGCTCGACACCGCGAGCAAGTTCACCGACAAGCACGGCGGTCGACCTTACGGTTCTTATGCCGAAGTGCTTGCCCAGCCAGATGTGCAGGCGGTGTACATCGCGACCCCCCACCACCTCCACGCCGAGTGGACGATCAAGGCGGCCGAGGCGGGCAAGGGAATACTGTGCGAGAAGCCGTTCACGCTGAACGCACTCGAAGCCGAGCGCGCCCTCGCCGCAGTAAAAGCGAACGGGGTGTTCTTCATGGAAGCGTTCATGTACCGCTGCCATCCGCAAACCCACCGGCTCAAGGAGCTTGTCGAAAGCGGCGTGATCGGCAAGCTGCGCAACCTGAACGTGGAGTTCGGATTCAACGCGTCAGAGGACTGGGGCAACTTCCGCGCCGACGGCGCGGTCGGCGGCGGCGGACTCATGGACGTCGGCACCTATTGCGTGAGCATGACCCGACTCCTCGTCGGCGAGGAGCCGACCGCGCTCCACTACTGCGCCGACATCACGGCGAAAGGTTATGACGCCCAGGGCTCGGGCTGCATGAAATTCCCGAGTGGGGTCACCAGCCACTTCGGAACCGCCATCCACGCCGGCCTGCGTAACGACGTGAGGGTTTACGGCTCGACGGGCTGGATCCAGGTCGACCAGCCCTGGAAATGCGGTGGCGGCGCGATCCACGTTCACGCCGACGGCCAGGACGAGCAAGTGTTCGAGATGGGCAGCTCAAACGACGACCTCTATGCGATCGAAGCCGACGCCGTCGCCGCGTTCTTCGAGGCCAAAGAGTGCCCGTACATGACCCCGACCGACACGCTGAACCAGATGCGCGCCCTCGACGCTCTCCGCAAGAGCGCCGGCCTCCACTTCTCCGCTGAACCTACTGCCTAAACATGAAAACCGGAACGATCCCTCACCTCGCCAAGCCGATCTCGCGCCTCATCATGGGAGTTATCCCTCTCATGGGCAGGTCCGACGAGGAAGCCTTCGCGCTTCTGGACGCCTATCGCGCGGCGGGCGGAAACTGCATCGACAACAGCTACAGCTACGGCGAGCGAGCTGGGTCGCTGATGCGTAGCTACTTCGCGGCCCGTGGAGAAGAGTCTCTGATTCGTTTGGACAAGGGTAACCACCACCACTCCAACGACGACGCCGGGAGACGCGTGAGCAAGGAGACGATCCAGCATGACCTGGATGGGAACCTGGAGCGCCAGGCCATCACCTATTCGGACATGTACCTGTTGCATCGCGACGACGAGCGGGTGCCCGCGGGCGAAGTCGTCGAGTGGCTGAACGAGTACGTGAAAGCGGGGAAGATTCGCGTCTTCGGAGGGTCGAACTGGAAGCACTCACGCATCGCCGAGGCGAACGCTTACGCCGAAGCCCACGGCTTGCAGGGAATGAGCGCGAGTAGCCCGAACCTGTCGCTTGCCACCGCCAATGAGTCGATGTGGTGGGAAGCGCTTTCGATCTCCGACAACGCCGAGGCGCGTGCCTGGTACGGGGCATCTCCGGTGGGGGTCTTGTCGTGGTCATCTGGCGGCGGCGGGTTCTTCGCGAACGTGGACTCAGATGACGTCCATCGAGTCTACGACAACCCAGTGAATTTCGCCCGACGGGATCGGGTTCGCTCGCTCGCCAGCGATAAGGGAGTGACGCCAACGCAGCTGGCGCTCGCCTGGACTCTCCACCAGCCGGGCAACATCTTCGCCCTTATCGGCCCGGCGAACTTGGAGCAGCTCCAAGACAACCTCGGCGCGGTTGACTTGGTGGTCTCGGACGCGGAGCGAGATTGGCTCGAGACCGGAGTGTAGGGAATCCTTAACACTTGCCGGTCGAGCGCGATAAGATAGGCGCATGTCCCTCGCCCTCATTTCAGTCTCCTGTACACGGGAATTGCGCCTGGCGACACGCTGTCGACCGAGGCCTACCTACAGCCGCCCAAACCGGTTATGGACGCGGTGCTTGCGCCGTGGACCAGCAACGTCAGCCCGGGGGCGATCAGCCCGGACGGCACGCGGTACCTGATCACCGAGCGCGTTGCGATGCCGTCGCTGGCCGATATGGCGCGTCCGCACGTGAACCTCGGTGGTCTGCAGATCGATACCACTGCCGAGCGTGAACGGGCGCTAACGACCCGAAGTGCAAAAGGACTGCGCATCTTCACGATCAAGACCCAACAGGAAGTGCGGGTCGTCATCCCCGATGGCGCGAAAGTCAGCGACCCGACTTGGTCTCCTGACGGCTCGATGATCGCGTTCTTCCTCCACACGCCCGACGCGACCCATCTTTGCGTCGCGGACCCCGCCACCGGCAAGTATCGACTTGCCACCAAGCGCGCGGCACGACCGACGCTGGACGTCCGCTACGACTGGGTTGGCTCCAAATTGGTCGCGGTGCTCTCCCCCGATGACAAGAGCAAAGCGCCTCCCGCTCCGCTCGTCGCAACGACCCCGAGGGTGCAGGTTTCGGACCAACAGACCCACAAAATCGTCACCTACCCTTCCCTGCTTTCCAGTCCGTCGGATCAGGCTTTGCTGGAGTATTACGGCACGGGCCAGTTGGCGGTCGTCGATCCGGCAAAGGGATCGGTGGTCAACATCGGTAAGCCGACGATGATCAGCGCGGTGCGACCTTCTGCAGGCGGTGATTCGTTCCGCGTGACGACGATGGAGAAGCCGTTCTCCTATTTCGTCCCCACCGGCATGTTTGGTCACCGCGAGACGATTTGGGACCTGGAAGGGAAAGCGCTTGCCGAACTCGACAAGACCGCATTGAACCTCGGCCACGTCGATCCGACGCCCACTGCGCCGACTGCTGGTCGGGGCCGGTTCGGCGGCGGCACTGCGGGTTCCGTGGGTGGTGCTCCTACGCCTCCGAATAACCAGAAGCGAGACATCGAGTGGCGTCCCGATGCCGTTGGGCTCAGCTTCGTGCAGCTCGCGCCCATCGATTCGGCCAACCCCACCGCGAAGCGGAAGGACCGGGTGATGCTGTGGGTCGCGCCGTTCCGCACTGAGGACCAGAAGGTGGTTTTCGAGTCGGACGATCCCATCACGAACGTGAGCTATTCTGACGGCGCAAAGATACTGTTTCTCAACACGACTGTCGACGGTCGCGCGCGGTTGAGCGCGTTGCGCCTGCCTGACGGCAAGCCGATCACCTTGACCGAGAGCCGCGGTCCCGCGACTGGCCAGGGCGGAGGTGCAGGCGGCGGCGGAAGAGGCGGCCAGCGAGGCGGTGGAGGGGACACGGGCCAACTTATCACCCGGGTTGGAGCCACCGGCTTGCCGGTGGTCGTAACGACGAAGTCGATCGACGGCGCTTACCTCAGTGGTGAGACTGCTCCGCGCGATCCCGCGCAAGAAGGCCCCAAGCCGTGGCTCGATCGTGTCGACCTTCTCACGGGCAAGCGCGAACGACTGTTTGAAGGAAAGTCCGACGTTTACGAAGTTCCGACGCTACTCGACGCGGAAGCCAAAGGGATTCTCGTCAGCCGTCAGTCGGCGCATCAGGTTGCCGACACCTATGCGGTCGATCTGAGCACCAAGGGCGAGCAGGTCCTGACCCACAATCGCGACTTCTCCCCTGATTTGACCCAAGCTCATCGCGAGAAGTTGACGGTGACTCGGGCCGACGGCGCGCACTTCCAGGTGACGGTCACTTTTCCGGTCAACGGTTCGAGCAAGCTGCCCGCGCTCTTCTGGTTCTATCCGGCGGAGTTCGAGAGCCAAGACGCCTACGATCGCACGAAACGGACGTTCAATAAGAACCTGTTCCCGACGGTAACGGCCTCGAACCGCCAGATCTTCGCTCGCGCGGGCTACTTGGTGGTCGAGCCCGACTGTCCCATCATCGGCCCTGCGGGTCGGATGAACGACACCTACGTCTCGCAACTCCGAAACAACCTGAGCGCGGTAATCGACGAACTCGACCGCCGAGGTTGGATTGACCGCCAGAAGCTCGCGATCAGTGGCCACTCCTACGGCGCGTTCTCCACCGCGAACGCGATGATCGCGACGCCTTTCTTCAAGGCGGGAATCGCGGGGGATGGCAACTACAATCGCTCGCTCACGCCGTTCGGATTCCAGAACGAGGCACGCCAAATCTGGGAGGGCCGGGACACATACCTAGCGATGTCCCCGATTCTCTACGTCGAGCAGATCACCGGCGCCTTGCTGATGTACCACGGGATGGAGGACCAGAACGTCGGCACCGATCCGATCAACTCGGAGCGCATGTACGACGCCCTCACCGCCCTCGGCAAACCCGCCGCCCTGACGATGTACCCCTACGAAGACCACGGCCAAATCGCCCAGGAGACGGTTCTGGATCAGTGGGCACGCTGGGTCGCTTGGCTGGACAAGTGGGTGAAGAACCCGCCCGCACCGGCGGTTAGCCCAACGCGTGCCGACCCGGCAGGAGGCAATGGCGGACTTTGATGTGAGGCGAATTGGAATTGTCATTCCGAGTGAGCCCTAGCGACATCGAGGAATCTGACCGGAAGCACCGATTGCTCGTAACAACACTCGGCGACTACTGTCAGATCCCTCGGCACAAACATCCTTCGGGATGACCTTTCAGCACTACCACCATCACTATCCCTACCACTTAGCAGTAGGTCTATCAGTCCACCCATCCGCGAGAAGCGCGATAAGATAGAACCATGATCGACATCATCAAGCCGCTCGTGATCGGAATCGTCCTCACTGGACTCTTCGTGATCGTCCCGGTGATCGCGCTCCTCACCGAGCATCAGCGCAAGATGGCCGCTCTGATTCGAAACCACCCGGATGAGCAGCTACGCGGGGAAATGGATTCGCTTCGCGCGGAAGTAAAAGAACTTCGCGCACGCCAGACGGCGGTCCAAGAGCTGGACGGCGATTTCGAATCCCTGCGCGTCCGCTAGATTTTCTCTGCTATGACCATCCAAGCTAACCGGCTCTAAACAGTAGCAACTCTCGCCCGTAATAACTGTCCGTCATTCCCAATGGAAGCATCCCGATGCGCTCGGTAACCCAAACCGACGGCAAGTTCTCCTCGCGGACAACCGCGAAGATCTCCTCCAGACCCACCGTCTCAAACCCATGCCGCAATCCAGTGCCGGCCGCCTCAGACGCGTAGCCCTTGCCCCAAGCGTGCTGCCCGAGATGCCAGCCGATCTCCCAATCGTCGGTCGGTTCACCCTCCCCGTCGGGCAAGCGTTTCAAAATCAGCGAACCCAAAAGCTCTCCCGAGCGCAGGCAGATCGCCCCGAAGAACGAGCCGTCGACAAGAGCGCGGTAGTGGGCAACCCGGTCGGTCAAGCGCACCAACTGCGTCGCCAAATCAGGAACGGGCGAACCATCCCCGAGGTAACGCGTCACCTCGGGATCGCCGTAAATGGCGAAGGCAGCCCCAGAATCAAGCGCCGGATCGTACTCCCGCACGATGAGCCGCTCGGTCTCGAAAATCACGCCAGCGGCCAAGTCTCGATCGTGACCTTCTCGATCTTCGCGTCATTCCCGGCAAGCGGGTTGTCGCGCTGATCGCGGGGAAGGTTGACGATCTTCTCGACGACGTCCATCCCCTCGATCACCTGCCCATACACCGAATATTGCCTATCCAGGTGCGGCGAGCGGCCGTGCATCAGGAAGAACTGCGAACCGGCGGAGTTGGGGTCGCTGGTGCGAGCGGCGCTCACGATGCCAGGCGTGTGAAGAATATCGTTAAACTCGGCGGGAAGCTTATAGCCCGGGCCTCCGGTGCCATGCATGCCTCGGTCGTCCGACTTGGAGTTCGGATCACCGCCCTGGATCATGAACCCAGGGATCACGCGATGGAACCGTGTTCCGTCGTAATACTCGCTGCGGGCAAGCTTCTTGAACGCTTCGACGTGCTTGGGCGCGACGTCGGGGAAGAACTTGAAAACGATCCGACCGTGGTTGGTCTGGAGAACGGCGATCTCGTCGCCAACAGCCGGCGCGGTGGCTCCAGGAGCCGCCGTGGCTCCGAGCACTGGGGTTTCACTCATGGAAGCAGGGTACCCCCGGGAAGGGCGTTGGGTGAGGGGGCGTCAGGCGTTGGGGCAGAGTCGGTCTGAGCTACGAACTTCAAATCCGGCCCAACGCCCAACGCCTAACGCCCAGTCTCCTATTTCACCGGCCACTTGACGATCTTGATCGACTTCACGGTCACCGGATTCTGAGCCGCGCCGGTGCCTTCCTCGCTCGGACGAGCGACGATCTTGTCCGCCACGTCCATGCCGCTGACGACCTTGCCAAACGCCGTGTACTGACCGTCTAGGCCTGCGTTGTCGCCGACCATGATGAAGAACTGGCTGCCCGCGGAATCCGGGTCCTGGCTTCGCGCCATGCTCAGCACGCCGCGCGCATGGTGGACATCGTTGAACTCGTTCTTAACGTTGTAACCGGGACCGCCTTGACCCCAAGTGCCCTTATCGCCCTTTTTGGTATTCGGATCGCCACCCTGGATCATAAAGCCAGGCATCGTGCGGTGGAACTTCGTGTTGTCATAGAACTTCTTGTTCGCGAGTGCGATGAAGTTCTTGACGTGGTTCGGCGCCTTGTCCGGGAAGAACATGAGTACGATCTTGCCCTCGTCGGTGTCCAGCACCGCCACATCATCACCCACCTTGGGCTTGCGCGCCGTGGGGTCTTCGGCGGACGTCGACGGGGACTCTGACGCAGCTGGAGTGGCTGAGGGGCTCGCCTCGGGAGTCGGGCTGGCCGCTGGCGTCACCGCAGGCGAGGTTGAGCTGGAGGCATCCGTCGTGCCCGAGCTGCATCCGAAGGCGACGGCCAGCATGAACGGCGCGAAGAGGGCGAAGAGGTTCGATCGTCTCATGGGCGAATTATGCGCGAACTTTCGGGCGCGATCAGAATTTCCGTTCGAGTTTCATCTGACCATCGTCAATGAGGAGCGGCATTCCTTTCTCGTCGAGATACTCGGTCGAAATCTTTCCGTCGGCCTGCCGACGGAGAAGATTTGCCGAAACCTTGCGCTTGTCGATCGTGACCGACGACTTACCCAGAAAGGTGATTTTGATGTCGTGCCAACGCCCTTTCAGCGTGTCAAACCCCTGATACGAGACCGTCTCGCCTGGCTTGGGCTGAAACGAAATGAACCAACGGTTCGTGGTATCGGCGACGTCCAGTTTGCTTGCCCAAGGAATGTTCTTATCGACCGGCTTGCTCTGGCCCTGAACCGCCACACGGACTTTCACGCCGCCGTTGTAGTAGGTGACGGCGAAAACCGCGGTCTGCCCGCCCTGTTTGATATTGATGTGGGCGTTTACCGGACGGCACTTAGCATCGTAGCGCGTCATGCCATCGATCGTAATGGGCACCCCTCCCTGCATGAGGTCAAGCCGAACCTGCGTCATTGCTGTCTTGTCCGGGCTTATGGTCCGCATGGCCGTACCTCCACCGATGACCTTCCCCTGCGCCGATGCGGTCAGATGAATTGTTTCGGAGAACGCCACCGAAGACGCAGTGACAAGGAGAAGCAAAGTGAGCCGACGCATGGTGGATTAGACGTGGGAAGCGCTTACGGGATTCGCAGCCGAGGTCGTTATTGGCAATTCGTGATTGGCTACTCGTTACTCGCTATTCGTGATTCGAGAGGGAACGGAAACAAATGGATGCCGACACAGTAGCTATGGCTTCCCTCCGAATCACGAATAACCAATCAATGAGGCCTTCGCAAAATTCGGGCTGGGCTGACGAATCACGAAATCGACAACGCCGTCCCAACTGGTTGACAAAAATCGATCCCCAGTACGTAGAGAGGTGAGTATCAAGAAAGTAGAACTCCAACTCCAACCTTGCCGGATTGCCAACGTGGGTAAGCAGGTTGAGTGAGTGAAAACTGGAAATCCCGACCGGTAGCTCAGCACGGTCAAGCACGTCGATTCGCACGGAATTCGGTTCCCTCTCCCCCGCACGGCCTTTGCCATCGCCATAAAGTCCGTCGAGCGGGAGAGGGCTAGGGTGAGGGGGAACTTCGAAGCTCGAATATTGCAAAGACCTCCGTGATTCGCGATTCGGAAGGGAAAGGGAGGGATGTCGGCAGAGGGATCGGCTTCCTTGCGGATTGCGAATGCCGAATCACCAATAACGAATCGCGCCGACCAAATGCGTCTTAATCTACAAAGCCATGCCGACTCTCTCCGCGCCCGCCATCGAAGCCGTTCGCGCTCGCTTCCCCTCGCTCTCAAACGAATTCGCCTTCATGGACAATGCCGGCGGTTCCCAAGTGCCCCGTGAGGTTGCAGACGAGATCCGCGACTACATGCTGGGCAGCTATGCGCAGATCGGCGCCGACTACCCCCACTCCCAACGCGCGACCGCGACCGTGAACGACGCGCACACCTTCATCGAGACCCTGATGGGCGGCGACGACTCAGGAAGGGCGATCCTAGGCTCATCGACATCGACGCTGATGCGAATGCTCGCCGACGCATACGCGCTTATCCTGAGTCCAAGTGACGAGATCATCGTCGCCGAATCCGGGCACGAGGCGAACATCTCCCCCTGGCTCTACCTGAAGGAGCGCGGATTCACCGTCCGCACCTGGGAAGCCGACCCACAAACCGGCGTGTGCTCCCTGGCCACGCTGAGGAACCTGCTAAGCGAGAAGACCAAGCTCGTCGCCTTCCCCCACGTCTCCAACATCCTCGGCGGCGTCGAGGATGTTGGACCGTGCGTCGATGCCGTGCACCAAGCTGGGGCGAAAGCGATCGTCGATGGCGTCGCCTACGCGCCGCACCTCCCGATGAGCGTCGCAGAGTGGGGCGTGGATTGGTACGTGTTCTCGTGCTACAAGGTCTTCGGCCCCCACATGGCCGCCCTCTGGGGGACACACGAAGCGATGGCCGAACTGACCGGCCCCAACCACTCAATCGTCCCGCGCACAGAAGTGCCCTACAAGTTCGAACTCGGCGGTGCCTCGCACGAGGGATGCGCCGCCCTTCTAGGACTTCGCCCCTACCTGGCGTTCCTCGCCGGCACGCCGACCTTCGGTCGAGAATCGGTGGTGAACGGAATGCTGGCCTCGGAGGCAATGGAACGACCCCTTACGACTCGGTTCCTGGACTTCCTCGCCACCAAGCCGAAGGTCAAAGTGATCGGCCGCGCCGATTCACGCGAGGGACGCCTCCCGATCCTCGCCTTCACCCACGAAACGGTCGGCACCAAGGAGATCGCGGACACCGCAACCGCGGGCGGATCTTATATGCGTTGGGGCAACTTCTACTCGTATCGACTCCTGCAGCGTCTCGGCATCGATCCGACAACTGGCGTCGCCCGGGCGAGCTTTGCCCACTACAACACGCTGGCGGAAGTCGATCGCCTAATCGCCTCCCTCGACCGGCTACTGGACTGATCTCCCCTTCCTCTTGCCGGATGATGGACTGCTCCCGCTTTTCTGGACACGGAGATGTGTCAGCACTGTGATTGTATCGCCTCAGCGAATTGGTCGGGAGCCTTGTAGTCAAGGCTGGAGTGGAGTCGATGCTGGTTGTAGAAGCGGATAAACGCTTCTACGGC
>JBBQPZ010000008.1:0-165818 GCA_038216655.1 Fimbriimonadales bacterium
CAAGCGGGGGAGGTGAGGGTCATCATGATGTGGATGTCCCGGTTGTCGGCGATCTGAATGTCGTAGATCAGGCCGAGGTCGTACACGTTGACGGGGATCTCCGGGTCGTAGACCTTGCGCATCTGCTCGATGACCTCGCCCCTCGAGGAGGGAGCGCTCGATGGAGTTGAGGGGTTGCGGCGTCACGGGGTTTTCTACGTCGGTTCGGATGGGTTCGGGCATGTTGAGAGTTAGAGTTGGAGTTGGAGTGGAACCTGCATCTTCGGTCGTGCAAAATGGTCGATCACTTCACAGCTTATTGTCGGTCCAGCCGGGCACGCGATTCTTTTTCTTCTTCGACGCTCGCAAGGAGCAAGTAGCCGGCGATGACTGGAATTCCGATGAGGCCAAACATGCCCGCCACCGAAAACGATGCCAACAAAACTACGATGCCGATGCCGATGCCAACCCATTGGCCAATCGCCATTGATCGGTGGGTCAGTCGCAGCAAGAAGAAGCTGGCTAATGCGGTCGGAAGAGTCAATTCGATGTCGCAACTCAGGAAAACGAGGGTGCCAACGGCAACCGCGACAACAATATCGATGAATAGAATCGTGTTTCGCAAAAATCGATCCAGACAGAATCCGAGGACAGCAAAAGTCAGCGCGGCAGCAGAGAAGTTTTGTAGCCAACGTCCATGGGACCCGAGCCCAGCAGCCAATCCAACCGCAAGGGTCCCCGCTGTTAGAACGAACCCAACTCGTCGCTCATTCACTCGGTGCTCACTTCGCCGCCGCCTTTGAGCGCGGCGTGGAGGGTGTGCCAGGGGAGGGTGGCGCATTTTATGCGGACCGGGTACTCGCGCACTCCCGCGAGGACTTCGAGGTCGCCGAGGTCGGGGTGCTCGGTGGCTTCGCCGGTCTCGGTGACCATTTGTTGGAATTCGCGGAAGATTTTTTCGGCCTCGTGCGTTGTCTTGCCTTTGACGATCTCGGTCATCATCGACGCGCTGGCGGTCGAGATGGCGCAGCCGCTGCCTTCGAAGGCGATGTCTCGGACGATGTCGCCGTCGAGGAACAGGGTGACTCGGACCTGGTCGCCGCAGAGGGGGTTGAAGCCTTCGGCTTCGCCGGTGGGCTCGGCGACGGCGCCCTTGTTGCGCGGGCGCTTGCAGTGGTCGAGGATGACCTCTTGGTACAGTTCACGGAGGTCTAGGCTCATGAATTCCTTTGGGAGTGCGCGAGCTTGCTCGCGCTTTGCATTCCCGCAGACCTCTCTTGAGGGAGGGTGGTCTGCTGCGCAAGTCTTGCTCTGTGGGAGTTACTTTGCCCGACGTTCAGAGCAGAGTCAACCTTCACTTAGTCACCATTCCGGATCGGAGGCGAAACCCGGGGTCCTTCGACTGCAAAGCTTCGCTAAAGCTCGCTTCTTCGCTCAGGATGACGGCGGTCTGTTTAGAGTGCGGTGGCCCGCCACCGCTTTCGCCCCGTGAGTCTGCGAGCGCAATTGCCGATCGGTGGAAAGTGCGCGAGCAAGCTCGCGGCAGAAAAGCGCGAGCAAGCTCGCGCACTCCCAAAGGGGGCCAAGTGGGTGGCGGGAGTTCACCCTCCCTCAAGGGAGGGCTCAGATGCTCGCAAGCTCGCGGCAGAAAGGCGGTGGCAGGCCACCGCACTCTAAACGTCAAGCGAAGACCTCGGCGACCTTGCCGACGGCCCGCACCAAAGCCTCAACTTCACCCGAAGAGCTGTAAACCGCAAAGCTCGCCCGAGCCGTCGCGGACACCCCAAGCCGTCGCATCAGTGGCATGCAGCAGTGGTGCCCCGCACGCACCGCGACGCCCGAGGCGTCGAGGATCGTGCCGATGTCGTGGGGGTGCGCTTGGTCCATGGTGAAGCTGACGATTCCCGCCTTGTCCTTAGCCGTACCTACGAGGCGCACGCCTGAGATGTCACCGAGTTGCGCTTCCGCAAGCCGCGCCAATGAGCGCTCGTGGCCATCGATCGCCTCCAATGAAGCAACCACCTGAGACCGCAGATCAACCCCAGATCCCAAGGACGCAAGCCAAGAGATCGCTGCCCCCAGCCCGATCGCCCCCGCGATGTTCGGCGTCCCTGCTTCAAACTTGCCCGGGATCTCCGCGAAAGTCGTCCGCTCGAAGCTCACCGTGCGAATCATATCCCCGCCCCCTTGGTACACCGGCATCGCCTCCAGCAGGGCGCGCTTGCCGTACAGCAAACCGACCCCGGTCGGGCCGTACAGCTTGTGACCGCTGACCGTGTAGAAGTCGGCATCAATGTCCCGTACGTCGATCGGCGTGTGTGGGGCAGATTGGGCACCGTCCACCAACACGATCGCCCCCGCCTCATGCGCGAGCCGGATAATCTCGCGGACGGGGTTCACCGTGCCCAGCGAGTTACTTACGTGAACGATGCCCACCAGCTTGACGCGGTGCACCTTCAGGAGCGCCCGATAGGCGTCCAGATCGATCTCGCCGTTGTCGAAGATGGGGATGGGGACGACCTTGGCGCTGGTCATCTGCCAGGGGACGATGTTGGCGTGGTGCTCCATCGTCGAGAGAAGGATGGTGTCGTCGGGGGTGAGCTTGCGTCCCCAGGTCGCCGCGACGAGGTTGATGCTCTCGGTGCAGCCTTTGGTGAAGATCACCTCGGCGTCTTCCTTCGCGTTCAGGAGGGTTTGGGCGAGGGTGCGGGCGTGCTCGTAGGCGTTGGTGGCTTCCTGGCTGAGTTGGTGGACACCGCGGTGGATGTTGGCATTGCTCTCGCGGTAGTACCGATCCATCGCGTCGAGCACGGAGATTGGGGTTTGGGTGGTGGCGGCGTTGTCGAGGTAGACGAGTGGGCGACCGTGGACCTGGCGATCCAGGATCGGGAACTGGGCGCGGATTCGGGGGATATCGAGGCTCTGGAACACGGGGATCATGTCGAGGTTTGGGTCAGGCACCAGTCGAAGAGCACCTTCCACTCCTTCCGTTGTAGCTCAATCAGGTCTTCAGGGTTGCCGTTCGCGGCCTCGGCTGCGTCGACGAACTCGGAGGGGTTGAAGCCTTGCAGGCTTTGCATCGCGGGGTGGTCGCCGACGCGGCGGTACCAGTATTTTGAGTTCCAAAAATCGCCTTCTCGGCGGTGGACGATGGCATGCCACCAGGCGCCGGTCGGGGGGTCGAGGGCTTGGGCGAGGGTGTGGGAGTGTTCGAGGTCGTCGACGTAGAGCCAGAGCCCGGCGAGGATCTCGGGCGGGGCTTCGATGGATTTGACGTGGATGGCTTCGGTGCGGAAGGTGGTCGGGCGCAGGACGGCCATCGCGTCGGCAAGGGGCAGGGCGGTAAAGAGGCGGTCGATGGCGGAGGAGGCGTTGTTGGACATCTCACCTCAACCCGGGCTTTGTTAGCCGGGCTAAAGCCCTGGATACGGGAAGTGGACTGAAGTCCGCGCTCCGGCACCCACTCACCATCATGCCTCCGGCAGGGCCTCGGACTCGTTGAGTCGGTCGAAGAGGATCTTCTCCAGGGCTTCGCGGGCGGCGGGGATGGTGACCTTCTCCAGTACCTCGGCGGCGAAGGCGTAGACGAGGATCGCGCGGGCCTCTTTGTACGGGATGCCGCGGGCGCGGAGGTAGAACAGGGCGTCGTCGCGGAGCTGGCCGACGGTTGCGCCGTGGGTGCACTTGACGTCGTCGGCGAAGATCTCGAGCTGCGGCTTGGTGTTCACGCTTGCGGTCGGGCTGAGGAGGATCGCCTGATTGGTCTGCTTCGCGTCGGTCTTCTGGGCGTCTTCGTAGACGAAGATCTTGCCGTTGAAGACTCCTTGGGCCTTGTCGCCGAGGATCCCTTTGTAGACCTCGAATGAGTTGCAGTTGGGCTTGGCGTGGTCGATGCGGGTGTGATTGTCCACGACCTGCGATCCAGTGCCGACGTAGGCGCCGTTGAGCCAGGTTTCGGTGTGTTCGCCGTCCAGCCAGACGTTTAAGTCGGTGCGGGAGATTTGGCCACCGAAGGAAGCGTTATTAGAGGTGTAGACCGAGTCGGCGGCTTGGTGGACGTACCAGCCTGCGATGTGGTAAGACTCGCGGCCCTCACCCTGGAACTTGGTGTGCTCCAACCGCGCGCCTTTGCCGAGGGCGACTTCGGTGACGGCGTTGGTGAAGTAGGTTCCGCCGAGGCCGACGTAGCTCTCGAGGATTTTGGCTTCGCTGTTCTCGTCGAGGAGGATCAGCACGCGCGGGTGGCTAGCGAAGGTGCCGTGATCCGCCTTGTTGACGAACTGCAGGTGGATCGGGAGTTCGAGGGTCAGGTTCTTCGGGACCAGCACGAACGCGCCGTCGCGGAGGTAGGCGGTGTTGAGGGCGGTGAAGCGCTCGTCGTTGGTGGTGCCGAGCTTGCCTTCCAGGCTGCCGATCGTGCCCAGGTGGGGAAGGATCAGCTCCGCATTAGTTGCGAGGGCTTCCTCAATGGAGGAGATCACGACGCCTTCGGGGAGGATTTGCTCGGAGGAGAGTTCGGGCGCGTACTCACCGTTGACGAAGGTGAGGGTGATCCCGTCGACCTTGCCGACGGGGGTCATTTCGAGTTCGGCGCGCATCACGGTGGCGCCGTAGGCGGGCTTGAACTCGGTCTCCTCGATCGCGCGGAGAGAGGTGTACTTGAACTCCTCGTCGCGGGTGGTGGGCAGTCCGACGCTCTCGAAACGAGCGAAGGCGGCGGCGCGCTTGGCTTGCAGCTCGGCGGGGCCGATCACGGCAAGGATCGGCTTCAGGGTCCCGTAGTTGAGCACGAGACTGTGCGGTTTCGTCATGAGGTCGATCATGCTAAACGGTGGTGGCGAGCTGCTCCTCGATCCAGCCGTATCCCTTCTCTTCGAGTTCGAGCGCCAGTTCTTTTCCGCCGCTGCGGACGATGCGGCCCGCGACGAGCACGTGGACGAAGTCAGGGACGATGTATTCCAGCAGGCGCTGGTAGTGGGTGATCACGAGGAAGCCACGATCCGGCGTCCGGAGCGAATTGACGCCGTCGGCGACGATGCGGAGGGCGTCGATGTCGAGGCCGGAGTCGGTCTCATCGAGCACGGCGAGCTTGGGCTCGAGGACGGCCATCTGGAAGATCTCGTTGCGCTTTTTCTCGCCACCGGAGAACCCTTCGTTGACGCCGCGCGAGAGGAGGGAGTTGTCGAGTTGCAGGAGCTTGAGCTTGCTTCGAACGTGGGCCATGAACTCGGCGTGGGAGAGTTCCTTATCGCCGCGGGTTTTGCGGATCGAGTTGAGCGCGGCCCGAAGAAAGTAGGTGTTGCTGACGCCTGGGATTTCGACCGGATATTGGAAGGCGAGGAAGATGCCGGCGACGGCGCGCTCCTCAGGATCAAGTTCGAGCAGGTCCTTGCCGTCGAGGGTGACGGTGCCTTCGGTGACTTCGTACAGGTCTCGGCCGGCGAGGATGGAGGCGAGGGTGGACTTGCCGGAGCCGTTCGGGCCCATGATGGCGTGGACTTCACCGGCGTTGACGGTGAGGTTGATTCCGCGGAGAATCTCTTTCTCCTCGACGCGGGCATGTAGGTTCGAAATCTGCAACATATGGGGTGGTAATCGGGGGAAGGAAAGCAATCCTTCCTCTTTTGTGCAGTTTACTCTACGCGGGGAGGGCGTTGGGCGTTGGGGTGCGGAAGTGATGGAATTGAGGGTCGTGATGGAAACTGATGGAATTGAAACCGGACGTGGCGGGGGCTTCCACCATCGAGGGACCTGCGCAAGATGCCGGGAGTTGGAGTGATGGAATTGAAACCTCCTGATGGAACTGATGGACCCCGATCCCTTTTCCACCCCCTCTGAGTTTCAATTCCATCAGTTCCATCACGACCCTCAATTCCATCATCACCCGGACCGGGCACGTTGAACCCTCAAAAAAGTGTCTAGGTAGACTGTGCAAGCGTTGGCGGAACCCCACCTGAGCATTATTGTGCCTGCTTACAACGAGGAAGAACGCCTTCCTCGGACGCTTGCTCGGCTCTCGGAATACTACGATTCCCAGTCTTACGACTACGATGTTGCGGTGGTCAGCGATGGGAGTAAGGATGGGACGGCGAGGGTGGTCAATGAGTTTGCTGCCGCGCATCCCAAGTTCCAGCTGATCGAGTATCAGCCAAACCGCGGGAAGGGTTACGCCGTTCGGAAGGGGATGTTGGAGGCGAAGGGCGATCTGGTGCTGTTCTGCGACGCGGACCTTGCGACCCCCCAGGAAGAGACCGAGAAGCTGCTGGCCCACATGAAGGACGGGGCGGATGTGGCGTTTGGGAGCCGGCCGATGGCGGAATCCAAGTTGGAGATTCGGCAGCCGTTGTACCGAGAGTTATTGGGGCGTGCGTTTAATCGCGCGGTTCAGACGCTGGCGATTCGGGGCGTGACGGACACCCAGTGCGGATTCAAGATGTTTACCCGGAAGGCATGCCAGGACGTGTTCACCCGCTGCAAGTTGGATGGATTCTCGTTCGACTTCGAGGCGCTGATGATCGCGCGGGATTTGGGTTACCGGCTGGACGAGGTTCCGATTCGCTGGTCGCATCAGGAAGGTTCAAAAGTGGTGCTTCTACGCGACGGACCCCGGATGCTACGCGACTTGGTGAAGCTTCGGGTGAAGGGGAAGCAGGCGCGGATTAGGCCGGTGCTATAGGATGGTATTGGGGTGCTGGGGTATTGGGGTATTGGCAAATGAGCCCTGCTCTGGCTTGCCCATAAATCCAAAGACCGCCCTCATAGCGTCTCTGCTAATACCCCAATACCTCAATACCTCAATACCTCCCGGCTCGTTAAGGAGCCGGGAATGAACCCTGCCGAATACGGGCGGATGTTTGAGTTGGAGGATCACTATTGGTGGTTCGTGGGGCGGCGGAATGTGGCTCTTCGGCTCTTGCATCGGCATGTAAAGACCTCAGCGGAGAAACCGCGGGTGCTTGATGTTGGGTGTGGGACGGGGGTGGTTTCGCGCGATATGCAGCCTTGGACTCATACGGTTAGCTTGGACATGAGCCCGCTTGCGCTCGAGTTCTGCCAGAAGCGGGGGCTCAAGAACTTGGTGATGGGGGATGGCGAGGCTTTGCCGATTCAGCCTTCGGCGCTCGACGGGATTATCGGGCTGGACATCTTCGAGCATATCGGGGACGATGAGCTTGCCTTCTCGGAGGCGTATCGGTCCTTGCGTCCGGGTGGGGTGCTGGTGATGAGCGTGCCCGCCTTCAAGTCACTATGGGGCCCCCACGATGTAGCGCTCATGCACCATCGGCGTTACCGGCGCAGGGACCTCGGGGACAAGCTAAAGGCCGCAGGATTCCAGGTTGAACGCATGAGCTATTCGGTCTTTTTCCTGTTTCCCGTGGTGGTGCTGGTGAGGCTGTTCGAGAAGCGCAAGAAGGGGCCGCCGAAGGCTTCGCTGGCGGCGTTGCCGAGGCCGATCAACCAGATGTTGATCTGGCTTCAGACGCTGGAAGCACGGATCATCGGAAGAATGTCCCTTCCTTGGGGAAGTTCGCTGGTGGCGGTAGCACGGAAGCCTCTCGCCTCGTAGAACAGTTATGCCTTATACCGTCGGAAGCGTCCCCTACGTCAACGCGATCCCCTTAGTGACCGTATTTGAGGAGCTGGGGGCGGAAAGCCCGGTGAGGGTGACTTACGCGGTTCCCTCCAAGTTGCCGGGTCTCTTGGAGACCGGGAAGGCGGATGCGGTGCTGGTGTCGAGTATCGACGCGTTGAGAACTCCCGGACGCCGGATGGCGTCGGGGGTTTGCATCGGCTCGAACGGGCCGGTGAAGAGCGTTCGGTTGTTCTCGAAGGTTCCGATCGAGAAGATTCAGACCTTGGCGCTCGATTCCGCGTCGATGACAAGCAACCGTTTGGCGCGGATCATTCTTGCGGAGAAGTACGGTTTGCATCCGGCGGTCGAGGCGAAGGAGCCGGACTTGAACCGGATGCTGAAGGCGTTCGACGCATGCGTGTTGATCGGTGACATCGGAATGACCTCCGACGGCGATGGGCTGTACGTGCTGGACTTGGGTGAGGAGTGGACGAATTTGACGGGCAAGCCGTTTGTCTGGGCGGCTTGGATCGGCGGCGAGAGGCTTACGCCTGAGTTGGCGGGCTATCTTCAGATGCCATTGGAGTATTACGGCGCGCTCGCCGTTGCGCCGGTCGCCGCGGGGCTGGGCGGGATCGCGACGGTCGAGAATCCGTATGTATCGCGGCGTCGGAAGGCGGTCGAGCTTGGGTCGACGCATTCGGGCTGGACGGCTTCGATGGTTGACGACTATTACGAGAACGTGATGGTGTACACGATGGACGAGCCGATGCTTGAAGGCTTGCGCGAATTCGGGCGGCGGCTGCTCGCCAACGGGTTCGACGACTGCGGTCACTTCCCCGCCGTCGTCGCGCCGACGTATCCGATCCCGTAGCTATGAGGGCCTCCCTTGGCGATGCCAAAGCACGGCCAGAAGAGCGGATAGACCGAAAAGCATGCATGAGGCAATCTTTGCAGCGAGCACAGTGGCCATGTGAGCTGACAGTTGACGTTTTGGGCGGATGGTGGACAACGTGGGGTCGGAAGGTAGGAAGGTTGCCTTCAACCCCGATCCGATGGCGGGCAGGGCCCCGTCGTTTTCGTCTGCCTTTAAGGTTCCCGTGTACTGTTGGCCCTGAACATCGAAAGAGTAGTCGACGTAGTTCGCTTTGCCGTATCGAATCCTTACAACATGGGCGTCAATGAGTTGACCTTGGGCAACCAGTTGCCCCATTTTGGCATCGAATTCTGCTCCCCCAGGATCAACAAATCCGATGAAGCAGAATATTGCCGCCGCCAAAGTCGTGAACGCGACAATGTAAGAAGTCTTGGGTGTACGCATCACTCGGTTCCAGAATTACCATAGCGAGCTAAGTGTCCATGCCCGGCCTCTTCCCTACTCCATCTCGCGAAGGCTCTGGAAGACCTTGCTTACCTCCGATGGCTTGGTGTTCATTCCGGAGATCGCCAAGAATCGCGGTACTCGCTTCTCGCCCAGGTCGTACCAGTTGGTGTGGAATTGGTGGACGCGCTTGGTGTCGTACAGGTCCATGTCGATCGGGCCGGTGAATTTGCTTCGGGTCTTCATGTGGCCGTTTGGTTCGAAAGTGTCGCCATTGACCGTAAAGAGGATGTCGCCGATGCCTTCGGAAGCGGTTTCGATGATGAACTCGCCACCCTTGGGTCCCTTGTAGTCGATCGTGTATCCGTCACCCTTCGTGACCTCCACGCTTGAAACGCGGTATCCGGCGGGGAGGTAGCCCGGGACGATGATGCGCATGTGAAGGTTGGTGAGCTTCTTGCGCTGAGCAGAGGAGAGGCCGGGACCTGGGTTGGCGAAGGTGGCGGCGGCGAGTCCGGCGAGCAGGGCGGGAGCGAGGAATCGGTACATGTCGAATACCTGACGTTTCTCGCTCCCCGGATGCTCCGCCGATTGGGACCTTTGGTTGCGCGACATAACTTGCCGCAAGAGTCGCCACGGAGTCGAACCGAGGTGTAGACTCGCACCCATGCCCGCACTCCTCGCGGCCGCCGTGGCGATGATGGCCCCGGTCGGCAACGACGCGTTCTTTCTCCACTACAACGATCGCGTCGTGTTCTACGGCGACAGCATTACGGACGGCGGGGCTTATTGCCGGTACGTAGAGTCGTTCGTGCTCACCCGCTTCCCTAATTTGGCGATCTCGTATCTTAACGCAGGCTGGAGCGGCGATCGCGTTACCGGCGGCGGGGGTGGGAGCATTGATCAACGCTTGGAACGGGACGTTATCTCGCGCAAGCCGACGGTGGTGACGATCATGCTTGGCATGAATGATGGTGGCAATCGCTCGTTCGATGACAAGCTCTTCAACTTATATCAGACGGGTTACGAGCACATCGTCCAGAAGCTGAAAGCGGCCCTGCCTTTGGCGCGGCTCGTGCTGATCAAGCCTTCGGCTTACGATGATGTGAACGTGCCTCCGTCCTTTCCTGGCGGCTACAACTCGGTGCTGTTGAAGTACTCCGACTACGTTGACCAGCTTGGGAAGGAGAACGGCTGTTTGGTTGTGGATTTTAATGCTCCGATTGTCGACATGCTGACGAAGGCGAAGGGGTACGACGCTGAGACGGCGAAGCGTCTGATTCCTGACCGGATTCATCCGGAGCCGGCGGGGCATTTGGTGATGGCGGAGGCTTTGCTCAAGGCGTGGGGCGCGCCCACGTTGGTTTCGTATGTCGAGTTGGATGCGAATCGCGGCGCGATTGTGGATCGAAAGGGGGCTTCGGTTCGGGAGTTGAAGTTCGATCGTGGGGCGAGTTGGGTGGAGGAGGAGGAGTGCCTTCCCTTCCCGCTCGAGTATAAGAACCCGCGGGTGGCGCTGGCAATTCGGTCGGCGGGGGCGATGACTGACTTGAACAAGGAAGGAATTCGGGTGCGGGGACTAACGGCACCGGCGTATAAGTTGAGGGTCGACGACGTGGAGGTTGCGGAGTTTAGTCGGCAGCAGTTGGAGGATGGGATCGAGCTATCGAGCTATGACACGCCGATGACGCGGCAGGCGTGGAGTGTGGTGCTGATGACTCAGCAGCGTGCATCGTTGCAGTACCAGCAGTGGCGGACGGTCGAGATTGGGTTGGCAGATGTGAAGGGGATTCAGCGCGACAACGCGTTACGGGCGATCGATGCGTTGGAGCAGGCGACGATCCGGCGACAGCGGGAGTTGGCGACGCCACATCCGCACCGGTTTGCACTGATTCCGACTAACTAGCTGCGTTGTTTGGGACTCAGGCGACTTATGGGTCTTATAGGCCGAGGGTGGCTAGGGCGGCTCTTACTGAGGCGGCGGCTTCTGTCGGGGCTGGCTCAAGGGGGAGCCTGAGATCGGGGCAGGACAGGAGGCCTTTGGCGTGGAGGACCGCCTTGTGAGTGGCGGGCTGGGGGCTCTTTCGGATGGCTTCCAGGACGGGCAGGAGGAGCTCAAACTTGGTTTGCTGGGTTTCGCCGGTCGTCGCCATGACTTGGCTGAGCCACTCGGCGACGACATTGGCCGCACCGCTGATCGTGCCGGTCCAGCCGTTGGTGAGGGCTTCGAGGAGCAGGGTTTCGTTGCCGACGTATAGGACGTGATGCGCCTTGAGGGCGGCGCGGTAGGCGGGGAGGTTGCTTCGTTCTCCGGAGCTATCTTTGAGCCCGGCGAAGTTGGTGTGGGGGGCGAGGCGAGCGAATAGCTCGGCAGGTAGGGTGATGCCCGTTCGCTGGGGGAAGTTGTAGGCTAGGACGGGGAGCTTGGCGTCGTCGAGGAGGCGTTCGAACCACTTGGCGATGCCTTCGGGTGATGCCTCGCGGAAGTAGCCGGGGGCCATGACGAGGGCGGCGACGGCACCGTCTTTGGCCGCTTGTTGGCAGAGCCAGGTTGCCTCGTCGAGGCTGGGGGTGGCGATCCCCGCGATGAGTTGGAGTTTGCCCCGGACCAGGGCCATCGCCCGGACGAGGTCACGCTTCTCGACCGCGCTCAGCGAGGGGCCTTCGCCGTTGGTTCCGGCCAGGACGACGCCCTTGCATCCGGCGGCTTCATAGCCGGCGAGGAGGCGGGCCATGGTCAGGTGGTCAACTTTGCCCTCCGGGGTGAAGGAGGTGATCGAGGCTGGGTAAACGCCGGGGAGGAGCACGTGGTTAGGTTACCGCGTTGGCTTTACCTGGTTGAATTACTGGGTAGACACTTTGCTGGATTGGCCCTGTAATAAGACCTATATAATGTATATGCCTTATAGTTAAGCAGGTTCAATTTCGCACTGTAACGATCACTATAGTGAGGTCCCCGCGCGGCAACTTACTGTCTACTACTTCCTGTTGGTTCAGGCGTTGGGGCCGACGTACACGCGGATCACCGCGCGGCCTTCGCCTTTGCCGATTCGGACGGCCCGGAGCTGCTTTTGCGCGACCGCAATTCGGTCGTCGATGTCCTTAACGGGGCCGGCGTCCTCGTAGAACTTCGCAAGCAGGGTGTCGCGTGTCCGCTGGAGGTCGTGCAGGCCCAGGACGAGCCGTTCCTCAAGTAAGACTTGGCGCTCTTGCATGGTGCCCTTCCAATCTTCGTCGGTAGAAGCTCCGGCGGATTTAAGCGCAGCGGCCGCGGCGATTTTCTTGTCGATCGGGACCACGAGGAGGACCGCGGGGCGATCACCTTCTTTCTTTTCCGCTAGTTCGATGAAGGTGGTCGCTGATCCGCCGAACTTTCTCGCGATGGCGGTGATCCGGCCCTGCGCGGCTTCGGTGTCATCGTCGGTGGTGTTGAGCAGCATTGTCGTAAGCGGAACATTCCCATCGGTGACGCCTTCGACGTTCGGCTGAAGGGGGGGAATGCCTCCGTTGGGGCCTGGGCCGGGCAAGAAGGGAACCGTCCCGGCGAGTCCGCCGGGTTTAGGGATATCGGGCGTCGGTCCCGGCGGAGTTCCCGGGACGTTGCCGCCGAAGATGGCGGGGACGAAGTTGAGGCCATCAAGCGGGCCAGGGGCACCGGGGACCTGCGTCGGCATCGGGTCGGGTGTTGGAGTCGGAGTCGGTAAGTCCTGAGTCGGCGAGGGGCTCGGTAACGCGGTCTGCGGGATGCCAGGCGGGTTGAATTTGTGTCGGACCGGCTTGGATTCGAACATTCGTTGGCCGAGGATCGTGAGGACGATGCCCAGCGGGATCCCGATCAACACGAACGGCCACGCGCTTCGCTTTGGGGTGGGTTTGGTGCGCCGAGGAGGCGGGGGTGCCCCGGGCGCAGGCTCGGGCATGAAGACAAAGGTTTCTTCGCGTTTACTGTCCATCGATGATTCATGCCCTGCCTTTCTACAGACGTTCAAAACGCCCTGAAAGTGGTGGGTTTGAATTCAGGTTGGGGCGTAGCCCCAACCCTTATCCGGCAACGAACTCGGCAATCACTTGCGGAAGCGCGCCGTCCATTCCCACGACGTCGAGCATTCCCGCGTCGGTGGGGTCGGCGATGCTGAATCGAGTGGCGGTCATTCCCGCCACAACCAGCTTCGCATCGATTCCCATCTTCTGGCGGTACGCCTTCAATGCCTCGAACGGATGCACGGTTCCGTACCAGGTTTCATTGTCGGTGTAGATCACGAAGGCATCTACCTCGATTCGCTGTTCCGCCGCGTGCAGCATGGGCTGCGCACAGTCGGTCCGGCCGAAGGGAATCTTGTCCATCATCGCGACGACATCCGACAGACGAGTCTGCGGAGTCGCCCCGAACGGGACCAGCTCGTCCGAGAACGCGACCAGGTGGCACGCCTCCTCGGTCCGGAGGGTTGCCATCATCATCGCCGCCTCGGCGTTCCGAGGGGTGAGGAAGCTTCCCGCCACGGTTCCCATTCCCATGGATCCCGAGACGTCGAGCCCGATCATGAACCGCTTCCCGGTTGGCGTCAGCGACCCGAACGATGCGTAGAACGCATCGTCGAGCGCGTCGACCACCCGCGGCACAGGCTCCCAAGTTCCTGAGCCCTTGAGCCCCCGTCCCATGCGGTTGATCGACTGAGCGATCAACACATGAAGCGGGTGCACACGGGCCTTCCGGAGCGCGTTCGCGTCGGTGATCCGTGCGATCACCTGGTGAGACGCTTCCGATCCGACGGTGAGGACGCCCACCTTGCTCAGGTTCCCGAGGTTCCGGAGCAGGGCGGTCAGACCCATGTCGGGAAGCATCGCTTCCCAGACGTCGGCCCGCGTCATCAACTCGGTCGGAATAGCTTCCCGCGGGATTCGCCGCTCGGCGATCCAGGCCGCGGCCTCGCCTTCCGGCAAAGTTCGCAGTCGTTCGACCGCCTCGATCATCCCACCCTCTGGTACCTCACCCTTGGTGATGTACCGAAGCACCGGCTCGACCGCCGTCCCCTCGCCCTTCGGCTTGGAGAGTCGGAGCAAGTCGCGGTGGCTCCACCCGTTCCGCTGCGGGTACTTGACTGCCTGGAACGCGAGCGCCTCGGGAGCCTTGTTCAGGTACCACGAACCGACCGCGCGCCGGAGTCCTCGACCCCATCCGCGCAGCGTCTGCGACTCCTCCGCGAACTGGAAGAGGTGCGTTCCGGTCCGGCACACCTTAGGCACGGCATCATAGGCGGCCGCTCGCGTGGCCAGGTCTCCCTGGGCCGCGCAGAGGGCAAGCGCGAAGATGGCCGCGTCGTTCTTGGGCGCACGTCCGGCATCGGAGATCGCGACGATCTCTCGGACCGTCCGCTCTCCGTCCTCCTTGATGCACGCGAGCAGGGACTGGCAGTTATCCAGCGTCTGCTTCCGCTCAGTGGCGTAGTAGGTGTTTCCCTCGGTTCCCAAAATCAGGAAGCGGTGGAGACGCGTCCATGCGCTCAGATCGAACGTAAAGCCGCCCGCTGAGTTCATGATCTGGTCGTGCCGAACCCGCTCGCGCTGAGGGGTCGGCGACTTCAAAAAGTTGCCGTATCGCATGTTTTGGGTCCCCCGAAAAGGATGATAAGGGCGCGAACGAGGGATTGAAACTGGGTCGACCGGTGCTCTATCCACTGAGCTACGGCGATTTTACGATCTCCGGCTGGACTCGAACCAGCGACCACCCGCTTAACAAGCGATAACCCAATCTCATCGGCTCGCGCCAAGAGGTCGAAGCAGGACAGGGCGAGGAGGTGAGATGCGCGACGTTTGCCCGTCGCGCCTTCGTCCTGTCAGGACTGGTGAATATGACAAAGTTCTTGCTCGCCTGTCAAGGTTTATCGCAAATACTTATTGAAAAGGGTGCGAGCAAGGGATTGGGCGTGGGCAAACCCGTTCGACCGGGTCGTTTATTGGTTACGATAACCCACACCCTTCGGCTCGCGCCAAAGCGATGCTATTCAGTTTTAGGGTGCGAGCAAGTTGGTGAACTTGGGTAAGCATCCGCTTTTCAGACGGACGCCGCTAGGTTCTTGGTGCGATAACCCATGCTCTTCGGCTCGCGGCTTGAGTCGAAGTGGCCGGAGGACGTGTCTTCCGGTCAGGATTGGAGACTATGACAGGATTGGTGGCGATTCGTCAACCCCATCGGGGGGAAGAGAGATTCGGGGTCTTCGGCTCTGCAGCTTCGCCTAGGCTCACTGCGCCGCCCAGTAGGTTGTCAAGCTTCATTTGTCTGCTTTGACCGTCATCCAGAGCAGAGTCGATGAGCCTTAGCGAGTCGACGCAGTCGAAGGATCACTGACTGAGCCTCCGACTTAGAAACCGGCGCGCTTCCAGAGAGTGGGAGACTGGACGGAGGATCCTTCGACTTCGCTGCCTTCGCTGGGGCTCGGCGCTTCGCTCAGGATGACGGTGAAAGCAGACAAATGAAGGTTGACAGCCTACTCAGGATGACGGTCAAGCAGACAAATGAACTGTATCAGCCTACTCAGGATGACGGGCTAAGGGGATAAATGAAGCTTGGCAGCTACTCAGTAGGGCGTCAAGCTTCATTTGTCGTGTTCCTCGCGGTGCCACGGCTTGGCCAGAACCGAAGATGCATGAGAAACTGGAAGTGCTGCCTGGCAAGCCGTGCTCCTACAGTGTCGGTGCTTCCAGTTAGACGAAATACAAAACGGCCGATCCTTTGAGAGGATCGGCCGCTTCTGTTTTGCGTCTCCCTCGGGCGAACTAGTCGGCCGGGGCGATGACGACTCGGCGGTTGGGCTCTTCGCCTTCGCTGTAGGTGCTGACGCCCGGGTACTCGCCGAGGGCCTTGTGGACGATGCGGCGATCGAAGGCTGGCATCGCGTCGAGGACGGCTTCCTCGCCGCGCTTGATGACTTCGTCGGCGACCATCTTCGCGTGGGCGGCGAGCTTATCTTCGCGGCGCTTGCGGAAGTCGTTGCCGTCAAGGGTTGCTCGGACGCCATTTCCGACCTTGCGGGCGGCGATGATGTTGAGCAGGTACTGGAGGGCGTTGAGGACTTCGCCGTGCTTGCCGACGAGGAACGCGACGTCTTTTCCGTCGAGCTTGATGTTCACGTAGCGGCCCGAAACCTCGGTGACCTCAGCCTGAACGTCGAGATCGCCAGAGGCGAGCAGACCGACCAGCAGGGAGTGAAGCTGCTCGCCATCGGCGGCGGTGGCTTCCGGACGAGCCTGGCCTTCGGCATCCTCGCCTTCACCGTTGGCGGCTTCTTCGGCCGGGGTTGCGGCTTCGACGCTGACAGGAGCGGCCTTCTTGGCGCGACCTCCGCCACGCTTGGGAGCCGGAGCGGCTTCCGCTTCGGGCTCGGGAGCGGCGACAGGAGCCGGTGCCGGAGCAGCGGCTTTCGGTGCCGGAGCAGCCTTGGGAGCCTTCGGGGCGGGCGCGGCCTTGGGCTCGGGAGCCTCGGCGCGGACGCGGACCGTGCTCTTGCCGAACAGACCCTTAATTTCTTCCAGGACGGTAACCTTCACGGCGTCCGGGGTCGTTCCAAGCTTCTCGGCGGCGAGCTTGGTGGCCTCTTGGACCGTTTTGGCGGTCAGTTCGATGGTTTGCATATCTCTTCTGGTCGTAGCAATTCGTCGGTCAGCGTGCGGTCCTGGGTTGGTCTCATCGCGACGAAAATTTTTGGTTTGTGATCAGCCTTCGAATGGAAAGTTCTTTTTCGAAAGCCGATCTCAGTCTATACCTCTTCCGAGCCGGGGTTTGGTTGCCTCTTCTTCGGTTTGTGCTTCGGTCCCTGGCCGGTTGAACCTGGCTTTTTGCCATTGCTCCTCCCGTTTCCATTGGCGGGTTCGGGCGGGATGATGGTGGTGGAGCCGGGCTTCTTGCTGCCGCCGCCACTGTCACCGTCGTCGCCTTTCTGCTCCTTAGCAGCTTGGGCGGCTTCGTACTTCTGGCGCATCTCATCTTGGAGGCGCTCGGTAAAGCTCATCTTCTTCTTGCGCGCGGGGCCGCCGTCGGTCGGGAACACGCCGCCACCGGCCGCGTTGACCTTGACGAGCGGGAGAGGCGGCATCCGGTAGGCGCGCAGCGATTGGGCCGTGGCGAGGAGGTTGGTGAAGGTCCAGTAGAGGACGAACGCGCCAGGGACGGGGAAGATGCCAAACAGCATCGCGACGGTGAAGAGCACGCCGAGGCCGACGCCCATCATGCGCTGCTGCTTGACCTGGGACGGATCGCTGACCGGCGTGAGCAAGGTGGAGATCACCATCGTGATTCCGTAGAGCACGACCATGATGTAGTCCTGCTGGCCGAGGTTGGCGGCGAAGAAGCCGCCGCTGGCCTTGCTCGGTCCCGGGCTCATCCAGAGGAACGTGCCCTTCTGGAACTCAAATTGGTAGTGCAGCATGCACTGGTAGACCACGAGGAAGAGCGGGGTCTGGAGGAGCGCCGGGCCGCAACCCGCGAGTGGATTGATGCCGTACTCCTTGTACAGCGCCATCGTCTTCATCTGAAGCTCTTGGGTGTCGGTGACCTCGCTCACTTTCTTGCCGGTGCGCGGATCCTTGGTTTCCTTGGTGTACTGCTTCTTGATCTCGGCGACGAGCGGCTGAAGCTGCTGCATCTGGCGCGACCACATCAACTGCTTCTGGGACAGCGGGTAGACGATGCCGCGGACGATCAAAGCGAGCAGGAGGGCGGCGAACGCATAGCTGAACGCGGGGACGGCACCGGTGAGGTGGACGAGGAAGTCGATCACCTGGAAGCCGGGAACAAAGCCGAGGAGAAGTTCCGAACGGTACTTCGTGTCAAGGCGCTTAGTGATGTCGTTGTAGATCTGTTCGCCGGTCCAAGCTTTCCAGCCGAAAAGCTTGTTCTGCGATACGTCCGGGACCTGGACGACCATCGTCTTCCAGATCGGGTTCTTCTCGAACTTCCGGTAGACGTTCCGGAGACTCATCAAGTAGGAGTTCTGGAGGAGGTTGCCGTCACTTTGCTCGCCGCGAGCGAGACGGAGGATGGAGCCTTTGAGCTGGGTGTCAGCGAGCAGAATGTCACCTTCGAGCTCGCGAGCGTCGGCTTCCTCTTGGGTGAGCTTCTTGGCTTTGAGCTCGTCACCGACTTTATTCTTCAGGAGACTCAGGTTGGCCCCGAGCTTGACGTCCTGGATAAGGGCGTCATTCTCGCGGATGTCCTTGAGGAAGTCGGCCGAGGTCTTCTTTTCTACTTCCGGGTTAGGGGCCGGCTTGTTGAAAAGCAGGTTGAACCCGAGGAAGAGGGTAGTGACGATCAGGAACGTCTGGAGGAAATTTTGTCTTGGGGCGGGTTTGCTCATTCGGGTTTAAGGGACGGGATCGTGCCCGCCGGGGTGCCATGGCCCGCATCGGCAGATTCGCCGAATACCCAGCCACGTTCCTTTCATCAGGCCATATTTTTCAATTGCTTCGAGTGTGTATTGTGAACAACTCGGCGTGAACCGGCAGACCGAAGGTCTCAGACGTTTGGTTTTCTGGTAGGCGCGGATCAGGAAGATTCCGAATCGCTTGCCCATCTTGCCGACATCCTTGAGAAGAGTTCTTCGAGCTCCGCTTGGAGTTGTGGGAACGCGACTCCCTCTGCCTTACTGGATACGGAGACAATGAAATCGAAGTTGCGGTCGATGGGTGATTTCAGGAGTCTCGTCGCCTCTCTTGCTCGGCGCTTCGCTTTGTTTCTTCGCGGGTTGCACCCGATTTTTTTCGCGGTAGCGAAGGCGATTCTCCCCTGCCCAGCGAGCGCTCGTAGGGTGAGACAAGCGCCTCGCTCCATCAAGCCTTCGGAGAAAACCGCTTCGAATCGCGATTTCGGGAGGCCGTTGTTTATACGGCCAGCTTGTGCCGCCCTCGGTTGCGGCGTCGCTTGAGGACGTTCTGTCCGTCGGTGGTTCGCATTCGGATGCGGAAGCCGTGCGTTTTGTGGCGCTTGCGGTTGTTAGGTTGGAAAGTTCGCTTCATGGTCTGGGTCCAAACGGTCTAGAAAGTTGAACACGGCATTGTACCCGCTTCGTTTGGTGCTCTTGCTCGTGATGGAGTTGGGCTTCTCCTGATGGAGGTGATTCTATCAAAGCGCTTTGCCGGAGGCGGGCGGTCCTTCCAGCCCACGCCTCGCTTCGTCTAGATCCGCATAGCCCCGAAGCCTCTGATCGCTTTCCCGAGGCCGACAGGAGTGTCGGCGTTCCGGCGAGTCTCCCCGGTACCCTCTTTGTATGCTCGCTAGTCTCGCTCTTCTCGTCGCTGCCAAGGTGGGCCCTGGCACGTTCACCTTCGTTCGCCATGGCGAGACGCAGGCGAATGCCACGGGGCATTACAACTCCCGGACGATCAACGCGTTCTCCGATTTGGGGAAGAAGCAGGTGGCTGCTTTGACTGGAACCCTGGGGCGGATGCGCTTCGACGAGATCGTGGTGTCTCCATCGGAGCGTGCCCTGCGGACGATTGTGCCGTACTTGCGTGCGAATCACTTGACCGCGACGGTCTGGCCGGACCTTTACGAATGCTGCGATGGGAATACGAAGAAGGTTAAGGGACCGCCTTCGCGGACGCTGAAGTACGGGCCGAAGTTTGTGATCCCTTTGGACATCCGGCCTTTGTTTCGGGTCGAGTTTGGGCAGGACCGCCTGCCCCTTGCGCCGAGTTACGAGGACGGGTTGATTCAGATCCGCGTGAGCGCGGATCGGATTCGCCGCGAGGTCGCACTTGGACGGAACTTGTTGGTGGTTGGACACTCGTTGCACGGCGGGCGGTTGATCGAGCTGCTCGAAGGGAAGCCGATGACCGGGCGGATAAGGCCGGCGAACGCGCAAATCCTGCCTTTCCGGTCGGTCGGTAACTTCTTTGCACCGCGTTAGACAGAGCACAGAAGCTGTCATTCCGACCGACGTCGCCTGCACGTTAAGGCTAGGTCGCGCGCTTTGTATGCGACGGGGTGGAGGAACCCGACCGCGGAGTCTCTTGCTTATGCCGACGCCGAGGAAAGGTGCGGGAGGAATTGACGTTCGTCGCTGAGTCTAGGACCCGCTCCAATTTAGCCGACTTCCGTTGGTCCGAGAGGTCGGCCACGAAACCAAGTCGAACTCAGGTCGCCCAAGATTTCCCCAATGATTAGCTAGCCTGCAGAGCATAGATCTTGCCCGCCCGCGAACCATGGGGTCGATGGATTCCAACCGCACCGCAAGGGCAGGCAACAGATCTGGAGGCTCCGAGAATCGAAGCGCCAGTCGCACGTAATCTTTTAACTCCAAATGGTGAGGGGTATCGACTCGATCGAGAATCAACTGCGTAACGCGCTTGCACTGCCGAGGTGTCAAGTTGAACTTTTTGAGCCGCCGAATCGCTACCTGCTTGGCGTAGCCTGACCGAGGGAAGTACGGATTATTCTCAAGAACAACAGCAGCAGATCCGCTTCGGTCGGATCACCCCTAGGTTTCCACAGGGCGATCGCGAGGTCAGGCGGCCAGGTCGCTTGCTTCGCGCCCGAATTTGGGGCAAAGAGATGCGGGCGCGGTTTCGACATCGGCCTAGTTCAAAGCGCGAGGATCAGCGAAGCGGCCCACGATGGCCGTTGCCGCCGCCGTGGTCGGCGACACCAGGTGCGTCCGAGAGCCCGGGCCTTGACGTCCTTCGTAAGGTCGGTTCGAAGTGGAGGCCGAGCGCTCCAGCGGGCGGAGAATGTCTCCATTCATGCCCAGGCACATCGAGCAACCCGCCCGGTGCCATTCGAAGCCCGCGTCGACAAATACTTCTCGCAGACCTTCCTGCTCAGCCAGCGCCTTGACCGCCTGGCTGCCCGGCACGACCATCGCACGCACCCCGGCCGCCACATGTCGCCCCCGCACCACTGACGCGGCTTCACGGAGATCCTCGATGCGGGAATTGGTGCATGAGCCGATGAAGACGGTATTCACGGTGACGTCCTGCATCGACTGACCTGGCTTGAGTCCCATGTAGCCGAGGGCGCGCTGTTCGCCGGCATCACGAGGCTCGGGGATGGGTTGGTCGATGTCGACGGTCATCGCGGGCGTGGTTCCCCAGGTGACTTGGGGCTTGAGGTTCGAGATGTCGAGCGTTTCGTGGGCATCGAACGCGGAAATGTCGTCGGTTTTCAGGTACTTCCATCGCTCGATCTGCTGGTCAAGCTCTTCACCCTTAGGGGCGAAGGGGCGATCGCCGCTGGCGATGTACTCGAAGGTGGTCTCGTCGGGGGCGATCATGCCCGCGCGGGCGCCCATCTCGATCGACATGTTGGCGATGGTCATACGGCCGCTCATCGGGAGGGCACGGATCGCGTCGCCGAAATACTCGACCACAAAGCCGGTGCCGCCGCCTGCGCCGATCTGGCGGATGATCGCGAGGATGATGTCCTTGGCGAGCACCCCTTCTGGAAGCTTGCCGGTGATCTCAATGCCGAGGGTTTTGGGCTTGGCGGGAGATCGCAGGGTTTGGGTGGCGAGGACGTGCTCGACCTCGGTGGTGCCGATGCCGAACGCCAGGGCACCAAATGCGCCATGGGTCGAGGTGTGGCTATCGCCGCAGACCATGGTCAGTCCGGGCAGCGTAATGCCGAGTTGCGGGCCGATGACGTGGACAATTCCCTGCTTCTCGTCGCCGTAGCCGTACAGCTTCACGCCAAATTCTTTGGAATTTTTGGAGAGGGCGGCGAGCTGTAATCCGGGCAGCGAATCCTCGTCGATCGGGCGTCCATCGGTGGGCACGTTGTGGTCCACCGTGGCGAAGGTGAGATCGGGTCGACGCACGGGCCGACCGGCCTCCCGGAGTCCATCGAAGGCCTGGGGGGACGTGACTTCGTGGACGAGATGGCGATCGATGTAGAGGAGGGCTCCGCCGCCGGGAAGATCGGCAACCACATGGGAGTCCCACACCTTATCGAAAAGGGTGGAAGGCATGCCCTATTCTACGCTTGCGATCCGACCGATTTCCTAGGTGTGGCGCAGCAAAGCTCACGAATCCGTGGGTATAATTTCGCCTCACTGGACGGGTAGATATCCAAGTGGCTAAAGGGAGCAGACTGTAAATCTGTCAGCGAGAGCTTTCGTAGGTTCGAATCCTACTCTGCCCACCATCGTCCAAACGCCTCCGTAGCTCAGCGGCAGAGCACTTCTTTGGTAAAGAAGAGGTCACGGGTTCGATTCTCGTCGGAGGCTCCAGTTTTTAGGTTCAAAATCGTACGCATTGCGACACCGTTTGACACCCCTTGACAGCAGAATTGGGGCATCAACTGGGGCACCAAAGAAGTCGCGGGGGGAGACAAGGCACCCGCCACCGCTTGCGGGAAGCTATAGGGTGTTAAGGCCTCTGCCCCGCCAAGCGCTTGCAGACTCGGCGATCCCAATTAAACGGAGGAAAGTCTAGCGCTACTTCGACTCGTTGATCCGTTTCAGTTCATTTACCAAGAAGTCGATGTTCGTGAAAGGATCACCGCCGGTGCGCTTCCAGCGGACGCAGCCCTTCTTGTCGATCAGGATCGTCGAATGGAGCTCGATCTCTTCGAAGTCATCGTACGAGGCGAAGCGGCGGGCGTTCTCGTGAGCCTTATCGGATAGGAGCGTGACGCTGACTTTGCCGAGGGTCGTAGACTCTTTCAGCTTGGCGGGAGTCGCGCTGCAGACCGCGAGTACTACTGTATCTTGAGATTCGAAGTCGGAAATCCGGTCGTTGATGGACTTGAGTTGCCCCACGCAATGGACGCACTCCTCGCCGAGGAAGAAGACCAGCAGGACGTTCTTGCCCGCGTAGTCCTTGAGCTGCACCGGCTTGCCCTTGACGCTCACGACTTGAAGCGTGGGCGCCTGGAACGGGCGCCAGTTCATCGGGCCCAGCGCGTCGAGGTCCTTGGGGCGATAGGTCCGCTCCGGCCTCGGGGTTTCGGCAATGGGCTTGGTTTGCAGGCCAAGCTTTCGGACGTCGTCGAGCCACTTCAGATTGGGGTCGGCCTGGGACCAGACGTATTCCAGCCGGCCCGCGTAGTAGGCGGCCTTCTCCTGGTTGCCGGCGGCGTGATGGGCGAGGGCGAGGCCGGATAGCGCGAAGCCATCGTTCGGCTCCTCCTTTAGCGCGCGCTCATAGCACTCGATGGCCAGTTGGTTCTGGCCGCGCTTGCGATAGTCGTCGCCAAGGAGCCGAATGACGGGCCAGGGCGTGCCGGGAGGATCGCCGCCGTAGTGTTTGTCTTCCTCGGCGGCATCCAGTAGAGCCTTCTGCCCTTCCAGCAAGTGACCCTCGGACAGGGCGATCAGTCCTTCGGCGGTGTTCACACTTTGGGACGTCATCTTCGCTACAAAGTTGTCGATATCCTTCGACGGGGCCGCCGCCGCGGCGGCGGCAATTTTTACCTGCAGCGCCTTAAGATCCTGCAAGCGCTCCTTGGCTTCGGTGAGCTTGCCAAGGCCATTCAGAGCAAGCGTCTCGGCAAAGGCTTGATCGAATTTGCCTTGATCGTCCTTGACCCAATCGACCACGCCGGGCTTCATGATCTCATTCCATCTTTGGAACTTGATGAGCGCTCGTACCAGAGCCACGTGGCCCTCATTTGCAATCCGGCCAGCGGAAGGGCTTTCGGGGTCCCGGGGCGCGCCAAGCATGTCGCGCGCCCCTTGCAGCGAGGCATCCGCCATTCCGAGCTGCTCCTGGATGTAGCAAAGATAGTTCCGGTTGTGCGGGTAGTTCCAGGTCTCGAACGGCAGGGCGAGCCGGTCGTTCATGTAGCGGAGCTCGATCCGGGTCGCCGAATCCATGGCAATCGCGGCCTCGTGCCACATCCCGATCTTGGTGTAAATATGCCCGGGCATGTGAAGCGCGTGGCCGATGCCGGGTGCCGACTTTCCGTACAGCTCGCAGCTCCGAATCGCTTGCTCGGACGAGACCCCGTCCCAGTTGTGGATGCTCGCGTGGTGGGCGCCGGGGTGCAAAGGGTTCTTGGCGAGCACCTGGTCGATCAGGAGCTGGTTTGCGAACGCGCTACCGTCGCCGATATTGAAGAGCGCCAAGTGGACCTTCGCCTCGATGTCGTCGGGATACTTGATCACGATCTGCTGAAGGTGCTCGACGAGGACCTTGTGCGCTTCCTTCACTCCCGGAGCGGTAGCCTGGGCCCATGCCTCGATATACATCCGCTCCCGGTCCGAGACCTTGTCTTCCCGGCGAACGGCTTCTTTGAGGAACACCTTGTAGCGATCAAAGTCCTTATCGTCGAAGTTGGGCGCTCCCATGGCGAACCAGTTGAAGCCGCATCGAGCGAGGCTCCAGTACGCCATCGCACAGTCGGGATCGAGCTTCAAGCACCATCGGAAGGAGCGCTCGGCTTCCTCGAACCAGAAGGAATGCAGCAGGGCGTTGCCCTGGTTGAACCACTTCTGGACCTCCGGGTTGCTCGTGGTGATCGGAAACGGAGCTTCCCCAATCCCATCCATGACCCAAGGCCGCGTCCGCATTCCGGAGTCGAATGCCGGCCCGTGGCTTGAATGGCCCGGATTATCGTCGGCGAACGAGATGCCCGAGACAAGCATGAGGAGGAGTGCAAACAGCTGACGCATAGTGTCCAGCCATTATGGCCCCGTCCGAATTGTTTGATCAAGTTGAACGCTCACCTTTGGGCCCAATCCTGAGTTAGCCAATCGTCCAGTGCGGAGTTCCACGCCCTTTGAACCCAGATTTGGCATTTGTCCAGACGGGAATCGGCTAGTTGAGTCTTGATCGGGGCCAATCTCCAAAGCTCCGTCGGGCTGTTGCTAACCATCCTTGTACACTTTTGGCAAGAATGGCAATTCCCACATTGCCGACCCCTCGGCTCCTTTTGCGCCCCTTGCGATCGGGAGACGCGGTGGATATGTTCGTGTACGCGCAAGATGTTTTGGTCGCTCGACCAGGAATGTGGGAGCCGTACTCGACCTTTGCTGAATGCGAGTCCCATGTTGAGCAGTTGGTAGAGCTCTATGAGCAAGGTCTCATGGGGTGGGCGTTGGAGCATCGCGAAGACGATTTGCTCATCGGGCGGGTGCAACTGTCCAAGTGGAGTGAGCCCCAGTGAGTTTTATCAAGCTAATGGGGCACCTGATGGGGCACAAGCGGCCATTTAGAGCATGATCTGATGCTATTGACCCGTTCTTTGGTAAGCAAGAGGTCGCGGGTTCGATTCTCGTCGGAGGCTCCAGATTCCGGGTTTGGGACAGTGTCTGCTCGCCGAGACCTCGCCGTGTCAACGACTTGTACTCCTGACCCAGACTCCGTATAGTGGCGTTAGTCAAATGACACTTGCCACGATCCTCTGTGCCGCCTTGATCGGTGGCTCTCCCGTGCAGGAACCGAGTACCAACCTTGGAAAGCTCCAGCTTTACGACAAGGTGCGAGCCTGCTCGGTGAAGGTCTACTCCGAATTTGGGGACGACCACTACCACGGCTCGGGTGTCGCGTTTAAGCGCTATGGCGACTTTGTGATGATCATCACGAACTCCCATGTGGTCTCGATGGGAGGCCTTTCGAGCAAGGTCACGGTCAAGCCGTTCAACAAGGCAGGTGGGGCACCGATGATGCCGGCTTACGTGGCGTTCGAGCATCGCGCAGAGACTCTGTATTTCGATCTGGCGTTTCTGGTCGTTCGTGACCCGGGCCACCTGATCACAGTCGCGGAAAGGGGGACCGACCGTCAGTGGAAAGGCAAGACCGTGTACTCCTGCGGCAACCCCCACGATGAGGAATTCCTGGTCGATCACGGGAAGGTCCTGCCTTCGTCGATGGCACCGGAGGACTCGCACCGATTCAGTTGGGTGGTCTGCCATGACGCGATGGTGGAGCATGGCAACAGCGGCGGCGGCTTATTCGATAACGAAGGCAAGTTGGTGGGGATCAACACCTGGCTCTATGACGGTAAGGTCGGGATGGCGATCGACCTTGACGTCTTCACCGACCTTTTCGACTTTCGAGCTACGACCATCTACGCACGAAACAACGCCTGGGTAAAGGACACCACGCTCCCGCCGGAAAGCTCTGTTTACGGTATCGCAATCGGTAAGTGGACTTGCGACCCGGCGATGGGGGAGATTGATCCGGGAGGCGTGCTTGAGCACAAAGAGAGTTGCGTCGACACGGCCCAGTACTACGGATCGGCCCTCGTAAAGATGGGTGATAAAGTGGCGGGATTCAATCGAGGGCACTATGCTCCCGATCACTCGCTGGTCGCGTACGAAGATGCCCGGCTCGGCCAGATCAAGAATGGTCCTGGCGGCGACGTATCCTTCCGGATCAACGACAAGGACACGTCGGACAACTCGGGTGAGATGACCGTTTTTTATGTGATCATGACCCCGGCGAACTTGGCACCCTCAGGACGCCAAGTTCACAGCGGGCCGGTGCCGATGCCTCCTTTCTGGCCAGTTCGTTAGCGATTGGCCATGCCGCGGATGCGGATGCCCATTAGCATGCCGAATAGCTTTTCTGCCTTCACGCTTACGTCCTCGAGCGTGAAGCCGACGTAGACCATGTGGCCGTCGCCGACGCGGTTCCAGGTTGCCACGGGGACTTGGCGGGGGCCCCTGCCGTCCGGATTCATCTCCGTCGTGGCGAGGGCGGTCGCGGTGGATGGGTTGACCGGGCTTAGCTGCGCTTCGACGGGGCTCTTTCCCATCATGAAGGTCTCGCCATTGACCGACAGGTCCGCTTCGGTGAACCGGACAAACATGCCGCGGGCTCCGGTGATGCCGACCGCTTTCTTCAGGAAGATGCTGTCGGTTTCGGTCCAGTGGGCTTCGTTCGACGGTGAGGTGGGAGTGCCGTGGGAGACGTTGCTCATATAGCCGGGGCCCACCAGGATGAAGGTTCGACCGCCTCCGTTCTCCAAGTAGGCGCGAACGTTGGTTTCATCGACGCCGGAGAGCACCGCCGTGTTGTCAGGGTTGCCCCCGTAGGACGGGCCGAGATACCAGAGCACGAGGTCGTAATCCTGCATTTTTGCCGCGTCGGGCCCGTTGCCGTAGCGATCGACGCCGACGGCGTCGTAGATCAGGCTGCGCTTGCCGTCGCCGCGATCAAGCATCTTTCGGTAGTAGGTGTCGGACTTCGAGAGATGGCCCTTAAAGAAGTTCGCCGGGTCCTTGATCAGGTCGATGTTGTTCCCTTCAAAGTCGTCGTCGACGAGCATGATGCGGGCCTGCTTTCGAACGACCTTGATGGGGACCTTGGCGGTGATGGCTCCGCAGGTTGCGGTGACGTTGAGGGTGTACTCGCCGATTGCGAGGCTACTCAGGCCGTTGAGGGTGAGTTGGCCGCCCTTCTCGTCGCCGGTTACGGTGGCGTTCGCCGAAGGGGGGAGCCCCGCGACGCTGAATCGCACGGGAGATTTGGCCAGCTTGGCGGAGCGGGTGACCTTGATTGCCATCGGCTCGGGGCCGAAGAAGCCGTCGCCGACGGTCACGCTCCCAGGGGCGGTCACGACGAGTTCCTTGCCTGCTGATTTGGAGGGACCGACGGGGTTGGAGGTTCGATCGGGCCCGACCGGTGTTCCGGGAAAGCCCGGGCCGGTTGCCGCGGGTGGGGCGATGGGCGGATCGATAGGGTGCTTGATCGGGCCGGGATCATTCGGTTTGGGGCTGGGATTGGTTCCGGATGTCGGCACATCGGTCGGGCTCCAGCGGATGTAGAAGCGCGGCTTTCCGTTCGCGGAGCGGACTGGAATGACGTCGACGGGGACCTTGGCGGCCACCGACGTGAGGATCGGCACGGTGTAGAGGGCGTAGCGGGGGCCGAACGAGACGGGGTCGGTGCCGTTTAACTTCGCATAGGCGACGGTCGATCCGTCTGGCGAGATCGTGGGTGACTGGGAGCCTTCGGTGCCGAGAATGGGAGTGGCCACGCGAGAGTCCGTGCTGACCATGATTTTGCCCTGATAACGTCCTCCGTCCGCGAACACGACCTTTTGGCCGTCGCGCGACCACTCGACGTTGTCGGGGGAGGGCTCGCCGACGGAGTCCGCCTGCGATCCATCGCCACGGGCGATGGTGACGCCACCGTGATTTTGGCTGGTGAAGAGGATCTTGGTGCCGTCAGGAGACCACCGGATCGGGCCGTAGATCAACCCGGGCGGGGTCGCGATCTTGGTTGTTCCCGAACCGTCCGGGTTCATCGTGTAGATGCCGAAGCCCGTCGTGGTTCGGTTGCTGAGGAAGGCGATCCGGTTGGTCTTCGACCAGTCGGGGTCGGTGTCGTTGAGGTTGTTCGTCGTGAGTCGGGCGGGGTTGGTGCCATTGGCGTTCACCGCGCACAAATTGAGGCCGATGCCCACGCCATAGGCACGCCCGTAGATGATTCGGGTTCCGTCCGCAGACCAGCAGAGGCTGGAAGACCACTCCATCGGCTCGGTGGTGCACTGCACCCGGTTGGATCCGTCGGCATTGACGACGAAGACATGGCTATGAAGGTAGTTCGTCTGCGGCTGTGTGATGGTGGAGATGAACGCGATTCGGGTTCCATCGGGCGACCAGGTGACCTCGGTCTCTTGAGCAGAGTCGTTCGTAAGTTGATGGAGCTCCGACCCGTCGGAGCGAACCGTATAGATGTCGACTTGTCCGTTCTTGGATCCGACCAAGGCGATCGTTCCAGGGGCGGGGGCCGGGGGGAAAGCAGCGGCAGTTAGGATCAAAGAAGCAAGCAGCATCAAATCATACATTGGCATATCAGGAGGGTCTAAGTTGGGGGTGGGCCAGTCGGTCACAATCGACCCATGAGCCAAGCCGGGGACGGATCGACGAGTCTGCCCGCCCTTGCAGGGATATTCCTCCGGCTCGGGCTCACCTCGTTCGGCGGCCCCGCAGCGCATTTGGCGATGATGGAGCGGGAGTTTGTCGGTCAGCGTGAATGGCTGACTCGCGAGGAATTTCTCGACATGATCGGTGCGGCGAATTTAGTGCCGGGCCCGAGTTCGACGCAGGTGGCGATCCATCTTGGGCTGCGGCGGGCCGGGGTGCCCGGGCTTATCGCGGCTGGAGTCTGCTTCATCCTGCCTGCGGCGATTCTGGTCGGGCTGATCGCCGCTTTCTACGTGCGGTTTGGATCCAGCCCCTCGCTCGACGCCGTGTTGTACGGGATCAAGCCGGTGGTATTGGCAATCATCGGGCAAGCGATCTACCTGCTTGGTCGAACCGCATTGAACACTTGGCCGAAGGGTCTGATCGCGGTGGCGGGTCTCGGAGCCTCGCTCCTCGGGATTCTGCCGATCGCGGTGCTTTTCGGCTCGGGCATCGTCATGGGCGGACGAGAGTTGATCGCGGAGCGGAACTGGCGCTCAATCGCGCCGTTGGCGTTGCTGCTGGGGGCGGTGGCCGGGCTCGCGGCCCTGCCCATGGCTTGGTTCGCGCTCCAAAGACATGCACCGCCGGTGTCGGTGGGGACTGTCTTCTTGTATTTCCTGACGGTGGGGAGCGTGATCTACGGGAGCGGTTACGTGCTGATGGCGTTCCTCGAGCAAGACCTGGTGCTGCACTGGCATTGGCTGTCGCGGGCGACTTTGCTAGACGCGATCGCGGTTGGGCAGTTCACGCCCGGACCCGTCTTCACCACGGCGACGTTCGTCGGCTACCTGCTGGCGGGGCCTTGGGGGGCGGCGGCGGGGACGGTTGGGATCTTCCTTCCCGCGTTCGGGATGATGTGGGTCTCGGCCAAGTTGCTGCCCAAGATCCGGAATGCCCCTGTTTCGTCGGCATTCCTCGACGGGATTAACGCAGCAGCGATCGCCCTTATGTCGGTGGTTCTGCTCGGGCTGAGCCGCGAGTCGCTGCCCGATGGAATTTCCATCGGCATCGGGGCGATCTCGTTGCTGGTGCTGCTCCGGTTCCGCGTGAATTCGGCGCTCTTGATCGTGGTCGGCGGGTTGGTCGGCTTTGCAGCGCGCGCGCTTGGCGCAGCCGTCCTTTGAACCGCTCGTGGTCGACATGACGCGACTATCAAACTCGAATCTTTGCTGGTGCGCTGTGACGCCGCTCTGGTCGGATGAGCAGGAAGGGCTCTTTGGTCTAGGACGCAGGCTGTCCGAGAAATGCCTTGCACTCATAAAGGAAGTCGACGGTTCCGTTGTCGGCATGCCGGTCGAAAATTCCACGAAGGGTCGCGACCGTGGGATCCCATGACGCGTCTTCGGGCCGGGGGAAGTAGGAGGATGAGGCGGCCCTTCCTAGCGTTCCCTCCCAGTCCATTCGCTGCATGTTCGGGAACACATGGACTTCGAGGGTGCTCGGGGCCATGAATGCGTCTTTTGACTCCTGCGGGAGGTTCCGGTGCTTCGTGAGTTGATAACTGGGGAGCGATTCGAGCAACTCTTCATATTCGCGGAGGAAGCCTGTCCCTTCAGGATCGCGGCCGTTCCAAATGAGGGCGGCCCAACCGCCGGGCCGCAGGATTCGCAGGCATTCCTGGCGCGCGACAATCGGGTCGAACCAGTGGAAGGCTTGGCTCGCGGTGTACAGGTCGATCGAGTGATCGGGGAGTCCCGTCGCTTCCGCCCGCGTGTTGAGGCTGACGAAGTTCGGGTTCGTCAAGAGAGTCTGTTCGGCCGCCGATCGCATCGGCTCGTTGGGCTCGATGGCAAACACCTGTGCTCCTCGGTCCAGGAGGAGATGCGTTAGGATGCCGGTACCGCTTCCGACATCCGCGACCTTAGCCCCCGGGCGAAGGTCGCACCTCGATTCGAGAAGATCCAGGGCGCCGGCGGGGTAGCTCGGCCGGAATTTTACGTAATCGGCCACGCAATTTGAGAAGCGCTGGGTGGAGTCCACTGGACCACGATACCGTCCAGCCTCACGGCAATTTTGGGGACCGATGTGACGCACATTTTTGCCAGGTTAAGAGAAACCAGCAAAGTTTCCAGGTGAAGCGATTTCGCTTGGCTTTCGAGTTGCACGTAGGGTCTCCAGCTTGAACCTGAGACTTGCGGCCCGCACCTGAATATGGGCGATTAGGCTGATTGCAGTAACAGGATGTGAGGTGCCCCATTCACCCAGTAATTAGACTGGGGTTTTTGGGAATGTTCGCGCCTGGCAAGGGAGGGGGCGAGGGACGACATTTGGCGTAGAGAAGAAACTCTGCTACAGTAATTGAGAATACGTATTCGCAGACGATTACGGGTTTTGTTCGGCGGTCAGAGCCATTACTGATTGGATGTCGCCGGATTTCCCGCAGTCGCCCATTACCTGGACGCGGAGAATTTTGTGAATACGTATCCACGGTGGTGACGAGCTGAGCTTGCACGCGCCGGGTTCAGGTGATGCTTTGTTTGAATGCCGACTCGCCGAGGGGAGTCGGAATTGGGCTTCGGAGGAAATTAATGTTGGATAGAAAAATCTGCAGTGTCGCGGTTCTTTCAACCGCGCTCTTTGTTGGTGCGCAAGCTCAGGTGAACGGCAAGATCGACAGTGGCGAGTACGGTTCCGCCCTCGCTCTTCAGCAGAATCCCACGGGATTCGGCGATAGCAACACCGGAGCGGTGGATCTCGCGAACGGCTCGGAACTCGACGGCGCGTACGGCAAGATCAGCGGGGGCAACCTCTACATCATGCTGACGGGCAACCTCGAGACGAACTTTAACAAGCTCGACATCTTCATCGACTCGGGCGCGGGCGGACAGAATTTGCTCTCCGGAACTTCCGGCCAGGGCAACCAGAACAAGTTTGAGGGAATGACCTTCGACACCGGATTCGGTGCCGACTTCTGGCTCTCTCTTACAGGCGGCGGCTCGCCTTCCACGATCTTCGTCGACCAGGCCGGGCTCTCTGGCGGGGTCTGGGGTGGCAACTACCTGGGTTCGACCAGCTACGGTTCGAACGGAGCATTGACGGGTGGCGGCGGACCTGCGGGAATCCTGGCGACGATCGACAACAGCAACGTCGCGGGCGTAGATGGCGCGGCGGTCAACAATCCGGGAGCGGTCTTGACCGGAGCCGAGATCGCGGTGCCCCTGTCGGTGCTGGGCAACCCAGTGGGAGCCATTCGCGTGATGGCGTTTATCAATGGTTCCGGCCAGGACTACATGTCCAACCAGTTCCTCGGCTCGCTTCCCGCGAGTACGGGCAACCTCGGGAATAACGGAGGAGGAGCATTCGGCGGCTTCAACTTCAACCAGTACGCAGGAGAACAGTTCTTCACGGTCAACGCCGTGCCGGAACCGGCTACGCTGTTCGCGCTGGGTCTTGGCGTTTTGGCTCTCCGCCGACGCCGCCAGGGCAAGTAGCCGCACAGGCTCGCCGTTGGCATTTCGTCGTGAGGGGACGCATCGAGTCCCCTCACGGCATGAGCCTCCCCAATTTGAGTTCTAGGGCATGAAGAATTCTCTGACGCGCCTTTGGCTGCTCGTCCTTCTGCTGCTCGCGTCGGCAGGAATTGCGTCGGCTCAGTTGCGGCGTCCGCCCGTTCGAATCCTTGGCTTTCTCGGCAATACCCAGATGTATCTTACGGGCGTAGGGGGCCTTCCCTTCCGCGGAGCGTTCGTCGAGCCAAACCAGAGCGTCACGGTCACGACGCAGACTTATCCGATCAGCTCGGGCCAAACCGTCACGCTGATCTACACCACCAACAATTGGGCATCTATGACGTCGGTCGCGATGCCGTTTGACCATAACGTCGGCAACAACTCCCAGTGGTTCACGGTCCTCGGCCCTCTGCCGAAAGGGTCCGACGTGCAGTTCTATCTTCGCGCCGACTCGGACAGTAGCGGGTCGTTGTACGACAACAACTCCGGACAGAACTTCGGTTACCTCAGTCGGTTCGAGCCGGCCGCTCGGAGAGGCGCGATCCTGCAGTGGTTTTCGACCGACTATCGAACGATCATGCAGCGTCTGCCGGAAGTAGTCCAGGCGGGCTATGGGGCGCTCTATTTGCCGCCGCCTCAGAAGTCGGCGGGTGGCGGTTTCAGCGTCGGATACAACCCGTTTGACCGATTTGATCTCGGCTCCCGCTTTCAACAGGGGACGGTGGGCACTCGCTACGGAACGGCGAGCGACCTTCAGAACCTGATTCGCCTCGCGCATCGGTTTGGGCTCGAGGTCTATTGCGACCTCGTCTTCAACCACAACGACAACCGGGGCAGTACCGCGATCAATGCCTACCCGGCGATGATTCCAGAAGACTTCCACATTCGGTCCTCGCAGGACACCGGAAACAACGAAGTCGACTTCAACAATGCGCCTCCGTTCGGCTTTGGCACGCTCAATTACGACGTGGTCGGCCTCGCCGATATCGCTCAGGAGGATGGGAATCAGGTCGAGAACGGACCCTTCAACCTGCCCACGTACGCGACCTTCAATGGGTACGGTAAGCCGTCGTTCGTGCGGGATCTTGCGAGTCCGGATCTTTACCCCGGCCACTTGCCGGTCGCGGAAGACGTGCGCCAGTATCTGCTGCGTTGGGGTTGGTGGCTGACGACTCAAGTGGGATTCGATGGGTACCGTCTCGACGCGGTGCGTCACACGCCACCGAACTTCTTCGGCTGGGTGCAGACCCAGCCGGGTCCCTTCGGGAGTGTGGGAAACCTGATTCCATACCTGTACTCGCTTAACCCCAACCTGTACATCTTTGGCGAGTGCTTCGACACAAGCGGCTACGACCAGCGCGAATATCTGAAGACGGGGATGAACATGCTTGACTTCAATCTGAAGTTCAATCTGGACAGCCTACTGAACTCCTCGGGCTTCGGCAGTCTGGGCAACACGATCACCAACGGCTACGGGATCGACTCCTCGCTCGGAATGACCTATGAATTAGGAGGACTGGCTACGGATACCGGTGTGGCGTTCATTCAGAGTCACGATAATGGTCCGCCTCAGGCGAACAACCTGGGCTACGCGTTCATCCTCACGCGGCCCGGATCGTCGATCGTCTACTACGACGGGAACAACGAGAACCCGAGCGACTACTCGCAGTTCCCGAAGCCGGGTCGTTACGACGCGCTCGGGGCGGGGGGCGATACGATCACCCGGCTTGTCGACGCGCGGGATCGGTTCGGCCGCGGAACGCTGATCACGCGCTGGTCGAGCGACAACCTCGTGGTCTACGAGCGGCAGGTCAGCGGGTCGGGGGTCATGCTCGTCGGGCTCAACATTCGCGGTGATTTCACGGCGCTGAGTGCGCAGGTTCAGACGTCGTTCGCTCCTGGTACGGTGCTGACCGACCAGTCGGGTCAGATGCCGGATGTCACCGTGGACGGCGCCGCGAAGGTCTCGCTGACGGTTCCTTCAAACAGCGTCCCCGGCATCACGAACAACGCGCGTGGCTACGTGATTTATGCTCCTCGTGCGCCTTCTCCGGTCGCGGGGATCGAGCCGGTGACGGTCAAGGATGCTGTTCAGGGGACCACACTTCCCTACTCGACCTATACGAGCACCGTTCCGGCTTTTGGTCCTCCGGGTTCCTATCGGGCGACGACCACTACGAACGGCCAGATCGACCTGCAGATCCAGACCGACGCAGCGGGCGTCACCGCCGATGTTGAAGTCGACTCCGGGGTGGCGGTTCCCGGCAAGGCGCTACTCTCGAACACGCCGGAGGGACTGGCGGACGGGTTCTTCCCGATCACCGCGGCGCAGCCGGGTAGCTTTGATACGGGGACGCTGGATCTGCGCGGCTTGGACGATGGTCTGCACCTTCTTCGCGTGCGCGTGTTTGCCGACACAGGCTCTCGGCCAGGGGTCTTCCAGGACTTCACCGTGTTCGTGTATCTGGCCAAGTCTCCGACGGCCGGCATCAACGGCGATCTCACGAAATACAGTGCCCCGCAAGTCGTCCAGAACTTGCTCTCGACGTCGAACTCGAATCGCCTCGACAGCATGGTAGTGAGCAACGACGACCAGTTCCTCTACGTCGGGTTGGCTGGCTCGGTCGACTCGTCATCGAGCTTCCTAAACGGGATGTCGCTTCTCATGAGTGTCAACGGAGCCGGAGCCCCCGATCTGAACCAGCTCGCGGACGACTCCGGAGAGGCGACCCGTCTGCTAAAAGACGCTCGGTTGCGGATGCCGAGTGGGTTTACGGCGGACTTCGGACTGAGCAGCTTCCGGGGCGCCGGGCTGAGTTCCGCACCCGAGGCACCGCAGAGCGGAGACCCGGTTTCGCCGTGGCCCATCGGCCCGGAGGCGGGACTCTTCCGGATCGACTCGCCCACTTCGAATTACTTCAAGGGCACGAAGGCGACGCTGGCCTGGCGAGCGCGGGCGAACAAGACCGACCCCGCCAGCGGCTTGGAAGCGGCGATCCCGCTCCGGTGTCTGTTTAAGACGCAGGCGATCACGCCAGGTACCCAGATCGGGCTGATCGCCTACCTGGGGACTACCGGCGAGACTGGTTCGGTGTTCAAGTCGACCGACCCGAACCGGGCGGTGTTCGGCAATCGACCGAAGCCAGTGGCGTACCTGACCAACCAGTTTCTCCCCACCCAGGCAGGCATCTTCAACGATCCCGGGACTGGGGCGGTGACCCTCAATCGGTTCTTCGCCTACAGCCTGGCGCTCGCGGGGAATGCGCCCGACATTTCGATCTCCCCGAGCTCGGTGACCGGGACGGCGCAGGGGAACATCGCCACTCAGCAGGTCGCGCTCTTTCCGTCAGACGCGACCACGTTCGGCCAACCCATGTACCTGGTTGTGAATCCCCACAGCAGTGGGGCGGTGCTGCTTAACGCGACGGGGATCAGCATGATCTCTGGCCTGCCTTACATCAAGCTGCCGGCGCGCCTCCTCACGGATGGCCCGAGGAAGATCTACTTGACCTATTCGTTCACGAGTGCAATGGGGACCCCGACCTTTGAATTGAAGCGCGGACCCGGCATTCCGTAGGGACCATCTCCCGTCATACTAACGGGACCGATGAAGCCTCGCGCCCTTCGCCCTGGCGATACCCTTACCCTCGTTTCTCCGGCCTCTCCCGTCGTCGCGGAGAAGCTGGAGCGTGCAATCAAGATGCTGACCGAGGCGGGCTATAGGGTGAAGATCTCGCCGCACGCGTTCGATTCGACCGGATACCTTGCCGGCACCGACGCGAATCGGGCGGCGGACTTGCAGGCGGCATTCGATGACCCCGAGACCGACGCCGTCTACTGCACGCGCGGCGGCTATGGGTGCGTCCGGATGCTTCCCTATCTGGACTTCGACCGCATGGCCGCGAGCGGCAAGATGTTCCTTGGGTTCAGCGACGTCACCACGCTGCACCTGGCCCTCAACCGCCGAGGCTTGCCCACCGTGCATGCTCCGATGGGTCTCTCGTTCAGCGTAGACCGGGCCGAATGGGTGCTTGAATCTTTCTTGAATGTACTTATTGGCGGGGAACCGATCCCCGACGGGGCTACCAAAGGGACGACTCTGGTCGGCGGAGTGGCCGAGGGCATCGTGACCGGAGGGTGCCTGTGCCTGCTTACCGACTCGATCGGGACTCCCGACGCGCTCGACGTGAAGGGCAAAATTGTGCTGATCGAGGACGTGGAAGAAGACCCGCACCGTGTGGATGCGATGCTCACCCACCTGATCACCGCGAACCTGATTCAGAGAGCTGCCGGGATCGTCGTAGGGGAGATGTCCGGCACCGACGAGCGAAGCGATCCGTCGATCGGCGCGCTACCTTGGCGCGAGATTGTCCGCGATCGGCTCACGCCGCTCGGGATCCCGACGATCTTCGACTTCCCATTCGGCCACCGGGCGAACATGCTCTCGCTTCCCCTTGGCATCCGTGCTCGACTTGACGCCGACGCTGGAACCCTGACCTATTTGGAATCTCTATGCTCCTAAGTCTTGTCCTCCTCCTCACCCCTCCCCGCATCTGGGAAAAGCCGGTCGCGCCGGGGCTCTCGTATCGCGAGGAAGTCGATCTGCAAACTCCGCGGATGATCCACATCCTCCGGTTCTCGCCGGGCGGAGCCACACGCGCCACGTGCGAACTCGGCGGGGGTGTGATTTACAAGGCGAACTCTACGAAGGGCCGCGGCACGGTCACCGAGATGGTCCAGCGGACGGGCGCGGTCGCGGGGATCAACGGAGACTTCTTCCCCTTCACTGGCGACCCGCTCGGTCTGATGCTCCACGATGGGCGCTTGATCAGCCTGCCCTACATCACCAAGGCCACCCCACCCCAGTCGCGCGCCGCGTTTCTCTGGAACGACAAGGCCTCGCAGTTCGGAAACTCCTTCCGGTTCGACGGAACGGTCAAGATCGCGAACCATGAGGCAATGACCCTTGATGGGTTGAACCAGGAAGCCGCCGCGAATCAGCTTTGCCTTGAGACCCCCACCGCGGCGCTGGCTCGGGGCACCGCTCCGAATATCCACCTGGTGATCCGGATGACCACGATTGACGAGTCGCCATCTGGGACCTGCAAGGGAGAGGTTCGGGCGATCTTCAAGGATCAAACCAACGTGCCTGTTCCCGCCGGGAGCGTGGTGCTGACGGCGAGTGGAACCAAGGTTGCCTCTCTTGCCACGTCATTGGTCGGGGACCCCGTTTCCATCCAGTTCAAGCTCGACGGGCTCGACTTGCCCGACGCCCAGGAGGCGATCGGGGGCGGACCGATGTTGGTACATAACGGTCGCATCGCGGTCGATGCGCTGGCGGAGGATTTCGACGCGGCGTTCTCGGGAAAGACCCACCCTCGTACGGCGATCGGTCGTCGGGCCGACGGCGAGATTTGGTTTGTGGTGGTGGATGGCCGGCAGAAGGTGAGCGAGGGGATGTCATTGAACGACCTCGCCGCGTGGTTCCTCAACCACGGCTGTACCGAGGCGATTAACCTCGACGGTGGCGGTTCTAGTGCGATGAATCTGTTTGGCGCTTTGGTCAACCGTCCCAGCGATGGGGCTGAACGTCCGGTCGCAAACGGCGTGCTCTTCTACGCCTCCCGCCCCGCGGGCTCCTCCGCGACCGGGAGTATCCATGGACCGAAGGCGCTGCATATCGGCGAGGCGATCGACCTGAAGGTCGTCACCCCAAAGGGGGAGGTTGTGCCGAACGCCGAAGTCATTTGGGGTTGCACCGGGGTCGCGGCTTGGATCGACCAGGGCGGAACGGTACACGGCGTTAGCAAGGGCCCAGCGGTGGTGACGGGGAGCTTTCGCGGCACGTTGGTGACGATCAACATTCCGGTCGGGTAGGTAACTCCGGGCTCCGTCTGTGCCGCTTGCCGCGTCGTAAAGCATTAACCATGCGATATCCGACGAAGATCGACACCTGGATCGCGGCGCTACTACTTGTTGGCCCAGTGCTGATCGCGGTCATCTCCGTCGCCGCTCGGGTCCCGGCGTTGCTCCTCGGGGTGGTTCCGCTCGCCCTGATTATCGAGCTACTGGTTTTGCCTTGCCACTACACCCTCAATGCGGACGAGTTGATCGTCCGATGTGGGTTGTTGCGGATCCCAATTCCCTATCGCCAGATTGAGAGCGTCCAACCCACTCGAAACCCGCTCAGCGCTCCCGCGATGTCACTTGACCGTGTCGAGATCGCCTATAGCAACCGTCGGATCATGGTGTCGCCGGTTCGGCGCGACGAGTTCATTGCGAAGTTGAACAACCGCATTAATGCGGCCAAGAAGGGGATCTAGCCTCCATCAGATGGCACATCTTTGATAGAATGCCCGCATGAGAGCCTCCATCGCCCTAACGTTATGCGCGTTTAGCCTCTTGATCGGTTGCGGCGGACCCGCCGGCTCTGCGGCAAGCAATAGCAAGCTGATTGGGATCTGGCTGACCCAGGATACGACGAGCAGCACACCGAACATCGCGGTTCAATTCAGCCCGGACGGCAAGATGGAGTGCGATATCCGGAGCCAGGTGATGCTCATGGGTGGGCAGTTTGTGATCACGGGAACGTGGCGCGAAGCGGGTGACACGCTGTACACCACCAACAACGATATGAGGATCGACGGGCTCAAGTTCGGGGAGGAAAAGGACAAGCAGAAGATCCTCGAGGTCGCAAAGTCGAAGCTCGGAATGGGCGTCGAAAAGGCCGCTACGATCAAGTGGCTGAACGACACCCAGTTCACAATGACGCAAGGAAGCGACGTCTCGACCTATACGAAGCGGCCAGGAAGCTAGCGGTTCAGAAGTTCACGGCGCTCGCGCTGAAGCTTCTGGAAGCTCTCTAAGCTACGCACGAACATCAGTGCGGCGAGCCCTAAGATCACCGTCGCTCCCGCGAAATACGGCCAAGAGGCACCTTTGGTGGTGGCTCCAAACCAACCGATCGCTAGCGCGGCGATACCGAGTAGCACACTGAGCACCTTCGGCCAGTGCATGTTGAACTCTTGGGAGAGGTAGCTCGGGATAGCCGCCTCGTGCTCGTCGCAGTATTGGTCGACGATCACCCAGGCACGATCCATCTTCATTGACAGCCGAATCGAAAGCATGTCCGCCAACAGTTGGCGCGAAATAGGACGATGCTCTTGTCGCGAGAGATTGATCTCCCGGCTGATCATCTCAGCGGGTTCCACGGACGTAGCATCGCTTTCGACGGTAGTAGACATACATCACCCTCACCGAAATAATACAACAATTCAACAGGAGCCCCAAACTTGTCCCCCATTTCAGGGCATTTGGCATGGCGGAGTAGTGTATTTCCGCGACTCGTGCTAACCTTAAGAGGGGTTAAGTTTCGCCCCATGGAGAGTTTATGCGCAAATTGATTACCCTCATCGCCCTCGTGGCGTCCGTTGCCGTCGTTTCTGCTGCCGGTCCGGTCAAGCCGCCAAAGGCCGCGCCCGCCGCCCCGACCTGCCCGGTCTGCCACATGGCCCTCACCAAGACGAAGACCAAGACCAACACGGTCGCGGTTCGTCTCAAGAAGGGTGGCCCGGTCCTTTACTGCTGCGCTGGCTGCAAGATGCCCGCCAGTGTGCTGGTTAAGCCGACCAAGCCGACGCCCCACCACATCAAGGGCAAGAGCAAGTAATTCACTTCCTGATGGGGGCGGGCACCTTGGTGCCCGACCCTTTCGTGTTTACGGGCGGCCCGCCCGATAGCAGGACAGCGCGGCGAAGTTCGCGATCTCGCGTGCGGTCGAATTGAACGACGCGATGTTGATCGGGTGCAACAGCCCTTCCAGAAGTGGGCCGATGACTTCCCTTCCGCCGCCGATGTAGCCCACGAGCTTGTAGGCGATATTCGCCGAATCCAAGTTCGGGCAGATGAGGACGTTGGCGTCCCCTTGAATCCGACTGTGGGGGAAGTTCTCCTTAGCCAGGTTTGGCAGGACTGCCACATCGCCGTGCATCTCACCGTCGACGACGATGTCGGGTCGCTCCGCGGCGAGAATCGCCGCTGCCTCTCGCACCTTTCGTGCCCGCGGATTCGAGTTGCTGCCGAAGTTCGAGAACGAAAGCAGGGCCACTCTCGGGGTCATGCCGAGATTGCGGGCGAGATCCGAGCCCAGGATCGCGATGTCCGCGAGTTCGCGGCCGGTCGGATCCATGTTGAGCGCGGTGTCGCCGATGACGAAGACCTGCCCCTCGATCAACAATATGTTGAACCCCGCAGCGCGCTTTACTCCCGGCTTCAGGTCGGCAAGGGGGAGAATTGCGCGAATGGTGTCGTTGTAGGCGCTTTGAACGCCGGCTATCATCGCATCGGCCCGCCCGAGTCGGAGCATCATCATCGCGAATCGGAACGGCGTTCGGACCAGATTGGCCGCTTTGCGAGGCGTATATCCGTCGCGACAGCGCAGACGATACAACTCCGCCTCATAGAGTTCGAGATCGGACGAGCTGGACGGCTCGATGATCTGAATTTCATCGAGTGCCAAGCCAACCAGCTTCGCGCGCTCGGCGATCATCTCTTCGCGACCGAGCAGGATCGGGCGACCGGTCCCTTCCTCAAGGATGATGCGGCAAGCTTCCAAGACCTTGGGCTGCTCGCCATCGGGGAAGACGACGCGCTTACGGTCGTTGCGAGTCACCGAGCGGATGCGCTGCATGAGCAGCTCGCTCTTGCTCGCCATCGCGCTCAGACGCGACTCGTACGCCGCCCAATCGGTGATCGGTATCTGAGCGACCCCAGAATCGCAGGCGGCTTTCGCTACGGCAAGGGCTTCCACGCGCAGAAGCCGCTGGTCGAAGGGCTTGGGAATGATGTAGTCCGGGCCGAAGTGGAATTGCTCCCCGCCGTAGGCGAGGAAGACTTCCTCGGGAACGGGCTCCTTGGCGAGTTGAGCGAGGGAGCGGGCCGCGGCGATCTTCATCGCGTTGTTGATCGTCGTCGCCCGGACATCAAGCGCGCCTCGGAAGATGAACGGGAACCCGAGGACGTTGTTGACCTGGTTTGGGTAGTCGCTCCGTCCCGTCGCCACGATCGCGTCAGGGCGGGCAGCCTTCGCCACATCGTAAGGTATCTCCGGGTCGGGATTGGCGAGGGCAAAGATCACCGGCTTCGGTGCCATCGTCTTGACCATATCGCCGGTGACGACTCCGGCGGTTGAGCAGCCGAGGAAGACGTCGGCACCCACTAAGGCGTCGGCGAGGGTTCGGTGGGGGGTCTCTTGGGCGTACCGCGCCTTGTACTTGTTGATCGCTTCGGTCCGTCCTTTGTAGACGACACCCTTCGAGTCAACGAGGATGATCTTGTCATGATCCACTCCGAGCTCTTCGAAGAACTGAGTACAGGCGAGCGCGGAGGCACCGGCTCCGCTCACGACGACGCGGACGTCGCCGATTTGCTTCCCTGCAAGTTCTAGCGCGTTTAAAAGTGCTGCACCTGAGATGATCGCGGTGCCGTGCTGATCGTCGTGGAAGACCGGGATCGACATCGTCGATCGCAGCACCTCTTCGATTTCGAAGCACTCGGGGGCTTTGATATCTTCGAGGTTGATCCCGCCAAAGGTCGGTTCGAGGAGTTGGCAGAGCCGGATCACCTCTTGCGGGTCGTGGGAGTTCACCTCGATGTCGAATACGTCAACCTGGGCAAAGCGCTTGAATAGGACCGCCTTCCCTTCCATCACCGGCTTGCCCGCGAGCGCGCCGATGTCGCCCAACCCCAGAACCGCGGTGCCGTTTGAAAGCACGGCGACGAGATTGCCCCGGTTGGTGTAGCGGTAGGCATCGGCCGGGTTCGCAGCGATCGCCAAACACGGAGCCGCGACACCCGGCGAGTAGGCGAGAGAGAGGTCACGCGCGGTCAGGCAGGGCTTGGTGGGAACGACCTCGGTCTTCCCCGGACGACCTCGCTCGTGATACTCCAGTGCATCTTGATCGTAATTGGCCATCCGAACACTCCTCGCGCCCCTAGTAGGTCGCGTGGTCAGTTTACTGAGGGCATGGTTCCGGTACGCCGAACCTGGTCTAAAATGGCCAGGATATGAAGTCGGTCGCGCTCTTTATCGTTACTAGTGCCCTCATTGCTGGATGCTCTAAAGGTCCGAGCCTAGTCGGCACGTGGGAATCCAACATGGGGGGTGCGCACTCGCTGTACCACTTCCGGAAGGACAACACCTACACGATGGTCACGGACTTCGACGCCGTCCACGCCCAATCGGACGGGACCTTCTCGGTAGAGGGAGGGCATCTCGTAATGCAGCAGGCCTCAATGAACGTGGCGGGAAGCGGTCCGAGGGCCGATGCATTGAAGCAGGAGGGGAACCAATCCTCCGCCCGAATGACAATGCGATGGGATACCCCGATGTCATTCAGCCTAATCGTTGGAAACGAACCGCCTCTCCAAGTTCACCGAATCTCGCCGCAGCCTTAGACGAGGGCGGCGCCTTCGCGCTGCTTCTCTTCGTGGCGTCGCCGCGCGTCTTCCTTACGCTCTTCTGGGGTCATCGAGAGTTCACGCTGACGGCGCTCGATGTCATCCTCGGTCGTCCACTGGACATTCCAGACGAGCTTCATCTTCTCAAGCAACCGCAGCGTCACCGCCGAAGTGTCGAGCTGCCCCTTGAACATCCCGTGATTGGCCGAGCGCATGATCGCGTGGTGGTTGTTGTGGTTGGTTTCCCCGCAGGTCATCCAGGCCATGAACCATGAGATCGGATAGAGCAGGCCCCTCATCCAGAAGTTGGTGCTCAGGTCGTCGGTCGGGAAGTTGCGGATGCCGAACGTGTGCGCGCCTGAGTTCACCCAGTACGTGCCCTGGTTGGCGAAGAACACGGCCACGCCGCCGCCCCAGAGGAAGCCGTCCCAAAAGCCGATGCCGATGAGCTTGCCGAGTAGCGCGGGGATGATCAGGCCGAGAACCGCAAAGCCCCAAGTCCAGCGGCTGATTCCCATCGCGAGCTTGTCGTTCTTGAAGACGGGATTGATCTCGCGATCGAATTTGTGCTCGACGAGCCAGCCCCAATGGGCGTGCCAGAAGCCGTGGGCCGGGCTGTGGGGGTCACCATCCTTATCCGCGTAGCGGTGATGGTCGGTATGGTCGGTCGCCCAACGGACGGGCTCACCCTGGATTGACATGCATCCCATGGCGAGGAACAGCCCGCGCAGCCAGGGGTAGGTCTCGTAGCTCTTGTGAGTCAGACCACGGTGAAAGCCAAGCGAAATTCCGTAGAGGCGAACCTTGATTCCGATCAGCAAGAAGGCAATGATCTCCGCGATGTACAGAGGCTGACCGCGGTGAGGTGACGTGCTGAACAACCATGCCGCCGCGATTACCGCGAAGCAGGGGGCAATCATGATGAAGATGGTGACGGCCTTCTGCCAGAGGGGCTTTTTCGCGGTGGATTGAGTCAATATGCGTTCCTTGAAACTGCGTTTCAGATGAACTACAGTTTACTTTGCATACGTTGGCTGACCATCGCGGGTCGCTGGTTCCTAGGCATAAAGCCCGCAATTGCGTAAGTTGGAACATGCCTCAGTACGCGGCTTCTAACAGCAGAAATGAAAGACATGAGCATGATTCGAGAGCATATGGATGTTACGGGTTCGGATGGAATGCATGTGGGCACGGTAGATTCCACCGACCCGGTGCAGGGCATCAAATTGACCAAGAACGACCCCAGTTCGGGGGGCGTCCATCATTGGCTTCCGATGGACCTCGTCGGTCATGTCGGAGAGAAGGTTGTACTCCTCTGCCCGGCTGAAGAGGCCAAGCAGAGCATGGCGATGGCCGAATCGACATCATCGAGCGCGAAGCTCATCTAGGCTTTGCGCAAGAAAAGAGGGCGAGACTCGCGTCTCGCCCTCTTCCATTTTCGTGGTGTCGGTAGCCTTAGAAGCCGCCGCCGCCACCGGCAGGAGGATCGGCCACGAACGGCTTACCACCGATCGACTTGAGCTTCGCGGCCTGATCGGTCGTGAGGACCTTGGCGAGTTCAGCGTCCATGGTGGCGTTATTCTTGGTCATCGCCGCCTGGCTCTCTTCTCGGGTCATTTCCTGGCTGCGGACCTTTTCCTGCAGGCCGCGATTGGCTTCCTGAATCTTGGTCGCGAGATCCTTGATCTTGGTGATCTGATCCGCGGAAAGGCCGAGGGACTTCTGAACGTCCGCATTCGTCAGAGCGCGGTTGCCCTGGAGCTGAATGGAAATCTCGCCGAGGCGCTTCAACTGGCCCTCGTTGAGAATCGCGGCGAGATCCTTGTGGGTCTGCGCACGAGCCTCTTCCTGAGCCTTCATGAAGGCTTCGCGATCGAAAGTGCCGCCGGCTGCTCCGCCGCCACCGCCGCCGTTACCGCGACCGCCACCTGCACCACCCGCCGCACGGCGAGCCGCACGCTGCTTGTCGTTGTATTCGGTCAGCTTGGTCTTCTGATCGTCGGTGACGGCAATGTCCTTTTGAACGTCGGTGCGCATCGCGAGGCCGATTTCGCTCGTGTTGTTGCGTCCGCCTCGTTGACCGAAGCCTCCACCGCCACGGCCCTGACCCTGTTGGGCACCTGCGAGAGCCACACAGCTCAAAAGCGCCATTACCAATAATCCTGCTTTGAAAAATCTCTTCATTTTGGGGACAAACCTCCGGGATGCGCAGACGGAGTTCGTCTGGCTAAGTTCAGTAATTCTTACAGGAATCTCTATCGAATCTTGTAGCTTTCCCCGAAGGGCTCGGAGGAGTCACGAGGTTGGCGATTACCGATAAGGACCTATACGCCATTTGAGACCCGCCACGGTTCCCACCAATTGCACAATTTCTAGTGGGAACCTCTTCTCTAGGGTCTCGTCCTATCGCTGGGGCTTCGGTTTCCCAAAGGATTTGAACCTATGCTTGAGACGATTATCGTTATCCTCGTCGTACTATGGCTGCTCGGCTTCGTGGCTTTTCACGTCGGCGGTGCCTTCATTCACGCCTTGATTGTCATCGCGATCGTGGTCTTTGTAATCCGTCTCCTTCGCGGCGGCAACCGGGCCCTCTAGGACCTTTGAAACGCCGGGAGCCCGTCGCATGTAATCTTGAAATATGGATGCGATCGGGCTCATTTTGGCGATTGCGATCGGCGGTATTCAGGCGCTGCTCGCGACAGTCTTCGTTTTACTGCCGCTGAAGGCTGAAGCCTCCCCCGGAAGCGAAGGGTGCGCGACCGTACTGCCCACGCTCGTCCTGATCCCAATGACTCTGTTTGACGCGGCGCTCTTCTGTTTCCTGAAGGCCGATGGGTCGCTCCTACAGAAGTTCGGCGTCGCCTTCGGCGGGGCGAGTCTGTTTGGGGCGCTCTTGATTGCGCTTGCCGTCCGTGCGACGGTCACCGGTAACCCCGGCATCCGAGCGGCATATCGGTCCCTCGTCTACATCGGGCTTATCGCCGACTTGTTCTTCCTCGTCGGTCTCGGCTCCGCGGGAGTGCATTACACGCTTACCTTGAGCACCGCCGCATCGGTGTTCCTGACCCTCATCGGGTTACCCGCAGCGCTGATCATCGTCGCGGTGAGTTCCGGGCGAAGGCAGTCCACCCTGCCGCCTCAGCGGCATGTTGGGGACGTAACGTACCTGCCGCCTCGGGGCTAGTCGCTTCGCGACAGTTCGACTCGGTACGGAACCGTCCCAAGCATGGAAACGAGGTGCCAGAGACAACCCATCTGAATCGCCACGACTTGAAAGCGAACGGGTTCCGATCCGTCGATATCGAACGTCGCCTTCTTGCTGTTCATCTTGTTGGTCGCCCGGAGAGTGTGCGAGCCTGGTTCGAGCGAAAACATGAGTTCGCTGCCGTAAGCAAGGTCGCCAGAGAATTCACCGTCGATAAAGACTTCGATGTTGCGGATTCCGATATCCCCAGTCTTCGTCCTGGAAACGATAAGTTGACCGTTGGGCTTGGCTTCCTGCATGCGAACAGAGTCTACTTGCGATTCCACCGCAGCACGTAGACGAGTTCGGGACCGGAGGCGAGGCGGTAGGACGGCATGCGAGACCGCTCGTAGGAAAGCGAGTGATCGATTGCCGGGAACCCTTTGGCCCGGGTTTTTCGGTCGAGCTTTGTCCAATCCGTGTAGGTCAGCGTGCCGAGCCTCTCAAGCTGAGCGTCATGGAGGTCGCTTCCCAGGGCGGACCAGGCTCGTTCGAAGTCGGCTTTTGACCCTTTGATGTGTGCGCCGGCATGGAGGAATAGCTTGAGGACCTCAGCCTTGGTCCTCCCCTTCGCCCGAAACGGGCGGAGATTGAGTCGGACGAGCGTGCCGTCGGGCGTCAAGCTCACAAAGAGTGGCTCGCTCGGAAGGGGCGACTTCAATCCGGCCCACTCCTCGTCGAGCCAAGCCTTGACCATCCTGTGATCGCTAAGTGCGTGCTCGGCCCCGCGAGTAGCCTGGAACAGCCACTTGTAGGCATCCTCGATCCGAACGTCCCGATCACGAACCCAAGCCGTAAGGGCGAAATCGACCAAGGAAAGCCGGGTTTGAAGGAGCAGAGCGAGAACGATCACCTCCCGACTCTACTCCACCCACCCCGAGGTAGTTTATGGGTAAGCCCATGCGATCCTCCGCCCCCCACTCGTCGAATCCCGAGCACGAGAAGCTGGTCAAGCTGCGCTGGGATTCCGTCGCCCGGCTGCTACGGCTGGCGATCCCGTACCGACGAACGCTCATCTTCGCTGCGATCCTGATGCTGTTCTCGACCGCGGTCAATCTGTCGCTGCCGCTCTTTGCCCGAACCGCGCTGGACCACGTCCTCACTGTCCACTCGATCGCCGACCTCGACAAGCTGGCGATGGCGATCATTGGGTTGGTGATCGTCTCAGCGGCGTTCTCCTTTACCCAGGCCGTGCTGATCGCCAACACCGGCAACCGCATCGTAACCCAAATGCGGGGCACGCTGTTTGGCCACCTCCAGCGCCTCCCTGTCGCGTTCTTCGACCGGACCCGCTCGGGCGACCTCAGCAGCCATCTCAGCAACGACGTCAGCCTAATCCAGCAGACGCTCACCAGCGACATCGTCAACCTCGCGGGCAACATCATCACCCTGGTCGGTGGAATTGGGGTCGCGATCTTCCTCGATTGGGAGCTCTGCCTCGTCGTCGTCGGGCTCCTGATGCTGGTGATGCTCGGCTTCGTGATTTCGGGGAGGCGTCTGCGGAAGCTCACGCGCCAAGGGCTAGATGCCCTCTCCGATGCCATCGGTGCGATGACCGAGGCGCTGGCGAATATCCGGTTGGTGAAGGCCTTCACTCGAGAACCGCACGAGGATCATCGGGCCCAGGATCGACTTGAGAAGGTCTACGAAATCAGCGTCAAGGCTTCCATCCGCGAAGCGGCGATGGGGACCTTCGCGTTCGTGGGATTTGTCTCTCTCCTGCTCGGGGTGGTCTGGTACGGAGGGCGAAGCGTGATGGCTGGTCATTCGACGCCGGGTTCACTGCTCGCCTTCTTCATGACGGTCACGATCATCAGCGGACCGATGGGCGCGTTGGCTTCCCTCTACACCCGACTGCAGCGTGCGGTGGGCGCGGCCGATCGGATATTCGAGCTCCTCGACGAAGCCACCGAACCGCCGGATACGACAGGTGCGGTTGACTTCCCCGTTGGCCCTGGGCAAGTGGAGTTCCGACGATTGGAGTTTAGTTACGTGGCCGACACCCCGGTCCTAGCGGGTCTGAATCTCACTCTGGATGCGGGAAAGGTCACCGCGGTGGTGGGGCAGAGCGGTGGCGGTAAGAGCACCGTCGCGTCCTTGCTGTTCCGGTTCTATGAGCCGCAGGGAGGCGAGATTCTGATCGACGGGGTCCCGATCTCAACAATTCGAAGAGAGTCGTTGCGCGAGCACATGGCGATCGTCTCCCAGGATCCCCTGCTGTTCAACGGCACGATCCGGGAGAACATTCTCTATGGTCGGCTCGAGGCATCGGCCGAAGAGGTGAGCGAAGCGGTCAAGATCGCCAACGTCGACGAGTTCGTTCGAGGTTTTGCCGCGGGGCTTGACACGATGATCGGCGAGCGCGGAGTCACGCTATCGGGCGGACAACGCCAACGCGTTGCCATTGCCCGCGCCGCGCTCCGAGACCCCCGCATCCTTGTGCTTGATGAAGCCACCTCCGCCCTTGACGCGCGGAGCGAGTCGCTCGTCCGCGAGGCGTTGGAGCGGGTGATGGTGGGGCGAACGACCCTTGTCATCGCCCACCGCCTTTCCACCATTCAGGACGCGGACCAGATTGCCGTTCTTGACGACGGACGGGTGACCGAAACCGGACGGCACGAGGACCTGATGGCCCTCAATGGCCGCTACGCGGAACTGCAGAATCTTTCGCGCGACTCAGGATTCCGCACAACCCCTTCAAATTTTTCGTAAAACCGTCTATAATTGCGAACAGGGCCGCAAGAACTGCGGCATTTGTATTCGGAAGGTGGAGAAAGAGCTGAAGTCAAAGCGATATGTCGTAACGGTTGACGCGATTTGCGGACGCGGACAGACCCTCTCCCGCGGTGAAACTCTGCTGGCGGAGACGTGGGAGGACTACGTTGAGCAGCTCCTTGAAATGGGCGCGATCAAGCTTGATACCTCGCCGGAAATCGCCGTCGAGGTCAACCGCTTCATGCTCCGCTAGGCGATTGCTTCCAGCGCACTCTGGACCGCTTCCATGTAGGTAGGGTGGGCAACGACGGCATCCCGAATGACTCGATAGTCTGCTTTCAATGCCATCATCGCGGCGAGCAGCTCGATCATCTCCCCCGCTTCCCGGGCCAAAATGGCCCCGCCCAGAACTTCGTGGGTGTCTCCGTCAACGAAGACTTTAACAAACCCGGCGCGATTGCGACGTTCTCGGGCCAATCCGTTGTGGGTCATGTCGTACCGCCCCACCTTGACAATTCGACCGGATTGCATTGCCTCGCGCTCGCTCATCCCGACGCGACCGATCGCCGGGTCGGTGAAGATCGCGTAGGGCACGATGCGGTCCAAGGTGCGCTTCCCATCGCCGAGAAGTTGGGACTTCATGATCCGGAAGTCGTCCCACGATGTGTGCGTGAACTGGGGCCCGCCGCGAATGTCGCCGACCGCGTAGATCCCTCTTGCCGTGGTCTCCAGTTTCTCGTCAACGACTACGATTCCCTTCCGATCGACCTCGACCCCGACGGTTTCGAGCCCCAATTGGTCCGTGTTCGGAGTTCGTCCGGCGGCGACGAAGAGCGAGTCGAACGACTCGGACTCTCCGCCGAAGGCGACCTTGAGCCCGCTGCCGTGCGGCTCGACTGAGGTGATCTGCACCCCCGTCTCGATGCGAATCTTCTCGGCCCGAAACTGCCGTTCCAGGCCTGCGACGACGTCGTCGTCCTCACGGGGCAGGATGCGGGACGCCGATTCGAGGATCGTCACATCGCATCCCATTCGCCGATAGAATTGACTCATCTCGACGGCGATGACGCCGCCCCCCAGCATCGCCATCTTGCCGGGTAGTTCGGGGTGATCGAGCCAGTTGCCCGCATGAAGGGTGTTGACCTCGGTTAGGCCGGGGACGGCCGGAAACTTGGTGCGGACGCCGGTATCGAGAATGACGACCGCAGCAGAAAACTGCTCTTCGCTGATCTCGACCAGGTAGCCACGGTCGCCACGACCGAAGAGCCTGGCGTGCCCGCGGAGAATCTTCGGGGCATTGTCCCCGAAGCGGAAACCCTCTTCGAGCCCCTCGCGGGCTTCCTCCTTGATGCCGCGGGCGCGAGTCAGGACCGCCGCGTAGTGGGTTTCGAGGCCAGCCAAATGCAACCCGAACTCTCCCGCACGTCGGGCGTCATAGGCAAGAGTGGAGGACGCGATCGCCGCCTTGGTCGGCGTACAACCGAAGTTGATACAGGATCCACCGAGGTGCTTTCGTTCGGCGATCGCCACCGACTTCCCCGCCTTGGCGAGTTCCCAACTCAAAGGAATCGCCGCTTGCCCCGCACCGATAATCAGGACGTCGAAGTGTTGCATATCGTTTGGTTTCTTTAGGGTCGGGTTCAGGCTGCTGACGTTAGGCCGAACTCGGCTGTATGATAGGACAAGGACGCTGCGACTGGGGGTATTCGCCTCCCTCCGCAGCTTCTTTGTATGTTGCGGGCTTGAGAGAGCGAAATGAGAGAGCGACTCACGTACATCGAAGTTCCCGAGAGGCGCGCGCGAATCGGCTTCGCGGCGTCGGTCCGCGACGGCCTGACCCACCACCCCAAGGTTCTTCCCAGCCGGTTCTTCTACGACGAAGTGGGATCCGAGCTGTTTGAACAGATCACCGAACTGCCCGAGTACTACCTCACCCGAAGCGAGGCCTCCATCATCGATCAGAAGCGTGGTGAAATCCTCGATGCGGTTGGCCCCTCATGTGCGCTGATCGAATTTGGGAGCGGCAGTTCGAGCAAGACGCGCCAGCTAATCGAGTCCATCCTTGCCCGGCAGCCAGAGTTGGAGTACTTTCCGATCGACATTTCCCGGGAATTCCTGCGTAAGACGGCCGACGGGCTCCTGCAGGACTATCCGAGTTTGCGCGTCACGGCGCTGGCGGGGGAGTACTTCGACGCCGCCGACTCGCTTCCAGACACTACTTGCCCGCGGCTGATTTTATTCCTCGGCAGCAACATCGGCAATTTCGAGGCAGAGGAGGCCGTCGACTTTCTTTCTCGAGTGGCGCGGTCGATGAAGCCTCAGGACCGATTGCTCGTCGGCACCGATCTCGTGAAGGACCCGGCAGTAATCACCGCCGCGTACAACGACGCGGCAGGGGTCACGGAGGAATTCAATTTCAACATCCTCCGCCGGATCAACAAGGAGCTCGCCGGACGGTTCCTGCTCGATCAATTCGCCCACCAAGCGCCCTTCATTGAGGCGACCCAGCGGGTGGAAATGCATCTGATCAGCCTCAAGCGACAGCGCGTGTGCATCGAGGCCCTCGATCTCCCGATCGAATTCGCGGCGGGCGAGGTGATCCGAACGGAGATCTCCCAAAAGTACACCGAGGCGAGCTTTGGTGACATTGCACTTCGTGCGGGGCTGGAAGTGCAGGGACGCTGGACCGACGACCGCAGCTGGTTCGCACTGAACCTGCTTCGGAGGAGCAACGGTTGACCGAAGGCGAGCGAAAGTCGGAACTCCGGGCGCAACTGACCGCCGCGCGAGATCGCACGTTATGGCTGTTTGGCCAGGTGCCCGAAGAGTTTCTGCGCCGCCGCGTCCACAATTTCTACTCGCCGATCGGTTGGCACTTCGGCCATATCGGGCGAACGGAGGAGTGGTGGGTGATCTGCGAAGCGCTAGGCAAACCCTGCCTCGACGAGAAACTCTCGTTCCTCCTGGCCGACCTCCCCGCGAACCCGAAGGACAACCGCGTCAACATTCCCGACCGAGACGGCATCACCGCCTTTCTGACCGCCACGCGGGACCGAGTATTGGAAGCGCTCGAAGCAACTCCGCTCGACCCCGAGAACCCTTTTCTCCGCGAAGGGTACGTTTGGGACTTCGCCCTCCAGCATGAGTGCCAGCACCAAGAAACCATTGCCGAGATGCTCTGCCTTATCCACCAGCGGATGCCGATCCCCACGATCGAGTTCCCTTACCGTTGGTGCGGCCAGGATTCCGCGCGTGCGGTGGCCCTCGATGGAGGCAGGTTCACGATGGGGAGCGACGCGTGGTGCGGTTACGACAACGAGAAGTCGGCGCATAAGGTGGACGTTGCGCCGTTTATTTTGGATGAGACCCCGGTGACCGCTTACCAGTGGTCGCTGTTCATGGCCGAGGACGGCTATCATCGCCCCGAGTTCTGGTCGGATGCGGGCTGGCAATGGCGGGCGACCGAGGATGCGACCAAGCCGGAGTACTGGATCATCGAGGAGGGCCAGTTCGCGATTGTGTCGCCCGCTGGCGTCCGGGCTATCCATCCGGAGGAGCCCGTCGGCTCGATCTCTTGGCACGAGGCAAAGGCGTTCGCCCGTTGGGCCGGGCAGCGACTTCCTACCGAAGAGGAGTGGGAGCTCGCCGCGGTCGCGGGCTCGCACTCCCGGCGCTTCCCTTGGGGAGACCGAGTCCCCTCCCCAGAACTGGCAAGTTACGGTCTCGCCGATTGGGGTCCCCGACCTGCGGCGAGCTACCCCGCCAATCCGAACGGGTTGCAAGGAATGGCGGGCGGACTCTGGGAGTGGACTTCGACCCCCTTCTTGCCCTATTCTGGGTTCGAGGCGTTTCCCTATGACGGATATTCGGCGGACCATATGAAGGGCGAGCACCGTGTTTGCCGCGGCGGCTCCTTTGCGACGGCGGGCCCGATCCTGCGCGGATCGTTTAGGAACTGGTACGTTCCGACCTACCGCCAGGGCTTCCTCGGCCTCCGGTGCGCCCAGTGATTGAGCTGCGCTCGGTGAGCAAAGCTTACGGCGACCGTGGTGCAGTTCGGGACCTCTCTTTGTCGTTTGCGGAGGGAAAGACGACCGCCCTGATCGGCCCCAGTGGCTGCGGAAAGTCCACGATTCTCCGACTCGTGCTTGGCTTGGTTCGGCCCTCGGCCGGCGAGGTCTCGTTCGATGGGCAAACCGTTCGACTCGAAACCGAGCAGGGGATCCGTCGCTCAATTGGGTACGTCGTTCAAGAGGGTGGCCTCTTCCCCCACCTCACGGCGGGGGACAACGTCGCGCTCATGGCGCGCCACCTTGGACGAGCCGAGACGGAGATCCAGGGCCGCATCCAAGAACTTCTCAAGCTGGTCGACCTCACCCCAGATGTTCTGTCCCGCTACCCGACCCAACTTAGCGGGGGTCAGCGCCAACGCATCGGCCTGATGCGGGCCCTGATGCTCCAACCGAAGGCCCTGCTCCTGGACGAGCCTCTCGGAGCCCTCGACCCGATGGTTCGGGCTGGCCTGCAAACCGACCTCAAGAAGATCTTCGCCGACCTCGGACAGACCGTTGTGCTGGTGACCCACGACATGGGCGAGGCCGCGTATCTGGCCGACCAGATCGTGCTGATGCGAGACGGCGAGATCGTCCAGCAAGGGACGCTTCAGGATTTCCAGGAACGTCCGACTAGCGGCTTCGTGACCGAATTCCTGAGCGCGCAGCGCGGGATGGTGGCGCTATGAGGCTACGTGCGCTCGCTCTGAGCATCCTCACTTTGCTTGCTGCGGTCGCAAGTGCCCAGGTATCGATCGGCGCAAAGAAGTTCACCGAGTCCAACATCCTCGCCGAGATTGCGCGGGGGCTATTGAGCACGAAAGAAAGCCCCGTCGAAGTCAAGCAGAATCTCGGCGCGACGATCATCTGCTGGCAAGCTTTGAAGCAAGGCTCCATTTCAGCCTATCCCGAGTACACCGGCACGATCACCCACGAACTCCTGAAGACCGAAGAGGCGTTGACCGACGACCAGATTCGCGAGAAGCTTAAACCGTACGGCGTAGGGATGGCGGGGCGACTCGGATTCAACAACACCTATGCCCTTGTCATGCTCAAGTCTCGCGCCCAGGAACTCGGGATCAGCAAGATCAGCGACCTCAAGTCTCACCCAGAACTCAAGTGCGGCCCCACCCTCGAGTTCCTGAAGCGCAAGGACGGATGGGAGCCGATGGCGGCGAAGTACGGGTTGAAATTCGACTCCGTGCGCGGCATCGAGCATAAGCTCGGCTATACCGCCCTTCTCGGCAGCCAGATCGACATCAAGGACGCCTACTCGACGGACGCCGATATCCAGACCAAGGGGCTGCAGGTTCTCGACGACGACCTCGGGTTCTTTCCCCAATACAAAGCAGTGTTCCTTTACCGCCTCGACCTTGCTCCTGATGCCGTAGCAAAGCTTGAGAAGCTCACCGGCAAGATTGACGAGCCGACGATGATCCGGATGAACGCGGACGCGGAGAAGTCGAAGGACCCCAAGGCCGTTGCCCAGGCCTTCCTCGCCAAGCTGGAAGGAACGACCGCCCCGCTTCCCCAGGCGGGTGGGAGACCCTGGGTAGGCGAACTCCTTAGCGACACCCTTACCCATCTCGAACTCGTAGGTATCTCGCTCGGGCTGGCGATCCTCCTCGGGCTGCCTCTCGGAATCTGGGCAAGTCGTCCCGGCCTTGCCGGAAGCATGATCCTCACCATCACCGGGCTCATCCAGACCATCCCGTCGCTTGCCCTTTTTGCAATCCTGGTTCCGATCGCCTGGCTCGGGGCGAGTGCGAAGACGGCGATTCTCGCGCTCTTTCTCTATAGCCTGCTGCCCATCGTCCGGAACACGGCGACCGGGATCTCGGGCATCGCCCCTGGTCTGCGCGAGTCGGCGGCGGCGCTCGGTCTCGAACCTGCGGCTCGTTTGCGCAAGGTAGAGCTCCCCCTCGCGCTGCCCACCATCCTCGCGGGCATCAAGACGGCGGCGATTATCAATGTCGGCACCGCGACAATCGCCGCGTTCATCGGCGCGGGCGGATTGGGGCAACCGATCCAGAGCGGTCTCGCCCTGAGCGACAACGATTTGATCCTGCGCGGCGGCATCGCGGCCGCCGTTCTCGCCTTGCTCGTCCAATTCTTCTTCGATGGACTGGAGCGGTTGCTGGTATCAAGGGGACTGCGTTTGCAAAGCGAGCACTAAACCCCGATGGCCATCTCTCCCGCCGAACCCGTTACCGCTCTCCGCCACGTCAAGATTGCCGAGTGCGGCGAACCGCTCGTCGACTTCCATGCCCTCTGCCCTGAGTTGCGAATCGATCGCCCGAGGTTTGCCTACCGCCGCGAGACCCTCTTGCGGGAGTCGGCCGCGAAGATGATCTGTCAGGCCAATGCCGCCACGCCCAAGGGGTACAACCTCGCGATCATCGAAGGGTGGCGCGCCCCCCACATTCAGCGGCGGATGTACGCTGCCGTTTGGAAGCGGTTCGAGGAAGCCAACCCGGACTGGTCCGAGACTCGACTGAAGCGGACCGTCAATCGGTTCACCGCTCCCATGGATCTCCGCGTGCCGCCACCCCACTCCACCGGCGGTGCGCTGGACGTGTTCCTCGTGGACGACGACGGGAAGTCCTTGGACATGCAGTCGCCTTTCGAGCCGATGGATCACGCCTGCTTCCCCTTTGACGCCGCCGGGCTGTCCGACATCGCTCGCAAGCATCGCCAAATTCTTCACGACGCCCTGTCCGCAACCGGCCTTACCAACTACCCGAGCGAGTACTGGCATTGGAGTTATGGCGACCAAGGATGGGCCTACCGCGGCGGTCACCCTAACGCCATTTACGGTGCAATTGAACCGACGGGCTGGCAACCGGAGCCAGGGGACGACATCGCAGACCCGCTGGTCTTCCTCCTTCGCGACGCTCAAACGTAATTTAGGACATGGTATGTACATGAATATATACATTTCCTGCATATAATTGCAAAAAACCTAATAGCCCTCCGCAACTTTGCCGATGGAGAAAGTAACTGGATAAATCCAGACGGAGACTCTTATGTTCGATCTTGGTCGAAAAGCAATTCGAAACGTCGCGTGGGTACTTCTAGCGGTTACCGCCATTGGATGTGGTGGTGGTGGCGCGTCGGCATTCACGCCACAGGGAAAACTCGGAATTCGGGTCGTCTGGCCGCCTAGTCAGAACACGAGCGGAATCACCCCGAAGGTCATCCCGACCGCGAGCAACAGCATTAACGTCGTCGTAACTCAGCATGGCCACCAGGTCGCAACGGCGCTCATCGTTCGACCGGACGATAGCGTGAACCTCGTGACCCTTCCCATCGGCAGTGTTACCGTGACGGCGACCGCCTATCCGAACGCGGATGGCACGGGCGTGGCTCAGGCGGTTGCACAGACCACTGCGACGATCAACGACGGACTAACGACCAACATCAGTTTGACTTTGGGCAGCACGATCACCCACGTGGTAGTCGCCCCGGCTCCTTGTTCGATGGTTCCTGGAGACGTCTCCGCGTTCACCGCGACACCCAAAGATGTCGATGAGAACGTGGTTCTTGTCGCGCCGGGCAATATCACGTGGGATTCGTCGGACACGGCAGTCGCTACCGTTGACGCCTCCGGCAACGTCACTGCGGTCGACCTTGGCACGTCCACGATCCGAGCAACCGAGCTGGATTCGGCGGTCGCCGGGACTTCGAGCCTGACCGTCCACATCGGAGTGGTGATTACACCGGCCAGCTTCACGCTGGGCGTCCTGGACACCAAGCAACTCACCGCGACGGTCACGGGAGCTCATTCCGACAACACCGTCACCTGGACGGTGGAAGCAGGCGGCGGTTCGGTCTCTAATACCGGCCTCTACACGGCTCCGGCATCAGCGGGCGACTACACAGTCACCGCGACGAGCAACGAAGACGGTGCTCAATTCGGAACGGCGATCATGCACGTTCGCTCCGGCGGCGGCAACATCACCATCCACTAGCCGACGATCCAGGTCGAGCTTCCATCGGGGTGATCCGTAAGGGTCACCCCTTTCTCTGTCAGCTCCTTGCGAATGCGGTCGGCGGTCGCCCAATCCTTGTTCGCCTTGGCATCGCGGCGCGCGGCGATCGAGGCCTCGATGGCATCCGCATCCACGTTCGGAGCGTTGGTCTCGGGGCATTCGGCCTCCACTCCGTAATCACTCTTGACCACGCCGAGGATCGCGTTGATCAGGTCGAGGAACCGCTTCGCGCTCTCGCCCGAAGCCGCGCTCATCCCTTCCCCTTCCTTGGCGATCAGCTTCGCGCCCTCGAGCGCCTTGGCGAGCGCGACCGGCGTGTTGAGGTCGTTGGTCATGGCGTCGAGCGCTTGGCTATAGAGGTCATCGAGCGTGGCCCCAAGTGCATCTGGGCCGTCGCCCTTGGCTTCCTCGGCGAGGTTCAAGGCGCGCTTGAACCGCTCGACGTTGCGCTCGGCATCGTCCAAGGTCTGCATCGTGAAGTTCAACTGCTTGCTGTACGTTCCCGCGATGAGGGCGTAACGGAGAGCGAGCGGGTCGGTTCCGCGAGCGAGAAGGTCGCGCACGGTGTAGAAGTTCCCTTTGCTCTTGCTCATCTTCTCGCCGTCGACGAGCAGGAAGCGGGTGTGCAGCCAGTGGTTGGCCAACGGTTTGCCGGTGAGGCTCTCGCTCTGCGCGATCTCGCACTCGTGGTGGGGGAAGATATTGTCTTCGCCGCCCGAGTGGAGGTCTACGGTGTCGCCGAGGTAGGCACGGGCCATGACGGAGCACTCGATGTGCCAACCCGGGAAGCCCCAACCGAACGGGGAAAACCACTGCATCAGGTGGGCATCGTCCTTCTTCCAGACGGCGAAGTCGGCCGGATGGCGCTTGTTCTCGTCGGCCACCACGTCTCGCACGCCGCGCATGAGGCTCTTCTGATCGCGGTTGCCGCTGAGCTTGCCGTAATCCTCGAAGCTGTCGACGGCAAAGTACACGCCGGTCGGGGTTTCGTAGGCGTGCCCCTTCTCGATCAGCTCCTGGGTCGCGACGATCTGCTCGCGAACGTGCTGCGTCGCCTTCGGTCGGATGTCGGGCTCGGTGAGATTGAGCTTTTGCCAATCCCCCTTGTACGCACCGGTATAGAACTCGGCGAGTTCCCAGACGTTGTGGAACTGCTCGCCCTCTTTGCTCTTGAGGGCTTTCTCCATCTTGTCCTCGCCCGTCGCATCGGCAACGTCATCCTGCGTGAGGTGCCCGACATCGGTGATGTTGCTCACCCAGGTGACGCGCCAGCCGAGGGCGCGGGCCGTACGGACCACGAGGTCGGCGGTCAGGAAGCTGCGGAAGTTGCCGATGTGGGCGTAGGAGTAGACCGTCGGACCACACGAATAGAACTTCAGGTGGCGGGGCTCGATGGGTCGAAGCTCCTTCACCTGGTGGGTCAACGTGTCGGTCAGACGAAACGGTCGCTCGCTCATTTAGACGCTAAGGATACCGCTCTGCTCTCGAGGTAAGGGGTAAGGCGTAAGGAGGTAAAGAGGACCGAAGAGTTGAAGTGAAAGCCCTGACGCCGCCATGGGCCCGCCCCGCAAATCGCCTTACCTCCTTACCCTTTACCCCCTTACCCAAGAAAAGCGTGACACACTATGACCATGAGATCGCTCCTCCGAACCCTGCCGGTTCTTGCCGTCGTCGCCATCGCCAACGCCGCGGGCGTGCGGTGGACGAATAACTACGCCACCGGTTTGAAGTCGGCGAAGACATCGCACAAGCCGATGATGATCGACTTCCGCGCCTCCTACTGCGGGCCGTGCAAGGCGATGGATCGCAAGATCTATCCGGACGCCCAGATCACCGGTCTGGCGGGCAAGTTTGTCCCCGTCCAACTCGATGTCGAGGCAAAGGAAAACCAGGCGCTCTGGAAGCGGTTCAAGAACGACACCCTGCCGACGATCGTGTTCCTCTCGTCCGACGGCAAGACCGTCCTCGGCAAGAGCACGGGCTACCTCGACGTTCCGGGGCTGAAGAGCCGAATGGAAGCGGCGTTGAAGTCGGCGAAGTAGCCTCTTAGAGAAGATGGGACCTATACGGCGTATAGGTCCTATCTTTTCATGCTTCTACAACTTCGGGTGCATTCCGAGGTTCTTGACGAGGAACGCCCACATGTCCGCTCGCTCATCAAGCTGCTTCGCGAGAGGCTTGCCCGCGCCGTGGCCGGCGGAGGTCTCGACGCGGATCAGGACCGGGGCGTTCCCGCTCTGGGCCGCTTGCATCGTTGCCGCGAACTTGAAGGAGTGCGGCGGGACGACGCGGTCGTCGTGATCGCCGGTGGTGATCAGCGTCGGCGGGTAGTGCGTCCCCTCGTGGATGTTGTGCAGCGGCGAGAACTTGATCAGCGTGGCAAAGCCCTCTTCGGTGTCTGGGTTCATGTAGTCGGTCATCCAGCCGGCACCGATCGTGAACTTGTGATAGCGGAGCATGTCCATAACGCCGACCGCAGGAAGGGCGGCACCCCAGAGGTCTGGCCGCTGAGTGATGACCGCCCCGACGAGAAGGCCGCCGTTGGAGCCGCCCGAGCAGGCGAGCTTTGCCTTGGACGTGTACTTCTGTTTGATCAGCCACTCGCCACCAGCGATGAAGTCGTCGAAGACGTTCTGCTTGTTCTTGAGACGCCCGGCGTCGTACCAGGCTCGACCATACTCGCCACCGCCCCGTAGGACCACGACGGCGTAGACGCCGCCCATCTCCATCCACTGCTCGACCGAGGTCGAGAAGTAAGGCGTCGTGTTGATATTGAATCCGCCGTACCCGTTCATCAATACCGGGTTCTGGCCATTACGCTTGAGGCCCTTCTTGTAGGAAAGGAACATCGGAATCTTGGTCCCGTCCTTGCTCGGATAGAACACCTCTTCGGTGTCGTACTGAGACGGATTGAAGGCGACCTTGGGTTGGTAGTAGAGCGAGCTCTGGCGGGTTCTCAAGTCGAACCGGTAGGTCGCGCCGGGGTTAGTGAATCCGGAGAAGGTGTAGAAGGTCTCCCGATCGGTTCGCAGACCGCCGAATCCTCCGGCGGTGCCAATCCCAGGCAGGGGCACCACACCCTTGGCCTTTCCGTTCAGGCTAAAGATCCTGACCTGACTGTGGGCGTCCTTTAAATAAGTGGCGAACACGTCGCTCCCGACGATCGAGGCGCTCTCGAGGGCTTCCTTTGACTCGGGGACGATGACCTTCCAGTTCTTGAAGTCCGGCTTCCGGATGTCGATCGAGACGATCTTGTTTCGTCCGGCACCCTGGTTCGTGAGCACATAGAAGACCGGCCCGTCGTTGCCGAGCAGGTTGTAATTGCACTCCACCTTGCCGGGAAGCTCCTTGAAAGGGCCCTTGTTGCCGGTTGGGCGATAGGCGATGTAGTTCCGCGGGCTCGCGCTCTCGCTCGTGCCGAGGATCTCGTACTTGCCGTCCTCGGTCGGGTCAATCTGGAAATACCACTCCGGCTTCTCGGGGCGCTCGTAGACCAACTTGTCCTTCGATTGATCGGTGCCCAGTTTGTGGAAGAAGACTTTCTGGTCAGTGTTCTTGGCTTGGAGTCCGACGCCGTCGGTAGGGGTGTCGTAGCGGCCGTAGAAGAAGCCGGAGCCGTCTTTAGCCCAGCCCGCGCCGCTGAACTTGGCCCACTTCAGAACCTCAGGCAGCGGCTTGCCGGTCTTGAGATCGAGAATGTGCCACTCCATCCAGTCGGACCCGCCGAAGGAAAGGGCATAGGCCCAATAGCGCCCGTCGTAGCTGGGGGCTTCGGTATTGACCGAGGCGGTTCCGTCCTTGCGCAGCGTGTTGGGATTCAAGAGGATGCGCTCCTTTTGACCCTCCTTGACATACCAGACCGCCTGATTGCGAATGCCGTCGAAACGCGTGAAGAAGCTGTAGGGGCCACGCTTGGTCGGGGCGCTTACCCGCTCGTAGACCAAGAGCTTGCCGAGGCGCGCACGAATTGCCTTCCACTGGGGGATCGCGCGGAGGTAGCCGAAGGTGAGCTTGTTCTCGGCTTGCACCCAGTCCTTCACCTCAGGCGCGTCAACGTCCTCCATCCACCGATAGGGGTCGGCGACCTGGGTGCCGAAGTGATCTTCGACCACATCGCCTTTTCGAGCGACCGGGTAGTCGAACTGACCGGGAGTGGCGACGATGCCAAGAGCGAGAAGCGACGCAAGCATGACGCTATTCTACGTCCCAGGCCGGAACATTCGCGTCCCAACCCGAGACGTGCGCCGATTAGGCCAAGGCGAGCGCGAGCTTGTCTTGGTCGACGATGATCTTCCCGGCGCCTCGCGGATCGATGGCGGTCAGACCTACACCCTTCTTTACCCACCCACTGCGGAACGTGTTGGTGCCGGGCACGGGATAGAATCCCGCGAATCGACCGCCTTCGACGACTTCTCCGTCGAGCCATCCTTCGACGAGCATTGCCTCAAGGATTTCAAGAGCGGAAATCGCCAGACTCTCGTAATCCTCTCGGAAACCGATCTTGCGTGATTCGAACACGAAGCGATCGATCAGAAGATCAAGCTCGCTCACCGAGTTCAGGGCTGCTATCATCGCGCCGTAGGCCAGGTAGTTCGGCAGTGTGACCTGCCCGCGCTTATAGCACTCGATCTTGTGAACGCGGCCTTTCGTGTAAGTCGCCGTTGTCTCCTTGGCGGCCCCTTCGAGGTTGAGGCGGAACTTGTTATAGTTCTCAACTTCCCACTTGGGCCACTTGCCCGTTATCCAGAGGATGTTGAACTTGACCGCGCGAATGGTGAACGTCCCCGAACCGGGGAAGCCGAGGTTGTCGCTTGCGAACCCGCCCGAACCCATCCAGACAAAAGCCTGCTCAGGCGCAACCTTAACCCCCGAGTTCCGGGCGATCTCGGAGCAATACTCTTTGAGCTCGCTGAAGTGGCCGTTGGTGGAGTACCAATAATCAGCAAATCGGATGTGATTGCGGATTCTAGCGGTCTGGGTTCGTTCGTAGCACTCTTTGAGCCAAGCGGCGTCGGAACCTTCCCGGTCGAGTTCCATGATCGTGAACGCGAGGTTGCGCGCCCCGGTGTGCGCGAGGGTGAGTCCGGCGGAGAGGATCGGGTCCGCGAATCCCGCCGAGTCGCCGGCGAGGAACCAATTCTCGCCGTAGAGGCGCTCGGAGACAAAGCTCCAGTCCTTCGTTGCCTGGGTGATATTCTCGCGAGTTGCCTTCGCAACCAGCCTGGAGATGGTGGGTTCGTTGGCGACCGCCTCCGCGTAAAGCTCTTCTGGCTTCTTGCCCGACTTCTTAACGTACTCCGCGGGCACGACCAAGCCGATGGAAGTTCGGGTGGTGCCAATCGGGATGAACCAGAGCCACCCGCAGGCGATACTCAGAGTTAGAATGCGTGTGCCGCCGACACCAATACGCTCGGCCCAATCGCTGTTCTGCCAGTAGTCATAGACCGCGATGTTTCGCAGAGCGGTGGGAGAGTCGATTTCGACGCCCATCGCTCGGCGAAGCAGTCCGGAGTTACCGGAAGCATCGATGTACCAGCGGGCTTTGACCTGGGTCTCCCCGCCGAGCGCGGCCTCGCCAACCGGCTCGGTCGCGGCAACTTCGAATCCGGTGATTCGATCGCCCTCTTTGCCAATCGAGGCGACCTTGACCCCCTCGTAGACGTGGCAACCGGCCTCCTTGGCGTGATCGAGAAGAATCTTGTCGTAGATGGACCGGTCGACCTGGAAAGCGGTTGCCCGTCGCTGGCCCTGGTACTTGGCGGGTCTGGGCTCATCCTTAAACTGGGAGATCGCAAGAAAGTCGAGCGCCCAGAGATCGTCCGTGCTGCCCCACTTGTACAAGCCGCCGATCTTGATCGGGAAGTCCGCCGCTTCGACCTTTTCCCAGACTTCCATCTCATCGAGGATGCTCATCAGATGGGGGATCTGGCTCTCTCCCACGTGATCCCGGGGGAAGATCTCTCGCTCAAAAAGGGCGATCTTTAGCTCGGGGTTATATTTTCGGAGCAGTGTCCCCAAGGTAGCGGCGGCAGGTCCGCCTCCAATAACTGCAACATCGCATTCTATGGCCATTGATATATCTCAGATATTTAAGCATGACCGGGCACGATTTGAACCCGGGTGCAACAATACTACACCAGGTTCCTCCCGGTTACAAGAGCAACTTATTGCGTTGTTTTCGCGGGATTGTGCATGCCGTATTTGCGTGAACAGGAGATGCAGTAACGAGTTGGTGCAACACCCCTGCGGTTTGACTGAGCCGGGAGTCTCTGGCTGCCGGGAGAGGAGAATTAGCCGCGATTCAGCGCGGCCTGAACTCCGGCAGCGAGTCCGTCGGCCATTGCATCCTGTCCCGCCGCTCCCGAGATGAACTCTTCGTCCTTCGGATTGGTCAGCACGACCATCTCGATCAGCACGACCGGGACGTGGCTATAGATCGAGCCGATCAGAGCTCCGCCGTGCTTAGCTCCGACGGCGGTGGCCGCGTCGGTCTTGAGACCGTTGTCCCGTAGCTTGCCCTTAAGCGATGCGGCGAGCGCCGCATGGAAGCGGCGGCCATAGTCCGCGCTGAGCTTGAGCACCATCGCACCCGGGCCGGCGACGCCGTAAGCGGTTCCCTTGACCGCCGGGTAGTAACTGGCGAATCCGCTGCCGTTAGAGGCATCGCAGTGAAGCCGCACCATGTATACGGCGTGAGCCCGATTGGCCACCTCGGCTCGCTCCTTGTTGGTGACGACCTGCCGCAACGAGTTCTTGGTCATCACGACCGCGTAGCCGAGGGCTTCGAGTTTCTGCTTCAACCGGAGGGAAACCTGCCAAGCAATCTCCAGCTCCGTAACGTGCTTGCCCCGGGTACCCGCGCCGACCTCCGAGATGTGACCTGGATCAATGCAGATCACGGTCTTTCCGGACGCAAAGCAGATGCCGACCAGCAGAATGCACCCAATTATCAGTCCCAAAAAGCGTCGCATCGGTCCCGAGAACTTACCCCCGTTTGTATACTCCGTTCGTTGAGGATTCTTCTGTTTGCGCTCGATAATTGGGTCGGCACCGCCCAACTTCCGAGGGCCCTGACTAAGGCAGGGGCCTCCGTCGCCATCTCTTGCCCGCCGCAAACGTTTCTCTCCCTAACCCGCTTTCGTGATCAATACATTCCGCACGGAATCTCCCCGAGCATTCGTGGGCCCGTCGCCGAGTTGCGGGCGGCGATCCAGAAGGCCGCTCCCGATTTCATCATAGCGGGTGACGAGGCCGCCCTCGACGTCCTCCACGCGCTCGCCCTGGACCCGCGATGGGGCGGCACCGAGGAAGAGGTCGAGTTGATCGAGTTTTCTTGCGGTGATCCAGAGTTCTATCGAACCACCCGCAACAAGCACGAAACCCTCCTCCTGGCCGAGTCGATCGGCATTCGGGTGCCCCAACATCGCCCGGTCTCCCTCGTCATGGACGCCCTCATGTTCGCAGAAGAGAACGGCTACCCGGTGGTGATGAAGCCCGACGATGGGATTGGTGGCATCGGCGTGACATTCTGCCGAGACGAAGACGAGTTGGCGGAGGCCTGCCGCGGATTGCGAGGCACATGGACGGTGAACCAATTCATTGACGGCCCGACGGCAGGGTCGGCCGCCGTCACCTGGGAAGGGCGAGTCGTCGAAGGGATCGCCTACCAGAAGATCTGGAGCAATCCGCACCCAACCGGCCCTTCGACATTGATCCGCCTCAGTGCCGATTCCGAGATGGTCGACGCGACGGTTCGCATCGCGGAGGCCCTTAGTTGCACCGGGTACGTCGCCCCCGGATTCGTGTATTCCAAGGAGGGTGTGCCCTACTTGACCGAGGTCAACACAAGGTTCGTCTCAATGGGCACCTTCGGGCATCTGCTGGGTGCCAACCTCAACGCCGCCCTGATCGACGCCTTCAATGGGACGATGAGGACGCCCACTTGGCCGAGTGGCCAAACCGTGATGATGTACCCCCAGGAGCGATTCCGGGACGCGAATTCGAGACCGGAACCTGGCTGGATCGAGGACATCCCCGAGGACGATCCTGAGCTACACTCCGCTCTTGAAAAGGCGATCCGAGACCGCGCGGCAGCTAATCCTCTTCGTCATTGACGCTGAGGTAGTTTTCGGTGGCGTGATTCATCTGAAGCTGCATTTCGACCAGCTTGGCGTAGATGCCGTCTTCCTTCTCTAGCAGTTCCTCGTGGGTTCCCGTCTCGGCAACCTTTCCATCGGAGACCACGAATAGCCGGTCCGCGTTGCGGAGCGTCGAGAGCCGGTGCGCGATCGCGAATGTCGTGCGCCCTTCCACTAGGCGCTCCAACGCTTCCTGAATCATCCGTTCCGTTTCCGTGTCCACGGATGCCGTGGCCTCGTCAAGGATCAAGATCTTCGGGTTGTGCAGGATCGCCCGGGCGATCGCGATGCGCTGGCGCTCACCGCCCGACAATCGCTGGCCTCGCTCGCCGACATAGCTGTCGTAACCGTCTGGGAACTTGGCGATGAAGTCGTGGGCGTTTGCCGCCTTCGCTGCCTCGATCACTTCCGGCAGACTCGCGGAGGTGCGACCGTAGGCGATATTGTCGCGGATCGATCCCGGGAAGAGGTAGCTCTCCTGCATGACGACGCCGACCTGACGACGGAAGTCGTCGAGGTCAATCTTCCGGATGTCGACGCCGTCGACTTCGATGGACCCCTGCGTAGGGTCGTAGAATCGCATCAACAGGTTGATCAGCGTCGACTTACCCGCGCCCGAGTGCCCAACCAGGCCGATCATTTCGCCCGCGTTGACGTGCAAGTTGATCCCGTGGATGACCTCGCGTGCCTTCTCGTACCCGAAGTGGACGTCGGAGAAGCGAACCTCACCCTGCATCTTCGGCATCGGAACCGCATCCTTGGCGTTGACGATCTCCTCGGGGGTATCGAGCACCTCAAACACCCGTTCGGCGGCGGTGAGGGCCCGCGACGACCAGTCGATAATCCGCTGCATCATCATCAGCGGCTGCTGAAGCATCGCGACGTAGCCGAGGAAGGCGATCAGCTCACCGAGCGACATCTTGCCGCCAATCACGCCCTGACCGCCTACCCACCAGACCACGATGGTCGCGAGGGCCATGACGAACTGGATCACCGGAAAAAAGTTGGACCAGCTCGACTCCGCGTCGTAACCCGTTTTGGATAGGTTGGTGATGCGGCGATCAAACTTGCTGACCTCCCGCGTTTCTCCCCGGAAGGCCTTGACCACTCGGGTGCCTTGGAGCACGCCATTGAGAGCGCCACCCAACCGCGACCAGTTGTGCCAGTGACGATTCCATACCCGAAGCATGCGGCGTCGGAACCAGCGAACGCTGAGCAGTACGAAGGGGATCGGGACGAGGACCCAGATTCCTACGCGCCAGTTGATGATCAACAGCGCGGTGGGGATGCCGATCATGAGCGCGCCTTGGTTGAGCAAGACGGGGATGCCGTCGATCAAAACGTCGTAGAGCGCCCCGGTGTCGTTGGTCATCCGGGACATGATCGAGCCAACGTTGCGACGATCGTAGAAATTGAGGCTCAGAGACTGAAACTTCTGGAAGAGCGACGATCGTATCGCGACTGAGATCTTCATCCCAAGATAGGCAACGTTCCGACCTCGCGCAATCTGGAGCGCCATGATGATCAGGCGCGACCCAACCAAGGCGAGGATCAGCAGCGGAAATTCGCTCCGATTTCCCTTCAGCAACACATCGTTGACCAGGTGCATGGTCAGCAACGGCGGAAGCAGATCGAGCACCGCGCCGGCGACGGTGAGTAAAGCGCCCCACCAAAGGCGGAAAGTGTACGGCTTGGTGTAGCCGAATAGGCGCGCGAGGGTCTTTCCTCGATTAACGCAGTTCTCGCAGACGTCACTGTCCTCAGGAAGGGGACGGGCGCACTTGGGACAGTTGTGCTCCTTGTCCGCGATCTCCGGCATCTCTTCGCCCTTGAGCAGGGCCTTCAGACGCTTCTCGGCGCCTGCGATGCGCAGCGACTTGGTCGAAGTGGTGCGAATAAGCTCGACGTCGATCCCGTTGTAGTCAGCGATCAGAGAGACAGCATCGACGAGGTCTTCGATCCTAGGATTCTTGATCGACGCGAGTTCATAGCGGGAGACCAGCGTCTCGCCCGAGCCGACGGTCTCGTAGCGGCTGATAAACTGGGTGGTGACTTCGAGGCGGGTAGGACCAAACGTTCCGTCGACATGAATGTCGCCGACGGTAGTAAAGAGGCTTCGCTCCGCATCCGGAGCGCTTAGGGGCGGCGTGGCCGTGCCTGCCATGGGCTTACCTGGGAAGATCCTGGAATCGTCGACATCGTTGGCGGCGATAGGTAAGGAATCTTAAGGTCAGAGTTTGGCAGGTTTGGCCCGGGCATTGCCCGGGCCGAAGGAAGTTCGGATGGTTTGAGTACGGAGAAGCAAGTTCCCAACACACTCAATACTGAATCGGGAGCCGTTAGCCTCCCGCAGCAGGCATGAAGTAGTAAATCCCGCCCTCGACCCTGAACGTGGCGTTGGCCCCCTTGCAGATCGCCATCACCGCCGCTTCTCCAGGCTGATTTCGTAGATTCAGGTTGAGCGGCGCATAGTTGCCGGGAAGAATTACCGCCGAGATGTGAAGCTCCTTCGTTGCGCTCAGGATCGTCTCGACGAAGTCCCCACCCTTCACATAGACGTCGAGCCTCTCCGGGTTTGACGAGGTGACCACAGCGCCGTGGGTCGGTCCGCTCCCCTCGATGGCGGGCGTGGTCCGGTCGGGCCGCGCCGTCGCGACAGGCATTCCGGAGTCGTCAGGTTTGGGGGCGCCGCCACCAAAGCCCTGGGTCGGAGCCGCGTCGGCACTACCGCCGCCGCCGCCAAAGCCTTGAGGCGGAGCCGACGTAGGACGCGAAACCGGGGCTCTGGCATTGGGATTCACGCGAGCGCTTGGTCGTGGCGTCCGTGGTGCGGCGGCGGTTGGGGCTCTTGCGGGCATGGCGTCCGGAGTGAGAGGCAAAGGTGTAGGCGTCGCGACCGGTGCTCGCGCCGGCATTGCAACGGAGATTCCCGGGCTAGATGAGGGAGCTTTCGGTGCGTGCTTGGACGTCGAGGCAGCACCCTTCTTCGCGCTGGGCGTTGGTGTTGAGGGCCTCGGAGCCAGGGGCGATGACGGCGCGGCAGGCGATGCCCCACCGAACCCACCCGAAGTGGCTTGAGGAGCGGGCGCAATTGCCGGCGGCACTGGGGCAGAGACACCCTGCGCCTGAGCACGAGTGGTGAATCCAGCGATTCCGCCCGCAATCGCAGTCATCGCGGCGACGAGCCAAAGCGGCGAAAGAGCAGGGCGGGCGGGTTCACCGCCGATGATTCGGGTGAGACGGTTCATAAAGGTTCCTCCAAGGGCAGACAAGATCGGAAGCGGCGATGGCCGACGCTCGGCCTCAAGGTTGGTCAGGGCACGGACATAGAGAACAGGGTTCCCCATCGCACGCACGGCGAGGTCGTCGCAACAGTGCTCACGCTCTGTTCGGATCGTCGAAGAGACCCACCAAACGGCGGGATGGTAGAAGAAGAGCGCCTCAACCAAGGTTTGAAGCAGGTTGACAAGGTAATCGTGCCGACGAATGTGCGCGAGCTCATGCAGCAGCACGGCCTCGAGCTGTTCGGGTGCCAGCCGGGCAAAGAGCGACGCGGGAATCACGATCGTCGCGCGAAACACTCCCATCGCCGCAGGCTCCAAAAGGTGGACGGTTTGAAGCAGCTCCACTTTTCGCTTTAGCCCAATCCTCTCGGACAGTTGCCTTAAACGCTCCTGCCACTCTTTAGTCGCGGGTGTGGAGAGCCTTCTTCGGAGGCGCTCCACCAGGATCAAACCCCCGAGCATCCGAACACATAGAACACAGACTCCCCATGCCCAGAACAGCACGATTCCGGGAAGGTAGGTCTCCAGGGTGGTCTTTGGCACGGCAGACGGGCCACCGAACGAGGCATCGGAGAAGATTGGCTGAGTGACGACCGTGCCCCCATCTGCGGAGGTGAAGGCCGCCGCTGGCTTGAGAATCAAGAACGTGACGACGGGAAATGCCACGAGCACGACTAGCGCGGCGATCGTAGCGGCATATCGGGACTCGGATGACCGATTCCGCAACACTGCCAGCACGAGCGCCAGAAAGAGCGCGACTCCCGCTCCCTGCCACAGGAAGTGGAGTAGGGTCCAGCCAAGCCGCATGAGCCACTCGTTACTCATGGCTACCCTCCAACTTGTCGAGCATCACGCGAATCTTCGCAAGCTCCTCGGGGGTTGCTCGCTTTGAGGCAAGGGCGTGAAGCACGAGTTCAGCGGCAGATCCTCCGAACGCTCGGGACATGAAATCGGTGACGAGGTCTCGCTTGGCTTCAGCCTCGGCCCCTATGGGCCGGTAGACATGAGCACGGCCGCTCTCGACCCGCTCAAGGACGCCCTTCTCCACCATAATCTGCATCAGCTTGAGCACGGTGGTGTATCCGGTCTCGCGTGCTTTGCCGAGTTCTTCATGCACTTCCCGCACCGTGCTGGGACCCCGGTCCCAGAGCACGCGCAGGATGCGCAGCTCCGAATTAGTCGGTTTGTGGCGTAGCTCTTCTCGCATTGAAGAGGATTATATACGAAGTTTTTCGTAATCACGAAACTTTTCGTAGTTCGTGTGCATTGTCATCCCGAGGGAGCCCTAGCGACATCGAGGGACCTGACCGTCATCGACTCTTGCTCCACAGAGTTGGCCAAACCTGTACTGGGGTCGAACGGGTGGCGATGACGGGTAGGTTCCTCCACTGCGCCGCATGCGAACTTAATCACTATCCGTGAACGAGTGGGCGGCTTCGGCCGGAATGACAACTCAGCCATTTCGAAAGAAGCTGTCTAGCTGACGATTTTCGCAAGCAACTCGATCGACCGCAATCGCGCGGTCAGATCATGGACTCGTGCGACGGTGATAACTTCGTCCGCCCCCGTCTCGTCGAGTAGCCGTTCAAGCCCCGCCAACGCCGTTGTCGACGAACCGACCACCGAATAGCGGAGCATGCCCATCACGGCGGCTTCTTCCGCGGGCGACCAGAGGCCATCCATGCTCTCGACCGGCGGCTGCATCTTGGCGCGCTTGCCTCGGATCATGCCAAGGAATCCCATCTGAGAAGTCGTAAACAGCGACTGAGCCTCCGCGTCGGTGTCCGCCACCACCGCGTTCACCGCGACCATTGCGTAGGGCTTGGAGAGGAATTCAGAAGGCTGGAAGTCGCGTCGATAGATCGCCAGTGCCTCCAGCAGATGGTCCGGGGCGAAGTGGGACGCAAAGGCGAAGGGCAGACCGAGCGAAGCAGCGAGACGTGCGCTGAAGTCACTCGAACCGAGCAGCCAGATCGGCACATCGAGACCCGCCCCGGGTACCGCACGCACCAACTGGCCCTCGACCGCGGGAGCAAAGTAGCCCATCAGTTCCTGGAGGTCCTCTGGGAAGCGGTCGCCGCCCGCGATGAGCTCTCGCCGCAGGGCACGCATGGCGGGCCGGTCCGTACCGGGAGCTCGACCAAGTCCGAGGTCGATGCGTCCGGGATAGAGCGATTCGAGCGTCCCGAACTGCTCCGCGATCACCAGCGGGGCGTGGTTTGGGAGCATGATGCCGCCCGCGCCGACGCGTATCTTCGTCGTTCCCGCGGCGACATAGCCGATCGCAACGGCGGTGGCGGCACTCGCGATCCCTTCCATGTTGTGGTGCTCGGCGAGCCAAAAGCGGCGGTAGCCAAGCCGCTCGGCATGCTGGGCGAGCACGCGCGACTCGCGTAGCGCGGCGCCGGGCGTTTCACCTTCACGAACGAACGAGAGGTCGAGAATGGAGAACGGAACGGACCGGGAAAGTGGCATGCGAGCACCTCCTTCTACGGTCCGCAGCTCTTAATCCTTCTGGCGAAACAGGACCTTGTCCATGCCGACCACGAAGCCGCTCAAGCTGCGAACCTCAAGCAAGCACAGCTTGACCCCCTCCATAAACGAAGTTCGGTCCATCGAATCGTGCTGGATCGTCAGCGTTTCGCCGGCACCCCCGAAAATCACCCGCTGGTGGGCAACGAAACCGGGAAGACGAATCGAGTGGACGGGTACGTCCTTTACCAAACCGCCGCGGGCCCCTTCGACTTTGATCACGCTCTTGCGTCGCGTCTTGGGCATCTCGGGTCGCGCATGCGCGATCATCTCGGCGGTCAGCATCGCCGTTCCGCTCGGTGCATCTTCCTTCCGATCGTGATGCAGTTCGATGATCTCCGCGTTCGGGAAGAACTTTGCCGCCATCTGCGAGAAGCGCATCATCAGCACCGCACCCATCGCGAAGTTCGGCGCATACAGCGCCGGCGTCTCCTGTTCACGGCAATAGGCGGCGATCTCGCGCTGATCCGGGTCCGACATCCCCGTGGTTCCGATGACCGGAGCCACCTTGCGGTTCAGAGCCGAGATCGCATGGGCGGCCGCGCAGGAGTGGCTGGTGAAATCGACGATCGCATCGCAAGGCACCCGATCAAGCGCGGCGCCGAGTTTGGACTCGATCGCGATATCGACGCCCTTGCCACCCGTGAACTGATGGACGCTCTCGCCAACGGAGCTGTTATCGACCGCAAGCACCAGCTCAAACCGATCGTCGGTGCTCAAAGTTCGAAGCACCTCCTGACCCATCCGTCCCGCGGCTCCGACGACTCCAACTTTCAATGCGCTCATTTCAATTCTCCTTACGTTCCATCAACGCCGGACCGGCTTCGATTCGAAGCGGCTGCCCGGTCTCATCCAGGTAGCTGATCGTCTCCCTTGCGCCAACGACCGACTTCACCTTGTGGGCCGTCCAAGGTTTACCCGCCACCGTGATCTGCGCGTCGCCGACGAAGGTGGTTTCGGTCATGTCCCAAGCGAGCGAATCCATGTTGAAAGCCTGATGGACGACCTTGTCCCCTGGCTTGGGATGGTCGCGAAGCCACCAGAATCCGGTCACCTCGGCCCGGGTGACGTCCTTAAGGGCAGGAATATGCTTCGTCTCCCGCGTCTCCCCGTTGTTGACCACTACCGTCACTCCGCTCGCATCAAAGGACGCAATGACGACGCGCATTTCGTGGTCGGACGAGGACAGCTCCTGCACCTTTCGCACGGGCTCTCCTTTGGCGTCGAAGATGCTCGTCGTGTGGATATTGACGACCTTGGTGTCGGTGTGGACACTAAGTCGCAACTCGACGATCCGCCCGCCATCAGCAGTCAGGCGCTGGGAAGTCTCGACCCCGCCGGAAGGCTTGCCGCCAATCTTGAGGGTGAGCTTGGTTGCCGCCATGCCGAGCGACACAAGGCAGAACGCGGCGACGGGGAGAACTCTCATCGACGTACCATCCGGGTCGTGCCCGACTCGATCACGATCGGCTCGCCCCGGTCATCGAGGTAAAGCGTCGACTCGATGCCGTCACGCTTTTCGGTAACGACGTTTGCTTCGCCCACGATCGGCGCATTAGGAATCGGCTTCCGCCCGACGTAAGTGCGCTCGATCGCAATCCACTTGAGATTCATGATGTCGAACCAGCCGAAGTACACCGCCGCGCCCGGTTTGGGATGATCCCGAATGAACCAGAAGGCACTGTCATCCTGGGCCGGGACGGCGGAAGGCAGGATCGGCTGGCGGATCGTCCGACCAGGAACCCGGATGATCGTCTCGACCGTCTTGGTGGCGAAGAGGTTGGCGGTGATCTTCGTGGTTCCTTTTACGGCCCGACCATCGATAATCGCCGTACTGGGCATTTCGAATTCGACTTTCGTTGTGATCCCCTGCGCGTTGATGTGGGTCACGATCGTCTTCCGCGGCATGTTGGAGCCCGGCTGGATGATCTGACGCTCGATCTTCTCTTTGCCCGACATCCGAACCGACCACTGGACCGTTCCGGCGGGAACACCGTTCTCTTTGACATCCAAGATCACGTCTGCCATGCCGACCCCAAAGAGGGCCAGCATTCCGATCAATCGCACCGCTTTCATTTTTCTTCGAGAAGTAGACGGGCGGCGCGGACGCCGGATTCGTAGGCACTCTCCACCCGTCCGCCGATAACCCCGTCTCCAGCGATGACGAGACGATGCGCTTCTTCGTTCACGCTCTCGAACATCGCGACGCTGTCAGGCTGCGAATACTTCCAACGCTTGACGTCCTGCACGACCGGATCACCCAAGGCACCCACGCCATAAAGTCGGCCCAAATACACGAGCACGTCGTCGACGATCTCCTGATCGTGCTTTCGGTAGAAGTTGAACGAGTAGCCGGGGCTCATCTGCGCGACGAGCGCGGTGCTCCCCTCGGGAGCGCGCCCCGGGCACTTCTGCGACTCGACCGACATGAATGTCAGAGGGTGACGCTGGTCCGGGTCGAGGAGGGCGTGATAGGGGAGCGTCGGAAGCGACTTCCCGAACCCGAGTAGCACGCTGAGGCATGAGCGGTAGCGGGCGTTCGCGAAGGGGCGGCTTTCGCCAAGGGTCCAGAGCAGCGTCGATGTTTGAGGAATCGGAGGAGTCAGGACAAGGCCGTCGAAGCCCTCGCCGAGAACACGATATTCGCTCCCGACTTTCTGGAGCTCGCTCACCGATTGCTCGTAACGCACGTCAATTCCCTCCGCCAAGAGTTTGGCAAGGTGGATATTGCCGGGGCGGTAGGTGTATCGAGGGACGGCGTTGCGTTGGACATCGCCGCTTGATACGCGCAGCGAGTTATGGATGTAGATCGACTTCTCAATTTGCAGCAGTTCGGTGGTGTCAAGCTCGTGCAGCATCACCTGCTCGATCGCCATGCCACGCGGGGCGATGCTGGTCGTGCCGGTGTCAAAGGTGAAGTCCTCGAGGCGTCGGGTCGCAATCCTTCCGCCGGGACTGCGGGATTTCTCGAAGACAACAACATCGGCCCCTGCCGTCTTCAGGGTGTGCGCGGCCGCCAAGCCGGATATCCCGGCCCCGACCACGCCGATTCTCACGCCAACGCCTCGACGGCGCCGACCTCCGCGATAACCGCATCGGCGCAGGCGAGGCCACTCGCGATCGCGCCATCGATGCTGCTGTTCTCGGTGAACTCCCCGGCAAAGAACAGCCCGGGCACTTCAGTGGTGTTCTGCGGCATGCTCGCGAACACTCCCGGAGTCTGCGCCATCTGGTGGTACCGAAGGCGATAAGTTCGGATGTGACGCCAAAGGGTGATGTTCCCCCCTGGGAACCAGCTCGCCAGTTCCGCCTTCACTTTGGGGACCAGCGTCTCGTCGTCTTCCGTATTGAGCCCGATGATCGTGACGGAAGCAAGGTGCCTCCCCGCTGGAGCGTAACTCGGCGCGATCTGGGTGATCGGGACGACTTCGTTGACAAGCCCGGAACCGCTGCCGTTCAGCACAATCAACGGCTCCTGCAGGCACGGAATCGGCGTCTCGAAGTAGAGCGTGGTCGAGGAGTTGAAGCCCTCCACGGTGGGGAGCCCGGTCAGGTGCGCGGCCTCATCGGCTTCGGTGGCGATCACGACGGCCGCGGCCTCGATCGTCTCACTCGTGTCGAGCCTTACTCCGACCGCACGACCGTTCTCCTTCACGATTTCCGAAACTCGGCTGTGCATCCGGAACAGATACTTCGGCAAGTGCGATGCGATCTGTTGGGGAATCGCCTCGATGCCCTCGGCGGGGAGAGCGGTGTCACCCTCCGCCATCATCTTCGTGACGAACATCAGCTGCCGCTGGGTGGTCGTCAGCTCCGAATCCATGAAGACGCCACCGTAGAACGGGCGGGCGAACTTCGTCATTGCCTCTTCGCTGAAGCCAAATTCCTTGAGTGCCTGATCCGCGGTCTTGTCCCTCAAACGGCTGATCTCGGCGGTCGAGATGGCGTCGGCGTGCTCAGTCCAATGCATCGCCTTCTTGAGGTCGGCGACGGGCAGGACGCCGTTCTTGAGCATCTTCATCTTGCCGAAGAACGACAGATTGGAGTCGAATACGGTCGTCTTTCCGCCATCGAAGATCGCAAAGCCCCTCTTGAACGGTTTGAGGTCCAGCTCGTCGAAGTCCACGACCTTGCCGGCGGTGGGATACGCGGTCAGCATCACCTGAAAGCCGCGGTCGAGTTTGAATCCCTCGACTTCGTCGGTCTTCATGCGGCCACCGGGACGATCGCTGGCGTCGAGGAGAAGGTAGTAGACCCCCGCCTCGTGCAATTTTGCGGCGAGGCTCAGGCCCGCCAGGCCCGCACCGACGATCACGACTGGCTTCGGCATAGGTTCCTGTTTTACCCTTGCCGAACCTCAATGCGGTGTCTAGAGCGCCACGATGTTGTAGCCGCTGTCGACGTAGATCGTCTGGCCCGAAACCCCGCTCGATAAGTCGCTGAGCAGGTAGAGCGAGGTGTTACCCACGTCTTCCTGGTTCGCGGGTCGCTTGAGCGGAGACAATTTTCCGACGTGGGTGATCATCTCTAGCAGACCCTTAACACCGCGAGCCGCGACCGTGTTCATCGGCCCCGGCGAAACCGCATTGACCCGAATGTTGCGCGGCCCGAGGTCTACCGACAGGTAGCGCACCGAGGATTCCAGCGCCGCCTTCGCGACACCCATCACGTTGTAGTTCCGACAAGCCCTCACCGACCCGAGGTAGGTCATCGTGATGATGCTGGCGTTGTCATTCATGATCGGCTCAAGCGCGGCACACATTCGAACGAGCGAATACGCCGAGACGTCGAGGGCGATCGCGAACGCCTCCCGGCTCGTGTCGATGAACCGACCCTGCAGAGCCTCGCGGGGAGCGTAGGCGGCGGAGTGGACGAAGAAATCGAGCTTGCCGTACTTGGCCTTGACGTCCTTGACGAGCTTGGCAATCTGCTCCTCGTCGCCAAAGTCGACGGTGAAGCTGGTCATGCGCTCGTTCTGGGCAACGAGTTCGTCGACCGTCTTCATCATCCGCTCGTTCTGACCACCGATTCCGACCTCGGCACCAGCATCGTGGGCGCGCTTGGCCACGGCCCAACCGATGCTCTTCTCGTTTGTGATGCTCAGCACCAGCCCTTTCTTCCCCGCCATCAGCATGAGCGCATTATGCCCGGTTCGCGAGGGTACGCGGGTCAACCGACCCTCCCGATGCGGTCCAAAGGAAAGGGCGGTTGCGAAAGCGGCCTTACCGCCAGCGACAGAAGGAGGGCTTCGTTGTCCTCCGGCGAGATCCGATTCGAACTCAAATGTCCACATCGGCGACATCGGTGGATGACCGCCCACTCGCCTCCCTTGCGAACCCAAACGCTCACCGGCTCCATCACGCCGTCGCAACCGGCGGCGCGGTCCCCGGGCTCGACATCGAGGTGAAGCGAGTGAAGACAATAGGGGCAATGATTCCGATGCTTCGTTCCGTTTTGGGCGGCGGGAATGTCCGCGCCGCAATTGCGGCAGGCGAATCCCTCCGAGTTCTGTGACCGAAAGTCGGGAGGTTCGGCAGACGCCTCCTCGCCGAGGAGCTTCCGGTAGGCACGGTACCGATCCCGGGGGATCCTGCCGTCCTGGACGGCGTCCAAGATGGCGCAAGCGGGTTCGGCGACATGCTTGCAGTTCGGGAATCGACAATGCCCGAGAAACGGGTGGAACTCAGAGAACGCCTCGGCAAGGTCGTCACTCTCTTTGAAAGTCAGGCCGAACTCGCGCACACCTGGGGTGTCGATCATGGTGATCCCGTCCGATGTCACGTACAGGCACGAGCCCGTTGTCGTGTGCCGACCCCGGCCAGTCTTGTCAGATAATGTGCCTTCGGCAGCATCGATCTCCGGGGAGATCGCCCTCACAAGCGACGACTTACCGACACCGCTATGACCGACGAACACGCAAACCTTTCCCGACAGGAGTTCGATAAGCTCCGCCAGGCCAATATTAGTTGCTGCTGATACTAGTTTCACCTCGGCACCGGAATGCCGGAACGAGTCGAGGGTCTTCACCTGCCTTGCGACCTCCTCGGAGGGCAACGAGTCAACCTTGTTGACGACGATCAACGCTTCCGCGCCGCCGTGCCGAATCGCGGCGAGGTAGCGATCAATCAAACGCGGACGCAGCGGCGGATTGCCGACCGAAACCACGATGACCACGAGGTCGACGTTGGCAACGATCACCCGCTCCCGCTTGCCTGGCCCTGGATCGGTGCGCGACAGAAATGTCCGGCGCTCCCCAATCGAAATCACGCGACCCCGAACCACGACGACGCGGTCGCCCACCGCCGCCTCGCCCTCGCGCGACGGAGCCACGCGCTGGACCTCGTCACTCCCGTCCGCCTGGACGTGCACAGCGTCACGATGAATCGCCACGACTCGGACCGAGGGCTGCGCCTCCGGCGGGCAGAGCAATCGATACAGGAAATCCTCGATCGGCGGAGTCTTTCCCTTGGCCGTTCGCTGAGATTGTTCGCGCAACTCGGCGGCTCGACGCAGCATGAGCTTATGTTGTTTGCCCGAAAGCAGGGCCAGCTCCCGGCTTAGCCGGGCTTTTTGTTCTGGAATCAACGCTCTTCCTTTGGTTCGGCGCGAATCGCCGAGGGACTAGCGACGGGCGCGTGCACACGCAAGAACCCATCAAAAGGGAAAAGGAACGCCAATCCGAAGCCGCCTAGGGCGGCGGAACGCTAGCCCGAGAGCGAGACTTCGGAGGCGCAGACGACAGATTCTCTATTTACGTTAGACATGCGACACCTCCGGAATTGGATCGGGGTCTCCGATCAGGCAATAGAATAGCACGGTTCGTGATCGTAGCGGCAGTGGCAGGTGCGGAGATGCCCATTGTTCGAGTGTTCGAACGCACGAATTGAACTTGTCATCCGACCGACGCCGCCCATCCCAGTTGTAGGTTGGGAACTTACGTCGTATGCGGCGGAGTGGAGGAACCTGGCCGAGGTCGCCCCTTGATCGTCTCCCCACCGCAAGACCATCAACGGAGAACGCGCACGAAGCAACTACGGTCAGATCCCTCGATGTCGCTAGGGCTCCCTCGGGATGACTGCCACTGCCACTGCCACTAAGAAGACTCGACCACCCGTGCCATAGCGGGATAGTGGTCGGTTGAGATCAACTCTCGGCGGTTTCCGATCAAGCGGTACACCGTCACGTCGTAGCCCGACTTGCCAGAGTTCCGCATCCGAGAAAAGCGGCCACCTCCGCCCACTTGGTACAGCGCCGGGTTCACCCTATTCTCCAGATTCTGCACGATGACCGCGTGCAGTTTGAGCGCCTGAGGGCCCACGAACTGCACGGAAAGCTGCCGGGCGTCGATGGTCGCTCGAATCTCGACCGGGAAATCATACGGATTCTCGAACCTTAGGTCGATGTTCGAATAAGCCACTGCGGCATCCAACCCAACCGGGACGTAGGACGGCGCAAAGTGGTGGCGATTGCGCTCAAGGATCTTCATCCCCGCGAGCAAGGCCGCGTTATACAAAGTCGTTGACGCCTGGCAGACGCCGCCGCCCCAGGCGTCTATGAGCTGTCCGTTGTAGCTGACCGGCGCACGCCGATAGCCGACATCCCGGCTAAATGACCCCACTCGCCCGTTAAACGAAAAGATCGAATGAGGCGGGATGACCGCCCCCGTGAGCTTCTGCACGGCGAGCGTCGCGTTGTGACGCTGGCTCGTATTGCGGCCGTCAAGCGACGTATGGTACTTGGCCAGCACCTCGGGTCCACGTGATTGGCTGAGACCAATCACAGCGACAGCGGTCACGACGAGAACCGAGACCGGGCCTAGGCACTTGGCGAGCGTCAACTTCATCGGTTCACCACGAACGGCAGGTTCACCGAGTGCGATGCCTGCGCTGGATCGTACATGTTCGCCGCCGTCACCGGTCCGGCGATCGCCGAGCCGTTGGCTTCCGCCCGCATCGTGAACGTGAGCTCCTGCTTACCGGCCGGAAGGTTGCGGATGAAGAACGCCACGCGATCGTCACGGATCACCGTACCTGCCCACCAGTTACTCCATTGGCCATCGGCATAAGGATCTTCCAAGTCGGTCACTCGAACGTTCGCCGGAATCGGAACCTCGACCATCACGAACTCGCGGGGGCGATCGGTGGTGATCGTGACCGAGCACTCCAGGACGTCGCCGGACTTGACCTCGGTAACCGGCTTGACGCTCGGCATCAGCCGCTGAGTGCCGTCTTCCTTGGCGTGGGCCTCGAACCGGTAGATATCGCGCTCAAGGGTGAGGCCCGAGTCGTTGCCGATGACCTTGCTCCCCTGCGGCGAAACCGCCTGACGAAGGCCGGCGCCGAAGTAGGTGACCCCACCGCCATTACGAACCTCGACCACGTTGTCGCCCGATTGCAGGGCATTCATCGGAATCGTCACCCTGGTTTCGGGATTGATTACCGACTTCACATCAAACGCGATCTGCTTCACCGACTTGCCATTTACGAAGACCTCGACGGTCTGAGGTGCGGCGAGTTCGTTGGTCTCACGGAGATAGTCGCTGAGACCCACGAGGGCCACCGCGGTATCGCGGGTGGTGTACCACCAGTCGCCCTTTCGGCTCCGCATGAGATAGTGAACGGCCATCTCCACGATCGGGTCCTTGGGCGCGATCTCGGCGATCGCGGTAAGGGCCAGACCGGTCGGCTCGGTATCGCTCCAATAGAAGCGCTTCTCGCTCCAGGAGGCCATATCCACCTCCATCTTCGCCAGCCCCTTCAGCCGCTTGACCGCCGCCTCCGCGCCTGCGGCATTGCCGCTTGCCTTGTAGAGCAGCGCTGCATAAGCCGTCACGCCCGCATCGGACTTGGCCGGGTCGTACAGAGCAAGAGTCTTCTTTCCTTCTGCGGCGTTGCCGTTGACGGCGGTCGCATAGCCTAGATAGATTCGGGCCCGCTTGTCTTGGGCGATACGGTAGGCCGCGTACTCCTTCGGTTCACCCTTTTCGGGTTCAACCGGCGCGGTCGCGAGATACTTGTTGACCCACTTGTTCGCCCGCTCGATCACGAACGGGCTGACCGGGTAGCCGGCGTCTGCCGCGCGATGGAGGCCGTCGAGCACATAGGCGGTGAGATAGGGATCGCTGGTGTCGTATTGCCACCAACCCCAACCGCCGTCCGAATGCTGCATTTTCTTGAGCCTCGCGATGCTCTCCGCGGCGATGCGCGGGATGTTCTTGGTGAGGTCCGGCCTTGGTGATGCGGCACCCTTGAGGGCGCGCTGTACGAGCACCGCCGGCATGAAGCGGCTCATCGTCTGCTCGGTGCACCCGTACGGGAAGTCGATCAATTCGTCGAGCGACTGGAACATCGCCTGGGCAATCGTCGGGCTGACGTTGACCACGAGGCGGCCGAAGTCCTTATCCGCCTCCGGCGAGACGTTCACGGTAAGCTTGCCGCTCCCCTTGGCGATCCCCGCCTTCCGCTCCTGGACAATCAGACCAGCCGGGTTGACGGTGAGCACCTGCTCGACCCCATCCGACTCCGCGTTGTCGATCCAAGCTCGGGCGGTGAGCTTTGAGTCTCCCACTTTGGCCGCACTGAGCGTCCACTGCACCTGCTGGGGCTTGCCCGACGGAACGTGGAGAGTCTGCATCTTCTCGCCGCCGTCGACGTCGACTCCCGTGGAATCGATGCGCAGGTGGACGTCCGCGTCCTTGCCGGTGTCGTTCTGGACGATCGCCGAGAACTCCAGCTTGTCGCCGACGGTGACAAAAGCCGGGACTTCGAGGCGGACCATCAGCGGCTTGGCCGCCTGCAGGTCGCATTTGCCCAGCCCGACCCGCGTATCGTCGGAGACGCCGACACACGTGGTTCGCCACTGGGTCAGGTTGTCGGGCAACTTGACCGTGACGGTCGCATCGCCGTTTGCATCGGTGCGCACGTTCGGCGACCAGAAGGCGGTGTCACGAAACTTGCGCCGGATCGCGATGTGACCACCCTTGTCGCCGCCATCGAGATAGATCTCGGGGAACGAGTAGTTGGTCGAGACCGAATTGCCGCGCTTCGGATAGAACGAATCCATCGGATTCGTGGTGTCCTCCTGAATCGCGTAGATCGACTCATCCACCACCGCGACCGAGACATCGGCGGGTGTCGCCTTGCCACTTGGATCGGTGGTGTGAACCTTGTAGGTCGCTGAATCGCCAGGCAGATGGCGCGCCTTGTCGGGCGTGATCTGGATCTTGAGCGCGCGCCGCTCGTCGTCGATCAACAGCCGTGTCTGGGCTTCGAGATAGTGCTTCTCCTTGATGCCGGTGACCACGATCTGGGCATTCGGGGAGTCCTCAAGGGTGACCGGAATCTCGACCACCGTCGTGACCTTATCCAGTTGCACGACCTTCGACCACATGACGTGGTCCGCCTCAACCGTTACCAGCGCGGAGAGCCCGGTCTTGCTTGACCGAATCAGGGCCTTGGCCGTGCCGCCGACCGTGTATTTGTGCTTGTCGAGGGTGACCTCGAATGACTGCTCGCGACCTCCGACATAGTAGGCTCCTCCCTCCACATAAAGGGAATCTTCAGCTTCGATGTTGTGGCCCGCGTCGTCCATGGACGCGCCCTTAATCAGGTAGGAGCCCTCCGCCTTCGGGGTGAGGTTGACGGTAACCGATCCGTTCTCGTCGGTGACTGCATCCAGAGTCTGCTCCGGCTTGAAGACCTCGATGTCGTCGTTCCATTCCTGGGTGCCGACGACAAGATGGACTTTGCGTCCGCCGACAGTTTCTTTGGTGCCATGAGCCCGCGTCGTCAACATAACGGCGACCGGGTTACCCGGCTCGACAAAGCCCGTCTCATTGCGCACCTGCAGTCCATAGGCACCCTGATTGACGCGGATATCGCCGCTGCCATCGAAGTAATGGGTGTCCTCGCTGACGCTGGCTTGGACGTGGTAAATCCAATCGTTGGGCACGTCAGTGGGATCACTGGATTGCTTGGCGTCGAACTCGATCACGGCCTTACCGGAGGCGTCGGTGACGACGTCGAAGGACTTGCTGTCCTCTCCGCTCCCCATGCCGTAAGACTCGGAATCGCCTTCCTCGTTCTCGTAGTCGAACGCCGGGGATCGCGAGACCATCGCGTTCACCTTCGCGCCCACCACGGGGCCGCCGAAGTAGTACTCGCACTGGATCGTCGCCTTGATATGATCGCCGACGACGTAGTCCTTGCGATCGGGGACGACCTTGATCGTGAACTCCGGCTTACGGTAATCCGCGAAATTGACCGACAGACTATCCTCCGAACCAAGGGCTTTCACCTTAACCGTGAACTGTCCTGGGTCGGATTCCTTGTTGGTCGAGAAGTGGCCGCTGAACAGGCCGCGCGAGTCGACGTTAAGCGTCTGGCGCTCAACAAGGGTATCGCCGGAATCGTGGATCTCGACCTCTGCCTTCCCGCCGCCCGGCAAGACGTAGTCCGAGCCCTTAAGGGTTCGGATGATGCCCTTGAACTGGACATCGTCTCCCGGCCGGTAGACCGGCCGATCCGAGTACATGAAGATGTGCTTCGCCGAGTCCGGCGCGGTATGGGTCATCCCGAAATCGACCACCGCGCTCGAACCGTTGAGGGTCGCCACGGCGATGCCGTTCCCGGCGGGGGTGTCCCCCTCTTCCTCGCCGTCGGTTGCCACTTTCGCCACCGGGGGCATGGTGAGACTCGCCGTGCCATCCGCTCCGGTGTTCGCTTCCGACTGCGGTTTGCCGTCGCGATAGAACTGGATCCGGCTCCCGGCGACCGGAGATCCGGTCTCCAGGTCGGCGACGTAGGAGATCAGTTGCGTACCGCTGGTCTTCGTGATCAGACCGATGTGAGACACATTGAAGTAGGTTCCGCGGGTGATATCCCCGATGGTGGCCTGCACCCAGTAGAAGCCTTCCGCCAGCTGGGGTAGTTGAGGGAGCTCCATGAAGACGCCCTCTACGTCGCGCGTGGAGATCTTTTGGTCGAGATCCTTGGTTTCCGCGGCAACGCTTGCCGGGTCGATCCCATTTGCGTTCTTCGCCCGAGCGAAGGCGGAAAACAGCTTTTGAAGCCCGCCCTGAGCGACAACCTTACCGGTGTCGATCCGGTAGATCTTAAGCTTCATCCCGTCGCCCGGTCCGAAGCCCGTGAGCTTGACCGTCGGATGTTCGTTCGGGGTGAAGACCTTGAGTGACGCGTAGAGATCCAGATAGGGATCGCGCGGCTTTAGGGAAAGCGGCTTGTCGACCGACTTTCCTTCCACAACCTGGATCGTCAAGCCATCGACATTGTGTGCCTTTCCGCTCGCCTCAAGGGTATAGAACCCCGCGGGCAAGTTTTTGAAGCGGAAGTGACCTTCGGCATCCGTGCGCACAACCCGAGTTTTCGTAAGCTCGGCGGTATCCGCCTTAGGCACAAGAACAACTTCGGCTTTGGGCAGGGGCTTGCCGTTCTCCTTCATCACCGCCGTCCCGGTGACCGAGCCTAGGGCCACTTCTTCGGTGATGCCATAGGCTAGGTAAGCGGTGCACACAATGCTGCCGAGGACGAGGCCAACGAGGCTACGAGATAACCAAGCGAGTTTCATGGGGTCTCCGTGCGGGCACGGCGATACGAGAGAGCGAAGATGAGAAGGCTGATAACCGCGACAACGATCGCGATGATGATGAGGTGGTGGCTCTTCTGGGCACGCTCTAATTCAAGGAGCGGCTCAAGCCAGCCGTAGCTGACGACGGTAGCGGCGGTCGCGGCGATGCCGAGAGTGAGGGTTTCGAGCTTGAGCCCGCCCCGCAGACCTTCGACGATGCTCGCGAATCCCAGACCGAAGATCAGACCGATCACGCCCTTCGGACCAAGAATGACGGCGGCCACCAAGGGCGTTCCCAAAACGAGGATCGTCCAAAGGAGGCCGGCAACCGCACCGCGAGCCCCTTCGGCTCGCTGGCTATCTCGCCATTCGATCGGTAGGAGGGGAACAACGATGCCGAGGCCGAGGCCGATCAAGGCGTAGTGCTGGCCAATATCGATTGACTTGGTCGCATCCGTGTAGTGCTCCCGGAAGAGACGATAGAACACGAGACTCGCGAGGGGTCCAAGACTGAGAAGCGCCCGCGGGTTCCCGAGCAGTAGAGGCACGGACACCGCCCCCACCAACGCCGTAGCCATGCCGTAGCCCTTGTCGATCGAGAAGCTGGCGGTGGCAGCCCCAAGCCACACCAATGCGGCCAGGAGGAAACGGAAGGAATCAGGCTTGTCATCGGGGCCGACGAGCAGGTGCACGACCAGGCCCGTTACCATCGCGAGGAGGAAGATGATCCAGGCATCGCCGCTATGCATCATCTGCTTGCCAACGAGCACCCCGCCGCCGCCAAGCAGAGCAACCGCGAACAAGGTGCGGAGCGTCGCCTGCGACGACTTCCCGGCGACCGCCTGCGCCACAAGTCCAGCGACGACCGTCGCGAGAGCGAACGCGGAGCCGGTCATCGCAGCGGCGTCAAAGCTCTCGGCACGGGCACCGAGAGCATCTCCGGCAACCGCGGCTATCGCGATCACCGCGGCTCGCGAAGCACCACGGGCCACTCCGCCAGAAGAGAGCATCCACGAAGCCGCACCGAGGCCAATCGCGAGCCCGAGTTGGGTGGCTTCGCGACTGTCCTTGTTAAGGACCTGCATGACTGCCGCCGCCGCGACTCCGAGGGCGAGGGGAGCGATCGAGTTGGGACCGCGGTCAAGCGATTCGGCCACAACGGCGGCAAGGACACCGACACCCATTCCCATCGCAACGTTGAACAAACCGGTTCCCGCAGCGCCGAGATACACGGCCAGAATGGCTGCGATGGCGGGAAGAAGGAGGAGAGCGAACAATCGCGGACCAGAGAAGGTCGCGCGGGCTTGGGATACAGAGGGGGCGTCTTGGTTCCGATCCGCGAACAAAGAGGCTGCTGCCGCAGCAGCAAGAGCAATCACAGATAGAGCTATGTTCATTTGAGCACGCGCACCCCATTGAGCGCCGTCGACATCGACTCATCTCGCCCCGCAGGCTTTGCGGTTAGTGTAGGGTCAAACGAATCAAGTTTGTTGCGGTTTCGCACATCTTTTTGAGGCCCGTAAAGATTTCATCAATTTTTGGCCGAAACCGGTCCTACGAACTCAAGGAAAAGACCCCATCGAATATGATTTACGGTTGGCGCTCACCTTATTGACCGCCGCAACATGGCTGACCAGGACAAACCGATTTCGCTTCCCGACCGCCTTCGACGAGTCCTCATCGGCAAGCCGATTCCCACTTCCAAGGCTCACCACGAGCGATTGGGCCCTTTCATTGGACTTCCGGTTTTCTCAAGCGACGCCCTTTCGTCGGTCGCTTATGCGACTGAAGCGATCCTGGGCATTTTGGTCTTCGTCGGTGCGCATGCCCTCGGGCTTACGATCCCGATCACGCTGGCCATCTGCGGCCTGATTGTGATCATCGCGATCTCGTACCAGCAAACGATCCATGCCTATCCCAGCGGGGGAGGATCATACATTGTCGCCTCGGAGAATCTGGGCAAGTGGCCCGGGCTCATCGCCGGTGCCGCCCTCCTTGTCGACTACATTCTCACCGTCTCCGTATCCGTCGCCGCCGGCATCGCCGCGATCACGTCCGCGTTCCCTCATCTGCACAAGTACCTCGTGCTTATGAGCCTCATCGCCGTGGCGGGCGTCGCGTGGGCGAACTTGCGAGGCGTTCGGGAGTCCGGCGCAGTGTTCGCGGTGCCCACCTACGGATTCATCATCGGCATCCTCACAATGCTGGCCTTTGGATTCGCGCATGCGTTCTCCTCCGGTCCCGTCACCCACTTGTTGCCCCTCGCCGATCCTAAGCAGCTGGGGAGCGAGGCAAATGCGTTCCTGCTGTTTGTCGTTCTTCGTGCCTTTGCCGCCGGTTGTACCGCGCTTACGGGGATCGAGGCAGTCAGTAACGGCGTCCAGGCATTCCGCGCGCCCGAGTCGAAAAATGCCTCCATCACGCTTCGGTGGATGGTCTTCCTGCTGGTGGTGATGTTCCTCGGGATTGGGCTCCTCGCCGGTCACCTTCCCCAGCTGAATCTCCTTCCGACGGCAGATCCTCACTACCGTACCGTCGTTTCCCAACTCGCGGCTTACGCGTTCGGATTCCAGAGTTTCGGCTACTACTTTGTTCAGTTCGCGACCGCGGCGATCTTGATCCTCGCCGCCAACACCGCCTTCGCAGATTTTCCTCGTCTGGCAAGCCTTATCGCCCGCGACGGCTTCCTTCCACGCCCCTTGGCTCGTCAAGGTGACCGCCTCGTCTTCCACAACGGCATCCTCGTTCTGGCGATCCTCGCCGGCGTACTGATCGCTGCCTTCCACGGCGAGCTAGATCTGCTTTTGCCGCTTTACGCGGTAGGGGTCTTCACCGCGTTCACGCTGTCCCAGGCCGGGATGGTGGTCCACTGGTGGAAGCTCAAGGGAGCCGGCTGGCGCTATTCGATCACCGTGAATGCAGTCGGAGCAGTCCTCAGCCTCCTGGTATTCCTCATCATCGCGGGCACGAAATTCATGGAAGGTGCCTGGATCGTGGTGCTCATGGTCCCCGCTATCGTCTTTGTCTTCAATTCAATTAATAAACGGTATCAGAACATCTCAAGCCAACTCGTCATGACGAATGAGGAGTCGGAGGTCCACCACGACCACCTCGCCCTGCTCCTCGTTCCCCGCGTTCACCGAGGCATCGCGACCGCCCTCGACTACGCTCAAAACATGAAAGGCGGCGTTCGGGCCATCCACGTCGTCGTCAACGAAAAGACCGTGCCCGTTGTGCGACGCGATTGGGATAAGTTCGGTCGAGACGTTCCGTTGGTTGTCCTCAGCTCACCCTATCGATCTCTCATTGCGCCGGTGATGGATTATGTCGATGAGCTCCGGGAAGAAGCCCCCGACCGAATGATCACCGTCATCGTCGCGGAAGCGGTGGCCACCAAGCCGGTCCACAAGATGCTCCAAGAAAACGTCGCGCTTAGCTTGAAAAACGCCCTTTATTCAAGGAAGAATGTCGTAATCGCCTCGGTACGGTACTTCCTCGAATAACGGCCCCCGGCTATTCGGTTCCTGCTATCATCCATCTTCGCGCGTGATTAACGTGCGGAAACCTTTCCATGGATGCCCCGGAGAAGCCTATTTCAACCTGGAATCGACTGCGTCGACTCCTGATCGGCAAGCCAATACCCAGTTCAAAGGCCCACGACGAACGTCTGGGACCCCTCCTCGGACTCCCCGTCTTCTCGTCCGACGCGATGTCGTCGGTCGCCTACGCGACAGAGGCGATCCTCGCCGTCCTCGTGCTGGGCGGATCGGGCGCGATCCACATGCAGTTCCCGATCACGCTCGCGATCTGCGGCCTGATCATCATCATCGCGATCTCGTACAACCAGACGATTCACGCCTATCCGAACGGGGGCGGCTCCTACATCGTTGCCTCGGACAATCTGGGGCAATGGCCCGGCCTCGTCGCGGGGGCGGCGCTACTGATCGACTACATCCTGACCGTCGCGGTCTCGGTGGCGGCCGGAGTTGCAGCGATTGTTTCAGCGTTTCCGCTGCTCCACCCCTACTTGGTCGCGATAAGCCTCTTTGCCGTAGGCATCGTTGCTTGGGCAAACCTCCGGGGCCTGCGCGAATCCGGGGCCCTGTTCGCGATCCCCGCCTACAGCTTCATTGCGAGCATGGTGATCATGCTTTGCACTGCCCTTTACAAAGGCTATTTCGGACCGGGCCACGACGTCCCCCAGCACGTCATCGCCACCGAGATGGGTAAGGAAGCGAACTGGTGGATCGTGTTTATCGCCCTGCGCGCCTTTGCCGCCGGTTGCACCGCGCTGACTGGCGTCGAGGCCGTGAGCGACAGCGTCCAGGCGTTTAAGCCGCCCGAGGCCAAGAACGCTTCCCTTACCCTCCGGTGGATGGTCGCGATCCTCGCGACGGTCTTCGTGCTGATCGGTCTTGCCGTGCAGCGGATGCCGGTTCTCAGCATCCTGCCCACCTCGGATCACCACTACCGCACGCTCGTCGCCCAAGTCGCCTCGTACGCCTTTGGTCCAGGCTCGTTCGGTTTCTACTTCGTTCAGTTCGCCACCGCCGCGATCTTGATCCTTGCCGCGAACACCGCGTTCGCCGATTTCCCAAGGCTCGCGAGCTTCATCTCCCGCGATGGCTTCTTGCCGCGCCCCCTCGCCCGACAAGGGGACCGTCTCGTCTTTCATAACGGCATCGTCATGCTCGCGGGCCTCGCCGGCCTCCTGATCTTTATCTTCAAGGGTGAGCTGGATCTGCTGCTTCCGCTCTACGCGGTTGGCGTCTTCACCGCATTCACCCTCTCCCAGTCCGGCATGGTAATGCACTGGTGGCGACTCAGGACGCCCGGTTGGAAGTATTCGATCACCGTCAACACGCTAGGTGCGATCCTAAGCTTCATCGTGCTCGTCGTGATCTCGGCCACGAAGTTTATGGAGGGAGCCTGGATCGTCCTGATCATGGTCCCCGCGATCGTGGGCGTCTTCTACTCGATCCACAAGCGCTACCAGAACATCAGCCGCCAACTGGTGGTAAAGGTGGGAGAACCCGTGGCGCATCATGATCACCTCGCCCTCATCCTGGTTCCGCGTGTCCATCGTGGAATTCTCGCCGCCCTCGAATACGCCCAGAATATGAAGGGAGATTGCCGAGCGATCCACATCATCGTCAATGAGAAGACGGTTCCCACCGTCCGGCGCGACTGGGAGCGGTTCGGGCAAGGGGTTCCCCTCGTCGTCCTAAGTTCGCCCTATCGTTCGCTCATCACGCCCGTTATGGATTACGTCGACGAACTTCGGGCGGAGAATCCCAACCGGATGATCACCGTCATCGTCGCCGAAGCCGTCGCCACCAAGACGATGCACAAGATGCTTCAAGAGAACGTCGCGCAGAACCTCAAGAACGCGCTATCATCCCGTAAGAACGTGGTGATCGCCTCGGTGCGGTACTTCCTCGACTAGAAGGGCGTCAGGCCGGCGAAGGTGTCCTGAGCTTCCGGAAGACTGCCAAACGACACGCAGTCGCAGGCATCTCCAAACTCCGCCCACATCTGGTGCACACCCGGATGCTGATGTGCCTGTTGAATTGCCTCGACCGAATTCCACTCGAACACCTCGACAATCGTGCCGTCTTGGGCGCGGCCGATGATCGGTACCCGATCCGTCGCGAATCCGAAGTCGCGCAGTCGTTGAACGTGTCCGCGCACGATCTCTTCCAGCGCGGCCTCCTTGCCCGGTTTAGCCTTATAGCATGCGATGGATATCTGTCCCATCCGCCTATCCTAACCGCTTCAGGGTCGAATCCGGAAGGGCACGTTGGCGGTTGCGGCCCCGCCGTGACCGTCGTAGACCCGGACGAACAGACGGTAGTTCCCGGGCGCGAGCCCCTCGATCTTCGCCCCCGTAAGTGAAGGATCGTGGATCGGCTTGTGCTCGTCCGGCAGCGCGGCTTCCTTCCCGCCTTCGGTCGTGGCCATCTCTCCCGTGACCGTCCACTGCACGCGCAGGAACTCCTTCTCGGGATCGCTCGCCTCCAAGCTCGCGGTCAACGTCTTCCCCACGGTGGTGTCCGCACCGTCTGAAAGGGTGAGCTTGTCGATGCGCGGGCAAAGGTTGGGGGCTGACCCACCTGACCAAATCTCGCGCATCGTATCGGCGGCAGCAGTCCGTGCGCCGTCCGCGAGGAAGATCCCAAACCACGTCGCCGTGCCTTCCTTCTTATGCCCCCACAGAAAGGCATACGAACCAAGACACAGTTCAGCATGGTCGCCGACCACCTTCTGGTACGAGTCGCGGTATCGAGTCGCCTTATCCGTGCTCGACAGCTCGAAAGCCGCTCCCCAAGCAGTCTTGCCGCTCTCCCATGGACCCGGAGGGCCAAACTCGGTCAGCACGATCGGCTTCGTACCACCGCCCTTCTTGTAGCGCTCCACGAGCGAAGGTGCACCAGCATAGCTGTTGATCCCTAGGACGTCGATCGCGGGACAATACTTCTCGACGCTCGGCACGCGCTGTCCGCCAAGCTCCGCGATCACCGTCATCGCCGGGTGGTTAGGGTCGATCCGCTTGGCGCGGACAGCAACTTCGTTGACCGCCTTCCACACCGCCGGATCGCTGGCGTCGCCATAAGCTTCCATCTCATTTCCGAACGCCCACATAAGGAGCGCGGGGTGGCCCTTGAACTTGCGGACCACCTCCTCGCAGCTCCGAATCTCGGCCTCTACCTTTACCGAGTCGTGGTAATCAAAGACATCCGAGTGGGGCAACCAAATTCCCGCGGTCACCATCAGCCCCCGCTTCTGGGCGTCATCAAGAACCTTCCCCAGGTTCTCGGCACCCCACGTGCGGAAGGAGTTCCCCCCAGACTTCACAAGGAGATCGCGATCGCCATCCCCCCCAACGCCGCGGATGAAGAACGGCTTCCCGTTGCGCAGTAACACGTAGCGTTCCCCCTGTTTCACGATCTGAACGGAGTTGGCGGGGAGCCGATTGGCTCCGGTTAGAACGAGGGCAAGCGCGGCGACAGTGGCGATCATGAGTTCTCCGAAACGTTTCGTATTACTCTACACCGCCATTTGCCCGACAACCAACCTGACAGAGAGTGATCTCGGACCTCAAGGGAGCAATAATCATGCATAACAAGTAAAAATGCTGGCCTAAATCGCCAAATCCTCCCATATACTGCTTGAAAACGTTTCGCGAAACGTTTCGGAGCAGAATGTCAACCACGATCAAGGACATCGCTAAGAAGCTCAATATCTCGGTGAGCACCGTGAGCTATGCCCTGAACGGCGGCCCGCGGTCGGTCCCCGACGACGTCCGGCAACGCGTAGTCACGACCGCTCGCGAACTCAATTACCGCCCGAATCGCATGGCCCGGGCCATGATCACCGGTCGAAGCCACACGATCGGGATCGTCCCTCCGCAGGTCGGTAACGACGTCTTCCTCGGCCCTCACTTGCAACTCGCGATGAACGGCATCGCCAACGAGGCGTGGCGCCTCCATCAGGATTTGCTCCTCTTCACCCGCTGCGAAGTCTCGGCCTATGAGGAGATGCTCTCGATCGTCCTCGATGGCCGTGTGGACGGCGTCATCTTCATCGCCCCCCAGTTCAACCACCAGGCGGTAGAACTCGCCACCTCCCTCCACCTTCCCTGTGCCGCCCTTTCCGGCGTGCCCCTCGGCGGCGTAACCTCTTACTCGGTCGACAACGATAAAGGTATCCGAATGGCGCTTGAGCACCTGGCCAGCCTAGGGCACCGCAAGATCGCCCACGTCACCGGTCGGCTGGACATGCAGGACTCGGTCTCCCGTCTGCAGGGCTATCTCGGATTCATCAAGGACCACCGCCTCGAATATCGCGACGAATGGGTCGTGAATGGCCAGTTCCTCATTGAAGGCGGTCGGAACGCCTTCAGAACCCTCATGGCCCTCGACGATCGCCCAACCGCGATCATGTGCGCGAACGACGAAATGGCGATCGGCGCCCTCCTCGAAGCTCACACCATGGGGGTGAAGGTCCCGGACGATGTGAGCATCGTCGGCTTCGACATGACCGAAGGCAGCGGCAATGTGTTCCCGCCGCTCACCACCGTCCGTCAACCCATCATCGAAATGGGCGCGGCCGCCGTTCGCGCCGTTGTCGGCGTGATTACCGGCAAAGACCGCGACCCCGACCAAGTTTTCTCTCCGGAGCTCATTGTCCGAGCCTCCACATCCCATCCAACGAAGGAGCCATCATGAAATCCAAGTCCGCAGCCTTTACTCTTATCGAGTTGCTCGTCGTCATCGCGATCATCGCGATCCTTGCCGCCATTCTCTTCCCGGTTTTCGCCCAAGCCAAAGCCGCCGCAAAGAACGCCAAGACCATCAGCAACCAAAAGCAGATCGGACTTGGATTTGCGCTCTACCACGGCGACAACGACGACTACTATCCGCCCGCCGGAACCATGAACGGGAACGGCGCTTCTTGGGGCACGGGTGCCTGCAGCGCCGGTGCCCACGGTTGTCCGAGCTGGGACACCCTTATCTATCCGTACATCAAGACGATCGGTCTCGACGGATCGGATTTCGACCGAACGACCGCGATGTTTGACCCGGATTTCGGCAACTACAAGCGATCGTACCGAGTCGCCGCCAATGTGGTCCGCGGTTGGGCGGGCGTCAACACCTGGGATGGCCAAGACTACGGCTTCTCGCCGACCGTCGCCACGAGCACCCTCAACCCGCGGGCACGATCCTCTTGACCGAGCAGCGCAACCCCGCCGTATACAACTGCACCTGGTGGCCGGGCGCGGCGAGCTGGGAGTGCGGCGTCTGGTGGGCCCGAGCAGCCAACACGCTCTCCAACGATGACCCCGTTTCCTGGAACGGCGATACCGACCCGAAGATTCGGTACACCGATGGCGTCGACTTTAGCCGTGCGGATCAGGCGAACTATCTCTTCACTGACCTTCACGTGAAGGGCAAGGGCAAGGGTTACATCTTCCCTGGCTATCAGAAGCGCAAGGATATGAACTCCGCCGTCGACAACACCCTCAAGGGTGTGTGTCTCGACGCGGATCCCTTCAAGCCCAGCGCCAACGACTGCACGCTTCCCCAACAGTAGATCCCCTCAGCGGGGCCGGTTCGCCGGCCCCGCTCAGATGCAAATGAAGAACCCCATTCCAACCCCACTGATCATCGCTGCCGTCGTCATCGCCGTAGCGCTTGGCGGCTTCCTCATTTACAAAGGCGGTGCTGGGCCCGCCGAGTTTGAGGCGCCCAAGACCTCCAAGCTCGTCCCCCAAGGCATCTGGGACAAGATGACCCCGGCCCAACAAGCGGCGTCGAAAGCCCAGGGCTACGCTCCCGGCGAGGTAAAGCAAACCGGCGGCCCATCGGGAATTCCAACCGCCCCACCCCCCGGCATTGCCCGCTAGCGGTTTAGGACATCCCGCCGGTGGAGGGGAAAGTTTCAAACTCTTATCAAACGAACGCTTCCGGGAGCTGATGGGCGGATAATGGGCCATGAATTCAGCTCTCGTTGCCCCGGTACCGGCAAAGCCGAGGACCTATCGAGGGTTAGCGATAGCCATCCTCCTCTTTGACTTGGGGTTGCTCGCTTGGGGCGCTTGGTTGCTAACGAGACCACCAAGATTGTGGGAGCACTACTTCGGGATCAGTGTGGTTGGCAGGAAGGGAGCCAGCGACGACATTCTTGCCGCTTGGGACTCTGGGAAGATCGATAGCAAGCCGCTGAGGCTTCAGATTAACCGCGCTTCCGATACCTTCGTGCTTCAGGTCGAGGGCCATCGAATGGCCGGCAGTTGCCGACAAGTCGGTGGCGCACTTGAGATGTCAACCGAGCAAGTCGATGGGAAAGCCGTGGACTTCGAGCGGAACGGTAGCGGCAAACTCGGCTGGATTCCTCATGCGATGGCGCTGAAGGTTTTGGAGGATGGCGACCTGTTGATGAGCGGATCGACTATGCCTGGCACAGGACCTTTATCGGGCGACCTGATATTCAGTTTCCATCCTATCGGCGAAGTTCGCTAGACAAATTAAAATTTCCAGTCAGGGTGAAAGTGGGAGACTTTCAAGCCATACGTTCTTGAAGGTGATCCAGGTATACGGGCTGGCCTCGATCTCGACGCGGCCAAGGTTTGCTAGGGAGCCCAGGAAGGCGTATTCCCGAGATTCCGGGGAGCCATTGGTCCAAGCGGCACTTTCCATCGCCCGCCCCTTTTGGTCGTAAGCGTAAACTACGAACCCTTCGCTCCTCATTGGATGAGCGAAGGTGAATCTAATGAAGAGGTGCGAACGCCCGGGATATTCATTGAATTTCATTGTCCGCGCGCCGCTCAGCGGAATGCCGAATCGCTTCGTAATCTTTCCGGCGCTGAACTTGGTTCGGCTTATCACGTGCCACGGACCGTCAGCCATCCCAACCGAGATATCCGCCTTCTTCTGGTTTTCCTTTGGAATGAAGGGGAATCCTGAAAATGAGGCGTCGTCGTACTTGTACAAACGTGTAACTTCGAAAAAGTCGCCATAGTTCTTGGCTTCGACAATGTCCTCGCTCAGAGGGAGCCGGAGGGCCATTGGTGGCCAGTACTTGGCGGAACCTGGCGAAAGGATGAAGGTCGCGACAACATATCGCTCAGATTTAGGGACGCCCTCAAAACCTTTTGATCCCCCTCAGAATATTGGTCGGCTCCCCCGTCGGTAGCCAACTCCTTGAGGGCGAACCACCTGCTATCTTGGCGATTCGAAGATGGTGGAAGCGTCCGAAACTCACCTCTGCCCCAGCAGGAACAGTTCGAATCGCCGGGAGCATTGTGACCAAAGCCGCGAGGATCAACATACGTCAACTATACAGGCCCCGACGGGATCACGCCGGACCTTCAACGTTTCAGCGCCCGATGACCGGACGTACTTTCCATCACCTCCATCACCTCCATCACCTCCATCACCTCCATCACCTCCATCACCTCCATCACCTCCATCACCTCCATCAAGAGGGTTTGCTCGATTCCATCAACTCCATCAGGAGATTTCAGTTCCATCAAAACCTAGGGACCTTGCGGGAATGGCTCCCGCTCTGGCAGAGTAGTGCGGATGACCACCTCCCCGGCGGCGCTGCCGAAGAGATTTCTTGAATTCACGGGTTACCAGTGGGCGGTGCTCTTTGCCGCCTGGCTCGGGTGGGGGTTCGATGTCTTCGACGGGCTCCTCTTCAACTACGTGGCCCCCGTCTGCGTCCCTACCCTGCTCCACATCCCCCTCAACACGCCGGAAGCCAAATCCGCTGCCCTGACCTGGACCGGCATCCTCACTTCGCTCCTGCTGATCGGCTGGGCGTTGGGCGGCATCATCTTCGGGCGGATCTGCGACCGCATCGGACGCACACGAACCCTGCTTCTGACGATGGCGATGTTCGCCATCGGCACCGCCCTCTGCGCGGTCGCCACGAACATTTACATGCTTGCTTTCTTCCGCCTCATCGCCAGCCTCGGCATCGGTGGCGAATGGGCGGCCGGGGCTTCGATGGTCGCCGAGATCGTCCCCGAAAAGCGCCGCGTAGAAGCAGGCGCACTCCTCTACACTTCGGCACCCGCCGGTCTATTCCTCGCGACGTTCCTCGTACACCTGATTCAAGGCGGGGCGTTTAAGTCCGCCCCCGAGATCGGCTGGCGCTACGTGTTCCTGTGCGGCTTGATCCCGGCGGGGGTCGCCCTGCTCGTCCGGCTGTTCATCAAGGAGCCCGAACGGTGGAAAGCCGCCTGCGACAATGCAAATCCACCGCGCCTGGCCGAGTTGTTCTCGCCCGAGTTCCGCCGCATCACCTTGAGCGGATTCGCGATGGCGCTCGTCGCGCTGATCATGTGGTGGAGCTGCAACGCGTTCATCCCCACCGTCGCGACCGGACTCGCCCAGACGACGGCCAAGCTCCAGAATCTCAGCAAAGACGCTACGCAAGGAATGGTCGAGAGCTGGAAGGCGCTCGCGACCAACTGCTTCAACCTCGGCGGACTCGTGGGCACTCTTCTCACGATTCCGATTGCTAAGAAGCTCGGCCGCAAGCCGATGTATCTGATCTACTTCCTCGGCTCCGCCGCGGCGATCATGGCCACCTTCGGCCTCCCGCTGGATCCGCACGACCGACTCTACATGTACTTCCTGATCGGCCTCTCCGTGTTCGGAATCTTCGGGAGCTTCACGTTCTATCTACCGGAGCTCTTCCCCACCCGGCTTCGTGCGACCGGAGCGGGCTTTTGCTACAACGGCGGCAGGATCATCGCCTCGATCGGCCCGTTCGTGGTGGGCGCGATCGCGGCTCGAGGCACCAGCGGCCTCTCCGCCGCCATGGCGGTGCTATTTTACGTCGGCTTCGTCCCGATCGCCGGTTTGATGCTCTTGCCCTACGTACTCGAGACCAAAGGCAAAGTCTTGGCCGACTGACCTACTCGACGTTGTATTCCCGCGCCTCTTCCGTTTCCAAATAGGCGCGGGCCAACTCAAGGGTATCCCCCGGTTCCCAGAGGAACCCTCGCTCATTCACGACCCAGAACTGATAGCCGTCGAAGCTCAAGGGAGCGAAATCCACGATGCGAAACTTGCCGTGCGTTTCGAGCACCTCATAGCGCCCGGGCAGTGAGTTGAGATTCCTTACCGATTCCGAGGCGCCGGGATAATTATCGTTTCTCATCCGCCTAGTTCTACGCCGTCACAGCGTCGAGGGATCGAGATTCCGAAGATCCCCGATCGACTCGATGGTCACGTCCGTCTTGGGATATTGCGCGACAAGGTCCATGTCCAAGGCGTAATGGCCCTGCCGAACAAATACCGTCGTCACACGCTCCTTCCAAATCTCCTTCACCGCGGTCAAAATTCGGATCTTGTCGTCCACCAGCACGTAGTGCTCGGCGGGAAGCTCCGCCTCGACCTGTGCAAGTTCGTGCTCTTTGTGGATGTAAATGAGCGCCCTCTCCTCGACCGCGTCAAAAAGTCCCGAACGAATGATCTTCCAAGGCTGAAACACGACGTCGCCGTCCGACAGAATCGCGGTAAGCCCATGCGACCGCACGTGCCAGATCGCTTCCTTCGCTCCCGGATAAACGCGGTCCGGAAATGGGTAGCCCAGCAGGAACGAAGAGATCTTGATGAAGTCCCGATCCTGCGGGTTCTCCGATCGAAACCTCTGAAGAGCACCGAGATAGTCTGCGTAGCCGCGCTCCTTGCGAAGGTCCTCGAAGAAGATCCAATAGCGGGTCGCGCACTCCTCGCCGACCGCTTCCCGGAGGTGGTCCTTCAGATCGGCGGTCACGCGGTCGTTGTTGAGCAGCGTGTTGTCGACGTCGAACAGAAACACCCTGCGCGCAGGCGAACTCATTCGGCCATGTTACTCCCCGCCTCACCTGTAACTTTTTGAGTGCGGTGCCACGGCTTGGCCAGGACCGGAGGTGCTCGAGAACTCGGAACTGCTTCCTGGCAAGCCGTGCTCCTACGTCCCGGTGATAATGACCGCACGCGGTTTACCGGGAACGTCTCCCCTTCACGGGTCGATACCAGTCCCGGCCAAACCGTGGCACCGCAGTCCGAGTAACTGCCAACTCAGAGTGAAGTCCCTAGGCGAACCGATCTGGCGCCATCGGCTTCATCTTGAATCCGGTTTCCTCTCCCATCACTAACGAGGTGACGATCTTCCCCGTGACCGGTCCAAGCGAGACCCCCATCATCGAATGCCCCGTCGCCACGATCAGGTTCTCAAATCCCGCCGGACGCCCGAGATACGGCATGCCGTCCGCCGAGCAGGGCCGGAGCCCGGCCCACACGTCGAGATCCTTCTCGTCGGGAACCACCACGTCCGGGAAGAACCGCGGGATCGACTCCCGGATGCCCTGAAGTCGCCGACGATTGATCGACAGGTCGTTCCCCGTGATCTCCATCGTCCCGGCAAAGCGGATTCGATCCGCCATCGGCGTCACCGCGACGCGCGCGCCAACCAGGATGGCGCATCGCTGGAGCGTCCGCTTGCCATGCAGGTCAAAGCTGTATCCCTTCCCCGCCTGCATCGGCATGCAAAGCCCGAGAGTTCGGGCGAAGCCCCCCGACCAGGAGCCAGCGGCAAGCACGATCTCGTCCGCTGATAATTCGCCGAACGCACCTTTGAGCCCCCTAACCTGTGATCCTTCCTTCACGGCATCCGTTACTTCGGCATCGTAGATCAGCGTCACGCCGAGCCGACTGCACTCCGCGGCAAGCCAAGCCATCAGCCGGACCGGGTCGAGCTGACAGTCGTCGCGAAAGTGGACCGCTCCTGCGACGTCCATCCGGTGGTCAGGCTCAAGTGCCTTGAGCTCGGATGCCGAGAGCACAGCGGCGTCCAGCCCGAGCGCTGTTGCCCGAGCCGCAAGTTCGGCCTCCTCATGAAGAGCCGATTCGGTCCGACAGAGCATCAGCAGGCCAAGGCACTCCAGGTTGAAGTCCCCTTCCATCTCAAGATAGAGCGCCCGCGAGGCCAAATTCAAGTCGCGCAGCAACTCGGCACAGTTAGCAACGTGCCGCCGATTGCATGACCGCGCGAACCGCCACGCCCAGCGGATCAGCTCCGGATTCAAAGACGGACGAACCGCGAAGGGCCCCTGCGGATTCAGCATCATCTTCAGCCCGAGGCCCACCATCCCCGGCGCGGCGAGGGGCTCAAAGTGGCTAGGCACGATCATCCCCGCGTTGCCGAGGGAGCAACCCGCTTGATCCGAAGGGCCGCGCTCCAGCACCGTTACTTGGAAGCCCGCCCGAGCAAGATAGTAGGCCGAGCACAAACCGACGATGCCGCCGCCCACGATCGCGACCGATTTACTCAAGCACGATCCCTTCGCGCAGAGGATCGGAGGGAGAGAAAATCAGTTGCGTCTCAGCCGTCACATGCGCCGTCCCCTCGATCGTCGGCAGAATTCGGTCGCCTTTCCGCTCGTACGAGGCGCGGAAGGTGGTGCCCAAAATGCTCTCCTGCGTCCAGATCACCCCCGGAGCGAGCTTCCCCGCTGCGGCCAGACAAGCGAGCTTGGCGCTCGTCCCAGTTCCGCAGGGTGAACGATCGTAGGTCCCGTCAGGACAAAGAACATAACTCTTCGAGTCCGCTCCCTCGACCGTCGGCGGGCCGAAGAGCTCAACATGGTCCACATCCCCAAATCCGGCGCGATGCACCGCCTGCAGAATGCCACGAGAGCACTTGAATAGGTCCTCAAGATTGTCCGACCAGACCGGTACCGGCGAGCGCTCGACAAGAAAGAACGTATTGCCGCCGTAGGCGACCTGGCCTTGCACCTCGCCGTAACCCATGACGCTCAGCATCACCCGCTCCTGGATCACGTAACTCGGAACGTTCTCGACCCGCACACGGGTGTCGTCGATCAGTTCAGCGCTCACCGGACCTGCGATCGTGTTGAGGCGGTGCCGACCTTGGCTCTCCATGTTCAAGTGCCGGAGCGTGACCATGAATCCCATCGTGCCGTGTCCGCACATTCCCAGCGGGCCGGCGGAGTTGAAGAAAATCACATCGTGAAGGCAACCTGGCTCGCTCGGAGTACCAAACCAAACTCCGACGAACGCGGGCCCGGCCCGCGGCTCAAGCACCAGGGGCCGGAACACCTGCTCAAACACCTGCTTCATCCGCTCAACTCGAGACGCGATCGGCCCAGGACCCAATTCGATCTCGCCAAGCTGGATGACTCGCGTCGGTTCTCCTTCCGTGTGGGAGTCGATCACTCGAACGCGGGCAACGGCAGACATGTGCGAATTCTACTGCACGCGTAAAGGATCCCTTGGCATGGAATCGTTCAGCATTAAAGCTTCTTCTGTGCTATGCTTTGGCCCACATGGCAGCGATGGAATGGCGCGGCGTGATCCCGGCGATCACCACGAAGTTTAACGACGACCGCTCGGTCGACCTCGGTTTTCTCGCGGAGCACGCGAATTGGATGATCGACGCGGGATGCCGGGGCATCGTCGCCCTCGGCTCCCTCGGCGAAGCGGCGACCCTGGACCACAGTGAGAAGATCGCGATCCTGGAGACCCTGGTCAAAACGGTCGGAGACCGGGTTCCGGTCGTTTCAGGAGTTTCTGCCCTCGCCACCCATCAGGCGGTCCAACTCGCCAAGGAAGCACAAGACGTCGGCTGCAAGGGCCTCATGGTCCTCCCCGCTTACGTCTACAAGGGCGATTGGCGAGAAGTGAAAAACCACTTCAACGCGATCTTCCGAGCCACGCCCCTGTCGTGCATGCTCTACAACAACCCGATCGCCTACGGAGTCGACGTGCTGCCCACCCAAGTCGCCGAGCTTGCGGCGGAAAACGCCAACCTGCATGCGATCAAAGAGTCGAGCGCCGATGTGCGCCGAGTCACCGACATCGTGCTCACGCTCAAAGACCGCCTCGCCGTATTCGTCGGCGTCGACGACCTGATCGTCGAAGCGATGGCGGCAGGCGCATTGGGTTGGATCGCCGGCCTGGTCAACGCCTTTCCCGCCGAGTCGGTCAAGCTATTCAATCTATGCAAGGAAGGCAAGACAAAGGAAGCCGCCGACCTCTACCGCTGGTTCCTTCCCCTCCTCCGCCTCGACGTCGTCCCCGAGTTCGTCCACCTCATCAAGCTGACCCAGCAGGAAGTAGGGATGGGCTCCGAGAAGGTCCGCCCGCCGCGCCTCGAGCTATCGGGCGAAGCTCGCGACACGGCGCTGAAGGTGATTCGGACTGGGATCGCTGAGCGACCCTAGGTGCGAGAATATTGAAGTACTGAGGGTCAAGGGATCTAGCTCGCATGTGCCTAATTGACACGTCTGCCGGAACGCTCACCACTCAACATTCCCCGGCCCTAGGGATTAATCTGAACCGTCTTCAAATCGGTGTAGAAGTCCTTCGCCACCGCGCCCTGCTCGCGTGAGTGCGAACTCGACTGCTTGAATCCCCCGAACGGCGCGTGCAAGTCGACACCGGTCGTGTCGCCGTTCACCCGCACCATGCCGACCTGAATCCGGTCGATGTACTCGAACGTCGACTTCAGATCGCGCGTAAACAGCGCGGCGCTCAGGCCAAATCGAGTTTGGTTGGCGAGGTCGAGAGCGTGGTTCAGATCGTTCGCATCCAAGACCGCCAGCACCGGGCCGAAGAGCTCCTGCTGAGCCAAGTCGGACTCTGGATCGACACCCGTAAAGATCGTCGGTGGCACAAAGAACCCCTCACTGGGAATCGGGCCGGAGTAGATCCGGTCCGCCCCCGCCTCTTCGAGCGACATCCGCAGTGAGCCCTGGGAGGCCGCGGAGATCACGGGACCGACCGCTGTCGCCTTCTCGGCTGGGTCGCCTACGGGCAGAGCGGTGACCGCCGCCTTCAGTTCCTTCAGGAACTCGTCGCGCACGCCCGGCGTGACGACCACCCGGCTCGTTGCGGTGCATTTCTGGCCAGCAAACCGCATCGCGCCGCCCGCGATCAAAGTCGCGGCTTGGGCGAGATTAGCATCATCAAGCACGATCGCTACGTTCTTGCCGCCCATCTCGGTTTGGAACTTCAAATTCCGGGCCGCACAAGCCTGGGCGATGGCGGTACCCGCACGCTCCGATCCGGTGAAACTCAGCACGCCGACCCCTTCATGGCCGATGAGCGCGGGTCCGATTTCGACTCCGCTCCCGTAAAGCACGTTGAATACCCCGGGAGGCATCCCGGCGGCGAGCGCCGTCTCGGCAAGCTTCGCCGCGACCCAGGAGGAAGACTCCGCCGGTTTCAGCACGACGGTGTTCCCCACCGCGAGCGCCGGAGCCGCTTTCCAAAGGGGAATCGCGATCGGAAAATTCCAGGGAGTGATAAGCGCGGCAACGCCTACCGGTACCCGCATCGAATACTGGACACTGCCCGGGGCAAGCGCAGGGATCACCGAGCCAGTCTCACGAACCGCCTCACCGGCGAAATACCGAAGAATCGCGACCCCTCGATCCACCTCGCCCGCCGCTTCGCCGATCGGCTTTCCAACCTCGCGTACGATTGCGGCCGCCATCTCGGTAGACACGTCGTTGATCGCATCTGCCCAACGGTTCATGATGTTGGCCCGGTCCGCACCGGTGCGTCGACGCCATCCCACCTGCGCTTCATGCGCAGCGGAAACTGCTGCGCAGACGCTGCTGGCCGACCCCGCCGGGACGCGCGCAACTTCCTCTTGCGGTCGAGTTGGATTGATCGAGGTGATGAAATCACCGTCGCCTGGCGCGACGAATTCGTTGCCGATGAAATGCCTGAGAGTTTCTGCCATTACTGTCCGAGGTGCCCGACGGCTCGCACGAGTTTACGTTGAGTGCGCCTCTTAAGTCGATTAATTCGCAGTATCGGATGTCCGAAAGGGTGATTCGGTCGTCGTCGATCCAGCAATGGGAAGTTGCGCGAGGTCGTCTCGAGCCCAGCTTCCGGATAATCTTAAGACAAGGATTCAAAAAATCGTTTAAGCTTGAATGATTGAATATTATAGGCTATTCGATCGCCTTGCGAACGTATCCTAAAGACGCTGCCCTTCGGAGTCTCGAATGATCACCCTGTTCCTCCTCTCTCTCGTCTCGTCCGCTTCCGCCACCCCCGTGCCGATGGCCCATGCCACCGCGGTGCCCTTCTCCGCCGTGCATCTCCACGACAATTTCTGGGCCCCGAGGATCGAGATCAATCGGACGGTTACGATCCCGTTCACCTTCGAAAAGTGCGAAGAGACGGGTCGTATCGCCAATTTCGACCGAGCGGCGAAGGTCAATCGAGGGGAACCCCTCGATGATCGGAAGATCACGGGCTACCCCTTCGACGAGAGCGATGTCTACAAGATCATCGAAGGTGCCTGCTACACCCTGAGCGTCAACCGAGATCCCAAGTTGGAAGCCTACATCGACAATCTGATCGAGAGGATCGGTGCGGCGCAGGAGAAGGATGGCTACCTCTACACCAGCCGAACGATCAATCCTGAGCATCCTCATGAGTGGTCCGGACCCACGCGCTGGTCGAAGGAGGAAGACCTCAGCCACGAGCTCTATGACCTAGGCCACCTCTACGAGTCTGCCGTCGCCCACTTTCAGGCCACCGGGAAGCGCACCTACCTGAATATCGCGATCAAGAGCGCCGACCTCCTCTGCCGCACGTTCGGACCCGGCAAGCGCAAGATCTGGCCGGGACATCAAGTCGTTGAACTCGGACTCGCCAAACTCTATCGCGCGACCGGCAAGAAGGAGTATCTCGATCTCGCCAAGTTCATGCTCGACTCGCGCGGCGGAAGCGGCGAGTACTGGCAAGCCCACAAGCCGGTGGTTGACCAGGACGTGGCGGTCGGTCACGCCGTTCGCGCCGCTTACATGTACACGGGCATGGCCGATGTGGGAGCGCTGACTGACGACCCGCGCTACATCTCCGCGATCGACAAGATCTGGGACGATGTCGTGTCGCACAAACTCTACATCACCGGTGGAATCGGCCAGACAGGCTCCGGCGAAGCGTTCGGCGCATCGTACGACCTTCCCAACATGACCGCCTACTGCGAGACCTGCGCGGCCGTCGGTAACGAATTCTGGAATGAGCGACTTTTCCTGCTTCACATGGACGCCAAGTACGTGGACGTGCTCGAGCGCACGCTGTACAACGGCCTCATCTCCGGCATCTCACTCGATGGGAAGTCGTTCTTTTATCCGAATCCCCTGGAGTCACGCGGTCAGTTCTCGCGCAGCCCGTGGTTCCCATGCGCGTGTTGCCCGGGCAACATGACGCGCTTCGTCGCCAGCGTTCCGGGCTACTTCTATGCCCAGCAGGGCAACAACCTGTATGTGAACCTGTTTGCCTCGGGTACCGCTTCCATAACCCTCGACGGCGGCAAAAAGGTTGAAGTCATACAGGAGACGAATTACCCGTGGAGCGGCGATGTAAAGCTCACTGTCAACCCGGCCAAGTCCGGCGATGTCACGATGCGCGTCCGCATCCCGGGATGGGCAAGGGACCAGGCGGTACCAAGTGATCTCTACCGCTTCGCCGACGGCGCCAAAGCTCCGGTCCACCTCGAAGTTAATGGCCGTCCTGTCCCGGTCAATCTTGAAAAGGGCTACGCGACCCTTTCACGCAACTGGAAAAAGGGCGATGTGATCCATCTCGTCCTACCGATGCCGGTTCGGCGAGTCATTGGCAACGCCAAGATCGTGGCCGATCAGGGTCGGATTGCGCTTCAACGTGGTCCGGTGCTGTACTGCGCGGAGTGGCCGGAGAGCCCCAGCGGCCATGTCCGCAACCTGCTGGTGCCCTCCGACGAGAAGCTCACTCCCCAGATGCAAAAGGATCTGCTGGGTGGCGTCGTGACGCTGAAGGGCACGGCGAAGGCGCTGGCCTACGACAAGGAAGGCAAGGTCGTCGCGACCGATCAGCCGTTCACCGCGATTCCCTACTACGCATGGGCGAACCGCGGGCGGGGCGAGATGGAAGTCTGGCTCCCCGAGAAGATGAGTGCCGCCCGTCCGACCCCTCAGCCGACCCTCACCTCCACCGCCATCGCCCGCAGCTCGGGGGGAACCGGCCTTGAGAACCTCCACGATGGTCAAGCGCCGAAAGCTTCCGGTGACGAGAGTGTGGGCTTCTTCCACTGGTGGCCGAAGAAGGGCACGACCGAGTGGGTTGAGTACACCTTCCCCGCCGAGACAACCGTCTCCGAGTCCCGGCTCTATTGGTTCGACGACAGCGGCCGCGGCGAATGCCGCGTACCCGCCTCCTGGCGACTGCTCTACCAAGACGGATCCGAATGGAAGCCCGTCGAAGCGACCGGGGAGTACGGCGTCGCGATGAATAAGTTCAATGGGATCACCTTCAAGCCGGTGAAGACCAAGAAGCTCCGAGTCGAAGTGAAGCTCCAGCCGAACTGGTCGACGGGGATTCAGGAGTGGGAAATTAAGTAGCTGTTGGCTCCCCTTCCTTTTGCGGCGATGATTGTGCGCCGGAAGAGGAAGGGGTTGGGGGATGGAGATTCTGCCGCGGAACTAAGCGACTTCAGCCACGTCTTGACGGCGAGGGCCCCATCACCGTCTAGCCTTTACGCCGACCGCGCGCCGAAAAAACGCTTGAACAGTCCACCTTCAGCCTTCGACGACGCGGGCATCCCGACGATCTTGCAGGCCAATGCATCGAAGTCGCGCGCTGCCTGGCTTTGGGGATAGGAGAGGAAAGCAGGGACCCGCATTCGCGCAGCGTTGACCACAGTACGATCCGCGCTGATCTTGCCGAGGTATTCGGCTTTCGCATCCGCGTTGGCAGACAGGAACGCCATGAACTTGCCGAAGATCAGCTTCGCCTGAGTGTCGCTCGTCGCCTGATTGACCACGCAGCGAATCACCATCGCCGGCCTACGGTCGAGCAATGCGCGGGCCGTGACGTAGGCATCGAGAATCGCGGCCGGATCGGGAGTGGTAACCAAGACCGCCTCATCCGAAGCCATCAGCAGGGAGAGAACGCCTTCGTGGATGCCTGCCGCGGTGTCGAGAATCAGATAGTCGAACGCCTGGTTCAGCTTGCTGAAATCCGCGTCGGCGGATTGCAAGTCCGAGTAGTTTAGGTCAGCCAATTCCGCCGCTCCCGCAGGTCCGGCGAGAAGGAACACCCCGCCACGAACTCGCTCGAACGCCGCGACGAGGTCCACGCGACCGGCGATCACATCGCTCAGCGTGTGCGTCGGCTTCGCCCCGAACATCACGTGGAGATTGGAGAGCGCAAAGTCGCAATCCATCAAGCCAACCCGGAAACCGCGGGACGCCAACGCCGTGGCCAGATTCGCCGAGACGGACGACTTGCCAACGCCACCCTTTCCGCTTGTGATCGCGATCACCTTCATCGGTTCGCTTCGCTTGCGCGCCGACTCCGTCAACTCGGGGTTGGACCGAACGATCTTCGGGGCGTTTGACACGGCGTCAACGAGGTCGATGACCTCAAGATATTCTGGAGGCCCATAGGCCTCGCGCAGGCCGGCAACCACCACTTCGTTGGGCGCGATGATCACCGAGATCTCTCGGCATGCGGCGGCCTTGAGCCGACGTAAGGCGTCAGGATGAACGACACTGCGGCCCAGGCAGATCAGCTTTCGGTCTTCCAAGCGCAGAGGCAGAACCTGCGCTTCATAAGCTTGCCGCTTCGGCACCAACGCCAACGCCTCTGCCGTCGGATGCCACGCCGAGGCATCCTGATGGTTGACCGCGAAAATTCCGTTTTGACTGCTCATGGTGTCCGTGCCCTATCGAATCTTCCATGCAATTAGGCGAGATTCGTACCGTCGGGCCCGGCATCCCTGCGAGTTTTTGCAGCCCGATCGGCTAACGGAAGCCCCGAGTTTTTCGCAGTACAGTGAAACACAATGCCGCCCGCCGAACGCCCCATTGCCGACCCTCGCAACGATAACGCCTTCCCGATTCTAAGCGACGAGCAGATCGACGCCCTCCTGCCCTTCGGCAAGATCACGAAGCTGAAGCAGGGGGAGACTCTCTGGGCCGCCGGCACCCCCAATCTGTGCATGTTCATTGTCCTCAACGGGCAGATGGGGATCCATGACGGGCGCACCGATCGGCCCGTCGCGATCCACATCAAGGGCGAGTTCTCAGGCGACATCGACATCCTAACCGGTCGGCCCGCGGTAGTCAGCGCGCTCGCCGATACCGACATGGAGGTCCTCGCCATCGGTGCCGAATGCGCCCGTTCGATCGTCGACCGGAGCCCAAGCCTCGGCGAAATTTTCCTGCGTGCCTTTCTCCTTCGCCGCCAGCTCCTGCAGGGTGCAGGAAATGTCGGTCCCCTCGTCGTCGGCTCTCGCTACAGTCCGGACACCCTGCGCATCCGAGAGTTCCTCGCGCGCAACCGGTATCCCTTCGTTTGGGAAGATGTCGAGGAGAACCCCGACACCACCAAGATCCTCCAGGAATTCAAGGTCCAGGAGGACGACATCCCCGTCGTCATCCTCCCCAACGGCACCCTGATCCGGGCACCGTCGAACATGGAGCTTTCCACCGCTCTCGGAGTTTCGAAGCCGGTCGAGTCCAAGATCTACGATCTCCTGATCGTCGGTGCCGGCCCCGCCGGGCTGGCCGCCGGCGTCTACGGTGCCAGCGAAGGTCTGGACACGCTTGTCGTCGACTCCTCCGGGCCGGGTGGCCAGGCCGGAGCGAGTAGCCGAATCGAGAACTACATGGGCTTCCCGCTCGGGCTGAGCGGCCAGGATCTTGCCGACCGAGCCGTCGCCCAAGCCGAGAAATTTGGGGCTCAGTTGATCGTGCCGGGGGTCGTCGAGGACATCACTTGCAACGACATCGGCGGGCACGTGGTCCGGATCCAGGGAATGGAACCCATCGAGACACGCTGCGTCGTCCTCGCTTCAGGGGCTTCCTACCGGAAGCTCGACGTGGACAACTGCGACGAATTTGAAGGACGAGGCATCTATTACTCGGCAACCAACGTCGAGCGCATCCTCTGCAACGAGCAAGCCGTTGCGGTCGTCGGCGCGGGCAACTCTGCCGGACAGGCCGCGGTGTTCATGGCCGATAACAGCGCGCACGTCTATCTGATCGTGCGCGGCGACGACTTGCGCAAGTCGATGTCGAGCTACCTCGCTCGCCGGATCGAACAGTCGCCCAAGATCACCCTGCTCCTCAACTCTGAGATCTGCAGCATCGAGGGCACGGAGCACTTGGAGCGGATCACCGTCGCCGACCGAGCCACCGGCAAGTCGCAGCAGAAGGACGTCTCGGGAATCTTCGTCATGATCGGCGCGGTCCCCCACACTTCCTGGATCCCCGAGACCATTGCCCGCGACTCGAAGGGGTTTATCATGACCGGACAACAGCTCGTCCAAGAAGGCAAGTGGAAGCTCGACCGCCCACCGTTCTATCTTGAGACCTCGTGCCCCGGCGTGTTTGCTGCCGGAGATGCGCGCTGCAACTCGGTGAAACGAGTAGCCTCGGCCGTCGGCGAGGGCTCGATGTCCGTCGCGTTCGTTCACCAGTACCTCGCGCTCTAAGCTTATGGACACCACAAGACTCGGCTCGACCGGCCTTCAGGTCTCTCGCATCTGCCTCGGCTGCATGACTTACGGCGAACCCAACCGCGGCGCGCATCCCTGGAGCTTGCCCGAGGATCAAAGCCGCCCATTCATCAAGCGCGCGCTCGAACTCGGGATCAACTTCTTCGACACCGCCAACGTCTACTCGGCAGGTTCAAGCGAGGAGATTCTTGGTCGCGCGATCAAGGACTTCGTGCCGCGCGAGGAAGTCGTGATTGCAACCAAAGTGAACGGTCGCATGCGCCCCGGCCCCAACGGTGCCGGTCTCTCCCGCAAAGCGATCCTTCACGAGATCGATGCCAGCTTGCAACGGCTGGGGATGGACTACGTTGACCTGTATCAGATTCACCGTTGGGACGACGAGACACCGATCGAGGAGACTCTTGAGGCACTTCACGACGTCGTGAAGTCAGGCAAAGCGCGCTACATCGGCGCTTCGTCGATGTACTCCTGGCAATTCGCCAAGGCTCTCTGCCTTGCCGACCGCAACGGCTGGACGCGCTTCGTCACGATGCAGAACCACTACAACCTGCTCTACCGCGAGGAAGAGCGGGAGATGATGGGGTTGTGCCTGGACCAAGGCGTCGGAGTCATCCCCTGGAGCCCCCTCGCCCGTGGGCGACTGACGCGTGCCTGGGACGAGGTGACCGAGCGCACCCAGGCCGACGAGTTCGGCAAGACCCTCTACAACCGAATGGTCGAGGCGGACAAGCAGGTAGTCGAAGCGGTCGCCAAGGTCGCGCAGAAACGGGGCGTCCCCCGTGCCCAAATCGCACTCGCCTGGATGCTGAGCAAGCCTTACATCACCGCGCCGATCGTCGGCGCTTCCAAGCCGCAGCACCTGGACGATACGGTCGCCTCTGTTTCACTAAAGCTGACAACCGAAGAGATTGCCACGCTGGAATCGCCGTACGTCCCGCACCCCATAGCGGGTTTTGGCTAGGTAAATCGCTCCGCGCGGGTAGCGTAGGCTTCCAGCCTGCGAACGCGAGCCTTGGAATCGCTGACTGGGACCGCTGACACTCTGTCGGCGGAGCATGTAGCCGCCACAAAGCAAGTAAGCGAAGCACAACACGATCAAGTCGTGTAATCTGGCGGCGAAATCTCGGCACCTTCCATGTCGGCACCCGCAGAAACCCCCAATCGCGACCGTCTGCCCGTCCGCATGCGCGGGATCACGAAGCAGTACGCCAGCCAAAAGGTGGTCGATGCCGTCAGCGTCGAGTTCCTACCTGGCGAAGTTCACGTCCTCGCGGGCGAGAACGGGGCGGGCAAATCCACGCTGGTCAAGATTCTGTGCGGCGCGGTCGGCCACTACGAGGGCGAAATCGAGATCGGCGACCAACCAACAAGGTTCGCCACCCCTCACCAAGCCGCCCAAGCCGGGCTGTCGATCATCCATCAGGAACTATCGCTCATCCCCGAGATGAGCGTCGTCGACAACCTTGTCCTCGGCACCGAGGTCTGTCGCTTCGGTTTTGTCCGCACCGCCTCATCGCGGGAAGAGGCGCGGCGACTTCTGGCCTTCGTCGGCCTGGATTTGGACATCGACACCCTCGTCCGCGACCTGCCGATCTCGCTCTGTCAACTCGTCGAGATCGCCAAAGCACTGCGAAGCGCGGGGCGGCTGATCGTGATGGACGAGCCGACGAGCGCGCTCAACTCGACCGACGCGGAGCGGCTGTTTGACGTCATCGCCAAGCTGAAGGCCGACGGACGTATCGTCGTCTACATCTCGCACCGCATGGAGGAAATCCGTCGCCTCGCCGATCGCATCACCGTCCTTCGCGACGGCCACCACATCGGCACCTACCCCGCCAGCGAACTGACCGACGACGGACTGATCACCCTCATGGTCGGCGACAAGGAGATTCTCACACCCGCATCAAACTCCGAGAACGCAGGATTCGGGCCGGCGGTCCTCGCCCTACGCGGCGTCAACGTCACCCGCGGGCCGACCACTCTTGTCTCGAACGCAAGCCTAGAAGTAAAAGCAGGAGAAGTCGTCGGCCTCGCCGGGCTGCAGGGCTCGGGCTGCAGCGAGCTTCTCCACGCCCTCTTCGGCTCAAGCGGCAAAGCAACCGGCGAGATCGAAGTCCTGGGCCGCAAGTTTGTCCCGCACAACCCGAAGAGTTCGATCAAGAACGGGATGGCCCTCCTCACCAACGACCGCAAAGGCTCCGGGCTGGTACTCCCCCTCTCGGTCACCGACAACACCACCCTCGCCGCCCTCCCAAGTCTCTCCCCCAGGGGCTGGCGGAAAACCGCCAACGAGCAAGCCGCCGCAGCCAAAATGGCGAAAGATTTCCACCTCCGCGCACCTTCGCTAGACGCCGCGGTAGGCTCGCTCTCCGGCGGCAACCAACAGAAGGTCGCCCTCGCCAAGTGGGCCCTCACCCAGCCCAAGCTCATGCTCCTCGACGAGCCCACGCGCGGCATTGACGTCGGGGCCAAACGCGAGATCTACGCACTTATCGAACGGTGGAAGTCCGAAGGGCTTGCCATTCTCTTGATTACCAGCGAACTCCCCGAACTCCTTATGCTCTCCGATCGAATTGTCGTCATGCACCGCGGCCACGTGGTCCGCACCCTCGACCGCGCCGAAGCAACCGGCGAGAAAGTCATCGAAGCCGCGATGAACAAGGAGGTCGCATGAACGGCCGCCTTAAGGGCTTCCTCGTCTCGCCCGTCTTCCGAGCGTTCGCCGCGCTGATTCTCGTGCTTGTGCTCGGGCTGATCTTCAACGCCGACGGCGCGTTCTTCAAGATCGGCACCCACCGAGACGCACTCAGGCAAATCTCCGTTTACGGCTGCCTCGCCTGCGGCCTCACCCTCGTCATTCTGAGCGGCGGGATCGACCTCGCCGTGGGCAGTATCCTCGGACTTACGGCGGTGTTCTTCGCGCTGGTGACGATCCACTGGGGCTGGTCGCCGTGGATTGGGATCCCCGCCACATTGCTCGTCGGCGCGGCGGCAGGCGCGGTTTCGGGCTGCCTTGTGGCTTGGGGCAGACTGCAGCCTTTTATCGCAACGCTCGCGGTGATGGTTTCCGCCCGAGGCTTGGCGAAGCTAATCAGCCACGGCGAGAAGGTCTCGACCGCGCTTCCGACGAGCGACGGCAACGTCAAGGTCGTCGACGTTCCGAAGATCTTCCGCTCAATCGACTCTCAAATCCTCGGCGGGAATCTCTCCACCGTCACGCTGATCTTCTTCGTTTGCTTCCTCGTCTCGCTGATCGCGCTCACACGGCACCGCTGGGGCAAGTACCTTTACGCGATCGGCGGGAACGAAGAAGCCAGTCGGCTCTCTGGCGTTCCCGTCGCCTGGTCCAAGCTCGCCGCCTACGTGGGCTGCGGGCTTTTTGCCGCCGTCGCGGGGATTTGCCAGGCCGCGCAGGAGCAGCAGGGCGACCCGGAGGGGGGCGCGGGGTACGAGTTGACCGCGATCGCGATCGTCGTGATCGGCGGCACGAGTCTATTGGGAGGGCGGGGCGGGATCGGTTTGACCCTGCTCGGGATGCTAACAATCGGCTATCTGGAGAAAATTCTCAGCGTCAACGCCGTTCCGGAGTCTTGGAGGCTTATCCTTACTGGGGGAATCATCGTCGTCGCCGTGCTCGCGCAGCGAAACCGCCGGTAACGACCTTGGAAATCAACAACATGATCAATTTCAGAAGACATCGAAGTCAACTGCTCGTGCTCGTCGCGATGCTGGCCGTCGGGTGCGGCTCCGGTTCGACGGAAACCGCGACCAACACGCCCGACGCCGGCAAGGGTGGCGGAGACACCGCCGTCAAGAAGACCTTCACGATCGGCGTATCGCAGTGCAACCGCGGTGAGCCCTATCGCGTGCAGATGGACACCGACATCGCGGACGCCGCGAAGGGGCATCCCGAATTGAAGATGGTCTTCAAGGACGCGGCCAACGACTCGCTCAAGCAGCGCGACCAGGTCGAGGAGTTCATCCAGGCCAAAGTCGATCTCCTGATCATCAGCCCGAAGGAGGCCCAGCCTCTGACCGAGCCGGTGGCGAAAGCGATGGACGCGGGGATCCCGGTCATCGTGCTCGATCGCGCGGTGATCGGCGACAAGTACACCTGCTTCATCGGCGCGGATAACAAGCTGATCGGCAAGGCGCTCGGCCAGTGGCTGGTCAAGCGACTCAACGGCAAGGGCACGGTCGTCGAGCTCAAGGGACTCATGACCACGCCCCCCGCCCAGGATCGCCATGCGGGCTTCATGGAGGGCATCGCAGGGAGCGATGTCAAGGTCGTGTTCGATGCGGACATGAAATGGCTTGAGCCGAACGCGCGAACCGAAATGGATTCCGCCCTTGCTCGCCTGCCGAAGTTCGACGCGGTCTTCGCCCACAACGACCCAGGCGCCCACGGCGCCTACCTCGCCGCCCAAGCCGCGGGCCGCGAAAAGGGCGTGATCTTCGTCGGCATCGACGGCCTCCCCTCCGAGGGACGGGTGTACGTCAAGCAAGGCATCGAAGAGGCCTGCTTCCAGTACCCAACCGGCGGCAAGGAAGCCATCGACACCGCGCTCCTGATCCTCGCAAAAAAGCCGTTCGAGAAGAAGATCGTGCTGAAGTCGAACTTCTACACGAAGGAAAACGTGGACAAGGGCGGCGAGCCGCTGCCGTAAGCCTCACTGCCAGTTGGCGAGGGGAGGCGGCCTTTTTGCCGGCTCCCCCTTCATTTCAAAAACCCAAGTCGGCATCCTGAGTAGGCTGTCAACCTTCACTTATCCACTTTTGAGTCCGTCTTCCAGAGCGGAGTTGATGAGCCCTAGCGAGTCGACGCAGTCGAAGGATCACTGACTAAGCCTCCGACTTTGAAAACCGGACACTCTCCCAGAGAGTCGGAGACTGGACAGAGGATCCTTCGGCTGCGCTGCCTTCGCTTAGGCTCGGCGCTTCGCTCTCGATGACGGTCAAAGGGTCCGTTATCCCGAGAGGAGTCGATGAGCCCTAGCGAATCGACGCAGCCGAAGGATCACTGACTAAGCCTCCGACTTTGAAAACCGGACTCTCTCCCAGAGAGTCGGAGACTGGACAGAGGATCGTTCGACTTCGCTACCTTCGCTGGGGCTCGGTGCTTCGCTCTCGATGACGGTCAAAGGATCCGTCATCCCGAGAGGAGTCGATGAGCCCTAGCGAGTCGACGCAGTCGAAGGATCACTAACTGAGCCTCCGACTTAGAATACGCCGAGGAATTGGCCGAGGGAGTTTGGATGCCTCGGGGTGCTCCCGCCACCGACCGAACAACTGCGTCTCAACAAAGCCCCGAGGCAAACCTCCCCTCGCGCCCGAGAGAGCCGCCCTTTGGATCGCTTTTCCTGATTTCCTGATACATATCTGGGTTTCGATATATTTCGCACTGTATTTGAACCTAGGCGCTTTGCACGTACCTCGGGGAATCGTGGTTTTCGGGGCGATATTCCTGGCTTCCCGACAAATTCCTGATTTGGAATCAGGAACTCGGAGCTCACTTGGAGGGCCTCTTGGAACGCGCCCCAATGGATGAGCCTCTGAGACAGGAATTCGTCAACCATGGAGCCGAAATTGCAATCTTCAGATCCCGCCCATCTCGGCGAGCCAGTTGCGGTGCTTTGTATAGGTGTCTCCGTTTTCTACCAGTTCGGGGCTGGGATGAGACTCTACCCAGGCCTGAATCCACAAGATCATGGCGTCCAAGCGCTTGACGGTCATTGCTAGGACTTCGGTGGAGGAGTATCCAAAGTCGTAAGCATCGAGGAACGCGTCCAACCGCCGGTGCATGACTTCTACCGTAAAGGGCGACTCCAAATCGGCCAAGCCATAGGGCATGAGAGGGACGAAGCGATAGGCGGTGTAGGCGATGTCCCAGATGCGCGGGCCGGGGCCGCAGAGGTCGAAGTCGATCAGGCCGACAAAGCACTCGTCTTGGAAGATGCAGTTGTATGGAGCGAAGTCTCGGTGAAGGATCACCTCCGCTGGCTCCAGCGTCGCGTAGTTCCAAACATCGCCCGCAGGAAACGAGACCGACGCATCGTGGAGTTGTCGCAGACGCTCAGCAGCATCGATCAGAATTCGCTCGTCCCAGAACCACATCGGCGCAACTCCATGAACCGTTTGCCCAGGGATAAAGCTCAGAATCTCGTTTCCTGAAGGATCGAAGCCGAGCGGCTCGGGAACCCAGTTGACACCCTCGTTTCTCAGGTGCGAAAGGAACTGCTGGATCGTTTCTGAGGCAGGGGTCGCGGAGCGTTTGACCGTGTTCCCAGACCTAACGACCACGCTCATGTTGCCTCCAATAAGCGGATCGACACTGTCACCAGGCTGATCATCCATCGCAACATGATAACCGGGAACGGAAGGGCCTGGACTTGAGGTGGCCCCGCCCCACATCCAGCGTTGCGACTTGCCCCTGCAACGGTAGGGCGTCGTATGATGGGAGATACTTCACTTCGCCATTTAGATGCCTCGGGTGCTCCCGCCACAGGCTAAACAACGATGGCTCATCAAAGCCCCGAGGCTAAATGCACGGCCCTCAAAACGGAGCGCGGACTTCAGTCCGCTTCCCGTATCCCGGGCTTTAGCCCGGACCGCCAGCGGGGCTTCGCCCCCTTTGGATGCCTCGGGGCTCAGGCCTGCGGATGAAGGAACCAGGTTGGGGCAATAGCACCCCGAGGCATCCAAACGCGCCGCACCTGGTTGACGAAACCGCCCCTCGCGCCCGAAAGAGGCATGTACCACATCGACTTCGACTCTAATCCCATACAGCGGGCGCTCGAGAAGAACATGTCCCAGACCGAGTTCCTCCCCATCTACGAGGACGTGCCCGAATACGACCTGGACTGGCTCGTCGAGGGCCTCCTCCCCGCCGGATACCTCGTCATGCTCGCCGGGCCCCCGAAGTCCGGTAAGTCCTGCCTCGCGACGGCCCTTGCTCTCGCCATCGCGACCGGAACTCCCTTCGCCGGACGACCGACGCAACAATCAAGTGTCCTCTGGGTCGCCGCCGAGGAATCGCCCCAGGAGAGATACCAAATCCTGCGCACCAGCCCGCTCGCGGACTCCGCTTGCCCGCTCTACACCTGCTACAACCGCATCCTGATCGATACCGAAATCGATCTCTTCGGCCTGGATCGCGAAATCCGCTACCACCAGGCCAAGTTCGTCGTCATCGATCCCCTCCTCGGAGCCATCAGCGGCCGATCGCTCCAGGACAGTTGGAATGCTCGCAAGACCCTGCAAATGCTCAAGAAGCTTTGCAGTCAGCGCCAGGTAACCGCGCTGGTACTCCACCATCAAAAGCAACGCAACATGCATCGCGCCGGTGTCGCGGACAACGACCAGATCAGCGCCACCGCAAGCATGAATATCGTGCTCCAGTCGAAGTCCAGCCTAATGGCAACCAGCGAGGTACAGGCCGGGGATTCACTCTCCCGAATCGTAACCCTCGATTGCCAGGGCCGCGGGGACTGGAGCATCAAGTCCTTGAAACTCTTGAGCCGAGGGCCACTTGACTACTCCGAACTGACCGACCAACGCCACGTTGCCCAACTCGAAAGGGACTGCACGCCCTCCGAACTAAAGATCCTCAACCTCCTGCGAGACTGTCCGATGCCGTCGGAGTGGATTCTGGATAAGACGGAGATTTCCGTCGGCACGATCCGAAACGCGATCGCAAGACTCCGCAAACGCGGTCTGGTCATGGTTGCCCGCATCGAAGACGGATTAAAGTACTATGGCTTGGTGGACAGTGCAAAGTGAGTTCGTGAGTTTGTGCGCCTGCCAGTTCCGGCTGTTGAGAAGAGCCGCTGTCCAAGCGGTGGCCTAGCGTTTGAGGGTCGCTACCGGTTTCACCGCGGAGCGGTGACAGAAGGTAGCCCGGTGGTCACTCTGGTGACCCCGGGATTGGGACGTTCCACATCCCCGACCCCGGAGGGTGTCGTAGAAAACCTTCGATCATTGGGAAGCCTTATTCTCAGCCCGCGTTTCTGAACAATCCCGTTCAGGTCGAGGCGGACTCAGATCAGACCGCACGAAGAATTGCAGGGAATTTGCTTGGGGTAGTGCGTCGTATGATGGAAGATACGTTCACTTCGCTCTCGCGCAGAATTGCGCTCCGACGCCTTCCCTAATCATCCCATGCGACTTCTCTCCCGCGGTTCTTCCCTCTCCCTGATCGCTGTCCTCGCGCTTGCCGCAGCAACGCCGGCGGTAAACCATCGCCGCGAAGCGGCTCCGAAACTGCGGACGCTGATCGTTGGCGGGGGGCCGAACCTTAGCCACAACCAGGTCGCGATCGAGAGCAATGTGCGCTACATGGGTCGGATGCTGCCAGCGGAGACGCCGACGCGGGTGTTGTTTGCGGACGGCGATATGAACTCGAAGACCGTGCTGTTCACCGACGAAAAGAGCGCGGCGCAGTACCGGGCACCCAACTTGTTCCGCCTCGACGGACCCGCTCAACTCACCAACGTCCAGACGGAGATCGATCAGCTGGCCAAAGACCAGTCCGCGACCCCGAAGACTCCGGTGTTCCTGTATTTCACCGGTCACGGGAGCGGGAACGCGCAGAGCAACTACACAAACAACCAGTTCGACCTCTGGAGTGGCCAGCGCCTTACCGTTAAGGACCTGTCCACGTCCCTTAAGGCATTCCCGAAAGGGACACCGATCACTCTGCTGATGGTGGAGTGTTTCTCCGGCGCGTTTGGGAACCTGCTATTCCAAGACGCCGAACCGACGGGCGAGCTGAACGATCAGCAGATCTGCGGTTTCTTCGCCAGCGTTCCCCAGCGCGTCGCCGCGGGTTGCACGCCGGAGCTGAACGAGGCCAACTATCGCGACTTCACGGGCTACTTCCTGGCCGCCCTGACCGGGACGGACCGGCTTGGGAAGCCGGTGACCGGAGCGGATTACAACAAAGACGGGAAGGTCGGGATGAACGAGGCGTTCGCTTATTCGCTCATCAACGACGACTCGATCGACACGCCGGTCTGCACGTCGGACTTCTTCCTTCGTCGCTTCGTCACGATCGCCGACGATCAGATGTTCGTCGCGCCGTACTCGGACGTCCAGAAGTGGGCGGCCCCGGCTCAACTCGCGGCGCTTGACGCCCTTTCCGCGCACCTTCAACTCACCGGTGAGGATCGGCTGCAGGTCGCGTTCAACGAGTTCAGCAAGATGAACATGAACAGCGACCGGGACCGCGACGTTCACCTGCTCCGCTACGTGCGGCTCGGTAAGAGCGTGGTCTTGGCGCATGCGCTGAACGGAATGTCGGATCGGAAGCTCAAGAAGCGCTACGCCGACCTGCTGAAGATGGAAGCCGGCAACCCGCTTAAGCCTTGAGGCAGACTGAGTATTGAAGTATTTGAGTATTGAAGTATTTGAGTATTAAGTATTGAGCAGAATGGTGGCTGCTAGCGTGCGAGACCTTCTGGTTCGGACGGACCTAGGCCTCGGGCAATTATCTTGACCTTGTAGTTCCATCCTGCTACCATTCTCTCCGAAGCCCCCGATGGCGGGGACAAGGAGCAATTATGAAGCGAGTCATAACGATCATTCTCGGAGCGCTTGTCGCCTCATGTGCATTTGCGGCGGACCAGACGGCGGAATTTAAGAAGTTCCTGATGTCCGAGCAGGGGGCCATGATCAAGGCCTTTCAGACCAAGGATATCAGTTGGTTCTATAAGTCTTCGACTCCCGACTTTTCGGAAGTCATGAGCGGCAAGACGACCCAGAAGAAGGAATCCCTCATGGGCCTGAAGCAGTGGTTCGACATGATGGCAACCATCAAGATTAACAGTGCCGAACTCACCTCAGCCAGCGCGGCGAACGACAAGGGCGTGGCGATGGTGCACGAGAAAATGAGCGGCACGATGAAGCCCCAAAAGCCGCACGGCAAGGGCTCGGTCATGGTCATGGAGTCCTGGGAGAAGGAAACCTGGGTCAAGGTCAAAGGCAAGTGGATGATTCAGAAGATCGAAGAGGTCAAGCCAAGCGTTACGACCATCGACGGTAAGCCTATGAAGATGTAGGTTTCCGGACAGGGTGGGGCACGGAGCCCGGGCCTCACCCTCATTTAGCTTCGCCCGGCGCATACTAGGCGCGTGCTTTCCCGTCGCCAACTCTTTTGCACCGCCGTCGCCTCGGCCGCGTTCCGCAACGACACCCTCGATGTCATAGAGCGCCTGATCGGTCGCCAAACCTGCGGCTCTTTTGGAGCGGCGGAGGACGAAGATTTCTGGGCACAAATTCAGCAGGCGTTTGTTCTGGATCGGAACACGATCAACTTCAACAACGGCGGCTGCTCGCCTTCTCCCCGCATTGTTCAAGATGCCTTACGACGCCAGCTCGAGTTCTCCAACCAGGCACCGAGTAATTACATGTGGCGGATTCTGGAGCCCGAGGTGGAATCGGTCCGCCAGCGCCTGGCTCGGACGTTTGGTTGCGAGACGGAAGAGATTGCGATCACGCGAAACGCTAGCGAGTCGCTGGAGACCTGCCTGTTCGGCTTCGATCTGAAACCCGGGGACGAGGTCTTGACGACGACGATGGACTACCCGCGGTTCTTCACCACGCTGCAGCAGCGGGAGCGTCGGGATGGGATCAAGATGGTGCGGGCGACCCCGCCGCCGGTGCCGCACTCGCACGCCGAGCTCACCCATGCGGTGGAGGAGAAGATCACTGACCGGACAAAGTTGATGCTGGTCTCACAAGTATCGTTTCTGAACGGGCAGATCTTTCCGATCAAGGATCTATGCGCCCTTGGAGCGAAGCGAGGCATCCCGGTGATCGTGGATGGGGCGCATGCGTTTGCTCAGTTCCCGTTCACCCGACCCGAACTCGGGTGTGAGTATTACGGAGCTTCGCTGCACAAGTGGCTGATGGCCCCGATCGGCACCGGGCTGCTGTACGTGCGCAAGGATCGGATCAAGGGGCTCTGGCCGTTGATGGCGGCGAGTGCGGAGCAGGATTCGAATATCCGCAAATTCGAAGAGATCGGCACCCATCCGGCGGCCAACCACAACGCGATCGGGGAGGCTCTGACTTTCCACGAGATGATCGGCGTGGAGAGGAAGGCGGCGCGGTTCCGTTACCTCCGGCACCGTTGGACGGACCGTTTGGCCGAGTTGAAGAACGTGAAGTTCGCCACAAACCTGGACCCGCGCCACTCGTGTGCGATCACGACAGTCGCGATCGACGGGATCGTGCCTGGCGACTTGGCGGCTTGGCTGTTGGCGAAGCACTCAGTCTTTGTGACGACGATCGGGACGGACGATGTGAAGGGGATCCGGGTGACCCCGAACGTCTACACGACGGTGGATGAGATTGACCGGTTCGCCGAAGCGATGATCACGGCGGCGACCAAGGGCATCGCTTAAACCACTCTATTAGTGTTCTTCGCTACTAACGCACTACACGACGACGCCTCTCTTCCCTAACCCTTTTCGGTTGGTATACGCTAGCACCAGTTCCCGATTCGGAAATCCTCCTATGAAGCTCACGACTGTCCTTTCCTTCGCCCTGATTAGCTCGATCTCTTGGAGCCAAGGCTTTGATCCCGCTAACTACCGCGAGCTGAGTTGGCGAAACGTCGGACCCACCCGAGGTGGGCGATCGATCGCCTGCACAGGGGTGCGCACCCGACCGAACGAGTACTACTTCGGTGCGACCGGGGGGGGGCTTTGGAAGTCGACCGACGCGGGTACGACTTGGGGCTGCGTGACGGATGGTTTTCTGAAGAGTTCGTCGGTGGGGGCGGTGGCGATTAGCGACTCCAACCCCGACGTGGTTTACATCGGCATGGGGGAGCGGGAGATTCGCGGCGACATCTCGGAAGGGGATGGCGTTTACAAGTCCACCGACGCGGGCAAGACTTGGGCGCATGTTGGACTTGAGGGAACGCGTACGGTTTCGCGGATCGTCGTCGATCCGAAGAATCCGGACGTCGTTTACGTGGCCGCGCTCGGACATATCTATGGGGCGGGCCCGGATCGGGGTGTGTTCAAATCGACCGACGGGGGTCGAAGGTGGACCAAGATCCTCTACTCCGGTGATCGGGCCGGAGCCGTGGAGTTGATCATGGATCCGTCCGACTCGAAGACCCTCTTTGCCGCCACTTGGGAGGCCTGGCGATCGCCTTCATTCATGAACAGCGGCGGCCCGGGAAGCAAATTCTTCAAGAGCACGGACGCGGGCGCGACTTGGAAGGAGATCACCCAGAACCCGGGATTGCCAAAGGGAACGATCGGCAAGATCGGGATGTCGGTCTCGGCGGCGAATCCGAAGCGGGTTTACGCGATCGTGGAGGCTGCAGAGGGCGGCATCTTCCGTTCCGATGATGCGGGGGCGACTTGGTCCAAGGTCAACGATGAGAGCGATTGGCGGCAGCGCGGGTGGTACTTCTCCCACGTTTATGCCGATCCGAAGGTCGCGGACAAGCTGTACTGTCTCAACGTTGGGGCGGGAGTGTCGAAGGATGGGGGGAAGACCTGGAACTCTCTCCGCACGCCTCACAGCGACAATCACGACCTCTGGATCAACCCCGACGATCCCACCAAGATGATCGAGGCGAACGACGGCGGGGCGGCGGTTTCGACCAACTCGGGGGGCTCCTGGAGCCGTGAAGCGTTCGCGACGGCAGCGATTTACCATGTGGTTGCGGATAGCCACATTCCTTACCGAATCTATGGCGCGCAGCAGGACAACAGCAGCGTGCGCGTGTCACCTGGCCAAATGACGGCGGGCGGGCTGGACTACGAAGGCACGGCGGGCGGCGAGAGCGGCTACATCGCGGTTAAGACCGATGACCCCGACGTCGTGTGGGGCGGCAACTACAGCGGCGACATCACCGAGATCAACGGTCGCACGAACATGCGCAAGCGGATCGACCCGTGGCCGGAGAATCCGATGGGCCACGCGGCGGCGGACTTGCGGCACCGCATCCAGTGGACGTTCCCGATTGTCACATCACCGCACGACCCGAACGTGCTTTACAGCGCATCGCAATTTCTGTTGAGGACGGATAACGACGGAGAGAGCTGGAAGCAGATCAGCCCGGATCTGACTCGAAACGATCGCTCCAAGCAGGTTTCGTCGGGCGGGCCGCTGACGCAGGACAACACGAGCGTCGAGTATTACGACACGATCTTCACCGTCGCCGAATCGCCGGTCAAGAAGGGTGTGATCTGGGTTGGCTCGGACGACGGCTTGATTCATGTCACCCAGAACGGTGGGGGGAGCTGGCAGGATGTGACGCCAAGCGGGATGCCGCATTGGGGGCGGGTGAGCATGATCGATGCCTCGCCGCACGATCCTGGGACCGCCTACGCCGCGGTCAACAACTATCAGAACGACGATGTTACGCCGTACATCTATCGAACCCACGACTTCGGCCGGACGTGGACAAAGATCGTGAGCGGGATGCCGATGGGGGCGTTCGCACGGGTTTGCCGAGCGGACTTGCATCGGAAGGGTCTGCTTTACGCGGGTACCGAGACGGGCGCATTCGTGAGCTTTGACGATGGCGACAATTGGCAGTCTTTGCAGCTCAACTTGCCGCTCTGCCCGGTTCATGACCTCTTGTGCAAAGACGACGATCTGATCGCCGCCACTCATGGGCGGTCGTTCTGGATCCTGCACGGCCTCTCCCGCCTTTCGAACTTGACGGCGACGATGCCGACGGCGCCGACCCTGTATGCGCCGATCGATCGGTATCGAATTGGGGGCGCGAATGCGACCGTGGATTACTTCCTGCCGAATGCGGCCAAGAGGGTGGAGTTCGAGTTCTTCAGTCAGTCGGGTGAGAAGCTGGGCTCGACGACCGGCGACACTGAGAAGGGATTCCACACGGTTTCCGCGAGCCTGTCTCACCCGGGCTTCGGTTCTTTCCCGAACATGATCTTGTGGGCGGGTTTCCCCCGTCCGATATCGGCACCGCCTGGCACCTACACGGTGAAGATGACCGCGGATGGCATCTCGGATACGAAGAGTTTCCGGCTTGTGAAAGACCCGCGCGTCACCGCCTCGGAGAAGGACCTCGCCGAGCAGTACGACGTAAGCGTAAAGATCGTCGAGCGCCTCAATGAGGCGAACGGCGCGGTTGTTCGGATTCGCGACATGCGGGCTCAGATCGACAAGGCGGTTGCGGACGCTAAGGGCGATCCGGATGTCACCAAGGCCGCGGACGTCCTGAAGGCCAAGCTCGCCGCAGTCGAGGGAGAGATCTACCAGGTCAAGAGCAAGAGCGGCGAGGACCCGCTGAACTTCCCGATCAAGTTGAACGACAAGCTCGCCGGCGTGGTTGGGGTGATTCAGTCGGGCAGCATGAAGCCTTCGGCGCAAGCCAAGGAAGTGTTCGAGGGCCTAAGTCGGTTGCTCGACATCCAGCTCAACTTGCTCAAGGGAATCGAGGCGAAGGACGTTGTCGAATTCAATGCGAAGCTGAAGGCGAAGGGCGTGGCGGCGATCGTGCCGAAAACTCCTGCCTTGCAGTTCGGTGGTGGCGGCCGACGGGGCGGCGAGGATGACGAGGATAAGGGCCAATGATGTTAGTGCTTGGTGCCTTGCTGATGGCAACGGCACCCAAATGGAAGATGACCTTCAACGACGAGTTCGACGGGGCGGCCAACTCGGCCCCATCGACCGTTCGGTGGACCCGCGACCTCGGCGGTGGCGGATTCGGCAATAACGAACTCGAGAGTTACACCGCGGGTAACAAGAACGCCTTCCTCGACGGGCATGGCAATCTCGTCATCGAGGCGCGCAAGGAGCCGGCCCACGGCAGCGACAACATCCGGCGCGACTACAGTTCGGCGCGACTCAAGAGTGGCGGGTTGTTCTCCCAAACCTACGGCAAGTTCGAGGCGCGCGCGAAGCTTCCGCGCGGCAAAGGAATCTGGCCGGCGATCTGGTTGTTGGGTGACAACATCGGGACGGTCGGGTGGCCGACTTGCGGGGAGATCGATATCCTCGAGTCAATCGGCGCGAAGGCGGACATTGCCTACGGCACCCTTCACGGGCCGGGTTACTCCGGAGGTGGGGGCAAGCAAGGCAAATTCCTTTCCAAGGAATCGCTTGCAGACAAGTTCCACGTCTACGGGATCGAGTGGGAGCCGGAAGTCATCCGCTGGTATGTGGATGGCAATCTCTACTACACGGTGACGCCAAAGGATTTGGGCTCGAACAAATGGGTTTTCGACAAGCCGCAGTTCCTGATCATGAACCTCGCGGTCGGCGGTGGTTGGCCCGGGAATCCGGACGAGACCACTGTCTTCCCGCAGCGGCTCGTGGTTGACTACGTTCGGGTCTATCAGCGCTAATCGAGTTCGGTGCGCTTGTGTTCGAGGATTTCGAGCATGACCCCGAATTGAGGCACGCCGTCGAAGTAGGCGTACTGCCCGTCGCCCATATCGCCTCGCATGATGAGGGGGGCTCCGTGCTCGTCGAGGGTCGCGACGGTCTCCTTCATGTCTTCGGTCCAGAAGGCGAGATGGTGGACCCGTTCGCCCTTCAAATCAAAGTCTTCCGCCCAAGCCGAGTCCACGCCGATCGGCTGGATGAGCTCCAACTGCACGTCGCCCATGTCGAAGAAGGCGAGTTTTGCTTTGGCGTTCGTGCGTTTGCCGCGGTAGTTGAGGCGGACCTCCTCGCCGGGCAGGGTTTCGATGATATCGGGCTCGGCGACACCCAAAAGGGCGGCAAATCGAGCTCGAGAAACTAGCATATCGGCGACGACGATCGCGACTTGCGCGAGCTTGGTGTTGCGAAGAGCGGCCATCGCCCATTATGGCGGGGCGGCTAAACTCTTAGGGTGAAGCCATTTTTTGAGTTTATTGCCTACAAGGCCGTGGTTGGATCGCGGGCGTATGGCCTGGTGCATGAGGGCTCGGATACCGACCTCAAGGGCTTCTTCGTTCCGCCGGCTGAGCTTCAGTGGTCGCTCGAAGGGGTGCCGGACCAGATCGACGACGAGAAGGAGCAGTCGGTTTTTTGGGAGCTTGGCAAGTGCGTCCGACTCGCGCTGCGGGCCAACCCGACGGTCCTGGAGACGCTGAACGCCCCGGAGGTTCTTCAGAGTTCGGAGATCGCAGAGGATTTGCTGTCGATTCGGGACGCGTTCATTTCCAAGCATGCATACGCTCGCTACCAGAGCTATGCGGAGGACCAGTTCAAGCGCCTGAACAAGGGAGCCGAAGAGGGCGAACCTAACTGGAAGCACGCGATGCACATGCTACGCCTGCTCATCTGCGGCGAGACCCTGATGCGCGAGGGTTTCGTTCGGGTGGATGTCACCGAGTACCGCGAGAAGCTGCTCAGCGTGAAGCGCGGTGCGATGAAGTGGGCGAACGTGATTGCCTGGCAGGAAGAGCTAAATGAGAAGCTGAAGAACTCGTTCGAGACCACCGAGCTTCCCGACGAGCCGGACGTCGAACGGGTCAATGCGTTCCTCATCTCGGCCCGTCGCCGAATGGTCGATTACGTCGCGCCGGTGGTCGAAGCCGAAGCCGTCACGGTCTGACCTCGTTTCAGGCCGGGTGAATCCAGACACTGCCCCGGCCCGGGGCAAGTTCGACAATCGAGTTCGGTCCGGTATTGGTGATCTTTGCCGGACCTCTTGTCTGGACCTTTCCCATGAGTTCAATTCGCTCAGTGACCGCGGTCTGTCGGAAGGCCAGACCTGTCGAGGATTGATCTGTGATCTCAGTTGTCGATCTTAGAAGCCTGAGCCCGTTTACGGTCACGTTTAGGGGAAGGAGCTTTGCCTTTCTTCCGGCAAGGAAGATCTTGCGACCGAACAGGTCTTGGCCCTCTTCGGTGATCCGAAGCTCCTTGTCTTCCTGGTCGAGGTTGATGAGGCTGATGAAGCGCTCACCCTGGGGATTGCGAACCCGGTTCAATAGGATGCCTCCGTGCTCAGCGTCATGTTGAACTTTCGGCTTTGCGCGCATTCGGCCTAAGATCCCTCGCCAAAGCGGCATGTGTAGGGGGAGTTCGGCGGTCACCAGGGTCACTTGTCCGGCACCGTAGGGGATGGTCGCCCCGGCCGAGAGTTCGGTTTGAACGAAATTCAGGAAAGACTGGCCCCTTGCGGCGGCGAATGGGACAAGTTGCCAAACCCGCACCTCGGGTTCATGCGCCGCCCAGTCCGTGCCTTGCAGCGACGGGAAGAAGTCGCTGCTGCCCTGCTTGACATCGTGCAGTTCGATGCCCAAGGCGTCCCCGAGAATTTTGGCGGGACGACCTTCCAGGTCCTCAACGGGCAGGCGTCCGTAGAGCAACAGGTGTCCGCCGCGGTGGACGAAATCTAGCAGTCGGTGCTGGACCTCCGCGTGCAGGCAGGATACCGAGGCGAGTGCCATTGCTTTCGTTCCCGACGGGATCGGAGCTTGGAGATTGACCGCAGGGAAGCTGAGGCCACAGGCCATCATCGCTCGGGTCAACCCCTCCAAGGGACCGCGCGCAGCTTCGAGTTGGGAGGCGAGCGCCATCATGGGACCCGGCCGCTTGACGTCGGTCGAATAGTAGTCTGGCACGAATCCGAGCGCGATGTCATCGTGCTCCTCGGTCATCCCGGCCAGGAGGTCGCCGACGCTGGCAAGTGTGCGGTTCGTATCTTGGAGTCCGAAGTAAGTGGGATCGAGCTTGCCTTCGGGGTCGATCGGGGCGGCGAAGCCGTGACGCCCGCCGGTGGTGCCGAGTCGCGAGTTTCCGTCCTGCTTCTTTCGCTCGAGCATCGGGTTGTGCCCGCCCGCGAGGAGATAGTGGTTGAGCATCCGGTTGCCCTGCACGACGCTGAGGCGGGCTTTGAAATCGGTCGCGGAACTTGGTTGACGAATGGCCCCGCTCTCGCCGTAATCACCGGAGCCCGCTTCGAATTCGATGGAGGAGAGGGGCTGCTCGGGACGGTTGACGCAGGCCATGAAGGCATTCATGAAGTAGAGGTCGCCGGCGTTCTGGCGGGTGATGTCGCCGAGGTAGTGATCCGAGGAACCCCAGTAGCCCCCAGCCTGAGTGTAACTAGGAAACGTCTGGCTGATGCCAATGGGGAAGGTCGTGGCGCGTCCGCCGCCGCTGCCGTGGATGTTGATCACGAACGGGACGTCGATGATGCCGGACGCCTCAGCGAAGCCTCGCAGCTTTGATGCGTAGCGTGCGAACCGGTCGCGGGTGAATTCGGTGTAGTCCGCATGGAAGAACCGTGCCTCCGGATAGGTGCCATCTCGCAGGAACCTGGCCCGACTCGCCGGGTCGCCTAGGTCGAACGGATACCTTGCCTTGAGTTCCTCGGGGCGGTGGTGGTTCTGAACCCAGGCAGTGAACTCGCACAGCACATCCTCGCTAAGGTCGGCTTCCTCGGTCCAGCATTGGAGCATGCCGATCTCGTTGTCGAGCTGAACCACGATGACGTTGCCGCCGTGCTTATCGAGGCGCTTGGCCAAAATCGGCATGACGGCGGCGTACCATCTCTTCGCGAATCCGAGGAACTCGGGGTTGAGGTAGCTCAGGGTCTTGCTCGTCGCCTTCTTACCGCCCCAAGTGGTCGGGATCGCGTTCGGGCACCGGGTGTAGATCCAATCGGGGATGCCTTCGTTCTTAACCTCGCCCATCACGAAGGGGCCGGGGCGGGCAATGAACCAAAGGCCCTCTCGCTGGCAAAGGTCGATGAATGCGCCGAGGTCGTGTTCGGGGCGCTTCCGACCGGTGACGTCGATGTCGCCTTCGATCTCTTCGTGGTAAAGCCACGGGATGTAGCTTGCGATGGCATTGCAGCCCGCTTCGCGTGCTTTGACGATGCGGTCGAGCCAGTCCTCGCGGGCGAGCCGGAAGTAGTGGACCTCGCCCGAGAGGACGAGGACCGGTTTGCCTCCGACGATGAACTTGCGATCTTCAAAGTGCGCCATTGCCGATTCGATTGTACAGCGCCGCTACTGAAGCGCTTCAGCGGCTTACCTGCCCGGAGTTAGGGAGCTAAACTGAGTTGGCATGTACGTTCCGAACTATGTCCCGGAACCGATCGAGATTTCCGACAACGTGACGCTGCGGCCATACAGTCAGCGGGTGACGTTTCTTCGTCGGGTCTTGGCGTTGCACTTTGCGACGCTTGGGATCTTGGCGGGGCTCGCCGCGCTGCACGGCCCGAATATTTCGCTGCCCACCGCGGGCGTGCAGGTGGTGGTGTATCTGCTCGTGTTGAGCATCCTGCGCATCCGGACGCGAGGGACTCGGTACGACGCGCTGTTCTCCAACGCGCTGTTTCCGTTCTTGTTGATCGGTTTGTCGTTCGTGATCCGAGACTGGGTGGAGGCGGGACTTCCGCTTTGGGCGTTGCTGATCGGTGCCTTTTGTGCCTTGATGTACGCCCTGCTTTGCGGGCGGGACTACAGCTTCGTCGGACAGTGGTTCCTATCGATGATCGTGTCCAGCGTCGTTATCGCGGGCATCATCAATGCCGTCGGCTTTGATGCCGTTCGCGCCACTCAGGCGCTGGCGCTGAATATGGGCTATCTCACGTATGTGGTGTACGACAGTGCTTCGCTTCTCGCTCGGCGGCGGATCGGGGAGGAGTTGACGGCGGTGGTGGACTTGTATCGGGACGTGCTTAATTTTGGTGGCTACACGGTTCGGTGCCTTCGGCATTGGAAGAAGCATCGCATCTGGACGGCACGATGATTCGGTTTACTTGTTACATCCGGCCGCATCGCCTTGAGGCGGTGAAATCGGCGTTGGCGGTGCTCGGGATCAGCGGGATGAGCGTATCGGATGTTCGTGGCTCGGGGAATTCGGCGGAGGTCTCCCAGTGGTTGGGGGGAGCCGAGCAACTTGTGTCTTTGCCGATTCGCAGTAAGATCGTCGTGGTGGCTCCGGACGATTTGTTGGAGTCGATGATCGAGGCCGTTACCGCAAACGCAAGGACCGGCGAGTCGGGCGACGGTAAGATATTCGTCGAGAGAGTACAGGACGCTATTCGCATTCGCACGGAAGAACGTGGGGATGCGGCGATATAATCGAATGCTTTTCGGCTTTTTCGCGTCCGTTAGGAAGGATTAGCTCAGGACACATCGAATGATTACCGCTCTTATTGTTGCCTACACGTTGTCGCGCCCCGGCTTGCCGTCGGAAACGCCGGCGCCATTCCTCGAATACACGGTCGCGCCCATAACGCTCCGCGTCAACGCCAAACCTGGCGATGTCGTTCGCGGCACGAAGGCGTTCCGCGTTGTGGTGGACACCGACGAAGTGGTGAACCAGGTTGAATTTTATGTCAATGGTCAACTTCGCAAGACCGACGAGAGCTCGCCTTACGACTTCGAGCTGAACACGCTTGAGGAAGCGGACGGTGCGATCAAGGTCAAGTTCGTGGCCTATACTGCGCTGAGCCACAAGGCCGACAAGGAGCTGACGCTCAGCATCAACAACGAGGTCGGGCTCGGTGCCGAGGCGCACGTCAAGAAGGCGAAAGAGCTTTTGGTCGGCGGCGACTACGATGGCGCACTGACCGAAGGACGGATCGCGCTCAAGGCTCAAAAGGACTACGTCCCGGCGCGGGTTGTGCTGGCGCGCGCCTTCCTCGGAAAGGGGATTCTTGACGAGGCTCTGAACAATGCCCAGGAAGCAGTTGCGACTGACCCGAAGAATGTGGAAGCGCTTGACGTCCAGGCCGTGATCGCCTTGCAGCAGGCGTTCAGCACCTTCAATTCAGGGGGCGATCGTAAAGAGACGATGACCTCGATCAAGAATTCGATGATCACGGCAGTCAACGCGCGGCGCGCGGTGCTCGACCAGATGGTCGACAATGCGAAGCTTGATCCGGCCAACCCAGTGCCTTACGCCGACCTGGCGATCAAGGCGGGCCGGTATCCGGCGGCGATCTCGGCGTTGCTTCCGGTATTCCGGGCGGACAACCGCAAGGTTGATGTTGGCAACCGTTTAGCGTTCGCTCAGATGCGGGCGCTGCGTATGACGGATGCGAACGCGACGATGAGTCTTGTGATGAAGTACGGCCAGCCAGATGCATATTCTTACGCTTTGCTCGGCGTGCTCTCCTTCGAGAAGGGCGATGTGGCCGCTTCGGATGAGGCGATCAAGCAGGCGTTGCTGAATGACATCTCCAACATCGGTTTGAAGACGGCACAGGCGTACATCGCGCTTCGGCGTAACAAGCCGGCCACGCTGCAGCCGATCGCCCGCGAGCTGTCTAAGGAAGAGGGGCAGCGCACCGAAGTGGACTACTTCCTGAGCTCGCTGTACTACCGCGTGAAGGATTACTCCAACAGCCGCAAGTTCTTCGAGCGAGCGCTAATGGCGGAACCGACTAACGTCGACATGTACGTCGAGCAGGCGAACCAGGCGATCTTGATCTCCACGGACAGCAAGCTGGCTCCGCAGGGATCGGACCCGAAGAAGGAGAGCGAGTTGCAGCTTGAGGTGGCGCATAACTACCTCGAAGTCGCACGGCTCGCTCGACCGGAGTCGCCGCAGGCGCTCACTGGCTTGGCGATTGTGGCGATGCTTCAGAACAACTCGGCGGACGCGGTGAAGTACGGCGAGGCGGCGATGGCTGCGGGTCCGGAGTACACACCGGGTCTATACACCTACGCCGGTGCGATGCAGAAGCAGATTGCGCGCCTCCAGTCTCGGGCCACGGAGAATCGCCGCTTGGCGGACGGGGCCGGTGCCGACAAGGGCCGCGAGCTTCGGGCTCAGGCGGCGGATTGGGAGCACCAGGCATCGGACATGATTCGCGCTTCGCAGAACCTACTGATCAAGGCGGGCAAGCTCGATCCGACGGACCTCGGCGGTCGCGAGGCCCCGGACGGTCCGGCGGCCTTCCGCTACTACTCGCGCCACGGGCAGACGCCGGTGATGACCGCGCCTTAGTTCTTGGTCGCTCTGGCTCTGAGACGCGGATGGCGATTTTTGCCATCCGCGTTTTCTTTTTTGGGTTGCGATCTCACTCGGTTAGGTTCAACTCTCACTTTCTCACTCTCACTTTCCTTGAAGACTAGGCCCTGACGCGAATAGCCTTACGAGCGGCGGTGATGCTCGACCCCTCCGGGGTCGGAGTTGGGGTGCCCTAACCCGGGGTCACCGGAGTGACCGCCGGGCTATTTTCTGTCACCCCTCCGGGGTGGGGCTTCGGACGGCAAGCAGGGTGGGAGTAGTTCGGCAAACCGAGGTGGGAAGTAGTTTGGCAAACCGGGGTGGGAAATAGTTCGTCAAGCAGGGCGGAAGTCGTTTTGGCAAGCGGGGCGAAGTCGTTCGGCAGGCGAAGGGGAGGATCGGGTGGCAAGCAGGGCGGAGATTCAGGCTGTAAACGGAGTTGGGATTCGGGCAGTAAACGGGGGAGAGTCGCGCAGCGTGGGGGCACTTTGCCCGATCCTCACATCGCCTCCCAGATGAGCCAGCGGTTAGCAGTTTCGGGCTGAAGTCCGACATACGGATGGCGGAATGAATTTCGCGCTCCGTTGTCCGGTAGCAGTTCGCATCTTATGAGACGGCAGCAGGGGAAATAGTCAACCAGTTCTTCCCTTTCCCTTCTTCTGATCGGGGGGCGAACCGCGACGCCGCGATCCTGCGGTACAATTCCCAACCGGTCGGCGGGGCGTGGCGCAGTTTGGTAGCGCGCTTCCATGGGGTGGAAGAGGTCGCACGTTCGAATCGTGTCGCCCCGACCAGAATTTGAACCTAAATTACCAGGTTCGACACCCCGATTCTCCTCCTCATGAAGGCTCAGGTCACCGTTACGGTCACCGTTCGGCCAAAAACACGTAGACTATAATCTACGTATGGACGCAGTCACCGCCAAACGTCAAAGGGCCGACCTTGGGACGACCCAAACGTGTACTTCGCCTATATTGATAAGAGCATGGGGAGCAAGGTCCAGATTGAGCAACTAATCGGCCGCGTTCTACGCCAACCAGGAGCGACTCACTACGCACATCCAATTCTCAATACCGCACACTTCTACGTTAGAGTTGATAAGAAGAGCGCGTTTCAAGAGGTCCTATCCCAAGTTGAAGCAGGGCTGGGCGACACGGATGGCGAAGTGCGGATGACCAGTTATGAGACCAAAGAGCAGAAATCTAAGGCTCACGTTGCGCCTAGAAAGAAGCTTCTCCTCGAGCATATATCCTTCGATCAGCGGGGGCCGAATCCATCGCGATCGGGCGATATATCAGGGACGGCACCGGTGGAGGCATATTTGCGCGGCATTCGCAACCAATCGAACATCCGACTAAGGCTGTGGTAGGGTGAAGGATCGGGCCCGCCCAATGAGCCTGCGATTGACGCGATGAAGTCCTCGATTCCAATCTTCCTCCTCGCTCTCGGAGTGTTGGGTTACGCCGCGATTCCGAACCAGACCGCGGGGGCGAAAGGTCAGGAAGTGAACTTCGATCGGGACGTGATGCCGATTCTCGGGCAGAAGTGTTTCAAGTGCCACGGACCTGATGCGGCGAAGGTTGCGGGGGGCTTGCGACTGGATTCCTTCAACGGGGCGACGAAGATGATCGGGGACGACACCCCGATTGTCCCGGGTAAGCCCGAGGCCTCTTTCCTGATGGAGCGGATCACCGCGAAGGACCCCGCGAACCGGATGCCGCCGCCTGATTCCGGGGTAAAGCCACTTACCGTCGAGCAGATCGAGACGCTGCGTCAGTGGATCAAGCAAGGGGCCAAGTATGAGAAGCACTGGTCCTATGAGCCGCCGGTGATGCCGAAGATGCCGACGGTTCGCATGCCCGCGTGGTGCAAGAACCCGATCGATCGGTTGGTGCTTGGCAAGCTGGAGGCGGATGGGCTTGAGCCGGAGCCGGAGGCAGATAAGAACACGCTCGCGATCCGGGCGGCGGAGTCGCTAACTGGCCTGCCGCCCAGCCCTGCGGAGCTTGCGGCTTATCGCCAGGATTCGAAGCCGGGTGCCTATGAGCGGTATGTGGATCGGCTGTTGGCCAAGCCCCAGTTCGGCGAGCACGAGGCTCGGTATTGGCTCGATGCGGTGCGCTACGGCGACACGCACGGGCTGCAGCTCGACAACGAGCGTGGGGTGTTTCCGTATCGTGACTGGGTGATCCGGGCGTACAACCAGGATCTTCCGTACGACAAGTTCGTGCTCTGGCAGTTGGCGGGTGATCTGCTTCCCAAACCGACGACCGAGCAGCTCATTGCCACGGGCTATATCCGCATGAATCTGACCTCGAATGAAGGGGGAGCGATCGCGGAGGAGTTTCTCGCTCGAAACACTTTTGATCGCGTGGATACGACGAGCACGGTGCTGATGGGTTTGACGGTGCAGTGCGCGAAGTGCCACGACCACAAATACGACCCGATCAAGCAGAAGGATTATTACGGGATGTACGCGTTCTTCGACTCCACGAAGGACGAGCCGCTGGACGGGAACATCACCTTGCCACCGCCGGTGGTGCGGGCGGCGACGCCCGAGCAGGAAGCGCGGATTTCCGTGCTGAACGCGGTTGTGGATCGACTTCGCGGCGAGGTTGACCCTGCCGCGGTGGTCGCTTACTTCGAGAAGAACCGAACCCCTGTTCCGGCGTCGCGGGATTGGCAGATTAGCCACGTGTTCTCCTCAAAGACATTCGACGAGGCTTTCGACGCGGTCGAGCCGCCGGAGCCCGGGCAGAACGGGATCACGCAGTGGAAACCGCTAAAATTCGAGGTCGGGAAGGACCATCCGAGTCTGATCGGCAAGGACAACTCGTCGGTTTACGTCAAAGGAACGGTGACTTTGGCAGCGGCGCGGACAGTCAACTTCGGGGTGTCGAGCGACGACGCGGTGAAGGTCTGGCTCAATGGGAAGCTGATCCACTCGCACAAGATCGGGCGAGGATTGAATGAAGGAATCGACCCGGTGAAGGGGGATTTTCGGGCGGGAGATAACGAGTTGCTCGTCAAGGTTGTGAACGGCAGCGGTCCGGATGGGTTGAACGTCCGGCTGGCGGACGCGACGGCGCTGCGTATCGACGCGGCGCTCTCGGTCTTTCGGAAGATGCCATCGGATGCCAGTTCTAGGCTGAATCTGGAAGCGCTCTATTTGGAGGCTGGGCCTGCGACGCCGGAGGCTTTGAAGTATCGGCAAGCGGTGAAGAGTCGAGATGAAGTGAACACGTTGATTCCGATGAGTTTGATCGCGCAGGAGCTTGACGTTCCGCGTCCCACGTTCATTCTCAAGCGCGGGCAATACGATCAGAAGGGGGACGCGGTGACGCGGCATCTGCCGGCGATTCTCGGGACCTTGCCGGCGGGGGCTCCCGTGAATCGGCTCGGGTTTGCGCAGTGGCTTGTCGCTCCCTCCAATCCTTTGTTGGCCCGGGTCTTTGTCAATCGCGTCTGGCAGCAGCACTTCGGCACGGGGATCGTGAAGACGGCGGAGGATTTTGGGAGTCAGGGCGAGTGGCCGTTGAACCAGCCGTTGCTCGACTATCTGGCGGTTAGCTTTCAACAGAACGGCTGGAGCGTCAAGAAGTTGAACCGTCTGATCGTGACGTCGGCGGCGTTCCGGCAGAGCTCGCGGATCACGGCGGCGAAGCTGACGAAAGATCCGGAGAACCGGCTTATCGCCCGCGGGCCTCGGTTCCGGCTAGATGCGGAGGTGATTCGGGACAAGGCGCTCTATGCGGGCGGGTTGTTGGTGGAGCAGTTGGGGGGTCGCGGGTTCAAGCCGTACCAGCCGAACGGGATTTGGGAGGGCGCGTCGGACCCGGCGAGTTCGACCCACGACTACGCTCAGGACCATGGCAATTCCATTTACCGCCGGAGTATGTACATGTTCTGGAAGCGGACGGCACCCCCGCCTGCGATGCTGAATTTCGATGCGCCCTTGCGTGACACGTGTATCGTACGGCGGGCATCGACGAACACGCCTTTGCAGGCGCTGACCACGGAGAACGAGACGGCGTTTCTGGAGGCGAGTCGGACAATGGCGCAGCGGGTGCTGGCGGTGAAGGGCGACGACGACCGGCGGTTGCGGGTCGCCTACGATTTGGCGCTGGGGCGCCCGCCTCGGCCGCCGGAAATCGCGGTGCTGAAAGGTGCGTTTGCGCAGTATCTCAAGAGGTATCGGGCCGATCCCGAAGCAGCGAGGAAGCTGCTAATGGTCGGCGAGGCACCGCGGTCCAAGTTACCGATAGCAGAGCAGGCGGCTTGGATGCTAATCTGTTCGACTTTGATGAACACCGACGAATTTCTGACCTTACATTAGCCATGGACCCCCTTCGCGAAGCTGAACTATTGATGACGCGCCGGCAGCTGTTTGGCCGGTCGACGTTGGGCGTCGGGACGGCGGCGCTGAGCCGCATTTTGGGAATCGCCGGGCTGGGCTCAGTGGCGGAATTGGCGGCTACTTTTGGGGAGCAGGGGCATGGGATTCCGGGGATGCCTAGCTTCGCGCCCAAGGCGAAGCGCGTGATCTTCCTGTTCATGAGCGGCGGGCCGAGTCAGCTCGACCTCTGGGACTACAAGCCGAAGTTGAACGACTTGTATAACACCGACCTGCCGGACCGGGTGCGGCGGGGGCAGCGGATCACGACGATGACGAGCGGGCAGACGCGATTCCCGATCGCGCCCTCGGTCTACAAGTTCCAGAAGCACGATAACCAGGGCGACGGCGTCTGGGTAAGCGAACTATTGCCTCATACGGCGACGGTGGTGAAGGAGCTTTGCGTCGTGAAGTCGATGTGGACGGAGGCAATCAACCACGATCCGGCGACGACTTTCATCCAGACCGGTAGCCAGCTTCCCGGTCGACCCAGCATGGGCGCGTGGGTCAGCTACGGGCTTGGCAGCATGAACGAGGATCTGCCGACTTACGTGGTGCTGCATAGCAAGGTGTCGAGCAACAAGCCGAATCAGGCGGTGTACCCGCGGCTTTGGGGGACAGGGTTCTTGCCGAGCGAGTATCAGGGCGTGGCGTTGCGGTCGCAGGGCGATCCGGTGCTGTTCCTGAAGGACCCGGAGGGGATGGATCGGACGACGCGGCGGACGATGCTGGATAGCGTGAATGCGCTGAATCACCAGCAGCTCGACGCGTTTGGCGATCCCGAGATCGCGGCGCGGATCAAGCAGTACGAGTTGGCGTTCAAGCTTCAGTCGAGCGTGCCGGATTTAATGGACCTCAGCAAGGAGTCGGCGGAGACGTTCGAGTTGTACGGGAAGGATGCTCATGAGGCGGGGACGTTTGCGGCAAACTGCCTGCTTGCGCGCCGGATGGTGGAGCGGGGGGTTCGATTCGTGCAAATCTTCCACCGCGGCTGGGATTTGCATAGCAACCTGACGACGGACATTCCGTCGCAGGCCAAGGATGTCGATCAAGGTTGTGCGGCGTTGATCAAGGACCTAAAGCGGACGGGGATGTTGGACGAAACGCTCGTCATCTGGGCGGGCGAATTCGGACGAACGGTCTACAGCCAGGGTCCGCTCAGCCACACAAATTACGGTCGCGACCACCATCCTCGCGCCTTTACGATCTGGATGGCCGGCGGGGGCGTGAAGCCCGGGATCGTCTACGGTGATACGGACGACTTCGGCTACAACATCGTCGACAAGAATGGCAACGTCATCGACCCGAGCGTCGACGAGTTCACTCCGGGGGCGGTGCACGTGCACGATCTTCAGGCTACAGTGCTGAATCAGCTTGGGATCGACCACACCAAGCTGACGTACCACTATCAGGGCCGCGATTTCCGGCTTACCGACGTGCACGGGCATGTTGTGAAGGACCTGCTGAAATAGCAAGCTGATCCACGGACTACGTCGTCCCAAACCCGGTTGTCAAGCCGCCGGGCAGCCCGTCATCAGATTTCATGACAACGAAGTAATGACGCGGTTATAGCGACATCTTAGGCACTAGATTTGATGGTTATCTTCAGGCGTGCCGAATGCATCGGTCATACCTAACTGATGCTGACCGCTGCACAAGGAGTTACGGAATGAAACGGTTCGTTTTGGCGTTCTGCTTTGCCACGTGCGGAGCGCTTGCCTATGCGCTAGGGACTTTCGGGACCACTTTCAACACGACCTACAAGATTACCGATGGCTCAGCGCTTAGCGTAGCCAAGTGCAGTATCTGCCACGCCAGCATCAAAGGTGGCCGACTGAATCCCTACGGCGTGGACATTCAGAAGGTCATGAAGTCGCTAAACACCAAGAAGATGACGGCCGAGGCTCTGCGTAAGGTCGAGGGTCTCGATTCCTTGAAGACGGGAGCGACCAACATCGTTAGAATTCGTGCGGGGAAAAACCCGGGATTGAATTAGGATTTGGCCCCCAAATTGGGGGCCATTCCCTTTGTCGCAAGCGCGCCGGATGCAACGAGGCACCCACGCAAATGAACTAAGGAAAGGTTCGAATGTTAAAAAAATCGGGGTCCGGTCACCGGGCTTGGCGAATTTTCCGATCCGTGGCGATCTTCCTGATCGCCGCCACCCCCCTTACCCTCGGCTATATGGCCCTCGGCCAAGTCAAGAATCCGCCAAAGCCGACAGAGAGCGCCGACACGATTGACCGTGAAGATACGGCCGCCTGCTTAGGGTGCCACTCCGAGGCCCAGGAGCACTTCAGAGCGGTTGACGAGAAGACACTGGCTCAGTCTCCCCATAAGAATCTGAAGTGTCAGGACTGTCACTCGACGATCACCGCAGCACCCCACACCAAGGAGATGACGTCGGAAAAGCCGGCGTGTGGCGGCTGCCATACCGATCAGGACAACCTGTACCTATCGAGCACTCATGCTCACAAGAACATCGTTCCGGGCGATCATCCCACCTGCGTTTCTTGTCACGGAGCGGGAGATGCCCACGCGGTCAAGCCGATCGCCCAGATGACGAAGCTGTTCAAGGCTGAGCTCTGCAGTGGGTGCCACCGACAGGACGAGAGGATGAACCGTTACAGCGTTGACACCAACGCAGTCGCGTCGTACGAAGAGAGCTTCCACGGGAAGGCGCTCCTCATCTTCCACGCGAACGGGACCGCGGTTTGCAGCGATTGTCACCACGCGCACAGCGTGCTCAATCCGGCGGACGAGCGTGCGTCCACCAATCGCGCGAACGGCAATGCGCTCTGCTCGCAGGCAGGATGCCATGCGGGTGCGAACGTGAACTTCGCGATGTCGGGGGCGAATCACTTGCGCTTGAAGATTCGCGACGACGTGGCTTTGCGGGTCGTCAATCTCTTCTTCCAACTCTTGGTGGGAGGGGTGGTGCTGTTCCTGATGGGTGGGATCGCGCTCGACCTGCGCATCAAGGTATTTGGCCATCACGGCAGCAAAGCGGGCCGGTTCATTGGGTTGGCGATTTCACTCGCATTCCTGATGGCGGCGGTGTCCTTGGGTCTATCCGTTCTGGGTTACTCCGACTGGTCGTTGACCTGCGTGGAGGTAGCGGTCGGGGCTTTGTTCTTGGCGTACCTGTGGTACTTCATTCGACGTCCGCGCAAGAACGGGGAGGACGGGCAGGAGAGCTACCCGCGACTCACGCTGATGCAGCGGTGGCAGCATGGGCTGCTTGCGATCTCGTTCACCACGTTGATCCTTACCGGCCTACCGCTGCACTTCTCGAAGGTGCCCTGGCTACAGAGCTTATACGGGTTGATCGGCGGGATCACGGTGGCGCGACCGATTCACCGCATCGCAGCGGTCGGCCTGATCTGCGTTTGGACTTGGCACGTCGTTGACCTGCTGTTCCGCTGGCGAAAGCAGCGCTTCGCGCTCAAGGCGATGTCGATGCTGCCGAACAAGAAGGACGCCCACGACTTCGTAGCTTCGAGCAAGTACTACTTCGGGATGTCGAAGGTTGAGCCGAAATACGACCGGTTCCAGTTCCGCCAGAAGCTCGATTACCTTGCCGAGTATTGGGGAGTTCCGGTCATGGTGCTCTCCGGGTTCCTCCTGTGGTTCCCGATTTACTGGGGCAACCGGTTGCCGGAGCAGGCGCTGAGCATCGCGATTGTGGCCCACGGCTGGGAAGCGACGCTGGCGTTCCTCGCGATCATCCTCTGGCACCTCTACAACGAGCACTTCAATCCGGACACGTTCCCGGCCAACAAGGTTTGGTACAAGGGTACGATGACTCGGGAAGAGATGGAGCGAGAGCACCCGCTCGAGCTTGAGAGGATCCTGAAAGAAATGCCACCCGATGCCGAAACTCCGGAGGGAACATAATGCAACGCCCCCCGGCCCTCTTACTCACGATCTCGCGCGGAAGCGACCTTGGCAACGCCAGGGTCGCTTCCAACGACATATACCGCCCGAAGGTTGGGCGGAAGGCACCTTCCATGTACATGACACTCAAAAACGCGTTCTCTGCGGTCATTGTCTGCAGCACAACCGTGCTGCTGGCGGACGCCCTTGCCGGGCTCTACGTAGCGGACACCTCTCACTCTCAGGTCGCCTTCTCGGTTCCGGTGGCGGGCGGGCTCGCCCACTTAGGCGGCCGATTCAACGACTTTGAGGTCCACATCAACTACAACCCGAAGAACCTTTCCCGCTCGTCGGTAAAGGCGGTCATTCAGGTGAAGAGCCTGGACACCGGCGTTCCGGGTCGTGACAATCACACCCTCGGCAAGGAGGGCTTCTACGCGACGAAGTACCCGACGATCACCTTCGAGAGCACACGCATCGAGAAGAACGGCGCGAACTTCAATGCGATCGGCAACCTTTCGATGAAGGGCGTGACGAAGCCGATCACGATCCCGTTCCGCCAGACGGGCACCCGTCCGCTAGGTGAGAAGATGAGCCTGATTGGGTTCGAAGGTCAGTTCCGACTCGACCGTCGGGACTACGGGTTGAACTGGCAATTCCCGGGCTCGAAAGACTGGATCGGCAATACAATCGACGTCACGATCAGCATCCTCGCGCGGCCGATGTAGCTTCCGCTCGCGCCTGAAATTGAAAGTGCCTAGACGTAGGGCAGGAACGTATGTGCGCTCCTGCCCATCGTCACGTCTCTCTAGCCGCCCGATCGGGCGGTTTCTTCCTTAGCTCCGGCGTCCTTGGCAGCGGCGGCACCGCGCCCGGGATCGCGGTCGGCTCCATAGGCCTTAGAGGACTCTTCTCTTGCCTTCGCGGCGTCCTCGAAGGCGGCGGCCTTCTTGTCGTCGCCGTGCTTGCGAGCCTCGGCGGCGGCATCCCAATCTGCGGCAGCTTTGTCCGATTGACCGGCGGCGAGGCGCTTGGCGGTGGCGACGTTCTCATCGCTTTCCGCTTCCGAGGAGTCTCGCCACCCGGCGGCATCGCGTCGGGCGGCTTCCGCGTTGGTCAGGTCCTTCTCGTAGTCGGTATCTCCAGTCTTGGGCAGAGTTGCTCGGATGTCGAACTGCCCTACGGAAATCGCGGTGAACGGGATCGTGACGCGATTGTTGGTGCCGCCGGAAGTTTGGACGGTGCCGCTTCCCTTCGCGAGTCGAATCGTGCCGGACTGCGGGGCTGATATAGCCACCGCCAAGCGATCTTGCGTGCCTTCCACGATCAGGGTGGCTTGCGCCCTTTGGCCAGTATGGAGGGTGGTGGCGTTCGCTTCCAGACGCAGGGAGACGACCGTAACCTTGAAAGTCGCGGGTTTGGTGGCTTGGGGCGACGTCTTGTCGGTGTAAGTAACCGCTGTCTCGCCAAGCGGAACATTCGTTGGGACAAGAACGCGCATGGCGGTCGGTGATGACGCCAGCACGACGGCGGACTTGTCGCCGACGTGGACGTCCGCGTTGGTTGCATTTCCGGAGAATCCGATGCCGCGCAGGTTCATGATGGAGCCGGGCGTAACGTGGGTCGGGCCGGATTGGATGGTTGGTGTTCCGCCGCCGCCGGTAAGGAGCTTGTCCGCGAGCATGGCCACTCCGGCGGTTCCGAGCAGCACTCGGGCGGTCTTCCAGGTTTCGGGGGCTTTTGCTACCACCATGCCGTGCAGGTCGGTCGTGGCGGTGATTGAGCCGTTCGGGCCGCCGTCGATCGTGACAGTCTGGTTTGGGACGACCTGCCCGGAGAGGTTCACGACGGTGAAGCTAAACGCCGCGCCGGGAACGATGCTTTCGGGGACGATCGAGTGGAAGCTGGCGTTTTTGGTATTTTGCAGATCCTGTGGCCGTGTTACTTGGTCTCGGGCCGCGGGGCCGTGGGCTACAGAGGGGCTGGGATTGAGTCCGATCAGGGTCATGGGCAGGGCCGCAGCAATCCAGCAGATTTGTAAAGTTCTCATGTTCCTCACCAAAGTCGCTAACGAAACTTCTTGTCATCTTTGACCTGGTAAGTAGGCTGCGCGATGAAACCGCGGGGGGCGAAAGGCCTATGGGGAGTCTACGCCTGGCTCGGTGGGGGAACTCGGCAATTCTGTCAACATAGCTGAAGATCATGACCCTTGAAAGCCATTGTCGAACCTTTGCCGTCGCACCCACGGCCCTTTCCGTGGAGGGCGTTTGACGCTTAAATCCAAGGACGAGATGGACGCGATGGCGGCGGCGGGGCAGGCGGTAGCGCACTCGCTCGCCGCAATGAAGGCGGCGATCGTGCCGGGGCAGACGACGACCCAGGATCTTGAGGAGATCGCGCTTGAGACATTGGCCAAGCATGGGGCCAGGCCTTCGTTGAAGGGATATCACCCTTCCTTCAGCCACGTTGCTTACCAGCATGCGACTTGCATTTCGATCAATGACGAGGTGATCCACGGGGTGCCGAGCTCGACGCGGATGTTGCGTGAGGGGGACGTGGTGGGACTGGACATGGTTGGGAATATCGATGGCTGGCATGCCGATTCGACGATCACGGTGATCGTGGGGTCGGGGAGCAAGGTCGCGCAGCGGCTGGTGTCGGTGACGCGCGAGGCGATGTGGCACGGGATTCGTGCGGCTTTGGCGGGGAACACGCTGGGAGATATCGGTTACGCGGTCCAGCGGCTGGTGGAGAAGAACGGATTTAACGTGGTGCGCGATTTATCGGGGCACGGGATAGGGCGGTCGGTCCATGAAGAGGGGCTGGACGTGGTGAACTTTGGGATTCGTGGGCGCGGTGTCCGGCTGGTGCCGGGGATGACATTTTGCGTCGAGCCAATGACCGCGGCGGGCAAGGGGGCGACGATGCACAAGCCGGGCGACCCTTGGACGGTGTTCATCAAGGATGGATCACTCGGGGCGCACTGGGAGCACACCGTCGCGGTGACGGACAAGGGGCCCCGGGTACTGACCCTGCTTGAGGGTCAGCCGATGGGGTGAACTTATGGCAGATCGTATATGTGTCCTATACGCCCTATAGGACATATATATTGGGCTCAGGCTAGCTCGAAGGTCGTCAGCATCTCACCGGCGAGGCGGGTATTGACCGGGCTCTGCTTGCTTGGCTTTCCGTTGAGGGAGACCTTGGTTGCTTCGCCGTGGATGACGAAGCGGTAGTGGGTCGCTCCGTAGCCATTGGTGGTCTGCTCGGTCTCGATTTGTAGACCGCTCGCCGTTCGTTTGACGCGGACAACGAGTTCGCTTCGCTCACCGCGCTGGTAGCCGAACGAGATTCCGTCGTCGCTTCGATAGCGGTACTCCGTCTCGCCGCGCCAGAAGGGGCTAGCGAAGACGTGGAAGATCACTTGGCGCAGGTCGGTCTTGTTGTCGCTCGGGGTGCCCGCTCGCATCGGGATGACCGCGCCGTCGGGGATGAAGAGCGGGGTGGAGGAGCGCTCCTTCTTGACCTTGTGCATGCCGGGCTTGACCCATTCACCGGTCGCGGCGTCGTACCAGTGGACTTTGCCGGGGAGCATGACTTCGCGGTTCGCATCCTTGTCGAGGTGGGGGGCTTGGAGGATCGAGGGGCCGATGAGGAACTGGTCGTCGATCGTATCGAGTTTCGCGTCCTCGAAGTGATAGAACAGCGGACGCATGATGGGCTCGCCTTGCTCTTCCTGGTCGATAAACAGGTTGTACAGGTAAGGCAGGAGCTTGTATCGGAGGCGAATGAACCGGCGCATCACGGCGAGGGTGCCCGCCTTAAACGCCCAGGGTTCCTGGTGGCTTGAGCCCTTGGTGGAGTGGTTGCGCAGGAACGGAAACAGGAATCCCGCCTTCATCCAGTCGACCATCAGGTCGTCGGTGGCGTCGCCCCCGAAGCCTCCGAGGTCGGGGCCGTTGAAGGGGAGGCCGGAGATCGACATGCCGAGCGAGGTCGGGATTGAGGTCTTCAGATAGAAGCGGTTGGAGAGGTTGTCGCCGGTCCAGATCGCGGAGAAGTTGCTGCTGCCGGTGTATCCGGAGCGGGAGAGGATGAACGGTCGCTCGTCGGGGTGGGCGTCGAGGAAGCCCTGGCGGGTGGCCATCTGCATACCGAGGGCGTAATCGTTATGGTGCGCGGCATGGGGGAGTTTGCCGTTCTGGAACAGCATGCCCTGCGGGTCGACAGGTCCGGTGGACGGGTCGTTCATGTCGAGCCAGGTTGCGCCGAAGCCTTCCTCGCGGAGCTCCTTGATGTAGCCCGCCCACCAGTCGCGGGCCTTCTCCAGGGAAAAGTCGGGGAAGACGGTTTCGCCGGGCCAAACCATGCCGACGAAGGGGGCACCTTCGGCGTTCTGGCAGAAGGCGTTCTCCTTGAGGCCGTCGTCGTAGACACGGTAGCCGAGTTCGCGCTTCACGCCGGGATCGACGATCGGGACGATCCGTCTGCCGCTCTTGGCCAAGATGTCGGCCGTTGCCTTGACGCCCTTGGGAAACATCTCTTTGCTGGTTTCGAAGATGCGAAAGCCGCGCATGTAGTCGAGGTCGAGCCAGAGTCCGTCACACGGGATTCCGTGTTGGGTGAACTTCTTGTCGAGGTCGAGCAGGTCTTGGTGGCCGCCGTAGCCCCAGCGGGACTGGTGGTAGCCGAGCGACCAGAGGGGCGGGAGAGGGGTAGTGCCCACCAGCTTCTGGAGCTTTGTCGTGACGTCTTTCAGGGTCGGGCCATAGATGATCCAGAGGTTCGGCTCGCCGCCCTCGTTGCCGAGGACGAGTTCCGCGGCGGTGCGCTGCCATTCGACGAAGACGCGTGACTCATCGATGCCCGGCGTGGATATCCACGTGGGATAAGGGTTGTGCATCAAGAACCCTACGTAAACGCCGTTCAGGCGGGCAACCAGGTAGGGGGTGGCGAAGTAGGGCGGGTCGGTTGGACCGTCGACCCATTGGCTTGCCGGGAAGTCGCTCCAGACGTCGGTGGTCCAGAACTTGGTGCGGAGGCCGGAGACCTCGACGCGACCGAAGTTCTTCTGACCCATGCCGAAGAAGCGGGCAGACGGGGGGACGGAGAGTTGGAAGAGGGAGGCGTTGCCGCTTACGCCGAACGTTTCGTCGTCGCAGCTCGAAAGGATGGGTTGACCTTGATCGTCGGTGAGTTGCAATCCAAGCGAAGGCGAAAACTTCAGGCGCTTCCCTTTCGCTTTCTTGGGCAGACGTAGCGGTTCGAGGGATGCGTTCTCACCCCAGGCGTCGCTCGCGACGCGGAGGTGGTAAATCTCGCCTTCATAGGCGTCGAGGGAGTAGTTCAGCCGCTTGTCGCTGGCGAGAAGAACGTTCGGGTCAGTGGAGGCTCGAGCGAAGGTGAAGTTAGCGGAATGCGGGAATTTAGTGAAGTACATGCGACAGTTTCAATTTTGGTCAATGCTGAGGTTAGGGATCAGCGAAGAGGCCTAGCGTCCTCCCAGACCGCTTAAGGTGACGCCCTCGACGAAATAGCGTTGGGCGAAGAAGAACAGGAGGAGCACCGGCATCATGGTGAGGGTGGCGAAAGCCATAAGCATGCCCGGCTCGTTCTGCTGGCGCTCGCCCTGGAAGAGCTGGAGCGCGTAGGAGAGCGGCATTCGTTCGGGCGAAGAAATATAGACCAGGGGGTCCATGAAGTTATTCCAGGCGTTCGTGAAGGCCCAGATCGCGATGACCGCCAGGGCGGGCTTTACGAGGGGGAGCATGACCGACCAGAACGTGCGAGGCGGCGAGCAGCCGTCGATTCGGGCGGCATCCTCCAGCTCAGCGGGGATCCCCCGGAAGAACTGGCGCAGCAGGAAGACGTTGAACGCGGACGCGAAGAAGGCGGGCACCCAGAGTGGATAGAGGGTATCGATCCACCCGAGCTGACGGAAGATGAGGAACTTGGGCAGGAGCGTCACCGCCCCCGGAAGCATCATCGTGGCGAGTAAGACAACGAACAAGGTGTCGCGGCCCGGGAAGCGCATGCGAGCGAAGGCGTAAGCGACGACTGACGAGCTCAGAACGGTGCCGATCACGCTGAAGAGCACGATGATGAGGGTGTTCTTCAGATAGACGAGGCCGCCCATGGCTTGGGGCGGGAGGTTGTCGAGCGCCTCGGTGTAGTTCTGCCACTTGAGGCCAACCTCGCGGACGGGCTCGACCTCATTGGGTTTGTAGATTCGCTCTTTGCCCGCAATCGATGCCGGCATGGTGACTTCCACGCGCTTGCGGCCGTCAACGAACTCCTCGGTGACCTTGCCCTGGATCGGCTGGCCGTCGAAGCTGGCGGTCACAAGGGGGATGTCCTTAGGGACTTCCTTGAGCTTGGCTTTCTGAGTGTCGAAGGTCAGGCCGCGGAGGGAGCCGGGGTCGACGATCTCGACTTGAACGTCATCGCCCTGGGTCCTGATGATCGAGCCGAAGACGGTTCGGCCGTCGTAGGTGCCCTGCATACGCGGGTCGCGGGCGTCCATGTACTTGACCGTCTGCTGGACCTTGGGAATCCAGACGAGGCCGTTAGGCGAGGACATGTCGCGGTCCTCTTTGAAGGAGGTGATGAGGAGCCAGGCGAAGGGGAGTCCGAAGACGACCGAGCCGGCGATCAGCATCGAATGAATGAAGACGGTCTTGGTCCAGCCGCGAACTTTCGCCTGCTGACCGGCGAGGGTCATGGCGGCGCTGCCCGCGACGATCAGGAGGGCGATCGCGACGAGGGCGGTGAGGCTCATCTGGAGTCCTCCTCGCAGGACCTTGGCGGGCTCGTCACCCTTGGTGTACAGGAAGATCGCGACGGCACCCACGGCGGCCCAAATGGTCGCGGCTTTGATCAGGCCGTTCCGACCGGGTTCAGGGAGACTCATCATCGCCTGGATGGTGCGGATCAGAGCGAAGGCGACGGCGACGACGCCCGTCCAGCCCCAGAACGGAAGGACCACCCACACCAGCGGGACATGCACTCCGGCACCCGCAGTGACTCCGGCGGCGGGGAGACGTCCGCCGAGGGTCAGCAAGACGGCAGCGAGGAGGCCGAGGACGGCGACACGGATGAGTTTGCCGTTGCGGTCGCTGGACGCGCTCGGCAGGAACATGCCGATCAGGGTGACCAGGCAGGAGACCGCGAGCGCCGCGCCGAGCCAGACGCCGAGGGTGCCGAGGGCATACAGGAGGTTCTCGCTCACTTGTCCGCCTCGTAGTGGACCCATTTGCTGGAGAGTCTAAATTGGATTAAGGTCAGTCCAAGGATGAGGAGGAAGATGAACCAGGCGAGGGCACTGGCGTATCCCATCTTGAAGTAGGTGAACGCGTTGTTGAAGAGGTGGATCACCGGCATCAACAGCGAGTCGCCGGGGCTGGGCTGTCCGCCGAGGAGGACGTAGGGTCGGTCGAACTCCTGCACCGCGGCGATCACGCCGACGACGACGTTGAAGAAGATCACCGGGCTGAGTTGCGGGAGGGTAATCGACCAGAGCTGGCGCGTGGGGCTGGCTCCGTCGAGACTTGAGGCTTCATATAGCTGAACCGGGATTCCTTTGAGGCCGGCGAGCCAGAGCAGCATGCCGCTGCCCGCACCCCAAACCCCCATGAGGACGAGGGACTGTTTGGTGTACTCGGGCATCGTCAGCCAGCCGGGCGGAGCGAGATTGAACCATTGCCCAAAGGTCGCTTTCCAGCCCGCGTTGAGGAGCCCCTTGTTCGGATCGGCGGCGAGCACCCAGGTCCAGAGGACGGCGGCGGCGACGACGGGGACGATGGCGGGCATGTAATAGAGCGTGCGGTAGATCCGCATCCCCTTGACCGCGTTGTTGAGCAGGAGAGCGATCGCGAGGCCGGAGAGGATGCTGAGCGGCACGCCGACGCCGGCGAGGTACAGCACGTTCATCATCACCTTGACCGACATCTGGCGATCCTCACCGACGAGAGCGCTGTAGTTCTCCATGCCAACCCAGCGGGCAGGGCTGAGGACGTTGTATTGGGTGAACGAGAAAAACAGCGACGCGAGCATCGGGCCGAGAGTGAGGACGAGGAAGCCGATGACCCAGGGCGAGACGAAGAGGTAGGCCCACTTCGAGTCGGCCTTGGCGAGTTTTCCGAGGCGGAGACGACGGAAGCCGAACCAAATCGCCAGGGCGCCGCAGATCGCGATGATGCCAACCCCGATCGCGGGGATGCGGAGATCGACGACCGGGAGGGTTTCGGTTCGGTAGTAGGCGTCGAGTTCACGCTGGACGACATTCTGGCTATCCAGAAGGGATCCCTTGATGTCCCCGGTGGTGCAACCCGCCTCGGTGGCGCGGACGTGCTCGTCCCAGAGGCGCTGGCCCGCGAAGGTGGCCGGGCGAATGTAGCCGTTCGGGAGCATTTGGACGTGCATCCGCAGAGCGGCGGCGATGCGGTCGTCGGCGGGGACGAAGTCCTTGAGGATGATCTGGTTGGTCTCGATCTGTCCCGAGAGGCGGGGGACGTAGAGGCGGCCACGACGTCGCTCGGATTCGCGTTGGGCGGTGTGCTCGAGCACGCGGCCCTCGGTGCTGGTGGCGAACTTGATGAACTCCCAGGCTCCCTCTCGGTTGCGGGCACCGGTGGGAATTCCGTAGCAGTAGCCTCCCAGCCACGTGATAAAGGTGTCTTTGTCGGTCGCGAACTTCCCTTTCTTGGCGTAGCGGTCGTCGGGGACGGGCGCGGGGGCGACGCCGAAGTCGAGGGCAGTTCCGTAGCGCGAGATCGTGTTGATGATCCAGTCGCCATCGATCTTCATCGCGACTTTGCCGACGATGAACGGGTCGTTCTCGTTGCCTTGGAAGCCGCTCTCAAAGTTCTTGGACTGACCGTAACCGCCCACGAGGTCGTAGCCATCCTTCATGAACTTGAGGGCGACTTCGCTCTCGGGCGAATCAAGGGTGCAGGTGCGGCCATCCTTGGTCAGGAAGTTGCCGTCCATCTGGAAGGTGTAGAGGTAGAGCCAACTGTTGCCGTAGTTCGGGAGGAAGCCGGCGATCTTGATCGTGCCGCCCGGGCTCTTTTCGGTGAGGACCTTGCTGTAGGCGAGGATTTCGCTCCAGGTCTTGGGCGGGCGATCGGGGTCGAGTCCGGCGGCTCTTAGTTCGGCGGCTTTGGCTTTGAAAATCGCCTTGTTGTAGTAGAGCACGCGATCGTCGGCACCGCTCGGGATGCCGAAAACCTGTCCTTGCCACGTCGCCTCCGCCCAGACCGAGGGGTAGTACTGCTCGGGTTTGGGGCTGTTGGGTTGATTCTTGTCACGATCGACGAGGTCCTGCAGGGATTGGAACGCGCCGCGGCTGGCCCAGTCGCTGATCGTGAAGCGGTCCTGGTAGACGGCGTCGGGGGCGACTTTTCCCACGATGCTCGTCATGAGCTTCTGGGGGTTCATGTTCCCCGCGCCGAGGCCGAGGGCGTGGATTTCGTATTCCGGGTGTCGCTTCTCGAACTCGCGGATAACCGCTTCGAAGCCCTTCGAGTCGGGGCCGAGGGCTTGGCCCCAGATGACGATCGGCTTTCGCTCGACGGCGAGGCAGCTTGCGGCGATCGCCAACAAACTCAAGAGGGTCGTAATCTTCGCGGGTAGTCGCATCTTTGCGAATCCGATAACGCCGGGACGCGGCTGCAGTTTCTCACGCAATCAGAGGTTCGAAAGAATCTCTGTATACGTATTCTCAATAGTAACTCAGTCGGAACGATTTGGGCAATACTCTTGATCAAATAGGCGGGAAACGGCGAATAGCGCCGGGCCACATCGACGTGGGAATCACATGCTGTCACTCCTCTTGGGTCTTGTTGTCGGGCTTTACCAGCCACGCTTTGTCGGGGCACCTCCGGTGGGGGCGCGGGTGACGACGGCTCGTCCGGTGAAGTTCACCTACGCGGCCGATCCGGCGGTGACGAGCGTCTCGGTCGTAGGTGGGTTCAACACCTGGGATCGAGCGAAGAACCCGTTGACGCGGGGTTTAGACGGGGCGTGGACGGTCACCGCGATGATCGAGCCAGGGGTGTATCCGTACCTATTTGTCGAGGACGGCAAGCGCTGGGTGCCCGACCCGAATGCGCCCAAGCAACCTGACGGAAACGGCAACATGAACTCGCTGCTGATCGTTCAACCAGAGGCGTTCGATAAGTTTCCGGGGAAGAAAGGAGATGGCATCATCACCTACGAGGCGATTCAGCATCGACCGGACCGCCGGGACACGCTTCGGTACGACGAGGAGTCGTTCCGGGTCCGGGTCCGCACCCGGCACGACGATGTCAGCGGGGTGGAGATCGTATCGGGCGCTTCGAGTTGGCCGATGGAGGTCATCCACTCGAACGCGCTCTACGACACATGGCAGGGACCCCTGCCCGCCAAGTTCCTCGGTGATTACGAGTTCAAATTTCACGATGGGCACCTTGGGGCGAATGCAACGCGGGTGACCTACAATCAGAAGGTCACCGACTATCCGGTCCCGATCCCGCCGAAGTGGGTTTCGGAAGCGGTGTTTTACCAAGTCTTCCCGGATCGGTTTGCCAACGGTAAAGCCGCCAACGACCCACCCGACGTGATGCCTTGGGGCACCAAGCCGACCGGCCGCAACTGGATGGGCGGAGACCTGGTTGGGATTCAGGAGCACCTCGATCACCTGACCGACCTCGGCGTGAGCGGTCTGTATCTCAACCCGGTTTTCAAGACGGGGAGCAACCATGGGTACGACACCCAGGATTACTTGACCGTCGACCCGCGATTCGGGACGAACCAGGAGCTTGCGGCGCTCGTGCACGAGGCGCATCTTGGCGGGATAAGGGTGATTCTTGATGGCGTGTTCAATCACTCAAGTCCGGAGTTCTTCGCGTTCCGGGACCTGCGGGCGAAGGGGGCGAAGTCGAAATATCGCGACTGGTACTTCCCTCTCGCGTTCCCCATCCAAGTGAAGGAGGGGCAACAGACGTATCGGACCTTTGCGGGCGTTCCGTCGATGCCCAAGCTCAATGGCGATAACCCGGAGGTTCAGGACTACTTCGGCAAGATCGGGGCGCACTGGATCAAGGCGGCCGGCGTGGATGGATGGCGGCTCGACGTGGCGGACGAGGTCGGGCATCCGTTCTGGCGGCATTTTCGAACGGCAGTGAAGAAAGCCAAGCCCGACGCGTACATCGTCGGCGAGACGTGGGGCGACTCGCACGAATGGCTGCAGGGGGATGAGCACGACGCGACGATGAACTACCGCTGGCGGTCTGCGGTGCTGGACTTTGTCGCCGGGAAGATCCCTCCGAGTGAGTTTGAACGACAATTGCGGGTCGTCAGGGAAACGTGTCCGGCGGCGTGTTTGTACTCGCTGTTCAACCTCCTCGGTAGCCATGACACCGAGCGCATTCGGACGATCCTCAAGGGGAACAAGAAACAGCAGGAGCTGGCCGTGGTGACGCAGTTCACGTACCCGGGCGTGCCGAGCGTGTACTACGGCGACGAGATCGGGATGGAGGGAGGCAAGGATCCCGACGACCGCCGCTGCATGATCTGGGACAAATCTCAGTGGGACATGCACCTGTACCGACTGCACCGCGTACTCATCGCGTTGCGCAAGTCGCGGCCGTCATTGACGGCGGGGGACTTCCGGGTGCTGTCGGCAAACGACGCGATGGGGCGATTCGTGTTTCAGCGCCGCCTGGGGAAGGAGACGACCATGGTGATCCTGAACCGGGGCTCGGTGCCGGTGGCTTGTTCGGCTTATGGGCCGGGGAAGGTGCTGGCGGGGATAGGGCCGATGGTGCCCGCGGGCGGGTGGGCGGTTGTGGGGTCGCGTTCCTAATTTGGGGCCGCGACGGAGCTGCTTGACAGGTAAGCGATCGCAGTATCTACTAGGGACTTTATCTCTTCATGGAATGGGACCGCGCCGACCAATGTTGACTAACCAATTTGAAAATGCCTCATATTATTCAAACATCTTCGAAGTCAAGTCCATCTTTTGCATTTGTGACGCTATATACTTGTGATGAGATATAGCCTGGAGGCACAATGAAACGTCTGGTAAGCATATTGTTGGTTTCGTTCGCGTACATAGCGCACGCTGGAACTTATTCGATCGGAAATGCGGTGGTTCTTTCGACCACAGTTCTTACGACCTACGCGTACGCCACTGCTAGTGGGCTGAGTTGTACTTACGGGGCGGACGCTTCGTGGTCAGCCTCCCCAGGGGCGACTGGCATTACGAGCCATAATGAGTTCGCAAATGTTAAATTACGCTGGATTGTCACCTACACTAGTGGCACAACGGACTCAAGATCTGGGCCGGGATCGGCTGCTGTGGTCTTTTCTATGAGGGGGTACGGGTACGCCGGAGGCGGTTTCATGTCCGCTGGTCAACCAGGGACTGCAAATGCGCATCTCACCGCTCAAGTTGACAATTGGACGCTCGGCGAGTACAGCAGTGTTGGGATTGCTCCACCACAACAACAGGCTGGACTTCCTCAGTACGGGGATGACACCGTTCGCGACTATGGCGACGCTCACGGCGACACAACAGCATTCACATACCAGGGTGGAGGAGTCTGGACGGCTTATGTTTACCAATACTTGGACTGCGACGCAGTCACCACGTTTGATCTTGCAAGTGGTTTCATGGGAATAGTGGATGTCCACGCGAAGACGGAAATGACTATCTTGCCGAAGACAGTCAATGGCTTTCCGGTTCCGTAGGCAATGCAACGCTTGGCTAGGCTCTAGTTAGAGGCTAGCCAACCCAACTCGCGATCAATCGGGCACTGCCCTCAATTAGCGGCCGCCGTGATCCGGCGCGAGGGGCGTGTCGGCGCTCCCGCCATTCTTTTCCTGGAGTTCCTTGATCCTTTTCGCCTTTTCTTCGGCGGGCATCGGAGAATTCTGGATGAGTTTGATCTGCTCTGCGATGGGCTTCTTGGCAATAGTCGATTGAATTTCAGACACGGATGGGCCGGTGGGTGCCATTCCGGCATTGCAGCCAACAAGAAGGAGAGCTGGAAAAGCGATCAATATTGAGAGAGATTTTCTAAGCATATTTCTTTAGAGACGGGATGTTGTCCAAACGCGCGGCCCTTGTGGCCGCGCGCATGGAACCCGGCGACGAGATCTACTGATGCTTTGTATCAGCCCAGTTCGTTCCCCAGTACCAATAGCATTGGCCCTGGTAGCTACCGTACGACCACGAGGCGTTGGCCGGCGAACAGCCGCCACCCGTCGAGTCGTCAAATGTCGGGTCAGGAATCATCTGAGCGAGCGGGGAGGCATGTGCGTGAGAGTCGAGGTACACGAGGTTGTTCTGCTTTGCGAAGAACCCTTCGAAGTTGCCCCAGAAGTTCACCGCAGTACCGGGCCAGTTCGTCTTTGAAACCGGGAAGTCGGCCATCAGGACAACCTTTGCAACGCTCGTGTACGTAGTCGTACCCGGGCCAATGCCGTTGATTCCGTCTCCACCGTTCACGCCCGTGGTCGTGTTACCGCTACCGTGGGAGTAGCCGCCTGTCTGGCCACCGCTAGGACAGCCGTTCGCCTGGTACCACGTCAGCAACGTATTCATCATGTAATCAGTGACGGGATAGATATCCTTGTAGAAACCGCTCGTATCCGTGGACACGCCCAGGCCAATGCAGGGATCGTTGGGCGGAATGATGTAATTGCCGTAACCATTTTCGCCTTGCTCGTGCATGATCGTGCCATGCACGTACGAGCTGGCCGGATTCTTCCAGATTTCCTTATTCTTGGTGTACGGCTGCAGTCGTGCGGCGAAGACGTACGACTGGTCCTTCAAACCACTTCCGTCAGAGGGCGGCATGTAGTCGTCTGAGTCATTCGTGTAGATGAAGACCGACGTGCCGGTCTGCTTCAGATTGGAAAGGTCCGAAGTCTTCTTCGCGGCGAGCTTCGCCTGGGCGAAGACCGGGAAGAGGATCGCGGCGAGGATCGCGATAATCGCGATCACGACGAGGAGTTCGATGAGCGTAAAGCCCTGTCTGCGTTGACTGTTCATGGTTGCTCCTAGGCAAGAGAGTGGAGGCGAGGATGGCTATGCCGTGACGATTCGGTCGCCCGGCGGGATGAGGTAAGGGCCCTTTTCGGGGGCAGCAGGATCGCGGCCCCTTCCGCGGGGAGTTCCACGCGAATATGGCCCTGGCTCCCGATGCGAACGACGTTGCCGCCGAGCGCATTGGTAAATCCTTGACGAAGAGATTCGGAACTGATGGGTATCCGACCCGTGACGGGGATGTCGATGAAACGAGGCTCGGAGGCGCGGTTAACGGCAACAATCACCGCTCGGCCCCCTAAAACGCGCGCATAAGCGGCAGTCTGGTTCTGATCATCGGAGGTCAGCACGACGGGGTCGCCGGACTGAAGTTCCGGGTTCGACTCGCGCACCGCGATCAGCTTTCGGTAAAGGGACAGCATGTCGTTCCCGCCATTGGCTTGCTCCCAAAGCAAGGTACGCCGATCGTCGGGATCGGCTCCGCCTTCCATGCCAAGTTCGTCGCCGTAGTACACGTTCGGCACGCCGACCCAGGTCATCTGGATCACGGCGGCGAGTTTGGCGAGGCCCTTGTTGCCTCCACAGAGGGTGAGGATGCGCTGGGTGTCGTGGGTGCTGAGCACGTTCATCTGGTTGCGCGACACTTGCGGCGCATACATGCGATACACGTGCATGAGGTTGGTGAGCAGGTCGCTCGCCTTGCCGTTGCCGGTGGTCGAGACGAACTTGAGCACGGCCTCGCGGAACGGGTAATTCATCGAAGCGTCCCACTGGTCTCCGCCGAGCCAGGCGGACGCGTCGCCCCACTCCTCGCCAACGATCCAGGCGTTGGGATCGAGGCTCTTCACGCGCTTGCGGAAGGCCTGCCAGAACTTCATCGGGACTTCGTTGGCGGCGTCGAGACGCCAGCCGGCGATGTCGGCGTGCTTCATCCAGAAGCTGACTGAGTCGAGAAGGTAGGTCGTAGTCTCCGGGTTGAGGACATTCAGCTTGGGCAAGGACGGGAAGTTGAACCAGGCCACGTAGGGCGGGTTCTCCTGAACCTTGACCGGGAACGACTTGACGGTGTACCAGTCGAGGTACTTCGAAGACTGCTGGTTCTTCAGGATGTCGGCGAACGGCGCGAAGTCGGTGGCGGTGTGGTTGAACACGCCGTCGAGGATCGTGCCGATCCCCGCCTTCTTCATATCGTGGGTCAGAGATTCAAACTCTTCGTTGGTCCCAAATCGCGGGTCCACGCGGAGGTAGTCGATGGTCTCGTAGCGGTGGTTGGACCGACTCGCGAAGATCGGGTTGAAGTACACGGCTTTGATGCCGAGGTCCTTCAGGTAGCCAAGGTGCTGGTGGATGCCCGCGACGTCGCCGCCGAAGAAGTTGTAGAAGGTCGGTTTGCCGCCCCAGGCGACGACGTCGGCGGGGTCGTTACGCTTGTCGCCGTTGGCGAAGCGGTCGGGGAAGATCTGATAGATGACCGTCTTTTCGAGCCACACGGGCGGGGCGATCGGGCGGAAGGTCCGGGGATCCAGCACGTATTGGTTTCCGTCGGGGGAATTCGTCAACCCGCTCGGGCCGAAATACTTGGTCTGGGCGCCGTCCTTGAGGGCGAATTGGTAGGCGATCTTCGACTTGCCGTCCCATGGGACTTGGGTCTGGTAGCGGGAGTAGAAGTCATCCATCGGCTCGGAGGTCATCGGAATAGCCCTGCCGTTGGCGAGAACCGAAACCGAGGCGATGTCGCCGGGGCGCGCCCGCAGCGAAACCGAGAGTTGCCCCCGATCGAGGTTGAGGAACGAAGGAAGCTGCTGATGCTTAAGCGCGGTGATCGTGATCGTGCCGTCGCCTTGGCGGGCAGGTGCGTCGTAGCCCGGCGGGAAGATCAGGAGCAGTGAATTCGTGTGGCCGTTCCCATCGTCGGCGGTCTTGGGGTTAGCGGGATCGGTGATCCAGTTCTCACCATCGAGTACGAACTTGTATTCGATCCGGCCGGGCTCGACGGGAACGCGTACGCGCCACGTCTTTCCGTCGGCGTCGAGCTTCATCGGGGTCGCGCCTTTGTTCCAGCCGTTGAAGGTGCCCGCGACGAACACCGAATGAACCGGATTGCTCGCCGTGAATACGAATTCACGCATCGTTTGCTGCTGCAACGCCAGGAGGGCGAGAAAGATCACCTGAGTACGGCTCCTCTTGCTCGCGAGGAGGAACCCCGGATCGCCAGGGCGGAGGGGATGATCTCGCGGATCGGTTGCTGGGGCTCGCCGAGCTCGATGATCTCGAGCAACTTGGAGACGGCGCGCCGGACCATGAGGTTGATGTTCAAGCTCACGGAACTGAGTCCGCCATCCACCAGGCGGCACAGAACGCTGTCGTTGAAGCCCACGATGCCGAGGTCGTCGGGGACCGAGATGTCGTGCATTCGGGCGGCGAGGAGCACGCCGTTGGCCATGAAGTCGTCCAGCACGACGAGCGCATCGGGCCGGTCGCTGGAGTCGAAAACTCGGTTGGCCTGGTCGCGCGCGGCTTCGAGGCCGAAGTCGGAATGCCATACCTGCGGTCGGCCGCCGCGGGCTTCGATCACTTGGCGGTAGCCACGAATGCGATCGTCGCTCACCGCGACGTTCTCAGGTCCGCCGAGGAACCCTACGCGCTCATATCCCCGCGAGAGCAGGTGCTCGGTCGCTTCGGCACCGGCGTGGACGTTGTCGTTGTCGACGGAAGCGATCTGGGGATTGTTAGGGTTGCCGATGATGACGAACGGGAATCGGTCGCGCTGGAGAAGACCAATCCGCTCGTCTTCGCCGCGGGGCTCGACGAGGATCAGGCCATCGACGCGGCGGGTGCGGAGCATCTCGTCGTAGATGCCCTCTTGGGACTCTTCGTCGGTGACCATGTCGAGGCAAAGGTGGTGGGGCGTACCGGAAAGGGCGTCGATGATCGCGGAGGTCAGGGAGGCGAAGAAGGGATCGTCCACGAGGCCGCCGTGGGGTCGTTTGAGGACGAGGCCGATGAGGCCGGTGCGACGAAGGCGGAGCGAGCGTGCACGGACGTCGGGGCGGTAGTTGTGCTCCCGCATCGTCTGCCGGACGCGGTCACGTATGAGCGGCTCAACACGGTCGTCGCCGGATAAGACCCGGGACACGGTGGCTTGTGAGACCTTGGCAAGCTTTGCGATATCGAACTGCGTAACTCTCATCGTCGAGGTTGGGAAAACGCCTGCGAATACGTATTCTTGGATTACTGTAGCATGAAGTTCTTGTTAAGCTAAAGGGTTTTTTTACTCATTTTCTATGTTTTTTCGAAAAGGCCAATCTAACCAGGAATACGTATTATTCCGGCCCTAGGTTCAATTTGCCAGGGCATTGATGCTGGGCAGAACCGGTACCCGCCGATGGCCAGAGCCGCCACGACGAGGAACACTGGAAGCGCCCGTTGACGCTTTCTAGTCTTGACGACCGGGCTTGGCTCCGGGACCTGCTTGGACTCGCTCATGACACTGCTTCCGACCGCACAGAGAGCGGCGATGCGGGGTTTCCGGAGTCTGCACCGGGAGGGCAACTACCTCGGGTGCCAAGCATGTTCTGAATCGGCAAACCCAATATCACAACTCTATTTCGCGCGAATTCGTCCTTGTCTTTCCAGTCAGCAATTCCACGCCAGCTAAAGGCAGGACACTCGGCAGGGAACCTCTTGATCCTTCCGGAAGTCCGGTCGGGGAATCCGATGCGCCGCAATCGGCGTGTTCACCGTCTCTACAGCGTTGTAGGCGACAAACATGGCGAAGCACCTCAAAGAAGAATTTCAGAAGATCCAGAACATCCAGGATGTCTGTGCAGATAGGATCACGGCCTTCTCGGGCAGCATGCTGTTCGTCTATTTGCACGCGGTGATCTTCGGCGTGTGGATCATCTACAACCTTTCCGTGCCGAAAACCGGCTTCGATCCCTTCCCGTTCGGTCTCCTCACCTTGATCGTCAGCCTCGAGGCGATCTTTCTATCAACGTTCGTGATGCTCTCGCAGAACCGGCAGAGCAAGCAGGCGGACCTCCGCTCGCAGCTCGACTACGAGGTCGATGTGCGCGCGGAGCGAGAGATCGCCGGGATCCGGGACATGCTGATCGAGATCAAGGGAATGATGGAAGAACGCCAGCAGAAGTAGTCGGCGTTAGACCCATTCCCCACTTCTCATCAGGGGCACGACGGTGCCGTCCGGCTTGATCCCGTCCACGTCGACCTCGCCCGAGCCGATCATCCAGTCCACGTGGATCATGCTGTCGTTTGCACCCCGTTCCAACTTCTCGGCTTCCGATAGGTGCTCCCCGCCGGCCAAATTCTCCCCATAGGAGCCGCCGAGCGCGATGTGCGAAGCCGCGTTCTCGTCGTAAAGCGTGTTGAGGAACAGGGTGTTGGTCTGAGCCACCTTCGCGCTGTTTGGCACGAGCGCGACTTCGCCCAAGCGGCGGGCGCCCTCGTCGGTCGAGATCAGACGCTGAAGCGTCTCTTCGCCTTTTGCCGCCTTGGCCTGAACCACTTCCCCGTTCACAAACTCCACCCGGATGCCATCGACGATCTGGCCACGGAGGCTCAACGCCTTCGTGCTCGAGACGTAGCCGTCGACTCGACCCCGATGCGGCATCGTGAAGACTTCCTCGGTGGGGATGTTCGGCGAGCAGGTGATGCCTGACGTCGAGGTCCCCCGCGCGCCTGCCCACAGGTGGTCGTCGACCAGCCCAACCCGAAGGTCGGTGCCGGGGCCCCGGAAGTGCAGGGCCATGAAGCGCGCTTCGTTGAGCATCTCGACCCGGCGCGCGAGGTGGCCGCAGTGGGCGGACCACGCGGCGATCGGATCGGGCTCGAGGACTCTTGAAGTTGAGAAGATGAGGTCCCACAACTTGGCGACCGCATCGGCGGTGTCCATATCGGGGAAGACCCGACTGGCCCACCCCGGGGCAGCGGCGCCGATCACGCACCAGTTGAAGGCGAAGTCGGTGATCAGTTCACTCATCTCCTTCTTGGCCGCGCTCACCACACGACTGCTCGTCGCGACCCGCTCCGGGTCGACTTCGGCAAGTAAAGCAGGGTCGGCGCTGAGGATGCCGAGTCTCGCCGTGTTCTCCCGATGCGCGCGGGTAATGCCGTCGATCAGCCAAAGGGGAGCGTAGTTCATCGCCTCCTCGGAGCCGTCTCGATAGCGGGTGAGGGTGATCTCGGGGTCGTTCCAGAGGATCTCCACATTCTTCGCTCCCGCACGGTACGCCTCCGCGACGACCAGTCGGACGAAGGGAGCCGACACGATGTCGGCGGCGATGATCAGTTCCTGGCCGGGGGCGAGATTGAGCCCTTCGCGGACGGCGAGTTGGGCGTAGAGGGCGAGGTTCTCCTCGAAAGAACGTGACATGCCACAGTTTAGTGTCTCCCAGCGATCGGCGCTTGGTATCCAAGGAACAGTTCGTGGCAAGTCTTCGTCGCTGTTTACCGCGAACAAGCAATAGGACCACGAATCAACGCAAGAAGCTCAGAACTTGATTTCGCAGCGTGTGTCGGTCGGTAAATCCCAGGACAGTCAAACCTTCGACTTGTTTGCGCTGGCGAAAGCCTGTCAGACTGGGCCTGAAAGCCAAGCTTGTACAAAGCAGGAATCAAGAGTACTCTATGAACAAGCAACAGAATCATACGGAAGCGATGCAGTATGTCCACTCGCTCCGAGACTCGGTGAAGCGGCGCTTCGCCTCGGACTATCTGGATTGGGTTCTAACGGGCCGCCAAGGTGCCGCTCCGGCTCGAGGAGCATTGTCCGGCGTACTCGCCAAGGCGGTATGTAGCAATCTTGATGCGCTGAGCTAGTTATGGCTACCTCCAAACTGTCACCCCGAGAGGAGGAGATCGTTGAACTTTGCGTCGATGGTCTCACCAATGAAGCGATCGCCCACAAGCTGAACCTCAGCGTCGGGACCGTCAACACCTACTGGCTCCGGATTCGGATGAAGGTAGGGGGAAGTGGGAGGACGGACACTGTGGTCCGGATCATCAAAGAGAGGGCGGAGAAAGCCCTGCGCACCTCGAACGTCGAACGAACTGATCTTTCCACCTTGCTCTTGAGCAAGGAGAAGGACCTTCTCGATCTACGTGCCGCGATCGCCCTCTTGAGCCTGGCGATGGATCAGATCCAGTCCACCGTCTGGGCGACCGATCGCGATCTGCGCATCCGCATCATTGCCAATGGCGAATTCCCGGCCACCCACTTTGGTGTGCTCTGGGAGATTGGTAAGACCGTTCAGGAGATTTTCAAGACCACCGATCCGACTCACCCGGCGATCGCGGCTCACCTCCGTGCCCTCGCCGGCAATGAGAGCGTTCAGCAACTCGCTGGCGAGTTCAAGAGTCTGACGCTTCGCGTCTTGCCCCTTCGAGATGAAGGCGAAGAGAACAGCGTCATCGGGTGCGTCAGCATTCTAAACAGCGTCCGAGAACCAGCCGCAAGCTGACGAGGGTACGCCAACGGCGACGACCCCCGTCAGATTCAGGGGCCAGATGCTACGCCGGAATCAGCGGACGTGTGAACACTTCCAACGCCTTGGCGTGAATCTCTGGCTCGGTTGTATGGGAGAGGTCCATTGTTTCTTCGCCGATGATCTTCTTGATCAAATCGGGATGGCGCTCCTTCATCAGTTCGACGAGATGTTCGATCTCGCTGCTTGAGCCATGACCGTCTCCGACCATGAGTATTCGGTCGGCACCTTCCAGCTTCGAGATTACGTTCTCATAGAACTGTGTTCGGTACGGGCCTTCGCTCTTGCCCGAGCGACCCATCGAGTTATGAACCTGCTGATCGTGGCCGCTGGGGTCGATCGGCTCAATATGAATCGGTTGCTTGTCCTCCGCGCCATGGCGATAGATTCGAGCACCGGCATGATCAATCACGACAATCAGGTCTTGCGGCGGATTGGAGGCTTCAGGCGATGGCTTGGCAGATCCGTCCAGGAAGTGGCGGATGTGCATGACCTCCTCGATTTCGATCTCCTTGCCTTGTGGGTGGAGGGTGATCGTCTGTCCGTTGCGCGTAAATTTGAACTTGCCGTTGGATTCCTCGACGACGTCGCCGAGTTCATTGAACATCGCAAGCAGAGCTCGCCATTCGATGTTGTGAGAGATTGGATGTCGGAAAATGGACTGGTAAGTCTGGTGGTGCTGGCCCGAAAGTTTGGATTGCATAGCGGTTCCCCCGTGGGTCCGCGCGCTTAATACGATCGCTACAACTTGGTCGGGGACCCACCTGTAGGACCCCCTGGTGACCAAGTTGTTCCGGACTTTGAAAATCCAGCTATGGGTGGGTCGTTGGAGCGCCCGCTAAGGCAAATACCTTGACGATGAAGAATTCTCCATCTGGGCCGGTCTCCCTGCCTAGGCTCGCGAACGTGGTTCGCATCATCTCGTAACCCGCCTCATCGGGCATCGATATCTCGAATGGTTTGGCACCGTAGCTGCCAAGCAACTGGGTGGCAAGAACGTTAGCTTCTTTTTGGGTCATTGGATGCCTGGTGTGAGCGGCGGGGATAGAGCCCGGTCATTCGGCGCGTTGTCGACGGTCAGCCAGTAGCTCACGATCATCGACACATGTTCGACGTATATGTTCGAATCAACCGGCTTTCGGACGCAACTGTTGGCGCCTCCTTCGAGGCACTCCGCAACTTCGGTATCTGAACCTTGGCCACTCAGGATGACGATGGGGACGTACCGCGTGCGGAGCTGGTTTCTGAGGGCGCGCAGGATCTCCAGGCCGTTGTAGCCCGGGAGGTGGAAGTCGAGAACGATGAGGGCGGGAATCGGTCCTTCGGGAGCGATCAGGCGTGCGATGGCTTCAGCACCATGCCGGATGACTTCTACGTAGCAAGGCACCTCCGACTTCCTAATTCCTCGTAAGGTGAGCATCTCGTCGTCGGAGTTGTCCTCGATCAGCATCAGATTTTTCATGGCGTAACGCGCACCGATCTCCTTGGCGTTTAGAAGAGGACCCTGGGTTGGTAATGGTTGGATAGTGGTCATCCCAATTCAATTCAATTCAATTCAAGGCTTTGTCTCAGGTAGCGTTGAAGGAAGCGAATTCTCGCGGCAGAGTCATTTTCACATGGTCAACCTTGAGTCGGAAAGTCCAGTGATTCGTGTCATCGAATTTTAAGACATGCAATCTTGCGGCATCATCGATATTAAGTGCCATGTCAAAACGGCTTGACCGTATCCGTTTGAACCCGCGACGGTGAGCTGGGTTGAGGTTGGTGCCCAGTATCTGCCTCTATGCTGCGCCGAAACCCGCAATAAGGGGCTGGGGCACCTCACCCAACTCTCCCGTTACCTCAAGGGTGAACGGCGCGGGACTTGTCACGCATAAGCTTGCTGAGCAATGGCTCCATCGCCTTCGCCCAAACCAGGGCGCCAGCGGGGTTTGGGTGCAAGACGTCCGGCATCATCGCCTTGTTCATTGAGCCGTCGGGGTATAGGAAGACCTTCGAGATGTCGAGGTAGAAGACGTGCTTACGGTCGGCGAGGTGTTTGATCAGATCGTTTGAGCGGGCAATGACCTGGCCACGGCTGTTCTGGGCGGGCACGTCTCCGTAGGGGAAGGTGGCGAGGAGAAGAATCTTGGTATTCGGGAGCTTCTCGCGGAGAAGCTTGACGATCGCCTCGATTCCGCCCGCGATCTGCACGGGGGTGTGGTGGGTCGGAAAGTTGTGCTCGTCGGCGTTGTTGGTGCCGATCATCAGCGTCACGACCTTGGGCGACTGCCCGGCGATCTCGCCATTCTGCAGGTTCCAGAGCGTGTTCTCTGTGCGGCCGCCACTGTAGCCGAGGTTCAGGGCGTGGCGCGGGGCATAGAACTGAAGCCACACTGGCTGATACTCGGACTTCTCGAAGTTGTGGGTGATCGAGTCTCCGATCATGATCAGATCGAACTTCTCTTTGGCGGCGAGGGCCACCTTCTCCGCGTGGCGCTTCTCCCAGCCCGGTTGGGGAACCGGAACGGTCGCCGGATTCGGCTCCTGGCGATGGCCGGCCTGACCGATTGTCGTCAGTGCCAAGAGAATCGGAAGAAGCGGCGCACGCATGGAGGCAAGGTTACACGAGTGCCGATCCAAATGGGGTTGTTTCGCTTCTGACTTGCTGTCCCTCCCTCTCGTCAAATCGTAGGCTAAGTCGATGTCAACGATTTCCGCACCCGCTTCTAGTTCCGGCACCTTCAAGATCGGAGGCGACCTTCCCGTCCACCGCCTCGGATTCGGCGCGATGCGCATCACCGGCCCCGGAATCTGGGGCGACCCGAAGGATCCCGCCAACGCCAAGGCGGTTCTCCGCAAGGTCATCGACCTTGGGATCAACTTTATCGACACCGCCGACTCCTACGGCCCGGAGACCTCCGAACTCCTGATCGCCGAGGCACTGCACCCCTATCCAGCGGGACTGGTCGTCGCGACGAAGGGCGGGCTCACCCGCTCGGGTCCTGACAAGTGGGATCCCGTGGGCCGACCGGAGTATCTCCGCCAGTGCGTCGAACTGAGCCTGCGCCGCCTCAAGCTCGATACGATCGACCTCTATCAGCTCCACCGAATCGACGCCAAGGTTCCCCGTGAGGATCAGCTCGGAGAGCTAAAGCTGATGCAGGAGGAGGGCAAGATTCGCCACTTCGGTCTCTCGGAGGTAACGGTCGAAGAGATCGAGGCGAGCCGAAAGATCATCGAAGTGGTGTCGGTCCAGAACCTGTTCAACTTGTCGAACCGCAAATCTGAGAGCGTGCTGGACTATTGCGAGAAGGAAGGGATCGGATTCATTCCCTGGTTCCCGGTGTCGAACGGCGAACTGGCCCGCCCGGGCGGGATCCTCGACAATCTGGCCAAGGAGCACGGCGCGACCCCCGCGCAGCTTGCGCTGGCTTGGCTGCTCAAGCGGTCGCCGGTGATGCTACCGATCCCCGGCACGTCCTCTATCGCGCACCTGATCGAGAACACCGAGGCCGCGACGCTTACGTTGAGCGACGCCGAGTTCTCATCACTTGACGCGCTCGGCGCGTAGCGGGCCCTCAAGCTAGGTGATGCTGATGGGTTCTCCCTTCCAGTACGCGTCATCATCACCCCGAGATAAAGCCACAGCCAGGTTTAATCAGAGGGTGATTTCACGCCGAGACTTCCTCGCCGCCACCGGTTCCACCTGCCTTGCCCTTGGAGCCGCGCCCTTTGCGAGTGCGTTCGTACCTTCCGAATTCTCAGCGGGCAAGAAAGCCATGCGCTGCATCAACATCGTCAACTTCATCCGCGGCGTGGAGCCTCGGTTCCAGACCGACCTGTTGCTGCCGGTTCAGAAGCAGATGGAGCTGATCCTGGCCCACAAGCTCCCCGCGACCTGGCTGCTGCAGTTCGATGCCTTGGTCTCCGGGCCGTTCGTGCAGTACCTGAAAGAGCACATGACACCGAACCACGAGGTCGGCTTCTGGTTCGAGATGAACGAAATGCACTGCAAGGCGGCGGGCGTGGAGTGGCGTGGACGGCCGGGCTACGAGTGGGATCACCTCCCTCCCGTCGCGTTCACGATCGGCTACACGCCGGAGGAGCGAATCAAGCTCGCCGACACTGCGATGCGGCAATTCAAAGAGACCTGGGGCAATTATCCCAAGTCGGTGGCAAGTTGGAATCTCGACTCGATCACCCTCGCGCATCTGGTTGACAAGTACAAGGTCGACGCGTTCGCGGTGTGCCGGGACCAAATTGCGACCGACGGTTTCACCATCTGGGGTGCCCCGATCGCCGGCTACTACCCGAGCAAGACGAACTGCTGGAGCCCGGCGCTAGACGTGAAGAACCAGATTGCGAGCCCGGTCTTCCGGATGCTCGGGCAAGACCCGGTCTACTACTACGACCGGCAATACAAGGTTCCCGGCGGTAAGACGATCAGCGAGCCGGATACGATGGAGCCGGTTTGGACCTCGGGTCGGTCGTCCGTCTTTGTCAAAGAATTCCTGAACATGATCGTGGATGCTCCGACCGGACAGTTCGCTTACGCCCAGATCGGGCAGGAAAACAGCTTCCCCTGGCCCGATCAGGAGCAGGGATACGGGCCGCAGATGGTTGCCCTGGCCGCGCTTCGGGGTGCGGGGAAGGTCCATATCGAGACTATGGGCGACTCCGGACGGCGCTTCAAGCGCAGCTTCAAGACCACTCCCGTCCAGGCCCAGGTTCAGCTCAAAGACTCCTTCGGCAACATCGACCCAGTGGAGACTTCGATCTGGTACCAGAGCCGGTTCTACCGCGCGAACCTCCACTTCCGTGGCGACGTACCGTTCATGCGCGACCTGACGGTATACAGCGACGTGCATCCCCAGCCGTTCCTTGAGAAGGCAACGCGGTTGAACGACGTCGAGCAAAAGATGCCCCCGGTTTTGGATGGCTACCACTGGCGCTCGAAAGAGAAGGGGGCGCTAACCGGGATGTTCTTCGTGCTCGATGGCGAGCGGCTCCAGATCGAGAAGCCGCCGGTTGTGCGTGAGGAGAACGACCGCCTCGTGATCGAGCTCTCACTGGCGAAGGCCGGACTGACGACGGTGACATTCCGTGATAAGGGGATCGAGTTCGCGGTCGCCTCGAAGGCCGAAGTCACTCTGTCGTTCGAGTGGGACCCCGCCAAAGCCGCACTACGCGCCGTAGAGCCCCAGAAAGCCTCTTATCACTTCGCCGACCTCGACTACTCGGTCGGCATCCGCGGAGGTACCGCCCGTCTAACCGCCAACGGTTGGCAGGTCATCTCGAACGGAGGACCCGTTACCCTGCAACTCGCTCAGAAAGCCTGAATGCGTGGGAAGCCTTTAGTCTCGAATCAGCCTTGCCGCCGCTGGCTGCCAGGAAACGACGCGATAGCGGGGCTTTCCGGAATAGGCACCCTCATGGGTACTCGTTCCCTTTGAGCCGTCCCAACTCAGCGTGATCCGGTTCTGGACGTCTTTCTCGTAGTCGAAGGTCTCGCCGTCATCCTCGTAGAGCGCAAAGGGGGCGGGCTTTGCCCCGTAGACTCGCACCGTCACCTCGAACGACGTGCTCGGTCCGACGTGAGCGACCGGGTTGGCGAGCGGCAGGAGACTGCCGCTCTTCACGTACAGCGGCATCTGGCTTAGCGGCTTGGCGATCTCGACCTTGCGGCCCCCCTGAATCTTCTCGCCGGTGAAGAAGTCGAACCATTCGCCGGGCGGGAAGTAGACCGACCTCTTCGCCTGTCCGGTGAACATCGGCGCGACCATCAGAGAGGGGCCGAACATGAACTGGTCATCGATGTCCCGCGACGGCGCGTCGTTGGGATAGTCAAGCAGCAGCGCCCGGATCGGCGGTGTGCCCCGAAGATGGTATTCATTGAAGGCCGAGTAGAGATAAGGCACCAGGCTCATCCGGAGCTTAAAGAGATCGCGGACCAGGGTGGTTGCCTCCACATGCTCGGGCATGAGCACACCCGCGTTCCCCTTTTCAGCGTTGATTTGCAGCCAGGGCGGCAGCTTCATGTACCAGCAGTTGATCATCGCGTACGGTGAGAAGATCACCGACTGCGTGCGTCGAACGAGATCCTCGACGGAGTCACTGTCGCGCACCTCGGGAACCCACATATGCCCGCCGAACCCGCTCTTTACCAACCCCCGAACATAGTTCTTGTGATCGTAGGTGTCGGAGTAGATCGTGTACGGAAGCGGAGCGGCGAGGGCGTGGGACTCACGGACGAGGCCCCAGGTGCGAAGGTTCTTCTGGCGGAATGGCCCCAGCATGGTCTGCTGCGCGAGCGTCCCAAACAGCGAATGCATTTGCTCGCCATCCAATCCCGAGGGGAACGTGCTCGACTCCGGGAACGACCATGGTCGGTCTGAGAACGGCTGATTGTCGACCTCGTCGATTTTCAGGGAATCGACCCCTTTGGAGAACAAGGATTCGATCTGTTGGCCAAGGAAGATCTTGCGCCCTTGCGGCGTAGCGAAGTCGGGCACGAGCCCGCCCCAGACCTGGAAGTTCCCCGAATACGGGATGAGCGGTTTGTAGATCGGGGAGGTGGGATGGGTGAAGGGGTGCTCCCAGAAACTGAGCCGGAAACCCAGGTCGTGCATTCGGTTGATGAACGCGTCCGGGTCCGGGAAGCGTTGCTTGTTCCAAAGGAACGAACAGGAATAGGTGTGGGTTTGCCAGCCGGGCTCGAGGCCAAACATGTCGCACGGGATATCGTCTTTGCGGAACGAGTCGGCCAGCGCAATCGCCTCGCTCGCCGAGAAGTCCTTGAAGCAGCGGTAGGCGATCCCTAGACCCCAGAGGGGAGGCATCGCGCCGCCGCCGGAGAAGAGGTTGTAGCGGCTAACCGCGTCGAGCGCGGTGGGGCCGGCGACGATGTAGACGTCGACCCCCTGCGCGGTCGGGATCTCGGCGAGGACGCTCCCTTTCGAGCCTCCCTTGGTCACCGCGTTGCCGAAGTAGAACCGCGCATAGCGGGCGGTGTCGACGTAGACGCCGTATCCGTGGGTCGAGACATAGAATGGCTCGGGCGCGTGCGATTCGTTCAGCGGGCTCTCCGGATTATCGGAAGGAGCCACCCACGCACGGCGGTTCGAGAGCTCCCAAACCACGTTGTTCAGACCAAGGCCGTAGAACTTCTCGCCGCTGGACATCGGCAGCTCGACCGAGCACCCGCGGGTTGATCGCCGGAACGTAATGTCAGCCGGAGAAACCGGCATCGGGCCAGGAGTGGCGATCTTCGCCATCGCCTCGTTTGCGGACGGGGCCGAGCGGTACGAGATCGGCGTCCGCTTCTCCGGGCTCCCGAATCGGAGTCGCCAAACGCCGGGGGCGACGAGAGTCGCTTGAGGCGAGTCCCCTGCCTGAGCAAGAGCCGTACCTCCGCCGATGAGCACAAGCATCACGAAGAGGAAAACCAGGCGGACGCGGGCGATTTCCGAACGCATGGCCCAACTTACCCGTGCGGCGTGATTCCTCCCACGATTGTGGTAGGGCCAACCCTCTCTAATGCAACATTGTCCGGAGTGCCTCCTGAGCGGCGCCGCGGACTTGATCATCATCGGCTCGAGCCGTCCGATTCGGGATTCGCCAGAGACCAGGACCGCCCAACCTTCGGCGTCGTCTCCTTCGACCCGGCGGAACCCCAGACCTTCATAAGAGGCTCTGGATCGGGTCACGTCCGCGACGCGAATGCAGGTGTCAAGCCAGCCGATTTCCATGCGGACACGGAACCATCAAAAGGGTGAGCGTTCTGACAGATAGGTAACAGATCGTTCCGGACACATGGGTTACACCTCATCTCTGGCCCTCGGGGGTCAAGGGAGAGAAGTTGTGCCCTGGAAGGAGTGTTCGGTGATGGAAGAGCGTTTGCGTTTTGTGGCTCGTT
>JBBQPZ010000009.1:0-151329 GCA_038216655.1 Fimbriimonadales bacterium
CGTGTCGTTCATGGACTACGACCTAGGCTACATCGACCTAGAAGAAAAGACCCTACAACCCCTGCAAAACCCCTTCGGAGCCATCAAGGTGTAACCTATGTGTCCGGAACAATCTGTAACCCATGTGTCCGGTATGGACACGTGGAAGATGGCGCCCTGGAAGGGACTCGAACCCCCGACACCCAGTTCCGCTTCCCACTTCGGGTTTCCCCGCCCGCAAACGCGGTTCGTGGTCTGGACTCTGTCTTGGCCATGCCTCCTCAGGTTTAGGCCCCTCCCGTCGAGTCTCTACACGTTCCCTTTCGGGCTTCGCTCGGCGTTCCCACTTGCGAGGGTTCTCCGAATTTGAGAGGTTCTGCACCCGAGGTTTCCCCCGAGGCACTCCGGTTACGGTCAAGACTGGTGCTCTATCCACTGAGCTACCAGGGCGCGCCGAACAGAAACTATACCCTTGACCAATCTCAGAAGGCGCAGCCGGAGGTTTTTTCCTTCGGCGCGTATTCGGGGTCAAACGGCTTCACCGGCACTCCCGAGGTCTTCGCGATCGTCGCGTTGATCTCGGCCAGCATGTCGACCGAATAGCCCGGCCACATCTTGATGATCTTTCCGTGGGCGATCAGCGCCGAGTACACCGAGTGTTTCGCTTGATAAGCTTTGATGATCGCTTTCTCATGATCCGGGATCACGGGAAACGGCACGCTGTAACGTACGCCAAAGTCGCGAGCCTCCGCCTTGTCGCCGTTGGTGATGCCGTAGAACTCTACCGCGTCGCCAAAGTGCTTGGAGAGCTTGCTCATGATCGGCTGGGCATCTACGCTACAAGGGCAGCCCTTGACGATGAAGAGAAGGAGCTGGGGCTTGTCCGAAACCCCAATCGTGTGCGAGACATCCCGACCATCGACGGCGTCGAATCGAGGTGCTGGCTTGAGCGTGCTCAGCGCCGTCTCCTTTTCCATGTCGGGCGTAACGGGGTGCTTAGGCTGGTTCGTGTCGAACTTGATGTTGCCCAGCGGCGCGTTCTCCTGCGCAGCCTTATCATCCTCGGCTTTCAGCATCATCAATCCCGCCCCGCAAATCAAAGCGAGGCCCGCCGGCAAGGTAACCGCCCACAATTTCATGCTTCTATTGTGGCGCAGAAGGGGGAGAGGCAAGCGCGGGGGCTGGGGGCATTGGGCGTAAGGCGTTGGGCGTTGGGGCTGAGCAGAGCAAAAGTGCTAGGTGTTGGGTGTTGGGCCGAACGTTGAGAATGCTGGACCCATCACCAATATCCTGCCCTCCATCCCATTTCCCACCTTCTATGCCTCTGCCACCAAACGTCTCCTCTGACCCGCACCTCCCTCCGTCCCAACGCCCAACGCTCAACGCCTCTGCAAACCTAACGGCCAAACCGGAGTATCCTGATAGAGATCGTGGGAGCAGATTCAATGGCCTCGCAAACCGATGCGGTCGCCGCCGCGCTGCGACGGTTCCATCACGAGGAGCAAGGGGTTGCCCCTCGGGAGCTGGACGTCCACTTCGTGGATGACATGGTCATCGTACGAAGCTCCGGCGTCTACACGCCCAGCGAGCAGGAATTGGCCAGCACCAGCGAGGGAAAGAAGCTGATTCAAAGCGCGCGCCGCGACCTCAGGGCCCTCACGCGTCGCTCGTCGGAACGGCTAGTAAGCGCCGTCTGCGGGGTCCCCATCGCGCGCAGCTTTTTCGATATCGACACCCGGACCGGCGATCAGGTCGAGGTCTACATTCTTGAAAGGCCGATCGACTCTTAGCCGCATGCTGAGCCTGCGGGTTCAGCTTCTCCTCAGTCACCTCCTCCTCGTCATCCTGCTCGGCTTGGTGATGAGCGCGGGTTTGACAAGCTTCTTCGGTCTGTCTCGTTCGCTTGACCGAATTCTCCAAGAAAACCTCCAGTCCGTGTTCGCTGCCCAAGGCATGCATGATGCGGTTGAGAAGGAGAAGCAAACCATGGGAGACCTGCTGATGGACTCTCCGGCTCAGGCTCGACAGCAACACGAGAAGAACTGGCAGCAGTTTGAAAGGACCTTTCTTGCGGCCAGGGCTGCGGCTAGCACCCCCCAGCAGTTCGCGGTCCTCGACGAACTCCATGCCAAGGCGGATTCGTACGGGAAAATCGTCGACGGATTCTTCGCTACCGACACCGGGACTAGCGCGCAACGGCTTGCCTTCTACTCCCAGCGCCTGGAATCATCTCTGAAGCACATGGACCAGGTCGCCGGAGCGTTCTTTGCTGACAACGAGGCCTCTATCCAGAGGGAAAGCGACAACGTCAATGCGATGGTGCGCAAAGCAAGGCCGTGGAGCCTCGCGGTGACCCTCGGTGCCCTTGTCCTGGCCGTAGCCCTCACCCTTCGCATGGTCCGTGTCGTTCTCACCCCGCTGACCGAGCTCGCCGAGCGGGCCGAACGCATCGGCCAGGGCAATCTCCACGAGCGCATTCAAGCTCGTCGAAAGGACGAGATCGGCGCCCTTGCTCAAAGTTTCAACACCATGGCCGAACGCCTGCTTGAGGCGCGACTCAAAGAGGAACGCCGTCTTCAAAGGGCCGAGGCAATCTCGGACGCCGCGTTAGCTAGCCTCTACGATCCGGTCATTGTCAGCGATGCAAAGGGCAGAATCATCCACCTGAATCGTGCCGCAGAAGGTCTCTTCGGCCCCGCTCCCGCGACCCCACGCGCACCTGTGGTGAGCCATATCGGCGACCGTCGAATCATCAGTGCGATCGAGCGCGCCATCCGCGACGACTACGTCTCGGCATCCGAAGACGACACCGCCCTTGTCCCGCTCCAGGTCGAAGGAACCGAACGAACCTACCGCCTGCGGGCGACGCCCATGAAGGACGCAGACGGGGTCCTGCTAGGCTCGGTCGCTGTCCTCGAAGACATCACCCACATTCGCGAATTGGACCGTCTCAAAAACGAGTTCATCGGCGTCGCCTCCCACGAGCTTCGCACGCCGGTGACTTCCCTGCTCCTCTCCGCGCAGTTAATGAAGGAAGAGGCGGCCGGCCCGATGACTCCCGAGCAGCACCAAATTGTCGATGCCCAGATCAGCGATCTTGAGCGTCTCGAAAAGCTAATGCGCGAGTTGCTCGACCTTACGCGTCTCGAGGCGGGCAGCTCGCCGCCACGATTCGAGCTGGTCGCCCCGGGGGACCTAGTGAAGATGACAGTTTCCGGGGTGAAGGCCGCAGCGGCCAAGAAAGGCGTGAGCATTGAGACCCAATTTGACGCCGAACTGAGTCAAGTGAGGGCGGATCGGAGTCAGATCGTGCGGGTGCTCACCAACCTTGCAAATAATGCGATTCGGCACACACCAACGGGCGGGAGCGTGGTCGTCCGCGCAACCACGGACGCCGATCAAGTACGATTCGAAGTGAAAGACACGGGCGAAGGCATCCCCTCCCAATACCTGTCTCGGATTTTTGAACGATTCGTTCAAGTGCCGGGAGCGACAGGAGGAGGCGCCGGACTCGGCCTTGCGATCAGTCAATCGATCGTCGAGGCGCACAGCGGACGGTTGAGGGCGGAGAGCGAAGTTGGTCACGGATCAACTTTCTTCTTCGCCCTTCCGGTGGAACGCAGAGCCACCCGTGGAGAAGAGGCAGTTTGAGTAGTCGAATACTAGTCGTCGACGACGAAACCAATATCCGGATGATGATCCGGCTCACCCTGCAACATGCGGGGTACGAAGTCGAAACCGCTGGCGATGGCCAGGAGGGTCTCGACAAGTTCGGTACCGGTGAGAAGTTCGATCTCGTCCTGCTGGATCAGCGTATGCCCGGCATGGCCGGCATCGACGTCCAGAAGGAAATTTACCGACGCAACCCCCAGACGCGGCTCATTCTGATCACCGCCTTTGGCACCATTGATCTCGCGCTTGAAGCGATTCAGGCCGGTGCGTCTGACTTCCTTCGCAAGCCCTTTACCGCGGACACCCTACGTCAAGCGGTGAAATCGGCGATCGAACGACCAGTCCAGCGCATGTCCGCCGTGCCCATCGGGATGGTTTGCCGCGAATTCACGCGCACCACGATCAACGGCTTCTCCTTCGAGATCGACGATTCGGGCCACCACCACTCCGACGAAGAAGAAAGTGTCACCTGCCGATTCCGTGTCAATCAGGCGAACGGCGACTCCGAAGTCTGCACCGTCGTGCTTCCCTGCTACGTGATGGAGCTGGTCAAAGCGTATACCGACACCGAGGAGGTGCCGGGCGGGGAGCGATTCTGGCAAGCCATGTGCGAAGAGGCACTGGCGAACTCTCTTTGGCAGAACGCGACCCTTCCCGAAGGACACCTGCTTCGCATCGAAGACTTATCAAGCGGCCTTCAGCGGTGGCTAGACGCCATGCTGACCGTCGAACTGACTGAAGAACATGCCCGATAAAACCCCCTCTTCACAGTCGCCGTCCGGCGACGCTGCCCGCGAGCGCGGCAAGCATAAAATTTTCCTCGGCTATGCGCCCGGCGTTGGCAAGACCTTTGCCATGCTCGACGAAGCCCATCGACGACTCGGCCGAGGCCAGGACATCGTTATTGGCTTTATCGAAATGCGCGGTCGCAAGCCGATCGAGGACCAAGCCGCCGGGATCGAGATCATCCCGACGCTGGACGTCAACGGCTTTGCTGCGATGAATGTTGAGGCGATCATTGCCCGCAAGCCCGATTTCGTCCTGGTAGATCGACTCCAAGCCTCCGATGGCCAACGCGCCCGCTGGGCCGAAGTCGACCGACTGCTCGATGCCGGGGTCAGTATCATTTCGACCCTAGACGTCCGCCACCTCGAGAGCTTGCACGACGCGGTGAAGGACATTACCGGCGTAAGCGTGGAAGAGACGATCCCGGATCGCGTCTTCCGCGAGGCTGAAGAGGTCGAGATGGTCGACCTCACCCCTCGCGCCCTGCTGAACCGCATCGATCGCGGCGACGTCCTCATGACCGCTGGCCTGCCTGAGTGGTACACCGAAGGCATCCTCAGCGCACTGCGCGAAATCACTTTAAGAGAGGTTGCCGGTCGTATCGACCGGGACGTCGAGGAATTCCGAAAGGGTGCCAAGATCGAAAAACCCTGGGCGACTCGGGACAAGGTGATGATCTGCATCAGCCCGACCCGCGCTTCCCTTCGTCTCGTGCGCAAGGGCTGGCGCCAGGCCCAGCGCGTCCATGCCGATGCCGTTGTAGTTTTCGTCGAGGACAAGCCCTCCGGCGAGCAGACCCGCAAGATGATCCGCGACGACTTCACCCTCGCCGAGCGACTCGGAATTCCGACGGTAACCCTCCGTGGAACCGCAACGGATGAGATCGTGCGCTACGCCAAGGAAAACAACGTGACCCTCCTTGTCATCGGCCACTCCAGCCGGTCGCGCGTGGGCGAGATCGTTAAGGGCTCCGTCATCAACGAGCTGGTCAAACAGCTTCGTGCGATCGACATCCTCGTTGTCGCGCTCGATAAGGGCGACACCGACAAATAGAAACGGACGGCATCCTTGCCGTCCGTTTTCAGTGAACGCTTACCAGTGAGCGGACGTTTCGTCGCCGACTTCTCTGGGGCTCTCGTCGATCCAGTTCGGCACGATGGGAGCGAGTACGCTCGCCATCAAGGCCTCGAGTCTTGCAATAATGCCCATTAGGCACCTCCTTTTCAGGGTCGGTGTCCTCGGCTTCGAGGCGGCTACAGCGTGCAATCGCGGCACGCCATCTCTATCAGCCAACCATCATGGTCGGCTCCTCCATTGTACCCGGCCCCATCCGGTGGCGGGACCTTGGGCCTCTCTGGGTGAGGAGACAAAGGGTAGACGCTGATGGGGGGCCGACAGCCATGCAACTTCGCTTCCCATCTTGCGCGTGGCTTTTTCGCTTACTCATCGAGGGTTGGAACTTTCCCCTGTCCAAGGCATCCAACACCCGGGATCAAGAAATGACAAAGGCAAAAGTAGAGTTGCCGACCATTGCGCTGGAGCACGTCTTGCGGCTCACCGACGAGGTTGGGATCATTCAGCATGCCTTTCACTCCTTGCCTCGGCGTGAAGATGGGTACGCGACGGATGACAACGCCCGCGCGCTTCAACTGGTGGCGCGACTCTCCAACTCGGATTCCCGGCTTCGAAGAAGTCTCGGTGAGCGTTACCTCGCCTTCATCGTCCATGCATTCCGACCCGCCAAGCGCGGCTTTGCGAACTTCATGGGATTCGATCGCCGGTGGATGGAAGAGGTCGGCTCCGACGACTGCCACGGCCGCACCCTCTATGCACTGGCCACGGTGATGGCCACCGAGGACTTCGCCGAATTACATTCCCTCGCCTTCGACCTTTGGGATCAAGCGCTTCCCCACTCGGTCGATCTCCTCAGTCCGCGAGCCTGGTCCTCTACCCTTTTGGGGCTCGGTGCCTACGCAACCGTCGAGCCGCTTGATTTAGAGACGATGAAGTTGGTGGAGAACCTGAACCAGAAACTCGCCCTCTGTTTCCGAAGTGCCGCTACGGAAGACTGGCCCTGGTTCGAGAATTACCTCACATACGGTAACGCGTCCCTCGTTGAAGGGGCGATCGTAGGTGCTCAACTGGCCGGAGATGTTGAAACCGTCCAGACCTATTTGGCATCCCTAAAGTGGCTCTGCGACGTCCAGACGCTGGATTCCCACTTCGTGCCCATCGGTTCGAACGGCTTCTATCCGCGTGGCCAGACGCGGGCTCGCTTCGATCAACAGCCCATTGAGGTGGATACGGCGATCTTGGCCGCCGCGCGCGCGCATCGCCTAACCGAGGACCCTTACTGGATGCAGGTCGCCGAGCTGGCCTTTGCGTGGTTCCTCGGCGAGAACGACCTCAACCTGCCGCTCTACGACCGCCGAAGTGGTGGATGCCGCGACGGCCTCCATCCGGATCGCCCCAACCAGAACCAGGGGGCCGAATCCACCCTTGCCTACCTCTCGGCCGCGCTCTCCATTCAAGAGTTGCGTGGTCTTGCCCGAACTGCCTCAGTTCCCAACTTGCGAGTGCTATGAACCAGGAATACGAACAACTCTTTATTCGCGTCGGAGACGGTCCCGTTCTCACCGCCCAGGATTGGCCCTATCGAGCTCATACCATCTTCAATGCCGCCGCCGTGCGCGACAAAGAGGGCATGTACCTGTTGCTCTGTCGAGTGGAGGACTTCCGCGGACACTCCCACCTCTGTTTAGCGCAATCTAAAGACGGAGTGACCGACTGGAAAGTGGACACCTCCCCCACCTTCGAACCCGAACCTTCCCTCTTCCCTGAGGAAGTCTGGGGCGTGGAAGATCCGCGGATTACCTACATCCCCGAACTTGATCGATTCGCGGTCGCCTACACCTCCTTCTCCTATGGGGGCCCCGGCGTTTCCATCGCTCTAACTAGCGACTTCCGGCAATTCGAGCGCCTCGGCGTCGTGATGCCTCCCGACGACAAGGATGCTGCTCTCTTTCCGCGTAAGTTCGACGGCAAGTGGCTGATGCTTCACCGCCCCCAGACACGGCAAGGCGGCCACATTTGGCTCTCGTATTCTCCCGACCTCAAGCACTGGGGCGAGCATCGTATGATCCTCGAAGCCCGGGAGGGCTCATGGTGGGATGCCTGGAAGATTGGATTAGGCCCGCCTCCAATCGAAACGGCCGAAGGATGGCTGATGATTTACCACGGAGTCCGCACCACTGCCTCCGGTGCGATCTATCGCCTTGGCATCGCCCTCATGGACCTTGAGCGGCCGCACATCTGCATTCGTCGAGGGGCGACATGGATTTTCGGGCCAGAACGTCCGTATGAGGTCTTCGGCGACGTAGGAAATGTGGTCTTCCCGTGCGGCACGATCACCGAACCGGATGGGGACACATTGTTGATGTACTACGGCTGTGCCGACACGTCGATTGGCCTCGCCCAGGCCAGCATCAAGGAGTTGCTGGACTGGCTGGTGCGCTCCTAGACTCCGTCCGGAATCCCTCCGTCTCCAAAACAACAGACACGGCGGAGGGAACCGGCCCGAAAGGGACCTCGTCGGATAACCAGCCCCGAGCATTGAGGACAGGTTGAATTCTTCAACTTCCGGCGTCCCGGGCTCGGTTCGAAAGTGTCATTGCCCCGAGTAGGCGGGTATGGCCCTACAAAGAAAGGAAAAGCAGGAAGCGCATGTATATTTCACAGAATCTCGTCGGCAAGAGCATCGCCTTCATTGGAACCCATGTCCCGCGCCATTGCGGGATTGCGACTTTCACTGCAGACTTGGCGGGGGCGTTGGAGGCTCAATACCCCCTGACTCGCGTCACGACCCTTGCCATCTCCGATGGCGACAACCAGTACGACTATCCATCGTCAGTTGATTTCGAGTTGCGCGACAATTTGCCTGAGAGTTATCACGCCGCAGCCAAGCATATCGAGGAGAGCGGCGTTGATCTCGTTTGCCTTCAGCACGAATTCGGAATTTTTGGCGGATCGGCGGGGGACAATATCCTCGACCTGCTGGACGCGATCAAGGTGCCCGTGATCACGACGCTACACACCGTTTTGCGAAAGCCGAACGACGAGGAACGACGTGTGTTGATGGCAATCGCCCGACGATCAACGAAGCTGGTCGTCATGAGCCAGAAAGCGGTAGAGCTCTTGCTCTCCGTGTATGGCATCCCGAGCGGACAGATTGAACTCATCCCGCATGGCATCCCTGCGATGCCGAACGGGGACCGGCGACTCAGCAAGGAGAAGCTCGGCTTGGTCGGCCGTCGGGTCCTCCTCACATTCGGCCTGATCTCTTCCGATAAGGGGCTCGAAAACGTGGTCGAAGCTCTACCCGAGGTCGTCGCTGCTTTCCCGGACACGCTCTACGTCGTCGTCGGGCAAACCCATCCCAAGGTCAAGGAGCAGGTGGGAGAGACCTATCGAAACCGTTTGCTGGCCAGAATCGCGGAACTCGACCTTGAGAACAACGTTCGCTTTGTTGACCAGTACGTAACCCTTGATGACCTCATGCTGTACCTCTCAGCGGCCGACATCTACGTCACGCCGTACCTGAAGGAAGAGCAAGTCACGTCCGGCACCCTCGCGATCGCCGTCGGTTCGGGCCGGGCTACGATCTCGACTCCTTACTGGCACGCCCAAGAGATGTTGCAGTTCAATCGAGGGATTCTTGTTCCTTTCCGAGACCCCCTGTCGATTGCACGGGCCTGCCTGCGGCTCTTCTACGATCCGCAGGAGCACAGCGCCATGGAGCGTCGGGCCGGGGAGTTTGGCGAGAGCGTTCAGTGGCCCAGGATCGCCAAGCGGTACATGCGGACGTTCGAGACGGCAATCGAGGCGGGCGACGACGATGCGACGGCAAGGGTCGCGGTATCGCCCGGGAACGGCCCCACCTTAATCTAGTAACCGCACCTACCAAAACGGCGCGCTCCTGCGACTTTGCAAGAACGCGCCGGTTTAGTATTTGCTGATCGGGAACCGACCTAGGTGCTGGCGTTCTTGGTCTCGTACTTCGACGGACACTTGACGAGCATTTTCTCGGCGTGGAACCGGCCGCCCTCCATCGATCCAATGACGACAACCTGTTTGGCGTCGGCCAAGTTCGAGAGCGCGGGACCCGTGTAGTCGACCGGGATATTCCCGGCGCCATCGACGAGCTCGAAGCTCGCGGTAAGCCCCTTCGAGGTGCTCTGCTGAAGTGTATTCGGCTTGAGTTGGCCGATCACGTGAACGTCATGACTCGTCGGAGTCAGTTCGTTGATCTTCAGATATGGGCTCGCGCTGTTGATGAAGACCGCGGTCAGACCCGCGCCCGATCCCAACACGACGAGCGAAGTGATGATCAGTCCAAGTTTCATTTTTCTATTCTCCGTAAACCAGTGTGCCGCCAAGGTGGCCAGCGTATGAGATTGCCAGGAAGGCACTTGTCGCGAGGATGTAGTAGACGACGCGCGCCGGGCGGCTCATCTCTTCGTGGCGGTGAACCCGCATCCCGACGAGAATGCACATCGCGACCGTGGCCCCGCCGGCGTAAAGGATGTGGTTCATCATCAAACCCTGGAAGGTCAGCTTCTTCAGCGTCATTGCCAGCAAGCCGGATGCCACTCCCGCAAAGGAGGTGACGGCGGCGAAGATGATGTTGTACCAACCCGCATATAAGAGGGTCTTGTCTTTGCGGACCATGCCGAGGAAGTCGAGCAGGAGTCCCGCAATGAACAGGGCGATCGGGAAGTGCACGATTGCCGGGTGAAAACCGTTCTTCGGGATCAGCGGCTTCTCAGGTGCCTTGGGAGGAGGAGCTCCGGCTTTAGCTCCGCTCTTGGCATCTCCCGGAAGAGTGTTCGCCGCGATCTCGTCTTTGTTGCTCGTTCCGTCTCCGTCGGAGTCTTTGGCTTCGATTGATTCGAAAAGGGCTGCGTCAGGCACGTCTTTGTGCGCCGCGGTGAGTGCGTCCTTTACATCCTTTCCAAAGGGATTGAACGTCGGATCAGCGTCCGAGACGTGGCACACATTACAGCCGGCCTTGCCGAGCGGAGAGGACTCACTGATTTTGTAGTGGCTGAGGAAAGTATCGCGGATCTCGCCGGTTGCGAGGGCGGTCGTTGCGACGACGCCCAGGCCAACTGCGAGAGCGATTCTTCCTATCAGGTTATAGCGAGTCATGAGTCCTCCGTGAAAATCGGTCAGAGAGGCTGACCCGACTTGGCCGTCGGGTCAGCGTTGGGTTACTAATCGGCAGCGCCAGGGTTGCGATCCTTCTTGATCTCTTCGCCGTTCTTCATGCCGTCCTTGTCGGAGTCGAGAGCCTCGACTGCCTTGAGGACATCGGTGGTGACCTTGTGTACGTTCGCCGTCTTCATGGCCGCCTTGACGTCCACGCCGTAGGGGTTCAGCTTGCCGCCACGGGCACCGGTGTGGCAGACCATACAGGCCAGCTTGCCGAGCTTGGAGTCGGGCTTAACCTTGTAATTGTCGTTGAATGTCTTGTTGAACGTACTGAGAGCGAACACCATGCCCGCGACTCCTAGTAGTGCAACTGCGCTTAATAGTCGTTTCATTTCGATTTCTCCTATGCGATTTTCGCGAGCTTCCGAGTGCTGGCGGACTCTTCCTCGGATGCCGCCGAAGTCGGTGCAAGGCGTCTTCGTGAGCGACGGTTCCACGCCGCGAAGAACCCCGCAACGCCCATCAGCCCCGCTCCCAGCCAGACGAGGATCGTCAGCGGCTTGTGGAAGACTTCGAGGGGATACAGCGTAGCGCTGGTCCCGACGTCGAGCGTGACCGACTTGTCCGCGACATTCATCGCGTTCATGTCGACCACCAAATCGGGTGCGATCTGAGCCGGAAGGTGCTTGAGATCCGTTCCTGGTTGTCCGATCTCGAGTTGTGGCAGGAAGTCTTCTGTCTTCCCGTCCGTGGTCACTTGAATCTTGGCCCCAAACTTGGTGCCGGGAGCCCCCGGCTGCCCCTGCCGATCGAGCCCGATGTACTTATAGGTACGCCCGGCGAGGTTGACCTGTTCACCCGGCTTGAGCGTGAACTCCTTGCCCATTGGGGTCGTCTGGGGCGGTCGCAATGAAATATAGACATCCTCGAAGATTCCCTTCTGGATGTGCGGCCATACCATCACGTTGGTCTGGCCATCTTCGGTGTGAACGTTGTAGAGCCCCGGGGTCGCCTCGAAGAGCTTCTTGCCCGGCTGGCTGGCCAAGGCGAACTCGAATCGGGCATGGTTGTCCCGATCCTCGACCGTCGAGGTCATCCCTTTGAAGCTGACCACATAGTCAAGAACCTGACCGGGTCGATCCGCCATGACCATCGTCTGATCAACGCGCTCAAATCCGCGCGAGACGATCAGCCCCGTCATAAGGAGGCTCACGCCGATGTGGGTGAGGTAAGGCATCATTGCGATCTTCGAACCACGCCACAGGAGCCCCATTCGCCACACATTGCCGACGATCGCGAAGTAGGACAGGCCGATAAGGAAGAGCAGCCAGGGAAGGCCATTCATCTTGTGGCCGAAGAAGCTGAGGATCGGGTTGAGGGTGATCTCACGATTGGCCGAGGTTGCGGCGACAATGAAGACCGTCAAGCCGGTTAGGCCGATCGCGGCGCACAAGATTGAGTAGACCTTGCCGGCGAACTCCTTCACCGAAGCCGCTTTCCACGCCGTCGTCGGCGCGACGGCCAGCAGCAACATGATCGGCACATAGAACCAGGGAATCACCTGGTGATACAGCCCCTCTTCGACGACCTTCGGAGGCTTGCCGCTCAGGGCCATGAAGAACGGGACACTCATGCCGACCGCGGTGGCCAAACCTAGCACGGAGATCGAAATGATCCCGAGCTTCATCAGGTTGTCGCGCTTAAGCGCGCCCGGACCCTCGTCGGCCTTCGCCGCCCTTCGCTCCTGGTAGACCCTGACACCCCAGGCAATTCCGAAGAACCCGAAGGCGCTCCCGACCAAACCGATCAATAGCTTGAGCGCGGAGCGATCCATCTCGGCAAAACTGTGCACGCTCGCGTCGGCCAGGAAACCCGACCGCGTAAGGAACGTTCCGTACATGAACGTGAGGAACGCCAGACCGGCAAGCAGCATGTTCGAGATCTGCCATTTCTTGCGCGTCGCCTGGACCAAAAGCCCATGAGTTAGGGCAACGGTAAAGCACCACGGGACGAAACTCGTGTTCTCGACCGGGTCCCACATCCAGAACCCGCCCCAACCGAGCGTCTCGTAGGCCCAGAAACCTCCCATACAGAGGCCGACGCCGACGAGGGACATCGAAACGATCGCCCAAGGGCGCATGATCGGAACCCACTTCTCGAAGTCTCGGGTGATCAGCGCCGCAAACGACAACGCGAACAGCACGGTTAACGAGCCAAACCCCATGAAGATGGTGGGCGGATGGATCGTGACCCAGTAGTTCTGAAGCGACGGCGCCATTCCGACGCCATCCAGAGGAACGAACGGTTGCCCCTGAATTGTGTTCAGAAGGAACGGAGATTCAAAAGCGAGGATGGCGGCGATGCAGCCGAGGAAGACGCCGCAAGCCACGCTGAACCAGCGACGGTAGATGTCGGTGTGTCGAGCCACCAGAAGAACGAAGATCGCGGAGCACACGCCCCAGAGTAGGAAGCTTCCCTGCTGTCCGGACCAGATACCGGCGATGCGGTAGGGGATCGCATTCTTGGAGTCGCCGTGGCCGGCGACGTATTGGTACTCAAATCGATTGGCGATAAAGAGGACGGCAAGCGCAATAAAAGAGCCCAGTAACGAGACTGAGCCTAATGTAAGTGCCCAACTCCCAACCCGCTTGCCGCGGGTTGGGAAGAAGAGCCAAGCGATCACCGAGAGTACATACAGGGCGGTAGCCCCGAGTACAAGGTAGCTCCCCAGGCCTCCCACGAAGAGAGACCACGTGGGAGGCTTGACGAGGCTGGGGATGGTTTCTGGGTTCATGGTCTCTCCATTTCTTGGCGGATCGTGACTAGTTGTCTGATCCGTCAACCGGAAGGCTCTTGACCTTCTGGCGCTCTCTCTCGATGGCTGCGAACATGTCCTTGACGGCCATGCTTGAGTGGACTACGTGCGGTACGTTGATCTGGTCGAGATTCGCATTCGCGACCGTCAGCAGGTACTTGGCGTAGTTGGCGTTGTGCACTCCATAGTCGCCGGATCTGATGATGAACCAGTAGTTGTATCGAGCCCGCTTAACTTGAATCGGAACCAAGTTTTGTGCCGGGGGTGTAAAGCCTTCGGCAGAAATAAGCGTAGTGTAATCCCAGAGGAAGTCACTACCGGGCTGACCCGGGAACGTAGTGGATGACCAAGTGGCCATTCGATTTCTCAGCGACACGAGGCTGTTGAGAATCGTGCTCTTGATCGACTCGGCCTTCGCGGTTGCGTCGGCAGTGGAGTGACAGGGCGAACAACTCAGGTCGTAGTTCGCGATGAACGTGTGCTTGCCGCCCGGCATGTGGCACTTCGAGCACTGTCCCGGAGCCGTGGCGTGGGCCGTGGTTCCATCGACCGGACCGTCGCCGACGACGCCACCGACACCCATCAGCATGTTGAACTGATTGGAGCTGTGCATCCCTGGCCGAGCGGTGCCCGTGGTCAGCGCAGAGTCGGCCGGGTTCGCACCGCGACCGTTATGGCACTCGGCACAGCTTTGATCGAAGTTCGTGAACTGACTCGGAGTCGTCCCCGGTCCAATCTGGCTAGTGTCGGTGTTGAACGTCTTGTGTCGAAGTTGCTTTTCTTCTCCGTCGGCGTTCACCTTGCCGGTCTTGCTGTGCGGGTTATGGCACGTTACGCAGTTTGCAGTATTGGGAACTAGCGACAGCGTATCATTCGCAACTTTGATGAACTGAGCGTCCGTCATCGTGTCGGGGTCGACACCCTGCTCGGTGAACTGGGCGCGCATCAGACCGCTGTGGCATACGATGCAGCGCAAGTTACGTCCGTAGGTTCCCGGATTGGACGCCACCTCTACGGGCACGTCTGTAACCAATTCGGTGTGGGCTGAGTGGTTGTACTCGTCAACCGTTGGGCCGTGGCACTGGGCGCACACGACCGCGCTGGTCGATTTCGGGAAGGTCAAAATGTTGTCCTTCGACGGGTTGGAGGCATGGGTGCTTCCTGGCCCGTGGCATCGCTCGCAGGTCACGCCTTTGGTGGCATGAACCGTGTCCTTCCAGTGCGAGTAGATTGGATCGTCCGGATTGTTTGCTCCGCCAGTGGGAGCAAGGGACCCGCCATGACAGCTACCGGCCACACAACCGAGCGCGCCGATATACGACGCGGTCTTCTGTGCATCCGGCAACAGGTCAAGGAAGGCCTGAGTCACGGTAGTGCCGCCGCCGCCGCCGCTGGCTGCGGGGCCACCGACGCCACCGCAACTTTGCAAGGCGAGCAGGGCCGCTCCTACCGGGACTATAGCGATTAACGGCAAAAGCCATCTTAATTTCATGTTGGACCCTCGTTGTTTCCTTTCAGAAGGGGTGCTAATTTTCATTAGAACCTCGTGATGTAGCGAACTTGGAAAATGTCGGCTCGGTAGCCGGCGATTTGATATTGGCGATCTTCGTACCGCCACGGTGAAGCGACCACCAACTCCAACGACTTATCGCGAGCGATATCTCGATGGTAAGTGAACGTCACCTGAGTGAGTCGGGCAATCCCCGAGACCGAGTAATTCAATGCCCCGGTGAAGACTTCCCCGGGCTTTCTGGTCCACTCCAAGCCAGCAGTTTCAGAAAGATTGTCCGGGAAGTATTGGGAGAGGTGATCGCCCGTGTCCGGGTCGACTCCTCTTGCATTGAATTTGTCGTAGGAGACTTCCGCGTAGCCAGACAGCTTTGGATTGAACTGATGGCTACCGCCGATTGACCAGTTGGACCATGCCACGTTGAAGTCACGGCCACGGTTCTCGCGGAAGCGACTGCGGTAACCAGCGTAGAACGCAGTCTTCTCATTCCCACCCTCAATACGGGCTTGGATATCGGACTTGAAGCTCCAATAGAGCTGGCGCGGGTCCTCCGTATTCATCGTCGGTGCGCTGTTCAAGTTCTGAATCGTGCCCTTCGTGATGAAGCGTAACTGTGGGGAAATCCGATGCCAGAACTTCCCTTCGAAGGTATTCCACTTGGGAACGTCCACGTAGCTGTGGTCAGACCGAAGTCGCTCATCCTCACGATGAACGAAGCTGAATTCCGCACCACCGCCACGCCACGCCTGATCCAACCTCGCCGAAGAGATGAGCCTCTTCTTGGCATAGGCATTCTGGATGTTTCGCAGGTCGATGTCGTCTTGGCTCAAGAAGACCGAGAGAGTGGTCGTCGGGACCAGGTCCCAAAGGCCGGAGAAAGCCATGTGGCGGATACTGCTCGACACCATCCCCGACTGGGCGATCTTCGTGTAGGAAGCAAGCCCATTTAGGGTGACCGTCGGGCCGATCGGAAGCGTGTAGTGTCCCGTCACCGTGCTGCGAAGCGAGTTCGGCTGCTGACCGGTTCGATCGTAGAAGCGGACGTCTGATACGGTAACTCCCGCCTGGCCTCCCAGAATGCGTCCCTCAAGACCGAGTGCATTCGTCTGGGCGAGGTAGTTGGTCGGATCGTTAGGCGAGATGAACCCGCGCGAACGTCGCTCCGACCAGTAGCGGTAGTAAAGACCGGCATCCGGCCCTAGGGCCAGGTGGGCATTGTAGTCGTTCGACTCGTAATGGCTCTGCGCGTGCGGCTGCCATTCGGGCTCCGAGTAGCCGTATCGCGTGACAATGCCTCGCAGATAGATTCGACCGAAGTCAAACGCCGTCTGCCCTTCGACGACGGTGTCCTGCCCGGGGGTCCCCTTCCAAGTCAAGTGCCCGAAAGGGTTTTTCTCGGTCAGGGGGCTCGTGACATTCAACTCGTAGAGAGTCAAACCTCGCGCGGGGCTCGCATATTGATTGAGTCGCGACTGAATCCCTCGCAGATCCCGCATCCCGTATCCCACGGAGATGACGTTGAAGAGTACTCGTGGCTCCTTCTTTTCCTCTTCCTTTGCCGGTTCCTTGTCATCCGTCTTGGCGGGCGGCGTGGTAACCGGGTCTCCCTGCTTAACGGGGGGATCCTGGACCGGCTTGTCTCCACCGGCAGGTGGAGGGGCCGTCTGAGCCGAGGCGATCGAAAAGAGGATGGAGGTGGCGACCAGTCCGATCCATGTGGTTCGTAGTTTCAGCATTTCTCATCCTCCTTTAGTGGGCTAGTAAGTGCGGGTCGCTGTTGCTGCCGTGCGGTGCGACGTGGCATCCGGAGGTCCAACAGGTTTGTCCTGGGAAGTGGCCGGCGAGTTTGTCACTGTGACACTGCGCGCACACTCCTCTCGTCGTCCCGATCAGCAACTTCGCATTGCTCGATCCGTGCGGTCGGTGGCATTCCACGCATCCGCTTCCGGTTCCGCCCGTCTGCGGGTCGTGTTCGAAGACGAACGGCCCCGCCATCTCGACGTGACACGTCACGCACTTGTCTTTAACCGGGTCGTGGCGCACCTTCGAGTCTCGGGTCGGATGGGGGTTGTGACAGTCGCTACAGAGCATCCGTCCCTCGGGCACTGGGTGGTGGTTCGGAAGTCGGAATTCGCTGGTCTGCGAGGAATGGCACGAGCCGCAAAGCTTGGGCTGGTCGGCCTTCAGCATCGCCTGACTCTCGACGCGAGCGATAAATACGGGTTCACGAGCGTCGCCCGCCTTACCCTTATCGAACGCGTGCTCCGACTTCTCGGCTTCCGTTTCGGGGTGAATCTGATGGCAAGAGACACAGGAGAGGCCAGCGCGAGCATGCTCGGTGACGCTCCAGTGCTGGGTCGTCATCGTGTCCGCGTGGCAACGAAGACAAGCCGCTGAGGATTCCGCCGGAGACATCTTGGTAAACGAAATGACTTCCGGATTTTCCTCCGACCGGTGGATACCGCCAGGTCCATGGCATCCTTCGCATCCCCGCTTCTCCAAAGGCAACTTTGGATCGGACATAAACGCGGCATGCGGAGAACGTCCGAAATTCTTGGACTTCTCCGTATGACAATCCGCGCAGGCTTCACTGCCGAGGAAGTCGTCCGCCTTGGCTCGCGCAAAGAGCGCTTGCGCCTGGTGGGGGTTTGGTTTCTTAGTGGCTCCCTTGGGAGGTTGGGCAATGCCCATTCCGAGAGCGAGAAGGGCGAGGCCGGCGATTACCGCCAGAGTTTCGATTCTTACAATTGCACTCAAAGATCGCATTTAGGACCTATATGCCTTGGCTGCCGTCGGGCGATTCCATTTCCAGACTGAAAGGTTCGCGTTTGTCATGAGCATCACCGGTGAGAAGGCTACCAGCATGAGCTCATTTTGAATCTGTAGTAATTTCGGTGTCATTGTTTCCGTGGACAGGCTTTTTTGTGCTGGATATACCACCAAACACCCTGATGATTTGACCTTAGAAACATCGGCCTGGCGGATCCGGACTGTCGGTCCGTGGAACGGAACCTGCCGAGGATCGCAATAGCGCGCAACATGTGACCATACGCCATTAAACTCCAATTGCGGCAACTTGTGAAGGTTTTGAAGATGCCGAGATTACTTTGGCGAAATCGGCCTTCACTGAGTACCTAGGGCCTCAAACTCGACGCTCTAAAGGCTCGTTGCGCGCCAATTTGAGTTCAAACCGCCCTCATCGGCGAGGCCGTCGACGCCCCAGCGACGCTGCGGCAGGCGAGGTGAGGGCATGGGTCTGATTGCGGATCTCAGACTGTTCCGGATACGCCTTTGCGAGCTTGAAAATGTCCGTCGTCATCGACATGAAGCCCTCCTCCGGATGGAAGCTCGTTTCGTAGCTCTCGCTTCTTAAGGCGGCGGCGAAGGCCTCGGGCTTCTGGTGGTCGTCTACATAGGTGTGAATCAAGCGCACGAGCGCCTGAGTGAAGAGCGCGCGCCGGAAGGTGAAGTCCACGACCACATCCGCGTTTTGCTTGGTCGGCTCCACGAAAATTCGGTAGCTGGGGCGAACGAACCTCTGATAGCGATCGATGACGTGTTCGATCTCTGCCGATCGCTCGCGAATGTCCCGCAAGATGCGGCCCAACAGCCGCTCGTCCGCCGCCACGTCCAGAAACAGCGTGAGGTCGCAAAGGCTGACCATCGGTTCGGCAAGGATGAATAATCCCTCGACCAAGATCACGGGCCGAGGCTCGACCTTGATGCTGCGCGGCGTCTGCACCATCGTTTTGAAGTCGTACTCGGGCGCCCAAACGGACCTACCCGATCGCAACTGCCGGACGTGCGAGATTAGGGCTCGGAAATCTAAGTGCGAAGGATGATCGAAATTGACGTGCCCCATCTCCGACACGCCTCCGACGTCGGAAAGGAAGTACTGATCCATGCTGAGCACGACCGCCTTGGCTTCCCCAAGGTCCGCCGCGATCTGGCGCGCCAGATACGTCTTGCCCGATCCGGAGCCCCCGGCGATGCCAACGATAAGCGGCGCGATTCCCTTCATATCTTCCCGATCATGCGTGGCGTGCGTCGCGCGGCGCTGTGGCGCATTCTCTGTCATTTGTTCCGAGGGCGGGAGCGGTTGTATCCTATCCGAGCGCTATGGTCACCCATCACATTCGGCTGAAGGAAGTTGGTGTCCTCTTTGCCCTGCTCTCCAGCACATCGGATATTGGATCTTCGTTCATGCCTAATAGGGCCGCACGCGCGGGATGGATAGACCTCCCTCTCTCAAAAGCTTCATCGACTGGGAAGGAGATCAAGTTCAAGAAGACCCTCCTCGATCAGAGATTCGTTGCCGAGGGCGTCGCCATCGCGGATGTGAATCGAGACGGAAAACTCGACATCTTGGCGGGCAACGTCTGGTACGAGGCCCCAAGCTGGACTCGCCACGAGATCGCCCCGTTTCAGGAGGTCGACCCGGCGAAAGGGTACAGCAACTGCTTCAATAGTTGGGCTATGGACGTGAACCACGATGGCTGGCCCGACCAGATCGTAATCGGCATGCCCGGCGAGCGTGCGTTCTGGCGCGAGAATCCCCAGGGAAAGAAAACCCCTTGGCCAGAGCATCTGATTTGGCGGAGCGCTTGCGACGAGAGCCCATTGCTCGTCGACCTCTTCCATAACCACCACCCCGTCTTGGTGATGGGCTACGACGACCAATACTTGGCTTGGTTCGAGCCCGCTAAGGACCCGAACGCCGAGTGGATCTGCCACAACATCAGCGATCTCAAGGGTGCGGGGTCTCAGCGTTACACCCACGGTCTCGGAGTCGGTGACCTCGATGGCGACGGCCGCAACGAGGTGCTGACCAACGAGGGCTATTACGTGGCCCCTCCCGACCCGCGCACCGGACCCTGGAAGTTCGTGAAAACCGATCTTGGCCCGCCCTGCGCTCAGATGGCAGTCACCGACATCGATAAGGACGGCACCCCCGACGTGGTCACGAGTTCCGCCCACGACCGCGGCGTATGGTGGTTCGGCGGCCAGAAGCGTCGGGGTGGATTCGCCAGGCACTCCATCGACGAGACCATTTCGGAGACCCATTCGCTCGTCATGGCCGACTTGAATCGGGACGGCAATCCGGATTTCGTGACCGGCAAACGCGTCTGGGCTCACGGCCCAGGCGGAGATGTCGGCGCCAGCGAATCTGCCTGGCTTGTCTGGTATGAGTTCAGGCGCACTCCTAAAGGTATAGAGTGGACGCGCCATCTGATCGATAGCGACTCCGGCGTCGGCACCCAATTCGAAGTCCGCGACATCAACCGGGACGGTCTTCTCGACATCGTGATCGCGAACAAGAAAGGCGTCTTCCTCTTCGAGCAGGTTCGGGCTTGAGCCATCAAAGGGACGCTCGAGAAGGGTTCCGCGTGGAGGGTGGAGAATCGAGAATCGAGAGGACGGAAGGCGTTTGGCCTAGGGTGGAGGTAGTCGCGGGTTCCTCCACCCTAGGCCTTCCCTGCTTAGGCAGCTTTCGGCTTGCTGCTGGGGGTAGCGACGGCGAAGGTGACGCCTTGGGTTCCGAGGGGGATGAGCTCGGTCATCTGGCCGGTGGCGGTCTTGACGAAGCGGTAGGCGGCGGCGTAGTAGCCGGTCGGGACGGTTACGTCGTGGGAGAGGGTGCCGGAGGCGAAGGCGAAGTACGCCTTGCTGCGATATCCCTTGCCGCTCGGCTTCCGGTTCGGGCTCTTGAGCGGCTCAAGGAGAAGCTCGGTGGTGACTCCGGATGCGTTGGCGCCGCTGGCGGTGAAGGTGACCTTGCCGGAACTGGCGAGGGCGGTGACGGTGATGGTGTCTCCGGTGAACGCGGTGGTGGGCGGGGCGACGGGCACGGTTCCGCCGGGGGTTACCTGGAGAAACTTGACGGCGAGGCCGACGAAGGCGGTGTTAGCGGTTTGAAAGTAGGTTTCACCGCTGATGGGGTTGGTGCGGGACTGGGTGTTGGCGTAGGCCCTCCAGGCGGTAACTTGGGCCGTGGTGAGGTTCTTGTAGGTCGCGGCGGCCCGGGAGAGGTCGTTCCTTATGGCTCGTTGGGCGGCGGTGTCAGGCTGTTTGCCGTTGACGCGGTTCTTGAGGACAAGGCCGGAGCGAGACTTTGAGACGACGACGGTACCCGCTTTACCTCGCAGGTCCTCGAATGCGATTGAGAGTGCAGCTTTCATGCCTTAAGTCATTGGCATCTTTACTTTAATCTGTAGGGGATTAGGTAGGGTCGTGGTAGGGTTTGGGGAGGGTGCAGGGTGTTGGGCGTTTGGCGTCGGGTATTGCTGGCCATCTGCTGTCAGCCGCACAACCTTCGGGCAACAAAAAAGCCCCTTGATGAGGGGCTTTGAACCTAAAACCTGGTGGACCGTGTAGGATTCGAACCTACGACCCGCTGATTAAGAGTCAGCTGCTCTACCAACTGAGCTAACGATCCCGGTAAGGAGAAAAGATACCTCAGGGAGACGCCGGACGCAAGGGTTTGGACCGAAATCGCTTGGGTAGTCTCCCCCGCGTGCCATTTCAGATTCGCCCCGCGGACAACTATGACGTCGCCGAAGTCGTCCGCGTCATTAAATCGGTGTATGACGAGTACGGTTTCACCTGGGAGCCCGAGCGATATCACGCCGACCTGTACGACATCGAGAGGCACTACGCGTCGCCTGAAGCGTTCTTTGTTGCCGTCGACTGTGAGCAGGTGCTCGGTACCGTCGCTCTGGAGGTATTCCCCGCCATCCCCGGCGAACCTGGGACCACAACCCTTGTGGAGGGATTCTGGCGCTGCTGCGGGGCCGAATGCTCGCTCGAACGCCTCTACGTCGACCCCCTCGCCCGCCGGCGTGGAGTCGGTCAAGGGTTGAGTGCATACGTCATCGAGTCCGCACGATCCGCCGGCTATCAGGCCCTGGAACTCTGGAGCGACAAACGGTTCGTCGACGCCCATCGCCTGTACGAGCGACTTGGCGCCCGAGTCGTCGGGGAGCGAATCTGCGACGACCCCGACGAGTCCCCCGAATGGGGCCTCATCCTGCCACTTGTCTGAGTTGGAGCTGAAGCCGGTCATCCCGACGCATGTTGTGCCGCGAATCTGACCGCAATCGCCTCTTGCTTTCGATCTGTTACTGCCCACGGACCCGCAGCCACTAGACAGCTACCCTTCTCGATTCTCCCAAATGGCGTATACCGAGACTTTGTTCGGTCTAATGCTCGTCCTCGCCTTGTCACCGACCGCCCCGGCCAAGAACCTGATCCGGCAACTTCGATTCCGGCGTGACGGGGTTCAAAACCGACTACGACCGCCTAAGCGAACTCTCTCCCACCGGTGCCCTCGCCGTCGGCGGTGATCCGCAGAAGTTCAACAACCGGGGATTTAGCATGCCGGATCACACCGGGAACCACGGCAACATGCTCATCGTGAACGCGATGGAGCAGTTCGACAAAGCGATCTGGGAAGAGACCGTCGTCGTAACCCCCGGCGAGACGTACAACTTCGCCATTTGGGGAGCATCGTGGGGGATGGACCCCCAGAACCAGCCTCAAGACCCCAGCCCCGCCCGCCTGGTGGTCTATGTCAACGGCAAACCGCTCGGCAAGGCCCAACAGCTTGTGCCGATCAACGCCGAGTGGACACGCCTCGCGCGAAGCTGGAAGGCAGGCGTGAAGGTCACCAGGGCCACGATCCGGATCGTCGATGAGAATATCGATGCCTACGGGAACGACTTTGCCCTAGACGACGCGTCCTTCGTCTCGACCGGCACCATCAAACCCAAGTAGCTGACGCCGGACTCATGAGAAAGGGCCGCTTCGCCATGTGAAGCGGCCCTTTCCTTTCAGGTCGGTTGCTTAGTTCGAGGGAGGCGGCGTGCCCGCGCCCTTTCCGTTCTTTCTGCCCTTCGCGCCCTTTTCCCCACCGCGCTCCTGCTTCAGCGTGGCGGCAAGCTCCTTCTGCTGGTCCTTCGTAAGAATCTTGGCCAAACCCTGGCGGAAGTTCTTGACGATGGCCTGCATCTCGGGCTTGGCCTGCTCCCGAGTCTCCGTGCCACCCTTGACCTTGGTCATGATGGCCTTAACGTCGGCCTCGGCCTTCGTCGACAGGGACTTGATGTCGGACTTCTGTTGGTCGGTCAGCTTGAGCTTCTCAAGCGCCGTCATGACCTTCTTCATTCCGCCACCAGCATGGCCCGCTCGGCCTCCGGCTTTGGCTCCACCGTTCTGCACTCCGGTCGGAGGTCCGCCCTGCGGGCCTGCGGCCTGAGCGTGCGCGGTGGACATCGAGACGGCGGCGAAGATCGCGGCGATGATTGTGATTAGCGTTCTATTCATGGTTTTTGTTTAACTCCCTCAAGGCTCCGGGGAGTTAAACGTCGGTCCTCATGAATTGTTCAATTAGGAGTCGCCAGAAGTTCGGCGAACGCTCGTCGGACTCACATGGAACTTCTGGCTGAACGCCCGGCTGAAGTGGCTAATACCGGCAAACCCGACGGTCTGCGCCACCAGCCCCACCGGCATGGACTGCTCCATCAGAATCGCCCGGGCTCGCTCCAAGCGGTAGGCGATCAAATACTTATGGAAGGGCTGCCCGGTCGCCTGGCGGAACAGAAAACGGAAGTGCGACGTGCTGAGACCAAGTTGCGCGGCAACGGTGGCATCGGTGATCGGGCGGGCGAAATTCCGCTCCACGAGCGCAAGGGCCTTGTCAACCAGACGAGTCGTGGGCGAATCGCTCGCCGCGAACTTGGCCTCCGTCGCGGCCTCGATGAAGTGCATCGCGGTCGAGAAGAGATCTTCCCCACTCTGGCAATTCTCGAGCGCGCGAGCGGCGTCAAGCTGAAGCCGATGCGCCTCTCGCCCTCCGCCGAGTTCAAGTGTCGCGGCCGAGACGACGGCGAGAAAAACCAATGCCTGCCCGCGGGCCTCGTCCAGATCGGTCGAGCTCAGCGTCGAACGCTCAAGCTGCATGATCGCCTGATTGAATCGAGCGCGATCGCCCAGCCGAACGACCGCGCCAAGTTCCGAGAGCGGAACTCCCCCGCCGCGGGAGTGGAAGGGACATCCCTTCTCCGGGCGAGTGACGCTGAAGATGTCCCCGATGAGGAACGACGCTGGCGATCCCAGGTCCTTGAACCGCAGCGTTCCGCCGTAGATGCCAGGCGGCAAGTCGATCGTCATCACATCGACCCGGTTGGGGCGGCCCTCAATCTCGACCTGGCCAACCGTCTCCCGCGAAGTTCCGTCTCCGGGAGCCTCCATCAGCGGTCGAAGATCGAAGCCATCCGAATAGTGGCGGCCGTTCAGGAGGTCTTGGCGAAACACGGACTCCCCCTGAAGCCCCATCAGGTGAAGCATCGCGCCAACTGTACCGGCCGGTTCCGCGTCTCCATCCGCGTGAAGGGCGAACACGCCGACGATCTTGAGCTGCAAAATCTCGCCCTTGTTGGGCAGGACCGCCTCGATGGAGTGCGGCAGGGCTCGGGCGGGGTGACTGCGAGTGACGCCGCCGTTACTCTGCCACGCCGGGGCGCACGAGCAAGGCAAGCCAGCCGACCGCAGCACGATCCCCGTCATGGGGCGCGAGAAGCTGAGGGCAACGGCGGTGTCAAGCAAGGTTCAATCCTACTGCGGAGCCGTCAGCGCGACCGTCGTATGAGGCAAGTGCCCAAACAACGATTCTCGCAAGCCGCTGACCCGCGGGCTAATGAGTTCTACGTCGCGTTGGTAATAGATCGGCACCCACGCGCAGTCCTTCAGACAGATGTCCTCGGCTTGCGCATACAGCTTCATTCGCAGGTCGTTGTCCATCGAGGAGTCCGCCTCTTCGCAGAGCTTGTCGAACTCGGGGTTGGAATAGTACGTGTGGTTCTCAGCCCCGGTGGTCGAGAGCAAGAGGCTCAAGAAGTTCTGCGGGTCAAGGTAATCAGCCGCCCAGCGCATGTGGAAGAAGCCAACCTTGTTGGCGTCGTGCTTCTCGAGATAGGCGCGCCATTCCATCGCTCGCGGAGAGACATTGACGTCGAGATTCTTCTTCAGATCGCCCTGGACCGCTTCGGCGACGATCCGCACGTCCGGGCGGCTCTCCCGGAAGTCGATCTCGAAGTTCGGCAGACCCTTTCCGTCCGGATAGCCAGCCTCGGCGAGCAACCGCTTTGCCGCCGCGACGTCGTACGCGGGCAGCGTTCCCTTGTCGCGGTGACCAATCACTCCCGGCGGGATAATCGTGTCTGCCTTCTGGTTCATGCCGCCGAGAATCTTGTCGACGATCCGATCGCGGTCGATCGCCATGGCGAACGCCTGGCGCACCTTGATGTTCGCGAACGCCGGGTACTCCTTCACGTTGAAGCCAACGTAGTAGATCGACGGGCGCAGGTAGGAATGGAGCTGCGCCTTGTAGGTCGGATCCTTCTGGAGCGCATCCACGTCCTGTCGCTCTAGGGCGACCAGGTCGAGCTCACCGGACTTGAACTTGTTCAAGCGCGTCTGCGCGTCCAGAATCACCGGACGCTCGATCCGGTCGATCTTCGGCGCGCCGTCGTGGTACGCCTTGTTGGCCTCCATCGTGAACAGTTGGCCCTCTTCGTAGCTCACCGGCTTGTACGCGCCTGTGCCGACCATTTGCGAGACCTGCGTCATCTCCGTCGGCTCGCCATCTTTCTCCGGCGCGCTCTTCTTCGAGATAACGAACGAGACCGGGTAGGTCAGCTTGCCGAGGAAATACGGGCGAGGCTTGTCGATCGTGATCTCCAGCGTGTAGGGGTCCTTCACGACAACGCCCTTAACGTCCTTGGTGCCCGCAACCGTCAGGCGCTCTTTCACGCCGACGATGTCGCTGAGGTAATTCAGCGCCATGCCCTTGGAGAACTTCGGGTTGCACGCGCGCTCGATTGAAAACTTGAAGTCGTCGGCGGTGACTTCGTCCCCGTTGAAGAACTTCACGCCTTTCTTGAGGGTGAAGGTGTAGACCGTGCCTTCCGGAGAAACCGTCCACTTTTCCGCAAGGTTCGGAATGACCTTGTTGTCCGGGCTCCAGGAGACCAGTCCCTCAAAGACCTGCTGGATGATGTCGATGGTGTCGCCATCCTGGACGATCGCCGGATCAAGCGTGGTGGGCTTGGTCGGGATCGGGTAGCGGAAGACATTCTCTTTCCCGGCACTGGCGGCCTTGGAAAAGCCTCCCTTGCCGCAACCAACCATCAACAAGGCGAGGACAACGAAAAGCGGTACGAGCCGACGCATGAGGGCAGTTTACTGCTTCCTAGCCAATTTGAGGCTATTCGGCGGTGAGGAGGCTCGTCCTCACTTCCTTAATCGCCGACTCATTCGCCGGCAACGGAGCCTCGGCGAAGTTGCGCCAGAACGGCAGCAGCGCGATAAGCGTCAGCTCGACATGCTTGAAGTGGGGTGGCGGTTGATCAAGCTCCGCGATCCGATTGATTCCGTACAGAACTTCCGCTCTCGTCCGATACCGGTCGGTGTAGCTATTGGCGCACGCGTCCGAAACGTATCCTCCGGCGTGGGGCGACAACCAAGGCTCTGCCTCGGTCAGCGCCTCCCCCGAGACGACACAACTGTCGAACTGCGGTAAGAACCCCGCCTCCAGCATCAATCGAGCCTCCGCCCAAACCATCGCCACCAGCGGCTTTGGATGCGCCTCAAGCTGCGAGAGCGACACCTGCAGAAGTTCAAACGCCTCGGGAAAGGGCTGCTCGTAGGGACAGACCGCCGCGTACAGCTCGACCAGAGCAAGCGCCAGCGTGAGCCGCTCAAAGTCGGTTCTCAGCCCCCGGTAGGAAGCCATGGGCTGGGCCTGAGTGATGAACGCCGTCCGCTTCCCCTCCGCAATGCAGAGCCGGGCGACGGTCAACGGATCGGAGATCCCGGCTAGTCGCGAAGCCGCTTTGCGGGCGCCTTTGGCGACCACATCCATCTTGCCGGACTCCTCGGTCAGGATCGTAAGTCGACGGTCGGTCTCGCCGGAATCCCGACGCCGAAGGACAATGCTATGGACAGTGCGTTCGGCCACGGGATGTTTCGATTATCCCTCATCCTGCGTAAGGCACAAACTCACTTCGTTCGAACCTAAACTCACGAACTCACTCTCACTTTTGCACACACCAACCGCTATTTGGTTGGATTTAGTTCGGGATGGTTCGGGTTGGTTCGGGTTGGTTCGGGTTGGTTCGGACCTGCGAGGGGCGTGCCTCATTTCTATTAACCCGGCGGTCGCCAAAGTCAACCAATCTCCACAAACAAAACGGGGCTCGCATTCGCGAGCCCCGTTTCAGATCATTACTACCGGTGAAGAACGGCCTTCGTCAGCCACTCGATCCAGATGAAATACATCTGGTCGATCAGCAGCGAGAAGCGCATCATAACCGTCGAGCCGAAGATCGCGCCGAAGCCTACCATCAGCAGCCAACGCCCCGACGTGCTCATCACTCGAATCACTCGCGTCTTCACCTCGAACGAGAACAGGAAGTACGCCACCACGCTTAACAGCGTGAACGTGAACACCAGATTCGAGATCGCCTGCGAAGGATAGGTCTGAGCGCGAAGCAGCTCGAGCTGCCCGGCCGAGGGATGCTCGCCCAGGAACGGCACGGTAAACGAACTTCCCGTCGTCGGCAGGAGCGGCTTGATCGAGTTCGCCATCTGGGGACCGTACTGGTTCCACCAGACCTGGACCTGCTGCCCCGACCAGAGGCCGAGAATGATGCCGATTGGAATCCGGCTGATCCAGTTGTGCTTGCGCGAGAACACGAAGTAGCCCATCAAGCCGATCGGAAGGAGGAACGCGTAGGCCCAGTAGCCCGCGGTTCCCGGCTCCGAGACCTTAGTGCTTCCCTCGACGAGGATCGGATGCGAACCGACCATCTTGTCCCACCAGGACTCCTTGAGCGTCTCCGCCCAAAGGGCCACGATGGCGAAACCGGTCGCAAGTCCAAGGAAGATGTGCTCCCAGAACCGATAGAACTTGTTCTCTCGATAGAGAACCGAGTAGAGGCCGACGGTCGCGATCACGCCGAGGGTCAATCGCAGAAGCGTATATTTAGGATCCATTTACGCCTTCCTCCGTCGGTTAAGAAACATGCCGACATTCCCCGCCGCGACCGCCAGGATCAGCAGAAGCAGAGCGAAGTGCAGAGTCGGGTAGTAGCGGTCACCCTTGCCGAAGTTCGTCAACCCGGGCTTTGTGAACGTGTCGTTCATCAGGGTCTCCATGTCGTAGACCCCCTTCAGGCCCGCGCTCAATCCAATCAACTGCCCCGAGGTGTAGTAGACCGAAGTCTCCGGCCCCATGACGCCGGTGACCATCATGCCGATCGGCATGCCCTTTCCGGAGAGTCGCTGGATGATGACCGTGGACGTATTGCTCGCGGTGATCACGATCAACATCTTGAAGTCGCTGAGGACCTTGATATCCTTCAGCACCGGCGACTTGAAGACGTCGCTCTTGACACCGTCCGGGTTGATGTCCTTCTTGCTGCCAAATGCCTTTCGCGGGTCATTGGCGATCGAGTTGGCGGTTCCTTCCGCATTTGGGAAGTAACCGAGGTTCACCCAATCGTTCCAGCGGTCCGCCCCCTTCTCGCCGGCTGCGCGCTCCTGCTCGGAGATCTGTACGATCGAATCGCGCGAGACTTCGGGCGCCTGCGGATCGGCGGCGGTATACACCGCGAACTTGATTCCGCGGCGCATGAGGATGCGGGTGAGCGCTTCGAACTGCCCGCCGCTTTCGCCGCGGGTTGAATTGGTCCAGTCGGACTCGACAAGGACCGTCGACCCCGAGGGGATCGAATTCAGCGCGTTGAAAAGATCCTTCGCCGCCGGAGTCGGGGCGTTGGGAACCTTGATCTTGAAGAACAGCGGGATGCTGCAGCACAAGACCAGTATCAGATACAACATCGACTTCGGCATCGACTGAAGCTTCGTGCCGAGATCGGGAGTTGGTGTCGGAATGGGATCTTCGGTAGCCATTATGCGGATGCCCCTCCTCTTTCAAGACTGAGCCAAAGCCGGAGGCCCATGGCAAGTGCGCCGATGCCGACGCCGAAGTCGATCGCCCGGATCGAAGGATCCTGAACGTTCTGTTTGATCCAGGTGTAGACCTCGGTCAAGGTGAAGTTCCCCGCGATCCCTCCCGTCGTTGCGCCGCTGATTCCGTTCACACCCTTGTCCCAGAAGAAGGCCACCACTCCCATCAAGGAGAAGATCACGATTAGGGCGGTGGCAAGCAGAATCGTTGCTTCCACCGAGCGGATGCGAAAGGCGCGGTAGGCCGCCGAGAGGATATAGAAGGCGATCAGCGAGAACATCGCCGCGTCCATCTGCTGCAACAAGCCGTTGAACAGCAGGTCGTTCGCGTACTGGACGAAGCTCCAGTTCCGTGGAAGTTCCAGTTTGCTCGGATCAGGCCCGTAGTGGGTCTGCCAATAGTTGATGTAACCCACCACGACCATCAGCAGCACCGAGAACATCAGCACCAGGCTGAAGCCCCAGTCCGTCTGCCGACGAATCAGCTTCCGGCCATGGATGCGGATGATCGAGAACACGCCGAGACCGAGTAGGAACGTCGAAAGGATGTTCGAGAAGTCCGCGACGATCGGGAGCGCGTCCTTCAGATAAAACCCGACGTATTCGACAAAGTCCCTGGGCTTGGCCGGATCAAGCGGTGCGCCCGTGCCGTCCACGCCGGGAAGCGGTTTCGGCCAGAGGTAGAAGGCCACGTAGAAGAGACCAGAGAGGAAGGTGATGCCGACCACAACCGCTCGTCTGCCCCGTGGCGGCATCCTGAGCAGAAGCGCCATGGTCGCGAATCCAACAACTAAGGCCAGAATCAGCTTGATATACAAGGCCGAGGAGCCGGACTCCTCGTTCCAGAACGATTTTTGAACCTGGGCGAAGAGCATTACTTGTCCTCCTCAGGAACATCGGTTCCGGGAACGATTTGATCTTTGGGAGGCTTATCGATCTGCTCGCGCAACACGGAGACGGTCTTGTCCTTTTGGGGTTTGAAAAGTCGCATTACGTCCGTGTCGCCAGCGGTAATCACTCGGGGGGCGATCATCGGAACCTTCTGGCCGTCTTCGGTGAGCGGCACATCCGACTCTTCAACCTGTCCTTTCTTCAGGGCAAAGGTGTGAACCGTCGTTCCGATGGCCTGCTCGTACGGCGCGTATGGTCCATCCTTCTTGGCGACGACCGAGATCGTCGTTGGCACGTCAACCGTATCCTGCGCCGTCCTGGAGATCGTCTTCGGACTGAACACTCCCATCTGGACGGTGAGCCCGATCGCGCCGAGGAGTACCAACCCACCGACCGCCATCTTCGACCAGTCCTGGCCGATGAGCGAGCCGACGAGCACCGGTTTGCGGGTCAGGTAGGCCGAAGCCGCATAGAACTCATCGCCGATGAGAACGTAGTCGCAGGCGGCGATGAAGAACGGCGTCTGGGTGGACTGAGTCGAGCTCGCGATCTGGATCGCGCCGACCGAGTTGGCGGTCTCCGCGAAGATCAAGGACTCGGCGAAGAACTCGCCGAGGAAGAACGCCGCCGCGGCTTTCTCGCGGAGGATCAAACCGGAGACCGAAGCGGCGAAGGCGAACTGGCGATCCGAGAGGAAGCGAACGCTGTCCGGATCGTAGCGGTCCACCATTCCCTCTTGCTGGTACGCGTCACGGATGATCTCCTGCGCGACGGTAAAGACGGCCGCATTGCCGCAGCAGAGTCGAATCGGGCTGGAGAACCGGGCCGCCGTCTTGGAGACGTAGGCGAAGATGTTGAGGGCTTGCACCGAGATTGCGTTCAGGTCGCCGATACCCGGCACCATGAGGACAGGTCGGCCCATTTCCGTCGCCCGGCCGATCGCCTCATCGATCGCGTTCAATCCCGCGATGCGGCGGATGAACAGATTTTGGTTCTTCCCCGCCCGCTTGATATTGAACAGGATGAAGAGCACGAGCATCATGGTGAAGGCAATCCCCACCCAGCCCGTGTCTAGATACTGCACGCCACGCCAAGAACTATGTTCGTTCATTGAGTCTCCGTAACCTGAGCGCCTTTGCTCGGTTGCTCGAGCCTAAGTAAAAGCCTTTCGATGTTTTCTCGCTTGGAAAAGATTTGGCTGTATTCGTTCACGCGGTCAAAACCAAGGATCGGAACGAGAAACGGAGCCATCGCGACCGCACCATACCCCGCAATGCCAGCCAGCGGCTTGTGCATCTCAAGGGCAATGATGGCGGGAGCCTCGAGCTTGCGCTTGCGGATACCGTCGGCAGCCTTCTCGATTACGGATTCAACTTCCGCTTCCGTCGGCTCCTCCTTCCACATATCGAACATCGTCTTTGCACAACCTCCGAACGGCCGCTTCAACGTCCGTCCTTCCCTCCAAACCATACCGAAGAAAAACTCCCCGGAAGACACTCATCCGGCTCGTCCCTTCGGCGAGCGGCGAGAGCTTGATCCCCTCGCCCGTGACGACCACCCGCTTCACGTCTTCCCAGCTAATGCTGGACAGACTCGCCAGAGTCCTCGAACTCGCGCCCTTCGCGTCGATTCGATAGGCCGTACCCCACCAAAACTCTGCTGTAGACCCCAGGATAATAGCAAACCCGAGTCCACCAATCAATGCCCCAAGCAAAATTGTTCCGAAACCAAGCGCCAGCAACGCGCTGACACCGATCACGATTAGCTTACGCGGAGCCTTGTCGGAAAGACGTACACGCCAGGAAATAGATTCGACATTTGGTGCCGAATCTGCTTCAGGTTCGAGATTGACGTCGTCCGACATGCTCGCAGACTCAACGCCAGTCGTGGAAAAGGGCGCTTACCGACTCGTTCGTGTGGATGCGCCGAATCGCGTCTGCGATCAGCGGAGCCGACTCCAGCACCTTGAGCTTCTCGAACTGCTTCTCCGGCCCGATAGGGATCGTGTCGAGGGTCACCACGGACGAGATCACCGAGTTCTGGAGCCGCTCGGGTGCATCGTTCGAGAACACCGGATGGGTCGCGCAGGCGATCACTTCGCGCGCGCCGCGGTCCATGAGCGCCTTCGCACCCATTGCGATTGAGCCGCCAGTGTCGATCATGTCGTCGATCATCAGGCACTTCTTGTCCTTGAAGTCGCCTACGATCTCCACCACTTCGACCTTGTTGGGGGCCGGGCGGCGCTTGGCGATGACCACAAACGGGCAGCGCAGCATCTCCGCGAGCGACTTTGCCCTGCCGACACCGCCAACGTCCGGACTGACCACGACCACATCGGGATCGTCGCGAAAGCCCTGGCGGACGAAGTGGCGGCCCAAGATCGGACCGCCGTACAAATGGTCCACCGGGATATTGAAGAAGCCCTGAATCTGCTCGGCGTGGAGGTCGATCGCCACCACGCGGCTCGCGCCGCAGTTCTGAATGATGTCCGCGATCAGGCGCGCCGTGATCGGCTCGCGGGGCTTGATCTTCTTGTCCTGACGCGCGTAGCCGTAGTAGGGCATGACGACGGTGATGCGCTGGGCGGATGCGCGGCGGAACGCGTCGAGCATGATGAACAGTTCCATCGCGTTGTCGTTCGTCGGGCTGCAGGTCGGCTGGATCAGGAAGATTTCGTTCCCCCGCGCCGATTCCTCGATCATGATCTGCACTTCGCCATCGGCGAAGTGCGAGGCGGTCAAGCGTCCCAAGTCGATCCCCAGGCACTTGGCGATGCGCCGACCGAGGTCGGGATTCGCATTGCCCGCAAAGAGCTTCATGCCACTCAAGTCGGGAGCGGTTACTCCCGGTTTTTTTGTTTCTGTCGCCACTGTGCTGCCCATCCTTCTTTGGTTTCCTGTCTTGCCCGTCCGAATGCGCCCGATCCCTCGGCCACATCGTGAGTGATGACACTCCCTGCCGCCACAATCACGCCGTTCGAGAGCGTGATGGGAGCGACGAGGGTGCTGTTGGAGCCGACGAATACGCCGTCCCCGATCGTCGTGCGGTGCTTTCGGAATCCATCGTAGTTGCAGGTGATCGTGCCCGCCCCGATGTTCGTCTTGACCCCGACGGTCGCATCGCCGATGTAGGAAAGATGGTTGGCCGCGCTGCCCTCGCCGATCGTCGAGTTCTTCACCTCGACGAAGTTGCCGATTTTCACGGCCGTTTGAAGGACAGTGTTCGGTCTTAAGTGGGCAAACGGGCCGACCTTGACGCCTTCGTGGCATTCGGCCTGGTCGACCTGGCTGAAGTAGATGTAACAGCCATCGGCGATCCTCGAGGACTTGATCCTCGTGGACGGGCCGATGTGGCAGTTCTGACCGATTCGGGTCTTGCCCGAGATGTAGGTCTGGGGCTCGATGACCGTGTCCTGCCCGATCTCGACGTCGAGTCCGATGTAGGTCGAGTCGGGGTCCACGAGCGTCACGCCGTTCTCCGCGTGCTTTCTTAGGATGCGTTCTCTTAGGGTCTTCTCCGCTTGAGCGAGCTGCCAGCGGTCGTTGACCCCCATCAGGATCGAGGCATCTTTGAAGACTTTCGCCTCGACGCACTTTCCTTCCTGGACGAGCTTCTCAAGCACGTCGGTCAAGTAGTACTCGCCCTGCGTGTTGGTCTTGCCCAGCGTCGGCAGAATGCGCAGAAGATCCGGCCCGTCGAATACGTAGATCGCAGCGTTTACCTCATTGATCTGTTGCTCTTCGGCGGAGGCTTCCTTCTGCTCGACGATCTTTGTGAACCGGCCGTTGATGCGGACGATGCGTCCGTAGCCGTGCGGGTCGGCGACTTCGGCGGTGGCGACGGTGCAGGCGGCTCCGGTGTCCTGGTGATGAGCGATCAGCTCGGCGATGACTTCTTTGGAGAGAAGCGGCGTGTCGCCGGCGGAGACGAGCACGGGGCCTTGGTGGTCCTTTAGCAGGTCGACGGCCATGAGCACGGCGTGTCCGGTGCCGAGCTGCTCGCGCTGCCAGACGTATCGGTAGCCATCGCCCAGTTCCTCGACGATCTGTTCACCTTCGTGGCCGACCACGACGATCGGGTGCTGGACTCCCGCACCGGTGAGGGCGCGTCCGACGAGCTCGACCATCGGCAAGCCACACACCGCGTGGAGCGCCTTGGGCATCGAGGACTTCATCCGCGTGCCTTTGCCCGCGGCAAGGATCAGACCGACGACGTTCGTGGACATAGCTTCAAAAGGCGCCCGGCGCAAGCTCGTCCAGAGGTTCTGAACGATTTCTTAACGGGACGCACCATTGTGCCCCGAATCCACCCGGCGGGGCAAGCGCGAAGAACGTCTACAAGATTCCGTCATTCTGAGCGCAGTCGGCGAGCCTTGGCGAGTCGGCGGAGTCGAAGGATCATTGACTAAGCCTGCGACTCTGAGAACCGGCACCCCCGCAGAGAGTCGGAGACTGGACAGAGGATCCTTCGCCTCCTCTGCCTTCGCCAAGGCTCGGCGCTACGCTCAGGATGAGCTGGCCGACAGGAGTGTCGGCGCTCCGGCTAGGCGTTGGCGAATCTTGCGACCATCTTCATCAGCTCGTCCGCTCGATCCAGCGGCCACTGGGTCTCGGCGTCGCTGAGGGCGTTCGCCGGGTCGGGGTGGACCTCCATGAACAATGCGTCGATCCCAACCGCCAAGGCCGCTCGAACCAAAGCCGGGATCGCGTCCCGATTGCCTCCGGACGAGGCACCGGCTCCACCCGGACGCTGGGCAGCGTGGGTGGCGTCCATGCACACCGGTACACCGAACGAGCGCATGATCTCCAGCCCGGGCATGTCCACGACCAGGGCGTTGTAGCCAAAGGTTGTCCCCCGCTCGGTCAGCATCGTCCCGGCGGCGTTGAAGCTGGCCAGCTTGGTGACGATGTTCTTCGCGTCGTGAGGCGCCAGGAACTGCCCCTTCTTCACATTTACCGGCTTCCCCGTCTCCGCGCATGCCTCCAGCAAGTCGCTCTGTCGGCACAGAAACGCCGGCACCTGGAGCAGATCGACGACGCCCGCGACAGCCGCCGCCTGGTCGGGCAAATGTACGTCGGTAGTCGACGGCACCCCGAACCGCTCCATCGTCTTCGCGATCAGGCCCAACCCCTCGGACATTCCATGCCCCCGGACGGTGCCCGCGGAGGTCCGGTTCGCCTTGTCGAACGAGGCCTTGAAGATGTAGTTGAACCCGTACTTGGCGCACAGCTCCTGCATCCGCTCGCAGACCCGGAAGCAAATCTCCTCGCTCTCCGCCAAGCATGGCCCCGCAATGACAGTCAGCCCGCCGTCTCCGATCCGAAAGTCGCCGATCCCGAAGCTGGTAATCACGGGTGGAGTCTACTTGCTCGTCGGAGTCGGAGTCGGAGTCGGAGTTGGAGCCTGAGTCGGAGTCTGAGCGTAACTTGTCATTTCGACCGACGCCGCCCACTTGTTCGCACCCTAGGATAATTCGGATGCGGCAGTCTTACAAGCACGAGGGCGTCTCCGGTCGGAATGACAACTCCAACTCCAACTCCAACTCCAACTCCAACTCAGACTCAGACTGACCCCTCCCAAACCTGCGAAAAACTCGACAACCCTGCGGCGATAGACCCAGCCTCGCGAACTGGCAGACCCGACAGTTCGTCACCGGATATGTAACGTGCCCTCACAGAGGCGGCTTAACCTGCCAATAATGAGGGCAAGCCGAGTTGACCGGTGGGTAACCTCAGATCAACGCGGTAGGCGTGAGAAGTCGTAGACGTAGCGATATAGGACCTCAAATGAGGATCGATCTCAATACGTAGTAGAGACATCCACCGCAAGCGGGCGGGACGAACGCAGCGCTCGGCTAACAGGTGAACAAGAAAACAATATGTGGCAACGCTTTACAGAACGTGCGCGGAAAGTTGTCTTCTACGCGCAAGAAGAGGCTCAGAAATTCGGGGAAGGCTATGTCTCCACCGAACACCTTCTGCTGGGCCTGGTCCGCGAAAGCGATAGCGTCGCGGCACGGGTTCTGGAGAAGCTTGGGGTCAGTCTCAACCGTATTCGCGCCGAGGTTGAGAAACAGCTCCCGCGCGGCGACGCGCGTCCCTCTCAGGACATGACCCTTACCCCTCGCGCCAAGCGAGTGATCGACCTTGCCTACGATGAGGCCAGAAACCTCAACAACAATTACATCGGCACAGAGCACCTCCTGCTCGGTCTCATCCGAGAAGGCGACGGCCTCGCCGGCCGAGTGCTCGCCAAGCTCGGAGTCGAGCTTGAGAAAGCCCGCCGCGAAGTCATGTCCCTGCAGGACAACGACACCCAGACCAAGTCCACCGGCCGCGCTTCGGGTAGTTCCGGTTCAACCGGATCGACCAAGACGCAGACCCTGGACGAATTCGGCCGAGACCTGACCGAACTCGCCCGCGACGGCAAGCTCGACCCCGTGGTCGGCCGCCAGGCGGAAATCGAGCGCGTCATGCAGATTCTCTGCCGCCGCACGAAGAACAACCCATGTCTGATCGGTGAGCCCGGTGTCGGTAAGACCGCCATCGCCGAGGGCCTCGCCCTCCGCATCGTCAGCGGCGACATCCCCGAACTCCTCCGCGACAAGCGAATCGTCGCCCTCGACCTCGCCGGCCTGGTTGCCGGTACGAAGTACCGAGGCGAATTCGAAGAGCGGATGAAGAAGGTGATGGAAGAGGTCCGCAAGAGCGACGGCCAGGTCGTCCTCTTCATCGACGAGCTTCACACGTTGGTCGGAGCCGGTGCCGCAGAAGGTGCCATCGACGCTTCCAACATTATGAAGCCCGCCCTCGCCCGTGGCGAGCTGCAATGTATCGGCGCGACCACTCAAGACGAGTTCCGCAAGTACATCGAGAAGGATGCGGCCCTCGAGCGACGCTTCCAGGCCGTCAAGGTCAAGGAGCCGACCGAGGAAGAGGCGATCGACATCATGAAGGGCCTGCGGGAGCGCTACGAAGCGCACCACCGGGTCGAGATCACCGATGCCGCCATCGTCGCCGCCGTCACCCTCAGCCAGCGCTATATCAGCGACCGCAGCCTCCCCGACAAGGCGATCGACCTCGTCGACGAAGCCGCGTCGCGCGTTCGCCTTCAGCAGAGCCTCCCGCCCGCCGACGTTCGCGCCGATCGGGTGAAGCTCATCAAGATGAAGGCCGAGATTGAGCACCACTCCAAGCGACTCACCGACGATCGTCTGCTCGAAATGCAGGCCGAGCGCGACGCCATGGAAGCCTCCATCGCCGAACGCGAAGAGAAGTGGAACGCCGAAGAGAAGAAGGAACCGATCGTTGGCGAGGATGAAATCGCCCAGATCGTTCAGAGCTGGACCGGCATCCCCGTCACCAAGCTCGTCGAAGGCGAAAGCCAGAAGCTTCTGCGCATGGAGGAAGACCTCCACCACCGCATCATCGGTCAGCACGACGCCGTCGTCTCGGTCAGCCGAGCGATCCGCCGCGCCCGATCCGGCCTCAAGGATCCGAAGCGACCGATGGGCAGCTTCATCTTCCTCGGCCCCACGGGCGTCGGAAAGACCGAGCTCGCCAAGGCGCTCGCCGCCTACCTGTACGAGAAGGAATCCAACATCGTCCGGATCGACATGTCCGAGTACATGGAGCGGTTCGCCGTCTCCCGACTCGTCGGTGCCCCTCCGGGATATGTCGGTTACGATGAGGGCGGCCAGCTCACCGAGCAGGTTCGCCGTAACCCGTACTGCGTGGTCCTCCTCGACGAGATCGAGAAGGCACACCCCGAGGTGTTCAACATCCTCCTGCAGGTCATGGAAGACGGTCAGTTGACCGACAGCCAGGGCCGAACGGTGGACTTCCGCAACACCCTGCTGATCATGACCTCCAACGTCGGCGTCCGGCCGATCGAGCTGGACAAGGGTCTCGGCTTCCGGGATGTGAAGCAAGACTTCAGCAACCCGAAGGTCTACGAAGGCATGAAGAACAAGATGATGGAAGAGATGAAGAAGCTCTTCCGCCCCGAGTTCCTCAACCGAGTTGACGAGGTCATCGTGTTCCAGCACCTGAAGAAGGAAGAGATCCTGCAGATCGCGGACCTCTACCTGAAGCGGGTCAACCAGCAGGCCGCCTCGATGCAGATCACCATCGACCTCAGCGATGCGGTGAAGAACCTGCTCGTGGATCAAGGCTACGACCCGAACCTGGGCGCGCGGCCTCTGCGCCGCGCCGTGCAAAGGTTCATCGAGGACCCGTTGTCAGAGGAGATGCTCCTCGGCCGCTTCCAAGCGGGCGACCACATCCTCGCCGAGCTCGACGAGACCAAGACGGTGATCTTCATCAAAGTCGATCCCGACGCGAAGACCGACAAGAAGGAACTGGCGGAAGCCAAGTAAGGCGCGTTGCTGTTCACTCGAAAGAGCCGGGGCGATTCTCGCCCCGGCTCTTTTCGTTCACTCCTCTCGGTCTGTTCGGGTCATGCGCAACTCGAAGTCGCTCGCAGGCTCGCGGGTGAAAAGTTCGGCCAGGTCCGAGCACTCCAAATTTGGGATTGCGCGAGTTTGCTCGCGCTTTGCCTTTCGCGGAGCTTGCTCCGACCCCACGAGGACGCCTCAGGACGCACACAATCCGAAATCGCAATCACCACAGGCAGCGTCCTGAGGCTTAAATCCAGGGACTACTTCCGAAGGCAGATCCCGGCAGCTAGCTGGAAGGGTTGACCTTCGGGCTCAGACTTGAAGTTGGAGGCACTTGTTCACCTTTCCAACCCTGCGGGTTATGTGCCCTTCCGGGTCCCAGCAACCCTGTCTCTAGCTAGCTTTCGTTACGACCGAATCCTGTTCCCATTTACTGAGAGCATCTCTAAACTGCTTTCGAGCGGAGTCAATGTGATTCGCAATCAGCTTGTTCTTCGAATTGAATTTAAGTCGTCTTGCCCTTCTCGATGGAAGTTCCTGGTTAGGTTTTTCTAGGACGATTAGCATACGTTCACGAATCGCTTCCTGCACCGCTAAAGATAGCGTTCTCAGGGAAGTCCCCAACATCCCAGCCGTCCGGTCCGAAATGGGAATGAGGATCGGAGTGTCTGGCAACATTTCGCTCAAACAGAAGCCTAGGTTTGCAATTCTATTAACCCATCGATTGCGATCGATCGCCAGGCCGAGCAGATTAGTCTCAGAAATTGTGATCGCTGCTTCAAAAATCCGTGTGTCTTTAGGAAGGCGGCGCGAACTCCAGGCTTTCTCAAATTCCAAGGCAACCGAGTCTGGATCACTCCAGTCTAGTACTCCATTTGAGAGACCACCTTCAGAGACCTTCGCGGCAAACTCAAGGGCCACCGGCACCAATGATTTCGCCACACGCCGATCACTTTGCCGGAGTCCGGCCTCAGCGCCACGAAGCCTGCCAGCGAGCGCAAACAGAAATTGAAACTCTAGAAGGGCTTCTCTCTCAACATCCTCAAGAGTTGCCTCGATACAAGATTTCTGTGATTCCGTCAGCATCATGTCTTCTGCGCCGAGAGAGCGACGGGACTCGAACCCGCAACCTACGGATGGTAAATCCGCTGCTCTACCATTGAGCTACGCTCTCGTGATCATTTAGACGCGCCTCGCGCAAGAAAGGTTCCAAGAATTATCGCATCACTTGCATTGACGGTAAATAGACGGTTATTGAAGTATAGTGAAGTGTAGTGAAGGATAGTGAAGGTTAGTGACGGGAGTGACACTGATAAGTGCGAATGACCCATTCTCGATTGGACTCGGGCTTCTGAAACGGGTCCTTAGTTGTCGTTGTTAGCGCAAATCTGCCGCTCGTTCGGGCTGTCGCTGCCGAAGTGCGAGCCTAAGTCTCTTGAATCAGACGACACGGTTCGGAGAGCCAGTATGCTTGCCGGTATGAGCTCTCGCGACGGCATCTTGCCGAACATCCTTCATGCGATCGGGGAGACCCCGTTGGTGCGCCTTAACAGCGTGGGGTCCGAGTACGACGTCGAGATTCTCGCTAAGTGTGAGTTCCTTAACCCCGGCGGTTCGGTCAAGGAGCGTGTGGCTTATCGGATGATCGAGGAGGCGGAAAAGTCGGGCCGAATCAAGCCCGGCGATACCCTCATCGAGGCGACCTCCGGCAACACCGGCATCGGGCTCGCGATGGCCGCCGCCGTAAAAGGCTACCGGCTTATCATCACCATGCCCGAGAAGATGAGCAAGGAGAAGCAACTGACCATGGAGGCTCTCGGAGCGGAGATCGTGCGCACCCGCACCGAAGCTGCCCATGAGGACGCGGACTCCAACTTCAACGTCGCGCTCCGGCTCCAAAGAGAGACCCCGAACGCTCACATCCTGGACCAGTGGACGAACCCGAACAACCCGGACGCCCACTACTTCGGAACCGCCGAAGAGCTGCTGCGCCAGACCGGCGGCAAGTTTGACTACTTCGTCGCGGGCGCGGGCACCGGTGGAACCCTCACCGGCGTCGGGCGAAAAATGCGCGAGGTCCTTCCCCACGCCAAGGTCATCGGCGTTGACCCGGAGGGCTCGATCATCGGTGGCGGCGAGCCCGGCCCAACCTATCTCGTCGAGGGGATCGGGTACGACTTCGTGCCCGATACGATGGACCTGAGCGTGGTTGACGAGTGGGTTAAGACCAACGACCGAGAGTCTTTCCACCTCGCGAGAAGACTGATCCGAGAGGAAGGCATGCTCGTCGGCGGCTCGAGCGGGTCCGCCATGATGGGCGCCCTCCACGTGGCCGCCAAGGCTCACTCCGGAGCCCGAATCGTGGTCGTCCTGCCGGACAGCATCCGCAACTACATGAGCAAGTTCCTCGACCCCGCTTGGTTGCGGGAGAAGGGGATGGGGGGAGTCGGAGTCTGAGTCTGAGTCTGAGTCTGAGTTTGGAGTTGTCATCCCGAAGGATGTTTGTGCCGAGGGACCTGACGGGAGGCGCCGAGTGTTGGTACAAGCAGTCGGTGCTTCCGGTCAGGTTCCTCGGTGTCGCTAGGGCTCGCTCGGAATGACAAGCACCCAGCTCCAAACTCCAACTCCAACTCAGACTACGCGGCCAATGACTGTTCTCCCGGATCTTGGTCGATCCGAACGCAGTTCCGGCCCGCATGCTTGGCCGCGTACATCGCCCAGTCGGCTCGTACGACGAGCTCGCGCGAAGTTCGCTCGCCTTGGTGCGTGGCGACCCCAAAGCTCGCCGTGACGGTTCGGAACATCCAGGGCGCGCCCTCGAGCGCCGCCCGCAATTCCTCCGCGCATTCGGAAGCTCGCTCGCAATCCGAGTCCGGCAGGATCACGGCGAACTCTTCCCCACCGTAGCGAGCCACGTGTCCCCGGTTCCCCACGACGCGTACCGCGATTCGGGCCACGGACAGCAACACGTCGTCGCCCGCCGCGTGGCCGAACTCGTCGTTGTACGATTTGAAAGTGTCGACGTCGAAGATGATCACCGACACCGGATCGGCAGAAGTTGACGTCAGGGCTCGGGTCAGCTCGTCTTGGAAGTGCCGGTGGTTCAGAAGTCCCGTCAGGCCGTCCGTCCCGACCAAGTGGTTGAGCTGCGCGTTGGCGATTTCGAGAACGGACTTCTGGCGCGAGAGATCACCGGCATAGCTGGTGACCTGGCCCAGAAGTTGGTCGATCCTCTCCTTCGCTTGGCGCATCTCGCTGATGTCGTTGTTCGCACTAATCGCGCCGACCACTTCGCCCGCACGGTTGTGAAGGGGATCGATGTTGCCAACGAACGACTTCTCGCCCGCGCCGAGTTCGAGGCTCCACTCCGCCTCCTCGACCTTCGTTCCACGTAGCGCGGATTCGACGAGGCCGCGGCTCCAGAAGGTCTGTCCGAAGATCTCCCACAAAGGTCGTTGAACAGCCTGATGGCCAGGGATGCCGAACGTCTGCTCGGCCGCCCGGTTCCACTCGTGGACCAGCCCGTCGGCATCGAAGGTGAAGCAGGCTACGGGGATCTGATTGAACAGAATCTCAAATCGGCGCAAGGCGTACTGCAGATTTTCGTTGGCGTAGCTGAGCGAGTCGCTCAGTCGCTCCAATTCAAGATTGCGCTCGCAACATGCGGCTTTGGCCGCCAGCATGCGTGTCCCCAGCGCAAGCCGCGTTCGCATGATGTCGGGATCTAGAGGCAAAGAAATGACGTCGTCGGCACCCTCTTCCATCCGATGCCCGATTTCACCCGCTTCGCATACTTCAAGGAAATAGGTGAGGGGCGTCGTAACATTCCCCAAGGAGGTGCGCAAGTCCTGGGGCGTCCCTCCGCCCAGAGAAGTGCCCACGACGACAAAGCCAAAGGTTGTTTGCCGGTGTTTGACTACCGCTTTGTCGACCGAATCGGCTTCGGCGACGGGGTGTCCGCATGACCGGATCAGACTGGCCATGAGTGTTCGAAATCCCGGGTTTGACTCAACGATAAGCACTCCCGGTCTGTTCAAGTGTTCCTCACGCATGCAAAACCCCGCGACCTCCACAGTCGCCTTTATAGTTTCGGGATGTTGAGGCCGCAGACTCAGCCTCCGCGCGTGAATTTCCTAGGCTCCCTAGAGTCTCGTGGCTTCATCGACCGCCCGGTGCCGAAATAGCACCGGGTCATTGAGCCTGCAATTCCTGGGCAAGCACCTTGACGCATTCGGCGATTTGGTCGCGGATCTCGCGCACCTGCTCGATCGGCTGGCCCGCCGGATCGTCGAGTCCCCAATCCTCGGTCACAAGAAACTTGGCCGGGCAAGCGGCGGCGTCCACCCCGCACCCCATCGAGACAATTCTGCCCGCGAGGCCATTTCTTGGGTCAACGCCTTAGGGTGGTGTTCGGCCAAGGAGAGCCCGATCTCCTCAAGCGCGGCGGCGGCCATCGAGTTGATCGAGCCGCCTCCCAACGTACCGGCGGACTCCACGCTCACCGACAGCCCACGTTGCGGCGGCTTCATGGCGCAGCAATGCCTCGGCCATCTGCGACCGCCCCGCGTTGTGCACGCAAACAAAAAGAACTCTTTCCATCGCTCGAAACTCCTGATCAAACCCCGATCGACGGCCCGACCTCAATTGCGAATTTGGGCAATCAATGGGTGCCCGCGAAATCGCCAATCAAAGAGATCGCAAAGCAAGCCGACGATAGGGAGGCAATCCACGCCTTCACTTTACTTCGATGGTCATCGAAATATAGTTCGACAGTTTGTTAAAACAGTGTTGCGAAAACAGCCGTAAGGAGTCTGAATTACCCGTAACCCTCGAACCATCCCGCAGGTTTGCCGGGTCAGCAATGTGAAATGCAATTGATCCATCCGGGTTACCGTCTGATCGCCATCGCCATCGGAGGACTGAGCCTTGCTACTTCCGCCTCCGCCCTGTCGATCACCTACAACATGACGGGCATCACTTGGGTCAACGACACCATGAGCGGACTGCCGATGGTCGAGACCCACGTGACCACCGGTCAGTTCGTGTTCAATTGCAACGCGGGAGATTTCGCGAACGGCTCGGAAACCATTCTCTCTCTCGATTCGCCGTTCCATCCCTTTTCCCCAGCCTTCATCACGCAGGTGGGGAGTACGGGACTGACGATCACCGATCCTGGGAACACTCAGAACCTGACTTACGACGTCGCCATGAACTTCTCCCTCTCGCCGAGCGGCGGCACAATCACCGGCGGGACCTACGACATCACCGGCGTCAACGCGTTCTTCCAGGGTGAGTTTCTCGGCCACATCACCGCCGGAGTGATCACGCCTGTCCCCGAACCCACCACTCTAGGCGCACTCGCGATGGGTGCCTTGCTACTCCGCTGGCGTCGTCGCTGATCGGAACTCCGCTGTATGATGCGGACATGCCCGCATGGTTGCACGTTCTTGGAAAGAAGAGGCTGGGTTTCCGTTACGCCTTGCCAATGATCTCCGCTTTCGGCATGGCGGCATGCGGCGGACCCGTGGAGCAATCGCCGCTGCGCGTTATCGTCAAGGTTGCCCTTCCAGATTCGGCGACTCGATTCGACTACCAGAGCATCGACGCGACCACCGGCAGGCTATATCTGTCGCATATGGGTGCGGGCAAACTGATCGTGTTCGACACCAAGTCGAACTCGGTGCTCGCCAATCTCGGTGGATTCAAGACCGTCACCGGCACGCTCGCCGTGCCCGAGGAAGGCAAGTACTACGCCTCGGCGGCCGGGACGCATGAGGTCGTGGTGAGTGACCTTAAGACCAACGCCGTGCTCGCGCGTTGCCCCGGCGCGCAGTTCCCGGACGGGATCACCTATGTGCCGAGGGAGCACCGCATCTTCGTCTCGGATGAGTCTGGGGGGATCGACCTGGTCATCGACGCGCGGGCGAACAAGGTGCTCGCCCGGATCGAACTTGGAGGAGAAGCCGGTAACTCCCATTTCGACGCGAAGACCGATCGCGTGTGGGTCGCCGTGCAGAGCAGGAACGAGATGGTCGCGATCGATCCGCACTCCCTGAAGATCTCCGGCCACTTCCCCCTCGCCGGCAGCGACCACCCGCACGGATTCACCCTCGATTCGGATGCGGGAATTGCCTACATCTCGTGCGAGGGAAATAACAAGCTGCTGGTCGCTGACATTCGCACAATGAAAGTTCGCCAGAGCTTCGATGTCACGAATGGACCGGATGTGCTCGCGCTCGATGAGAAGCTCGGTCGCGTCTACGTCGCCTGCGAGGGCGGGGCGGTGGAGGTCTTCAAGATCGGCAGGGATGGCCTGAGTCGACTGGGCAAGTTCGAAGCCCCCGCCGCGCATACGATTGCGGTCGATCCGACAACCCACCGTGTATATCTGGCGCTCAAAAGCGTTGATGGAAAGCCCATGATGTGGGTTCTGGAGCCTAAATGACCGTTGCCCTGCTGTTCCACGGCGATCGCGAAGGTCGCGATACGATCAACCTTGACGACCATCGCCTGAGTAAAGTTGCCGCCGGAATGCGAGGGGTGGGTCTGGAGCCCGTCCCCGCCGTCTACAACGACGACTTCGCGGACGAGGTCCGTGATCAACTTCTCGGCGTGGACGGCGTGCTCGTCTGGGTCAATCCGATTGAGGGCACGCGCGATCGCACCAAGCTCGACGCCATGCTCAAGGAGGTCGCCGACTCGGGCGTATTCGTCAGCGCGCATCCCGACACGATCCAACGAATGGGGACCAAACAGGTGCTTTTCGACACGCGCGAGATGGAGTGGGGCTCCGACGTCCGCGTCTACCTTAGCTTGACTGAGCTGGAAGAAGGGCTCAAGACCAGCCTGTCCGACGGGAAACCGCGTGTGCTGAAGCAGTATCGCGGCCATAGCGGGCATGGAATCTGGAAGGTCACCCCGATCCCATCCTCGAGCGATCGGGTGAAAGTCCGCCACGCCGCGCGCGGGAGCGTCGAGCAGGAGATGCCACTCGCTGAATTCGTTCAAAGCTGCGTCCCGTACTTCGCCGGCGAGGGGCGGATGTTCGATCAGGCTTATCAGGAGCGACTAACCGATGGAATGGTGCGCTGCTACCTCGTCCGAGACCGCGTCGCGGGCTTCGGTCACCAGGAGATCAACGCCCTATTCCCGGCTACAGACGCGTCCAACGATGCTCCCCAACCCGGCCCCCGCCTCTACTTCTCCGCTTCCCAGCCGGAGTTCCAGGCTCTCCGCGCGAAGATGGAGGAGGGTTGGGTCGCCGACCTCCGGCAGGTGCTCGGGCTGGAGTTAGAGGACCTGCCCTTGCTCTGGGACGCCGACTTCTTCTTCGGCCCTCTGGACGAGCGCGGTAAGGACACGCATGTCCTCTGTGAGATCAACGTCAGCTCGGTCTACCCCTTCCCCGAAGACGCCATCCCCGCGTTCGCCGCCGCGGCCAAGGAAGTGCTAACCTTGCGAGCGTCGCGGGGGTCGTCTCCCCTTCGCGACTAGACCGATGAAGCCCAAGGCTAGGGCGAGCGTCGATGTCGGCTCCGGTACGAGTTCACCGGTCAACGGGAAGGTGAAGAAGTAGGTTCCGCCAGATCCGTTGTAGACGAAGTCGACGGTGTACTTGATCCGCATATAGCGGTTCGCTCCTCCCGAATAGCTGATCAGCGGGGAGATGCTCGTGAAGCCGTTGCCGTTGTTGTAGAAGTAGTTGCCCGAGCCGGTGTTGGGGAAGTTCCAACTGCAAACCGAGGCGGCAATCCCGTCAATACTCCCCGTTCCGGTGCCGGTGGTGTTGCCATTCCCGAACGCGGGACGCGTGATGCAGGCCGAGCCCGGCACGCTCATCGACATGTTGAAGGTCGGACTGTAGAGCGGGGTCTGCATCAACCGCGCGCCTTCGAGCTACAGCAAGATTCCCGCTTGAGGACCCGGCGGAAGGGTCACCTGCCAAGTCCCGGTGACGATCAACCCGCTCGGGATTGCGGTGAGCACAAGGTTGTCGTTGACGATGCCGTTCGCCTGAGTCGATGGCGTAATGGACCAGATCGCGGTGTTGTTGGCGAACTGGGCGTGGGCGCCTGTGCCGATAAGGGTCAGCAACAAGGGAGTGATTCGGGTTATTTTCATCGGAGCCTTGACGACCGCATGGACTCCGAAATAATAACGCCTAAATGCAATAAACCCAAATCAATGCAGGCAACCCCTCAATCGCCTCATCCAACACCACCCGTAGCCCCGGCTCCTGTCGGCGACCGACGCCGATCAGGCTCTCAAAGCGCCGCCGAACCGACTGCCGACGGCAGTGCATCCGCCATTTGTTCAGGGCGATCCGATACAGGAAGGTCAGCTCCTCCGCCTCGCCCCGGAAGGGCGCGTCGAGCGCGGCAAAGAATGTCTCCGCCGCCAGATCCTCGGCTTCTGTCCAATTCCCGCTCAAGCGGTAGCAGAACCGATACACCCGGTCGGCGTACGCATCGTACAGCCGCCCCACCCTGTCCTGTCCGTGAATGTCGTCCAAAATGCTCCTCGGCGATACAGTTGCCCGAGTGGTCTGACTTGTTCGACAAATTCGCTTTGGTTTTCCGTCCCTATGTTCAGGCAAGGAGAATATGACCATCGCCGAAGAACCTTCGTATCCCTAGTCGCGGCAATCGCGGTGGTCGGAGTCGGGCTCTTCCTCTACGATTTGTACCGAACACTCAAGGACGTAAACGAACCTCCCCCCACCGCCGCACGTTCGAAACGTCTACAGAAACTCCTTGACGACGTGGGTCTCAAGATCACCGTGCGACGCCTGATCTACTTGAATGTAGATTGCGTCGGCTACATCTTCGTCGGGACCGTCAACGAGACAAGCAAGGGACTCGCTCCCTCGGACCATGTGGGTCAGTGGTCTCTCAAGGAAATCGAAGGGATGGGGGGGGGTGTTTCGGGTAGAGAATCTACCCACCGGACAAACTCATTGGGTTTATCATCAACGACCGAGGCGAAGCCGACCAAGGATTCCCTGGCTTCAACCGCGAATGGGAGAAGGCTCGCAGAAGCCTAGGGCCTCCGTAAGCCCGCATCACCGCGTGACAGTTACACCCTGGACCCGAGCGTGCGAAACCCCGTGCCACAAGGTCCGGAACTCGAGCTTCCCCGCCGGAGGCGCGTAGTACGGCAAGGAAAACGTCTGGTACGTCATCGGTCGGCCAAAGTCGCGCCGCCGCAGGTCCCCAGAAGCCAGAACTCGCCCCGTCGAACCTGCGGTTTCGGCCCGCGTTCAACCGACAATTAACCCATGGCCGTCAACGACACGCGCGAACAGGGGATTCAGATCCTCAACCAGCTCCTCGTCTACCGGCCGGAGCAGTGGCGTTATGTCGACGACCCGGACGGGGAACACTACGTGGTGGCGTCCAAAACGACCGGCAAACTGCTGCGCCTGACGAAGTCACACGAGAAAAACGGAGGCTGCTGGCTCTACAGCGATGGTGAAGAAATCTACCGAGACCCACTGGACGCGCGCACTCTCGGCTCGCTGGAACACATGCATCAGTTCCTGACCCACTCCAACCATCACGTCCGGCTCCGCACCATCGAGAAGGCGAAGCTCGATGCCCGCAAGATGCAGGAAGAGCACGCCCGCAAGGTCGCCAATTTTAACCGAACCCGTGGGCTCACCGGCCGGCTGTAGAGAAGCGCTTACGTCGGGTCGGGAACCACGTTGTCACGGTTGGGGTGCATGGAAGCAGACTCCGTAGGCACCACGAACGGCAGCAACGGGCGGGCGGGATTGTGGGAAGCGGTGATCCATCCTTCGACGATCAGCGCCTCGAGCCCCTCCATGATGTGACCGTACGCCTCCGACTGCTTGGAAAACATCCGGTTGCCCTTTGCGACCTCCATGCACATCTTCATCATCGTCTCAAGATCCGAGGTGCGCTGCAGCGCGTTGTAAAGAAGCCAATAGACGAAGTGGATCGGCAAGATCTTGCTACCCCGACGGTACCGGTCGATCATCTCGATCTTGCCGTCCTGATAGATGGCGTGCTTCTCCTTCGTCGCCCCTTCCAATTTCAGTTTAAGCACATTGTTCTTCGCGATCTCGTAACCGGACTGGTCGCCCGAAAACAGGTTCGTGATGAACTTGATGCTCGCCACGCGGTAGCTTGCGGCTCGGGCCAGACCGGGGTCTTCCAAGGCGAATCCACCCGCCGCAAGCCACCGGAACGCATCTTCCGCGCCAAGCGTAAAGCCCGCCGACGCCGCGATCTCGGAGCAGTACTCGCGCAGGTCGGTGAACCGGCCGTTGGCCGAGTACCAGTAGTCGGCGAACTGCATGTGGTGGCGAATCTGGTCGCGGTGCCCCTCGCTGAACTGCTCCTTGAGCCACTTGGGGTCGAGCTTCCCTTTGCGTAGCTCCAAAATCGTGTAGGCCGCCTTGCGTCCCGACGTGTGGGCAAGGGTCATCCCGGCGGAGAGGATCGGGTCGGCGAATCCGCACGAGTCGCCCGCCATGAGCCAGTTCTCACCCGCCAGTCGCTCGGCGAGGAAATTCCAGTCCTTCATCGCCCGAATCCGACCCTCGCGCTTCGCGTCTCGGGTCAAGTGCGAGATCAGCGGCTCTGTGCGCATCGCCTCCATGTACAGTTCTTCGCTGGTCTTGCCGCTGTTCTTGAAGTACTCGCCGGGGACGACCAGGCCGATCGACGACTTGGTCTTGGAGATCGGGATGCACCACATCCAGCCCCAACCGAGGCTCATGATCTGAATGCGGGTGCCGCCATTGCCAATCGTCACCGCCCACTCGGCATCCGTCCAGTAGTCCCAGAAGGCCAGGTTCCGTAGCTTCGTCGGAGCTTCGATCTCGATCCCCATCGCGCGCCGGATGATGCCGGTCTCGCCGGAGCAGTCGACGTAGTAATCGGCTTCGAGAACGGTCCCCTCGGGAACCGTGGGATTGTCCTCGTTGACCGACTCGAGTTCAAACCCGAGCACCTTGTCGCCGTCCAACCGCACCTTTCGGACCTGCGTCTCTTCAAGCACGGTGGTCCCCATCGAGGCGGCGTGATCGAGGAGGATCTTGTCGTAGATCGGGCGATCCACCTGCCAGGCGGTTACGGTGCGCTGCCCCTCGAACTTGGCCGGGCGAGGAGGGTCCTCGTACTTCTCCCCCGGAATGAACTCAAAATCCCAAAGCTCGTCGGTCCGCCCCCAACGGTAAGTGCCTCCGATCTTCACGGGAAAGTCGGCCGCCTCGACCTTGTCCCAAACCCCCATCTCGTCCAGAATCCGCATGATGGCCGGCAGCTGACTCTCGCCCACGTGGTCGCGCGGAAACTTCTCGCGCTCGAGGATCACGACGTTGATCGAGGGGTCGTATTTCCGAAGCAAAGCAGCCGTCGTACTTCCCGCCGGCCCGCCGCCAATGATCGCCACATCGCATTTCATGTTTCTAACTTCCCGCTCCTTCAACCCGCCAAACTGCTGAACCGCTTCTTCAGCATGTTAACACAGGGTGGCGATCGGTCGAGTCTCGCACAAGAGCCAGTTTGTGCCGACGTGCCAAGTTCGGACCCCTCCTGGAAGGCCTCCCTTGAGGGAGGAATGGGAGGGTGAACTACTAGCACCAATCTTTGAACCCGCCTCCCGATAAAAGACCCCTGATCCTCGTCTCGCATCACCAACCTGGAACAAGAATAGCCTCCAACTCGGGTGCTACGGTTTGCCGCATTGCCAGTTTGCTCCGAAGGTCAGGGCTTGTCGCGGCTAGCAGTGCGAAGGTTCTTTATATATACGAGTGCCTCTTGCGCGGTCGCGAATGCCTTGACGGGATATTTGGCCAACCGCCCCCGTTCCGTGCGGCGGACCTGCGCGACCCATTTGCCCTCGGGATTCTTCGCCGAACGGTAGCAAGCCGTGGAAGAAAAATATATCGACTCGCCCTCCCGCATCTGGCGGCGGATGGTGGCAGGCACCTCGTGAGTCGAGGTGAAAAGTTGAACGATTTCAGCGGTGGCTACGGCTTTCATTGGTGATCTTATATATCGTTCATCTCAGAGAAAGGAGCGGTGGTTGGACCAATGTTGCCGCGGAATATGTGCTGCGGATTCAGCCTAAGATCCGAGTAATCTCGCGAAAATGGGCGTTTTGGAGGGGTTCAAAATCGCGAGAATCAGCGATTTTAGGTTCAAAAAGATGGTGGGCGATGCAGGACTCGAACCCGCGACAGCCTCGGTGTAAACGAGGTGCTCTACCAACTGAGCTAATCGCCCGACTCAATCGCACCGAGGATGAAACCAGGGAATGGTGCGAATGCGTACTGTACCCGTTGCCCAATTATGAGAAACCGGTTACAATGCTGGCTACGGTGCGCATGAAGCGACTGCTCCAATTCCTGATCCCATGGATGGCGATCACGAGTGCGGGATGGGCCCAGACCCGATCCGCGGAACTCGTTTTCACCTATTTCGGCTCGATTCGAGGCCGCGTGTTTCGTGTCGGCAACGAGTGCTACGTCCCGCTGGACGTGCTGCGTAACGTCGGTTGGCAGTGCGAAGAGCGCGAAGGCACCGCGACCGTGCGCGTGGATGAACGCCGCGCCCGCATCGCCCTCCGCCGCATCGCCGACCAGCCCATGGTCCCGATGACCGAGCTGCTCGATGCCGTCGGACTCCAAGGCGACTGGGAGCCCGGCACCAACAGACTCGACGTCTTCGCTCCGCTCAACAGCGTCAAATACGAGCGAGGCCACCTCACCGTCGACGCCGGTTTGCCCGTGAAGTCCGCGCTGACCGTCCTCAAGAATCCGACCCGCACCGTGATCGACGTCACCGGTGCCAAGATGCTCCCGATAACCGGCCTGATTCTCCAGGACGGGGCAAAGATCACCCAGTTCAAGCCAAACGTGGTGCGGATCACGATCAACGGAACGGTCCCGAACCCGGTCCTCCCGGCCGACGCCGCCGTAGCCAAATCGTTCAACGCCACCCTCGGCGTCACCTCGGACCCGGCCACGATCGTCACTAAGGGCGAAGATGAGGATCCTCCGCAAGGCGGCGTCCCCGTCACCACCCAGCTCGATCCGCCGAACAACCAGACCTTCATCGGTCCCCAGGTGCAAGCCGGACCGCTCACCGCCGGGGAAGACGGCCCGACGATCGCCGTCTTGACCCTCAGACTGTCACGGGCCTTACCCGCCGCCCCAACGTTCCGCCATCCCGAGCCAAGCCTGCTGGAGATCGTGCTGCCAAACACCACGATCGACCTCGGCGAGGGCGCTCCCTCGATCGACCCGCTCGCGGTCGAAAGCGCGACCACCCGGATGGAAGGCAGCAACGCGGTCCTGAGCCTCAAGCTGGTTCGTCCAATGGGCACAGAGATCTCCTTCGCGGGTAACGATCTTCAGATCAAACTGCTCAAGCCAAGCATCGGCGATGGCCGACTCGCGGGCAAGACGGTCGTCATCGACGCCGGCCACGGCGGCCACGACTCTGGTGCCACCACCTCCGGCAAAGAGCTCATGGAGAAGAACATGACGCTCGCGATTGCCAAGCTGGCCTCCTCGCAGCTCATCCAGGAAGGCGTCACGGTCATCATGACCCGCAACACCGACGAGTTCATCGCCCTCCAGGAGCGGTCGGAGATCGCCAATCGCAACCACGCCGACTTCTTCATCTCGGTCCATATCAATTCGAACGGGCTGGACTCGACTACCCGAGGCGGGATCACGTTCTTCCACCTGAAGGACCCGATCAGCTACGTTCTCGCCGACTGTATCCAGAGCCAGATCAAGCAGGTCAGCGGCCTGCCGAACCTCGGAGTCTGGAGCGATGGCAAGATCTACAAGTCTGGGTTCGCCGTTCTCCGCTATGCCAAAATGCCCGCCGTACTCATCGAATGCGGTTTCATTAACAACGCGACCGATCGAAAACGAATGATGACCGACGACTTCAAGCAAAATATCGCAGGTGCGATCGTCAAAGGATTGAAGGTGTATCTTGGCCAAAAGTAAGCCCGCTCCGAACGGACCCGGCAATCGCCTGGTAGCGACGCTTCTTGTGGTCGGTGTGCTCGGCATCGCCGCGATCGCCGCCTACGTCAAGCTCGCCCCTGCGGACAAGATTCCCGACAACCTCCGCGCTAAGCCCGCCGCGACTTCGACGCCGCGCCCGACCGATGACGGTCACGTTGACATCATCAAGCCGCACGCCAAGGGCACCGATATCACCTACGGCAGAGGCACCGCCGAGGTCCCGCAGGGCGGCGATAAGGTTGTGACCGCGGTGAATGGCTTCCTTGAGAGCTGCCCGTTCGTCCCCGACGATGCCCGCGCGCTCAGCGCATTTGTGAAGAACCGCGAGGTCGTGATCAACTTCTCCGCCTCGTTCTACAAGAGCTATGGGACGACCGACGAAGGGACGCTCATCAAGGGCCTCCAAATGTCGCTCGGCCAATTCCCCGAGATCGATCACATCCTGCTGGAAGCCGACGGAAAGCCGATCGACACGCTGGGAAATATCGAGCTCATGAACGGGCTCAACGTAATCCGTCCGGACGGGTCGGAACCCTCCACACACGGCGCAGCGCAACCGTAGCGAGCAACACGCTCACCAGAACCCAAGCGACCGACCAGACCATAGCGGGAATGTGCGTCTCCGAGGCCAAAAGCGCCGCGTCGCTGCGCCCCTCACCCATCGCGCTGATCTCGAGCAGTACGTACAGCGAGCGGAACGAGGAGAGGCACTGCTGGATGCCGATGAACTGAGCCGCGAACAGCAGCCAGGGCCCCCGCAGGAAGGAAAGCCCGATCAGGGCGGCAATCCAGAAGAGCCCGCTGGCCACCCCCACCCAATCGCCCCGCACCCAGAAGAGCATGCTGCCAACAAGGCACCCCGCCACGATCCGCAGCGTCAGCCGAGCCCCTGGCTCATGGGCCGAGCCCAAGATGATCGCGGCACCGCCGAACGCCGCGCCCAAGTAACCCGCACTGCCGACCAGAACGATCGCCCCGCCCCTCATCGGCGTCACCCCGCTTCCGTTGCTGAACACCTTAATCTGCTCAATGTCCGCCCCGCTGATGATCCCGACCAACGCGTGGCTGAGTTCGTGCAGGTGGGTGTTCAGATACTGAATCGGCAGAAGGACCTGGCCCAAGAACGGGATCGTCCACGCAACGAGCGTGATGAATCCGGCGAGGAGGATCGCCTTCTGATGTGGCAGGAGATTTTTCCCCACGGTCGAATTACTCCTCTGCCGCCACCGGGGTTTCAGCCGGGGTACGAAGCCTCACGATCGCTTCCCAGGTCTTCACGACGATGAGGCCGACCAGTGCGCCGCAGATCCAGCCAAGCAGCACCTGAGAAGGATAGTGGACCCCCACGTAAACCCTGCTCAGACCAGTCAGGATCGCGATGATTACCCAGGGAATCCCACCCCGCCAGTGAGTGTGGTAGGCGAACACGAAGGCGATTGCCGCCATGTTCGCGGCGTGCGAGGAAGCCGTGCCCCACGTGGTCAGCTTCCCTACCCGCGTGACTACGTCTGGCAACTCGACGCAAGGGCGGGCAAAGTCGATGCCGTTCTTGAGTGTGCCGGTGAACGCGTCCGCCAGCGGCCACGCCACCAGACCGAGAAGTGTCGCCTTGCGCGTCGTCTTACCGCTGGCACAGAGGAGGATGACGATGCCCGCGAGGACCCACCGGAATGTTTTGTCCTTGGTCGCCTCGCTAAAGAAGACCCAGAACCCGCGCATCGACTCCGGCCAGCGATAGATCCAATAGAAAATCGCCCGGTCCAGCGCGCCCATGTCGGTCATTGTACTGGGCGGGAGCGTAGTACATGGCGGTGAACGCGATCGCACGCTGGATGGCCCGACAAACCTGGCGGGGGATGTTATGGCTGATGCGTCGCGGGTGGATGCGCCGCCTCCAGCGAGGTTCGATGAACCTGATCCCCGCCTCGCGCCGAGCGGGTGCCCGGGAGAACCGCATGCGTCAGAACCGCTTCGCCCGCCGTCACGGGGTGCCGCTGCTGACGTTCATGTTCAAGCTGCTCCTGGCCAGCATCGTCTTCACCGGCTGCTACTTCATCGCGCTCTGGTTCCTCGCCACGGGCGGGATCAACACGCCCAACCGCTAGACAGTAAATGCGCGCCAGTCACCGAGGTAGAGCACCTCTTCCTCCAGCACCACTCCAAACTTATCTTGTACGACCTTCTTGGTGTGCTCGGCAAGGCGGCGGATGTCGGTCGCCGTCGCGGCACCCAAATTCAGGACGAAGTTGGCGTGACGTGCACCTTGGGCGGCTCCGCCCATTCGGAAGCCCTTGAGCCCCGCCGCCTCGATCAAGTAGCCGGCCGGGACGACCCCCGCCTTCTTCAAACCCTCGGGCAGGCCGTCGAGTCGGGCCGCCAGATCAGGGTCGTTGACGTTCTTGAAGAAACTGCCAGCGCTCGCCTGGGGCGGTTGCTTGCCAATCCGTTGGCGCTGGAAGTCGCGCGCCGCATCGTAAATCGCCTTCGGATCGCCGGGTTGAAGCTTGAGCCGCACGCGAATCACCGCCAGCTTTGGGGGCGTGGCGCTGCGGAGGATCGAATCCCGATAGGCGAACCCGAGCGCGGCCGGCTCGACCCACGACCGCTCCGCATTCGCGACGACGTCCAGCAACTCCAGGTGATCCGCGATGTTGCTCCGGTAAGCACCCGCATTGCTCACCAAAGCCCCGCCCAGCGACCCAGGAATCCCAACTGCGAACTCAAGACCTGTCAGACTCGCCTGCGCCGACTTCAGCCAGACATCCTGAAACGTGCAGCCCGAATCGGCGAGAACCTCGCCGGTCCGCGCGACCACCACGCGCTTGGCAAGATTGAGGCAAGTCAGTCCCGGTACCCCGCCGTCGGAGGGGAGCATATTGCTTCCGCCCCCAAGGATGGTCAGCGGAATGTCCGCCCCATGCGCCGCGGCGGCGGCCGAGGCGAGTTCGTCTGCTGAACGGGCAATTGTGAAGTACTCGGCTTTGCCTCCGGCGCGCAGGGTTGTATAGGCGTTGAGGGCAATGCCCGAATGGACCTTTCCCACCAACCCAAGATCAAGCATGAGACTCCCGGTACGGCTTGTTAGGGATGGAGATTGATGGGGCAAGCAGGTACTCGGGCACCAACTTCTCCGCCGAGACCCGAACTACTCGCTCCAACTGACCCGCGAACCGACTCGCAAGCGGATAGGTCGGAACAACGATCCCCGGGCCAAACCCCGCATAGGGTTCCTCAGGTAGGTCGTTCACCGTAGTTACATCTCGATCCAGGCCGCGCAAGAAGAACTCGCCCCGCTTGCTCGGCAACACGACAACGCCATCAGCCGAAATCAGATCGAACGCGGAGAGACCACCCGCCTCCTTCCCCGCCGCCATCGCCATCGTCTTGGCCAGGGTCACCGCCACCTTGACCCCCGTAAAACTACCGGGTCCAAGGTCGGCGAGGTACAGCATGCAGTCGACGACGCGAAGCTGGTGAGCCCGGAGCAAATCAGAAAGCAACCTTAAGCAGACGCCGGAGGCATTGAATTTCGCCTCTTCCTGGGACCCACCAATCAACTCCCCTGCGTCGGTCAGCAACGCGGTGCTGGCAATCGGACTCGAGGAGCTGAACGCAATGATCACGATCCGCTGGATTCAATGCTGAGCTGGTCCAAGAGCGCCTCGACCACGCGGCGCTCACCCGCCGATTTGGCGGCATCAGCTGTCCTGTACTTCAAGACCAGGTAGAAGTCGCCAAGACCCACCACCGCGTCGCATGTGACGAGCGGACCCTTGTCTCCGACCCCGTTTCGCCAGACCCTCTCAAGCGTCGATCCGGCGAGATTGGTGGCGGATGGCGGCTCGTCGCGCTGGTTCACCTTCACGAAGTCGTTGAGCGTCTCCGATGAGACTTTGAAGAGCGTTCGGTGGGCAGTATCCGAATCAAGGGTGGAAAGAACCGACACGGTGAGCGGGACCGTGACTCCAGCATTGCTCATCGTGATGGCACCCGCAGAATCCTGGGCGACCGTCCAATCCGCCGGGTATCGAAGCTGGACCTTGCGATTGGCGACGGTCAGGTCAAGGCTCTTCTCCGCCTTCTTGGGCGGACGTGAACCGTTGCCCGGTCCGGTGCCGCTCAGAGTGATCTCCTTTGGCGGCTTGGTGGGAAGATCGACCGGCTGCTTTGGATCGACCACAACCGACTTGCCGGGGATCTGCGGCGACAGCGGGCGTCCATTGTAGGAGCGAAGCGTCAGGAGGCTGGTTCGCCAAGCGAAGTCCGCCTTGTCGAAGTCCTCTGGCGCGGCGATCAACCGATACATCATCTTGCGGGGTCCGTCGTTGTAGAGAAGGCCGACCACCGAGGTTCGCGACACGGACTTGACGACGTAGTTGGCCCGCGTAAGCAGAAGCTGCACGCCGAGGATTTCCTCTTCCCACTGACGCACTAAGTCGCGCTTCATCTGCTTGGTGAGCGCCTCTTGGCTCAACTGCCAGATGTGCGGCTCGGCGTCGAAGTTGACCGGATAGATGTCGAGCGTCGCGCTCGTCTGCGCATCCGGCACGGGCAGCACGATGTGCACTTCCGCCTTCTTGTTCGGGTTGATCTCCCAAGTCTTAGGGCAATCGAACGAGAGCGCAATCTGAGCCAGGTCGACCTTTTTGGTCGCGGCCTGAGCCGGGGCTTGAAGCGCAAGGAAGGAAGCAATGAGCGCGGTGATCATCAGTGAACAGAACCTCGGACCGAATCCAGATTATGGACGATCCGGAACGGGAAGAAGAATGACGAAGTTGGCACCATGACCCTCCTCGCCCGCCTCGAAGACTTCCCCGCCGTGCGCGTCCACGATTCCTTTGACGATCGAGAGCCCCAAACCCATTCCCTTCACCCGCCCCGAGAAGAACGGCTGGAAGATGATCGTCTTGCGATCTTCTTCAACCCCAGGACCTGAATCTTCCAATTCGAGTCGGACGAACTGTCGCGTCTTCGATCCCCTCGTTTGGGGGTACGCGTCCCGTCCCACAAGGCTAGTTTGAACCCGAAGTCGCCCTGCGTCCATCCAACTAACCGAGTTCTCGATCAGCTCAGAAACGGCGCGTCGCAGCTTCTTGGTGTCCGCGTGGATCATCGGTAGCGGCTCCTGCAAAGCCAATTCCAGCTCGATCGCACTCCGTTTCGGGAAGACTTCTTGGACGGTTTCACGCACCATCTGATTGAAATCTGTCGGCTTTCGGTCCAGCTGCGTCGCAGAAACAAAGTCGCGAAAATCTTGCAATATTTCTTCAACGCGCGTCAGATTTGTCTCCAAACTCCGCTGGAGTTCCTTGATCTCCTTCATGCTCGGCTGCGCATCGGACAAGAGGTGACCAAGTTCGTTTACGTCGCCCTTCAAGGCGAACACGCGATTCCCGATCATGTGGCTCGACTTGGCGCTGAGTTCACCCCAGGCGATCATCCGCTCGCTGCGGATGATCTTCTCCATGTTGCGGACGTTCTCTAGGCCGCTCGCGACCTGATCGGCGATCGCTCCGAGCAGGCGCTTGTCGTCTTCGGTGAACTTGTTGTCGAGGTAACGATTCTCGGAAACGCGGCGCACCGCTCGGATCGCGCCGATCGTCTTCTTGCGACTCACGATCGGGACGGCAAGGAAGCTGGCAATCTGATCGCTGGCGAACTCCACGTATCGTCCGCGCCACCTGGGATCTGATTGCGGATCGTTTAAGAGTACGGCTTCACCGGCATCGCAGACCCAGCCCGTAAGACCTTCCCCGCGCTGGTAGCGGATTTCGCCAATCCGGTCACTCAGACCTCCCACGGAGCCCCGAAGCGCGAACGTGTCGGTGGCCGGATCGAGGAGGAACAGGGACGCGGCCTGGAACCTCAAGACATCCGCAGCCACATGGATAACTCGGTCAACCAGGGCCTCCTCGGTCAGGGAGTTGTCGAGCGCCATGCCCACTTGAACCAGTGCCTCTTCGCGAGAAGCCGCTTCGATTCGGTCCAGAATCAGCGAGAACACCGCAGCGATCCCGTTGCTTAGTTCCTGCTCTTGCTTGCCGTAGGCGTCCAACTGATCGGATTCCAGGTTCAGCACCGCGCAGATGCGGCCGTGTCGATCCTGAATGGGCACCGCCATCTCACTGCGCGTGGTGTTGAATAGCTTCTTGTAGTGCGGCTCCTTCTCAACATCCCCACTGAGCACGGTGTGCCCGGTGGCCGCGACGTACGCCACGATCCCCTCGCGACCTTCGGTGTCGATCGCGAGTTGCTTGTCCTGTTCCTTGCCGGTGAGGTCGTGTCCGGTAACGTGGCGAACCTCCAGCACGCCCAACTCCTCGTTGAGGATTGCGAGCATCGCATTCCGGCTGCGCGTCATGGCGACCGCCATGCGCAGGGCCTCGTCCACCGCGAGGGAAGAATCGGGTTCCCGAGCCACCATCTGAAGCAGCTCGGGAAGTTTCGGGATCTCCGCCATTAACCCGATTATGATCGGGTGCGAGGTTGAGTCGTCGTCGGCGTACCGGATTCCTTCATCAGCGTCGAGAGATCGAAGATCATTCCGCCGCCACCACCGGAACTGTAGACGGACGGCAGTTTGCCATCCCATTTCTCGATCCACTCCCGGGCGATGACCAGTCCCGCACCTTGGACCTTGAGTGATTCGGCGTTCAGTTGCGCGGCCTTCGCCGTTCCTTCGGCCTTCGCGATCGCCGTCTGCTTCTGAAGTTCGGCCTGCTGAAGCACGTACTTCTGCTTCTCGGCGTCCTGTTGAGCGACCTGTTTGGCCTCAATCGCGTGGTTAAACTCCGGCGAGAAATCGAAGTTTGTGATCGATAGCCCCGAAGGCTCGACCATGATGTCGTATGCCTTTAAGCGACCCGTGATGTCCTGCTCAACTTCCATTTTCACTTGCGCACGACTCTAAATGAGCTCTTCCGCCGTGTACTTGGCGGTGACCGTCTTGATCGACTCCTGCACCGCCGGGTCGATAATCCGGCTGTTGTACTCGGCTCCGACGTTGCGGTAGATCGTGGCGACCCGGCTCGGATCGATGTGAAAGTTGAGCGCGAGCGAAGTCGTCACTGTCTGCAAGTCCCGCGACGCCGCGGTTGCCTTGCTCTCCTCTTTTTGGGTCCGCGTTTCCATCAGCACCACCGAATCCATCCCTGGGGTGATCATGTGCAGCCCTTCAGTTAGGTCGCCGGAGGCGGCGCCAAAACGAAGCAGGACGGGCCCGGTTACCCGTCGGCACGATGACTACCGAGGCAGCAATTAGCCCGCCAAAGAACATCATGACGCCGATCACGCGGGTCGTCTAAGCGGCGGCATTCAGGTTGATGTGCTCGGCGGTCTGCTGATTGAGGCCGCGCAAGACAAACGAAAAGATCAATACGATCAGACCTAAGAAACTTATTCCCACGATGATATTCCCCTCGAACTCGGATACGAGTGAGCATGGCAAAGGGATTCAGCGGCGTCCCATTCGTAGTCGGTAACCTTGCCCAGATGTTGGGCGAGTTGATGGAGCGGGAGATCGCGGAGCAGCCGGGGCTCTTGCGCGGGCGTTCGGAGCAATATTTCGAGACCTTGACTTCGATGCTTGGCGGCGTCAAGCCAGATTTGATCCTCCTTGTCGCGCGCGGCTCGTCGGACAATGCCGCCCTCTTCGCCCGCTACTTGATCGAGATCCACCTTGGGATTCCCGTCTCTCTCGCCGCGCCGAGCGTGCTGACCCGCTATCACCGCCACGTCAAGTACAAGAACTGCCTCGCAATCGGCATCTCCCAGAGCGGAGCGGCCCCGGACGTCGCGGAGGTTCTGCTCGCCCTCCAAGAGTCGGGGAATACGGCGCTGGCGATCACCAACACCGTGCCCTCCCGCCTGGCCAACGAAGTCGCCCACGTCCTTCCGCTCGAAGTCGGGATGGAACTCTCGGTCGCCGCGACCAAGACCTACTCCGCTTCCTTGTTGGCGCTCTACCAAATCGTCCGCGCCCTTGGAGGCGATCTCCCGAACCCGACCGAACTGCTTCCTGACGAGGCATGGAACACCGCATGCCGCTCCATCGCCTTCGCCGACGGCATCCGATTCGCCGAGTCTTCGCCCCAGTTCTCACTGGGCCGCGGCTACGGGTTCTCGACCGCCAACGAGGCCGCGTTGAAGCTGATGGAGTGTGCCCTCATCCCGGCCAAGGCGTACTCGACCGCCGACTTCGAGCACGGACCCAAGGCGCTCGCCGGACCCGGTAGCGGACTTCTGCTGTTCGACGAAGCTCCCGCCAGCGTGATCGCCCAAGGTGGTGAACTCACTTACGCGCCGGTGCCCCCGGAGCATGTCCCGGAGATTCTCCATCCGATCTGGCAGATCCTCTACGCCCAATGGCTGGCACTTGCCTGTGCCCGGCTGAAGAACCTCGACCCCGACAATCCCCAGTTCATTCAGAAGGTCACGCGCACGATCTAGGTTTCTGAACGGAACCCATCAGGTCCTTTGTGCCGTTATCGAAAGTGGGAGAAACCAATGTTTGAAGATAAGAATGGCCGCTTGGTCAGCAACGTAAGGGAAGCCGAAGACTATCTTTGGCGGTTCATCGCCGAGAACATGACGATCACCGACCCGCGCATGCTTGCGCAGTCGTTCGACTTCGATCTGTACATGCCCTGGTTGCTCCAGATTTTCGACACCCAGGGACACCAACCGAACGAGGCGATGTCTCTGCTCGAACTCCAGCGGGTCTATATGGACGCCGCCTGGGACCTGGTGATGCAGGGCTATCTGCGCCCCGGTCCGCGCTCGATCAACAGCGAACAATCCAACGACGGATACGGAAAGGGCTACTCGCTCACGGTCAAGGGGTTGGAGAAAGTGGCCGCGGTGAAGTTCGGCACGGAAGCCGCGGAGACAGAGGCGCTGGGCGTTGGGCATTAGGTTCAAATGGAGGACTAGCTCACCCCTCGCACTCCCTGTACGAAACCTAGATCCTAACGCCCAACGCCTAACGCCCAACGCCTTCCCAGCTTGGTATCCTCTTGGGGTCAATGAAGATTCTCGTCCCGATCAAGCGCGTGGTCGACCCGTACGCCAAGGTGAAGCCCTTGGGTGACGGTTCCGGCATCGACACCGGCGGCATGCAATTCGCGATCAACCCGTTCGACGAGATCGCGGTCGAAGAAGCGGTGCGACTTCGCGAGAAGGACCCAGCGGTGGAGATCACCGTGGTGTCCATCGGCGCGGGCGAGTGCGAGGAGCAACTTCGCAAGGCTCTCGCAATGGGTGCGGACAAGGCCCTGCTCGTTGAGACGAGCGAAGTCTACGACTCGCCAAGCGTTGCCGCCGAGCTTGCGGCGCTGGCATTGGAATTGTCGCCTGACTTGATTTTGATGGGAAAGCAGGCAACAGACGACGACTGCAACCAGGTGGGCCAAATGCTCGCCGCACGGCTCGATTGGCCTCAAGCCACCTTCGCTTCGAAGGTTGAGATCGTTCCTGGTGGGTTGAGGGTCACCCGAGAGACGGACACCGGCGAGGAAACATTCGAGCTTCCTTTGCCCGCAGTGGTAACCGCCGACTTGCGATTGAACGAGCCACGTTACATCGCGCTCCCCGGCATCATCAAGGCACGCTCCAAGCCTCTGGATCGCCGCCCCCCCCTGACCGAGCCGAGGCTTCGCACGAAGACCGTCGCCTATTCCGCGCCCCCCGCCCGCGCCGCGGGTCGGAAAGTCGCAAGCGTCGATGAACTGGTTGCCGCTCTGCGCGAGCGAGGTGCGCTGTAATGTCCAAGCTTCTCCTGATTGCCTTCGAACCAATCGACGCCGAATCCGGCGCACCTTTCGCACAGCGACTTGGGCTTCCTTTCGCTATCCTCTTTGTGACTGGTTCGGCGGTAACCGATCTCGGTGCCGCATCTTGCCTAGAGGCGGGCCTCGCCGAAGTGCCTCCCGCTGACGGGATCGCCAAGGGCCTCGCATCGATCGCGGGGGGGTTCACCCACATTGCCGCTGTTTCCTCGATGCGCTCGAAGGATGTTCTGGCCCGACTCGCCGGGTTGCTCGACGCGGCGATGGTTACCGATGTCATCGCGGTGAACTCGCCAACCTCCTTCAACCGCCCGATTATCGCGGGTGCGGTCATCGCGACAGTCGAGGTGCTCGCCTCGCCGGTCGTGCTCACGGTTCGCCCCGCCGGCTTCGGCCAGCCCCTCCGCGGGGGTGCTTCCATAGTTTCCCCAATCTCGATGGATGTCGCTTCCAAGGTCACCGTCTCCGGCAAGACCGCCCGCGGCGGCTCGCGTCCGGACCTCACGCAAGCCAAAATCATCATCTCCGGCGGGCGACCCCTGAAGGACGCGGAGACGTTCGAGCGGGTGATGGGCGGGTTCGCCGACCAGGTCGGCGGCGCCGTCGGTGCGACGCGCGCTGCGGTCGATTCGGGGATCGCCCCGAACGAACTGCAGGTGGGCCAGACCGGCAAGATCGTCGCTCCGGACCTCTACATCGCCGCCGGCATCTCCGGCTCGACGCAGCACATGGCGGGGATCAAGGACTCCAAGATCATCGTCGCGATCAACAAAGACCCCGACGCCCCGATCTTCGAGTTCGCGGACTACGGGCTGGTCGCCGACTTGTTCGACGCCGTCCCGGCGATTCAGGCGAAGCTAAAAGAATAGGGGTTGTCATCCCGAGGGAGCTCTAGCGACCAGAAGGATCTGACCGTAGCCGCCAATGGCTTTCTATCAAGTTGCCATGACTGTCAGATCCCTCGGCACAAACATCCTTCGGGATGACACGCCTTACGGCTTCTCCATCAGCAGCGAGAACGTCTGCGGCAGCAGCCGCACCCGCTCCGGTGGCATGTTCGGATAGCAGTCCCAGAACAGATCCGGGAGCTCCTCCAGCTTCACCAGCCGTATCCCCGCCTCCACGAGCGGGTTCATGATCTCGCCGAGCCGCCAGCAGCGTTCGTGCTTGATCGCGTGCTCCGACTCCGGCTTGCCGAGGTCACCGATGTACGTCTCCGGCCAACCGCCTTCGCTGTAGACCTTGGTCGAGAAGTAGTCGCCGTAGAGCGGGTCGAGGCGGAAATCCTCTGCCTTGATGTCCCAGACATAGGACAAGGGATGCGTGTCAAAAACGTACAGCTTCCCTCCCGGCTTCAGCAGACGATGAACTACCGCTGCCCAGGCCGGGATGTCGTGAATCCAGCAGATCGCCCCGCGTCCGGTGTAGACCAGGTCCGCAGTGCCGTCGAGTTCATGCGGCGTGTCGAGGACGTCGCAACGGAACCACTGCGCGGGCGCGCTTAGCGCTGCCGACTTGCGCTCGGCGACTCCGATCATACGGTCGCTGATGTCGACGCCGACCACCTCGTGGGCACCGAGGTTCCACAGTGAAAGTGTGTCGGTCCCGCCCGCGCACTGCAGATGGATCGCGCGTTGGCACCATTCGCTCAGGTTCGCGAGGTAGGGCAATTCCGGCGGCTCAAAGTTCGTCCCGCCCTTGCGCAGGAACTCGATCCGCTCCTGCAATTCCCCCTCATAGAACTCCGCCCCCTCATTCCAACCCTTCCGATTGTCCTCATGCATCTGCCGCGCATCCATTCCGCGACACTACCCTCAGGGGGGTGGCATGATCTGCTCGGGTGCTCAGCACTTTGCGGGCCACACACTCACATCACCCGACAGACCGTGTCCTTGGAAGCCGGTGGCACTTACAGTCTGTCGGGCCGCACAACCCCTTGATTCCGGGCAACCTGTAGGCCCCGAGCAGACCGTGCCACCCCAGCTCTCGTTGCCATCCCGAGGGAGCCCTGGCGACATTGAGGGATCTGACCGTAGTCGCCCATTGCCTGCAAAGACAGTCGGCGACTACAGGCAGATCCCTCGGCATAATCATCCTTCGGGATGACAGTTGCTTCTACTTCACCTTCCCCATTAGGACGTCGATTGCCTTGTCGAGCTGCGGGTCGACTCCGGAGAAGTACTGCTCCGGCGTGATGTCGACTTTGAAGTCCGGCTGCTGGCCCATGTCCTCCAGCGGCGAACCGTCGAGGCGGTAGACGCCCGTGCCCGGCATGCGGGCGCTGGTGCCGTCCACCAGCGGGAATCCGCCGGTGTAGATCACGTAGCCCGGGGTCGGCATGCCGACCAAAGAAGCAAGCTTCCGAGCGCGCATTGCCCCCGGGAACATCTCGGCGTTCGAGAAGCTAGACTCCGCCATCATCACGACGCGCGGCACGTCCAGGGACTGGCCCGGGCCGAGCTGCGGATCGCCGTCACGGGGAACGTAGACCGAGTTCGGGGCGCGCTCCAGGATGTCGATGATCTGGTCGCTCGTGTTGCCGCCGCCATTGTTGCGGACGTCGATGATCAGACCCTTCTTGCCCTGGCCGTACTGCCACACCTGCTGGTTGAACCGAACCAGTTCAGGGCCGCCCATACCCGCGATGTGCACGTACGTGAGCTTGCCTCCCGACTTCTCTTCGACGTACTTGCGTCGAGCCTCAAGCCGGTTGGCGAACATGATCCCGCCAAACTCACCCGCGCTCATCGCGCGGAACTTGACCGTCCGGGTCGTTCCCGCCGGGCTCTTGACCGTGTAGGTTAGCTCTCGACCGGTCTGGTCATTCAGGACCTCCTTAAACAACGCCTCGTTCGCCTGAACGTCCTTGCCGTTGATCTGAGTGACGATGTCACCCGCATTCAACTTCGTCTTGTTGTAGCTGCCCGGAGTCCGCGCCGGAACGTCCTTCACCTTCAGGCCTGGGCCCGCGTAGGTGTAGTCGATCAGGAAGCCGGGATGTGCGCTGGTCGAACCCGTCGGGTTTCCCGCCGCCGGACCGACTTCCGAGTGCGAGGACTCGAGTTCGCCCACCAACTCATTCAGGATCGTCGCCATCTCATTTCGGTGGCCAACGCTGGGGAGCATCTTCTGGTACCGAATGCGAAGCGCTTCCCAGTCGCGGCCATGAAAGTTCTCGTCATAGAACGACTTGTTGTACTCGCGCCAAAACTGGTTGTAGGCCGCCGCGTGCTCCTTGCGGAGGTCGTGCATCCAATCGGCCCGGAACGTCGTCACCGTCGTCGGCGTCTGCGGGTTGCGCAGGTTCAGGCTTGCCAGCGTTCCGGCCTTAAGGAACTGAAGGTTCTTGCCGTCCGCAGTGAAGAGGAAGCTGGTTACGCCGCCACCCGCGGTGAGCGGCCGAAGCCCCTCCCCTGCATAGTCCGTCTTGGCGATGTCTCCGGCAACCGCGAGAATGACCTCGCCCGTCTCCGGATCCATCTTGTAGTCGCTGGGCACGGCACTAATGAAGCTGCGCGCGCGGCTCTCGATGTCGGTGTAGTCGATGTTGACGGTCACCGGCCCCGTCGGCTTCGCGTACTTGATCTCAAGCTCGGTCAGCGGGGCTTCCTCCGGCTGAAGCGGAATCGCGAAGACTCCCCCACCCGGAGCAGCGGGCGCGGGACCGCGTCGACCGCCGCCGCCCCCCGCGTCGCGATTGCTCACGAAGTACAGATACTTGCCGTCGCTGGACCAGCGGGGCGCGCGATTAACCACATTGAGCGCGGTAGCCGGATGCTTCTGGCCGGTCTGAGTGTCGAGGATGAAGATGTTCGATCCCTGATCCCAATAGTAGTAGCCGCTTCCCACGAGGGTGTCGGAGAAGGCCACGTAGCGGCCGTCCGGCGACCAATCATAGTCTGCGTCGTAATTCCCTTTGACCGCCATCACGAGGGTCGGCGTGCCGCCCTCGACCGGGACGGTGTAGAGCCCGCCCTGCGTGCCGGTCATCCAGAAGCTGACCTTCTTTCTGTCCGGGGTCAGGCGCATCTCAAGCACGTCGTGATCGCCCTTGGTAACCGCGGAAATTGCCTTGGTCGCGACATCCATCTTGTAGAGTCGCTCGCCGCCCTCACGGTCGCTGACGAAGAAGAAGGACTTGCCGTCCGGCGCGTACAGCGGATTCTCATCCACGCCTGCCCAGTCGGTGAGTTGCGTCGCGTCGTCCGCATTCGGCCCCTTGGCTTTCTTGGTCGGGACGCTCCAAATCTCGTTGCGCACGCTGAAAATCCAAGTCCCGCCGTCAGGGCTAAGCGTCCCGGCAGTGACGCCGGAGTTCAGGACCAGCCGCTCTTCCTGAGTGGTCTTGTCGTCGATCGACGCATATAAGGTGATTTTCCTGGGCTGTCCTCCCGTGGCCATCACGTACACATCGCCGTCGCGCTCAAACGCGGCGACGTCGGCCTTGGAGGCGACGGTCAGAAAGCGCGTACCCGCATCCGTGAAGTTGGTGACGCGCCGCTTCTTGCCCGGCCCGTCGAACGCATAGATGTTAGGGCAGCGACTCGCATTGTCGACGTTCTTCGGGATCGGCTTACCGATCCAGTGGCTACTTGGCGTCACCTCGCTGCACGAGACCGCGAGAATCGGCCAAGCCGATTTGCCGACGCTCGGCCACAGGTGTTGGAAGCCGTTGCTTTCGACAACTTCTCGCTTGCCCGTGGCGAGGTCGAAGCGGTAGAGCTGGGAAGCACCCGAGCCGTTGTAGCGAGCCCGAACCCACGGGAACTCGTACATCCGGTCGAAGACGATCGCCTTCCCATCGGGCGAATACTTGGGGAAGCCCATCGGGAATGGATCGAGGAAAAGCTGTTTAGCGGCTCCGGTGTTGACGTCGATCGCGTAGACGCCGTTGGCCGGGTTGTCGCGGGTGGCGCGTTCCAGTATGTACTTGCCGTCGGGTGACCAATCACTGGGCACGTCGGGGCCCGAGTGGTAGGTCAGGCGGCGCGTCTGGCCGCCGTCGGCGGGGACGATGAAGATGTCGTTGTTGCCGGTTCGGTTCGAGGCGAACGCGATGTACTCGCCATCCGGGGACCAGACGGGGTTGTCGTCCATCTCAATGTGGTTGGTGAGGGGGATCGCACGGCCGCCATCGGCGGGCGCGACCCAGACGTCGCCCTGGTAACTGAACGCGATGCGCTTGCCGTCAGGACTGATGGCGAGCGACCGCGCGCCGATCAGCGGCGAACGTTGGGGAGAGCCAAGTTGGTGAGTCCCGGCAGAGGCGAGCCCCGCCAAAGCGAGGGAGGCGAGTAGGATTGCGGACGGTTTCATGATGGGTTGCCAGTCGTGGAGAACAGATTACGCCAAAGCGTGAAGTTCGTTCTCCGTTAGACCGAATCGTGCAACCGTCGTCGCTCGTCTGTAAGGTCAATGCTCCCTTCCCTTTTGTTCGCGGCCGCGATCGCGCAGAACCCCACGACTCCGCAAGCTCCCGTGGCTCCTTACGCCACCGCACCTGCCTTCGCAGAACCGCGACGGTTGGAAATGACCCCGACTCTCGACGGCAAGATTGATCCCGAAGAGTGGGACGAGCTGTATAGCGCAGACGGGATGACCGCCTACATGGAGTACGAGCCGGGCAAGTACCACTTCGCTGCGGTGATGCCCACGGGTAAAGACCTCATCGTTAGCCTCGATCTGAAGTCGGATGGTTGGCTGATCGGCGACGACAACGTCGAAGTCCGAGTCCATATGCAGGATGGCAAGCCCACGATCCACGTCCGCGAGCTTGACGCCAGCCGGAAGGAAGGGCCTGTCTGGATCGAGAACCCCGGGTTCTCCCTTTCCTCGATGGCTGCGGTCGCCACCGCCGACGGAAAGGACACCGTCGAGCTGACATTGATCGATCCGGGCACCAACACGATCAATCCGCGCCCTGGTCTTCATCCTGCCGTGCGGTTTGATGTCGTCCCGCCCGACGCCCCGATGGTTGAGGCGTACCTGCCGCGCGTTCTGACTCAGGTTCAGCTCGTCGCCGAGCGGTCGACCGCGCTGCCGGAGACCCTCAAATGGACCGCCGATACCCGAGGTCGGGTGATCGCCCCCGGCGAGAGCACCCGCATCCGCCAGACCTTCAATGGCACCAACGATCTTGGCGCGCGCCGGATCGCGATGCGCGGTTTCGGCTTGGCGAAGGATGTGATCAACGTCGTCGAGAAGCCGTTCCCGGCCTTCGACGATAAGAAGCGTGCGTTCGTGGACTACGACACCGCCGTCCAGAAGGACGCCACCCCCGGCTATCGCGTGCTTCGCTCGGTCATGACCTTCGAGAAGGGTCCTGAGGCCACGCTGGAGACCTCCTTCCGCGTCGCTCCGGTGCTTGAGTGCTCGATCAACCCGACCGATATCAGAGCTGGCGAGACCCCGCAAGTCGGACGCATTCCGTTGTTCATCAAGTCCAACACCGACCGCCGCCTAGAGGGGAATTACCACGTGATCCTTCCGACGGAGTTCACGATCAAGTCGGGAGGCGACGGCAACTTTACGATCTATGATCGACGCGGCACCATCCGCCGCAACCTCGACGTGATCCTCCCGAAGATCAACGCGGGCACATACCCGATCCAGTTCACCGCGGTGATCGGTGCGAAGACGTTCACCCAGACGCTCTACGTCACGGTGTTTGAGCCGGAGAAGTAGGGTTACCCCGTCATCCTGAGCGAGCTTGCGAGTCGAAGGACCCCAGATCCCGGCCACGCACCTTCTCTGAGTGATGGGGATCCTGGGTCCTTCGACTGCGCGGCCATCGCCGAGGTTCGGGTGCCTCGCTTAGTAGGCTGACACGCTTCATTTGTCACTTTCGCGACGTCATCCTGAGCGGAAGATTCGAGCCTAGGCGATGATTCTGAAGCCGAAGGACCCCGGACCCCTAGGACTCAATTTGAAGTGCCGGGTTGGGATCCGGGGTCCTTCCACTACGTTCGTTCCTCACTCCGGTCAGGATGACGCTGAGTAGACAAATGAGCCGTGTCACTCTAACTCTGGATGACGTTGACTGCAGATTTAAGGGCTTATCGAAAACAGTCCGCGTTGGCAAGGACGCAAAACAAGGCGGGCCCCACCAGAAAAGATGACGCCCGCCTTCATCCAAATGAACCGAACCTAGACCAAGACAACCGCGGACTGAATCACCCGACTTTCGTGGGGTTTTTGCGTCCAGAGCACACCTTGCTGCTCGCGTCGACGACGGCGAATCAGTAACGCGTCCCGCGCCAGCGCCAGATGCTCTAGCGCCTCCTTGTTTTCCTCGCAGGCAAGGTCGCGTCCCTGGAAGTCGAGCAACTGGTCGACGGCGACGTCAATCAAATCCTCAATGCGACAACCGTTGACCCCGACTTCATTGGGATGCCCGTGCTGGAACACAACATCGATGAAGGGGCGCTGCACTCGAGCTGCAGATCCGTCCATATGACGGAATTTCTCCATGTTTTCACTCAACGCCGAAACCTCCTTCTGCCTGAGAGACCCTGACCGGGCCTAGCTGGATTATAAGACCGATTTTCTGTCTCTAACCCCGATTACTGGCCCGGTTGGTCCGAAGTTTCCGTGAACACCGCAATCTTAACCAGATCGTCACTCCCACGAATCTTTCGAGACTCGGTCCGCATAGGCGGCCGGAAGGGGCGTCTTCAGGATGAGAGGATCTGTCTCGACGAGAGTGTCGGTCTCCACAACCGTAGTCCCGATTCCCGTTGGATCGTCGAGAGGAATTACCCTCTCCGTCACGGTCGTCATCGCGGAGTCGTCGATCACCGCGCGATCGCCGGTGACCGAATCCTTTACGAACGTCATGCCCGACGGTTCGCGGATATCTGGCTCGGTTCGCTTGACGCCGTGCTGACCATACAATTCCTGGTGCTGAAGGGTGGAAAGGCCGATCGCGCCGTATTTGACGAGCAGCGACTCGACCTCCTCCGGGGCGATCTTTCCGCTCGGTACGCTAACCGCGAGAATTGCGCCACCCGAATCGAGGTGGGTGGAGTAAGTCATCGCCAAGTCCTCGGTGACGCCCTGGTCTTTCAGGTAGCCGACAACTGTCCCCGCGACGACGCCAGCTCCGATCGTCCCCATGCCCCCGGCAAGGGCAATCGCGAGGGCACCGCCACCCAGGACGAGTCCGACGCCGGGAATGAACATCGAAGCCAACAGGCCAATGGCACCGATCCCGGCACCGGCGATTCCGCCCTTGAGCGCACCGGTAGCGGCGTCGGAGGGAGTCGTGGTGGTGATTCCCTTCTTCGCAACGTCCTCGTCGGCGAATTTTCGGGCGTAGGTCGAGCCTTCGCCAACCAGGATCGAGAGGTTCTCTGCAGCAAGACCGTGATCAAGCAAGGCACCCGAGGCGTTCTCGGCAGCGGTCGGGTCACTGAAGGAAGCGTAAATGGTTGACATCGTCGTTCTCTCCCGGGCAGCGAATAGGCACGCCCAAGTCGTGTGACGACGCGGTCAGAGGAATTGTTGCGTCTCGGAAAATCGAGAATCGTGACTCGTGGAGGTCTTTGCAAAATTCGGGTTTGGCTGACGAATCACGAAATCACCAACACCGTCCCAACTAGTTGACAAAACTCGATCCCAAGCATGTAGAGGCGTGACTAGAAGCTCTGCCTAAGCGCCACCCCCTTGCGAGCCTTGCCGGATTTCCAACGTGGGTAGGCAGTATTAGTGAGTCAAATCGGGAAATCCCGCCCGACCGGCAGCTTCTGAAAGGTCAAGCACGTCGATCCGCACGGAGTTCTGTTCGCTTGCTCGCTACTTCGGAAACCCCGGTGCGCATTTGACCTGAAACGCCTGCCCCTGGTGGTAGCCCGAGTGGAACGACAATCGGGCGAATGCTCCATCGCCCGAGATGATCGGCCCCAGCGCGCTCGTGATCTGCCCCACCCGAATCTCGGGCGCGGCCTCCGTCACCAACGGACGCCACGCGGCCTCGCCGGCCGCCAGTCCCGCCGACACACTCTCGGGCGTGATCTCCTCGTCCGAGTATGGAAACGGCAGTTCGTTCACCACCCCCTCCGTCGAGCATCGCAAGAGCCGCTTACTGAAATCATCCAACATCGCTCCCGTCAATTGGGAAGAGAAGAATATCTCCACCCCCGCGACGTGCAGGCCCATCTGGCCGATCGAGAGGGCTCCTGGATACAGCCTCCAATTCAACTGCTCTGCATTTAGACCGGCGATCTCATCGACGAGGCGCTTGCGGGACAGTTCCCAGGCGGCGGCATAGTCACTCATGAATGGAAGTTACCCGGCACTCCCGGACCGGAAACCACCGTACGGTAATCCGGCAAAACTTCACACGCGTAAACCATCGCGTGATAGGCTAGTCGCTGATCTTATCCACTCCATTCAGGAGCCGTATCCCCATGCAATCACTCGTACGACCCCTCGCCTTTCTCGCCGCATCCGCGGTGCTTTCGAGTCTCGGTTTCAGCCAGATGACGCCCCAGCCGGTGAACCGGGCGAACTGGAAACTCGCCGAGCGCTACACCCCCGAAGCACTGCGCCCGTTTGTTTACAGCATGGCGCTCACGCCCGGCTGGATCAACAAGACCGAATCGTTCTGGTACTCGTGGAAGGACGCCTCGGGCGTGAAGTTCTACCGGGTTGACTGCAAGGGCCACAAAAAGGCCCCGCTGTTCGACTCGGCCCACATGGCCGCGCTCCTTTCCGAGGTGAGCAAGAAACCGTACGACACCACGAATCTTCCGATCACAACCGTCACCTTCGACGAGAAGAACGACAGCCTGATCAAGTTCACCGTGGATGCCAAGCGGTACGAATTCGACGCGGTCAAAGACACCCTCAAGATCGCTACCGAGGCGGCGGCAGCGACCCCTCCCGCCGGTGGCCCTCCGGGCCGAGGCGGTGGTGGTGGCCAAGGTGCCGGTCGTGGAGTCAGTGACTTCCACAACTACTCCCCCGACAAGAAAGCCTACGTCTACGCCAAGGACCACAACCTCTTTTACGTAGCCGTCGCCGATGGCAAGGACTCCGGGGCGATCCAACTCACCTACGATGGCGAGAAGAACTTCAGCTTCGGTAGCAAGGCGGACCAGGACGAGCAGCGACAGCAGATTCAGATGCAGCTCACCGAGCAGCAGCGCCAGCAACTCAACCAGACTCAGCAAGATCTCGGCTTGGGTGGCGCCCAAACCGACGAGCCGCGCGTCCGCGCCAATGTCACCTGGTCCAAGGACTCCAAGCGCTTCTTCGTCGTCCGTCGCGACCAGCGCAAGGTCAAAGACCTTTACCTCGTCAACTCGCTCTCCGAGCCCCGCCCGACGCTGATGACATACAAGTACTCAATGCCGGGCGAGGTCAATGTCCCGCAAACCGAGCTCATGGTGTTCGACCCTGCCAAGCGGACGATCCACCACGTCCCGGCGGAGAAGTACAAGGATCAGACCCTCAGCGACATCCACTTCCAGGACACCACCTCCGACGCGCTTCGCTTCCTTCGCAAGGATCGCCTTCAGCGCAATGAGGAGTTCTGCGAAGTTGAACTCAACACTGACAAGGTCACCCCGCTGATCACCGAGTCAGTTGAGAACGCCTCCCTCGAAGACGACCCGATCAAGTACGTCAAGCCTGGCGGAGATATGATCTGGTGGTCCGAGCGATCGGGCTGGGGTCACTTCTACCTCTACTCGAATACCGGCAAGTTCAAGAACGCGATCACCAGCGGCCCGTATCGCGCCAGCGGCATCAAGGACGTTAGCGAGGAGAAGGGCCTGTTCTGGTTTGAGGCCGTCGGTCGAGAGCCGAACGAGAATCCCTACTATCGCCACACCTACCGCTGCAAGCTCGATGGCACCGGTCTGACCCTGCTCGATCCCGGTGACGCCGACCATTCCTCGAGTCTTTCGACGGATAAGAAGTTCGTCGTCGACGTCTACTCCCGAACCGACATGGAGCCCCACGCAGTCGTCCGCGACGAAGAAGGCAAGCCAGTGGTCGAACTCGAGCACGCAGACCTTGCCCGTCTCACCGAAGCCGGTTGGAAGATGCCCGAGTGCTTCAAGGTCAAGGCCGCCGATGGCGTCACCGACATCTACGGCAACATGTGGAAGCCGTTCGACTTCGATTCGCACAAGAAGTATCCGATCATCGCGAACGTGTATCCCGGCCCCCAGACCGAGAGCGTCACTACGACCTTCAGCGCCCAGGCGACGAACCAGCGACTCGCCCAGCTCGGGTTCATCGTCATCCAGATCGGCAACCGCGGCGGCAACCCCGCGCGCTCGAACGCCTATCAGAACTTCGGCTACTTCAACCTGCGCGACTACGGCCTCGCGGATAAGAAGGCGGGCATCGAACAGCTCGCCGCCAAGTACCCGTGGATCGACATCGACCGCGTCGGCATCTACGGCCACTCCGGCGGAGGCTTCATGACCGCCGCCGCCCTCATGCTCCCGCCCTACAACACCTTCTTCAAGGTGGGCGTGTCCAGTTCAGGCAACCACGACAACAACGTTTACAACCAGAACTGGTCGGAGCAGTATCACGGCCTCAAGGAGATCGCCGCCGCGACCGACACGAAGAAGCCTGAAGACGACGACATGTTCGACATGGGCTTCCCCGACAGCGCGTCGGAGATCGCGATCATGTCCCAGTTCATCACCGGGAACGAGAACAAGAAGTTCGACATCAAGGTCCCGACCAACGCGGAGTTGGCGGCGAACCTGAAGGGGAACCTGCTACTCGCTCACGGCGACATGGACAACAACGTCCACTACGCCGGCACGGTCAGGCTGATGAACGCGCTCATGCGCGCGAACAAGCGGTTCGACTTCCTGCTCATCCCGGGCAAGCCGCATGGCTACGGCGACCTCCAGCCTTACTTCACCGAAAGGCTCATGGAGTACTTCGCCACGTACCTAATGGGCGACCGCTACGGCTACAACGGCGCGGAGTTGTTGGAGCACAAGTAGTCTGAGCCTGGGTCTGAGTCTGAGTTCGGGGTCCTTCGGGCTCCCCTTCCTCTTGCCGGATGATTGTGCTGGGAGGAGGAAGGGGCAGGGGGATGGCGGTTCCGTTCCCCATATAGAGTGCGGTCGCCTGCGATCGCTTTCGGGAGCGAGCCCGCGAGCGGAGCCAATGGCAAGGCCCGCAGGTTCAGAGGTCTGCTTGAAGTAACGACCGTGACCAGGGTTTCAGACCGGGTGCCACGGTTTGCCGCCACGCACCAACTCTCGCATGCGCCCTCGTGGGATTCGCCACCAGACCTGGGTCAATCCTCAAACAAGTCCTTTAGCTTTCGCTTGCCTGCTTCCTTTATCGCGGTTATGTGATCAATGTGCACGCCGGTGCCCGTTTCGCGATGGCTGGCCATCAGGTCTTCGATCATCTGATCTCTCGCCAAGACAATCTCCATTGCCCGATCGCGTTTCGTGGGAGGGAAGCCTCGAACCTCAAAGTCGCGGGATTGCCGGTGATATATCTCATCGAACTCGGCCATCTCGACCTTAACTTCGGCCAGCCTCGATTCGGAGGCGGCTGCTCTCGCCTCGGCCTCTGACAGTTGCTCGGCGGTGGTACCCGGGTTCAATCGAAGCTCCCGAAGGCGCTGGCTGTCAGCGTTCTTGCGCGTGATCACCTGGACCACCTTCTCTCGGTGGTCAAATAACTGATCACGAAGCGTCCGGAGTTCCTCGGGTCCCTTGTCCAAGAACCTCGCCTTCTCTTCTTCCCGGCTGCCCGCGTAGATATTGCGTCTCTGCCCGCGCTTAGCGTCTCTCTCGTCGCGATCCATGGTTCGGGTTCCATTCTATCGCGACAACGTCCCTCTGAGGGCACGGTGCGGATTGCCTCGATATGTCTGGTGGGTAATCGTAAGACGTGTCGGAAGCATGCCACCGGCAACCGGTGCGCATCGGAATCGGGCCCTAAGCCGGCTAAGGCACAAGGAAGACCTTCGTCTTTAGGCGCCAAATAGCCAAGAAACACCAAGCCATCGGTGTGATCGACTGATAGGCGAGCCACGTGAGGATTGCCAAATTCACCGACCCGGTTATCAAGTTTAAGAAGATGAACGCCATACCGGCCAAGCCGAAAATCGACAAGCCACGGGTCCAAACGAAGCCCCATCGGCGGTGCAGAAAGACCCCGATGCCCAAAGGGATATTCACCAGACTCCAGGGATCAAAACCCCGAAAGAGCAGAGGCCAAAGGAGCACCGAACCGACCATGATTGAGCCCAGCAAGTAGTCGACTCGCCAAAGGGCATCTCTTCGCGGGTCCGTCAATTCAACCACTGATCTGGATCTCCTGTTCTACCAACCGAGATTCCCGCTCAGGAACTTCTGCATCTCGCGGTCGATCGCATCCTGCACCATCAACGGGCTGTTTCCCATGGTCTGCCAGACGCCAGACGCCAGCCGCCACCGCCCCATGGGAACCCAGCAAGATTAGCCAGAGGCACCATGACATCCGCAGCCACTGCGTGGGCAAACGCTCCAACCCAGCAAGCCGTCGCTCTTGATTCCACCTCCTTTGCCGAGTTGCGTCCCAAAGGCAAAAGACGATGCCGAAGATCCCGCCAAGCGCCACGGTCCAGGGAACGATCGAGTTGCCGAGGCGCAGGCAAGTCCAAAGCAAGAACGCCACCGTCGCACCGCACAGCGCGGCGACCCCAAAGATGCCGCCAAAGGTGACCCAGAACTGCCAACCCCGGAAATCCCGCTTCACGAAAGCGAGAACGTCGCGCCAATTCTGATGTCGCTGCGAGGCGGCCACCCCTGCATCATACAACCTTCACACACGGGTGCTCGGTGGCAAACAGCCCGTACCAAGCCGGAATCAAATCGGACCTCGTGTTGATTCATCGAGGGGCTCGCCTCGTCTTGCCTAACGAACCGGAATCGCGTCACCGGCAGGCCGTGCGATTCGAAGTCGCCGCGTGGCCGGATCATTCCTCGTGCAGTTCTCTCAACTTGCCCTTGCTCGCCTCACAGATTTCGGTGGTCCGGTCGACGTGAACGCCGATGCCTGTCTCGCGGTAGGTGGCGACCAACTCTTCGATCCTCTGATCTCGCTCAATGACAATCTCCAAAGCCCGCTCGCGTTTCGCGGGTGGGAATCTCCGAACCTCGATGTCCCGGGATTGCCGATGATAATCCTCTTGGAACGCGGCCATCTCGACCTTGAGCTCTGCCAACCGCGATTCGGAAGCAGCCAGGTCCGCCTCAGCCTCCGACAGTTGCTCGGGCGTCGTGCCCGGATTCGGTTGAAGGTGGCGAAGGCGGTGGGCGGCGACATTCTTGCGAGTGATCGTCTGAACCGCTCGCTCACGGAGATCCAATAGCTGCCCGCGAGCCGCACGAAGTTCCTCCGGCCCCTTGTCCAAGAACCTCGCTCTCTGTTCCTCCCTGCTTCCCGCAAAGATCTCTCTCTGCTGTCGGCGCCTTGCCACTTTCTCGTCGGGTTTCATCGTTGAGTCAATTCTATCGCGACGTCAAAGGAGGCCACGCTTGGGTTGGGTGATGGTGCCAAGGCTTGTAGCGTCGGCCTTTTCAAACGAATCCGGACAACTTCACCGGCAACCCGGGCCGCTTAGAATTGGGGCCTGCTCACGAACCAGCGCTAATCCTCCTTCAAGTCGGCCAACTTCGCCGCATACTTGTCTTGAATCGCCTTCTTTCGAACTTCGAGTTCAAGAACTCTTTGTTTCCAAGACTCCATCAGAGAATGCACCGCAGCTGAAAGCTCCTGCTCGCAGTTCGCCCGCAAGGCATCATTTCCCGATCGCTTCGCCAATTCGATCCTCTCAACCAGGTCTGGGAACAACTCCTTAAAGTTGGCGAACGGCACATCCAGCCTAGTTTCCCAGACGATTTCATTGATCTTCGAGTCACGCTCCTCCAGGAGATGGAGGGCGAGTTGGCGCTCGTCACCATTGAAGCGCTCCGACTCTTGCCTTCGCGTCAGCTCCTGACCGCGCTGCTCCAGCGCCAGCATCTCCCGTTTGGTCAACTCGACCCGTTCCTCCTCTTCCCTGAGTGCCGCTTCGTAATGGGAAACTCGAGCGGGAGTAGGGTCCGACTCTCGGTGAACCGCCTCAAGACGGAGCCTTGCCTTATGCTTCTCCGCGATCAGTCTCACCGCTTCTTGGCGGCGCGTCGCAAGCTCACCAAGCACCTCGGGCGATTCAGCAACTAGGCGTTCAAGTCCGCTAGACGCCATCCTTCGACGCCGCATCCAAACCGCCAGGGCGAAGAGAGCCCCGAGGAGAAGACAGCAGCCGGCGTAAATCCAATCGCCCGTATTCACCCTCATCTCCACTGCCCACATCAAAGGCACGCCGACGACCCCCGCTACCACGAGGGCAAGCGTGCCGATCTGTGGCGTTATAGGCCGCTTCAAGGCACCATCCTACACCCAACGAAAAGACCTAGGGCATACTTCACAAATGCCCGACAAAGACGCCGAGACCAAGGTTGATGAGAAGCCGCTCGACAAGTATCCGCTCGATACCGAGCGAACTCCCTCTGTCACCCAGCACAAGCTGGGCAAGCTGAGTTACACCGCGACCGTCGGCATGCTCCCGCTCAAGAGCGACCTCGGCGAGACCGAGGCCGGGATCTTCTACACCGCCTACACCAAAGACGGATCCGAGAACCCGAGCGAAAGGCCGATCATGTTCAGCTTCAACGGTGGCCCTGGTTCCTCGTCGGTCTGGCTCCACCTCGGCGTCGTCGGACCCAAACGCGTCGCCATGCTCAAAGACGGCAGCCTCCCCGCGCCCCCCTACAAGCTCGTCGACAACCCCGAAACCTGGCTCGAACATACCGACCTCGTGTTCATCGACCCCGTCGGCACGGGCTACAGCCGACCTGCCAAGAAGGACGGCGGCAAGAACTACTGGAGCCTAGAAGGCGATGTGAACTCGATCGCCGAGTTCATCCGGCTCTACCTCTCCCGATCCGAGCGCTGGGCGTCGCCCGTCTACCTCGTCGGCGAGAGCTACGGCACCACCCGTGCTGCCGGCCTCGCGGGCAAGCTGATCGGCAACGGCATTGCCCTCAGCGGCATCGTACTCGTCTCCAGCATCCTCAACTTCCAGACCGCGCGGTTCCACAAGGGGAACGATCTTCCCTACCTGCTCTTCCTGCCGACCTACACCGCCACCGCTTGGTACCACGGACTCCTTCCCCACTTCAAGACCCTCAAGGACGCCCTCAAGGAAGCCGAGGCGTTCGTCGAAAACGACTACCTCGTCGCCCTCGCCGCGGGCGATCGGCTCCCAAAGAAGGAGCGCAAGGCCATCGTCGACAAGCTCGTCAAGCTCACCGGCCTCTCTGCCGACTACATCGAAGCCACCGAGCTCAAGATCAACATCCACCGCTTCTGCAAGGAGCTCCTCCGGAAGGAGAAGCGCACCGTCGGCCGGCTCGACAGCCGCTTCAAAGGCATCGACGAGGTCTCGGCGACCGAGAACCCCGAGCACGATCCCGCGATGACTGCGATCCTCCCGCCCTACACTGCGATGATCAACGACTACCTCACCCGCACCTTGAAGTGGAAGACGGACGTGCCCTACTACATCTTCAACCCGGGCCAGCTCTGGAAGGAGTGGGGCTGGGGCGATGCGGGCAACGGGCATCCCGATACCAGCGAGGCTCTGCGCGGAGCGCTCTCGAAGAACCCGTACATGAAGGTATTCATCGCATCCGGCTACTACGACCTCGCCACGCCTTACTTCGCGACTGAGCACACGATGGCCCACCTGGGCCTCGATCCAAGTCTACGAAGCAACATCCAGACCGCCTACTACGAGGCTGGCCACATGATGTATATCGACGAAGGCTGCCTCGATCAGCTTCAAAAAGACGTCGCGAAGTTCTTGAAAAAGTAGCTCAATGCACCCGGACGACGTTGTCCCAATCCGGGTGTCGGGTCACGAAATCGAGGTCCTCGCGCCGGATGAATCGCACGTACGAGTAGGCCGCCGAAGCTCCTTCGTTCGGGCCGCCGACAATCAGTCGGAGGTTCAAGCGGCGCACGCCGTGGTGGTCCTTGCCAATATCTCCGATCGATAGCCCGGTCTGGGTCAGGGTCGAGCTGCGCTCGCCCCACGCTGGCTTACCGCTGACGTCCAACTCCCCAATGTCCATGTGCGCGTAGCTCTTCGCCTTCATGCGAGAAACGGCGGCGACGACGATCGGAAATCGATCGAGGTCCACGATCGTGTCGGTCGTAACCCCGCTCCACTGAAACTGGTACGGCCAACCTTCCGGCACATGAGGCAACCGCATCCAGAGCACGTGCGTTCGGTCGGTGTAGACCTCGGGCTTGTTCTCCATTTGGATCGGTGTCCAGCAGGCCAGGTCGCGAACCCCAGCATTGAATCCAACTTGGAGAGGCGGATGAGGCGGAACGAAGGCAAGGAGGAAGCAAGCGGCAGCCAGCATGTCAATAGCTTAGACGGACGAGCGGTGAACGCCATTCTGTTTACCGCTCGTGAACTTGGTTCCGAAGACCTTACTCAGCCCCGAGCAGGGTGCCGATGTAGTAGATCTGCCCTTCGTGATAGGCAAGATTCCAATAGTGGTAGGCCAGGATGTCGGCCACCCGGTGGTCGCCAGGGAACGGGAGCGAGACGCTGTTCATCAGGTCCCCTTCCTTGACCGTGCTCATGTGGTCGACCAGCCGCTGGGTCGTTCGCTTGCACTCTTCTTCAAGCGCGTCGAGATCGGTCAGCTTTCCACGCGACGCCGTCCAAGCGGCGTGCTTCTCAGGATCCCATTCCACTTTGCCGGTGGCGTAGACATCCCAAAAGGCGTCTATCGCCGTCGCGGCTTCCTGAATCTGGTCCAAAGCGGAGCGAGCGCCGGGTGCCGGCTTCCAATCCAGCTTGTCCGCCGGAAGCGAGCGCGCCGCGCGGAAGAGCGCCGCGACTTGGTTTTCGGTGAGATAGATGAGTAATTCGATCGCAGTCATAGCGCGATCAGTATAGTGCATCTTTGTCTACTTATTTGGCGGATTTGGCAAATTTTGACTGCACGCATGTCCAAGATCAGAACATGCCGTTCTCGTTCGCGGAATCTGCCGGCACCCGCTGCAGCACATCCCAGTGCTCGACCACCTTCCCCGCTTCGTCGAACCGAAAAATGTCGATGCCCGCCCAATCGCGATCGCCCGGCCATTCTTGGCGGCAGTGCAGCACGACGTAATCTCCCTCCGCGATCGTCCTCACGAAGTGGACTTGCTTGCCGGGATACGCGGCCGCCATCTCTTCAAAGTAGCGGACAAAGGATGCCTTCCCATCCCCTACCGTTGGATTGTGCTGGGTGTAGGAGTCGCCGGCATACCGCTCGATGGCTTCCGCCGGTCGGTATTCGTTGAACATCAGTTCGTAGAAGGCGATGGCATTCTGCCGATTGCGCTCGTGCTTTTCCATAATGGGTTCGGGGCGGCCCCGACTCATCATAACCCGACACTCTACGCCGCAGATTCGCGTGCGCCGGGTTCGTCCAGAATCGGCGTCCAAAGCACGGCCTGATCGCGCCCCTGCGCCTTCGCGGCGTAAAGCGCCCGGTCGGCACGAGCCATCACAGCCGTCCAATCGGAATCCTCGGGGCCTGCCTGCGCAATCCCGATGCTCGCCGTCACGGGTGCCGAGACGCCCTTGATGCCACGAATGCGCCGCAAGAGTTCCTTGGCACGCTCGGCTCCCACCTTGGCATCCGCGCCGGGGCAAATTACGACAAACTCTTCCCCACCGATCCTCGCGCAAGTCTCCGATTCGAGTTCAAATCGCCGAAGCGTCTTGCCAAGTAAACGGAGGACGGTATCGCCTTCAGCGTGACCGTACGTGTCGTTGAAGTTCTTGAACCGATCGATATCAATCGCCAAGATCGAAACCTCCACACCGCGATCGGTATGCACAGAGAAAACCTTGGTCGCAACTTCCTCGAATCGCCGACGATTGTTAATGCCGGTCAGCATGTCGGTATTGGCCCGGTCAAGGGCCAGTGAATTGAGGTGCGCCAGCTCACGGGCCAACCCCTCGACCACGTCGAGCTCTCCCTGAATCTCCCGTTCTCGTCGTCGATGTTGGGTGACCTCGGTCAACGCTCCCACGACCCACCCGTCCCAGGGGCTCATGGTGACCTCGGTGATTGCGCCATCGTCGGTCGACTCGAATTCCGCCGAGGCTCGTAGCCCGGAGTTCAGAACCCGCTCGTAGGTTTCGCGAAAGAACCCAAATTCCCCCTCGGGCCAGAAGCTCCAAAGCGGTCGCCCGAAGAGTGCATCGGCAGGGAGACCAAAGGTGTTCAAAAACGCGACGTTCGCGTACTGGACCCGGTCCCGAGCATCGATCACAAACACCGGCACCGGCAGGGCATCGGCAAAGCTTCGGAAAAAGCTCGACGATTCCCAGGCATGGCTCGTTTCCATGGTGACCTAGATGAGCGATGCGGACGGTGTCGATCGCAGCAGCTCAATCGCCTCGCCTACGGGAATGGCCAGACCGTGCCCGTCAAGGAACAGCAGTTTGCCGCTGAAGATGTGCTTCATCCGATCTTGAAGCGATAACGCCAAGAACTCCTGGATCGTGAACGACACCTGCGCACCGGATATCTCCATCACGATGCGGTCAATGTGCGTCTCGCACACCACGTCGGCTCGAGGGAGGGAATCCGGCATCGGAACAATGTTTTGTTCGGCCTGAGCCAACCCCACGCGAATCGCCTCCAATTTTGACTGGGCGGAAACGCGGCAAATGGCCGCACCTGGGTCAATGCTCTCGATGATGCACACGTAACGACCTCCCAAAAGGTAGGTAACCACGCGAACGCCGTGGCCGCCTAAGTTCTCTTGGAGCGTCTCAAATTCCTGAATCCTGGTTGGTACTTGAAGCATGGGAAAGATCCTAGGCCACTTGGCAGGTCACCATCGGCGCGTTGGCGAGACGACTCCATTGCGACATGCTGCGGTCATAATTCATTGCCGTCGGGTGCTCGAGTAGCATCTTCAAGACGAACCAACTTAGGCTGGCCCGCTCACCGATCGCGCAGTAGGTGATGACGCTGTTCTCCTTGGTGATATCGAAGCTGTCGTACATCTCTTCCAGCTCGCGACGCTCTCGGAAGGTGCCGTCGCAGTTGCAATTCAGATTCCAGGGAATGTTGATCGCGGTCGGAATATGTCCCCCCACCGCGCACCGGGCGGGAACTCCAGCCGGACCAAGGACGCGCCCTTCAAACTCCGCCGACGAACGAACGTCGACTAGGCGATGAGTTCCCGGGCTGAAGAACGACTCAACTATGTTCTCCGTCGTCGCCTTGTTGCTCAGGTCGTAGGATGGATTGGCATACGAGCAATGCGGATAGTCGGGGACTTCCAGCGATACGGGCCGCTCTTCCGAGAACCACTTTCGCGCTCCCCCGTCCATTAGCCAAACCTGCTCGTGACCGATCATGTGGAGCAGCCAGTAAGCCCAGCACGCAAACCAGTTGTTGTTGTCCCCGTAGAGCACGATTCGGTGTTCGCGACCAATGCCAGACTTTCCAATCAGGTCGGCAAACTCCTCCGGAGAGAGGATCTCGTGGGTCGTGGTATTTCGAAGCTGCTGCTCCCAATCCCAACCGATCGCACCTGCCAGATGCCCTTGGCCATACGCTTCGGGATCCATGTCGACCTCGATGATTCGATATCGAGAGTCGCCAAGGATGGAGGCAACCGCCTCGGTGGTCATCAAGACATTCGGATAAATGGGATGGACGTCCATATGCTTCATAGAGTGCGTTTGGCGCTCTAACTACATATTCGGCAGGATTTGTCTCCGATCTGCGCTGCTTTCTTTGCGGTACTTCGCACGGTAATACAAATCGCCCGAGTATCACTTCGGCAAAAGCGCCCGCAACGGGCGCCCCAATCGAGCCGCATCCATAATCTCTCCATCCCGAAGCGCAAATTGGCCGCTTATCAACACGTGGCGGAACCCAACCGAGGGTCTTGCCGGCTGATCGAAGGTCGCTTGGTCGGCCACCGTTCGCAGGTCGAACATCACAAGATCCGCGTCCGACCCAACCTGGATTCGCCCCTTCCGGGCAAAGTCCGCGCAGCGCCGCTCGAATCGTTTCGCCGGCATCAGGCTCATCTTCGCAATCGCGAGCGGTAAGGACAGCACCTTCTCATCACGCACGTAGTGTCCGAGAATGCGCGCATAGGTTCCGGCCGATCGAGGGTGCCCCACCCCCTTCTCCAGCCCGCCGTCCGTTCCCACCATGCAGCCAGGGTTGGCCAATGAGGTCCGAACCGCTGCCTCCGGGATCGCATGGGCGACGACAAATCCTCCCTCCTTCCGATATTTCTCAAACGTCTCGGGCGTCAGCCGCTCGTGGGTTTTCCCCCACTCCAAGTCCTTGTAATCGATGCCAAATCGCTTCTGCCAACCTTCGGCAAACACCTCGCTCCCAAGGCCGGTCCCGAATGCCGTGTACGGATAGGCATCGCAAGTCACATCAAAGCCCCGCGCTTGAGCCTCGTTGATCACCTTGAGCGCTCGGTCCGTATTTCCTAGGGCCATGCTGGGCACGTGCACGATGTGGAGTGGAGCCCCGCCCACCATCGCCGCGGTCATCACTTCGGCGATCGCGGTCAGATTGCTCTGCTCCTCAAGTAGCGTTCCGTAGCGGGTGTGAACATGGCACGAAGCGTGGTACTGACCCGCCACCTTGAACATCTCCAACACTTCCCACCGCGTCGTGCCCGGCTGGTACTCCAATCCGAACCCGACGCCGAGCCCGCCACGCCGCAATCCGTGATCCACGAAATCGCGCATCTTCGAAATCTGCGCGTCGGTCGCAACCCCTTCTTCACTCCCCTTCTCCCCCAGCACCACTCCGCGTGCAATCGTGTGGCTCGTCCCCGCGCCGTAGTTGAGCATCCGATGGCCCTTCTGTGCGGCATGCCAGGAGTCCAGATCCGCGACACCGACCTCCATTTGGAGCTTAGTCGTCACCCCGTCAAAGACTTGCACCCGATCATTCTCGATATCCTGGCCGTGGGAGATCGGGTCGATGAAGCCGGGCGCTACCACGAGCCCCCTTGCATCGATGGTCTGCTTCCCTTTCAGTTCGTGGGCGGAAACCACCGCCACCCGCCTGCCACGGATACCAATGTGCCGGATCGCGTCGAGCTTGGACTCAGGGTCGATCACTCGGCCATGAAGGATGACCAGGTCGTACTCATCCGAAGCGATCGCAAAAGCAAACGGCCCCAAAGCCACCGTCGCCGCCCCCACCACTCCCCGCCCAATCAGCTCCCGCCGCGTCATGGGGAGAGGATAGCAGTCGGAGGTGGTAGTGGTAGTGGTAGTGGCAGAGTCTGAGTCGGAGTTGGAGCCCAATTCGGAGTAACCGTCATCCTGCCACTCAGAAGCTACTCCCGCGTCTTCGGCTTGGGAAGCACGATCGGCGCGCGAGGCGGCGCTTGGGGTGCCTGCTCAGTCTGCGCCGCTTCGGCGCGAGCCTGCTCCTGTCGCTCCTGACGCGTCGGAGCCGCACCACCACCGTCGACCCTCAAAGCCCCCGTCACCAACTGAGCCGCAAGGACGGTCTGGATCACGTCGGTGATCTGGTGGGCCGTACCTCCCGCCGCGTTCGAGCCGTCGCTGCTGATCGTCACCAGACGAGCCTGGGCCAGAGCATTGGCAATCACCGGCGCGATCTGGGGCAGCATTTCGAGCTGTCTCAAAGCCAGATACGCATCGCCGCCCTCGGCGATGGCCGAGTTGACTTCACGGATGGCTTCCGCCTGAGCAGATGCGATCTTGCGGAGCTTGATCGCTTCCGCGTCGGCTTGCGCCTCGGCGTTAATCTTCAATCTTTCCGCGTCAGCACCGGCCTGGGCGATTTGGGTCGCCCGTAGCTCGGCGACACGCTGGGCGCCAAGGGCCTCTTGCTTTTGAGCCTCGGCCTGAGCGATGATCGCCGCGTTCTGCGCCCGGCGCTGCTCAAGGTCGCGTTGCTTGTCGTTAACGGCTTGCTCAGCCCCGAGCTGGGCTTCGCGTGAACGTCGCTCCTGGTCCGCCTGGACGATGTCGGCATTCGCCTTCGCTTCAACCGCCGACTGGCGGCGTCTCGCCTCCGCGACCTCGCTCTGCACTTCCTTGATGTTCAACGAGTTGAACACGAGGCCAAGGTCCTGAAGCTCGCGCGAGCACGCGCTCTTGATGATGATCGCGAGGCGGTCGTCATCGTCGGGTCCCGGAATCGGGATCGTCGGCTGAACCGGCCGGGGTGCCTGCGCGTTCGGATCGTTCCCCTGGAACGAGTCCATCGGGAAGCTCACTTTCGCGTTGAACAGTTCGTCGTGGTGCAAGAGGTTGATCGCACGGCGACCCGTGGAGGTCAACAGGTCGGTAAGCGTCGAAGTCTGCACCGGCGTCGGCATCGCGAAGAACCGGTTTGCCGCCGTCCGGATCGTCTCATTGGTGTCTCCGACCGAGACGATCGCGCTCGCGAGAACGCGAACCTTGATCGGTCGCGGCTGGCCGTTTCGATCCACATCGGCGGTCTGGTCGGCGATGTCGAGGTCGATGTTGATCGCCTTCGAAGGGATCGTCGTGCCGGTGGTGAGAAGGGGAATCTCCCAGCTCTTGCCGGGACCCTTGTAGATGTTGACCCTACCTCCCATCCAGCTCACGAGGCGGATGGTGCCCGCATCGACCGTCCGGAGAAGCCGGCTGGCGATGATGAGGACGAACAGGAAGGCAGCGACAATGAGAATCGCCGTAATCGCAGTGCCCGATATCTTCGGAGTTTCCTGCGCGAGTAACTGAGTGAGATCCATGTTTAGTTCGATGCTCCCGATCGACCCGACAGCCTGCGCTGACCGATCGACATCATTCCAATTCCCGGGTGACTCGGCAGGTATTCCGCTTGGAGTCGACCTCGATGACGAGTAAATTGTCGCCCTTCCTAACCTTAACGCCCGCCTCAACTTCGTGAGGTTCGAGCATGCCAAGAATCTGGGTCTCCGCTCCGTCGAACTTGATCCGGACCAGGCCGCGGCCGTTGGCGTCGAAGTTAATCACCGCCTCGGCTGGCTTAGCCACTACCCCCTCCAGCCCCTCGCTCGGCGTCGAGACGAACTTCTCCATCAGATTGCCGAGGGGCTTGAGGATCAGGAAGCAGAAGATAATCGCCCCCGCAGCCGCTACCCAGGGAAGAAGTGAGCCTTTCACCGCGCTCTGGAACAGCAAACCCGCTGCTCCGGCACCCATGCAAAGGCCAAAGAGATCAAGCGGAGATAGCGTCAGCCACCCCTTCGCGACCGACTTGAAACTCTGCGCCGAGAAGTGAATCTTCCCCGCGTTGTGCCCCCCGTCGAAATGTCCGGAATCATGACCCCCGACATGGTGCGCGCCCGCATGCCCGGCGTGCCCCGCATGCCCATGCGCGGCATGGCCAGCATGGCCACCATGCGAGTGCCCCCCGACATGCACGAACCCGAGCAGGAAAGTCGCCAGGATGCCGATGCCGCCGATCATGAGCAAAAGAAGGTAAGTCACAGGTACGTCCTCATCATATAACGGTGGCGGGTTGGAAGGGTTGCGCTGGCTGCCGTTATTGGTTATTCGTCACTCGTTATTCGTTATTCGTTATTCGTTCGGATTGGTTCGGGGGCTTGGATGTCCGGAGGTTCAGATTGATTGGTAAGGGGCTCGATGAAACGGTTTCAGCCGGGCAGTTCCATCCATCCGGTAGCAATCTCTCAGAACTAGTCCGAACAAACCCAAACCAATCCGGACCCCCAAACCCCCGAACCTCCGAACCTCCGAACCAATAACGAATCACCCATACCGAATAACGATCCCCCCCCTTCTATTAAGGTTTTTCGTAGGACAATGTACACACGCGCGACACTTCGCGCGATTGATTCGTCTGTTAGCAGCAAGAGCATGGCAATCCTAGGACGCAGCCGGACCGCTTACATGAGCTGGCCACCCGCATGGGTGGACTCCATGATACGCCCCACCATCGGGTGTGGTAACGGGGTCCGCGTGCGTCTGCATGCGGGCCCTTCTTCTTTGTGGGGCCAGGGGATTCCCGCTCGGAAATCGTGCGAGAGGAGCAAGAGCATTGGCAACCCATGAAGTCCTATTGTTGAACGGTAACTACGAGCCCCTGAACGTGTGCAATATGCGCCGGGCAGTCGCCCTTTTGCTGCTTGGCAAGGCCGAGGTTCTCGTGGATCGCCACACCCCGATCATCACCACCCGCGGCGGTGTGCGCGCCCCGTCGGTGCTCAAGATGCGCTACACCGTCCGACGCCCGATGCCCGAACTCCGGCTCTCGCGGCACTCCGTCCTGGCGCGCGACAACTACACTTGCCAGTACTGCGGCATCCGGAAGGAACTCACCATCGACCACGTCGTGCCACGCTGGGCGGGCGGACCCCACACCTGGGACAACCTCGTCGCGTGCTGCCGACGCTGCAACCTGAAGAAGGGGGACAAGACCCCGATCCAGGCGCAGATGAAGCTCGCGCGCAAGCCCAAGCGCCCGCACTTCGTCCCTTACCTCTCCCTGCCCCTCTACCTGAAGGCGCAGGGCAAAGAGGAGTGGCGGATGTTCCTGCCGCACTTCGCGGAGTTCGACACGGGCGAAGCCCAAATCGCCTAGACCCCCGGAGGGATAAATCCTATAAGTCGGATAGGACCTATCCTTCCGAAAGAGCATCAACGATCCGCAGATTTTCCTCCGGAGTGCGCACCGAGATACGGATCCACCCTTCCGCCTGACTTCCCATCGCTGCTCCGCCGCGCAGGTACACGCCCTGCCGTCGACAATTCTCAACGAGTGCATCGACGTCGACCCTCGCTTCAGGTCGCGTCAACAGGCAATTGATCGAACCCTGCCTCACTGCCCAACCCAACCGATTGCCGATCTCCAGCCCGAGCGCCGCCCGATAGGCATGGGTTTCGGCGTAGCGCAGCGCATAGTCCCCGAGCCCACCACCCTCGCTGCCCTGTCGCTCGGCGCGCTGGCTCTTCTCCGCTGCCGCAAGACCCGCTAAACGCCTTCCATCCTCTCCCACAAACAAGGGCAAGGGCCGCTCAGCATCGTTGCTGAGCGGCCCTTCGCCTTTGCACTATCGAAACCTAGGCCAGCGACTTGAATATCTCGACCCCTCGCTGCGTCATCTCCGCATCGACATCGGCATGAAATACCAGCCGAAGACGATGCTCGGCCACCGGGAAACACCACAGCCCCTTCTCGCGCAGTGCCGCCTGCCATTGCGCTGCGGGACGCTCCGTCTGAACCAGCACAATATTGGTTTGCACCGTATCGATCGGGACCGAGATCCCCGTAATCGCCATCAGCGCATGCGCCGCAGTTTTCGCGTTGGCATGATCCTCCGCGAGGCGATCGACGTTGTCGTTCAAACTCACCAAGCCGCAGGCCGCCAAAATCCCCGCCTGACGCATCCCGCCGCCAAGCCGCTTGCGCCAGATGCGCGCCCGGTCCATGAACTCTTTGGTCCCGCACAGCACTGACCCCACCGGCGAACGCAAGCCTTTGCTGAGGCAGAAGTTCACCGAGTCCACATGCTTGGCAATCTCGCTCACTGGCACCCCCAAAGCAACCGCGGCATTGAAAACCCGCGCCCCATCGAGATGGATCTTCATCTCCGCCCTGTCGGCGATCCGACGATATTCCGCGAGCGTGTCCAGCGGGATGATCGTTCCACCTCCGCGATTGTGGGTGTTCTCCAGGCAAAGCAGACTCGTCCCCGGTGTATGCAGGTCGCGCTTGAGCGTCCGCTTCACCACTGTCGCCGGGTCCATCACGCCGAGGCGACTGGGCAGAGTCCAACTCACAACATTCGCCAGCACGGCGGAGGCCCCCACCTCATAGTAGAGAATGTGCGCCTCTTCCTCGATCAGCATCGCGTCGCCCGGCTTGGTGTGGGTCGCCACCGCGATCTGGTTTCCCATCGTGCCGCTCGGGACGAACAACGCCGCTTCCTTCGCCGTCATTTTTGCCGCAAGTTCCTCAAGCGCCGTGACCGTCGGATCGTCTCCCAGCACGTCGTCACCAAGGGGTGCATTCTGGATCGCCGCGTACATCTCGGGCGTCGGGCGGGTTACGGTGTCGCTGCGAAGGTCGATGATCGAAGTGGGCACGTCCCCATTTTGCCCGACCGGAAACATTCCTGGGACCCACTAAGTCAGTGACCCAGGAGACTCGCACTGCGGATTTCCAAAAGGAGAGAAAAACAAATGCTGAGATACGCCGTCATCTTTTTGGTCATCGCGCTGATCGCCGCCGTGTTCGGCTTCGGTGGTGTCGCCGCCAGCGCGGCCGGCATCGCCCAGATCCTGTTCTACGTGTTCCTCGTGGTCACGCTGATCATGTTCATCCTCGGCATGGGTTCCCGCCGAGCCCTCTAAGACTTCCTAACCTTCCCCCTCAGGTCGCCCCCGGTGCCTCCCCTCGGCCCGGGGGCGCCTTTATGAGTCGGAGTCTGAGTTTGAGTTTGAGTTGGAGCTAATAAATCCTATAAGTCCTATAAGGCTCCGACTCAGACTCAACACTCAGCCGCGCCGCCGAGCCTGCTCGATCATCAGGAACTCCGACAGATTCTCCAACGTGATCATCCCCAGCAACTTGCCTTCATGCATCACCAGGATGGGTGACCGATCTCCACTGCTCAGGTCTTCAAACGCCTTCTCTAGAGGCTCGAGAGGCGTGAGAGTCCGGTAATCCCGCTGCATCGCCCCCGCCACATATCCCGTCGGCCCCTCCGCCGCCAGCGCTCGCACCAGATCCGCCCGCGCCAAGACGCCGTGAATCTGGTCCCCCAGCATCACCGGGAAGTCGTGCTGGTTCGTTTCCAGCAGCATCGTCGCCGCCTGGTCGAGGCTCGAGCCACTCTCCAGGGTCACGAACATCGTAATCATCGCGTCCTGAACCTTGTGCCCGGTCACCAACTCCTGCCCCGCCGACTGAGTCGCCTCCTGACCCGCTCCAACAAACACGAAGAACGCGACCAGCATCCACAGTATCTGGCCGTTCGCCAAACCGATAAACCCAAACACGATCGCCAGCATCTGCCCGATGTTCGCCGCGATCTGCGTCGCACGTGCCTCGTTCATGTTCATCGCCAAGATCGCCCGCAGAACCCGTCCCCCGTCCATCGGAAAGGCCGGCACAAGGTTGAAACAGGCGAGGACAATGTTCGCAATAAACATCGCCGACAAGTAAGACCTTCCGCTCAGCACCAAGCTCGGCATCGGGATTCCGCCTGCGGTGATCAGCAGCACCACCCCCAAGACCAGGGCAAGCACCACATTCACCATCGGCCCCGCCAGCGAGATCCAAAGCTCCTGCCGCGCCTTCGGCCGCTCGTTCAGCAACGCCAACCCGCCGATCGGATAGAGCGTGATGTCCCGCGTGGTGATCCCCATCCGCTTGGCCACCAACGCGTGCCCCAGCTCGTGCAGCAGGATGCAGAGGAAGATGCTCGGCACCAACACCAGGGTGAGCGAGTTGCCCGGGGTCCGACCCAGGAAGAAGATCCAGGCCAAGAACAGCAGGAACGTGAAATGCAGCCGGATGGGAATGCCTGCAATCGTGGCGATCCTGACCGCCCACGGGGAGGCATGTTCGGGGGAATCCTTACGGAGGGGAATGCTCATCGGTGGTCGTTAGAAGAGAATACGTGCATACAAGTTCAACATGCGCGGGTGACGCGTACGTCTAGACTATCAGCATGCGCCGGATCGCACTTCTCTTTCTCTTGGCCACCGTGACCCACGCCGCGCCCCCCAATCCCCAACCACGGATCGTGCTTCACTACCGCCCGATGGTGAATCGGGAAATCCGGCTGCTCACCCTCATGTCAGGCACTGACGTGACCTCCGGGAAGATCGCCCCGATGGACTCGGTCCTGCTCGAAGTCATCACGACCAAACCGCTGGAGGACGGCAACATCCTCGTCTACCTGCGGCAGTCGCCGATCCGTCACCCCTCAAAGCTCTTTCTCCCCCTCGTCTCACGCGAGAACGCGACTGAAACCGCCATGGACAATGCCGTGACCTACCTCAAACAGGCGACGTTCGGGACTGCGTTGGCCTTTCGCGTGACGACCCGGGGCCAGATGACCAGACCCAAGGACACCGACGGCTTCCTCTACAACAACGCCATGGGCTTCCCCATGCTCTATCCCAATAGAGCCCTCGAAAAGGGCGACGAGTGGACCGAGGACGAGTACTACACGGAGAAGAGGACGGCACTGCGCCACACCACCTTTGTCGACTTCGAGTCGCGCCGCGGCCTCGCCTGTGCGCACCTTCGGCAGTCTGCCCACCGCCCCACTAGCGAATTTAGCGCCGACACCTGGGTCGAGCTCGTCACGGGTGAGGTCGTCGAGGTGGACGGGCAAGTCCGAGGCTCCGGCGCGAAGGCCGGCACCCTTATCAAGTACACGACCGTCCGCGTCTAGCCTCGGGCGTTACAATGGACGGTGGCCAAGGATATCCGACTGAATTCGCCTTGGATGACGCTTGCTACCGGGCTCCTTGGAGCCGGGATAGGCCTCTGGAATTCCTTTAGCCATTACCTCGTCCGGCACGAGATGGACGAGTACGACCACTACTTCGACGTTATGATGATCTTCTTTGGCGCAATGATCGGGCTCGCCGTGGGGGCGTTTTCGGTTGGGCTGAATGTTTCTAAGCGCGTTTGGCTAGTGTCATGGGTCGCCACCGCGGGCGTGGCCGCCGTCATCCCTTTCCTCTTCCAGACCTCAACCGTGGACCATTCTCGCGAGGCCGTGGGGACGCTGAGCACGCTTGCCTTCCTGGCGATCCATGTGACTAGTTTCCTCGTTCGTAAATCGAGACTCAAACGGTTCAGGCACACGGTTAGCTAATCAAGCGAAACTGGGCACAATCCTTGCACAATCTCCAGAGCGGCAAGGTTGCCGCCTTGCACAGCCATGGTCGCCGTCGCCCTCGCCGCACTCCTCGCGCTCCCGCTCAAGGACGCACACTACTCCGTGTTCGAGTCGCCCCAGTTCAAGACCAAGTGGCCGATCCCCGGCCGGTATCAGGGCACGATCGTCTCGCGACACGCCCACGGATTCAAAGACAAGATCATCGCCCTGACCTTTGACGACGGTCCCGACGATGTCACCACTCCACGCCTTCTTGCCGCCCTGAATCACTATCACGCAAAGGCCACGTTCTTTCTGCTCGGGTGTAACGCGGACACTTATCCGAAGTCGGTCAAGCTAATCGACGCGGCGGGCCACGCGATCGGCAGCCACAGCTACTGGCATCCTGCCTACCCGAGCGAAGACCGCGCTTCGCGCGAACTCACCAAGACGGCCAAGAGTTTCGAACGAATCCTCGGCAGCCGCCCGACGATCTACCGACCCACTTACGGCATCACCAGGAACTGGCTGACGAGGATCGCGGTCGAGCGCAAGTACGTCGCCGTCACATGGACGATCAACAGCTTCGACACCGACAAACGCGCGAACATCGTCGCCAACACTCTGGCCAATCCCCACCCGGGCGATATCGTGCTGCTACATGATGGGACGGGCCGTGGTCGAACCGCAAGTGCCCTCCCGACGATCCTCCAACGGCTCACCGACAAGGGGTACAAGTTCGTCACCGTACCCGAGCTACTCGCACGCTTCGACGCCTACGGTGAAGAGCTGATGAAGAAGGCGGCCCAAAGCCACCGCTCCAAGCCCAAGATCAAGTAGGGCGCGCCACCAGGATCCCGCGGGAGCGCTCGCGGAAGAGGCGTGGAAAGTTACCGTTTCAGGTCAATCACGACCGCAGACCCCGGCCGCGCCCACCGGTAAAACGTCTCCGCCCAGTTCGTTTCCCCGTGCATCTCCAGCCGGATGCAACCATGCGAAGCCGGCGCATCCGAAAACCACTCGCTGCCGTGGACCCAAATCCCATTCACGACGTGGACGGCATAAGGCATCGGCGAGTGGTAAGTGCTGGATACATGGTTACGATCTTTGGCCCCGAGCCGAAACCGACCGGTGGGGGTCTCCTTTCCGGGACGCCCGCTACTAACCTGACATCGAATCACTTCCCGCTCGCCTTCGAACGCAGACATCGTCTGACCACCCAGATGAATCACGACCCGTTTGCTCCCACGGGTCACCTTAAGGGTGTGCCGATTCGCCTGCCAGCCCTTGGCATCGCGGGTCGCCCCGAAGTCGGCGAGTATCGACGAGGGCAGGAGATACGAACGATCCCAAAGGCGAGGAAGGCGGGGATCGACCGTCCGGCCGTTCACCCGCGCAATCTCCGTCACGGGATCGTATTCGTAGCGCCAGCCAAACGCCGCGGCCACTTCATTGGCGGGAAGGAAGATCTCGGAGGGCAAGTCCTCAAAAGTTACCGGCGTGATGGAAACAAGGAGCACCGCTCATTGTATGTCGCAACCACCCAAGACCCTCCGCCGCCTACGCTTCGATCGAGCGCGAAGGTGGGCTTGAGCTCAGTTGTCGAACGTGCTGGCGGGCGTCGTCAAGGGCCAAAGTGAGGTCGGCCTGGCGAATCCGAAGCTCGTCGATTTGAGCCTGCATCTGCGCCAACCGCGCATCATTCACCTGCCCCGCGGGGGTGCGCACGAGCACCGCCATCTTGCGTTGATGTGCGAGGAGAAGGCCGATGATGGGCAGAACGACAACCAGTCCAAAGCCGATCCCTAACTCGAAAAGCTCCGAAATGTCGACGTAGGCGAATTCCACCAATTCAGGTTACAACGAAACCGACGGCGCAAGGTGCCCAAATGCCCAACGCGACGATTGAAGCTGGTGCGCCGGGGCCATTGGTTCGCGGGATCCACGCGGTTCCAACCTGCCCTCGGCCGCCTCGGAAAGCCCTCGGCTCCCATCGGCGTGTTTTCTTCACCAGACAATAGTTAGAGACGACCCTGCCGCCAACCCGGTTCGCAAAGCCCGCAAAATGCCCAGGCTGTAATTGTCATTTCGAGCGAGCCCGAGCGACGTCGAGGAACCTGACCGTCATTCGCCGAGTGGTCGTACCGGCACTGGGCACTACAGGCAGATCCGTCGGCACAAACACTTCGGGCTGGCAGCCATTTCTAACGCTCAACACCCAACACCTTCCGCTAAGGAATCGGAATCGGCGGAGCCGATTCGAGCGCGTCCTCGCGAGTCGCCGCCGGTGCCCCGCCCCGTTCCTCCGCCGCCAGCACTTCCTTGAGCGCCACGAGCGCGACCTCGGTCTGCGCCGCGTCCGGCTGGCGCGTGGTGAGGTACTGAGACATCAACCCCGGCCAGAACGCGAACTTCACGAAGGTTGTGTTGCGGAACTTGCCTGCCACCCGAAGCAACTCGTACGAGATCCCCGCAACCACTAGTAGGAGCGGGATCTCCACGAAAAATCGAATGATGCCAATGATCGCCGGAGAGTAGCCGTGGGGGCGCGGAACGAAGGTGAACAGGATGATGCTCACGATCAGGACTATGATCGCGAAGCTCGTCCCGCAGCGCGGGTGCAGGCGCGTCTGCTTCAAGCAGTTGTCGATGGTGAGTTCTTGCTCGGCCTCCATCGTGTTGATTGCCTGGTGCTCCGCCCCGTGGTACATGAAGATCCGCTTGATCTCCTTGAACTGACCGATCAGCCAGAGGTAGCCCAGGAAGAACGAAACCTTGATCGCCTCGGTGATGAGGTTGATCTTCCAGTCCTTCTCGACGTGCAGCCAGTTACTCGCCGCGGCGGAGATCAGATTGGGGACTAGGTTGAAGATCGCCAGGCCGACCGCCAAACCCAGGATCAGCGCAATCCAAACGGATGCGTCCTGAATCTTTTGGGATGGCAGGTTCGAGGTGTCCGGCTTCTCGCCCTCAATTACCGGCTGTAGCTTAGGGTCGATTTGGACGTTCGATGCGTACCGCAGAGCCTTGTTGCCCAGCGCCATCGAGTCGAGCAATGCGAGAGACCCGCGTAGCAGGGGAAGCTTAAGCCACTTTTGGCGGCCGATCCAAGTTGCCTCGATCGCTTCGGTCTGGTGCACGATTTCGCCGTTGGGCGCGCGACACGCGACGGAGAAATAGCGCGGAGAGCGCATCATAACCCCCTCGATAATCGCTTGCCCGCCGTACTGGAGGTATTCGCCCTTCGGCATCGGAGCGGAGTATACCGGCGAGTCAGAGGTTTGAGTTGGAGTCCGAGTCGGAGTCGGAGCACAGTCGATATAGAACCGCCCTCCTTCTCTCCAATCCTCAATACTCCATACTCAACTGTTTGCGAACTACGCCGCAAGATTGCAACAGTCCCCAACTTCCCTAGTAAATGTTAAGGAATTCGAAAGATTCTCCGGCCAGGTTCATCGAATGGGCCTTTTCTGGCGTCTACACTCTTGTTAGCGCAAAGGAGGCAACCATGCACGCCGGTCAAACGGAAGGGTTGCAGCTCAGCGAAGAGGAAGCGTATTCGATCCTGACCTTGTGTCTCACAAGTCCCCAGGGTTTGGACGCAACCTCGGAAAAGGCTCTCAGAAAGCTCGCGGCATATTGTTCGGCCAAGAAGAACGCTTCTAGCAATCATATAAGTCAGTCGCCGCAAAGCCCCACTCTGAAGCTGGAGCTCAATCAGGCAGGGATGTAATCCCTGCCTTCTTCTTGTCTGACCCTCCCTCCCCGAATTCCGGCCCGTGTGCTGTTTTCATGTCACAAACTGGGCGCTTTGTAACGATCTAACTCTGTCTGGAGTCGATTGTTATGAACAAATTCCTTATCCCTGCCGCCATCGGGGCCGCGCTACTGCTCGGCGGCCGAGCCGAGGCGTCCCTTGTCTACTCGACCAGCTTTGAAGTCGGCGACGGCCAAGCGTCTGTCCCCACCAATAACTACATCCAATACAACGGCGGCGACGCCTTTGGCAGTGGCTGGACCGTCCTCGGCACCCCCGGCGCTCCTGGAACCGGCACCGGAATCGACCTCGTCAATGGCCTAGTCGGAACGGCCTCCGACGGACTCCAATGGGTCGACCTCGTCGGAACCCCCGGCCCGGGTGGTCTCTCGCGAAACTTCCACACCGACGCCGGATTCACCTACACCCTCTCCTGGGACGATTTCGGCAATACCGCCGACAGCTACGACGTCCTCTTCGGCGAAACCAGCATGCTCGGCAATGCTCCTGGCGTCCAGCCTTGGCAGAGCCACACCCTGAGCTTTACCGCCAGCACCACCGGTGACCAGACGCTTAGCTACTTCTCGGCTAACGGCGGGAACGGCAACCTCGGGATCGACAACCTCAAGATCGAGAGCGTCCCCGAACCCACCACCATCGCCGCCCTCAGCCTCGGCGCCATCGGCCTCATCCGCCGACGCAAGCGCGCCTAAAGCTCTCCGGCCGTCATCCTGAGCGGCGCGCCGAGCCTTGGAGAAGGCAGCAAAGTCGAAGGACCCCGGATCCCCAGAACTCGTTTGGAAGAGCGAGGATGGGATCCGGGGCCCTTCGACTCGCAAGCTCGCTCAGGATGACGGATAGATAAGACAAATGAACTGTGTCAGCCTACTCAGTAGGTTGTCAAGCCTCGTTTGTCTTGTTTGAATGCGGTGCCACGGCTTGGCCAGGACCGTAGACGCCTGAGAAGCCGGAACTGCTTCCTGGCAAGTCGTGCTTCTACGCACCAGTGGTGATGACAACACACGGTTTGCCGGGAAGCGACTTCCAGTTCGACGGTCAATTCCAATCCCGGCCAAACCGTGGCACCGCAGACCAAGAGTCGACAAATGAAGGCTGACAGCCTACTCAGGATGACGGACTTCCCCAATCATCGCCGCTCCTTTCCAACCCGGAAAGGAGCGGCGAGACTCTTTGTCAGGTCCCAACGCCCAACGCCTAACGCTCAACACCCAGAATTGGCATTCAACACCCCCGACCGCCAAAAATCCAACCCATTGGTTGACTTCCCCTCCCCCCCGACAAGTATCATTTAGCAGTCTCCAATGGGGACTGCTAAACAGAATTTCACCGGAGGAATCACCACACATGGCAAATCTCAAGCCGCTCGGCGACAAGATCGTCGTCCAGCTCATCGAGGCGGAAGACAAAACCGCTTCAGGAATCTATCTCCCCGACAGCGCGAAGAAGAAGCCCACCGAAGGCAAAGTCATCGCTGTCGGCAACGGCCGAGTGCTCGACAACGGAGAGCGCAACACCCTCACCGTCAAAGTCGGAGACAAAGTGCTCTTCAGCAAATACGGCGGCAACGAAGTCACCCTCGACGGCCAGGACTACACCATCCTCGACGAGGACCAGGTTTACGCCGTTCTGAACTAAATTGGACGCGCCGTGCGATAGCGCTGCCATGGCTTTGCTTGGCAGTGCAATAGCGAAAATGGAAATGCGCGACTTTCGCAATCTCGAAATTTGGAACCTAGGCCGGCAGTTCGCCGTGCTCTGCTACAGAGAAACGGCCGCTTTTCCCAAAGAGGAGCAGTTCAATCTCACTAGCCAAATTCGAAGAGCCGCCGTTTCAATACCCGCCAACATCGCCGAAGGTGCCGGACGCGATTCTGATGGTGACTTTCTACGGTTCCTGCGCATCGCGTTGGGATCACTAAACGAAACAGAAACCCTCTTCAACATCGCCGCCGATCTCGGACTCATCTCCGAGACCCAAGCTCGCAAAGTCGAGCAAGCGGCGAGAGATGTAGGAGTGCGAACCAGAAACTTAGCCCAAAGAATCGACTCAGATTTAATCGCAAAGAACAAGAAATAAAGCCAAGCCAAGCAAAAGCAAAGCCAAGCAAAGCAAAGCAAAGCAAAGCAAAGCAAAAGCCAAGCCAAGCTCCCCCCAAGGAAAAATCAAATGCCCGCAAAGAATCTTCTCTATGACGAAAACGCCCGTCGCGCCCTTGAGCGCGGTGTCAACAAAGTTGCCGATGCCGTAAAGGTCACCCTCGGCCCGAAGGGACGCAATGTTGTCCTCGACAAGAAGTGGGGCTCCCCCACCATCACCAAGGACGGCGTCACCGTCGCTAAGGAAATCGAGCTCGAAGACCCGTACGAGAACATGGGCGCCCAGCTCTGCAAGGAAGTCGCCAGCAAGACCAACGACGTCGCCGGTGACGGAACCACCACCGCGACCGTCCTCGCCCAGGCCATCGTCAACGAAGGCCTTCGCTACGTTGCCGCCGGTGGCAACCCGATCGCCGTCAAGCGCGGAATCGATACCGCCGTCGCCAAGGTCGTTGCCTCGATCAAGGCCGCCAGCGCCCCCATCAAGGACAAGGAGCAGGTCGAGTTCGTCGCCACCATCGCCGGGAACGACAACGAGATCGGCAAGCACGTCGCCGAAGCCATGGACAAGGTCGGCAAGGACGGCGTCATCACCGTCGAAGAGTCGAAGGGCCGAGACACGACCCTCGAAGTAGTCGAAGGCATGCAGTTCGACCGCGGCTACATCTCGCCGTACTTCGTCACCGACCCCGAGCGCATGGAAGCCGTCCTCGAGAACCCGCTGATCCTCATCCACGAGAAGAAGATCAGCTCCGCGCAGGACTTCCTGCCGTTCCTTGAGAAGGCCGCCCAGGCTCGCCGTCCGATCCTCATCATCGCCGAAGACATCGAAGGCGACGCCCTCGCCACGATCGTGCTTAACAAGATCCGAGGCGTGCTCCAGATCGCCGCCGTCAAGGCCCCCGGCTTTGGCGACCGACGCAAGGCCATGCTTGAGGACATCGCCGTCCTCACCAACGGCAACTTCATCAGCGAGGACCTCGGCACCAAGCTCGAGTCCGTCACGATGGACCAGCTCGGCACCGCCAAGAAGGTCGTCATCACCAAGGAAGAAACCACCCTCATCGAGGGCGCGGGCACCAAGGACGCGGTCATGGGCCGGATCAACACGATCAAAGCCCAGATCGACAAGACCGACAGCAACTACGATAAGGAGAAGCTCCAGGAGCGCCTCGCCAAGCTCTCCGGCGGCGTCGCCGTCATCAAGGTCGGCGCGTCGACCGAGACCGAGCTCAAGGAAAAGAAGCACCGCTACGAGGACGCCCTCTCGGCGACCCGCGCCGCGGTTGAGGAAGGCATCGTCGCCGGCGGCGGCGTGACCCTGCTCCGAGCCGCTATGGAGCTCACCACCGAGGGCATCACCGGAGACGAGCTCACCGGCCTGCTCATCGTGAAGCGAGCCCTCGAAGAGCCGCTCCGCCAGATCGCCAAGAACGCCGGCCTCGAGGGTTCGGTGATCGTCGAGAAGGTCCGCACCGCCAAGAAGGGCTGGGGCCTCGACGCCAAAACCGGCGAGATCGTTGACATGGTCAAAACCGGCATCGTCGACCCCGCCAAGGTGACGCGAAGCACGATCCAGAACGCGGCCTCGATCGCAGGACTCGTCCTAACGACCGAGACGCTCGTCGTCGAGAAGCCCGAGCCCAGGAAGGCAGGCGGAGGCGGCGGAGGCCACCCCGGCATGGGCGGCATGGACGGCATGGACTTCTAATGAAGTGGCATGGCCGTCCCGGCCATGTGTGTCAAGGGGCGTCCCGCCCCTACCCCGGCCCGGTGCGTCAGCACCGGGCCGTCTGTTTATAGATGAGTATCAAGGCGGGCGGGCGCTGTGACCTGGAATTGTGATCCGGGGTAGCACGGTCAGGATGGGCTTGCTTGCATTCGCCCATGACCAAGCCCGAGCCCAATCTGACCGTGCGATCTGAGCCACCCTCAAAGTCTCATCTGGGCAGTGCCCGCCCCGACGAATCCGGAGATCGGGAAAACCGTAGCCGACGTAACTGACGCGAGTCGCGTAGTTAATCCTATGTCGCTTCTCGCGTTCGCACTCATCGCCCTCACGTCCGGCAACGTCGCCGATCGCGCCGAGGACGCGCGGCCCTTGAAGCCACCGGCGAAGGCGCCCGCCGTGGTCATCCAGGGGATGGATAGCAAGCCCGTGCACCTCGACGCCATCCTCAAAGGAAAGAAGACCGCGATCGTGTTCTACCGAGGAGGATGGTGCCCCTTCTGCAACCGCCAACTCGCCGACCTGCAGACGGCTCTTCCCGACCTCAACGCCGCGGGCTACCAGCTGATCGCGATCTCCCCCGACCTTCCGGCGGAGTTAATGAAATCGAACGAGAAGTACAGCCTCGGGTACACGCTCTACTCCGATTCCAAGGCCGTCGCCATGGAAGCCTTCGGGGTTGCCTTCCGCGTGGAACCTGCCCTCGTCGACAAGTACAAGAACAGCTATCACATCGACCTTGAGGCGGCCAGCGGAGAGACGCACCACATCCTCCCCGTGCCCACGGTGTACTTGATCAACCAGAAGGGCCAGATCACGTACATCTACTCAAATCCCGACTACAAGGTGCGGCTCAAAGGGTCGGAATTGGTCGCCGCCGCGAAGGCCAGTCCTTAGCGCAAGCGTGAAAGTGAGGCTGACGGCCAAATCACCATAAGAGAGAGCCATAACTGGAACCGCCGACACTCCTGTCGGCGGGTGGCCCTGCCAGGTGAAGGGGTGAGGTGGGGTGGCATGGCTCGGGGTGGCCCTGCTTGCCGTCCTTCGCCAAATACCGAGAAGCCAACCTGACCGTGTCCGCCTCACCCCTTCGCCCGCCCGAAGCTCTACAAAAACTCCTCCTCACGAGGAGCCGTCGCAGAGTCCGAGAACACGGTCAGCCTAGGCTGCGCCAGACAAAGGCAACCCTCGTCAGGGGCTGGCCCTGCCACCCGCCGAACGGCGAAACCGGAAGGTCGCGGCGCGTGGTATGCACTGGCCAGCGTGAAGTCGGGCGCGAGTGGGTTTCGTGGTTTTTGGCCGCCGATCACGGCTAAAATCCGTCGCATGCGTTGGACAACTTGGCTCGTCTCGATCTCTGTAGTTTGTGTTGGCTGCACCAGTAAGGTGGGAGGCAATGGCTCGAACCTGGATGTGCCCGTCTACCCGAAAGCCAAGATCATCATGAGTGGAGAAAACCAGGGCATCATGGGCACGAACTTCGAGACGACAGACCCACGAGAAAAGGTAATCGCTTACTACGAGGAGCAACTGGGGACGAAGCAAGCTTCGGGCGCGATCAAAGCCTCCAAAGCCGGTCACCAAATCACCGTCATCATCACCGACGCTGGCGGCGGCAGGACGGCAGGAGTAATCACCGAAACGAAGTAGCCCGCCCTCGACCCGCCCGACTGGGTTCGGCGGATGGCCCAGTACCGCGTTAAGCATGATCCGGGGTGGCATGGTCAGGCTGGGCTAGCTTGTGTGCGCCCATGGCCAAATCTGGGCACCCAATCTGACCCTGCGCTCCGAGCCCGCCCCGACCCCGGCTGGGAAGGCCATGACTGGGAGCGCCGACACTCCTGTCGGCGAAGCCTCGGAGTCTCCACCCGTCCTCCTTTTGATACCCCGCCACGCCCCGTGGCGCGAGGTTGATGCCATAGGACGCGTCCAAACCTAACCGCGTCGGGTAGCCGTGTGACCCAGAAGGGTGATCCGGGTGGCAGGGTCTCCCTCGCGGGGACCTAAACCGCCCTGCGCCAAGCCCAACCTGACCGTGCGCTCGGAGTCGCCGCTGATCCCGATGACGCCGCGGCTTTGACTGACATGCCCCCATTGCGCACCGTAAAAGGGTCCAATGTAGCCCGACATCGCTCATATGTAGAGCGACAGCACCGATATGTAGGCCGACAAGGCTCATATGTACAGCGCAATCGCTCCAATGCGCACCGACATCGCGCCAATGTAAGCCGTAAGAGGCGATATGCGTGCTGACTTGCATCCTTGCGGACTGGACGGGTGGCCATGTGACCTGAAAGCGTGATCCGGGGTGGCATGGTCAAATGGCGTCTCTGTCGCGAAGACCGATACCGCCCGCGTCCCAAACCCAACCTGACCTGCCGCCAGTCTCCGACTCAGACTCAGACCAAACTGGTTGACAAAGTGAACTCTCCGCAACGTAAAGAACATGCCCCGAAAGAAATCACAAGTCACCCCGTCGTCGTGGGACGCCGGACGCCATCACTCCGAAGAGTTCCCACATTCCCACCCTGGGTAAGCACGTATGAGTGCAGAAAAGCGGGAAATCGCAGCTGAACATCAGATTCAAACCGACAGCACGTCGACCCAAAAGTCCGCATCAAAAATCGAGCACGGACCCCAGTAATTTCGTCTTATAATGGAACTATGCTCACCGCTCTGCTCTGCCTCCAGATTCAGGCTGGCTCGCTGACCAAGCAGCCCACCACGATTGACGTCGTGGGGTACGAGTCGGTCCAGAGTGCCTTGCCAAGCGGTGAGCCGGACTTGCGGGCTCCGGATAACTACTATGTGTGCGTCAAGTCGCACTATGTCTTGGTCGCCGATTCGGACCGAATGAAGCCGGATGACCACGGAGACCGTGTCGTTCACCTGACGGATGTGGTCCTCGACTCGCGGGAAGGCTACGCGGAAACGGCGAAGGCTAAAGGAAAGTTTGCCGAGCTATTCACGCAAGTGAAGCCGCCGCTTAACCGCGCCGACTACGCGCTGCACACGGTCAGCACCATGAGCTATGGCTCGTCGGAGCAGACCATTTATCCGGGCAACCACTATCTCGTCTTCCGCCGCGAGACGTCTGTCGAGAAGATCGAGACCCACACTCTGGGCAAACGCCGAATCACCCGGACCGCGACCGTTCAAGACTGGGGATCGAACACCACGATTCTCCACCCAGGGCAGATCTTGGACCCGTCGAAAGAGCAAGTCTATTGGTGCGAGAGCAAACCCGAAGTGCGAGTTGCCCTCCCCGTCTACGGTTACGATCCGATTCGCTAAGCTCAGCGGGAGTTGGATGACGAAGTTCGATGCCTCACGGCACGTCCGAACGCAAACCAATCGCCCCAACCCTTGTCCTGAGATGCTACTTGCCATCCGGACGGGAACCGCGAAGCGCGCCACACGGCCCGCGGCCCCCCGTCCGAGGCGACTCAGAGGCTAGGGCAGGGCGCCCTGAGTTACCCAAGTCGTCACGGTCGTCCGATCCGCCGAGGTGATGTACGGTGCCATCGGACCTCCGGGATTGATCTTCTGAATGAGCTTACTGCCCGGAGCGTTGAAGGCAGTCACGACCGTCATCGTGTTGGCGTAGGTCGTCAGGCTGAGCCCAGCGGACGGTGATCCTCCGCCGTGGCATCCCGTACAGTGGGCGTTCAAGATCGGGGCGATGTTGGTGGCGAAAGACAAGGTCGAACCGCCTCCTCCGCCTCCAGTGCCGCCGCTTGTGGTGCCGCCGCTTGTGGTGCCGCCACTTGTGGTGCCGCCGCTCGTGGTGCCGCCACTCGTGGTGCCGCCGCTCGTGGTGCCGCCGCTTGTGGTGCCGCCACTCGAGGTGCCGCCACCTCCTTCGTCGTCTCCGCCGGCCGAGCCACTGATGCCGCCGCAGCTGCAAAGCAGCACGATGCCGAGGGAGCCGATTGAACTTACGATTAAGCTATTTATTCGCATGCCTAGGAGACGGGGACTCGCGACGGGTTCGAGCGAGTCAGGGGGCTAGTTGCCGACATTCAGGCAATCCGGTTCGACCGCGAACTTCCGGCGAGAATTGAGCCGTCAAAACCTTAGCCCTCTTCGCCATTAGTCGCGGACGCCCAGCCTCTATGGCGAGGAACTGGGCGATGCGGCAGGAGGATTCACTATGGTCCGCTTCCTCAAGATCCCCCTGATGGAGCCTCCATACAGTGAGTCGATTCCCCCGTCCTCGAGGCGTTTGATCGCCGCAAGGGTGGATTCTCGACTCATCTGGGAGCTTCGACCGCAACGCGGACATCAAGGTTCTCTCGTGTGGCTCTACGGCCTCATTCCCGCGGGCACGCCGCGTGGGAATCGCTCGGCGATGTTGGATTTGATCCGCTCCATCCGGTGATCCGGATTCGGGTGGGTTTGGAAAAACTCCGCGGACCCGCTCCCGCCTTCCGCCTTGAGGACGTCCATCACGCCGAGCATCGCCCGAGGGTCGTAGCCGGATTGACTCATGAAGCGCACCCCGAGCTTGTCCGCCTCACTCTCGTCGTCTCGGCTGTATTTCAGGTTCACGAGCTGGGCAACCATCATCGCCATCGCCGCCCTCGACTGAGAATTCCGAGAGTCGTAGGTGGCGATGACCGCGGCCCCGGTGAGGCCCTGGGTCAGTTGCTGCTTCGCCATCTGCTGTGCGCCGTGGCGAGCCGCCACGTGACCCATCTCATGCCCGAGGACCCCTGCGAGTTGCCCGCGGGTCTTCAGCTTGTGCAGGAGGGCGCGAGTGATAAACACCTGCCCGCCCGGAAGGGCGAAGGCGTTGATGGTGTGGTCGTCGGCGAGGCAGTGAAAGACGAACTTGTAGGAGGTCGTACCTGCGTCGGATTTGGACCGGAGTTCCTCTCCGACGCTGCTGACGAGGGCGACGTCGTTCGGGTCTGGATCTTCGCCGCCGTACTGCTGGAGCATCTCGGGAGCGGCCTGCAAGCCCAGCGCGATCTCTTGGTCGGCACTGATCGAGACATGCTGCTTGGCCCCAGTGACCGGGTTGACCGAGCTGTTCCGGAAGTACCCGACAATGGCGATCACCGCCACCAGAGCGGCGAGGCCCAGCCGAGCGCCTGAGCATCCTTGGTTCGAGGAGTTGCTGCTGTACATGGGAGTTGGACTCTAGGATTACCGAAAGGTTTATCGGCCCAGTTGGAAGTTTCCATTTTGCACCAGTGCCAGATGCGGGTTGGAAGCTAACGAGACGATCGCGCCATAATCCAGCCCATGTCGAAGGCGACGCATGCTTCTCTGGTGTTGGCGAGGTTCGATGATCTGCGAGAGACGGGGCCACTCGCGGCTCCCTGGTCTGGCTGCTTGTTCCTGAAGGCAGCCGCGGACGTCCGCGCGGCGAGCCAGACGGCCAAGTCGCAGCAGTCCTTCAAGTTCGCCATCTACGGCCTGCACGAGAGCGAGGCCTCGGCGCGCCGCGCCGTCGACGAGCGACTCCTCCTCGCGCCTTGGATTGACGGTGCTCTCGACGTCTGGAGCGCCGTTCTGCGACCGTTCCGCCACTTCGGCGAGGCCAACTTCCTCGACCGCACCGCCCCAGGGCCGCTCTTCGACGTCACCGCCCCCACGCCACCCGCAGAGACGCCGATCGTGATCACCACGACGGTGGGTTGGCATACCTTCGACGACGAGGCGATGGAGCGGATCAAACGCTTTGGCGAAGGTGTCACCGCCGTGCGCGTCGGCATGACCGGCCTGTCCGGCCTGCACTCCCAGCAGACCTTCAGCTTCCCTGGCGGGCTCGAGGACGACGGACTCACGGTCACGTTCTGGCGGGACCTCGCCAGCGCCACCGCTTTCGCCTACGGCCCCGGCTTCCATCGTCGCCAGGTCAAAATCCAACGCGAGGGCCCCTATGGTGATCGGACGAGCTTCACCAGATACGAAGTCCTCCACGCCGAGGGCAAGTGGCACGGCACTGATCCGATGGGTGGCTGAGAACAGCTTCCATCGTTTCGCGACGAGCCCATTAGGGGTTCTGTGCGCCCCCTCTTGCAGTCCCGACATCCATTGACACGGAAACCCCAACTGTCGTTTCAAGGGCAACCGTTGAAAACTGCCACGTTTGTCGCGAGTGTGTCTCTATTACCCACCCGAGGCCTCCTGTAGATAGTGGGGCGCTCACTGGATCGCCCACTCTTGAGAGGAACAACCTATGCGTAGCCACACCCTATTCGTCGCGACTCTCATTCTCGGTGCCGCGTTCCGGACCGCGACATGCCAGGTCACCCACATCTACCAGTCGACGGTAGGCGGGATGGTTGACGGGGATATTTCCAGGAGGTCACCTACCTGGAAGACCCGCGTCAGCCGCCTGGGTGCGCAATTGTTCTGATCTACTTAGACTTAGGATCGCCGGGAAGCGTCCCCGCGCGAATCTCTAGCAGATTCGTTTTTCCGTCCTTGTCGGAATCGATCCCTTCGACTTTTTTCAGAACGCTACCCGTAAGGAGCTTGGTCTTCTCGGCGACCATCGCCTTCTGAATATCGATGCCGTATGGGTTCAGTTTCGGCACGCTCGTCGTGTGGCACGTGGCGCACCGCGCCTTACCCAGAACTGACGTCTTCTTAACCCCGTAGGTCGTCTCGAAATCCTTCAGGAAAGCCATCTTTCCTAGTGCCAGCACACCTAGCGCACCGATAACGACGGTGAAATATCCTCGAATAGCCTTCATGGTCAACTCCTCACGCGCACCTGCGCAGATTCAGTGTCTCCGCAAGAGGCATCGGAATTCCTGTCCTGTACTCCAATGTCATTAGATTGTTGTCCATACAGATTCGGACTCGTCAACCGGTGCGCTTCTACGTCCGCTGGTTGGGAATCATTTTCCAGGTTGATCGGTTGCAGTCGTCAAGATGCAGCCAGACCGTCAGTTCGTCGTCCGCGCCCTCTGGATCGCCGTACTGCTTGGCATTGCCGCCGTCATCTTCGTGCACACGTCCGAGTGGGGGATCGGGATGTCGATCTTCGCTGGCTTGTTTGTCGGTGGCCTGGCCATCGCGTCCACGGCTAGCAAACAGTCGGCAAGCCGAGCGGCCAAGCTCGCCTTCGGCGCGGCGCTCGCATTGGCCTTGCTACTTTCTTGGCGGAGCGCCCCGGAGTTGCGGTTTCTTAACGGACTGACGATGTGCCTGTTCCTTGCTTTGGGGACCCTTCACTTTCGATCCCCGTCGTTGGCCAAGATTCCCCTGCTGGATGTCACGGGGAACCTTGTCGTCGAATGGACGCGGTGGATCGAGGGCGGATGCCGCCTGATCGGACAAGATACTCGACGGACCGTGGATCGCGAGGCACCTGCCCATCAGACGGGAGGCGCGGTCGCGCGCGGCGTGTTCGTGTCCTTACCCCTTGTCCTCGTCTTCGGCGGGCTACTCTTCAGCGCCGATGCCTCGTTTGAGCGACTGGTGAGGGGCGCCTTCGACTTTGATATGCCCTCGGTGGGAGTGGCGAGCGCAGTCTTTATGGTCGCCCTCGTCCTTGTTGCGGGCATCCTTCGCCGAACCCTCGTCGCTTCCCCACTGGCTAAGGCCAACCCCTATATCGGGCCGCCGTTAGTGCTCGCCGAGCGGTACCACAGCCCTTACCACGAACCGGGCCTGCCCAAGTTGGGTGCCTTAGAGGTCTGCATCGTTCTGGGGACGCTGAGTGCGATGTTCCTCACCTTCGTCGTCCTTCAGCTTCCCTATCTATTCGGCGGTTCGCACCACATCGCGACCACCGCGAATCTCTCGGTCGCCAACTACGCGCGGCGTGGTTTCTTCGAACTCGTGGCGGTGGTCGCGCTTGCGATCCCGACCCTCATCACCCTGTTTGCCATGGTGCGGGAGGTCAACACGGTCACTCGTCGGATCATGGCGGGTTTGGCGTGCGTGCTGGTCGCGTTGCTTGGCGTGGTGCTCGCCAGTGCGGCTCAGCGCATGGGGTTGTACATCGACCTCTACGGCCTCAGTCGCCTTCGCGTCTACGTTGCCGCGGCGATGGTTTGGATGGCGCTCGTTCTCGGTTGGTTCGCGTCGACGACCCTTCGTTCGCGGCCGGAGCGGTTCGCGTTCGGTGCCGCGGTCGGCTTCACGCTTGTGCTTTTGGGTTGAACATTGCCTCGCCTGATGCGATGGTTGCGGGCTGGAACACCCAACCGTCGCGAATCGGCGGGGTTGACGCAGAGTATCTGGCGACGCTCAGCGAAGACGCGACTCCCGTAATCCTTGCCGCCCTCCCAAGGCTGGATACCCTGAAGCGAGCCACTCTGCTGGATTCTCGAACGAAGGGGGCGGGTTTGGAGGCTGAGGATTGGAGATCGGCCACTTTGTCACGCTTCTTGGCGGGTAGGTCTCTCCGCAATTCCGTTCCCTGAGTCCAGGGCGGACTCCCGAGTTGTGGACCAGCCCAAAGGTGAAGCAAACGATCCGCGGGTACTTCATTGAGTCTTCCCTCACGGCATTTCAAAGATCTCGAGGTCTCCAAATGACTTTGTTCCTTGCCAACAGGCTTGGGATAGGGTCTTTTCGGGTCTCTTGTTGTGTGGACGGCGGGGGACGGACTCCCTTTCATTGACTCCGAAATAACGGTTGCAAACTTGCTTGGTTCCGCCCCATCCTTGCTCCATCGACGCGAAATGGTCGCGCCAAGGAGAAGAAGATGAACAAGGCGATTAGTGTCTTGTTTCTCGCAGGGGCGGTATGTGCGGCAACCGCCGACGGGATTTATAACACATTTCCCTCCAGCTACTCATTGACCGGGTGCTCCACCAATGAGTCGATCAAGATGATGGTGGGAGACGACGGCTTCGGTGCCGTTCTAACTTCGTCGGGCATGACCAAGGGTTATGGCATCGACACGGTAACTATCGCCCCGTTCAATGCCCGCGAAGTTGAAGTGAACATCCTGTCGTCCGGTACTCCGAGGTTCCAAGCCTCGCGATACGTTGAGATGTACAACTTCCGAACGGGGCGATGGCAGTTGGTAGCCACGCAGCCGGTTTACCGCATCGCTATAGAGGCTAGCGTACGGGTCAAGGGAGCGGACTTCATCCATCGTGAGAAGCATGTCGTCCTGACACGATTCACATGGGATACGCGAGAGATTCAATCGGTATGGATTGATTGCATCTGCACCGACTTCAAATGAATCATCCGATTACGGCTAAGGGGTATCGAGTTGGGGCGCGCCCAAGTACGGGGCCACTCGTTCAAACTGTCTGGCCCCTAGCCGGAAGTCAGCACGGTTCTATTTGCGTCTGGGCGGGGTTGGACTTTGAGAGGTAGAGTGCCAAATAGCATGACGGAACATTCGGCAGAGTTAGTTGAACTGGAGCTTGCTTGGGCGACCGCCTTTCAGGCTAATGATCGCGATACGCTTGAGAGGCTTTTGGCCCCGGAATTTCGCCTGTCGTTTGTCACGGATCCCCGAGCACCCGGCGCGATTTCGCGGGAAGCTTGGTTCGAAGCTTTGAAACAAATGACCTTCGATTCATTCGAAATCCACTCAACCAAAGCGGTTGTGTTCGATGAAGTCGGAGTTATTCATGCCCACCTCAGCCTCTACGGATGGCGTTTTAATGGGAGCCTTCTCCCTTCGGAATACAAAGTCACGGATATCTGTGTGCGCCGGGATGGGGTGTGGAAAGTCGTTCAGCGAATCAGTGCGCCCACCGCCGAGGCGCCCGACTTCGGGAGCTCCTAGGCGATCTCGAAAGCAAGTTCCTCGTGCTGATGCCTGAGCAGAATCGCCAAGCCGCGCAAGGGTTCGTCAAATTTGACGACACACCTAGGGGCACAGTGGACAAAGCTCTCAGTGCATGAACCTGGCGCTGATCCACTATTTGCCGATTCTGACGACGCTTCTCTCGGCCGCCTTCTGCCTTACGCTCGTCGCGGCGTATCGCGCTCGGAAGAGCGGTCCGCACCTGATCTGGTGGGCGGCGGGTGCATTCTTTTACGGACTCGGAACCGCCATCGAGAGCGCGATTACCTTGAGCGGGAATACCGTCGCGCTGAACAAGGCGTGGTATGTCGCCGGAGCGCTGTTGGGTGGCTATCCCCTGGCGCAGGGGGTCGTGTATCTGCTCCTGAAGCGGAAGACGGCGAACATCCTCTCCGCAATCACGGTTCCGCTCGTGGTTCTCTTCAGCGTCTTTGCGCTGATGAGCCCGGTTGACCTCGCGGTTTTGGAGCCAAGTCGTCCCACCGGCGCCATCCTCCATTGGCACTGGGTTCGGTTGTTGACGCCCTTCATCAACCTCTATGCCGCCGCCTTTCTGATCGGGGGTGCCATCCTCAGCGCGATTCGATATGCCAAGTCACGAACGCACCAGGAGCGAGTCCGCGGAAACACTCTCATCGCGATCGGCGGACTCCTGCCCGGCATCGGCGGAGGCATGGCAAAGGCAGGTTATGTCGAGGCTCTCTACGTCGGCGAGCTCATCGGTCTCATCCTCATCTGGTTCGGCTACTGGGTGATTGCATCGGCCAAGTCTGAAGTTCAGCCCACGTCAGACGTGGTGCCAGAATGCGCAAGTTGAAAGTTGACGGCTTTGTTCGCCGCCTCGAAAGAAACCGGCACGGGAATCTACCCGACGGGATTCGCTAGACTGTGCCGATGAAACCGATTTGCGTCGCACTTGCTCTCCTATCCGTCGGTGCTGCCCATGCACAAGGCAAGGTTGTGGTTCCCAAGGAGATCAAGGCGATCTACGACCGCCAGACGCTTGACCTGAAGAAGTTAGACCTCAAGCATTTTTATTCCTATTACGACCCAACTTTCATTGCCTTGGACCCCTCGAGCAAGAAGTCGGATTTGGTCGCCTTCAAGAAGACGATCAATGAGCTGATGCGGGGTGCGGTCCGATGCGACATGAGGGTGACTTACACGGGAGTCACGGCAACCCCAGCGTTGGTCGTGGTGTCGTACGTGGCGCTCATCGATATCATTGTTCCGAAGGGGAAAGGCAAGAGTTTGCACTTCCGAGAAGTCGGCACCGACACTTGGAAGAAGGGCCCCAAGGGCTGGAAAGAGATTCTGAATGTCGACAAGGCATTTGACCCGGTCAAGGCCTCGCGCTAGTATCCGCGGGGTCAGGAGCCTGGAATCTGCCCAAGCTCCCTTCGCACTCCGTTTGTTACGCCTTGCGTCGTCGGCGACCCAGGACGAGAATGCCGATCGCGACGGAGGCCCAGGTGCTCGGCTCGGGCACCGGTGTCCACATAAAGGCGATCGAGCGGTTTAGGCTGTTCACGGCCTCTCCCACAATCTGGCCAGTGATCGGATCGACGCCGATTCGCGATCCAAGAAGAAGGTGCCGCTCTTTCGGCGGTTGAGGATCGCCCCGGTCCAGGTTCGGCCAGAGCGGATCGTTTGCCACAGTTCCTGATATGCGATCGAGGAGGTCTGGCCGCTCTTGAAGATCGCGGGCGTAGTGCCTATGAGCTCCTTCTCCGCGTAACCGCTTAGGGTCATGATCTTGGGCGAGACAGAGAGGATTCGCCCGTCGTGGTCGGAGACAACGATCCCCTGCCCGGATTCATACAGAGCTCGATTCAAGAAGTCAGCCGAAAGTGTCCGATGCATCGCTGTCTAAGCCGGTGGCCCATCTCCGGCTCGCGGCTGTCCCGATACTAATGTCGGTAGATAGGCCGCATATATCAAGCGTCCTGTGTACATCCAAATCTCAATACTGGCAATTCACCCGAGGCGGCTGATTCACGACCACGAATGCCTGGTTTACACCGGAGCCTTCGTCATTTGGGTGTCTTTGAGCCTGGCTTTCGCACTCCCTTGAGCTTTACCATGTCTGGGGTACGCGCGCGAGCCTGGTTATCAACCAATCACGACTCGATCTTCAGTGGATTGTTAGGATTGGTTCCATCGGCACGTTCCTTGCATGGAGACTCTGCGTCTCCCAACGCCCTTGTTGGGAGCGGAGAGTCCTTTAATGAAGAGAGTCATTCTAACCACCGCCATCATCTGCGGCGTTGTTGGTGCGGCGAGCGCTCAAACGTTCGGTTCGTTCAGCAACGTCACGACCTTTACCGGCATCACGATCACTCCCGGACTGGGCACCGCCCCGTTCACCGTGTCCCTCGCTCCCACCGCGAGCCTGAAGTACAACGGGACCACCTACGGGATCGATCAGATCCTGGGCGTGTTCGCGTTGAACTCAAATGGCGACCTTAGCGCCACTGCGGGCACCACGCCCTCCGGTTGGAACTTCGTCAACAACAATTCCGGTCCCGGTGGGATGGCGGGCTACGAAGGCAACTCCAACTCCGTCCGCATCAACAACGGCCAGAGCAAGACGTTTTCGTTCGGTAGCCTCGGCTCCGGCGTGACGGGAATCGGTTTTCACGTGCAGTTCAACTGCACCACCCCGTTCGGCCAGACCGCTTACGTCACTTCTCCGGTCCCCGAGCCGGCGTCGATGGCGGTCCTTGGACTGGGCATCTTCGGCCTGGTCCGACGCAAGCGTCGAAGCTAGGTCTTCGTGCCCTTCACCCTCCAAGCGCCCGATCGCATCCGCGATCGGGCGCTTCTCATTTTTGACAACGTGAATCCCGAGGGAGTGATAGGATGGGCCATGGCTATGTGCTCAATCCGCTGCGCAATCAGGCTCGTGTCGGTGGGGGCCCTGGCGACCTCGATCGCCTCCGCGTCTTTCGCCTTCGACACCAAGTGGCACATGGATGCCACGCGAATCGGGATGCAGTCCAACGGGTTCTCATCGGACGCCCGTTTGATGGCACAGTTCGGGAATTACATCACCGACTTCTTTTCGGCGGTCGATCTGCGTGAGGCGTACCAACACATCCCCGGTGGTGCGGCCGCCGGTTGGCCGACCGGTCTGCACGGCATCAACATCGAGGACATGGCGCGGATGCACTTCGACGCGCTGACCTCCGAGGCACAGATCGAGCATCAGTGGAAGACGCTCGAAGCAAACACGCTTGCCGCGCTCAAGAAGTGGAACAGCGACCCCAGCGTTAAGCCGGGCTACCGTGGGATCCTCGTTCTCACCATTCTTGGATCGAGTCTGCATGCCGTGCAGGACTTCTACTCCCATTCCAATTGGCTTAAGGTCTCAGGGACGGGCGGGCGTCTGTGGTTCGATGTTCCGACCAGTGAGCGACAGAGTCTCAACGTAAAGTCAGGCTGGTACCCGGATGGTAACTCGCCGGGTGTTCTGTATCACAAGGATGAGAATAAGGACTCGACCGGTAGACCGATGAACGAGGCAGCTTTCCATGCCGCCTCTCGGGCATCGACCGAATGGGTCAAGCGCATTATCGACCAGTCGCCTGAGATTCCCTGGGCTACCGTTCGAGCTTGGCAACCCAAACCTCTCAACATCGCGGGCCCTTGGTTGCGCAACGTCGATGCCACGTTCATTACCACCACGTCGACCTTGGCTGGGCATTGGGATGGGCCGACGCCGGTCAAGAACGTTTTTGCCGTCGATTCGGGCCAGAACAAGCGGATGGCCGTGCAGGCGTTGATGCTGTCGTTGAAGGTCTACTCAACGAACATTGCAATGAGCAGCGGCGACACCCCAACCCCGTTCTGGGTCGGGTTCACGGTCTATCACATCGAGCGAGACCTGGCCAAAGACCTCTACCTCCAGAACCGGAAGCGGTAGATCGTCGCTACTTTCCCTCGCCGATGCGCTGTTCGAGGTTGACGTCCGGCTTTACCGTGGACTCGACCGGCGGTGCGGGCTGCACTAAGTCAGCGGAGATCACTCTTTGGAGTTTGTCGGCAAGTTCGGTGGTGCCCTGGTTGCCGCGAGCGAGCCAGGTTCTCATGGCGACGAGAGCTGCCCCGAACAATCCGGTCGCGAGGGCCCCGGCCAGCGCCGGTTGCCCATGGCCGATGAGTGGGCCACCCGCCATCAGGCTGCCGATGAACGCCGGGTAGAGCGTTGCAAAAAGCGGGAGAAACGGAAAGTGCTTGACGCTGATCCGCGTCCTCCCCTTGCGCGACGTCACCTCCACGTTCTGAAGGCTGCCTCCGGAGACCGCTTGGGCACGGAGTGTCTTGCCGATCTGTACCGCAGGGTGCCGACGGCTCCGGCGCGTCTTCATCTGCTCCAACACGAGGTCAAAGTCGCCTGGGTCGATTTCGCCTTCGACAACACGCTCTTCCTCGCGAATCAGGCTGAACGGGCGCTTCTCGCGCCGCTGATCCTGCTCAGTAATCGCCCGTTCAAGCACGTTCGGGTCGACCCCGAGTTCAGCCGCCATGCGCACCAGTTCCTCGCGCGTGACTCCCGGTGTGTAGGCGATTTGCTCCTCTTCCTGGAGCTTCGAGGCGCGCAAGATGATTTCCGAGGCTTCTCTTTCGCTGAAGACGGGCTTGCGCTCGGACATGGGGGGATGATAGCCGATCAGATGGACCAAAGGCGGCGGGCCGTGCAGGCCAACAGGAACGCAAGCGCTAAGTAGCCGGGCTGGACCCCCTCTCGTCCCGAGTCGTCCGACGAAGATAGCCATCACGTCCGATGGAACCTTAGACCTGGCAATTCTTTCAGCTAGCAAGCGAACCTCGAAGTCGCATATTGTGGCTACGCGTCGCACTATGCGCGCCTGTTTTGGAGAGGAGATTTTGCTATGATTTTCAATCGGCGCTTGGCAGTTCTCGCCCTCGCCTTAGGAGCCGTGTTACCCGCGGCCCACGCCGCGGTTCTGGTCTTTGATGCGACCTTGGACGGTCCCTCCGAGTCACCTCCCAACGCCTCCCCGGCGACCGGCTTCGCGACCGTCACGATCGACACTTCGGCCGTGACCATGCGGGTCGAAGTTGCATTCACAGGGCTGGTCGGGGCGACAACCGCATCGCACATCCACGCCTCAACGGCGACACCCTTGACCGGCACTGCCGGAGTCGCGACTACGACCCCGACGTTTACCGGATTCCCCACCGGCGTGACCAGCGGGTCGTACGACAACACGCTCGACATGACGCTCGCCTCTTCGTACAATCCCTCGTACATCACGGCGAACGGGAGCACGACTTCGAGTGCCTGGGCGGCGCTGTTGGCCGGAATTCAGGGCGGCCAGGCGTATCTCAATATCCACACCACCGTCTTTCCTGGCGGGGAAATTCGAGGGTTCCTTGTTCCGGTTCCCGAGCCGGCCACCATGGTCGCGATGGGATTTGGGGTTGTGGCCCTCCTGCGGCGACGCACGAAGCGCTAGCCTCACGAACATGTGAGCCCTCACAGGAACGGGATGTTCCTGTGGGGGCTCTTTTCGTCCTTACTTGCTCGGGTTGAAGACCTCAGGGTCAACCTTCGCGACCGCTTTCGCCGACGAGTAGACCTTTACCGCGTCCTGATCACCGGTGTGGTTCGCAACCGTCATCGGAATCTGGACCCCGCCGACCTTCTTGTAGGCCGTGTAGTCGTTGATCTGCACGTTGCTCCCCAGAATCGTCGGGTAGGAGAACATCGTTCGCGCGAGCAGGCCCGTCTTCGCGTCGAAGTAGTAGGACGCCCTTCCCTTCTCGCCGGTGGTCGTGCCCGAGACGACGTTCATGTCACGCGTGCCGATCTTCACCGTGCCCCCCGATGGGTTCGTCAATGCGGGGAGGCTGCCCGGTCCCAGCGGGAGCATGTTGTCGCGCACAAACTTGGCGGCGACCTCTGCAGGCAGTGGGAACGGCTGGCCGCCCGGCTGAGCGAACCAGGCCGCCGAACCGTTGTAGCCCTGGCGGATATCGCCTCCCGCTACGAGGTGCGCCACAATGTAGTACTTCCCGTCCAAATAGGTTGAGGACAGCGTCACGTCCTTGCCGTACAGCTTGCTCTTCCCTTCCATCTGGAATCCGTTGGCCGTGGTCCCGACCGCCTTGCCGTAGGCCGCGAGCACATCGACCGGCTTAACCTCGGGGTTCCGGCGGGCGCGATCGTTGATTCCTTCGACCGGCGGGACACTCAGAGGATTCGTCCGGCCTCCGTGGCAGGTTGCACAGGTGACCTGGTTCCGGCCGCCAAAGTGCTTAGCGTTGATGTCGCGCTGCATCGCGATCATCTCGCGGGCGACCTTCTTCTCCTCCTTCTCATCGCTCGACCGATCCTGAGTGTGGCAGTAGTCGCAATCGACCTTGAGCGATGCGGACATGAACTCCATCGCGGGGAGCACTTCACTGGCCTTGTTGCCTTTGAACGACGTGATGTTCTTGAACTGCTCTTCGGCGAGCTTCTCTTGTTGCAGCGGCATCGCGGCGGCTGAACAGAGAATGACTCCCGACACGAGGAAGATCGTATGAGAAAAACGCATACGCCATAATAGCGAATCTTCTTGTCGGATGGTCACCCTCGCTCGCGATCGATGCTACGCCTTTTCTATCTGGAACGGCACGAGATAGCATCCGAACGAGGAGACCACCAACACCAGATTTCGGCCCGGGATGAACCCGTAGTACAGGACGTCGGCTCCGGTGAATAACACCGCCGCCTTCGATGGCCGCTCCGGCTTCGATCCGGGCGGGCTCGGTCGTGCCTGAGGATGATCGTGGGTGAGCCAGACGCAGGTCACGTACGCCATCTCGTCACGGAACTTCATCGTCGTTACGGTTGACGCGATGTGCAGACTTCCTCGATTTCTCGTCTGATCCCCGGCCAAAGTCGGAGCCTTCGTGTGGCCCCGTGTCGCGAACCCCGCGCGGGTGACGCGCGTCCAGTTTCCAGGCTTGCCGAACCAGGCGTCGCCAAATTGATCGAACCCCGCCTTCGATCCAGCGGGAATCGGCACGACGTGCCCCATGGGGAGCACGACCTGGCCTGGCGATGGATACTCATTCGGCTTGAGGTTGGGACGGGAGGGCCGGTCGATGGCGAGGGACCGATCGTAGTTCCATCCCTCCGCGGGATCCGCCCGGGGCGAAGAGGGAAGCTTGACCCTTTCGTCCGTCGCGTAAGTCCAACCGATATAGCCCTGCTCGGTCGAAAGGCAGAGCGTCTTCCCGTCGCGGGAGAAGATCGGCGTGCCTTGACCGAGCTTGGCAACGTCCATTGTCCCGAGTGACTTCCCGGAATCGGTCTCGCGGACGGTGATCGTCGCGCCCTCCTTCAATGGGGAGTCCGTTTGGAGAGCTAACCGACCGCCGTCCGAGGAGACGGCGAAGGGGACCGACTGGCGATCCAGTTGAATGGGGGTTTTCGTCTCAAGGACCCACTGGCCCAGCGAGACATGTCGAGAGGAGCCCCGACATCCCGTCAGGCCAGCGGCCGTGAGAATCACGATCGAAAGAAGCCAGAAATTTGCCTTCATTCTCAACCTCCTGCGAAGCCCGATCAGCGCACGGAGGGAACGCGCCAACGCTTCAGTTGAGGCAGTGTCGCCATCGTCTTCTCGACGACGAGGGGGAGCATGTGCATCCCCGACATAATCGGTTCGAGCTTGGCAATCATTTGTTCCAACGTCATATTCGGCTCGAAGAAGGCGCCGTTCTGGTAGCAGTAGCTGCAGAACTCCGTGCTGCGGCTCCCGTCCGCCTCCGTTCCCCCGCCCTTCGGGTCCTGGGACAGCGGCATGGCGCAACTCTGACAAATGGGTCCGAGGTTAGGTTCCATGCCCCGATTCTATGCTCAGTAGACAACTGCCGCAAGTCAGGAATTCCAGCGTCGGTAATTCGAATGACGGGTTGGTTTGGACCTCCCCGCCTTCTTCGCCGCTTCGTGCAAATCCGGTGTATAGTTCGCCAGTCGGGCAAGCCCGAAGGAGAGTTCGCGATGTCTGATTCCTTTACCCGTCGATCGTTCTGCACCCTGACCGCCGGGGCCGCGCTCACCGCGGTCGTTCCCAATGCGTTCGGTCAGGAGCCGCCCAAGCCGCCGACGGCGGTCGAGGCCCCGTTCACGCGTGACTACGCGCCGCCTGACTTCAGCCCCCGCTGGAAAAAGCCGCAGCTCAACCGAACTCAGGTTCAAGACTTCGTGATCTACGCGCACTCTGACTTGGAGATGACCAAGAAGCTGCTCGACAAGGAGCCGATGCTGATCAACGGGTTCATGGACTGGGGGGCGGGAGACTGGGAGTCCGCTCTTGGCGGCGCCTCTCATATGGGTCGCCACGACATCGTCAGCTTTCTCCTGGAGCGGGGCGCGAGGATGGACATCTTCTGCGCGACGATGATGGGTCAGCTCGAAGCGGTTAAGTCGTTCCTGACGCTGCAGCCCAAGCTGATCGACAGCCGTGGCCCGCACGGCTTCACCTTGCACTTCCACGCACAGCTTGCCGGGAAGGACGCGGACAAGATGGTCGCGTACATGCAGTCGGTGAAGAAGATTGACTTGAAGCCAAACCCGTTCGTGAAGGTTGGCTAAGACGACCCAAGATCGCCGCTACCGCCGGGGCTCCCACCCCAACCCCCTCCCTCAGTTTCCGCCACCATCTTGTGGCTTGCCGAACCTTCGGCCGGGAAACCGAGGGATGGGGCTCAGAAATTGATAAGATAGCGGCGTGCCGCAACACTCCTACCTCCCCGGCCCGATGGGCTCGTTGGCCCGACCGATCGACGGGCGCAGCATGCGCGCGACCTCAACCTTTCGCGAAGGGGCGGACGGTAATTACGATCCCACCGCCCCTCCCAAGAGTGACTTCGAGGAGAAGAGCAACCGGGACAATTTCCGTGTTCCCCCCGGCGCGACTCACCTCATCATGGATGTCGAGGGACCGGGGGTGGTCACCCACTTGTGGATCACCTTCCTCGGTCCCGAACCCCATCCGTGGGCCAAGGATGGATCGGCCAACCACCAAGAACTCCTACTCCGCATTTTCTATGACGGCAACGAGCGGCCCGGGGTCGAGGCCCCCCTCGGCGACTTCTTCGGGGGCTGCTTCGGCCACCGCAGCGAGGTGATCAGCACAGCGGTGATCGTCGAAGGCGGGGACTCGTACAACTGCTTCTGGCACATGCCCTTCCATAAGTCGTGCCGCATCGAGATCGTCAACCAGAGCGAAAAGCCGCTCAGCCTGCTGTACTACAACGTCGACTGGATCAAGAAGGACAAGCTGCCCGAGGACACGCCTTACTTCTATGCCCAGTACAACCAGTCGTACACCGTCGGAGGCGGCGTGCCTTACACCCTGCTCGAAACCAAGGGCAAGGGGCACTATGTCGGGACCGTGTTTTGCGTCCGCACCCGCAGCCCGTACTGGTTCGGTGAGGGGGATGAGATGATCACGATCGACGGAGAGGACATCCCGTCGGTCTGGGGCACGGGAACCGAGGACTACTTCCTCTGCGCTTGGGGGATGGAGAAGACGCTGACTCCCTACTTCGGGGTGCCCTACTTCGATCAATGGGGCATCGTTGGCGGGCACACCAGCGCCTATCGCTGGCATGTCAACGATCCATTCGTGTTCAACGAATCGATCAGGGTGCAATTCGAGACGTTTGGCTGGATCGCGCCCGACGAGAACAAGGAGAACCGCGCCCATAGCTGGAACCCGCGCGAGGACGACTACGCCAGCGTCGCCTTCTGGTACCAGACCGGCACGCCTACTTTCGAAGCTCGCACGCCCCCGGCGAATGAGCGCAAGCTCCCCAACATTGAGTGCCTCGTGGTCCTTGCCCAGGAACTCGACCTCGGTCAGAAACCGGTCAGCGAGGAACTGATCCGCCTCGAATACGACGGCCGCAAGGGCCGCTCGGCGACCGAGATGGAGATGCAGCGTTACCCGGAGTATTTCGAGCATCCCGTGCTCTTCGCGCCGGTATCCTCCCTGGAGATTCCGATCGAGGTCTTCGATAAGGAGCCCTTGCGGCTGCTCGTCAATCTCGGTCTCGGACCGGACCTCGGCATCTTCGAAGTCTCACTTGACGGCGTTAAGCTCGGCACCCAGATGGATTGCTACTCGCCAACGGTCGAGGCGCGGGAATTCCACTTCCTCGACTTCTGGCCCGAACCTGGGCTCTATGTCCTGCGGCTCGAGTGCGTTGGCAAGAACCACCTCTCCAGCGGGTCGGCGTTGATGATCGAGTCGGTCCGTCTCCGCGAGCGCCGCCCGCGAGTGAAGGAGTTGGCTCATGACCGTGACAAAGACTGGCGCGTCGCGCCGATTTACTACGAAGGCACCTAGATTTTGGAGCGGTTGGTTCGAACCTTCGTGCTTGCCCGCTCAAGGCTGCACGTCGAGCGCGTTTTCCTGTTTTCACTCACTCACCGTGCTTACCCACGTTGGCAATCCGGCAACGTCTGGGAGCAGTGGGGCTTGAGTTCACTTCTAATCTCGTACTCGTCAAGTCTGTAAGTCCGTGAGATTGGTTTTTGTCAAGTAGTTGGGACGAGGTTCGTGACTTACAACTCGAAGATGAGATGCCGCGCCAAATTCATTCGCGCGTCATCTTGCGCACCCCGGGAACAGTCTCCAAGGGGACGACTTCGAGATCGTCCCCGGCGTCCGCGTTTGGAACCACCAATGGTACAAGGAGGGCGGACCGAACATCCAAGTCGGCAAGTCCGCGACCGGCCCCTTCGAATACTTCCCCGTCTACGTCATCCTCGTCCAGGATGAACGCATCGAGGATGAACGCATCGTGTTTGGCGCGGCCGAAGTGAGAACGGATTACTGGCGATTCGCCCGGCGAATCACTTGAAGTCCAACGCTACAATGAGCTCATGCGCCGCTGTAGCCTGGCCCTCGTCGTCGCCTCATTGTGTGCATCCGGTTGGGGCCACGCCCGATAAGGCGACTCAGGAGATCGTCGGGACGTGGAGATACGACGTGAAGTCGATCACCCTCGCCGTGAATCCGAAGGTGAAACACGCGATGGAGGGCGATCCGGAAACCCGGAAGAAGGCACCGAAGTTGATTCAGGATCAGATTCAACAGCTTCGCAATACGCTTGCTCCCATGCGCATGGTCTTCCAAGCTGATGGACAGATGTTTGCGTCCCTGCCTCCAAACCCACAAAAGATGCGAACGGTTTGGAAGCGAAAGGGCGACATCGTGACCATCATCGCCGATGCCAAGACTGCGCCTTGGGTCACCTTTCATTTGCTGCCCAATCATCGGAGCATGAAGATGTCCTACATCGGCTCCGGATTCGGTACCACCACGATCACCGCGATCAAGATGTGAACATGTGGCACTCGTGATAGTCTCACAGCTATGAGAGCACCTGCATTCCTTTCGATTCTCGCCATTCTCGCGGTCACCTCGCTCGCTACTGCCCAGGAGGAGAAGCCCGGTGCCCGAAAGGAGATCGAGACCTTCTACGCCAAGGGCGACGCGATGGTCAGCTCGGGGCACATGGCTCAGTACGTGACCCTGTTCTCGCCGAACTTCTACTTCGTCGACTCAGACGGCAGACGCCAGGAGTTCTCCACCTTCCGGGCCAGTCTTCTCAGCGCCGCGAAGGTCTGGAAGGAGCTGAAGCTCAAGACCACGGTGAAGAACGTCCAACTCCAGGACGGCGAGACCGTCGTCTGGGTCGAGGAGACGCTCTCGCACAAGGAGATGCGGAACGGGAAGTGGGTTGCCCTGACCCAGACCACCCGCTATGCGGACGGCTTGGGCCGAATCGGAAACGGCTGGCGCTTCGTGTCTTCGCAGCAATTGTTTACGAACGAGCCTTGGTCGTTCAAGACGAACGGTTAAAGACGGGGCCGATCCGTCTTCGCCCCCAATCCGGGTGCCACGGTTTTGCCGCATTGCCAGTCTGATTCGAAGGAAGAACCGGGTCGCGGCTGGCCGTGCCGACCCCGCGTTCAACCCAGGCGCACAGTCTGCATTGGATGAGACTTGCTTCGCATCTCGGTTTGGGAGCTTGGAAAAGCAAGGGTCGGCACGGCTAGCCGCGACAAGATTGTCACCTTCGAAGGTTGGCTGCTATGCGGCAAACCCCGCGAATTGACGCGGCAAACAAGGCGAAGTAAGCCCTGCATCGTATGGCTGCATAAGTATCGGCCCTGAGAAACTCGATTAGAGTAGGCTGGTCAGATGAAGCGCCCTTCAAAGAAAGACATCAAAGCGGCCGTCGATAAGCTGAAGGACAAGCCTTCTGGATCGTCGACTCCCGAGCCGACCGTTGGCGAACTCGCCACGAAGAAGAATAGCAAGCGAATCCGCAAGCAAGGAGTTTAGACCCCATGGGTGACCGTAAACCGAAGAAGAACTCGTCTGGCAACAGCGAGGCTCACAAGAACAAGCAGTCGAAAGACCAGGCCGCCCGCCCGGCCGCTCGCCCTACCGGCGACGACAAGAAGAAGAAGTAACCGCAAGCCGCGCCTATCCGTTCGTCAAAACGAACCGATAGGCGCATACTCGGCGTCGTGCAGCCGATCACGTCCTCCCCCGAGCCAATTCGCCTTAAGCTCGCGAAGCAGCTTTTTCGCGACGGCTGGTTGCTGACCCTCGACAAGCAAGAGTTTGGCGAACTCCGTTTCGGCTCGCTTCGCCTCAAGGCGAGCGGCAAGAGCGCGGAAGGCGAGTACGAGCTCAAGAAGGACAAGCACTCCGCGACCGTCCTCCGCGACGGCAAGACGATCGCGACCTACGAAGGGAAGGCCGAGGGTAAAGCGACTCTGGCCGACGGTTCGTTGGTTGACCTGCGCACCGAGATGGTCTCGACCTCACCCGGTCACATCATCGAACGGGTGATGCGCGCGGACGGCGTCACGATCCTCTGGACCGAAACGACTTGGAACAGCTTCGGCGTTGCGAAGTGCGATCTCATCATCGAGCCCGAGGCACCTTCCGGAGATGCCCTTTGGGGCGCGATCTTGACCTTGCTCAGAGTCGTCGTCGACTATTCACTCTGGAACGTCAGCCGGGAGGCTGCGGTCAAGTTGTACGTCTCGGTTGAGCTGTGGCGAAAAGGCCTTTGAACGACTAGTTGTTGTCTTTTGGATCGGTCTTCATTTGCCAGAACCGGCGACCGAACAGGAGCGTGCTGGGGTAGCCATCCCGTTTCGCGACCTTGCCGAGAGTCATCGTCTTGACGACCGGTTTGGTCATCTTGCGACTGACCGTCTTGGCACCGATCCACATCGACTCGCCGTCGCCGTATTCGTCTTCCTTCCCTTTCCGACCGCCGACCAGGGCGGTCTCCTCGGTGAGGACGATCCGGAGGCTATCGGCTTTGAGCGTCCAGGTGCCCCGGCGCTCGATGAGTCGCTTCCCGTCGTCCATCTGGTTCGCGTCCCAGATGACCTTGCCGTTCGGAAAGAAGCGATAGGTTTCATTCCAACCTGCGGCGATCTCGTGGGTGCACTGCCAGATGCCGGTCAATTGCTTTGGGCTCGGCCCAGCTTGGACGATACAGGCGGCAATCAGAAGAAACAGAATGGCAATTCGCTTCATGGTGCCATTGTATGCGGAAATGTGGCTAGATGATTGTCCTCATCCAAGGAACCTCTTCACGGTGGCGGCAGGTCCTATCTGCAACTCGAAAGGAGAGGTGAATCCAAATGGATAAAGATCAGGTGAAGGGAAAGGTCAAGCAGGTTGAGGGCCATCTTCAGGAAGCAAAGGGTGACCTTCTAGGCAAGAAAGAGGATCGCGTCGAGGGTCATGCCAAGGTGACCGAAGGCAAGATCCAGGAGAAACTCGGCGACGCCAAAGATGCGGTCAAGAAGGCGATCGACAAACTCTGACTCACCCGGGCCGGGCCTAACCGGCCCGGACCCGCGGGGGGTCGGTAGAATGCGCCAAGAGGTCCGCAAACCACATGATCCGCAAAGCACTTCTCTTCCTCGCGGCGATCGCCGTCGTTGGCTGCTCGAACCCGAACACGCCTCCTCCCAGTCTTCAAAACACTGCACCTTCGGGTTCGCCTAGTGGTCCGGTTGCCGCGACCCCATCGATCAACGGCACGTTCACGATCGACAGCCTCGCGGGTCATTACGCCGAGACGATGAAGGACCCCAAGACAGAAGCGAACGAGCTGGTCATCAACGCCTCGGGAACCTGGTCGCGCCACTATATGATGGATTTGAAGGTCGCCGACACGAAGGGTTCCGCGAAGATCGAAGGCGACCAACTGATCCTCACCGAGGACTCGGCCAGCTCTCAGGCTCCGCCCGAGAAGGTGACCATCGACCCCGATGGGAAGACCCTCCACGGCAACGGCTACAACCTCTACAAGCAGTAGACGCTATTCAAGCAGGTCCGAAAGCAGGATTCGATTCAGGACGCCGAGCGCGCTGAACATCATCAGCCGCTCGCCGATCCCGAAACTTAAGAGGCACGAGAGGGCGGCCAATGTCGCGAAGGCGGATAGGCAGAAGAGGGTCGCGTCCTCCAACGATATCGCCAAACCCCATGCCCAGGCGAGGATCATCAGCGCCAAATAGAAGAACATGAACAGGTGGATCGACGATCGGGGGTCGGACGCGGACAGTCCCCAGAGGCCGAGCACGACTAGGAGGCAGAACGCGCTGCTGGCGAAGCGCCGGGCTCTGAGCAGGGTCGGCACTGCGGCAAACACGGTGCAGCCCATTAGCACAAACAATGTCCAAGCCATCGCCTCGCCGCGGGCGATCTGGAAGCTTAGGGGCTCCCCGATACCGTTCTTTGGCGGAAGCACCGCGACCGTCGCGCATAGGATTGAAGCGATCCCAACCACAACGTTCCGGCGAACGCGTCGCGCACGATAGGCTGGGTCCCTCCAGATCGGCGGTTTGGGCGGATTCAGAATCTGGAAATCGTTGTCTCGGGCCATCGAGTCAACACCGCGACGTCACATTCTAAACGAAAGAAGGCGAGGCTCCAAGAGCCCCGCCTTCTTTTCAATTGGAGATTTGGAAAGCCTAGGCCCTCTTTGCTCGGCGTCGGCGAAGGATGCCTACGAGCCCGAAGCCGAGGACGGCCATGGACGCGGGCTCCGGAACCGCCTGCATGGAGAACTGTCCGCCGGTCGGACCCGAGACGTCCCACCCGCCACCCCAGGTACCATTTACGTCCGCCGCTGCCGACCACATGGAATAGTCGAACGGGGCATTGTTGTTGAAGATGTTGACCTCGCGATAGGTAGGACCGGCACCGGACGAGAACAGCAGGCCATTGTTGGTCAGCAAGGGTTCGGTGGGGTTGATCACGTTGTCATAGTTAAAAGCACCCAGGGGGCTCAGCACCTGATTGGGCGGATTCGGGCTAGTAAACAGGAGGCTGTAGTTTCCCGTGAGAACTCCACCGGTGATGGTGAGGTCTCCAGTCGTGGCAACTTCGGTGATGCCAAAGAACGCGGTGCTCAGGTTGCCGTTGCCGACGTTGCCCGCGCCGTCCGAGAACGTGTAGGTGTAGTTGTTTGCGAAAGCGCTCATGCCGACCAAGGCGAATGCGGTGGTTGCAATGGCGCGGACTTTACTTGTGGTTAAAAATTTCATGGTTCCCTCGAGTGCCCGATAGGCAAGAGCTTGATCTGTGCGCTCCGCCTTTCAGAGAAGAGCGTCTCGCACTTATCAGTTGGGAAACCACGGCCGTTCTGTGACCAAAGAATCCTAAACCTGGCAATAGCAGGAACCGCCTGCTGCTTTCAAAACTTGGGCAAGATCCGCATCGATGGAGCCTTGAACGTGAGCCTGCTGATGCTCTCTTAATCGACGCCTGGGGCAGGAGGTACGCGGTGCTCGAAGCGTCGATCCGGCACGAGCCACATCAGGGCGACCGCGATGTACATCGCGCACGAGACGATGGGGGAGACGAAGGCTAGCCCAATCGCAACAGCGTAGACGACCACAGACACCTTCCCCTTCACGTCGGTGCCAAGCTTTTGGGCCAGATCGGAGTCCGCGCCGTTCGCCCGCACCAAAGTTCGCGACAGGATGTAGTAGGCGATCCCGGCCATCATCAAGACAAAGCCGTAACAAAGGACGGTGGGTGCGGCAAACGCATGGCCCATCCATGAGGTAACGAAGGGCACCAGGGTGAGCCAAAACAGCAAGTGCATGTTCGCCCAGAGCACGCTTCCGTTCACCTGCTTGGCCACTTGGAGCATGTGGTGGTGGTTATTCCAGTAGATCGCGAGATATACGAAGCTCAAAACGAAGGGGCCGAAGACGGGCGCGACCTCTCTCAGCGCCGCGAGGTCCCCTTTGATTGGCGGATGCATTTCCAGCACCATGATCGTCAGGTCGATCGCGATCACCGCGTCGGAAAAGGCTTCGAGCCGTCCTTTGTGCATCGTTGCCAAACAGGATAGACGATCATCCTCCCCAGCGAGAACGGATCGCAGTACAATGGGGGCGAAATGAGGCACCTTTCCCGCGTCGCCGTTGGTTCGATCTTGGCCAGCCTCTGCTTGACCGCGAACGCCAGAGCCACCGAAGACCTCTTCCCGGGCCAAAAGGGATCCACGTGGAGCTACGCCGGGCAGGTCAACGGGCAGAAGGTGTCGATGACAAGCTTGATCATCTCGGCAACCGGAACCGGCCTCCAGCGCACGCTCGTCATGCAATGGTCCGCGAATGGGCGCGTTAGCCAGGAGGAGACGTACATTGTCCGTCCGGGCGAAGTCGTTCGTTCGAGATCGGGGGCGAATGGTGGCGGGACAATCACGCCCCCTCTACCGGTCATCACGTACCCCATGACCGTGGGCAAAACATGGCAGTGGCGGGGCACGGTGGCTAACGGCGCCACGCCGCTCAACGGCCAGGCGAGACTCAAAGTCGCCGCCCACGAGAGAATTCAGACCGGAGCGGGCGCGGTTATGGCTTATCGCGTTGACCTCGACCTCACGATGAGCGCCAATGGGCAGAGCATTAAGCTCGTGAACTCCTATTGGTTCGCTCCCGGCATGGGAATGGTCCGCCAGCGTGCCCAACTCCCCGGTGGGGTGTCGGTGGACGCGGCGCTCACCAGCCTTAAGCTGAAGTAGCGTTACCCGCCGTAGACGTCTTTCTCGCCGCTGCGGATCTTCGCGGAGGCGCCGTCGGCGTTCGTGTGAGCGAGATCGATGTCGCGCCGAATCACGCCCTTCTGACCTGGCTCACCCACGGTTACCGTTTGACTTGCGGACGATTTGCATCCGGACGCAAGACACAGCGCCGCGAGCGCGGCACCAAGGAGGAGGCGGGAGGAAGTCATGCTTGTGCCTTCCACATTCGTGCCCATGTTTAGCCTGGCAATATTAACGCAGTTCACCCGAACACCCTTGCCCGGGGGCCGTCAAAAGAGTATCAGCGCAATCTGCGCGGGGAGAATTATCTTGAACAAGCGCCAAATGATGTATGCCGGGGGGGCCGTCGGGGTCGTTGCCGCCGCCTACGGAATCAAGCTACTGATCGAGAACCGGCGCATCCGCCAGCTTCTCCATCTTGATGTCGGTCCCGGGATCAACCAAACGGCTACCGGTCGCTATGCGCAGGTGGATGAGGCTTCCGAGGATTCATTCCCGGCGAGCGATCCGCCCAGCTTCACGCCGACCACGTCTCTCGGGAGGTCGCGATGACCGCCCGCCAGTTCGGCATCGGCCTGATCTGGGCAGGCGTTGCTGGAGTCAGCGGCTACATCGGCTACCGACTCCTCCATCGGGAGGAAGAGGCCGAATCGGGCGAAACGCATGAGGCTCGAAACGGACGACGTCGGGCTCGTCACAACGGAAAGACGCCGCATCGTCCCCCTCGTCGCTCGGCCGCCCAAGTCTAGCCCCCGGGTACAACCTCGGGGATGATCGCCGTGCCCCTGCTTCGAAGTCTGCCGCACCACCAGGTTCGCGTCACCGACCCATTTTGGTCTCGGTGGCGCGAGGTGGTTGCCCAAGTCTCCCTTCCGGGGCAATATGAGCAGCTTGAGCAGACGGGCCGGCTAGAGCATTTCCGCCGGGCCGCCCAGCGCCTTGTAGGCGGGTTCACCGGCTTCTACTTCAACGAAAGCGACGTCTACAAGTGGCTCGAAGCCGCCGCCTACGTCCTCGACGAGGTTCCCTCTTCAGGCCTGCGAACCCAATTTGACGAAGCGATCGGCCTGGTCGCCGCGGCTCAGGAAGAGGACGGCTACCTTAACACTTTCTTCCAACTCAACCACCCGAAGCTAAAGTGGCGCAACCTCGGCTCGATGCATGAGATGTACTGTGCGGGGCATCTCTTTGAGGCCGCAGCGGCCGCCCACGATTGCCTTCGCGACGACCGCCTACTTTCCGTGGCGTGCAAGCTCGCCGACCACATCGCGGCCCGCTTTGGACCCGGAAAGAAGCTCGGCTACTGCGGCCACGAGGAGATCGAACTCGGTCTGCTCCGCCTCGCGGAAGCGGCCAACCGGCCCGACTACGCCGACCTCGCGCGCTGGATGATCGACGTTCGTGGCTCCCGCCCCTCCCCCTTCGACCTGGAGCTAGACGACGCGGAGGCGATGACGATTTCTTCCTTCGCCGCCCACATGCTCCGAAAGGACGGTAAGTACAGCGGCGAGTACGCCCAGGATCACCTCCCCGTCCGCGAGCAATCCGACGTCGTTGGTCACGCCGTCCGGGCGATGTACCTCTACGCCGCGGCCGCCGAGGTTGCCGACGCCGAACTCACCGCCGCCCTCCATCGCGCCTGGAACAACCTCGTGGGGCGACGCATGTACATCACCGGGGGGATTGGCCCGAGCCATGCGAACGAGGGATTCAGCGTCGATTACGACCTCCCCAACTTCTCTGCTTACGCGGAGACTTGCGCGGCCTGCGGCCTGATCTTCTGGGCGAACGGAATGCTCCATAGGACCGGCAATAGCGACTTCGTCGATACGATGGAGCGTGGCCTCTACAACGGCGCGATCAGCGGGATATCACTAGACGGAAGCACCTACTTTTACACGAATCCCTTGGAGAGCCGGGGCAACCACAAACGCACCCCGTGGTTCTCTTGTGCCTGCTGCCCTCCGAACATCGCGCGGCTGATCGGTTCGATTGGCCGCTACCTCGCCTCGGTGGATGACGACGGTTTCTACCTCAACATCCCCGCCGGGCTCGAGGCCGAGTTCGAAGTCAAAGGCGTGAAGGTCAAGCTAACCGTCGAGTCAAACTACCCCTGGTCGGGCAACGTCAAAGTCCGCGTAGAGCCGACCAGACCGGTGATTTTTGCCCTCCGTGTGCGCATCCCCGATTGGGCGGACGACGTTCAGACAGACCTTCCGGACCAGGAATCCGACTCTGAATTCGAGAGCGGGTACGCGGTGTTTCGTAAGACGTGGCGGTCCGGTGACGTGCTCACCCTTGACTTCGAAATGGATGCCAAGTGGGTCGAAGCCAATCCGAAAGTCCGTGAAAACCTCGGTCGCGTCGCGCTCACCCGCGGGCCGATCGTCTATTGCGCCGAGTCAGTGGACCTCAAGTTCCCACCCCAACTGTTCTGCGTCGATCCTGAGCTCCCGATCCTCGCGGAGCCGAAGTCTGCCCTCCACGGAATGATCGACCTTGCGGTCGAGGGGCTGGCCCAGACCGAGGACTTCCCAGACGCGCTTTATGCTGACGCGGGCTCCATCGCGTTACGTCCGGTGACGGCTCGATTCATTCCGTACTTCGCCTGGGCGAATCGCGGAGCATCCGACATGCAAGTTTGGTTCCGCCAGGCATAAAACACCGATAACGGGGGCCAGGAAGGACGCGTAGTACAATGCCTACGGAGAGTTATCGTGTCCTTCTTCACCTTTTTGCGTCGACCCCAGCCCTGTGAAGGGGAGGGCTCGCCATTGTTTCTGCAGGTGAAAGAAGCGATGAAGGACGTCCAAGCCTACGCCCGTTCGCACGGCGGCGAGATTCACCTGATCGGCGTAACCGAGGCCGGCGAAGTCAAGATCAAACTCACCGGTGCCTGCAATGGGTGCCCGATGTCCGACCTCACCCTCCGCCACGGAATCGAAGGTCAGCTCCAGCAGCTCGTGCCAGGTGTCCATCGCGTGGTCCAGGTCGGCTGAGCGATGCCGCATACGCTGCACGACGTCGAGCCGCACCACTGGTACGCCATCGACGAGGTGCGCACCCTCTTTCGCGAATACAGCGCGGATTTGGGCATTGACCTTTGCTTTCAGGGCTTCGAGGAGGAGCTTGCGGCTCTCCCAGGCAAGTACCAAGCCCCGAAGGGAGCCCTGTTCCTGCTTCGAGTCGGTAATGTCCCCGCGGGATGCGTCGCCCTCCGCCCCCTCGATGACTCGACCTGTGAGCTGAAGCGACTCTACGTCACCCATGCTTTCCGCTCGACGGGGCTTGGCACCTTTCTTCTTGATGCCGCTATGGAACGGGCCCTGGAACTGGGATACAAGACAATGAAGCTGGACACGCTCGCGCGTCTCGAACGGGCCAGGGAGATGTACACGCGTCGCGGGTTTACCGACTGCGCGCCGTACAATCCGAATCCCGAGGCCGATATCTGCTACCTCTCAAAGGACCTTCAGACAAAGTAACGCGCCCGGAAAGCGATGCTTTCCAGGCGCGGACCGACGGCAAGAATTCGCTTACTTCGAGCGATTTCGGCGGCGGCGGATAAGTCCCAACGCACCAATTCCGAGCGTGGCCAGGGTCGCAGGTTCCGGAACCGGGGAGGTTGAGAACTTGAGTTCCGCTCCCGAGTTGAAGTAGTGGCAATCGGCGTCGAAGCCGAGGCCGATCTTATTCAGACGAGCCTGCGAATTCAGCATGTCGAGGGCACCTGCCGCCTTGAGGTCGACCACGAGGTCGAAGCCACGCGCTGCGCCGCCCTGCGGGTCGTGCCAATCCTTGATGAGCATGCCTTGACCGGCCCAGGCATTGCCTGGAGTCTGATCGTCGGTGAACTCGTGAAAGCCCTTCTGCGAACTGTTCAGAAGTGTAATGTACAGGTGGTCGTTGTCTTCGTGGATCCAGTTGTAGATGTTGTGAATCGTCAGCGTTGCGCTGGTGATCGTCTGGGTCTGGGGAAGGGTGAAGTCGATTCCCCACGAGGAGAACTTGTAATGGTCGAGGTTGTTCAGGTTCGCCGGGTTCGGCGTGAACGTATAATCGGTAGCGTGAGCCGCGGCGGCTACGCCAAGCAGACCGAGGGTCACGGAGAGAAGAGTCGCCTTTCGAGTATTCACTAACATAAGAATCACTTGTTGCCGCCAGTCGCGGGCTGTGCAACCCTCATTGCAAGGCGTGGACCAGAGATCGAATGAAGTCCCGAATCACGTCCAAATGCTGGGGACAAATCTCCTTCACCTAACCCAAACCGATGCTTAGCCTCATTGCCGCCCTCGCCCTTGCGCCTCCTCCTATCGACCAACCGGCCCGGCTGCGGACGATCCTCAGCAACGGCTCCGTCGTGCTCGTCGAACCTCATTTCGAGGCAAAGTCGATTACGATCGACCTCTTCGCGAGTTCGCGCGGCGCAGAGGATTCGCCGAAGTCGCACGGCTGGCGTCATCTGCTTGAGCACCTGCTGGTACGCGGCAGAAAGGGCGGTGTGGATGCCCGGCTCGAAGCCGTGGGTGGGTTTCTTCGCGCGGAAACCCTTCGCGATGCGACCGCGATCGAACTGGAGCTCCCACCCGATCAGCTCGCCCTCGGTCTTGAGATCGTGGCGGAGATGCTCCACTACCCCGAGGTCACTGCCGAAACGATCAAGAACGAGGTCCCGATCCTTAAAGAGGAGATCGCGATCGAAGCCGATTCCGCGAGGCTGGCCAACGCAGGTTGGACCGCGAACTATGCGGCCCTGGGGCTCGACCCCTTGGGCGATGTGGCGCGGATCGCGGAGGCGACCCCGGAGGCACTCACCGACCTGTACATCCGGCACTTCCGAGCACCCAACCTTGTGCTCGTCATTTCGGGTCCGATTGACTTGGATGGCGGCACCAAGCTGGGAACGGAGCTGATGGCCCGGTTGCCCGGCTCGCCGGTAAGACTCAAGGGGACCCCACGCGTCGCCCACCCTCAATCTAAGTTCGACGCCTCCGCGCCGGGGAGCGCGATCACGATCCCCGTCGGCCCCTTCGACTCTCGCGTGACGGCCGCCACCCTCGCCGTCACGCTGGTGTTCGCTTCAGAGCATCCCGGTTGCTTCGTCACCTATACTCCCTCGACCCAGGCGGGGCTTATCACGGTCGGCACCGCCACCAACCGTGACCTTCCCGCCCTGGCCATAACCGCCGACGCGGATACCTTCGAATCCCTCTTCGACCGAGGCCGGCGGCTTGCCCAAGGCTGGCTTGGCCGTCAGATGACGGACGCCCGCAGTTCCACGTTCCTCCGCGGACTGCTCCTGGTCCAGAGCGCCAATGCGACCCCGGAGAAGTTGGAGGAGGCGGTCCAACATTTCACGCTTGAGGACTATCGTGCGGGCATCGACGCGATCAAGCAAGGCACTGTGGTGAGGGGCAACCGATGATACTCCCGCCAGTGGTTAAGCTGCTCGATCCTCAATCCCCCGTCGTCACCTTTCAGGTTGTCGTCCCGCTGCAGGGGCTCTCTCCCGCCGACACTGACATCGCGCTGGTGTTGGGACAGGCGATGGCGACCCAAACCGACGACTACACGGTCGGGCGGGTGCGAACGATCGTGTCGGGTTCCGGCGACGACCTCCACGCCACGCTGTCCACGGACTCCCTGAGGATCTCCTTCTCGGTTCCCACCGTCGATATCAACCTCGGCTACTCGTTGCTCGCCTCCGTTCTCCAACATCCCGACCTCTCAGACGAAGCCATCAAGGGCGCGTTGGGTGCTCTGAAGCCTCGCGTGTCGACTCCGTTCCAACTCATCCTCGACCCTCGCGTTCACGACATTTCGGTGGTCAAGGCCAAGGACGTCCAGCGCCTCTACGCGATCCTGGTGCGCCCGGAACGAATCACCATCGGCATCGGTGGACCGGTGACCCCGACGGATGTTGACGAGGCCGTCTCGACTCGCCTGAAGGACTGGACCCTGCCGAGAGTTCCCGCCTCTTACGCGGATCATTCCCAGGATCGCCTGTCGAGCTCCACCGGCACAACGTTCTCCCTGCTCGGCCTCACCGGTCCTAGCTTCAAAGGCAGCGACCCAGGTCTCGCGGCCAAGTTCCTTGCCGCCTTTGCCCTCGGCTGCGGCAAGGGCGCAAGTGTGTTCAAGATCTGGCGTGAGAGCCTGCACTTGAGCTACCTCCAGACCTGCGGTATCGTCGGGTCTCCGGACGGTTTCCGATTGAACGCGTGGTTCGCCCGCGAAGGCAGCGATGGGTTAACGGATCAGGTCGAAGCCGCAAGGAAGGCCCTCGTCGCGAGCCTCGACGGCTGGGCGGAGGCCGACCGAACTCGCGCGATCGCGATGGCCGAATCCGTGCTGCTTCGGGGGCTGGATCTTTCCCCATTCTCGTTCCAGCCGTACGGGCCACTCTCGAACTCCGTGCAGGACCGCACGTTTCTCGCGACTTACTGGCGTGCCAAGACGGGGACCGACTGGGATCCGCGCGCGTTACTCGAAAGGTTCAAGCCTGTCCAGCTAACCGACCTAAAGGCCGCGGCCACGGAATTCCTGACTCAGGCCAAGCCCAATATCCTTCACCCCTGAGCGGAGGCAAATTCTTCGGCGTATTCTGGGTGCTTGAGGCATAGCGGCTGGAAGTCGCAACCTGCACAAATCGATTTGAGCTTGGGTACCGCGTCGAAGTAGTCTTCGTCCAAGATCAGCGTCCCCAAGATGACCAGATCGCGCTCGAACTGATCCAGTTCCTCGTCTGACATCTGCGCGGTTGCCTCGGTGCCGGTGCGCAAGGCGAAGATCGTGGCGACTACTTTTCGGTCGGGGTACTTGCGGCGGACAAGGAGTTGGTAGCAGCCCATCGCGATGTCCGCGGCGACGTCGTCGGGGGTAACTCCCGCTCGCCCCGACTTGTAATCGACGATCTCCAGAGTGCCGTCCTCGTACTCGTCGACCCGATCAATTCGTCCAATCAGTCGAAACTTGTCGAAATCCAGATCGAACTGTCGCTCGACGAAGAGGGTCTTTCCTTTCGCGGGACGGGTCGCCACCTGCTCGACATGCCTCTCCAAAATCTCCAAGCCCTCGTTGTAAACCTCGGCCATCTCCTCTGCCGAGGTGAATCCTGCGTCGATCCAGTTCTCTTCGTACGCCGCCTTCACTTCGTCGGTCGTGGAGACGCCAAGGTCGCCGCCGTCGTGGAAGCGCTGGAGCACGCGGTGGAGGGTGAGGCCGAACGAGTAGTAGCTTTTTGAGCGCAGATACCACTTGCCGCGCGCGTCGACATAGGACCAGCGGTACTTGACCGGGCAGGCGAGAAAGGTCGTTATTTTCGTCGGCGAGAGCGTCGGCTTGCGCGGCACGACCTATTGTGACGTCCCGCGAGGCGTAGACTATCAAGTGATGCGCACCTATCGATGCCGCGTGGTTGGGAATAACTTCGTGCTGATGACCGATGACGGGCCCCACCGTCTCGCGTTCTACGGTGCCCGCGACATTAGTGCCGAGCGGCCTGAGGACGCCGAGCAGAGCGCAGTCGAGCAGATTTGGCTTGAACTCTCGGAGAGGCTCCTGAACCCCGCCGAAGACCCACCCAGTGTCACCGTCGAAAGCGTCATTCCCCTCACTGGAAAAGCCCCCGCAATCCAGCCGTTTACTTGGATCTCGGAGCAGCATCCGGGGAATTCTTGATGGAATTGTGCGGAAGAGCGTTGTCATCCCGAAGGATGTCTGTGCCGAGGGACCTGCCCGTGTAGCCGAGTGCTAGTACATGCAGTCGGTACTGCCAGTCAGGTTCCTCGATGTCGCTAGGGCTCGCCCGGAATGACAATTCCAAATCTCACCTCCATCACCCCCCTCAAGTTCGGCTGGGCACCAAACTCACCCCGCCACGTAGAATATAAGCGTGCAGACGCAAACCCCGCTCAAGATCCGCCTTGGCCACTCCCCCGACTCCGATGACGCCTTTATGTTCTGGGGGCTTGCCAACGGGCAAGTGGAATCTCGATATGAATTCGAGCACATTCTTCGCGATATCCAGACCCTGAACGAATGGGCGCGCGAAGGCAAGCTGGAGTCCACCGCGATCTCCGTGCACGCATTTGCGTACGTCTCTGACAGGTACGCCCTGCTGCGCCACGGCGGGTCGTTCGGTGAACTCTACGGCCCGATGATCGTCGCTAAGCGCGACATCCCTCTCGACGAGCTCAGGGAGATGACGATCGCCGTCCCCGGGCTGCTGACAAGCGCCTACCTCCAGCTCAACCTCTGGTTTGCGGACAAGTTCGGCCCCGGCGTTAAGCCGAAGTTTGAGGTCGTCCACTTCGACGAGATCATCCCCGCGATTCAGGAAGGTAAGTTCGAGGCCGGCTTGATCATCCATGAGGGCCAGCTCACCTATGAGCGCGACGGGCTTGTGCTGATCGCCGACTTCGGCAAGTGGTGGAACGCGAAGACAGGTCTTCCCCTCCCGCTCGGCGTGAATGTCGTCCGTAAGGATCTCGGTCCCGACGTCGTTGCCGACGTCAGCCGATGCATGCGCGAGTCGATCTCCGCAGGTCTGTCCCACCGCACTGAGGCATTGAATTACGCCCTCCAGTTCGCGCGCGGAATGGACACGCCGACGAGCGATGAGTTCGTGGGCATGTACGTCAATCAGCGCACCCTCGACATGGGTGACGCGGGTGTCGAAGCCATTCGCTTGCTCCTCAAGATGGGTGCTGACGCGGGCATCGTGCCGCCGGTTCAGGTCGACGTCGTCGACTAAAGGAGCGCGAGGTTCTGCCGCGCTTGCCCGTGATTCGGATCGCGGGCAAGCACCCTCTGATAGTTCCGGCGAGCAATCTCCTTCCGCCCGAGTTGATGCGAGACCAGGGCCAGATTCAGCCACGTGGCCTGCTCGATTGTCCCGCGCTGGAAAGCCCCCACCCGGTCATAGTCATCCGTGACGAACATCTGTTCCAAATCGAGGAGCGCTTCCAGCGCCTCGCGAAGACGTCCACGCTTCAATTCAAGTTGGGCGACCATCCATGTGGTACCCGGCAAGCGACTGCACCAGCCACGAGCGAGGCGTAGCAGAGCCGCCGTTCGCAAGGAGTTCCATTCGTTAGGCGGAATCAGGTCCAGGGCCGAGGCCAACATGTCGCCGCAAAGTTGATCCGGCATCTCATCCTGATCCTGAAACTCGATAAGGCGGTCGGCCAACACGTTCAACATTACAGCCCCAGCGGGATCGCCGAGGTGCATCATCGTTCTGGCCGCCTCGACGCCGTAGAAGAGGCTGTCGGGATGCTCCTCAAGCTCCATGCGGAGAATCTTGAGGTTCCGCTCCAGCTTGGGTCGATTCAATGGAATCAAGAACCCGTCGTGCATGAACCGAACATCGAGCTGCCTCACGGTCCTTCCCCTCAGTTCCTCCTCGGAAAAGAACTCGTGGATTCGACTCACGTATCGCAGGCGCGCCTCCGTTCGAAAGAGCCGTGACATCCTCATCTCTGAGATCGAACCGTCCGGATGGAGATCCTGTCGGATCAGCGTGTAGAGGTCGGCGGGAAATGCCTGCACCAACTCGGGCAGAGCCTCCACAGACTCGGGCAGCATCCACTCGTCGTGATCCAGCCGAAGCGTCCACTCCGCCTCAACCAAGTCGAGCGCGTAATTGAGAGGTTCGTCGAATCGATCCTGCCACACAACTTCTTCCACCCGCGCCCCGTAGGAGCGGGCAATTTCTACCGTGCGGTCCACCGACCCGGTGTCTACCACCACGATCGAATCAACAAGGTCACGAACGGAATCGAGACACCGCGGAAGGTCCTTCTCGGCGTTTCGAACGATCATCGCCAGACCGAAGGTTGGCCTCACCGCTCAAACACCTCTCGCTGCATTCCCGAAGATTACCGTTCACTAATTGCCGCCGTTTCGTTATGCACGTCCTCGATCCCCTATACAATGGGTCGAGGCCCAAAGATGAGCGATAGCAGTAGCGGACAACCGACGACGACCCCAGGCGTGAAGCTGACGAGTCTCGATCAACTCCAGGCCGAAATGGCGGAGTTGCTCAAAGAGCTTTCGACCGTCCACGACATGGTCCCCGTGGAGAGGCAGCGTCTCCAATTGCGCTTCGAACTGAAGTCGCTCGAGATCAAGATTCGTATCGTTCAGGCCGAGCACGACGACGTCGTCGAGGAACTTCCCCGCTGTCGTGAGGAGGTCGATGTGGCGAACACTGCAGTCAAGGCCGCCCAGGACCGGTATCGAGAAGCGCTCAACCAATTCACCGCGATGGACGACCGTCGAAAGCGACTCGCGATGGAAGTGGATGGAATCCAGCGGGAATGCGAAGCGGTCCGCCTGCGGATTCCGTAGGGGCGGTGTCTCACGAGCGACTCACTTTCTTTCTTAGGTTCAAAAAGTGAGTTCGCAAGGGCGTTTTGAACCTAAACTCACGAACTCACTCTCACTTTGCTTGCGTAAGGTACTTTTGGACCTTCTGCGGGTTGCTGGGGAACCCCACACCGGCTCCTCCACCTATGTGTCTTGGAAAGTGAGGGAAGTCAACCAGGGTTTCTTCCTTCATCCGGCGGATGCCGGCTTCCGGCAGGTGAAGGGGCGAGGTGGGCACGGTCAGTTTGGGCTTTTGAGGTTGTCGCCCGGCAACCGCTCGATGCAGTTGAGGGCTGGGCTCACGTGCTTCGCACGGAGTGTGGCTGGCCAAGTGCACGGCATCTAGGTCGACTTCGACAAGATGAGCCGAATCGCGCGGACGGTCTACGCGACAGGTTGGACGATCGCCAACGGCCCGAGGCCGCTGGTGGACAAGCCATTGAAGGAGTAGCTGGACCCAGTCAAGAGGTCCAGCTTTGGATTTGCTTGCTAGGAGGTCGAGCAGAACCTAAGGCGGTGGCAACTTCCCGAGCTCCTGAATTGCTCTGGCATCTTGCTTCGCGGCCAGGAAAGTTAAGATTCTCGAGCGCGATTCCTTTGAACCTGAATCATATGCTTCCCAAAGCTTGGGTACAAGGACCGTCTTTTCGTAGTCGGCAGCCTTCATGCCTCCAAGCTCACACTCATACGCATCCTGAGGGGAAAGGCCACGCTCAAAATAGCTGTAGGACCGACTTAGGACAATTCCCTGAAGAGTAAGGGTTGAAGGATGATCCGTGTCCGCACTGGTCACGGATGTCGACACAGCAAGAGCGAGTAATGTTTGTTCCTCCCGGGACTTAGCTGGAGGGAACTTGCCCAAGTTTGTAGCGGCGAGCGACCAACCCATAACTTCATTGGCTCCCTTTGCTTTGATCCCATAAAAGCCTGCGCGAGGTTGCGTCCAAATGTGCAAGCCAACCTCAAATGAGCCAAATCGAAGTTCGTTCTTTCTTTGCGTTCCGCCAATCAGAATATAGTTCTGGTTAGGCGCCAAAGGCGTGATAGCGTGAATTGGCTCCATGGAAGTCAGGAATAGAGGAAACACGACTTTGACCACCTTTGCCGGTGAGATTCCATCGAGAACCATAAATTCTTGAACTCCCACAGCCAGTTGTCCTGGTGTGCGGCTCCCAGGCTGAGTTTCCCGATATTCAACTGTTGGCAAGCCAACAGGTTTTACGATCGCCTCGACTGGAGCGTCTTTTAGGTCCGAGAGGCAAAGGGTCCCGATTGCATTAGGTTCCATGAACCTCATCGGGTGTGCTCTGCCCATAATTTGGCCAGATCCTAGGTTCGTTTGGGCACTGGTTGCGACTGCTTGGCCCAGCACCACAAGCAACATGCTAGCAATATGCAATGAACATTTCATGTTTCTTCTTCTCATAGTAATCCTTTTCTTACAGTCTCATGGCGTGGACGTATGGCTCGTTGCATTGGTCCAAATCTTGTCAGCAAACGTGCCGACTAGAATTCCCGTCGTATTGGTGTTTGCAACCCAGTCGATGACACCTGCATAGTACAGGTGATCAAAGGCTAGGACGGGGCTGGCGGGTGAAACCACCGGAGCGGTAAGCCCGTTCGGTATTCCAAGGCCAATATTGTCTGTAAACAGGCCGCACGGATTGACATAGCCGGTTGAGCCCGACGTAGTCCAATTGCTCCCAGTGGCCGGTGCCGAAAATATTCCGGTTGCGTTTAGAAACCTCTCTTGAATGTGCACTCCGGGCATTGGAATGCCTCCGTCATCGATCACTTGCATTAAATATGAATCTCCAACTCCCCAACCTGCAAATGTGGGTGGTGCGTACTCGTCGTGCGTCAGGAGGGACCCAGTGATGGAACTCGGTGCATGCACTACCCATCGGTACAAGGAAGGGCATGGAGAACCAAATCCTGTTGGCCAGGTGCTATCGCTGTCGTCAGTTGCCGTGCCGAGCAACTAAGCCGAAGACCGCGCAACTGGAACAGTGCGGTGCTGTGACCACAGGTGGCCAGCCAGTGGGCACAACCTATGGCTGGACGGTTACGGGTCCTGCTGCTACAGGGGCGGGTGGAACCTCAGCTAACAACTTCATTCAGGTTTATGCAACTTCTGGTTCCGGAAGCGGAGGTATCAAGGTAAGAACGACCTTTACCTACACGGACCCGACAGACGCAAACTTTAGCGGCTCAGCACAAGACGACAGCGAAGAAACGCCTCCTCCCGGCACGACGATGACGAACGCCCTCTACTACAGCTTCACGAGCCACCAACCTCATTCGGTAGAGAAGACTCACAAATACACCTTCCTCGGTGGCCATATTATTGGCGGTGTCTGGCCATGGACCGATCCTTGGACCTTTCAGGACTCGTACGATCATGCGCTCTACGATCAAAATGGACTCGAGCAGCAGGGTGTTTGGGTCACAGAGCGATTTCCTGGAGCTGCAGATATTATAAAGGCGTGGGCCACCGCTTATAGTCAAGCGGGGATGTCATTTGAAAATGCAGGGGTGAACGGCATATTTTGGACGAGCCGGGAACATGGCGTCTTTGATAATGTGGATCAGGTTGGGCTTGACAACATCCGTGCTAACATCAATGCCCAAGATCCGAGCCTCTATGGCCCCATGATCTTAATTCAACAGTATTTTGCTGCGACAAAGGATACGATTGAGGGTGACTATGGCATTCTAGTTCAAACGTGGACAAACACGATGACCCCAATTTCGGAGACCCATGTCAAGAATTAGCATCTCAATTGGCTTCGTCGCGATTGCCGCCTTTGGGTTCGGCGCGGTCAGCAAGACCCCACCATGCTTTGTTGGCGCGGTCGACCCCGACTGTCTCGATCAAACGACCGTCTGTGCGATCGTAAAGGACCCTTCACCCGCGCAACCGTTGATGTTGGACGCAGTGCGAGGTCGGGAGCGCTTCCAAGTCAAAGTGGTGGCCTTCGACGCAACGGTGGTTGAGGGAGGAAACCTAACCTCCGGGTCACGCATTCACTTGGTCTGTACCGATCGGGACGTGCAGGTCGGCCCCAAAGCGACAGCCGCCGGATCGTACTTGGTTGTGGGATGGAAGGCACGGAACAACCTCCTTCCCGTCGCACCAGTAACTTACTCGGATCGGATGATGGGGCTGGTCCCGATCTCCATCAGTGACGAGGAGAACCGTTATTTTGCGACTTCCATACTTCCCACCGCCGAAACGACGACGGTCAGAGCTTCGAACCCCAACGCTACCGCTCTACTTAATATCGTCCGTGCGCTGAGGAACGCCGACCCGGCGGTTTTGAGGGCCGGAACGTCGGCCCTTGCCCAAATCCCAGATCACTATAGCCTCGGCGCGATCGAAGGGCAGGAACCCGCGCAGTATATGAGGGAGCTTCTCAGAAAGGAGCTTCAGAAGTTGCCGCACACCCGCGCGCTTGACGTTCTCAGGATCGACGGGCTTCTCGCTAGCTGGGATCGTCCCAAGCTTGCCATGGCGTACCTAAAATCCCTTCCCGCTCTACTGGAGCGGGTCCAAACGGAAACTCCCACGCCTCGGCTCGCCCCCCGGGCTGACTCCCAGTTTGTGCATTCTCTGTGGCTCACCATCGGCCTTGACCCAAATGCCCTTCTTGAACTGGCGTTCTCGGACCCTCGGATGCAGTGGGTCGCCCTCGATCCTAATGTTGGCAAACCCAATCTGGCGAATCAGAAGAAGTTGTTATCCTGGATTGATAGCCCCGATCCAGATGTCCAGGCCGCTGTTCTCAATCATTTCGTCGCCTGGTATGCCGAGTGGGATAAGTGGGCCCATGCGACGTTGCGGCCCGACGGAGAGGGCACGGAAGTGATTGGCTTCCAATCCTTGCGCGCTTACTGGATTAAGAAGATCAATGGCCCGATTCCTCCACTTCCTTAGCCTAGGCGCGGTGAGACACTGAGATTTCGGCGGGTGGTCCTGTCGGGTGAAGGGGTTTGGCGGGGTGGCATGGCTCAGTTTGGGCTCTCGGGTTTGGCTTGGTGACGTTGTTTGCAAGTCCAAACTGACCGTGTCCGCCTCACCCCTTCACCTTCTCCACGAACTTTGTAGCTGAGGATATTGTACGACTACCAAGCGTAACGGGTGATCGGAATTTCATTCGCGAACCCTTCGTCGTTCCGGGCATTCGACCGGTCCACCTGCGGCGGCTTCCGGCAGGTGAAGGGGCGAGGCGGGCACGGTTAGCTCGGGCTTTGGGGGTTGTCGCCCGGCAGAGACCTGACCGGCCCACCCGGAAGGTGGCTTGCCGCTCGCGGCCCCCTGCAAGATGCGAACGATCTGTTCTTCGCTGAATTTTGACTTCTTCATGCTTCCTCCCAAAGGACGGGAAGAACTCATTTTATGATGCCTTCAGATCCTGGGAGCAGACCAGCGAATGCACTGCAGCACACTTAGTCCAAGGCCAACCTAAAACCAGTTGAGGAAGTTCGCTCCGTTCTATCCGATGCGATCCTCAACCATATCTGCACATCAAAAACCCCAACGCCCATACCTCGTACCACACCCATCGACGCTTTTTCCGAACCCAAGGCAGCTTGGCCTCCTTTCGACGTAGGATAAGGTTTGATATACTGATCTTGAACCCACTCACCAACATTTCCAGTCATATCATAAAGACCATAAGCGTTCGGTGCGTAGCTTCCGACGGGCATAACATGTTGCCCCCCGAACAAGCACCGGCCATCGGGCGGATCGTTTCCCCATGAATAGTCCATCTGATGCAATCCGCCACGTGCAGCATATTCCCATTCGGCTTCCGACGGGAGCCGATAATGTTGGTGGGTTCGAGCCGTCAGCCATTTGGCATATTCGATAGCGTCCCAAAATGACACATCCGTGACAGGGTCCAAGTCGCCGGTCGAATATTCGCCCCGGGCATGCTTGCGAAACTGCTCATAGGCAGTGTTAGTCACTTCTAAATTGGATATCCTAAATGGCTTAATAAGCACACCGTGAGGGGGAGTTCCTCCGACATAATGGCCCATTGTAAACTTGCCACCAGGCACTAACACCATCTCTTGTTTAAGTAAGCTCGTCCTTAGTGCTGCATGCTTAGGGTTTGAACAACCAAGACAAGTTGAAAGGGAGACAATCATTAATTGACGTATCATTTGCCACAACACTTTAGAACTGAGATCGCAAATTTGACGCGTAGCGAATAGGGGATGCTGGAAAGAGCCGGGAAGCACTTCGGTGCACAGCGAGTATAACCGTCTTGCTCGGCGAGAACGGAACAACGCAACACTCGACCGATTTTTCGCCGAACTTCCGACACGTTGAAGTAGCATTCTTCCAACGAGGGGCAGACCGTCGCTGCCAGCATTCATGCAATGAGCCACATTCTTCTTTAAAATAGACATAAGCAAGATCGAGAATTCCAGGCTCAAACATTATCACGCCTAAACATGTTTGGTTTGGGCAAAGGCAAATATGGCAGAAGTGTCTTTCCACCAATCTGACCATCCGCGAATAGCGTACAAATCCCCGTACGCTGCTCCTAAGGCTATGTACTCTCGCACAACGCAATATTGGCACACCGATAATAGAGAAAATTTTTCACGAGCTATTTCTTCCCAAGTTTCCTCACCAGAAATTACTAGCCCGAGTTCCGCTGTAAAGAATGTTTTAGGCGAATCTATTGAAAGCATGGACGTAATAAAATATGGGAGGTAATAAAGCCATGCTGTAAGATTTAGATTCGTGGGCCAAACTTTAAAAACAGCTAGCGTCGGCAAGTCGTTCCATTTGCGTCCGCTTAAGCACTGTTGTGTTTCTATCATCTCTGGATCCGATTCGTAACCATAAGTCACCAAATTGCCGATTGGAGGGTTAATACTTGGTGGAAAGGCTTGCTTAATAGCATCGGAAAGCAAGCGGCGCTGTCGGGCAAATTGTGCATCTTCACTCGTCATTGGGTTCTAGTTGGCCTTCCAGGTGCGGCGGGTGGCCCTGTCGGATGAAGGGGTGAGGCGGGGTGGCATGGCTCAGTTTGGGCTCTCGGGTTTGGCTTGGTGACGTTATTCGTAAGCCCAAACTGACCGTGTCCGCCTCACCCCTTCACCTTCTCCACGAACTTCGTAGCTGAGGATATTGTACGACTCCCAAGAGTAAAGCGTGATCGGAATTTCATTCGCGAACCCTTCGTCGTTCCGGGCATTCGACCGGTCCACCTGCGGCGGCTTCCGGCAGGTGAAGGGGCGAGGCGGGCACGGTTAGCTCGGGCTTTGGGGGTTGTCGCCCGGCAGAGACCTGTCCGGCCCACCCGGAGGGTGTCTGGCCGGGCTAAAGCTCCGGGATACGGGGGGGGCCGACTGAAGTCGGCGCTCCGGCGGTTGGGAGGCTCGTCGAGGGCTTGTTCGGAGACTGTGCTTTTGGCCTCGGACGGGGGCTTGGGCTCCAGAGAGAGGACGCGTCGCGTCGGGTGGCGAAAGGCCACCGGGCTAAAGCCCGGGTTACGGGGAGCGGACTGAAGTCCGCGCTCCGGTGCCCGGGTAAGCCCGGCATATGGGGAGCCGACTGAAGTCGGCGCTCCGGCGTTCCTTCCTGCCTCGTAACGCACCGAACAGTCCCAGAAACGTCACGGCCCGTGCAACGTCTCCGGTAAACTCGGCGTAATCAAGAGTTGAGCGTAGAGGACTCAAGTGACTTGCCTCCCTCACTAGAAAAAGGTAAAGTAGAACACGAATTATGGGAAGAACAGTTGGAATCGACCTTGGAACGACGAACTCCGTCGTCGCGGTGATGGAGGGTGGCGAGCCGATCGTCATTGCGACCTCGGAAGGATCGCGCACGTGCCCCAGCGTCGTCGGCTTTAAGGCCAACGGCGAACGCGTCGTCGGCGTCACCGCCAAGCGGCAGGCCGTCGTCAATCCGGACAACACGATCTATTCGATCAAGCGCTTCATGGGACATCGGCTTAGTGAAGTCGAAGAGGAAGCCAAACGCGTCACCTACAAGGTGAAGGCGGGCAAGAACGGCCAGGTTGTGGCCCACGTCCCCGCGCTCGACAAGGACCTGACGCCGGAAGAAGTCAGCGCGATGATCCTGCAGAAGCTCAAGGCCGACGCCGAGGCGTACCTGGGCGAGAAGGTGGACAAGGCGGTCATCACCGTCCCCGCGTACTTCAATGACGCGCAGCGCACCGCGACTAAGAATGCGGGCGAAATCGCGGGCATGGAAGTCCTGCGCATCATCAACGAGCCGACCGCGGCGTCCCTCGCCTACGGCGCGGACAAGAAGAAGAACGAGACGATCCTCGTCTTCGACCTCGGCGGCGGAACGTTCGACGTTTCGATTCTCGACGTCGGCGAAGTCGAAGAGGGCGAGTCCGTCGTCCAGGTCCGCGCGACCGCGGGTGACAGTCACCTCGGCGGCGACGACTACGACCAGAAGATCGTCGATTGGCTCGCGAGCGAATTCAAGAAGGATCAGGGCGTTGACCTCAGCAAGGACCGCGCCGCGATGCAGCGCCTCCGAGAGGCCGCCGAGCGCGCCAAGATCGAGCTCTCCGGTCAGGTGACAGCGCAGATCAATCTGCCGTACATCACGGCCGTCGACAACGAGCCGAAGCACCTTGACACGTCGCTCACCCGCGCCAAGTTCGAAGAGCTGACCGCCGACCTGATGAAGCGGGTCATGGTGCCGTTCAACCAGGCGCTCGAAGATGCGAAGCTGAAGGCGAACGAGCTTGACGAGGTCATTCTCGTCGGCGGTTCGACGCGCATGCCGCAGGTTCAGGAGCTGGTCAAGAAGCTCACCGGCAAGGAGCCGAACCGCTCGGTCAACCCGGATGAAGTCGTCGCCGTTGGCGCCGCCATCCAGGCTGGCGTGCTCGGTGGCGAAGTCAAGAACATCGTCCTGCTCGACGTCACCCCGCTCTCGCTGGGTGTCGAGACGCAGGGCGGCATCTTCGATAAGTTGATCGACCGGAACACCACGATCCCGGCGAACCGCAGTCGCGTCTATACGACGGCGACGGACAACCAGCCGGAAGTCGAGATCCACATCCTGCAGGGCGAGCGCCCGATGGCCAAGGACAACAAGTCGCTCGGTCGTTTCCACCTCGGCGGCATCCCGCCGATGCCCGCTCGCACGCCGCAGATCGAAGTCACTTTCGACATCAACGCGGACGGCATCCTGCACGTCACCGCGCAGGAGAAGGGGACGGGGTCGAAGCAGTCGATCACGATCACGAACTCGGGCAACCTGAACCGAGACGACATCGAGCGCATGGTCCGGGAGGCCGAAACCAACGCCGAATCGGATCGTCAATCGCAGGAACTGATTGAGGCCAAGAACAAGGCCGAGCAGCTCATCTACTCGACCGAGAAGACGCTCCGAGAAGGCGGCGACAAGATCGAAGAGGTGACGCGGACGTCGGCTCAGGAGAAGATCGAAGCGCTCCGCAAGGCGGTTCAGAGCGAAGATCGGATGGAGATCGACGCCGCGTTCAACGCGCTAGAGACGGATAGCCACGCGGCTGCCGAGCAACTCTACAAGGCCGCGAGCGAGAAGGCGGACGAGAGCGAGAAGGTCGGTGCCGCCACCGGTGCCGCTCACGAAGGTGAGGACGTCCAGGAAGCTCAGTTCAAGGAAGAGTAAGGCCCTCCGCAAACAAGAAAGACCCGCGGTAGCTCGCGGGCTTTTTTGTCGCCGAATGGATCGTATAATCTCAACAGATGGTCATGCGTTTTGAGCGAGCTTATCGGCGGGCTCGTCTGTCCCTTAGGAAGGAACAGACTTTAAAGGGCTACATAGATCGATGGGTCCGCCTTGAGTCCGAACCCCTCAGCGATTTCCTCGCGCGAGCGGGTCACGATGCGCTACGTCAGGCCAACAACCGAAAGCCCTCCTACTGTGTTTACTGCTCAGTTGCAAAGCAGGCCGCAACTCGTCGGCGGTGCACGGCGGAATCGGCATCGGCAGCCTCGACGTTCCGCGAGTCCCTGCAAGCTAAGACGTCCGAGTGAGGCCATCACTGACCTCGTCCATTCTAAGGGCGGCTCGTAACGCGAAGTCGCCCCTAGCTCTCGTCAACGACCCAAGTCCAATTGGGAACACGCTCATGTGGGTGACTCCGCAACCCAGAGCCCGTCCCATGCCTCAGGCTCCTCGCAGAGCTCGTGGTTCACCGGCGAATCCAAGATCGCCTGCCAGCGCTCCTCGAGCTCCGCGTCGTCGCGGATGATCCGGTCGTAGCTCTCGTCGTAGAACGGCGGCCAGCGCTCGAGTGACTTCTTGATGATCTGCCGCCCGACCTTCGCCTTCGCCTTCTCGACGATGTCGCTCAGCTCGTAGGACCCGCCCTGGGGCGACGGCATCACACGGAACAGCAGCTCGGTCTCGCCCGGCAGCACGCAGAGAATCAGTAGATCCCATCGCCTTCCATCGGGTCTCAGTAGCGTGCGAAGCAGGAGCCCCCGCTCGTCGATGGTCAGGCCTCGGCGATGCCGGAACGTCACGTAGTACGTGACGTCATCCGCCCGCCAATGGGGCAGCCGCCCGCGCCAGATGGAGAAATTCTGCCACCGCATCTAGCTTTGAGCCCCACTCCTCGTTTTCTCGGGGCCAGCCTTTTCGCGGCCAGAGAGAGTGTCCGGAAAATGAGGAGGGGGGTCGGGGGGTGGAGCTTCGCCCATGCCGCAAGCTTATCGGAAAACTCCGTCACGTCGTACACTGGATACATGAAGAGGGTCCTGCTGCTCTGTCTCGCGATTTGCGCCAGCCTGGCGTCGGCCCAGCGGATGCAGGTCCGTCCGGTGAGTCAGGGCGATCAGCGACTCTCGGACGCCGTCCGTAACGACGATCTTGCGCGCGTTCGCGCCCTGATAAAGTCGGGGATCAGTCCAAATTCGGCTTACGCCAACGGCTGGCCCATTCTGATCGAAGCGATCCAAGGCGACAAGCCGCATTCGGAAGCGATCGTCGAGTTCCTGGTCAAATCGGGCGCAGACGTAAATGGGACTCAACCCGATCAGGGTTGGACGCCACTGATCACGGCCTGCTCTTCGAGGCAGACCCATCTGGAGACGGTCAAGTTCCTCATTGAGCATGGGGCGAATGTGAACGTCCAAATGCCTGGAATGGGCACTTCGCTCCATGCCGCGGTTCGCAGTGGTCGCCAAGATCTCGCCGAGTACCTCCTCGCGCATGGTGCCGACCTCGAAGCCCACGCCGCACGGAACCCACATCAGCACTTAGGAGCCACTATGTGGACCGGTCCATCGCCTGAAATGAAGACGCACATGACGGCTGAAGAACGTGCCCAATCCGACAAAGAGGATGAGAACTTGGCTGCCATGGACAGGGCCCAGCGCAAATGGACCGAGAGCTCCATCGAGCCCGGCTATGAGATGTCCGGACGAACTCCGCTGATCGAGGCCGCCGCCGTCCTTCCGCCGAAACTCGACACGGTCAACTGGCTTCTCAGCAAGGGTGCTAAGGTCGATGCGACCGATGACATCGGCCGCACGGCGTTGCATGAGGCCTGCTTCGCCAAGTCGACTGACGTAGTCAAGCTCTTACTCGACAAGGGTGCAAAGGCGAATAAACCGACCCAAAACGGCTACACGCCCCTCCACATCGCTTGCCAGGTGAATGCACTCGGCTACCTTGACCCCACGCTCGTCCAACTGCTGATTGAGCGGGGTGCCGACGTCAAAGCCAAAACCAACGCCGGAAAGACGGCGCGTGATCTGATGAAGGAATCGGCCGCCGCGTTTGAAGCTTACGGCAAGGCGCAGACCCTTCAGATGAAGCGCCCCGAGAACCACAATGATCCCAAACAGACTGCGGACATGGAGCTGCAGGAGGCCCAGGCGATCGGTAAACTCTATGCCATCGTGACCACCATCGACGGGGTCCTCTCCGCGCGCGGAGACAATGAACCTCCCACCAAGCAATCTGCGGGATGGGGTTTGCCCGTCGTCGTGTCCATCCTCGGGATCGGCGTTGTCGCCATCGGCTGGAAGGTCACTTCCGCGCTAAGAGCGAGCTAGCTGACCGCCGCCTCGCCGCGTTCGCCCGTCCGGATGCGGATCGCCTCGATCACGTCGCTCACGAAGATCTTGCCGTCGCCGATCTCGCCGGTCTGTGCGATCTCGATCAGGATGCGGATCGCCTCCTCGACGTCCTCGTCCTTCACGACCACATCCACCCGCGCTTTCGGCAGCAGATTCACGGCGTAGGTCGAGCCGCGGTATTTGTCGGTCCGCCCGAACTGGCGGCCGTAGCCACGCACGTGCTCGACACTCATGCCGGCAATTCCAGCACTCTCTAAGGCCTGTTTGACCTCTTCGACCTTGTTCATTCGGAGATAGGCTTCGACGCGTTTCATGTCAGATTGTTATTGAGGATTCTGCCGCGAGGCGGTTGAGCGGCAACATAAAAACCGACAATACCCAAATACCCACGCTTCTCAGACCGTCTCGATCGTCACCCGATCATTCGTAAACACACAAATCTCGCCCGCAATCCGAATCGCTTCCCGCGCAATCTCTTCCGCTGTCATCGCAGTATTCGCCACCAGGGCCCGAGCCGCCGCCAGAGCGTAAGGCCCGCCACTCCCGATTCCCGCGACGCCGTCGTCCGGCTCAATCACGTTCCCGTCCCCGCTCACCAGTAGCAACCCCGAAGTGTCCGCCACGAGCATAAGCGCGTTCAGGTTGCGCAAGACCTTATCCGTCCGCCAGTCCTTCGCAAACTCAACCGCCGCCCGAGTCAGATTGCCGCCAAAGGCTTCGAGCTTCGATTCGAACTTGTCCTGCAAAGTCTGCGCATCGGCCACCGATCCCGCAAAACCGCACACCACCTTCCCGCCTCCCAGCCGCCGGACCTTCTTGGCGGTGTGTTTCAGGATCGTCTGCTCGCCGAGCGTCACCTGCCCATCGGCCGCAATCGCCGTCTTCCCATCGCGCCGAACGCCGATCACGGTGGTGGATCGAATCCTCATAGGCTCAAGTTACCCAGGGCGGACGGTGCCGTTGGTTATTCGGGATTCGCGATTCGCGATTCGCCAGAATTCGCCGGCACCCAAGTGATCGCTACTAGGCAAGCGCCAAAGGAAAGAGATCCCGAATCCCGCATCCCGAATAACCAATCACGAAGCCACGATCGACAAACGCGAGTCCTCGCGGATCGACAGCCGCGTCCCGTCTGCCGCCACAATCGTGGCGAGCCAGACCTTTTCCCCGGGCACCAGCCGGAATGGGAATCCCAACCCGAGCGCCGCACCCGAGGGCGCGTAGCGCTTATGCGCGGACTGATACGCCTTCTGCGTCTCATACACCTCAATCAGCCGACAGCGGGCCTCCCAATGCGGGTCAGGCGCGACCGGCGACGCGTGCCCGCCCTGAAACTCCAAGAACCCCCACGTCTCCGGGCAGTGCATGTTCACCACCCACTGCGGCGACCAGACCCAGTTGTGCTCGGGCCGGTTCTCGATCTTGTGGTACTTCCCGTCCACGACCTCGAGGTCCCACTCCACGCGGGAGAAGTTGATCCGCCAGCGGTCTCCCTCGTGCGGCGGGACCCGCCGCGTGGAGACGGGCGCAATCGCTGCCCAGGGCATGAAGACGGCCACGCTCCATCCCTGGTCTTTGGAGCTAGGGTCGTTGATCGTGCCCTTCAGATGCACGGCGGTCTTGAGTCCCTCGATCGTGTAGCCGTTTAGTGCTTCGCCCTCGTCGCGGTAGGGGCGCAACAGCAGCAGATCCCAGACCGTGTTGAGCGCGTTCATCTCAAACTCGATGTACTGGTGGTGATCGTCGTCCGGATCGAGGAACACCTCGAAGTCGTGGTCGCGGAAGATCACCGAGTCGCGCTCAGTCAGCGTCGCCCACAGGTCCGGCTCCTCCATCTCCGCGCCGATATAGAGGCCATGCTCATCCCAGAGCATCTTCATCCGCGTCTTGAACCGAGGCTGGGGCACGTGCTTGGGGCCTTCGATGTCCAAGAACGGCTCCGACCAGGGCGCGCGCTCCCACTCAGGGTGGTCGAGCATCCCGTCCATCGGCGGGGTCGTGTGCGCGCGGAGGCAAGCATAGGTGCGAGGGTGCGGCCGCATGTCATATGATGGCGGATTGCCGGAGCGCCGACACTCCTGTCGGCACTTGGTCGGTGCGCCATCCTTGGACTGGCGTGTAGCTACTCCAATGAGCCGACAAGAGTGTCGGCGTTCCGGCCCCTAATGCTGATCGCCAAAACGTGCCGACCCGAATGGCCAGTCCTCCGGTTCCTGACACAATCCAGCCTTGACGGGATTGTAGTCAATGTACTGATGAGTCTGAGAGAAATGATCTTCATCGCGCATGTACCGATCGTAGTAGTCTCGAAACCAGAAGGTGCCCGATCTCTCAAGTAGAACATTGGCCTCCCGAGCCGCGACTCCCTTGAGCACCTTAATCGCTTCACCCAATATCCGACCTTCCATAAGTGTCACCAAGATGTGAACGTGATTCGGCATCACTGCCCAGGCGTGAAGCTCATAACTAATCCCGTGGCTGCGAAGAATGACGTCCTCAACGACCGAAGCCACTCGGGGCTGTCGCAAGAAACACTTCCCCCTTCCGACATCGAGTAAACGTAGAATGCGCCGATTCTCCTCCATCATTCGCTTCTGATCGGATAAGTGCTTAAGCTCATCGTTCCAAGCGTCGCGGACATTGACCGGAAGAGCATCAGCCTCATGAAAGGTGATGAACTGCGTGAGGCGGGGCTCGTCGCGATGCGGCAAATAGCCCCGGGAATACCACCCCTTGTTACTACCTATCCTACTATTATAATACTCTTATGGGAGAAGGCCGACACCTTCTGACGGTCCTGCATTCGGCCGGAGCGCCGACACTCCTGTCGGCCCATTGGAATTGCTCCATGTCGGTACAAATGTGAAGAACTGACAAGTTGCCGACAAGAGTGTCGGCGCTCCGGCAATTTGCCATCATGGAGGGGTGCCTGAGCTTCCCGAAGTTGAAACCGTTTGCCGCGTCATGCGCCGAGTCCTCGTCGGCCACAAGATCAAGTCCGCTGAAGTCGCACCCGACTCAATCGTCCTTGGCGGAACGCCACCGAGTGCAGTGGAAGAAGCCCTGGTCCGTCGCACGCCCACCGCGATTGGGCGTAAGGGCAAATACTGGTGGCTCGAGTTCAAGGACGCCCCCTGGGTCTTCGGTCACCTTGGGATGAGCGGCTGGGTCCGCGAGGTTGGCGGTCCCGGCACCAAGCTCAAGTCCCACGGCAAAGCCGCTCAGGAGGAGGAGGGGGTGACCGGTCCCCAATAAGTTTCCAGTCTCAGATCATAGAATTGCGGTCTCCTTGGTTGTCGTTTGCGACTTCTCCTTGAAGTTCGCGGGGGTCAGTCCACCGAGTCCTAGATGGGGTCGGTGGTTGTTGTAGTGGTCCTG
>JBBQPZ010000010.1:0-149193 GCA_038216655.1 Fimbriimonadales bacterium
GCGAGTCCATCATCATCAGCTCGGTTACCCAGATTGCCAACGTGGGTAAGCAGTGCGAATGACGAATGACAGAATGACGACAGATTCAAAAACGGTCACTTTGGCCCGAATGACAATGCACGAAAACCAAATGACAAACCATCAACTCGCGCCAAGAGTTTTGCCGAGAGCTCTCCCAAACTCTTGGAGGTGTCGGACTTTGACCCGCGCTTGGACTTGACGACCATGCCACCCACGGTAACGTAGGAATACACCGCCTATGTCCGACTCCACTCCGCTTTCCAACGCGTACGACCTTTCGTTGACTGACCTCGAGTCTTTCCGCCGGAATGGGTGGGTTCTCCTCCGTGGCGTGTGTCCGGAGCCCGAGGTCCAAAGCTACAGTTCGGCGATCCAGCGCGCAGCGATGGCTCACAACACGGAGACGCGCCCGCTTGAGGAGCGCGATACTTACGGGCGAGCCTTTTTGCAGGTCATGAACCTGTGGCGTCACGATCCGGTCGTCGCGCAATACACCCTCGCCAGGCGCTTTGCTGGCATCGCCGCCCATCTCCTTGGCGTGCAGGGCGTGAGGCTCTACCACGATCAGGCGCTCTTCAAGGAGCCGGGCGGGAGACACACACCTTGGCACCAGGACGGATTCTTCTGGCCGATTGACCAGTCCAAAGCCGTCACGATGTGGATGCCGCTCGTCGATGTCCCGCTCGAAATGGGCACGATGTCCTTTGCCGACGGATCCCAGAAGGAAGGCATCATCTCTCTTTCTTCCGGCATTTCGGACCAGAGTGAGGCGTACTACGAGGGCTTCATCGAGGGCGCGAAACTGCCGGTGCGCACGAGCGGCGCGATGAAGGCAGGCGACGCCACTTTCCACTCCGGACTCACCCTTCACAAGGCACCAGGCAACCCCACCGACCGCGTTCGTGCGGTCATGACGGTGATCTATTTCGCCGATGGATTGACGGCGAACGTGCCCGAGAACGACAACCAGAAAGCTGACCTCGCTTCGTGGTTCCCCGGCATCAAGCCCGGCGAACCCGCCGCGAGTGAACTCAATCCACTCTTGGTGAACTAAAATGACCCACTCCGCCCTTCGTCATCCAGGCCTTTCGGTCTCCCTGAACCAACCCTTCGATGAGGTGGTTCAACGGGTGAAAGACGCTTTCAAAGTTGAGGGCTTCGGCGTGCTCTGCGAAATCGACGTGCGTAAGACCCTGCAGGAAAAAATCGGCGAGGAGATTGAACCGTACACGATTCTCGGAATGTGCAACCCCCATCTCGCATTTCGCGCGATCAAGGCGGAGCATGAGATCGGGCTCCTCCTCCCCTGCAACGTGTTGGTCCACGAATGTGCCGGACATGTGCACGTCCACGCCCAAGACCCCGTGGTGATGCTCGATATCGCCGAGAACGAGCTCCTTGGTCCAGTCGCCTCTGAGGCGGAAAGTCGGATCGAACGCGCGATCGCCGCACTTCGAGCCTAAGCACATGTAATCTAGGCGCCAATGGTCGCGTTGCTTGCCGCTTGGGTTGTCGGTCTAGCCCCCGCGCGGGGTTCTGTTTCGTTCGCGTCGCTCCTGACGGAGATGACAGACCCCGCCGCTCTAGCCCAATGGCCGGTGCCCGAGTACGCATCCCTCGAGGCAACGAGCTACAATCGCGAATCCAAGCGGCGCGACCTCCCCGGCTGGTTCGCCGACAGTGACGGCACCGGCTACATCCGTACGGAGGGATCCGGCGACAAGCTCCGGTACGTGTTGATGGAATGCAACGGGCCCGGCTGCATCACCAAGATGTGGACCCCGTTCTTCTATTACGACTTTAACGAGCGCACCGGACCAAGCGTCCAGATCACCCTAGACGGCAGCGACAAGCCGGTCATCAACGAGTCGCTGATCAAGCTCGTAACGGGCAAAGGCTCCTTCGGCGCACCCTGGGCCGCCTACAGCGCGCGCGCCGGGAACCTGTACCTCCCGATTCCTTTCGCGAAGAGCTGCAAGGTGACGATGGGGCAGAAGCCGTTCTATTTCTCGATCAATTACCGAAGCTATGGCCCGGCGACTGAAGTGGAGGCATTTCAGCCCTCGATGCTTGCATCGAAGGCAAACGCGTTAGCCCAAGCCGCCCGTCGACTGACCGTGCCCCCCGCTCCACTTGCGAGGCTAGAGCCTGCGACGATCGCGCCAGGCAAGTCGGGGGAGATCCTGCTCCTGCCCGGTCCGTGTGCCGTGGAAGATCTCGAACTTGATCTCCCTGATGCGAGGACCAACCCGGGCCTGCTCCGGTCGACCGTCCTCTCGGCGACATTCGATGGGATCGAAACGGTCTGGTGCCCGGTCGGCGACTTCTTTTGCTCCGCCGACTCGCTTCATCCGTTCACCACGACGACCCGTTCGGTGTCGGAGGACGGCCACTTGTCTTCGCGGTGGGTGATGCCTTACCGCCGCTCCGGCACGGTTCGACTTACCAATCTGTCAACTGGTCCCTTGAGCGTTCGATGGGGGGTCAAGTCCCACGCTCAAAAGTGGACGGATCGGACGATGCATTTCTTCGCACGGTGGCGTCCCGACGACGTCATTCCCGGGACTCCATTCTCGGATTGGAACTACATCGACATCTATGGCAAAGGCGTGTATGTAGGCGATGCATGGACGGTGCTCAACATCCGCCGCGACTCCTGGTGGGGGGAGGGGGACGAGAAAATCTATGTCGACGACGCCTGGGACAAGGGCTTCCCGACCCATTTCGGCACGGGCTCGGAGGACTACTACGGCTGGGCGGGGGGCGTGTATCCGGTGCTCGCCGACCAATTCTCGGCTCCCTTTCTGGCGAACGTGAAGGTCGGCGGTCTCGACGGCCACACGTTGGGATACAACATTCTCACTCGTACTCGCGGGCTCGACGCAATTCCGTTTAGCACACGACTACGCTTCGACATGGAGTCGTCGTTCGGAACTGACATGCGTGAAAAGTGGAACCTCCTTGGCTACTCGGCGGTGACCTTCTTCTACGCATTCCCGGGAGCGAGCCACAATCGCCCGCCAGATCCGGACAAGGCCAGCCACCCGATTCTCCCGGTCGGCGAACTCCAGCGTCGATCCGATGAGATTCGCGCGAAGGGTTGAGGTAGCGTTCGTTCCAAATGTCCGTCTTGCTTCTCGCCTTGGCTCTCCTCTCGCCCGCTCAAGCCCCGATCTGCGTGATTCCCGAGGCGGCGCGTCCGATGCTGGACGCCAAGCTCGCCAAGAGCCAAGCCTTTGTCTTCTGCGAATCCAATCAGAATCCGATCCGGCGAGTCCTCCCCCTCCAGGGGGGCTGGCTGAGTCAAGCCGGGCATCCCGGATTCAAAGGCACGAGTCGACCAGGGCAGTTCCTGACCTTCCAGATCGGGGTCCTCACTCGTTCGGACGTTGGCTCGGTCAACTTGAGTTTTTCGAGCATGGTCGGAGCAAACGGTTCGATCGACAAGGCAGCCGCAAGATGCCTCAGCCTCGGCGGCATCGACCTGAACGGGAAGTCGTTCCGGAAGCACCTGACGATCGGTGCCGGACGACTTGAGCCGCTGTGGTGCGGGTGGGACATCCCCAGGGCCGCCCGCGGCGTCTACCGAGGGATCGCCACGCTACACCTGGACAATCAGGTCACTAAGATCCCGATCGAGATCGACGTCGAGGGCTCGCCGGTCGCCGATTGGGGAGCCGACGATCCCGCCGCGCTGACCCGACTGCGCTGGCTCGATTCGAAGGCCGGTGAAGGCGATTCGATTACCAAGCCGTTTGTCCCGCTCCATCGCATGAATCATTCGATTCGAATTCTGGGACGCGACTTGAAGATAGGGCCGACCGGCCTTCCTGCCGCGATCGTCAGCCATTTCTCCTCCGCCAACACCCACATCACCACGGACGCAAAGGCCGTTTTAGCCCTGCCGATGGCCTTCACCGTAGAAGACGGGCACGGCTCCGCCACTCTCGCGAACACGCATTTCACGCAGAGGGTCGGAGGTTCCGAAGCGCAATGGATTGCCCGAGGCGAAGTCAGCGGATTTAATGCCGACGTGCGTGGAAAGCTGGACTACACCGGTTCAGGTCAGGTCGCGATCCACCTGACCGCGACGCGGGACATGGACCTCAAGGACATCCGACTCGACATCCCGTACACCAAGGCCGCCTCGAAGTTCATGATGGGCCTCAACCGCAAAGGAGGTCTCCGACCCGCCCACCACGAGTGGACGTGGGACACCGCTCGCCACCAGGACTGCTTCTGGCTGGGCGACGTCAACGCGGGCTTGATGGTTAGGCTCAAGGACGCGAACTTCCACCGTCCGCTGCTCAATATCTATTACTCGTTCCTTCCCCTCGAAATGCCCGACTCTTGGGGTAACGGCGGCAAGGGTGGCGTGACAATCTCCGAGCAGGATGGCGTGGTGCTCGCCCGCGCCTATTCCGGCCCTCGGCGCGTGAAGAAAGGTCAGACTCTGGACTTCATTGCTGACCTCTACCTAACACCGTTCCGAACCATCGACACCGAGAAGCAGTGGTCGACACGTTTCGTCCATCCCCATCCCAGCCGCGAACCGAAGCCGCTCGACGACGCCCTCGCGAGCGCCGACCCGAAGAAGGGGCCGAACGTGATCAACGTTCACCAGGCCACTTACTACAACCCGTACATCAACTACCCATATAGCCCGGACTCGTTCGCCGAGTTCACCAACCTGGTCGCCAGAGCCCATGCGAAAGGAATCCGCGCCCGCGTCTACTACACCACCCGCGAGATCACCCAGAACATGCCGGAGCTGTACGCCCTCCACGCGCTGAACGGCGAGGTGGTATTCCCGGGCCCAGGCAAAGACGCGAAGACACTGATCAACCCGAATGGGCCGAGTCCGTGGTTGGTCCAGAACCTCGGCTCCGACTTCGTTCCTGCCTGGGTCGATCATGTCGGCGGCAAGTACGCGGCCGACGATATTTCGGTGATCACGAGTCCCGACTCTCGCTGGAACAACTTCTATCTTGAAGGATTGAAGTGGATGGTCGACCGCGCGAAGATCGACGGCGTCTACATCGACGACACCGCGCTCGACGCGGGCAGCTTGCGCCGGGCACGGCGTATCCTCTCGGTTCGCCCGGACCCAGTGATCGACCTCCACACCTGGAACCACTTCAACGAGTACGCCGGATACGCGAACAACCTGAACATGTACATGGAGGTCCTCCCGTATCTCGACCGCCTCTGGCTCGGCGAGGGATTCAGCGCAAATGATGCGCCGTGGGACTACTGGTTGGTCGAGATGTCCGGCCTTCCCTTCGGGCTGATGAGCGAGATGCTCGATAGCCCGAATGTGGCTCGCGGGCTAGTTTTCGGCGAGACCGGTCGCCTCGGCTGGTCGGGCGACCCGCGCCCGGTGTGGCAGGCGTTCGACAAGTTTGGCATCCAGGGGACTGAGATGATCCCGTTCTTCACCCCGAACTGCCCTGTGCACTCGGACAACCCCGATGTTCTTGCCACGGTCTATAAGGGCAAACAAGGAACCTTGATCGCGCTTGCGAGTTGGGCCAAAGTCCCCGTTGACATCCACCTCCGGATCGACTGGAAAGCCTTGGGGCTCGACCCAAGGGATTGTGAACTCATGCAGCCCGAGATCGCGGGGCTCCAGCCAAGCCAATCGCTCGAACTCACGCAAGGGATTAGGGTCCTGCCGGGCGCGGGTCGTTTGCTAGTAATCACGCCGGTTGGGCAACTCAGATAGTTCGCCGGAGCATAACAAAGATTCTCTACGTTCCGAACCGGGATAGAAGTGTGTATCTTTCGCTCACCGTGGAGCCTCCTGGAAATGCGAGCCGACGCGCTCGTCTAGGAAGTTCGCCATGAATCATCGATCAATTTCTGCATGCAAATTAGTGACGCTCGGAATGGGTCTTGCCTTTGGTGCCGTAACCTCGTCGGCCCAGACGACTTTCGCCTGCAATGACCTGACGCCGAACGGTGTTGGAGGCAGTCTTCAGTCGGTAGTTCCGGATCAGATTGGTGGGACGCTCAGTGGTATCCCAGGCGGAGTCGTTGCCTCGACGCAACACGCGGTCCTATTCTCCGGGGTTGGCGACCCGATTGACCTCCACCCGTCGTTTCTTGACTACGCTCCGCTCAATGCGGGTGGAAATTCGGTGCTAACCGCGACCGATGGGTTCACACAGGTCGGCTACGGCTTTGGGGCATCCACCTTTCAGCGGCGAGTTGCTGTCCGGTGGCGGGGCTCCGCCGAAAGCGCAGAGATTCTGCTTCTTCCGTTCAACACCTTCGGTGCCGTCGCGACTGGGGTCTCGGGGGGCCAGGCCGTCGGCTATGCCAGCACCGTGCAAACGGTGGGAGGTCGCGGCACCCTGCACAGCTTCGCGGGTCCAACTCACGCGATTCTCTGGACCGCGGGCAACACGGTCGGGGTCGACCTGAACAACGGGGCCGAATCGACGCTGGCATTCGCGACAGATGGCACCCATCAGGTGGGATTTGGAGGCAAGTACGATCAGTTTGGCCAGTTGTTGGAATCCAAGGCCATGATGTGGGCGGGAAGCCGCGACAGCTTCGTGTGGTTGCACCCAACCTCTGGCTACACTTCTTCGATGGCGGTCGCAATCTCAGGTATTTGGCAAGCTGGTCACGCGGAAGTCACCGTGCAGGTGGGAAACAGCAAAGGGGTCGTGAGCCACGCAATGGCTTGGCAAGGCACCGCCGCTTCGGCCCACGAGCTCCTACCTCTCCCAACCCTTGCGAACAATTTTGCCACCGCAGTGAACGGCGGGAGATTCGTCGGGTTTGGCAGCGAACCATCCGGAGCGAGTCACGCACTGTATTGGGCAACTTCGACGTCAGCGCCCGTGGATCTGAACCAGTTCCTTCCAATTGGGTACTCGAATGCGGTCGCCAATGGCATCGATTCCAACGGGCGGATTGTTGGGACGGCCTCCAATGCGTCTGGTCAAAGGGCGATTGTCTGGACGCCGATCTAAGGTTAGGTTCGCCTCCTTTACTCGCCCAAAGAGAGCACTTTCTGATGGTCCTAACGGTCCCAATTGCGACGCGGAGACGTGGAGTACCATTCCCGTTCGAAATTACTCTGCTGCAAACGCTGTATAGTGGCAGGGTGTACGACCCTTGGCTCACTCTGAGCCTAGGCGAAGGGAAGAACCATGTATTTGAAAAGCACCATAAACTCGCGTCAAGCCCAACTCGTCTTCTGGACGCTGATGGTGGGCTCCGTCACCGCCGCAGCGGTCACGTCTCGCTCGAATCCGGCCCAAGCCGGCCACGGACGCAAGTCCACCGATCCGCCCATCGCTTCTAAGGGCAAGCTCTGTCAAGATCTGTTCCTCGCGATTGACCACCGCGACACCGCGGGGGTCGAGGCACTTTTGTCCAAGGGGGCTGACCCCAACAGCCGCAACGGACTGGAGTTCACTCCGCTCTACATCGCTGTCGCCTCCTATCAGCCCGATGTGATGAAGGCGCTCCTCAAGGCAGGAGCGAACCCCGATGCGGAGAGTTCCTACGGCACCCCACTCACCTTCGCGGCGCTCTCGGGGAACGCCCAAGCTGCGAGCAGCCTTATCGCGCTCAAGGTCGACTGCAATGCCAGCCGGACTGACGGCATGACCGTCCTGATTGCGGCCGCGAACACCGGATCTCCCGCAATCGTCGGCGAGCTCCTTAAGCACAATGTCGACGTCAACGCGGAGGATGGCGATGGCGTCACCGCGCTTGCCATGGCCTCACGGGCCGGCAACACCAAGGTCGCGGAGATGCTGTTGGATGCCGGCGCCAAGGTCGACGCGACCGATAGCCACCACCAAACTCCGCTGATTGCGGCGGCGAAGAACGGCCATGCGGATGTCATTCGGCTCCTCCTGAAGAAGGGAGCGGACGCAAACGCGAAGGATGACAAGGGCATGACCGCCTACCTGCTCGCGGCGAAGTACGCGGACAATCCCCAGGTGGGTCGGGAACTCGTTCTGGGGGGCGCGAATCCAAAGGCGACCGATGCCAAGGGTCGGACTGCGGCAATGTTTGGCAGCACCAAGACGATGCGGACGCCCGATCAAGCGATCAGGGCCAGTCTCAAGCTGTTGCAGTCCTCGATGAAGGAGTTCACCGCCGACACCACGTGCGTTTCCTGTCACCAGGAGGGTCTCGGCCGCATCGCAGTGGGGGCCGCTCACGATCATGGATACAGCATCGACAACGCAGTTCAGCAGATGCAGATGGCCCGCCTCAACGGGGGCCTGACCGCTTTGAAGCCGCTCCACGAAGGCGCGCTCATGAACCCCGAGGTCATGAAGCAAGTCCCGTTGATCGAGATCAATGAGGTCTCGACGGGCGATGCATGGCTGCTCGCCGGAATGGCCGCCCACAACCAGCCCCGAACTGACGCTAACGCGGCGATGGCGATGGTGCTCGCGCGCCAGCAGGCTCCCGACGGTTCCTGGACTTTCTCGGTGCCCCGAGTGCCGATGCAGTCCAGCTTCTTCACCTTCACCGCCCTTGCGGTTCGTTCGCTTGATGCCTATGGACCCAAGTCCAGCGCCAACGAGATCACCCAGCGAGTTGCCCGCGCCCGGGCCTGGCTGGTTAAGGCTCAACCTAAGGACAGCGAGGATCGCGCCTCACGCCTCCTCGGCCTTATGTGGTCGGGCGCGGATCGCGCGGAGACTCGCAAGGCGGCGGCCGCGGTTCGCGCGGATCAGCGAGCGGATGGTGGCTGGTCGCAGCTTGCGAACCTCCACAGCGATGCCTACGCCACGGGTCAGGCGCTGTACGCGCTTCATGAAGCTGGCGGGATGCCGGTCTCTGATGCCGTGTATGCGAGGGGGGTCAAGTACCTCCTCAAGACCCAGGACGACGACGGTTCCTGGTTCGTGAACAAGCGGGCAATGCCGCTCAATAACTACTTCGATGCCGGCTTCCCGCACGGAGAATCGCAGTACGCCTCCTTCAACGGCACGTGCTGGGCGATGATGGCATTGGCCGAGACGGTCCCCGCCAAGCACCGCGCGGCCCGATAGTCGCGCCGATGGGGGGAGGGAGCACACGCTCTTTCCCCTTCGGCACTACTAGTACACTGGCGGCACCATGCTCGCACTATTGGCGCTTGCGGCGGTCTCACCTTCTCCTCGAATGACGCTTGAGCAAGGGTTTCGAAATGTGCCCAACGAGTCGCGCATGAGGATGTATTGGCGCGTCTTCGGCCCGGCCTGGACGCCCTTCGAGATGGACTACCAGCTCGACCAACTAATACAAACGGGCGTCGGTGGCGTGGTCGTGTACTTCATGTATCCGTTCGCACTTGATGACCCGGCGACGGGAGTGAAAAACCTGCGCTTCGGCTCAACCGAATTCTTGGATTCGCTGCAGTATGCCGCGGGAGCCGCCAAGCGACGAGACCTTCGATTTGGGTTGAATGGCAGCACGGGTTGGCCGTATGGCGGTCCCACAGTTTCGGCGGAAGACTCCGCCCAACACATCCGCGAGGAGATCCTTGCTCCCGGCACCGAGCCCAAGAAGCTCGCGCCGGGCGAATCCATCGTGTTGGCAATGGCGGGAAAGCGCTACATCGCGGGACCGACCCGCATGGGAGTCAAGCGCCCCGCCTTTGGTGCCGAGGGGCTAGTGGTGAGCCACTACGATCGCGGCGCTTTGGATCGCTACCTCTCGAGCGTCATCGACCCCATGCTCAAGGCATCCCGCGGCGAAATCAAGGAACTCGGTTGCGACAGCTTGGAAGTCTACGGCTCCAACTGGACCCCGGACCTTCCCGTTCAATTCAAGAAACGTCGGGGTTACGATTTGATCCCCCACCTCCCCGAGCTCTTCGACGCCAAATCCGAACCCGGGAAGGCCGTTCGCTTCGACTTCTGGCGGACTCTCGCCGAACTCACCGAGGAGCGGTTCACGATTCCGCTCGGAAACTGGTGCGCCAAGCGCGGCCTGAATCTCGAAATGGAGCCGTACGGCACGCCGCCGAATCCGATGACTTCCAGTCGCTACATTCAGACCCCCACCGGCGAGCACTACGAGTGGAAGGGCTTCTCGGTCCAGCGCTACGTCGCTTCGGCGGCTCACCAAGCGGGACGAAACATCATCGGCTCGGAGGCATGGACCTGGTCCGGGCTCCCGAACCGCTTAGCGGATTCGCTGAGCGATCTAAAGCTCGTCAGCGACATGACGTTCCTGTCGGGCGCAAACGACCTCACTGGCGTCGACTTCCCCTATTCGCCACGCTCTGCCGGGACGCCGGGTTGGGTTCCGTACTACGGACCCTTTATGGGTCCAGGTAACTCGCAGTGGCCGATCTTCTCGGCCCTAGTGGACTACGTCAATCGCTGCCAATGGATGCTGCGCCAAGGCGAACCGATGCGGCGCGTGGCGGTCTATCTGCCCGTCGAAGACAGCTTCCGCGAGGGTCCGACCGAGCAGATGACCCTCGATTTCTACGTTCGGGACCGCCTGGTCACGGGCAAGGCGACCAGCGAGTTCGGTCTGCAGAATGGCCTTAAGCACACCTCTGATCTGATTCACGGTTTGATCTCCCACGGCATTGACTACGACGGTATCGACTTCTGGACCGTGGACCGCGTCGCGAAGGTGTCTAAGCGGGCGTTGCAGGTTGGACCGGCAAGGTACGAGGCGATCATCCTGCCGAACCTTGAGACGATGGATTTGGATGCGCTCAGAAAGGTGACCCAGTTCTGCGAGGCAGGCGGGGCGGTAATTGTGACCCGCCAGTTCCCTTCCCGATCACCGGGCAACGCCTCACTGGCCGATCTCGCTCATTTTGACGCGCTGGCCAGTCGGCTTTTCGGAAAGGTAAAGGCAGGCGGTCGCCACGAGGTCGGCCTCGGTTCCGTGGAGTTCGTCGACAACGATCGAGAAGCCTCGACCGCGGTCGCGGGGGCGACCAAACCGGACGTCGCATACCGCAGCCGGCCCACGACGGTCGGGTTCCAGCACCGCCGCTTGGGTGGTCGCGACATCTATTTTTTTGCGAACGTCGGCCCGGACCCGGTCCATTTGACCGCCAAGCTCGATACCGCGGACCTCCGGTTCGAGTCGTGGGATGCGCTCACGGGCGAGATTCGCAAACTGCCGACCGGCCCGGAGGTAACGATCGATCTCGCCCCCCGTGGGTCGCTTTTCGTCGTCTCAGGTTCCAGCCCGGATGCGTTACCTTGGCGAGCGACACCGGCAAGCGTCGAGACTCAACCCCTTGGTGAGCCCTGGATTATCCACTTCGAGGGTCCGGATGCGCCCTCCGACGCGACGCTACGGAGTCTCACTTCCTGGACCCAGGTTCCGGGGGCCAAGTTCTTCTCGGGTCTTGGTCACTACCGAACCACTTTCCCGTGGACGCCGATGCCCGGCCACCGAGTCGTTTTGGAGTTGGGCGAGGTTCACGAGGCGGCGGAGGTCTACTTGAACGGGAAGAAGCTTGGCACCGGGATCGTGCCCCCTTTCGAGGTGGATATCACGCGAGGGCTGGTCGCCGGAAAGAACCACCTCGAAATTGCCGTAGCCAATCTGCCCGTGAACCGATTCATCGGCCAGCCACGTCCCGACCTCAAGGCACTCCGCGCGGTGTACGGCAACCGCTTCCCGGTGCCGGACGAGCACGATCTCATGAAGGATGGTCCTACCCCTTCGGGCTTGATGGGGCCAGTGCGGCTGCGGATCGAGACGACCGGTCCGAGCCTCATCCCTCGGTTTCCGGGCCCGTAACTTGACCCGCCTAAGGTCGCCTTCGGAAACTGAGGTTTGGGGGTGGGAGCATTCGGCGGCATCCGAGCTGCCGAATCAGGGCGAATCCGGCTAACCCGACGTCCATTCCCGCCTTGCCGTCCGTCCCTGGGATAGGTAACGAACAATGACGATTGATACCGGAAACACGGGGTTCATGCTCCTGTGCACCAGCCTCGTAATGTTGATGACCCCCGGCCTGGCCTTTTTCTATGGGGGACTCGTTGGGCGCAAAAGCGTTCTGACGATCATGATGCAAAGCTTCGTCTCCATGGGGTGGACGACGGTTCTCTGGTACGCCTTCGGCTACTCGATGTGCTTCAGCGGGGACGTCGGCGGCATCGTCGGCAATATGGACAAGGCGTTCCTGCGAGGCGTCGACCTGATGTCGCCCTCTCCGGCGAACCCTTCGATCCCGCTGATCGTGTTCATCGCCTACCAAATGATGTTCGCGATCATCACCCCCGCCCTGATCACCGGCGCGTTCGCGAATCGGGTGACGTTCAAGGCGTACATGTTCTTCCTAACGGGGTGGCTGGTGCTCGTGTACTTCCCGTTCGTACACATGGTCTGGGGCGGCGGCATTCTGCAGAAGTGGGGCGTACTAGACTTCGCGGGCGGCATCGTCGTTCACAACATCGCGGGTATGGCGGCGCTGGCGTCCGTCATCTTTGTCGGACGTCGAAAGGTCGTCGGCCAAGGCCCCCACTCGATCCCCCTCGTCGCCCTGGGCACGGGTCTCCTTTGGTTCGGCTGGTATGGATTCAACGCGGGCAGCGAATTCCGCGTCGACGGAGTCACCGCCTCGGCGTTCCTCAATACCGACGTCGCCGCCTCTTTCGCGGCGACGGTTTGGCTGCTGCTCGACATGAGGTTTGAGAAGAAGCCGAAGTTTGTGGGTCTGCTCACCGGTGCGGTCGCCGGTCTCGCCACCATCACCCCGGCGGCGGGCTTTGTCTCGCCAACCACCGCGGCGATCATCGGTGCGATCTCGGGCGTGGTGTGTTACGGCGCGGTAGCGCTCAAGAACCGGATGAAGCTCGACGACGCCCTTGATGTGTGGGGCGTCCACGGCGTTGGCGGGATGCTTGGGATCATCCTGCTCGGTGTCTTCGCCAGCACTCAGTTCAACCCGGCCGGCACCGACGGCCTGATCGCGGGCAACGCCACCTTCTTCTTCAAGGAGGTTGCCGCCGTCGCGCTCTCCTCGGTCTGGGCGTTCGGGTTCACGTGGGGCATGCTGTGGCTGATCGACAAATTCATGCCGGTTCGGGTCACCGAGTTCGAAGAGGGGCGACTCGACGAACTGCTCCACGGAGAAGTCGCCTATCTCGACATCGCCTAGCCGCCGAGACTGAAGATACGGGCCAGGAATTCGTTCACGAACTTCTGGCCCGTATCTACATGCCGGGCCAGCTCTGCGAATTCGCCGAGCCTCGGATAAACATCTGCTAGTCGGGCAGGCTCCATCAGGAAGAGCTTGCCAAAATGGGGGCACGCGCCGAATGGCGCGAGTCGCGCCTCGATCTTCCGGAGTACCGGCTGAACGCCTTCCCAGTCGGGATGCCAGGTGAAATGGATCCCCACTACGTCTCGCCCGAACGCTGGGCTCATTCGCAATTCGTCCGCCGCGATGAACCGGATCTCCGATACGAACGCCACTCTTGCGATCTCTGGTGCCAACGGCCACAGTGCCCGTAGGGCGCCTATTGCGAGGTCGAACGGCACGAAGAACTCGGACTGCAGCTCCTCGCCCGCGCTTGGCATGAAATCCATCCGGAAGTGGGGAAGACGCTCGTGCCACGGTCCTGCGATGCCACATTGCTCGGTGCAATTCTCAGCGGAGACACCGGGCAAGGGGTGCAGCTTGCGCTCAGACCTCTTCGCACCGAACAACTCCTCAAGCTCGACGTCACCTCGATCGGAGCGGCTTTTCACCCAGACCTGGTCGAAGATCTCCGATTGCCAAGTCGTGAAGAGGCTCACCGAATAGCCCGCCCCCGCAACTTCGGAGAAGTGGTCGGCCAAAGTGGCAAATGGCAGTCTCTCGTAAACCCACTGCTTGACCTGAAAGCTCGGCTCGATCTTAAGCGTAGTCTCCACTACTACTCCAAGCGCCCCGAGGTGCACTGCCGCGCTGTTCAAGGCGTCACCTTCGTAGGTTCGCAAATCGCCGTCGGCTTCGACCAACGTCATCCCTGTGAGCGCGGTGCTCAGGTTTCCGTTTCGGATGCCCGATCCGTGGGTCGCGGTCGCGCATGCACCGGCCACCGAGATATGCGGCAGGGAGGCGAGATTGTGCACTGCCCAGCCACGGGTTTCCAGGTGCGAGGCAAGCTGGCCGTAGTTCACCCCACCACCGAGCGTCGCCGTTTGCGTTGTTGGGTCAGGTTCACCGATCTGAGTAAAGTGTTCGAGCGAGAGCAGGGTGTCGTCCGAGTCCGCGATGGCGTTGAACGAGTGACGCGATCCCAAGACCTTGAGCTTCGTTGCCTCGCGGACGAGTTCTTGCACGGCCTCGACACTCGTGGGAGTCTCAAGACGATCCGTTTGGTAGGTGAGGTTTCCGGCCCAGTTCTTGATCATGGGATTTGCCGCCGCGAAGGTTCTGTGGCGGACTCTAGAATACTGGCGCGGCAAACCCGCGCGGGTGACCGACGAGTAAAGTGGGCTGTGATTTGGTTGGCCGCCCTCGTGAGCATGATGTCCGTCGAACGTGACCTGAGAGTGAACACAGATTGGATGTTCCATCGGGAGGATCACCTGCCGATGACGACTCTGGCTCCCTATGCGGGTCCGGATTGGGAGGTGGTGAATCTCCCGCATGCGGCGCGCCAGGAGGATGACACGTCACCTTCGGTTACCTGGTTTCAGGGAATCGTCTGGTACCGCAAGGTCTTCAAGCCCTCGCCCGCGTGGGCCGGCAAGCGCGTTGCCCTCAAGTTCGAGGCGGCGATGCAGCGGGCGGACATCTGGGTGAACGGCGAGCATCGCCTCACCCACACCGGCGGCTACCTGCCGTTCGAGGTCGATCTAACGCAAGACGCAGCGACCGGTCGCGACCTTGTCGTGACCCTCTCCCTGGACAATCGCGACGACAAGACCTTCCCGCCCGGCCGTCCACAGAAGTCACTCGATTTCACCTACGCTGGCGGCCTCTATCGAAACGTCTGGCTTGAGGTCACGTCTCCAACCTATCTTCAGGACGTTTACGCCTACTCTCGGGGGGTTAGCGCTACGGGTGCGGATGTTGTGGTTCAAGCAAGGGTGTCCATTCCCAAACCGGGACAGAGGCTCGCCGTTAGGCTCCTTGATCCGAGGGGCAGGGAGGTCGGCCATGCCGAGGGGACGGCAGGCGACCCGCAATTGACTATCCACGTCGACCGCCCCGACCTTTGGGATCTCGATCACCCGGCGCTGTATCGCGTTGACACCAGGCTGACTGAGGGCACGGCCACGGTCGACGAGAAGGTGATCCGGATGGGTATCCGCCGGTTCGAATTCGACCACCAGCGCGGATTCAGCATCAACGGCCACCAGGTCCGGCTTGAGGGTTCAAACCGACACATGGGCTTTCCGGTGGTTGGGAACGCCGCATCCGATGCCGCCCAATCTCGCGAGATCAAGAAGCTCAAAGCGTTCGGCCTCAACGTGCTGCGACTTTGCCACTATCCGCAGTCGAACGCGGTTCTCGACGCCTGCGACGAACTCGGCATGCTGGTCATCGATCCGATTCCAGGATGGCAGTTCTTCAACGACACTCCCGAGTTTCGTGACCACGTCCTGCAGGACGTGAGGGAGACGGTGGCGAGGGACCGGAGCCACCCAAGCGTCGCCATCTTCGAGACCTGCCTCAACGAGACTTACAGTGCGCCTGACTCCTTCTGGATAGAGTGCCATCGCGTTGCCCACGAGACTTTCGGCGGAGGGAACTTCTTCACCGGAGGAGACAGCTACGGCAAGCGGGACTTCTCGCGACCCATCTGGGACGTGCCTTGGACGGGATGGGACGATGCGAGCTTTACGCGACCGCCCTTCTTCAAGAAGCAGAAGGGCGTGGATCGCGAGTACGGCGACTACGAGTTCGGCGGCGAAGAGAGCTCCAGCCGCGCCGACCGCGGCGCGGGTGAAGGCGCATCGATGCTCCAGGCGTGGAACTTCATCTGGTCGCACAACCGCAATCGCGGCAACGCTTGGAGCTTTGGCGACCTGACTTGGGAAGCGATCGACACCTATCGTGGGATGAACCCGACATCGCCAGTCTCGAAGTCTGGCCTGCTCGACCTGTTCCGCCTTCCCAAGACGATTGCCTACTTCTACCAAAGCCAGGGACTAACCTCGCCGAAGGTCCACATCGCGAACCAGTGGTCGCCTCGCCCTTCACCGACAAAGGTCGTGGTATTCAGCAACTGCGATTCCGTGGCCCTTCTCCTGAACGGTAAGGAAGTCGCACGGCGCGGGCCGGATAGCGGACCCACCACCGGCTATGTCGGCCCAAAGATCGCCGACCCGCTCTACTGGGCCCACGGCAAGGGGGAGATTGTGCCCGCGACCAACACGAACGAGTCCATCGGCGGGTCGCCCGGGGCGCTACCGTTCAACGGCGGAAATTGCAAGAACTTGAGCCACCCGCCCTTCACTTTCGACGGTGTCCCGTACCAGCCGGGAAAGCTGGAGGCGGTCGGATACCGCGACGGCAAGGTTGCGGTCAGGGACGTAATCTACACCCCCGGCAAGCCGACGCGGCTCGTGCTCCGCGTGGATACCCAGGGCCGTGCCTTGGAAGCGGATGGGTCCGACTTCGTGTTTGTATACGCCGAGCTTCAGGGCGAGCACCATCAAGTCGTGCCCGACGCGACCGGGCGGGTTCGTCTGAGCGTACGGGGACTTGGGCAAGCCCTCGGGGCGACCGACCGGCCTGCCGTCTCCGGGATCGCGGCTTTCATGGTCCGGTCGGAGGGTCAGGCTGGTCAGATCGAGATCGGGGCCCAGGTAGAAGGTTTGCCTCCAGCTCGACTCGTCATCTGGTCGCACTAGGTCGCCGGATCAACCGATTGGGCCGGCGGGATTGCCGCCGACCCAGCCATGGATCTAGTTCCGTCGGCGACGACGGATGGCGACAAGCGCCCCAAGCCCGAGCACCGTCATCGTCGCGGGTTCGGGGACCGGCGCGAAGTTCACGTCATCCACATACGCTGTGTAGCTCGACACTCCCGGCCAATTGCCCACCGCGATGTAAGCGCGAAGCACGTTCAAATCTCCCCACGAGGTCGAGCCTCCAAGCGACATCGAACGCAGGTTGGCGAGAGTGTCCTGGGTGCCGCTCGCGCTGTACGTGCCCGCCGTCAAACCTGCGCGGTTGCCCACGACGTGTACGTTCGTGGCACTGTCCAACCCGGACGTGAACCAGGACTCGTGGGTAATCGTGTTGGGAATGGCCCCGCCGCTAAAGGCGATCACGAGAGAGTCGCCGCCTCCGTCGCCTTCCCAAATGCCGTCTTGGTTCGTATCGACCCCAAAATACATGTAGGGAGCAAGGTCAGGAGAGCTGGCGCTCACGAAGGTCGAGAACTGGCCATTCAGGGTTCCCAGCGTCTCGGTCGGAAGGAACCGGATGAGCGGCGTATCAGCCTCCGAAGTCATCGAGAGTTCGATCGAGTGGGACGGGCTCTGCGAAATCGCGGTCGTTCGAGTAGCCCCATAGTAGAGGTCATATCCGGAGCCCGGTGTCGCCCCCGGACCTGACTCGAAGTCGGTACCCCAGGCCGAGGCCAGGGTTGGCGCACCGATGAGGGCGGCAAGTAGGGCAGTTCCCAGCACCGGCTTGATGATAAATCTAGTTTTGCTTTGCATATGTCTGGTCCACGTTCCGCACTTGTGTGGGCAACGAGAACCCTCCAAGACCCTATTGCCCCCCCCCACTCGGAGTTTTGTGACATCAGATGGGCGTCGTGTCCGGTACGTGCCCTCAAGCAGATGGAGGACGAATTTGTGGATCGGACAATTGGCGCTGGGTCCGCCGAAAAGCGATTACAATCGGCAGGTGGTCAACCTATCCGCCGCGCGGGCACAATTCGACCGAGAGGGATACGCGCTCTTCCCCGAGGTCCTCGACGCCGAACTCATCTCGGAAGCGAGCGACCATGTCGCCTGGCTTCTCGATAAGAACCCCGGGTTGCGACCCGAACAGCTCCACCACGGCCTTGTGATCAACGACCCTTTCTGGGTTCGCTTGGTGAGCGATCCGCGGCTTCTCGACATCGCCGAGCAGTTTATCGGACCCAACATCGCCCTCTTCGCCTCGCACTACATCTGCAAACCTCCGTTTACCGGTCAGCCGGTGCTCTGGCACCAGGACGGGAGCTACTGGCCCCTCGACCCCATGGAGGTCGTGACGCTATGGCTCGCGGTGGACGACTCGGTGCCCGAGAACGGCTGCATGCGCGTGATCCCCGGAACCCAGACCGTTGAACTCAAGGAGCACGTCACCAACACCGAGGTGGAAAGCGTGCTCAGCAGCGAGATTCCGGCGAGCAACGTGGATGAATCGAAGGCGGTAGACCTGATTCTCCGGAAGGGTGGAGTGTCGGTTCACCACCCGAACATCATCCACGGCTCCAACGCGAATACCTCGCCAATGCGACGTTGCGGTCTGACCATCCGCTACATCCCGACAACCACGCGGGTGACGCGTCCTGACGCCGGTGCGCTCTTCCTGTTGCGCGGCGAACCAGTGCCCGGCGTAAACGACTATTTACCTCGCCCGAAGTACGTCGAAGGTCGGGATTTCCCGTTCAAGGGTTGCGAAGCTTGGAGCTAGCGGCGTTGGACCCAAGCTAGAATTAGACCATGCTCTGCAGCGCGGTGATCGCTCTCTCCCTCGGCCGGTTCGCCTTTCAAGCCGTCGATCCCGTGCGGACCGAAGTGGTCATCCCGATCCACAACGCCAGCTTCAACCAGGGCGGCAAGGCGAAGAATCGCCGTCAGGGTGGCAACCCTCGCATGGCCGGCGGCAACCTGGTCTTCGACGGCTCGACCGACGGCAACCGACAGGTCGATCCCCAGATCGCGGTCGGCGGGGGCTATGTACTTCACGGCACGAACAGTGGCCTCGTCATCTACGACAAGCTGGGGAACTACGTCGACGGCGTATCCCAGGACGTGTTCAACGGAGGCATCGACCCCAAGCTCTTTTTCGACCCCAATAACCACGTCTTCGGGTTCGACGTTTGGAAGTACTGGGACAAGGAGAAGGTCAAGCCGGTCAACATCTCGATCTCCGAGACTTCTGACCCGCGCGGGGCGTGGAACACCTATCCGGTCTCCGCTTCACAGGGTGTTGACGGCGGCGGCATCGGGTTCAGCCGTAAGTGGATCGCGTACTCGTTCCCCGGAGGAGCCGAGCGAACGTTCGTGATGAAGATGTCGGAGGTCAAGGCAGGCAAACCCGCGACCGTCTATCACTTCGCCGGCAGTTTAGGTCAGCCCGTGTTCACCCAGGATGCGATGGACGATCTCCTCTTCGTCAACCTGACCGGCAAGGACATCATCCTGACCACAGTGGGCACGGGGCCCGAAGGCGCACCGCAGGTCAAGTCGGTGTTCAGCGTCCCCCACAACTTCCAATACTTCGGCACTCCGCCGCAATCGCCGATGAAGGGGACGATCGCGCGAACCGCGTCCGGTGATCGCAATCCCAAGAATCTAGTGGTCCAAGGCAAGTGCCTCTGGTTCTCCCAGGCCGTGAATGTGGAGGGACGGTCTGGCGTGCAGTGGCATCAGGTGACCCTGGACGGAACCTTCGTCCAGAATGGCCTCCTCGCGGACGCCAAGAATAGCTACATCGAGACCACGATCGCGGTCAACAAACGCAACGACGTGCTCGTCGGGTTCCAGGAGACCGGTCCCGACATGTTCATCTCCGCCCGCTGCGCGTGGCGCAAGGCGAAGGACAAGCCGGATAGGCTCGGGCCCATCTTCCCGATCGCCGAAGGACTCGCCGCGACCGAAGGCGGAGCCTGGGGCGACTATAGCGGCTCGGTGGTCGATGGTGACAATCTCACTGACCTCTGGACGATCCAAAGCGTTGCCAACGCGGCGGGAAAGGGCAGCACAGTGATCATGCGCGTCCGGCCATAGCCCCGCTTGACAAGGCGTCGTTGTATCTGAGTCCCTGGAAATCCTGACATAGATTCCCGGGAACCTGCAAGTAATCTGAGCCCGCTATCTAACGCGACGGATTTCGTGTTTTTTCGCCGCGCAGGAGTCAATGATGACCTCAAATCCTTTCGCAATCGCGCAGGCTCAGCTCGCCCAGGCAGCGAACCTCCTCAACCTCGATCCCGACCTTCATGAGTTGCTCCGCCAACCTATTGCCGAGCACCACATTCGCATTCCTGTTCGGATGGACGACGGACGGGTACGCATCTTCACCGGGTTCCGAGTTCAATACAACGACGCGCGCGGCCCCTGTAAGGGCGGCATTCGCTTCCACCCCGAGGAGACCATCGACACGGTCCGCGCTCTTGCTGCGTGGATGACCTGGAAGACCTCGCTCGTGGACATCCCCCTCGGTGGCGGAAAAGGCGGTGTGATTTGCGATCCCAAGAAGTTGAGCGTTGGTGAGCTCGAGCGACTTTCGCGCGGCTATATGCGAAAGATCGGACATCTTATCGGCCCGGATGTGGACATCCCCGCCCCCGACGTCTACACGACCCCCGAAATCATGGGGTGGATGATGGACGAGTACGAGGCGATGAAGGGCCACCATTCGGCGGGCGTCATCACGGGCAAGCCGATCAATCTCGGCGGATCCGCAGGACGCAGTGATGCCACTGCCCGAGGCGGCATGTACACCCTCCGCGAGGCCGCGCGACAACTCGAGATCGACCTGTCCCGCGCTGAAGTCGCGATTCAGGGTTACGGCAATGCGGGCATGCATGCCCACAAACTCGTCTGCGAGCTGTTCGGCTCGAAGGTCGTTGCCGTCAGCGACTCGAAGGGCGGAATCTTCTGCAAAGAGGGCCTCGATCCGGTGGCCGTCGAGCAGCACAAGATCAAGACGGGAAGCGTCATCAACTTCCCGGGAAGCATGCCGATCACCAATGAAGCGCTACTGGAATTGGACGTCGATGTCCTCCTCCCGAGCGCGCTTGAGAACGTGATCACCGAAGCCAACGCCGAGCGGATTCGGGCGAAGATCGTGGGTGAATTGGCCAACGGCCCGACGACTCCCGAGGCCGACGCGATCCTGCACAAGAACAACGTGCTGGTCATCCCCGACTTCCTCTGCAACGCGGGTGGGGTCACCGTCAGCTACTTCGAGCAGGTTCAGAACGCGAACTTCGACCATTGGAAGGTCGAGTACGTGCACGAGCGCCTCAACGAGGTCATGACGGACGCGTTCAACGCGGTGTTTGACATGCGCCGCGAGATGAACGTGCACAGTCGCCTCGCCGCGTATCTCGTCGCGGTGAGCCGCGTCGCCGCCGCGTGCCGCGCCCGCGGTTGGGCGGCGGCGGAGAAGCCGCGCGTCGAGATGGCTAAGACACTGACCCCGGTCGGCTAACTCCTCTTGCCTAGGCCCCGAGCCATCCGTGCTCGGGGCCCTTCTATTTGTCGCTTACGCATAGCCTGGTGGAGACGGCGATTGAGTAACGTAGCGCAATGAGACGTTTCGGGTTAGTCGCAGTCGCCTTATCCCTGATTTCATGCGCCGTCGCTGCGGGGAACTGGAAGTCCCGCCTCCACGACTCGATGCCCTTGTTGGGTCACCGCAACTGGATCTGTATCGTTGACTCTGCCTATCCACTGCAGTCCGGTCAAGGGATCGAGACGATCTGGACCGGTGAGGACCAATTGTCAACGGTCAAGGCGGTTCTGGCCGAGATGAAGAAGTGGAAGCACGTGACGCCGTCGCTATATCTCGACAAGGAACTGGGCTTCGTCGACGAAAAGGCGGCCCCCGGCGTCGGGAGGTACCGATCCGGTCTTAACACCCTCCTCCAGAACTCGAAGCCAACCTCGATGCTCCACGAAGATATCATCAGGCAGCTTGACGAAGCGGGCAAGACCTTCCACGTCCTGATCCTCAAAACCAACCTGACCATCCCTTACACGTCGGTCTTCCTCCGTCTCGATTGCGCCTACTGGGGAGCCACCAAGGAAGCCGCGCTGCGCAAGAAGATGGGCGGAAAGTGAGTCAGGATCGCCTGTCGCGCCGGAAGCTGATCGGGCTGGCCGCCACCGGAGCGGCGATGATTCCCCTCGATGGGGCTGGCTTTCTGAGACTGCCGGGTGCGACACGACAGGTGCTCGTCCCCGCTGACAAGGGCTTCACAAAGCAGTGGTTGAACGATCTCTCGCGGCGGGGAACGCCGACCCGATACCGGGGCAAGGCGCTGGAGAACATCGCGATGCCAATCGGCGGCATCGGGTGCGGACAGGTCTATCTCAGCGGCGACGGTCGCCTGACCTACTGGGACATCTTCAATGGTAAGGGAGAGGCCGATATCAGCGGTCCGATTCAGAACGGGCTCCACTATTCGAGTCCGATCAAGCCCGCGTCCCCGTTCAACTTGGGTTTCCAGATCAGTCTCTTCGAAGGAACCGGCGTCAACACCAATGCCTTGACCCAATCGGATTTCGCGGACGCGGAGTTTGAGGGTCGATATCCGATGGCCTCGGTCAAGTATGCGAAGAACGACTTCCCTCTGGAGATCGAACTCGACGCGTACTCGCCCTTCATCCCCCTCAATCCCGAAGACTCAAGCCTGCCCGTCGCGGTGATGAGCTATCGGGTCACCAACACTTCTGCCAAGGCCGTCGACTTCGAGATCGTCGGCTTCGCTGAAGACCCATGCTGCCTCTACTCACGCACCACACGGCCGGTCGAGAGCCGAACGAGCCAACTCAAGTCTTCGAACTTATCGGGTTTCTTCTTTTCGCCCCAAGAACCAACCATCCCCGGCACCGTGCGGCCCGACTTCATTTTCGAGGACTTCGAGGGCGCGACCTATGGCAAGTGGACGGTGGAGGGCACGGCCTTCGGAGACGGACCCGTCGCGATGGCCGACATACCCAAGTATCAGGGCAACGTCCTCGGGGTCGGCAAACAGGTCGTCAACGCCCACAACTCCCGGCATGGCGAGGACGTTGTCCAGGCAGACGCGCATCAAGGTCGGCTCCTCAGTCCCGCGTTTGAAGTCGCCTACAACTTCATCTCTATGCTTGTCGGGGGTGGGAAGCACCCCGGCCAAACGTGCGTCAACCTCCTCTTGGACGGCAAGGTCGCCCGAACTGCCACTGGCCACGACTCCAACGAGATGGCACCGGTGATCTGGGACGTTCGCGAACTCCGCGGCAAGTCGGCCCGGATCGAAATTCTCGACCATGTCTCGGGTCCTTGGGGCAATATCGGTGTCGACCAGATCGTCTTCACCGACCAACCCAGCCGCGGTCCTCTCTCCGAAGAGCCGGACTTTGGCGAGTTCGGAATCGCCCTACTTGGAAGCTCCAGCCCCCTTCACGGGTTCAAGGGCAAAGGCATTGCGGTGGGAAAGCGGGTGAAGCTCAAGCCGAAGGAGTCGACCACCGTCACCTTCCTGGTCGCCTGGCACTTCCCGAACATCAACCGCCGCTCGCTCGGATTCCTGCAGGGTGCCGCGACCCTGAAGCGCCACTACGCGGGCCGGTTCAAGGGGGTATCTGACCTGCTGGATCACGTCGCCACCAACTTCAAGCGACTCGACGGGCAGACCCGACTCTGGACCAAGACCTGGTACGACTCGACGCTCCCGTACTGGTTTCTGGACCGGACGATGGCGAACACCTCTACCTTGTCTACGTCCACCTGCTACTGGTTCGACTCCGGCCGCTTCTACGGCTGGGAGGGCGTGTACTGCTGCGCCGGCACCTGTTCGCACGTCTGGCAGTACGCTCACGCGGTCGGTCGGCTCTTTCCCCAACTAGAACGAGACACGCGGCTGCGGATCGACTACGGAATCGCCTTCCATCCCAATGGCGCGATCGACCACCGGGCTGAGGCGTGGGAAATCCCCGCGACCGACGGCCAGTGCGGCACGATCCTGCGCGTCTATCGCGAGCATCAGATGTCCCAGGACGACAAGTTCCTCAAGGCAATCTGGCCGCGAGTCAAGAAGTCGATCGAGTTCATGATCGCGCAAGACCCCAACCTGGACGGCATCTTGGAAGGGGCGCAATTCAACACCCTCGACGCGACTTGGCACGGGAAGATCGCCTGGATCAGCGGACTCTACTGCGCCGCTCTTCGCGCCGGCGAGGTGATGGCGGCCGAAATGGGTGACTCCGAATTCGCCCACCGTTGCGGAAAGATCGCTGAGAACGGCAGTGAGCAGTTGGTGAGCCAACTCTTCAACGGCGAGTACTTCATCCAGCGGGTCGATCCCGCGTTCCCAAAGTCCATCAACACCAACGACGGCTGCCACATCGACCAGGTCTTGGGCCAGTCATGGGCGCACCAGGTTGGGTTGCCCCGAATTATTGAGGCGGGAAGCACCAAGAAGGCGCTGCACTCGATTTTCAAGTACAACTTCGCCCCCGACGTCGGCAAGTACCGAGCCGCGATGAAGGACGTCAGGGGCGGCCGCTGGTACGCCCTGCCCGGTGAAGCCGGACTACTGATGTGCACTTGGCCGAAGGGTGGCGCCGACAAGTCACCCGGCGAGGGCCAAGCCGACTTCGCCGTCGGCTACTTCAACGAGTGCATGACCGGATTCGAGCACCAAGTCGCCGCGAACATGCTTTCCGAAGGCATGGTCGAGGAGGGCCTCGCGATCGAACGCACGATCCACGAGCGGTACGACGCGCACCGCCGCAACCCGTACAACGAGATCGAATGCAGCGACCACTACGCGCGGGCGATGGCCTCCTACGGCGTCTTCATCGCCGCGTGCGGGTTCACTTGCCACACGCCAATGGGCCACCTGACCTTCAAGCCAAACATATCGCCCGAGGACTTCCGGGCCCCTTTCACAAACGGCGAGGCATGGGGCACCTTCTCCCAGAAGATCGTGGGCAACCTACTCACCTGCCAAATCGAGGTCAAGTACGGAACCCTTCAACTCCGAAAGCTCTCCCTGCAGGGTGTGATCCAGTTCATCCGAGCATCGGGGGACCATAAGGGCCAGACCGCCAGCCCGGGGGACACGATTGAATTCGATCAGCCGGTCACGATCGAAGCGGGACACCGCTTCGAGGTCACCGTGGAAACGCATCCGGCTGCCGAAAGGTGACCGGTCGGGTGCGGTCAAGTTGGGCTGCGAACTCAGGCAAGGTGTCGCGCAGGATCTCAATCACCGCTTTGCGGTCTTCGACCCTTAGGGCAGCGAATTCCTTGCTTTGATCCTTGCCGCGGAGGACCTCGATTATCCGGCTGTAAATCTGCGCCTTGGCATCAGCGGGCAGACCCGCAAACGCCGGCGAATAGATCGCCGGGCTGCAAGGGTAGCGTAACAGGCGCGTGCTCAAATCGAGCTTGCTCAGACGTCGTCCGAGGTGGTCGGCCGAAGAGGTAGCAGAAAAGAAGGCAGTGAACCCGCTCGTTCCTTGAATCGGTGCGGTCAACTTCGGCTCGTCTGCGCAGAGCAGCTTCCGTACGAGCGGTTCGCAGGCGCTTTTGATACGACTGCGAGTCTCGTCCGCAACATGGTCGGCCTCGAACTTCAGCTTCAGCAACTCTTCGGCATCGTGGTGGGCTCGGCGCGTCAGGTAGCCGACCTTGGTGATCGAGTTCTGGATCGAGATATGCTGCTCGGCCACCATCAAAGCGACGATGTCGGAGTCCGGCGTCAGGTAGGAATCCACGTCGAAGTAGCGCCGGAGGTCGGTCACGTTGGCCCCCTTTTCGCGGTCGATCACCGGTGCCTGCTCTTCCCCCTTTGCGGGCTCGTTGCCCATGTGACGCTGACTTCCGTGCTGTCCCGTGACAAACCAGCCGCCCCAGCGCTCGCTCATCGGGCTGGACGCCGTCGTCACGAAGGACCCACCCGCCAGCCGTGGCATCCCGTCCTGGCCCGCGAACACCGACCGCGCCATGAGTCCGGGGACCTGGCCGGTCATCGCCGAGTCGTGGCATTGGAAGCAGGCGAGGGTCTGGCGGCTGGGAGTTGGCTTCGCACTTGGCCGATTCGACACCACGAAGAAGACAGGCCCTACCTGGGGATCGATCCCGACGAGTTCGATATTGGGTGCGCCGGGGATCCAGCCGACATAGGCCCGGTCATTGAAATAGATCGCGCGGGGCGTGTTCTGCGAGATGAACGCGGATTGTAGGCTGGTCTTGGAGAAGACAAGAATCTGGCTGGTCGGAGAAATCCCAAGCTCCTTCAGAATCGAGCGCAGGTAGCCCTGTCTAGGCTCATAGGTGAGCTGCACCTTCCCGGAGGCGAGGTCTTCCCGCAGCTTGGAAACGGGGTCGGCAACCTTGTCGGAGAGGAATTCGGCGGGAATGCTGGGGTCGTAGCCCTGCTGAATCGCGGCAAAGACGCAGGAACCGAGACCGAATGCGAGCATTGCGGCCTGAATCAGCTTCCTCGTCCGGATCAACGATGCCGTCATCCATCTAGGATGACAGGCAAGAATTCACCGAACCATGATCTCCGTCATACGGGGCGTCGCTTCAGCTCAGCCCGTGCTAACCGGTTGACCCAACAACTCGGTCGTGCGCGTGGAGGTTGCCTTCTCCGCGTCGTCGGTGAACGTCAAGTCCCACTTCCAAGCGTCGCCAACCTTGATGAGCTTGGCGATCCCGACCAGCACGACGTTTTGCCCGCTGACGTCGATTTTGCACGTGGTGGACACATAGGCGGACCTGCCTTCGATAATCACCAGTCCAGCCGACTGTTCGCTCAGGCTCGCCATCACCTTGGCGAAGGTGTCGTCCTTCCCATCCTTGGTAACACCACTGGCAAACCCCTTGGCAAAGGTGTCTCGGTCGACGACCGACTTGGCGACCTGAGGCGAGAACTCGGTGATGTCATATAGCCGCTTCCAGTCCTGGGTCTTGAGCACCTTGAGGAGCTCAAGTACCTGCTTCTTCGCGGCATCATAATCCGTCCCCGTGCTCGTCGCTTGAGCGGGCGCCATCGCGCTCATCGCTACCGACAAGACTAGGCATAAACCAAGAAAGAACTCTCTTCGCAACTTCATAGCACCCTCTCTCAAAACCTTACGATTAGTGGTTCAGACGCACCAGGGCCGGACAACGATACAAGGCATCAGAAGCGGAGGAATGGGAGCCGCTCAACCAATGGAGGGCCGGACCAGAAGGAGGTGAAGATTGCGGACATAATCCGACTCTCGCTTCGTGGTGTTAACAAGAGCTCCTGTAGAGATGGGCGTCCTGCCTCTCGGGTTAGAGCCCACATCGCGCAAGATCGCTCTCTTTAAAGCGAGTCAACCGCGGGCCCCCGCTAGTCCCCATACTGGATTAGCCCATGGACGTTCGCCACGCATCCGGTGTTGCTATCCTCTTGATTCGGGTTCTCGCGTTCGCGGTCGCCCTCTGTGGATCAAGCGGAGGGAGGCCAGATGACGCCCAATGGACTCGGGCTGAGTACTTGACGGGGTCTCTATCGGATCGGATCATCTCGGTAACCCAGGGCTGGGGTGAGCTTGGACTTGACGTGTGTGCGCACATGCCGGGACAGACTCCGCTCAAGCTCCGGATCGGCGACAAACAGTTTGCCCACGGCTTGGGACACCACGCCGACGGGGAGATCGTTGTGGACCTGGGACGTCAGTTCCTGACGTTTTCGGCCGAGGTTGGGGTTGAGTGGCAGGGACAGAACACCGGGTCGGTGAGGTTCCGCATCTTCGTCGATGACAAGCTGGCCTATGACAGCGGGATCATGCACGAGAGCGACCCCGCCCGCCCGGTCTCGGTCACCGTGAAGGGCGCGCGAATACTCCGGCTTGTTGCCGAAGACGGCGGGGACGGCATCCTCTGCGATGCGGCGAATTGGGCCGACGCCAGTCTGGTGCGGGATCCGAATCGGCCCAAACAAGGCCGGACGGAGGCCATCGACATGGCTCCCTTCGCGAGGGTCGCTTCCTGGGACCCAAAGTCTGCAGCGGGGACGAGCGCAACGCGGGTGACCGAGTTTCCCGCCAAGGACGTCGCAAGCTACAAGGAGTTGCTGGCGGTAGCGGATGGCAACTACCGGGTTCCGATCGTCGGTGGAGTCGGCTGTATCGGGCTGCAGTGGGTTGAGAATCGGAACCTGCGCGAGCTGACTTTGCGATTTCCGCCCGGTATGTCCCGACCAAGCCCTGCACAGGTCAGTCTGGAATTCTGGGAAGGGGAGTCCGTTTGGCAGGGGAAGTGGGTGGATTCCGGTCTCGCGGCCGAACCGTCGGGCAATTCACTTAACTGGCGCATCGGGCTTAACGCTCTCCCCCGAGGAACCCCAAAGGTGCGGTGGCTCGTTCGCGGCGCTCGAGCGGATCTTAGGATTGCCAAGGTGCTGGCGCTGACGCGGTCGCTGACCAAGGACGTTGCCCTTCGGATTCAGCCCGCAACTTCCAAGGGCGTTGGGCCGACCGAGATCACCCTGTATAACGGCACCTTGCTTGGAGCCAACGGGCCGAACCGGCGTGCTTGGGACGGCAGGACCCCTCTGGATATGAGTGTCCGAATGGCCGTCACCCAGTCGCATAAGGCGGATCGAACCGTGTTGAGATTCGGCATGGCGGGTGCGGCTTTCGGCGTGGCAGTAGAGGACCTTCTGGCGAACGACGCCATCTATATTCCAGCCGAGAATCTGTTCGTGACGCGGGTTCCTGCGCCAAAGTCGAAGGCGGCATTCATGCTTGGCCTCGCCGGGCGCAGTTCGGTTCTCGACGACGTTCGCCGGAAACCCGACCAAAGCTTCCCTCGCGCATGGAAAGTCGTCCACAACCCGGTTCAGGATCTGGGGCCAATGCTTCTCTCCTTGGCCTGCGACAATCGCAAATTCGAAGTTGCGAGGGAAGGTTCGATTGCTTTCAATAGGTACGACAAACCCGACGATGTTCGATGGGAGACCGAGTACTCGCCCGGAGCTTGGGTGCTTGCTACAAAGTGCGGCATCGACAGCCCGCAGCGGGCGACGCGTCACTTGGAGGGTGGATGGTATCCGATCCCCATTGCCGAAGTGGCCGAGAAGGATGTGCGATATCGTCAGATCAGTTGCGTTGCGCCTTGGAGCGCCCCAAGGCGAGGGGCACCGACCTGGCTTCGGGAAAGGGCCGCATGCGTTACCCAGGTTGAGGTAACGAACGGCGGCAAGGCGGCCGTAGGGGCTCGATTTACCGTCGCTCTGAACTCCCGAGATCGTCAGCCGGTCACGGTCAAGAAGGTCAGCGAGGGTTACCTTGTTTTTGCTGAGGATCAACTCCTCGCCCTCATCGACTCGCGTGGAATCGGATCGCTGTCGCTCACCCCTTCAGGTGGGGCCTTCCTCCTTTCGGGGAGCCTGCCTTCGGGCGGCATCGCTCGGCTCACCATCACTCTCCCGGCATGGAAGATAAGGGTGGACGACTATCGGGACCTATTGGAAAGCGGAGACGCGCAGCCCAAGACAAAGACCTACTGGGCTCAAGCGCTTTCCACTTCGATGACGGTGGAGATTCCCGACGCCTTCCTCACAAACCTCATTCGAGCTTCCCAGGTCAACTGTTTGATTGCTTCCCGGTGCGAGGACGGAGGGAGAAGGATCGCTCCATGGATCAGCGCAGACCGATATGGCCCCCTGGAAAGCGAGGCCAATTCCATCATGCGCGGGATGGACATGAACGGCCAGCCCGACTTCACGCGCCGCTGCCTCGACTACTTTCTTGCCAAGACGAACCCGGCGGGATTCATCACCACCGGCTACACCTTGGTCGGGACGGGCGAGTGCCTCTGGACTCTAGGCGAGCAATATGAGCGGACACGCGATGGGGCATGGTTGCGCCGAAATGCTGCTCTGATCAAGCGCATCTGCCGGTGGGTCATGCGGCAACGCCAGAAGACAAAGCTTCTCGATGCCCGAGGTGGCAAGGTCCCTGAGTTTGGCCTGATGCCTCCCGGAGTGACGGCCGACTGGGGTCGGTTTAGCTTTCGGCTCTTCAACGATGCGCAGTATCAACTCGGACTGCTGCTTGCCGGCAGGGCGCTGGCGGACGTCGGCGATCCCAGCGCCGCGTCGATCCTCGCGGATGCGTCCGCGTATCGGACCGACATCCTTCGCGCTTACTACTGGGCCGAGGCGAGGACACCGGTCGTGCCCCTCGCCAATGGCACCTGGGTTACTGGAGCTCCCTCGCTCCTTGACTGCTTTGGTCCTGTGGAGGAGTTCTTTCCTGGGGAGGATGTCGGTCGAACGTGGTGCTACAGCATCGAGCTCGGTGCCCACCACCTCGTGGCGAACGGCATTCTGCCGGCCAAATCGTTGGAGGCGGACTCGATCGTGAACAACCTGGAAGACGTCCAGTTCCTTCACTCGGGATGGGGCGATTATCCAAAGGAGAGGAACCAATCGGATGTTTTCGATTTCGGCGGCTTCTCCAAGCTCCAGCCTTACTACACGCGGATTGCCGAAATCTATGCGCTACGCGACGAGGTGAAGCCGTTCATTCGATCCTATTTCAACGCAATCCCCGCGCTGGTTAGCGGCGAAAACCTAACGTTTTGGGAGCATCTCCACAACATGGGAGGGTGGAACAAGACGCATGAGACGGGGTGGTTCTTGTGCCAGACCCGAACCATGTTTGTGACCGAGAAAGGCGGTGATCTGTGGCTGGCGCCGTTCGTGACCAATCAATGGCTGAAGAGCGGCATGAGCGTGAGTGTTCGCAATGCTCCGTCGAGGTTTGGGACAGTGAGTTACGGTCTGCGGTCTTCGGTAGCGAGTCGCAGAATCGATGCGGTGATCGACCTGCCGGATGGGTTCCGGGCCCGGCGGATTGTGCTCCGTCTCCGGCATCCGGACGGCAAACGCCTCCGTACCGTATGGGTGCAGGGCAAGCCTTGGCGATCTTTCGACCCGCTAAATGATACGGTGACCCTCAGGCCGGGGGCACGACGGATTGTCGTCAGTGCAAGGTACTGAGCCCCACTCCTATTGGTACCACGCTTCGGACAACTATTGCGAAAGGACGAACGCCGCAGTCTTGCCGGGTCCTGACGAGGTCACTAACATGGTCGTAGCGTGATTGTCCTTGCACCATATTTGGGGGGCTAAATCGCGGCTGGTTGGAGCCGATGGGATCTACTATTTGAAGTGCGCGGAGGCCGGAGCTTGAAGCTTCTTCCCAACAGGAGAACGCAAAGGAGGCGACCCGAGAGCCGGTGGCTTCGATACGCCCGGTTCAAACATGCGAGAGCTCCCGTCGATCGGCAGACTCCAATTTCGGAGCGTCAACCAACGTCAGGCATGGAGGAGTTACGGGAAACTGGAAGTGAAAAGCAGAAGATGCTTCCTTCGCCGGGCACGCTTTCAACTACAATCTGCCCGCCATGGGCCTCCACAGCCAGTTTGCAGAAGGTTAGTCCGAGTCCTGTGCTCTCTCGGCGGCCACTCACCCGCGACTCGACTTGACCGAACTTATCAAAAATGCGGTCGAGCGCATCTTCAGGAATGCCTTCGCCCGTGTCGCTGACGCAGAGCCGCACCACTTCTAGGACCTCGTCAAAGGATGCTTTGATCGTCACTGATCCTTGTGGGGGCGTGAATTTGATCGAGTTGCCGAGGAAGTTGACAAGGGTGCGCTGCAGTTTTTCCTCGTCTCCTTGCAACCACGGGAGGTCTGATCCGACCTTGCGGATGAGCTCCACATCCTTAGCGGCGGCGAGCGGCGCAACCTGAGCCAGGGCAGCCTCGATTAATTCGGGAACCGACAGTAACGTGATGTCAAGCTCCATCGATCCCGATTCGAATTTCTCGACATCTAGCAGACTGTTGATCATGCCGAGTAGCGAGCCGCCGCCATCTACTGCGATTTCTACGACTTCGCGTTGAGCGGAGTTTAAGTCTCCGACCACGTCTAAAGTCTGCACCGCAGCCAACAGCGAACTAAGAGGCGTGCGAAGGTCGTGGACGATCATGTGCGTCAGGTCGTCCCGAAGACGTTCCAGATCCTGGAGACGCTTATAGTTGTCCTGTAGCTGGACGAAGAGTTCGATCTCACGATCGCGAGACCGCTTCTTTTCCATCGAAGCGCCGACTCTGGCGCGCAGCAGAACCGGATCAAAGGGCTTGGGAAGATAATCGTCGGCCCCCATTTCGATGCATCGACTTACGGACTCCATATCACTCAGTGCGGAAATCATGATGACCGGAAGATTGCGAAGGTGCTCGTCTGCCTTCATGCGGCGCAGGACCTCGTATCCATCAATGTCGGGCATCATAATATCGAGGAGCACCATGTCGAACGGGGCGCTGGCCAACATCGCCAGTGCCTGCGCTCCGTCGGTCGCGTTGGCCACGGTGTAACCCTGTTTCTCGAGCTTTCGCGATAGAACGTCGCGATTTCCCTCGTCGTCGTCGACAACTAGCAGGTGGCCTTCGGCACCAGCACCAACGCTTTTTACGACCAACCGGGGCACTTCGGGCAGAGTCTGCGGCGTGATGCTAGCAGTATCGGCGGAGGCGATGAGGTTCTCGTCCATGATTGCAGCTAGGCGTCGGCCTGCCGCCCGAACCTTCTCCAAGTCGGGAATGAATTCAACCTGCCCTCGTTCTTGGGCTTGCTCAGTGAGCATTTCTGCGTAACCAATTATTTGGTTTAGAGGCGTGCGCAGATCGTGCAAAAGCCGGGACGGTAGGTGATAACGAAGATGCACTGGTTCTGTCATGTTGATTCTCCGGCGCGAAAATCCTCCCCTAGGAGGGCTTCGATTTTCAAAAGGAGACGAGGCAAATCGACCGGCTTTGTGTCGTAGTCGTCGCATCCCGCTTCCAGGGCCTTGTCGCGGTCGCTCGACATAGCGTGGGCTGTAAGCGCGATGATCGGGATTGGCCGGGTCGCGGCGTCTGATTTAAGGCGACGGGTTGCTTCCCATCCGTCGAGGAGGGGCAGGCTCATATCCATCAGGATTAAGTCGGGCGCATTTTGGCGAGCCATCTCTACGCCATTCAGGCCGTCGACCGCCAGGATGATTTCGAAGCCCTTCCTCTCCAGCCGGCGTGAAAGCATATCCCTATTCATTTCGTTGTCTTCGACTAAAAGAAGCTTGGGCATGACGGTCACGAATTGGACACAACAACCGTGCGGGCGGCGCACTCTGCCACCAAATCGCGCACCTGGGTGAGCAGCGTCTCCCGAGTGTCTCCCGTCTTCTGAAGGATCGATTCCACGTAGCCGTTCAGTCGTCGCCGGTCCTCGGTGCTGAGTTCCATTGCGGTCATTACCACGATCGGAATCGAGCGCCATTGCGGGTGCGTCCGCACCCATTGGGCGAATTCGAAGCCGTCCACTCCCGGCATCATGAGGTCAAGCAAAATGAGGCTGGGCCGCTCGCGCTCCATGCAATCCATTGCGACGCGGCCATTCTCGGCCTCGCGCACCGCCCAGCCTCCCTTCTCCAGAATGCTGCGGGTCAGAGCCCTGGTCGCTGGGTCGTCTTCCACCAAGAGGACGGGGCACGGGGGATCGGTGCAGGTGTGCTTCTTCAATATCTGCATGAGGCGATGCCGATCCACGGGCTTGGTGGCATAGTCGGACGCTCCCAGCGTAAAGCCGCGCTCAGGGTCATCTACCATCGTGAGCATGATCACGGGGATATCCCGTAAGGCTTCGTCTGCTTTCAATGCCTCAAGGACGGACCAGCCGTCCATGTCGGGCATCATGACGTCGAGGGTAATGGCGACTGGATGCAGTTCTCGGGCCATGCGCAGGCCCTCTTCGCCGCCGTCAGCGGTTCGCACGCAAAAGCCTTCCTTGCCGAGAAATCGTTCGATTAATTCTCGCTGGATGAGATCGTCATCGATCACCAGAACACAGCTCTCCGATTCCGCAACGGGAAACGTGATCGCCTCGCCGACCGCGGCGGCATGAGGCTTTACCTCGGTGACGACCGCAGGCAACTTGATGGTGAAGGTGCTGCCGACGTCGGGAACGCTGTGAACCGTCACATCTCCGCCCATCATTTGGCAGTAACGGCGGGTTAGCGCTAAGCCGAGACCCGTGCCTCCAAATTTACGTGTGGTGGAGGCGTCTGCTTGGGTGAAATCCTGAAAAAGCTTGACAATTTGCCGAGAGCTGAGGCCGATGCCCGTATCGATTACCCGAAACACGATCCACTCGCTGCCATCCATCACCTGGCGTTCGGCTTCAAGTGTCACGCTGCCTTCGAGCGTGAATTTGACGGCATTGGAAAGAAGGTTGAAAAGGCCTTGACGCACCTTGATCTGATCGGCGCGCATTCCCCCTAGGTTTGGCGCCCGCTCGATGCGCAACGTGTTGGAATTCTTCACCACCAATGGCTGGATGGTGGAAGCTACCTCGTCGATCATCGCCGAGATGTCGAAGTCCTCCAAGTAGAGCTCCATCTTGCCTGCCTCAATCTTCGACAGGTCGAGAATGTCGTTGATAAGGGCGAGCAAATGCTTGCCTGCCGCGTTGATCTTCTCGAGGTCGGCGCTGAACTCATCGAGCTGGCGCTCGACCGCATCCTCGTGCAACATCTCCGAATATCCCAAGATGGCGTTCAAGGGCGTACGGAGTTCGTGGCTCATGTTGGCCAGGAAGAGGCTCTTCGCGCGGTTTGCCTGCTGAAGCGACTCCTCGTAGCGCTTCCGCTCGGTCACGTCTCGAGCCGCTGCGAAGACTCCCTGCAACTTTCGGGCACGGTCGTGGAATGTGGTTGCGTTGTAGGAAACGACCGTCTCTTTGCCATCGCGGGCGCAGGCTGTGAGCTCGTAGTCCGTTACCTTGCTTTCGCTCAGCACTAACTTGATTCCTGCTTCGGCCCGATCTGGATCGGTGAAGTAGTCCTTGAAGGGCGCCCCGATCAACTCATCCCTCGTGCATCCGGTAAGCGCCTCCATCTGTTTGTTGACGTCGGTGATGATGCCCCGCGGGTCGGTCGTGATCAGCGCGTCGATATTGGACTCAATTAAGGAGCGTGTGTAGAACTGTTGATCCCGGACGCGCTGATCAAGCACCATGCGCTCGGCTTCCACCTGCTTCCGAGCGGTGTTGTCGGTGCCGATCAGCAAATAGCCTATGATGGCGTCTTGCTCGTCGCGCAGAGCGGTCACCGAGACCATCGCGGCGAATCGGCTGTCGTCCTTGCGGATGTATGTCAACTCGTAAATGTCCTCGATACCGCGGGAAGCCTTAAACACCAGCGCATCGAAGCCCGGCATGATCGTGGTCCCAAGCTCTGAGCTCAAGGCCTTGGCCCGGGTAATTACTTCTTGCGGGTCGGAAATGTCGGCAGGCGTGATCTTGTCCACCACTTCCGCTGCGGTATATCCGAGCATTCTTTCGGCACCCACGTTGAAAATCTGAATGACGCCCTTGGCATCGGTGGCAATGCTCGAGAAATTGGCACTGTTGAAGATCGCGCTCTGAAGAGCGCCAGCCTTCGCCAGCGCCTCCTCGGCGCGCTTCCGGGCGGTGTTGTCAGTCCCGATCAGCAGGTAACCGATAATGGTGTCGTCGCTGTCGCGTAGGGCGGTAACCGAGACGACGGCGGGGAAGCGAGTGCCGTCCTTCCGGATGTAAGTGAGCTCGTAGATGTCCTCGATGCCCCTGGAGGCTTTGAACACCAGGGCTTCAAAACCTGGCGTAATGGGCGTTCCAAGCTCAACGCTCAGCGCTTCCGCACGGGCGATGACTTCCTGAGGATCGGATATGTCTGCTGGCGTGATCTTATTCATCACGTCGGCGGCCGTGTAGCCTAGCATGCGCTCGGCGCCGACATTGAAAATTTGGATAACCCCATTGGCATCGGTGGCGATGCTCGAAAAGTTGGCGCTATTAAAGATTGCGCTTTGAAGTGCGCCCGCTTTAAGGAGTGCCTCCTCCGCCTGCTTACGCGCCGTCACGTCCTCCATAGCAAGGACGAGCAGCTCTTCGTGGCTTCCTGCGCGCAGCGTTCTGGCGTTCAGGAGCATGACCCGCCGTCCGATCACGGGGAACGTATGCTCGAGCTCAAAGTCATTGAATACCGAGCTTTTGGGGACGACATCTTCAAGCAGAGTACGAAGCGAGGGGATGTCCCATTGGCCGTTGCCGAGTTCGTAAATGAGGCGGTTCTCCGTTTCTTCCGCCGAGACTTTGAACGTGAGATAGAACGCCCGATTTGCACTGCGGACACGGAGAGTCGTATCAAGCATCAGCAAGGGCTCGCGGACGGTGTCTACAATGTCCTGAGCGTAGCTTTCAATGGTTGGGTTTTCGTTCGGCATGGGGTCGCCAGGATTGGCCCGCATATTCTCTCGCGCGACCTTTTCCTAGACTTCGACCGTATCTCCTTTGTTTCCCAAATCCAGGAGTCCGCCGTTCCATGTCTGGTTACCCACGACAGTTTGTGCGGTCAGAAAATCCCGGACCCCATGCTGCGAGGCCGCTACGAGAAGCAACTCGACGAGACCGAGCGACTGATTCGCGATCGGGACAGAACAGGCACGCGCTGGCGAGATCCTCGGATTGATGCCTTCAAACGATTCGTTTGAAGGCAAAACTCTTTGCGACACGGTCCTGTTTCCCCTTCAAACAGCTGTTCGAAAGTGCCTCGTTGGCTAAGGAAAAGGCCGCGGAAACAGGCCATTCTGTAGATTGGTGGAGAATGCTGGATGCACTTCGAACCGTGACCTGACAATCGTGACAGGTGGTGGAGATAATGAGATTCGAACTCACGACCTCTGCAGTGCGATTGCAGCGCTCTCCCAGCTGAGCTATATCCCCACTCTAGGACACAGATAATACCGCAGCGACCCGCCTCGGGATCAAGGCCGGGTCCGCGAGTCCTGGCTCGGATTCGTTTCCGATCACCTCGATCACGGAACTCCGCTCAATTCCATCAGTTCCATTGGGCCCTCAGCTCCATCAGAGGAGGCGTCAGTCGAATGTCTCGCCGCGCTCCGACCAGATCCACTTGCCGACCGACTCGATGTCCGTCTCCCTCGATGCTTGCTCGAACGGGCCGTTTGGATCCTTGACCAGTCGCTCGTAATCGGCCTGACTGCGATAGCCGATGATCGAAAGGATCGACTCCGGCCCGGTCCGGACGTTGTAAAACACCTCAACCTCTGACCAGCTTCGAATCAGTGCCATCATCTTGTGCCCGACCGCCTCAAATGCATCCCACTGGCCCGATAACGCTTCCCACTTAGAAACTACAACAAACATTTCAAAACCTCCTACCGCTTCAACATATCATCAACGTCTCATTGCCCCCAAGCCGCCCGGGCAAAAGCCTCCAGATCGTCGTACTTGTCCTGCCAGGTCGTGTACATCACCCCTGAGATCCCCGACACGTTCGCCGCGTCATTGAGCCAGGTTCGAATCTCCGCAGGATCGTGGTCGTAGTATCCCGCAAGTACCTGGCGGTTGCCGCGGCCCGCGAAGAATGCCATCGACTTCTGCCGTTGCCCGAAGTTCCAATTCACCACCACCGTCTCCTTCGGCAGCCCCTCCCAAGAACCTTCGAGCGTCCCTTTCGTGAGGTAGTAATGCGCGACCGCGTTGTGGGCAGGGTCGAACATGTCGTTCCAGACGTAGGTCTCCGCGCCGGGATTGACCTTGCCGACTGACCGGACGCACATCCGCAGGTTGTCGGCGAGGATCTTGCCTGGCGTCTTCCCGCTCGCCACGCAACCGTCACACGTCCCGCCGCTCCGGATTTCGTCGTGGGCGAGGAAGAACCCGCTCGGGTGCCACAACTTTTCAAGCCGGGCCGCCGTGTCGGCGATTACCGCCTGGGTGGCCGGGTCGCTGAGGCAGATCGAGGTCTTGCCGTCGCTCATCAGCACCGCATGATCGAAGTCCACCCGCAGACGCTCGGCCTCACGGATGCGCGTGTTCCTCACGAGTTGGATCGAGGGCCCCGGATGGTAGATCTCGAACGCCCCCGGCCAGGGGACGCTGCCCATCCGCGGGTCCACGATCGGGGCGTAGTCGGTGCCCTCCTTGTAGACCGTCCCGTTGTCGCCGCGAACCGTGACGGGGCAGGACGGCCGCCGGACGACGTTGAGTAGCCCGACCTCTTCGAACTTCGCGTCGTCGATCCAAATGCTCCCCCGGTGCCCGCCCCAGAATCCCATGTAGATCCTCGCGACCTTGGAGTCCCCCGAGTTGAAGGTCAGGTGGTGCTCGGTCCAGTCCTGGGTCGGCTTCACCGCCGGGTCCTGCTCGGACATCGGCTGGCTCTGCGCATCGAGCGCCTTGATCTCGAACTGCCGGTCGAGGCCGGAGGACTTGAGCCAGACCGACAAGTGGTACTGCCGGTGCGGGACTACCGCGATTTCCTGCTCGACGCGGCAGTTGCCGACAGGATCGGTCATGCGGAGGCTCGCGTTGCCCCCGTGTTTGGTCTGGCGGTCGGCGAAGGTTGTCGTTCCGGGATTGTCCTGGAATCCCATTCCGCGCGCGGTGTCGCCGTTGAAGTCCTCGAACCCGCCGTTGCGGTACACGGCATTCGCCTCGGGGCTGAACGTCGCCTCGGACCCGTGGGCTACGAACTCGGCGCCGCGGACCGGCTCGCTCTCGATCAGGTTCGGATTGATGCTCAGCAGCCCATCCGCATAGCCCACACTCGCCATGCAGGGAATAAGAGCGATCCCCAGTTCCTTCGCCTTAGCCGCCACCTGGGCCGCGTTCTTGAAGTACACATCAGAGACCGAACCGAGCCGCTCCAGCTTCGAATCGGCGATCACAAACCCGTTGTAGCCCGCCTTCCTCGCCCGTTCCATGAGTGTTTCGAGCTTGGTCACGTTGGCACTGACCTGCAAATTTGTGCCGACGTACACCCAGCGGTAGGTCAGGACAGGTTTGCGGAAGGCAAGGAACGCGGCGACGGTGGCGAGCATGCTCTATCTTATGCCTCTTGTCGTTCGAGATTGCCGGGTTCACCTCCCTCCGGATCTCGGCGTTTCCCACCCAAGTGGGAATTCCCGCATATATCGGGGCGGTTGCTAGGTACTTGGGTAATTGAAGGTTAGGTGTTGGGCGTTAGGCGTTGGACCGATCATCGTCATGCACATTTGCCTTCGAGATCGCTTGATGTCAACCACCAATATGCGGAAAGGACAAATTTGAACGGGGGTGGGCATGGCGAGCCGGCAGACTTGTCGGTCGAAAGCATTGAACTTTCCCGGTTTGCTTCTTTCAGGAGGCAACTGGGAGCGGAATTTCAGTCGTGTAGAATATTTTGGTTACATCGCACTTGAAGATCGGATAGTATATTGGAGCCATGAGCAAGTACATATTAATGTCCCTTATGGGATTGATGTCGGCCGTTTGCTTCTCCGACTCGTTACACTTCACGCTTCACGGCGACCTCGATGAGTGGGTGAGTCAGGGACAGGATTGGGACATCCTCTACACCACCCAAAACACGAACACTCTGTTCGCGGGGCTCGGCGATTCTCATGGCGTCGGGCCAGATAGCCTCGGACTATATGCCGTCCCGATCGACCTGTCCAGCACCGGGTTCTTGCTTGCGCAATTCGGTACGAATCAACTCGGGACTCCCCTCGTAGCTGGAACCTACGTTAACGCTGAGCGCGCCCCGTTTGCGTCGTCGGGTCATCCGGGTCTCGACGTCTCCTTCGATGGGCGAGGTAACAACGTGCTCACCGGAAGCTTCACGATCCATTCCATCAACTTCCACCCGGATAACGGCAATTGGGTACTCGACAACTTCGATGCCTCCTTTCAACAGTTCAATGAGGGAGGACCGCTCTCGTGTTGGGGCACGATCACCTACCAGGCGACTCCGGAACCGGCCCCCGTGCTGGCGCTGTTGGGCTTAGCTCCGATGGGGCTCCTCTGCCGAAGACGCCATCAAGCGTGACCAGCAACAGGCCTTGATTGGCTCGTTAGAGGCCGGTGCTCGCTCCTTAACCCAAGCCCGGAATCCGAGTCACTGAGACGAGCGCCGAGTGGGTTTCGTCGTGCATCGCAGCTCGGATGACCGGATTCTGCTTCCTTTCTGGCAAGGGACCTCGCTCGATTCGAACTCCCACGACAAGGAGGGCTAAGGCGCCGATCGCCCCGCAAAGCAGGATCTCGCGCACCGTCGGTAGCCACGACTCCCGCATGGGCTTGGCTTGTTGCCAAACCCCTTCACGGGGGAGCCCGGCTTCGTAGCTCAGGGCGGATCGGGCCAAGTCGTCAAATTGCTCGTCGGTCAATTCTGTTCCTCCACGATCTGGCGAAGTCGCTTGCGAGCCCGGACCAGCCGAGTCCGAATGACGTCGTAGGTGATGCCAAGGCTGTCGCCGATTTCGCCATAATCCCACTCTTCAAGGTAATACAGAGTTAGCAATTCCCGGTCCTCAGGTCCGAGTCGGAGCAGTCCCATACGGATCTTCTCCAAGTAAGGATGCTCTTCGGCCACCTTTGGGTCGGCCCCGACTGGCACCGTCTCCCGGCGCCTACGGGCCTGATCTCGGCCGAGGTTCAGGGCAATCCGCGTGAGGTAGGACTTGAGCGAACAAGCTCCTCGAAATCCCCGCGCGGAGCGCCAGAACTTCAAGAGGGTCGTCCCCGCGAGCTCCTCGGCATCTTCAAGGCTCCCCAGATTGCGATAGAGGAGCTTGCGTAGCCGAGGCTCGTGGTCCTCGAGGATCTCCCGCAGGGCACTCTCATCCCCTGCCGCGCAACGGCGCGCAAGCTCCCTGTCTCGGGTTCTATCTTCCGATTGGCCCAGTGCGACGCTCTCCACCCAATGACTCCGCGAGTTTTGCTCGCTGTCCGGATTCAAGCACCTTCATGGCTCGCTCCGAGAATTGGACCTGAAGACCCTTCACTCTAATTTGGAGGGCTTGCATATTGAAAGCACGCTGCCGAGCAACTGCCTGCTGCACCTCCTGGGCTCCCCGTTCGGGCGAAGGCTGATGTTCGGACTTCTGAGCCTCCATTTGCATCAGTTCCATCTGCTCCCGCATGGGGGCGAACGTTCGGATGAAATCCGCCTGCAGGAATTGCAGCTTCGTGAACTGCTGTGGAGTGATCCCGAGTTGCTCTCGCGCCTGCATCATGAACATCAGCAAGAACTCCCGCGGGTCACCCTGCTGGCCGTGCGCCTCAGAGAGCCGCATGAGCTTTTCACGTTGCTCGGGGGTGAGCATCTCACCAACGGGCTGGGCGTAACGTACCAGCATCGGCTTGATCGTCGCACCAAGCGTTTCGCCCTCTTGTTGGAGCGCTTTTGCGGCGTCCGAATCCTCTTTCTCGCTATGGCGCAGTTCTTCCATTCGGCGCTGGAGCGATTCCATTTGCTCCCGAAGGGGCGCGAACTCCTGAGCCATGGCGACTCGGAGCTGCTCCAGCTTGGCCGCCTGATCGGCGGTAAGGGCCAGCTCCTGGCGGAAACGCAAGGCAAGGGCAATGGGATGCTCGGCGGGAATTCCGCCAGAGTCCCTCTGGATCCCTGCGGCACCACCAAGGGTAAATGCCCCCGCGCAAAGCGCCGCGATGACGACAAACAAAAGCGAAATCCTAGTCAGCAAATTAAAGCCACCTCACATCGAGTAAAGACGCGGGCCAGACGAATCCGGGAACACTCCGGTCTAATCGCGTGCGATTTCGCGCGTCCGGGTCCGCCAGTGGGCTAGGAACCGATCACGGTGCGAACGTCCCAGATGTCCGGGAACAGGCGCTGATCTAAACCCGCCCGCAGGAAGCCGACCCCCGAACTGCCGCCGGTGCCGCGTTTGAACCCGATGATCCGCTCTACGGTGAGGATGTGTCGAAACCTCCATAAGGCGAATCCCTCTTCGACGTCAACGAGCTTTTCCGCCATCTCGTACTCGGCCCAATACTGCTTCGGACTGGTGTAGATCTGATGGAACACGGCAACCACCGCCGGGTCGCCGACGTACTTGGTCGACCAGTCACGCTCGATCGCGCCCTCCGGCACCGCGAAACCGTGCCGAGCGAGATAGCGCAGGAACTCATCGTACAGGCTCGGCGCATTCAACAGCCGTTCGAGTTCGGCATGAATCAGCGGGTGGTGTTTGAAAACGCCGAGCGCCTTGGCGTCCTTGTTGCCGTACAAGAACTCGATCATCCGGAACTGGAACGACTGCAGTCCGCTGGCATTCCCCAGCACGCCCCGAAACTCTGCGTACTCGCTAGGGGTGAGCGTCTCAAGCACCGCCCACTGCTCGAACAACATCCGCTGGATCTGCTTCACCCGTGCCAGGATCTTGAAGCAAGACTCCAGCGAGTCCTCACGGACGTGATTGACCGCCGCCTGAAGCTCGTGAATGGTCAGCTTCATCCAAAGCTCAGAGGTCTGATGCTGGATGATGAACAGTTGTTCGTCGTGATGCTCCGGGCTCGAAAGCGGCTCTTGGGCGGAGAGGAGCTTCTCCAGATGCAGATATCCGCCGTAGTCGAGCCGTGACCGGAAGTCAGTCTGAATGTTCTCATCGAACCGTTCGGTGGGCATGGCGTGAAGGCTACCTTTTGGAGTGGCAGTGGCAGAGTTGGAGTTGGAGTTGGAGTTGTCATTCCGACCGACGCCGCTCACTTGCTTGCAGGTCATTAACCAAGTGCGGACGCGGCGGAGTGGAGGAACCCGACCGTCATCGTCTCTTGATCGTCCTCCAGGGCCTGGATTTCAATGGGTAGCGGACATAAGGCGGTTACCATCCCTCGATGTCGCAACGGCTCCCTCAGGATGACTACTCTGCCCTGCCACTACCACTACCACTACCACTAAGAAGCGAACTCGCCCCGCCCAACCGCATCCGCAACTCGCTGGATCTCCGGCCCGAGCACGCGGTCCTCATCCAACCGGGGCACCATTCCGCGTAGCCGGTCGTAAGCCCGACAGACGCCGACTCCCGCCCGCAACGGGCGTCGATACTCCAATCCCTCCGCCGCCGCGATGAGTTCGATCGCGATACAACGCTCCGCGTTCTCGACGATCGTTCGCAGCTTCAACGCCCCGGTCATTCCCATCGAGACGTGGTCCTCCTTCCCGCCCGAGGTGGGCAAACTGTCGACCGAGGAGGGATGCGCCAAGACCTTCATCTCGTTGAGCAACGCCACCGCCGCCACGTGGGCGATCATGAACCCGCTTCCCGTACCCGGGTGCGAAGTCAGAAACGCGGGCAGGTGCTCGTTGATATCCGGGTTGATCAACCGGTCCAGCCGCCGTTCGGAGATGCTCGCGAGGTCGGTCAAGGCGATCGCCGCGTAGTCCAGGGCCAACGCCAACGGCGCACCGTGGAAATTGCCGCCGCTTAACACCTCTTCCGTATCCACGAACACCAAGGGGTTGTCCGTCGCGCTCCCGGTTTCGATCTCCAGCACCTCGCGCACATGCGCCAAAGCGCCGCGCGCGGCGCCGTGCACTTGGGGCATGCACCGAAGCGAATAGGCGTCCTGCACGCGCGGGTCGTCGTTACGGTGCGACTCCCGAATCTCGCTGCCTTCGAGCAGGCTGCGAAGTCGCGCAGCGACCTCGATTTGCCCGGGATGGGGCCGCGCCGCATGAATCCGGGCATCGAACGCCACCGGCGTCCCCATGAGCGCTTCAAGCGACATCGCACCCGCCACGTCCGCGCTCGCGCAGACCCGCAGCGCGCGCAGCAGCGACAAGCCGCCCACCGCACCCATCGCCTGCGTCCCGTTCAAGAGCGCCAGCCCTTCCTTGGCCTCAAGCTCCAGGGGGGACAGGTTCGCCTGCCGTAGCGCCTCCAGCGAACTCATGACCGAGCCGCCGTAACGCGCGTCGCCCTCCCCGATCATTCCGAGCGCCAAGTGGGCCAACGGGGCGAGATCGCCGCTTGCGCCGACCGAACCCTTCTCGGGAATGAGTGGCAAGACTCCCGCATTCAGCATCTCCACCAGCCGCTCGGCGACGAGGGGTCGTGCGCCGCTTGTCCCGATCGCCAAGACATTCGCTCGCAGCAGCATCATTGCCCGGGTTTCCGGCTCTGATAGCGGGGAGCCGAGGCCGCAACAGTGGCTTCGCACTAGGTTGGTCTGCAAGGTCTTCAGCGAAGTGGGAGGGACGTGGACATCGGACAACTTCCCAAATCCTGTGTTGACTCCGTAGACCACATCGCCGCGTTCGATGATTTGCTCGACCACCCGGCGAGATGCCGCCATTCGGGCGTAGGAATCGGAGGAGATCTCGACGGTCGGGTGCCGATGCGCCACTTCGTCGATCTGCTCGAGGGACAGCCGTTTGCCCGTTAGCGAGATCATCGGGCAAAGGGTACCAGTGCCCGTACGACAGATATAATGCACAACCTGTCGCCCATGTCGAAACCTACAAACCTACAATCGGATGCCGCGCGCCGCGCGCTTGCCGCGGAGAAGGAATTGGACGGTTTCGCCTACTCCGTCTCCCACGACTTTCGCGGTCCCCTTCGGACCATTCTCGGGGCGGCGATGATCATGGAGGAGGACCACGCGGAGCATCTCAATGCCGAGGCTCTAGATGAGCTCAAGCGCATCAAGCGGGCCGCTCAAACGATGTCCGGTTTGATCGATTCGCTCCTGCGTTACTCGCGGTTAGCTCGGCAGGAAATGCACCCGGCCGACTTTGATCTGACGGAACTTGCGGGTGAGGTCGCCGTTGAAATCGGACGGGGGCACCCGGAAGTGGACTTCGACATCGCCGAGGGGATCCGCATCCACGGGGACGCGGCGCTCTGGAGGCTCATCTGCGCCGAACTGTTCGACAATGCGGTCAAATTCGGAGGCAAGCACGTAGGTCTTCACGTCCGCGACGGAGAGCTTTCTTACAGCGACGACGGGATCGGCTTTGAGCCCAAACAAGCCGCGCGGATCATGTTCCCGCTTGAGCAACTCAACGCGAACGAATACGCGGGCACGGGCATGGGATTGGCCCTCGTGCAACGCGCGGTGGTGCGGCACGGAGGCGTGTTGATTCCGGAAGGCGAACCCAACAAGGGAGCGACCTTCCGGATTTGCGGGCTATCGATTATTGGCGAAGCGTAAACTCAACCGGCTGGTTGAGACGAACGCCAAACTCGGTTCCCGGCTCAAGCGTGACTTCGCTCGGCTTCTGGTTGCGGCGTTCGAGCTCACCCGCACCAAGTCCAAGCAAACCGCCCAAGATCGCGTCTTCGATCGGCCGCTTGGTCAGGAGGCCGAGGATGAACCCCGCTCCCGCACCGTAGCCGGCGTAGACGCCGCGGTTGTCTTTGGCGTTGCCCTTGGCGACGAGGCGGCCGTTGTCGCGTCGGCCAACGCTATTGTTATCCAGGCTGATTAACGTTCCGTCGATCGCGACGGCGCGCTGGTTCGGAACCTGCATCTTGTTGAACTTCAGTTCAACCATGCCAGCGTGCTTGCCGTCGTAACGGTGGACGTCGGCTACGTAGCCATCCAGCGTGGTGCCCTGCGGAAGGCCAAGCGACTGCTGGTCTTCGCGGCGAACCGTGACGCGGAACACGTCACCCTTACGGGCGTTGGCGGAGCTGATTCGATCGTCAAGCCGAACCGGAATGACGGTCGCGCGTTCCAGCGTGACCATGCTTCGGGTGACACGGACGGGGCGGTCGACGCGGCCACTGTTGTCGGTGCGCGGTTGCCGAGGCACGATGCCGGTCCTATCTTCTCCACTGGTGGAGATCAGAACTGTCTCGTCGTAGCCTCGCCAGTCCACCGTCGCGCCCAACGCTTCACTGATGAAACGGAGCGGAACCATGGTGCTCCCACCCATGACCGCGGGGGCGACGTCCATGCTGACGGTGCGGCCGTCGACCGTCGCATTGCGACTTCCGATGCGAAGCCGAATTCGGCGGTTATCCTTGCGCGCGGTTACCGTCTGGGTATCCGGATTCCACATCACCGTTGCCCCCATCTGCTCGAATACGCCGCGTAGCGGCACGAGCACATGGTCGTTGGATTGGATGGGTTGCTGGTCGTTAAATTGGACAGGGGTGCCGTCAACGGTCACTCGCACCTGGGCGATCACCGCCGCGGCCAGCATCAAAGATGCCGCAGTTAAGATCGTTCTCATCGCATTCATTGTCAATCTCCTTTCGGCGAGAGTCTCAAGACTTCCAAGACACAACGCCTGGTGTAGGACGACAACGAGCGGAAATTGATCCTTTTATGGAGTGCATGGCCCCGGCCGCACTTTGTATTCGCGAGCCTGGGCGCGAGTAGCTAATCGCAAAGGTCGAACTGAATCGATGCCAAGTCCCGCAATGATCGAAGAAGGATCGTCAGGGCGTGAATTCAAAAAGCACTAGCCCGTCATACCGAGCAGCTCTTTTGTGCAGTGGTACTTCTCCGGCCACTCGACGTAGCCTACGTCGGTGCGGCCGAATGTCCAATCGAGCATCTTCCAACTCCCGCCCGACTTCCGAAACAGCGCGACGCCGCCGTTGTCGAACGCGCCTGCCCGCTTGGCGGCTGCGTACTTGGTCTTCAGGTAGTCGATCGGTTTGCCATTGGCGCGCATGGGCGAGAACATCACGAACACGAACCCGTCCTGCTGTGAGGCGCGGCTTACCGTGAAGATCACCTTCTGGCCGAGGTCCTTCTCGATCTTGGGCCGAAGCAGGTCAAGCACCTTCTTGCGGTTGGCGTCGCTCTTGGGTAGGTCACGGACGGGGCCCGCGAGGGCGAGGCAGGTCATCGCGAAAAGCAGGAAGGAAGCAAAGAGCGTCTTCACAAAGCCAGTCTATTAGGTTCCGAGCGGGAAGGGCAACTACCAGATATCGCCGTGCTCGGCGGAGTAGCGGTCGACCTCGTTCTTCGCCTCCACCAGGGTTAAGCCGGTTCGCTGACGTAGTTCCTTGATCACCAAGAGCTTGCTCGATTCCAGGTCGGGCCTTAGTGCCAGGTCTTCCAGCACATCCCGGATCTGGGCGGGCTCCGCAGGCCCCACCAAGCGGCGATCACGACGCTTGCGCCAGCGCTGGAAGTCGCGCTCCGACCCGCGGTTGAGCTGTGATAACGGCGCGAATCCCATCCCGAAGATCACCCACATCGGCCAGAAGTAGCCCGCGCCGGTGAACCACCAAATGCCGATCATGAGGCCGTTTACGGAGAAGAACGAACCGAGCGCGTTCCACGTTTCCCGCCGTCGGTGCTCGCGGAATTCCTTACGATCTTTCTCCTCCGCAACCTTGGCCGCCTCGGCTCCCTTCTGGCTGGCGAGTTGCTTCTCCGCCCGCTCAACGGCCTCAGGGGTTATCCCGAGTTCAGACGCCATCGAGAGCAGACGCTCACGATCCATCTGCCCGCCAGAGTCACGAGCGGCGAGGCGGAGAATCGCCTCCGCCTCGTCTTCATCATAAAATCTCCCGCCCGTTCCGCTCACTCCCTATTCTAGCGGCCCCGCAGGAACGAGCGCAGAGGCCCCCCTGGGTCCAATTGCCCTCTGAGCTCGGCAAACGACACGATGCAATCCACCGGTCCCACCGCGTACGAGCCCATCACGTACTGATCAAACGTGTATTCCAGCCCCTTGGCAGAGATGACAAACGCTTCGCACGTCTCGCCGTCGAGGGCCTTGACGGTTCCGTCGGCGACCCACTGCGCCCGATCGTCCTTGGCCAGTTTGGCCATAACGATCTTCGACACGATCTCCCGCCCTTTGAGACCGGTCTTGAACAGGTCCTGCAGTTTCAGCCGTTTGGCCGCGCCGTGCACGGTGCCAAAGTTATAGGGCCGCGACGTGTTTGACCCGTGGGCGCCGCCCTCGTACGAATTGATGCCGAACGAGAGGGAAATGAGGTCGGAACGGAAGGTGGAGACGCTGAACCCGGATTCATAGTCGTAGCCCGCCCCGAACCCGGGATTCTCTTTCTGCTCCTTCTTGGTGAAGACGACGAAGTCCTTCGCCTTTTGAAGCTCGACACTTACCGTTCGATTGGCGAGTCTCACCAGTGGAGAGGTGCCGTGGAAGGTTGGGAAGTCGACCGAGATCTCGTACTTCTTGTCCACCTTCGTGCCCCAGTGGTGGGTCACGTAGGGCTTGCCCGAGATGACGAGGGCGGCGGCCAGGCCGAGGATCACCGAACGCCTGCCTTGTAGGCGTCGATAATCTGCTGAAGCGTCTCGTCGGTCAACTTGTCCTTCGGGTCGAGTGGGAAGCCCTGCCAGCGGACGATGCCGTCCGGCGTGACCACGAGGACGTGCGGGATCCCCTGCACGCCGACGATCTTGGACATCTTCCTTGACGGGTCGATCGCCACGTTGTATGGCATCGGAGTCTTCTCCATGAATGCCTTCACGACTTCCGGCTTCTCGTCGCTGATTCCAATCACGACGATGTCCTTGGAGAACTTCTTCGCCCAGTCACCCAGCTCGGGAATGGTCGCCCGGCATGGCCCGCACCAGGTCGCCCAGAAGTCGATCACGAGGATCTTGCCTTCCGTTGTCGGCTTGGCGCCGGAGAGCCAGCTCTCAACTTCGAGGGCGGGAGCCTTCTTACCGAAGAGATCACTCGTGGCGTAGATCGTCTTGGTGACCTTGTTCGGGTAGTTCGACCCCGTCGCCAACGCGGTGACGGTCAGAGTAGCGATGAGCAGGAAAGAAATGGATCGGCGCAGCATGTATTCATGATAACGCGCGGAAGCGGCAATGGGCTTGAATGGCGCCGGTCTAGTGATTGGTGTTCCTGCCTTAGGCCAAGGTCCACGTTTCACTCACACACAACATACTTACCCACGTTGGCAATCCGGCAACGTCTGAGTCTGAGTTCTGGTTATTGCGTGTCACGCCTTTACGCCTCGGGCCCGAGATTTGTCAACTTGTTGGACGGCGATTGTTGTTCGGGGTTCGAAGAGCCGATGCCTCTGCCCGGTCTGAGGTCAGTTGGTTGAATGATGTTGCTCGCTCAGGGGTCGAGGCTAGACCCGATGCTGAGTGAAACTGATCGTCGCAGCAAGCGGTTATGATATCGCGAGATGGGTTCAAACAGCCAAGAGCGGCGATGGGGTAGTAGCCGCAAACGAGGGCTCGTAGATAGACCCACCAAGCCAACATGTCAGGTATTTATACTAGGTTTTCCCCTGAGCCCCCCCCCCCTGGAAGCAAATCTAGCATATAGTTGCTTATGCCAAGGGATATTTGGATTGTTATAGGACTTATTGCAGCGACTTCAGCTTTCGCCTATGCCTCTCTCCAGCAATCCAAGCGACCGAACGTCCAACATCAAACCCCGTTGCCCGCAACTTCTACTGCTGATCCGGCTCTCGGGTCACCAATAGAATTACCAATGACCGACATGAATGGACGGCGGATCGACCAATTAGGCACCAACTTAATCGTATATGGAGGAGTATGCACAAGCTGCTCCCTTCATCAAGTGGACTTCCATAAGCTGCCCTTTGAACGGTTTGACGAAGTCATCCTCTTCTTCCAGTCACCACAGGATGAGATCCCCCGAGCGTTGCGGTCATATTCGAAGAACATTAGAATTATCTCTGACGAGCAGGGGTCGTTGGCCAAGAAGCTGAACGCGACATGGCTGGGCAAGTCCTGCGTCTCATCAAAAGGCAGACTTTCGTATATTCAAAAGGAAGAGTCCGACCGCACCTTCCTCCAGGCTGCAATGGGCAAGTAGAGAGCGAACCATGAATACATCAAGAGCGATGACTATAATTGAGACGCTTGCGGTTGTAACGATAATCACGATCCTTGGGGCACTTTCTGTCCCAGTGTACAACAGCGTCAAACATTCGGCAAAAATAGCCCGATCCGAGTCAAATCTTCGGCAAATTGGTATTTCGATGTCCCTGTACCGTGGAGAGTGGGAAGCATCAAGTAGCGCTTCATCTGACGAGGTCTCGTCTCTAGGGTTGCCACCTTCTCTCTTCGCCCTCGCTAAGAGTCAACATTTGCCGGACGAGTTATTTCGAACTGGAGGTGAAAACTTCGGGAAGCTCGCTCCTGACGTATACACGTATATGGTTCCTCACATCCCTACTGAAACAGAGGATGGCTGGAAAGCGCACTACGAGAAGATGCAAGAACAATCAATTGTCGTAGTTGACACGACTCAAAACCCGGGAATGCCGCCCAATACATTCATATTTGAACCGCAACTATCACTGGGTCTTCGCTTGGATGGCGGAGTCACCAAGAGAAGAGCCACCGGAAGCCCCGGATCCTATGCGTTCTGGGAGAACTGACACATAGACAGAACAGACAATATGAACATTACAAAGTATATCATTAGCCTATACGCATGCTTGGTCGCTGCTTTCGCCTATTCCCAATGCAATTATGGCCCGCCTAGTACATTTTTTAGCTATTCAGGTGGGTGCACGAATCTGGATTGCGGAAATATTACTGAAACTGGCGCCTATCATTACGCTTGTCAGACCGCGGATGCCTATTGCTGTCGCTGTATTTGGTGGAGCACGGGCTGTAGTGGCCAAGTTGGACGTGGTGTGCAGCAGCTCACCTCTCCGGAATCGTATTGCCTTACCGATTCGCAGAATTCGACGACACTTCTCCGGTGCTCAGCTACCGGAGGCTAGCCTGATGGTTTTAAATAGGAAGCTGCTGGTATCCGTTGTTTTCATGTCGTGGCTCGTATGTGGCGCAGGTTTGTATCTCTCCTGTAATAGACGCACCATATCGGAAGATGCGGAACGAGCGGTGACAGCGATCTGGCTTGGCGACGCGAGGACCGTTATGGAGTACGCCTTTCCGCAAGAGATCAAAGAAAACAAACTCAGCTCAGAGTCTTGGTCAGACTTGGATCGAGCGGTCTTGAGGCCGCGATTGCGTGGGTACCATCGGATCGGTAGAGTGCATAGCAGAGTCTATCAGGATGGTGTCGAGGCAGTCGCTTGGATTGATCTGGTTGATGAGGCTGGCCACAAGAGCCAAATCAACATTTCTCTTTGGGCAACTCCGGACGGCCCAAAGGGTGTTGTGTCCAATGTTGTCCTGAATGCATGGAGTTTGGACGGCTACGTTCGTGCGGGGAAACCATTTTCCGTGAATCGGATGATTCAATCACATTTAGACGGCCTTGAAGCTGATAGGACAAAACTCGAGAGGTTCGGTATCGCTAAACTTTACGACATCGACATGGAGCACGGCACTCTTAGTGGCCATCAATTGACTGAAGTAGCGAGCAATTGGACGAGGGATTTAGTCAAGCGCAAACGCGAAGTTGCAGATCCATTGGAGGTGGCTCACCATAACTAGCTGCCTGCGCGGTGAACTCAAAGCTGCGCGTATTCCCGGATGGCAAGGTAACAGTTAACTGTTGGCGGCACGGCCGCCATCAGAATCGATGGCGGTCAGCTGTTCGGGTGACGCGCCAAATGAGCTTCTCGCTAAGGGCCCGTCCTCTGGAAGACTTCGGTAAAATCACTGAGTGTCCAGTGGCCAGGTTTACCAGCGCACTCCCGGAGTCGCCGGGATCATCAGCCCGATGAGCGCCACCGCAAAGTAGGTCGCGATCGTCGCCGCGCCTGGGTAGTCCTTGGCCACGCGCTGGCCGAAGAACAGCATCAGTAGGCTCACTGAAGCCAGTCCGAGCCCGAGAGTCGCCACCCATGCCGGACCGCTTGTCACCACCGCCACCGCCCCGACTGCAGAAGCGAAGCCGGTCGCCAGCTCGAAGAGGGTCATCGTCCCGAGCAACATCGGCACCATCCCGCGCAAAGGCGACTTCTCAAAGTGCCCGGTCAGCCACCCAAGATTCCCGCGCCAGTCCGTCACCTTATCCATCCCCGACTGGAGAAAAAGGATCGCGAAGAACGCGCTGACCGCCGCGCGGGCGATGAGATACGGATCAAGTGACATCTCTTCTCCAACGACGCACCTGGGTGACAGAACGATTCCACCTTCGATAGGCAGAAGGTAACCTCCCTCCATGCCGACTGTCGACGAACTGATCAGCGCCGATCTCCCCCGTATCCGCGACATTCGCCACGACCTCCACGCGCACCCCGAACTCGGCTACCAAGAGTTCAGAACGAGCGGCGTGGTCAAGCGCGAACTCACCGAGGCGGGCATCGAGCACATCGGCGGCCTCGCCCTCGGCACTGGCGTTCTTGCCTACCTCCCTGCGACGGTCGAGAACGCCCCGACGGTCGCCTTGCGCGCGGATATGGATGCGCTCCCGATCAAAGAGAAAACCGGTGCCTCCTACGCCTCCACGAACGACGGCGTGATGCACGCGTGCGGGCACGACGGCCACACCTCGATCATGATCGGCACGGCGCGGGTCCTTAGCAAGCTCCCCGAGCGCCCGAACAACCTGCTCTTCATCTTCCAACCCGCCGAGGAAGGCGGGGCGGGCGGACGACGCATGTGCGAAGATGGTGCCCTCGCGGGCACCGTCCTTGGGAAGCGTGCTGACATCATCTTCGGTCTGCACGGCTACCCAGGTTTGCTCGTGGGGCAGGTTGGGACCCGAACGGGCTCGATGATGGCTTCCGCCGACGAATTCCGCATCACCGTCACCGGCCGCGGCGGTCATGCCGCCATGCCCCACACCGGGATCGACCCCATCGTCGTCGCCAGTCAGATCGTGGTCGCCCTCCAGACGATCGCCTCCCGCGGCGTGAACCCGCTCGATTCCATCGTCGTCACGATCGGCGAGTTCCACGCCGGCTCCGCCCACAACGTCATCCCCGACACCGTCGAGCTCCACGGAACGTTGCGCACGCTTCTTGCCGAGACCCGCACCTACGGCGAGCGCCGCGTTACCGAGATTGCCATGGGGATTGCCTCCGCGCTGGGAGCCACCGCCGAAGTTCAATTCCTAGGCGGCTATCCCGTCACCCGCAACGACGCAGGTGCCGCCGACCGCTTCCGGCGCGTGGCCAGCGAAGCGCTTCCTGGGGGCCTCGCCCCGGACGTGGCCCCCGTCATGGGTGCGGAAGACTTCAGCTTCTACGGCGACCACGCCCCCGCATGCTTCTACTGGCTTGGGATTTTGCCGAAGGGGGCGAACTCGTATCCGAATTTGCACGCACCGGAGTTCGATTTCAACGACGACGCGATCGAGGTCGGGATGCGCGCGATGGCGGCGCTTGCTTTGTCGAAGGGTACGCCGGCGTGACCCGCGATGAGCATCAGGCGTTGTGAGGGAACAGACGGTCACCAGCCCCACCGCCAACGCCCAACGCCATCAAGAGGTACAATGTCTAATCCATGAGCATCGCGGGCCAAATGGCGCCGACGTTTCTCCACGAGATTCAGTCGGCGGGAAGCGTTCTCATCGGAACCCACCTTAATCCCGATGGCGATGCCCTCGGAAGTGCCCTTGCGGTTTCCCACTACTTGGACTCTCTCAAGATCCCGAACGAGGTCATCAACCACCACGTTCCGCCGCGAAACTTGGAGTTCCTGCCCGGCATCTCCCGCGTCAAGTTTGCTCCGAAGCACGAGAAGCATGACCTTGGCATCGTGGTCGACCTCGACTCCCTCGATCGCCTCGGAAATGCCCAGCCCTACTTCGCCGGTTGTTCGCGGACGATGTTTATCGACCACCATATCCCGATCGAGCAGCCGGGGGACGTCCGCATCGTGGATACCACGGCCCCCGCGACGGCCGCGATTCTTGCCCAACTGATGGTAGCGCTCGGCGTCGAAATCGCGCCCGACATGGCGACTTGCCTCCTCACCGGCATCGTCACCGATACCGGCTCGTTCCGGTTCCGAAACACCACGCCGGAGAGCCTGAGCCTGGCCTCCATGCTGCTTGAGCACGGCGGCGACATCAACCTAGTCAGCGAGGAAATCTTCCAGCGCAAGCCGCTCTCCAGCGCACGTCTTCTTGGCTACTGCCTGGAGAAGATGGTGCTTGACTGCGATAACAGGCTGTGTTGGTCGAAGCTTGAGTTCGAGGACTTCGAGCACACCCACGCGCGGGACGAGGACACCGAAGGCTTCGTCAACGAATTGCTTTCCATCGACACCGTCGACATCGCCGCGCTCGTGCGTGAGCCGAAAAAGGGACGAGGACGCGTTTCGCTTCGCTCGCGCGGAACCTACGACGTGGCTGAGGTCGCGCGCAAGTTCGGCGGTGGTGGTCACCGTAACGCCGCGGGCCTGACGTTCGACGCTTTTGAGGATGATTCCATGGATCGGCTGGTCGCGGAGCTTAAGGCATGCTTGGCATCCTCCTAGTCGACAAGCCGCTCGGCGGGACCTCGCACGACGTCGTCAACCAGGTCCGCCGTAAGTTCGGCACCAAGCGCGTTGGCCATGCGGGCACCCTCGACCCCCTCGGCTCGGGCCTGCTCGTGATCGCTGTGGGACCTGCCACGCGTTTCCTGCAATATCTACCGCTCGAACCCAAGGAATACATCGCCGAGGTCACCTTTGGGCGTTGCACCGACACCTACGACGCCGAGGGGGAGACCCGCGACGAGAAGCCCGTCCCTCACAACTTACTCGAGCTTTTCGAGTCCGCTAAGGGTGCTTTCATGGGGTTGATTGAGCAGATCCCGCCAATCTACAGTGCGGTCAAAGTGAAAGGCAAGCCGATGTACAAGTACGCCCGGGCGGGCGAAGAAGTCGAGCGCGCGCCGAGGCGCGTCCACATCGGCGCGATCGAGGTGCTTTGGCACGAGGGCGAGAAGATCCGAGTGCGGGTGGAATGCTCCGGGGGCACCTATATTAGGACTTTGGCCCACGATCTTGGCCAAGCAATCGGAACCGGCGCATACTTGAGTGCGCTGCACCGAACACGTGTCGGCAAATTCCGGATCGAGCAGGGAATTCCGCTCGACCAGATCTCGCCTGACTTGCTGTTGCCGTTGCGGGAAGCTCTGGATCCGATGCCGATGATTCAGCTAGACGAGAACGACGTGCACAACGTCCGTGAGGGCCGCGCCTTAGCGTGCCCCGCGCCCCCGGATGCTCGGCTCGTCGCGTTTCTCGATCCTAAGGGCACCGTCTTCTCGATCGCCAGGGTGGAGGGACCGATGCTCCAGCCCGAATGCGTGATCCCGAGTGCGCTGGCTCACGCCACCGACTAACGCGCCATGGACACCGTCGCCCGCCCTCTGCCCCGTCGCGTGCTCGCCGGCCAGTTGATGTACGGGATGCTCTGGGTCGGCGTTACGCTCTTTGGAGCGGTGTTGAGGCCGGAAGTCGCGGGCCACGGCACGCACGAGCAACTCGGGTTGCCTCCCTGCCCCAGCGCTCTCTTCTGGGACCGCCCTTGCCCCGGGTGCGGACTCACCACCAGCTTCTCGGCCTTCATCCACGGCAATCTGCCGTTGGCGTTTCACGCGCATCCGCTCGGTCCGTTTCTGTATCTGGCCCTGACGGTCACCGGGATTGTTGCTATTGGAAGGTTCGTGCAGGGTCGGAGACTCGACGTGTCGGTCAGGCCCTGGTCCACCTGGATTCTCATCGGAGCGTTCGTGTTCGCCGCGTTCGGGTTCATTCGCATGGCGCTTACGCCGCACTACCGTTCTCCGGCGGAGACGGCCGCGTTTAGCGTGCCTCGGTAGTTGTCATCCGGACCCACCTTTCCGTCATCTTAAGCGGAAGGATTGCCATGCTGCATTGTCGCCTGTCCTGGATCGGTCTTTGGGTGCCACGGTTTGTCCGGGATTGTAGTTGATTGTGAGGCCGGAGCCACTTCCCGGCAAGCCGTGCTCCTACGCACCAAGTGGCAATTCCAAGACACGGCTTGCCGGGAAACGATTGAAAGTCATCAAACATTTCCAATCCCGGACAAACCGTGGCACCCGGCCTAGGACGGATACGCGAACAGCGCTGGTGTGCCGCCCGTGTGCCAGAAAAGCACCTTGCCCGACACTGCTCCGGAACTCGCAAGCGCGATCAACCCTGCGAACGCCTTGCCCGAGTAGATCGGGTCTAGGAAGATTCCCTCTGCCTGAGCCAAGTAAGTGATCGCCACGTTCCCATCTTCCGACGGCACGCCGTAGCCCGGCCCGACGAACCCGAGGTTGAAGAGGAAGTCCGTCGAGTTCAAGGCCGGCCCTCCGACCTCGGCGCGAACAGCCTCGGCGAGCTCGGCAAAATCCTCGACCATGTCTGGTTCGGGGTCGCACGCGATTCCGAGCACCTGCGTCGGCGAGCCGTGGAATGCCCGCGCCAAGCCCGTCTGGGTGCTCCCGCTGCTGCTCGCGAATACGATCCAGTCGAAATCGGGCGGAATCTCGTAGCCCGCTTGCTCGAACGCGTATGCCCCGAGCCAGTTCGACCCGCCAATCGGGATTCGGTACACCGTTCGGCCTTGGGCGCGGTATTCCGACTCCAGATCTTCCACCCTTGCGTCCAGTTCCTCCCATGTCCCGTCGGGATGCATGCGAAGGTCGATCCCGACGAGGCGGTCGAGGATTACGTTCCCGTTCTCGGGAAAGATCGCCCCTCCCGTGGGCTTGCCCGAATCCGCCGAGTAGGGAAGCTTCATGACGGCGGCCCCGCAGTGGAGGCCCACGCACGCGCATGCCGCCCCGAGTTGGCGCACGAAGTTTGACTGTGCAGAGCCACAGGAGACGACCGTGTCTGCGCCGCTCGCCAGAGCCGCTGCCATCAGGTACTCGAGCTTGCGGCCCTTGTTGCCTCCCATGGCGAAGCCGGTTAAGTCGTCGCGTTTGATCCAAAGGTCCACACCCATCTCGACGGAGGCCCGTTCGAGCCTATGCAGTGGCGTCGGGGCTTGAATCAGGGGAATCCGTGGGGGCGCAGGCACGTCTCTATGATAGCCAGCCGAAAAGTATTGAGTGTTGAGTATTGAGATGAGGCAAAGGATGGGGGGCGCGAACTGGCCGCCAGGCATAATCTTCGTTATGAGCAAAGGTCGAAAGTGGGCAATCGTTTGTATCACTCCCCTCGTGATCGTCGGCGTGCTCGCCGTTGCCTTTCCCGAGCAGCGTAGGGCCGTACTCACGGCGATCAAGATCTACCAGGAGCAGGCGGCGGACACTAAGACCCACGACTACTCTGGAAACTCGATCGAGAACTTGCGGAGGATGCGTACCGCGATGCTGCTTTACAGCGACTCCGAGGATCATTTCCCCGAGGGCAACGGGTGGATGGACGCGATCGACACCCGCCTCCAGACCGCCGACCTCAATAAGGGCGAGGCCGAAAAGAAGCTCGTCCGCCCCGACCTTCTGGGTCAAGGTGGCCTCTATGGGTATGCGATGAACGATGCGTGCGCGGGCAAGTTCAAGGGCGATATCAAGGAACCCAACCTCACGCCGCTCATCTTCGAGTCCAGCGAGACGGGCAAGAACGCGCACGGTGATCCCGTTAAGATTCGCAAGGGGATAGCGATCACGGTGGACGGCACGATCATTCGGTAACGGATTCAAACCGGCTAAACTGAAGGAGCCGATGCCCGCCACGCCCACCCCTGTCGCCGCGACCCTCGATGATCACATCGACGTCGCGCAGCGCACCCGCGAGCTGGAGCCTCTGATCTTGCAGGCGGCGGAGATTCTCACCGAGTGCCTTCTGAAGGGCGGCACGATCCTCCTCTGCGGCAACGGCGGCTCCGCGGCGGACGCCCAGCACCTTGCCGGTGAGTGGGTCGGGCGGTTCCTCCTTGAGCGGCGTGGCCTCCCGTCGATCGCCCTCCACACGAACACCACCGCCGTCACTGCGATCGCCAACGATTACGGGTTTGAAGAGATCTACTCTCGCCAGGTCGAAGCGCATGCAAAGCCAAACGACGTCCTGATCGCGATCACGACGAGCGGTAATAGCGAGAACGTGATCCGCGCCGCCCGACGCGCCAAGGAACTGGGGATTCAGGTGATCGGCATGACCGGCGAGCAGAAAGGACGGCTCGGCGCCTTCGCCGATCTGATCCTCAGTGTCCAGAGCCCGGTCACTGCCCGGGTTCAGGAGATGCACATCATCATCGGCCACATCCTGTGCGATCTGTCGGAGCAAGGGTGGGCCGCGCGCAAGTGATCCGCGCAGTGCTGCTCGACCGAGATGGTGTTCTCAATGTCGATCATGTTTATGTCGCCACCGAGGATCGGTTTGATTGGGTCGATGGCGCCCGAGAAGCGGTTAAGTTGCTCAACGACCGCAGCATCCTTGCGATCGTCATTACCAACCAGTCGGGGATTGCCCGCGGCATCTTCTCTATGGCCCAGTTCGATGCCTTCATGGCGCTGATGCAGGAACAGTTGCGCGAAGTCGGAGCCCACCTCGACGACGTTTACGTCTGTCCGCATCACCCGACCGAAGGCAGGGACGAGTATCGGCGAGACTGCGATTGCCGGAAACCGAAGCCGGGTCTGATCGTCAAGGCTCTTGCCGCTCACGGTTTGCGGCCGAGCGAAGCGATTATGATCGGCGACAAACCGCGCGACGCGATGGCCGCTGAGGCGGCCGGGGTGAGGGGTCTTATCTTTACTGGCGGAAACCTCTTAGAATTTATCCAGCAAGCGCTCGCCGCCACAGAGTCTCCCGCTCTAGGCGTAGAGTAAAGAACATCTACCAACGCCTTACCCAGGAAACCCATGATCCGAAAGCTCTTACCCGCCCTGCTTCTCCTCGCCTCCTACGGTGCGTCGATCGCACAAACCGCCGAAACCCCTGCGAAGACGACGACCGCTCCAACCGCTGCCGTGGGCATGTACAGCCTCAAGCGCACGAGCAAGGTTGGCGATACGATCAAGTACAAGTTAACCGTCAAGGCAAACGCGGGCGGTATCGACGCGACACTTACGGCGGCCTCCGAGGACAAGGTCACTAAGGTCACCGAAGCCGGTGGCTACACGCTCGACCAAACTTGGTCGGACTCCAAGCTGGATGTTGGCGGAACCGCGCAGGACGGCCCGACCATCCAGATCACCTACACCTACGGGCCTTCCAATGAACTGTTGGATTTGACTGGAAAGGACGTTGAGGAACAGGCCAAGACCTCATTCGTCTCCTTAGACACCCTTAAGTCCCTCCGCCTGCCGGGGAAGCCGGTGAAGGTCGGCGACACGTGGACGGTCGAAATCGCTCCAACCGACGCCAACGCAAAGGTCGGCGCTCACCTCGAGTACAAACTGGACGGCGAGGAGAAGCTCGGCACGTTCGACACTCTCCGAATCAAGCTGACGGGGAAGCTCGTCAGTGGCGGCGACGCCACGTCGGAGATGACGATCTGGGTCAGCAAGACCGACTTCAGCATGGTCAAGACCGAGGGCACCGCCAGCAAGCTCCCGTTCGCCAACGTGCCGTTCCCGATCGACGCCAAGATCACGATTGTGCGGGAAGGAGCCTAGGAAGAGTATTGAGTATTGAGAAGGAAACAGGTCTGCCCTCAATACTCCATACTCAATACAGCTTCTTTTTTCGCGTGATCGCGTAGCAGTTTCGACACCGAGCCTCGTAGGCCTCGGTCGCTCCGATGAGCACGATTGGGTCGTCCCAGTGGGCGGGTTTGCCGTCGATCACGCGGTAGGTGTGGCTGGCGGGCTGGCCACAGTTCATGCAGATTGCGCGTAGCTTCACAACTTCGTCGGCGACCGCCATTAGGCGGCCCATCGGGCCGAAGGGTTCTCGGCGGAAATCTTGATCCAGACCGGCGAGGATCACCTCGCGTCCCTCATCAGCTAGCTTGACCGCGACGTCAGCAAGGCTCTCATCGAAGAACTGTGCTTCTTCGATCAGCACGATCTCGGTGTCCCCGTCGATCTTGGTGCAGAGGTCACGCACCGACCGAACCGCGACCGCGTTATGCGCGACCCCGAGGTGGGTCACCACGTTCGATTCGTCGTACCGATTGTCGATCGTCGGCTTGAAGACTTGGACCTTCTTTCGTGCGTAGAGCGCGCGTCGCGCGAGTCGGATTAGCTCCTCGCTCTTGCCGGCGAACATCGACCCGCAGATCACGGTGATCTTGCCCAGCGGGCGGTTCTTTGCGGTGCGGGAGGTCGACGCGCGTGCCATGGAAGGGAAGCAGAATACCGAACCCGGCGAGACCGGTAACCTAATCGGCGATGCCCGTCTTCGAATACCGCTGCCGGACCTGCGGTAAGAAATTCTCAGCGCTGATCGGCATGACCGCCGAGCCGGATTCCGAAGCTTGCCCGCATTGCGGAAGCCGCGAGACGAACAAACTCGTCAGCCGCTTCGCCCGCCACCGCAACGAAGACGACCGGGTCGACGCGATCGCCGACCATCTCGAAGTCATGGGCGAACCCGACAGCCCCACTCAGATGCGCGAGATGATGAAGGAGATGGGGAAAGCGATGGACGAGGACATGTCCGAGGAAATGGAAGAGATGTTCGAGGCCGACATGGCCGGCGAGCTTGTGGATGACGACTGAGCCCTGGAGAGTGGAGAATGGAGAATCGTAAATAGAGAATCGTGAATCGAAGGGAGGAGATAGAACATCCCATCCAACGATTCACGATTCACGATTCACGATTCACGATTCACGATTCACGATTCACGATTCACGATTCACGATTCACGATTCACGATTCTCTGCCCTTCTAATTCCGCTCCATTTTTAGCTTGATCTCACCCGGAGTATTCGCATCCGGACCAGCGACATCGTGGAGACTTGCGGAAAGGCGCACCAGCGACATGTCTGAGACGTCGAATGACATCGTACCGTCGTAGGTCGCGGGCTTGCTTCCTTCGCTCTGGGTGTAGGTCATGGAGACGGTCAAGGCATCGAATCCGAGAACTTTCTCTCGCCCGACGACCTCGTACTTGACCTTTGCCGCCTTGATCTTCTTCTTCTCGTCGGCCTTGATCACCTCCGTCCAGGTGTCGCCCTTCTTCACGGCCTTGTCCGGGGCCTTAAAGTCGCCGACCGACTCTAGCAGGGCGCTTGTCTCGTCGGCTTCCTCTTCCTCTGCCTTCTTTTTGTCCTCGGAAATCTTCTCGCCCTTGGCGTTGAAAGTCTCGACCGTCGGCTTCGCGTCATCGGGATCGGGAAGCTTGTGCTCTTCGCCTCCGGCGACTACGCGTGCGTTCTTTTGCACCGTCTCGATCGTGTAGTCGCCGTTGTCCGCGACCTTGGTGACCTTCAGGTTGATGTCGAACATGAACGTCGACTTGTCGCCGCCGGCAGTGGCGTCCATCGTCATGCCGTAGGTAATCGCTTGCCCCGTCTTGGGTTTCCAGATCAGGGTGAACGTCTCGTCCTGGCTCTTGGCTCCGAGGCAAGAGAAGATCAGGGCGGTGGCGAGGAGGGCGTTGCGAACTTTCATGTGCGTTAAAGTTAGTGTCGGCAGATGGCGACGAAGTGCTGGTTTCTACGCGCAATTCTCACCGACTGCGCCGTAGATGTCAAACTATGCCCTAATGTCCGCTGAAGCAACCGGCATGTTCATTGCCGAAACCCATACGTCCGCCGCCGTCTGGCACTACCGCGTCGAGAAAATGATCCTCGAAGGGAAGACGGAGTTCCAGACCTATCAGATTTGCACCGTGCCCCGATTTGGGAAATCGCTGTTTCTCGACTACAACATCCAGACTTCGATTCTGGACGAGTACGTGTTCCACGAGTGCATGAGCCAGCCCGCCATGACGCTTCACCCGAACCCTCGGAAGGTGCTCGTTTGTGGCGGTGGTGAGGGTGCGACCCTGCGCGAGGCGCTCAAGCACAACACCGTCACGGCGGCGACGATGGTCGATATCGACAAGGAACTCGTCGACATGGTCAAGGAGCATATGCCGGAATGGCACCAGGGTGCGTTCGACGACGCTCGCACCACTTTGCTCCACACTGACGCCCGGCAGTGGATGGTGGACAACAAGCACGAAAAGTTCGACGTGATCCTGAGCGATCTCCCGAACCCCCACGAGGACGGGCCCGCCCAGTTCCTGTTCACCAAGGAATACTTCCAGATCGCCGCCGACGCGCTTGGCGAGGACGGCGTGTTCGCGATGCAAGCGGGGTCGGCCAACGAGAATTACCCCGCGTGCATGGCGAGCTGCATCAAAACGCTGGAGAGCATGGATTGCTTCGAGCACGTCGCCGGCTACTACGGCATCGTCTCGACCTTCTTCCAGCCGTGGGGCTTTGTCTTGGCCAGCAAGAAGTACGACCCGATGGCCCTCACCGCCGAGGAGATCGTGCGGCGGTTTGCGGCCCGAGGCGTCGAGAACCGGTATTACACGCCGCGTTTCCACCACGCCTGCTTCACCCTGCCGGAATACATCCACCGGTCGGTGGAGACGGAGGCCACGATCCTAACCGATGCCGAGCCTTTCGCCTGGACCGCCTAACTTGCATGCCAATTGGGCAGCAATGGGCCCCAAGCTGTTTGCATGGGCTCCCTCCGGCGCAAAAAAAGGACCGACCCAATGAGATGTCGGTCCTTCTTTTGATTACGCCTTGCGACGACGGCGAATGAGAGCAACGGCACCCATGCCAAGGGCTACGAATGACGCGGGCTCAGGAACGGCTTGCGCACTTACCTGCACGTTATCCAAATTGACATAGAACGCGTCGTCCTGGAACGTGAACTGCACATTGGTCAACGCGGAAGTCGCGGTTACGCTGTAGCTGTACGTGTTGTAATTGAGGTCAAAAGCTGGGTCGACCACCGACAAAACGGTGTTGCTGCCAAACGCTGCGGCAAAACTGCTGGGGCTGTCCCCGTCGCCGGCGAAGTCGAAGCTGAAGGTGTAAGCCTGACCCACGACGGTCGCGATCGTTTGGCTCAGGGTGCCGGTACCGCCGACTTCGCCCAACCACGCGGCAAACGTTCCGTCACTGGAAAACCCAGTGTCAACAAAGTTGTTCAGGGGGTCTCCCACGAGCGTCCAGCCGCTGAAGTCGCTTGTCTCAAAGCTCCCGTTACTGACGATGTTGACGGCGTTCGCCGAGACCGCGAGCACGCCAAAAGTAGCCAACGCGAAGAGCGCTTTTCGTGAATTCAAGTTCATCCCCTCCAGTACAAATCAAAAAGAATCGGAAATGTTATCCACAATTATCCTATCATGGATTTGCTTGGCAAACCGCTGTTCGGAACCGCAACTGTACTGGGTTTGGAGTAGGACTGCCGTCTTCTAACTTCCTTTGAGAAGCGTCGGTATAGGGCGGCTGACACTATCTTGCAGCCCGGAAGTTCCGCCGATTTGTCGGCATTCCCCGCAAAAACCACCTCTGCCCCGAATCGATTCTCTGGGCAGCCCTTTTCATATAAGGCATATGAGTTGAATAGGACATATCTTCTGTCCGAGTCGCCATCAGGAGTCGTACAATGCCGAGGGATGCGCACGTTTGGAGTTTGTGGTCAGTGGAGATGGGCGGGCGTGGCGTTGCCTTGGATTATCGCTGCCGCCATTGCAGCAACCCCGGCTTCACTCATCAGGGTTGACTTCGCGACCGAGATTCAGCCGCTCCTCAAAGCCAAGTGCGGGAGTTGCCACGGCCCCGACTCCCCGGCGGGTGGCCTGCGCCTCGACACCGCCGCTGGCCTCCGCAAGGGCGGCACGAGTGGTCTGGCCTTCATCTCCGGCAAGAGTGCGGACAGTCTGATCGTCCAGCGCATCCTCGGCCAAGGCGACGGCCCGCGAATGCCGATGGGCTTCGCGCCGCTGAGCGACTCTGAGATTGCCAAGATTCGCCTTTGGATCGACCAGGGCGCGTCTTTCGCCGCCGGAGCCGGCGGGAAACGACACTGGTCCTACGATCCGCCAAAGCGGTCGCCGCTTCCGATGGTGAAACAGAAAGCTTGGATCCGGAATCCAATCGACGCGTTTGTGCTGGCGAGGCTCGAAAAAGAGAATCTCAAACCATCCGCCGAAGCCCCAAGGGAGATCTTGGCCCGGCGGGCCTCGCTCGATCTTACCGGCCTGCCCCCAACCGTCGAGGAACTCGATCGCTTCCTCGCCGACAAGCGGCCGGACGCCTACGATCGTTATGTTGACCGTCTCCTCGCTTCGCCGCATTACGGCGAAAAGATGGCCCGAACCTGGCTCGACCTTGCCCGCTACGCCGACACGAACGGCTACGAGAAGGATCTCCCTCGCCAGATGTGGCTCTGGCGCGACTGGGTGATCAATGCCTTTAACCGGAACGAGCCGTTTGACCAGTTCACGATCGACCAACTCGCGGGTGACCTTCTGCCGAACGCCACGCGCGACCAACTGATTGCGACCGGCTTCCATCGGAACTCGATGCTCAACGACGAGGGCGGCATCGACCCCGAGGAGTTCCGCGTCGTTGCGGTGATCGACCGGGTAGATGCTACGGCGACAACCTGGATGGGGACCACCATGGCCTGCGCGCAGTGCCACGACCACAAATACGATCCCCTGCCGCAGAAGGACTACTACCGCTTCTTCGCGTTCTTCAACCAGTCCGCCGACAACGGCCGCGACGCGACGCCGATGATGCCGGTCCCGACCGCAGCCCAGCAGGCGGAACTGGACGAGATCGGGAAGCGACTAGCGGTGGTGAACAACGAGTTAGCCATCCTAAAGCCGCGATTCCTCAAGGAACTCGCCCATCTCGGGATGCGGCAAACCTGGGAGGTCCCAGTTCCTGAGGCCAAAGCCGCAGGGGCGAACCTCAAAGTTCTGCCCGATAACTCGATACTTGCGTCGGGGCCCGATCCGAAGGCCGATCGGTACACGGTTTCCTTTCCGCTGCAAGGTGATCTCCACGGCATCCGACTTGAAGCGATCCCCGATCCTAGCCTCCCGGAAGGGAGTTCGGGCCGAAACTTCAACGGCAACTTTGTCGTGCGTCGTGTGTTCGCCAAGGTTATCGACGCAAATGGAATCGAGAGGAAACTGAACCTGAAGTCGGCGCGCGCGGACTTCTCTCAGGGAGACTTTGACCCTAACTCAACGATCCGAGATGGGGATGGCCTCGGCTGGGCGATCGCCGGATTCGAACCTGCCAACCGCACTCGCCACGCTCTCGTGATCGAACTCGATGGAATGTATATGGCTAAGCCTGGGGACCGGCTGGTCGTTGAAATCCAGCATCAAACGCGCTACCCGAACCACAACCTGGGTCGATTCCGAATCTCGGTGACGTCGGACGAAACCCTTGCCGCAACCATCCCACCGACCGCCGCGCAGCAGGCGATCCTCGACAAGCCTGAGGCCCAGCGGACTACCAAGGAGACTGAAGCTCTTCAGGCCTACTACCTCGCCTCAAGCCCCGAATTGGCTGAGCAGCAGGCCAAGTCCGCCGAACTCAGGAAGCGACAAGATGAGCTCAACGCGATGATCCCAACGGTCATGGTGATGCGCAACACGGCCAAGCCTCGTCCCAACCGGATTCTAAAGCGTGGCGACTTCCGCACTCCCGGCGACCCCGTTGTTCCTGGCACCCCAGAGGTTCTCGGCGGAACTTGCGATCGTCAGGATCGCCTTGGCCTCGCCCGATGGCTGGTCGATCCGAAGAACCCGCTCACCTCGCGGGTCGAGATCAACCGCCTCTGGGAGCAGTGCTTTGGGCGTGGCCTCGTCGGCACGCCGGAGGACTTCGGATCTCAAGGCGATGCCCCCAGCCATCCCGAACTTCTCGACTTTCTCGCCTCCGAGATGATCACCCGAAAGTGGGACATGAAGGCGATGCTCAAGCTGATCGTCACCTCCGCCACCTACCGCCAATCTTCGCGGGTCCGGCCGGAGATTGCCAAGGAAGACCCCTATAACATCCTCCTCTCCCACGGGCCGAGATTCCGGATGGAAGCCGAGGGGGTTCGCGACATCGCCTTGCGGGCAAGCGGACGCCTCTCCGAAACCATCGGGGGACCGAGCGTGATGCCGCCCCAGCCGCCGGGCATTTGGGAGAACAGCTTCAGCTTCTACGACACCCGTGAGCGGTGGGTCAACGCTACCGGGCCGAACCGCTACCGACGTGGGCTCTACACCTACTGGCGCCGCACCGCGCCGTTCCCGATGGCGATGACCTTCGACCTCAAGAGCCGGGATTCCTGCACCGCCCACCGCAGCCGCACCAACACGCCCCTGCAGGCCCTGAACACCCTCAATGACCCGTTGTTCCTGGAATGCGCGGGTGCGCTCGGGACGCGGATGTCGCTGGCGAAGACCCAGGAAAAGGCAATTGCCTACGGCTTCCAAGCCTGCACCTCGCGCTTGCCAAACGAGCAGGAGATCGGCCTAATCAAGAAGGTGTATCAGGCGGCCCTCGCCAAGTACAAAGCAGACCCCGCCAAGGCAACCCAGTTTCTGAAAGCCGCCGGAGTCGATAAGAAGGAGATGCGTACGGTCGAAAACGCCGCCTGGGTCGTGGTCGCCAACGTGCTGCTGAACCTGGACGAGACGATTACCTGTAGCTAAACGAACCACAATGGACACGCGCATGGACCCGATCGAGCAACTCAAGACCCTCACGCGACGGCACTTCCTCCAGAAGTCCGGCGCTTCGATCATCGGCACTGTCGGCTTGGCCATGCTGATGAGCGAGCAGGGCCTCGCCGCTCCCCCTGGGCACCTGCGAAACGATCCCTTTGCACCCAAGTCGCCCCATTTCCCCCCGAAAGCGAAGCGGGTGATCTTCCTGAACATGACCGGCGCACCGTCCCAGCCGGATCTGCTCGACTACAAGCCGCTTCTCAAGAAGCTTGATGGCCAATCGATCCCCGACTCCGCCGTCGCCGGACTGCGCCTCGGACCGTTCACCAACAAGGACACCATGAAGGTGTTCCAATCCCCCTGGCACTTTGAGCAGTACGGCCAATCCGGGATGTGGATTTCCGAGCTTCTGCCCCATTTGCGCGAGGTCGTCGACGACGTCACGTTCGTGCGGTCGATGCACACCAACGAGATCAACCACGTCCCCGCGCAGCTTCTTCTGAGCACCGGGTCGCCCAGGTTTGGGCGTCCGACGATGGGCTCGTGGGTCACCTACGGCCTCGGCTCGGAGTGCGAGGATATGCCCGGCTTCATCGTGCTCACTAGCGGCAAGTCCGGTCGCTGCGGCACGGTCTGCTGGGGCAGCGGCTTTCTGCCGAGCGTGTATCAAGGTGTCCCGTTCCGCTCGTCGGGCGAGCCTGTGCTCTACCTGAACAACCCCGAGGGGATGGACTCCGAGCTTCGGCGCGAGACGCTAGATGCGCTGAAGGAGCTCAACCACGGCTCACTTGCCGACTACGGCGACCCCGAGATCGCGACCCGGATCGAGGCATACGAGATGGCGTACAAGATGCAGACCAGCGTCCCCGACGTCATGGACATCTCGAAGGAGCCGGAGTCGATGCACAAGCTGTACGGCACCGAGCCGGGCAAGTCTTCTTTCTCAAACAACTGCCTCCTCGCTCGGCGTCTCATTGAGCGGGGCGTGCGGTTCGTGCAGATCGACCACGGCGGATGGGACCACCACGGTGGCGGGGATCAGAACCTGATGACCGGCTTGCCTCAGCGATGCAAAGAAGTCGACCAGGGCTCGGCGGCATTGATTCTTGACCTTAAGTCGCGTGGTCTGCTCGACGACACGCTGGTCATTTGGGGCGGAGAGTTCGGCCGCCAGCCCATGGCTCAGAGCAAGCCGAGCAAGGAGGACGCGGGGCGAGATCACCTTCGCACGGCGTTCACGATCTGGATGGCGGGCGGCGGCATCAAGCGCGGCGCGATCGTCGGTGCGACCGACGAGTTTGGCCTCAATTCGGTCGAAGATCCGATCCACGTTCATGATCTACAGGCGACAATCCTGCACTGCCTCGGGATCGACCATACGAAGCTGACTTACAAGTTCCAGGGCCGAAATTTCCGGCTGACGGATGTTGAGGGCGTGGTCGCGCAGAAGTTGTTGGCGTAGTTGCTTGTCATTCCGAGCCGACCGTAAGGTGTTCTTGACGCTAGGCTCCGAGTGCTACTGCCAACACTCAGCGACTACGGTCAGATCCCTCGGCACAAACATCCTTCGGGATGACAACTCCAATTCTGCGCCGTCACTGCCACCGATCACGTCCCCATCCAGTCCTTTATCTGCCGGGGCGAGACGCCCTTTGTGTAGGCCGCGATCCAGTAGCCTTCGCCGATGTGGGGCGCGCGGAGGAAGTTCTGGGGTCCCGTAGCGTCGGTCGGGAGGTCGATCCACACGTCGCCGCGGCTGTCCGGCGCGTCCGCCAGCTTTTCGGCGATGAAGTGCCGCTGCATCAGATTCAGCGAGCCTATGTTGAACGGTGCCGGCATTAGCTAGAGAGACGGGGCTCCGATCCATGAAGCCGCGTTGTCGTGCATCAACCGCTTAGCATCGGCCCGGATCTCGCTTACCTCAACGCGCCGACCGGCGCGTTCCAGGGCTTCGTATCGCGAAGTCATCGCGGTTGCGATGTCGCGTCTTGAGTGCTGCCACTTGTAGATGAGTTGATCCAGCACTCGGGCGTCCGAGTGTTGCGGGACGAAGCTTGTCCCGAGCATTTCGAGTCGCATCCGCGTGGTTTCCTCGACCAGCAATGGGTTGTTCATGAACCACCAGCACCCGAAGGGCAGAAGGTTTGCGAACTTCCGAGCGGCCACACACAGGGCATGCTGATTCTCCCGGGCGAGGACGGTCAACAGGAATTTGTTCTCGGGGAACTCCTCGCACAGCCGTTCGACCACTGCCATGTCCGAGAGGCCGACGCTGTCCCCCGCATCGGCGAGACGTGGGTTGACTTGCTTCCGCACCCCGATCATCATCGCGAACGGCAGCCCGTGCGCGTGGCAGGCGGGCAACACCGCCTCCTTCAGGATGCGCGCCCGGATCGAGTCCTCCGGGTAGTCGAACGAGGGCGGCAGTGAAACGGCCATGTAGCGCGGCGACATCGTCTTGATCCAATCGGCGAAGAACCGTTGGACCTCTTCCAGCCCGTGATGGTCGAGCGGGTCGTAGACCGAATAGCCTTTCTCATGCAGGTGAGCAGCGACGTCGGGCGTCCAGTTCAAGATCGGATCGATGCGAAGGGCGGCGTGGAAACGGGGATCCCGCTCTGCCGACTGCCATAAGGGTGCTTCCACCGGATGCAGAGGGTCGTTGGTCATCACCAACGAGCGAACGCCGCTTAGGGCGAACACGCGCTCCAGGTGCTCGGCCGGGTTGACATGGTCGTAGTACTCCCGAGCTTCGGTGAGATCCCGCCGGTTCGGATCCAGCCCGAGTGAGGAGAGCACGGTCAGGACTCCTACCGTCGCTTCCGAGACGGGGGTGTTGCGAACGAACAGCGCATCCCAGACCGTATCCGCCTGCATCCGCTTCGGCATCGCGAAGAACGTCTCGGGCGTGATGTCCGAGAACCGCATCGTCTCCGCCACCAGATAGTGGTAGGTGAGCAGTTCGTCGATCCCCCATAGCGTCATCCCGAACGAGGGGTGGTACAGGTGAGTGTGGATGTCGAGAATCGGTATCGCATCCACCGCTTCGCGCACGACGAGGCTCAGATCGGACATGGATTCAGCATAGCCCAGCATCTTTCGTACGTAGGTTTCGAGGGAGATCGTGATTGGTTACTCGCGATTCGTTATTCGGAGCAGAACACTCTCTTTCGAATGTCGGATAACGAAACACGCCCCCGTCCCAACTGGTTGACAAATCTCGATTCCGAGCACGGATAAGCGTGTGTCCAAAAGACGGAACTCCGACTCCGACTCTAACCCAGACTTTGCCGGATTGCCAACATGGGTAAGCAGGGTGAGTGTGTGAAAACGGGAATGCCACATACCATTCCACGAATCACGAATCACGAATCACGAATCACGAATCACGAATCACGAATCACGAATCACGAATCACGAAGTTACGTTCGCGCTATATTGAAACCGGTCCGGGAAGAAGAAAAATGGCTCGACAACTCCTCACGATTCTCGCGCTAAGCGCCCTTGCCACCCCGCTTTACGCGGGCCAAGCGAGCGTTTCCGCCCGCCCCTTCGGGACGGCGTACGGGAAGAAGGTTCAGCTTTACACGCTGACCAACGCCCACGGGATGGTCGTTAAGATCACGAACTTTGGCGGGATCGTCACCTCGATCCTCGTGCCGGACAAGTATGGGAAGTTTGACGACGTCAACTGTGGATACGACAACGTAAAGGCCTACGTTGATGAGACGGCGGGGACCTACTTCGGCGCGATCGTCGGTCGTTACGCCAACCGAATCGCCAAAGGGCTTCTCGCGATCGGCGGCAAGACGTACCAGCTTGCCACCAATAACGCACCGAATAGCCTCCACGGTGGGAAGGTGGGATTCAACCGGAAGATCTGGACGGCCGAACCCTTCAAGCGGAACGGGAATGTCGGGCTGATGATTCACTACGTGAGCGCGGACGGCGAGGAGCAGTACCCGGGTCGGCTCAGCGTCAAGGTGACCTTCACCCTGACCGATGACAACGCGATCCAGGTGGACTACGCCGCCACCACGACCAAGGCCACCGTCGTCAACCTGACCAACCACTGCTACTTCAACCTCGACGGAGCGGGTTCAGGCTCCGTGCTTGATCACCAGCTTAAGATCAACGCGGATTACTTCACCCCGATCGACAAGACTTCGATCCCCCTCGGACCCCTCCAACCGGTCGTCGGCACCCCCTTCGACTTCCGCGAGCTCCATTCGATTGGCGAGAGGATTGACGGCGACGACGAGCAATTGAAGAACGGCGCTGGCTATGACCACAACTTTGTGCTTAACAAGAAAGGCCACGAGTTGAGTCTTGCCGCGGTCGCCATCTCTGGCAAGAGCGGCCGCATGCTCTGGGAATACACAACCGAGCCCGGCGTTCAGTTCTACACCGGTAACTTCATGAACGACACAATCGTCGGGAAGGGAGGCAAGGTCTATGGGCGTCGCACCGGCTTCTGCCTGGAAGCTCAGCACTTCCCGGACTCGCCGAATCATCCAGGCTTCCCGACCACGCTGCTGAAGCCGGGCCAGACTTATCGACAGACCACGATCTACAAGTTCGGCGTTCGGAAGTAGGTTCAACCGATGGGGGTAAGGTGCGCGTCGAGGAATCGGAACCCCCAGCCTGGATCCGGATTGGGGTACGCGAACCCATTTTCGATGCGGATCGGGTGGTCGATAAGGCCGTCCACCCAATCGAACGACTCGCATCCGTAGGCATCGGCGATCCCCATGCATAGCGGCACGTCGTATTCCTTGTAGTAGTGGGGAAGCACGGGGATTCCGCCCTCGTTGGCGAAGCGCGCAGAGTCGAGCCATCCCTGGACGCCGCCGAGCCGAAGGATATCGGGCTGCCAAAGATCGAGCGCATCGCGGGCGGCGAGTTCGCGCAGCGCGGTCATGTTGAACTCCCGCTCGCCCATCGCCAATTGAATCCCCGCCTCCTGGCGCAAGACCTTGTAGCCGTCGAAGTCGGTGTTGGGTAGAGGTTCTTCGAACCAGGTGATCTGAAGTCCGCGAACTCGGGCGGCGAGCACCGCCGCTGAGACCAGGTTCATTCCTTGATTCGCGTCCATCATGATGCGGACGGCCGGCCCGACCGCCTCGCGCACCCTCGTCAATCGCTCGACATCGGTTTCGAGCGAGGGAGAGCCCACCTTGATCTTCACTGCAGGGAACCCGCGCTTGACGTAGCCTCCCACTTCGTCGAGCAACTCTTCGATCGTGTAGGAGAGCCAGCCGCCACTCCCGTAGACGGGGACGCGGTCGCGGCGCCTGTCGAACAGGCCCCAGACGGGTTTGTTTAGCACCCGAGCCCGGATGTCCCACATCGCGATTTCGAGCGAACCCAGGCCCCAGCGGTTGATGCCTGGGTTGCCGAAGTATTCGGATTCGGATTCAAAATGGGTGCGGAATTCTTCGGTGCGTGTGCAGTCCCAGCCCAGCGCCATCTCGCCGGCGTCTTTGAGTGCCCCGACGATTGCCTGCGGCGAGTAGTGGAAGCAGAGAAGATAGGACTCGCCGACGTGACCCGATTCCGCCCGGATTCGGGTTATCAGGAAGGCTATCTCCGGAATCGCGTGGGTCGCGTCGGCGATTGGGCGCGAGATCGGTGACACCGCGCGGAAGAACTGGACGTCGACGATCTTCATCCCGCCCATGTTAGCGCGACTACGGGTTCGGCGGGCTCCCGGGCGCTTCGGTTCTTGACCACCCTTGCCCTCAGTAGGTTGCCAAGCTTCATTTGCCTCGATGGAATGGGGTGCCACGGTTTGTCCGGACCTGTAGTTGACAGAGAAACCGGAACCGCTTCCCGGCAAGCCGTGCTCCTACGCACCAAGTGGCAATTGCATGACACGGCTTGCCGGGAAACGATTGAAAGTTCTCAGACATTTCCAATCCCGGACAAACCGTGGCACCCCGGGCCCAAAAGTGACAAGTGAAGCAGCACAGCCAACTCAGTAGCCTATAAAGCTTCATTTGTCCCGTTCCTCGCGGTGCCACGGCTTGGCCAGAACTGAAGATGCATGAGAAACTGGAAGTGCTGCCTGGCAAGCCGTGCTCCTACGCACGGGTGGTAATTACAACGCACGGTTTGCCGGGAAACAACTTCGATTGAACAGGCATTTCCAACCCCGGCCAAACCGTGGCACCGCAGACCAAAAGAGGTCAAATGAAAGTTGACAGCCTACTCAGGATGACGGGCACAGTTCATTTGTCTTCTTCGAGCGGCTCCGGTCGGAATGACAGTCCCTAACCTCATAAGTCTCGTTCGAGCTTTAAGGCGCGACCGGCGGATTGTGGAGCTGATCGAGCCGGATCCGGAATGCTTGGATCGATTCCTTCTCGCGGGAGACGACGACGTACAGGTAGCCGTTTTCGATCAGGGTGTCTGGATAGCCGTACTGGCCCCTCTTGCCCGAGCCTGAATGCAGGCGTTTGTAAGGCTGGTCGGCGATCAGATAGTGCTGGGTGAAGTTCACACCGTCAGACGATAACGAGAGCACTAGACGCTTGCGCGTCCCGCGCGAGGTTGGATCGGGGTTGCCGACGTAGTAGAACCGCCCGTCGGGGAGTCGACCGAAGACGAACTTCGCGTCGTTGTCCGAGAATTCAGTTTCTCGCGGCTTGCTCCATGAGGTTCCGTCGTCAGCGCTCTGGGACTCCCAGAGGCGACCGTGCCAACCCGGCCCGGTCGAGCGGAGCATCATGTGGATCACGCCGTCATCGGTTTGAAAGAACGAGCCTTCGCAGACCTCGACGGGTAGGTGGAGATCATGGGAGACCTCGGCGAACTTGGTTGGATTGTCCTCGATATGGCCCTTGTCCGTGGGCAGCCCGCTTGAGACCCATCCCCGCATTCCAAGCGGGTCCCATGTGTGTGGGAACAGGAAGTTGCCCGTCATAATCAGCCGCCCCGTATGGCTCGGTCGCGGCTCGACATTTGGCGTGACCGCCAATCCGGTATCGCTAGGTGAACCCCAGCGAGAGCCGTCGAAGGAGGCGAACTCCGCCAACCGAGTCTTGGTGTGATCCTTCGAATACGCGCTGACGTAGGCGATCAGACGATCCCCGGCGTTGATTAGACCCCCGGCGGTCAGAACGTCCGATTGAACGCCGTCGAGCAATCCTGGAGTAGAGATCGCCTCGGGCTCGGACCAATGGAAGAAGTCTAGGGACGTCGCGCTGAGAACCCGCTGCGCTGGTTTGTCCTCGCCTTCGAGTCCGTTCGACCAGACGACGACCAGTTTGCCTCCCAACGACGCGATGTGGGGGTGATGCGAGTACCACCAACTCGAAATGGGAACGTGGATGAACGTGGAATCGACGCTCAGGTGAGCGAGAGAACCAGGGTGGTAGGTCTCGTTATTGATGGGTTCCGGGGAGGCCAACGCACCTGGCAGGAGGAGGGCAAGAGAGGCGAAGTTCGTCAGCACCGTTGAATATCAATCGCTTTTGGGAGCCGGAAGTTTCGGTAGGGCCACCGATTGCGGCGATTGGCGCAACTTGTTTTCTCGTTTTCGGCCCTTCAAGGGTCGAACTCGGTCCGTGGAAGGTTAGAATGGTTCGGTGACGAAGGGGCTCCGCGCGGCTGGGATAACGATCAGCTTTGGCGGCATCGATGTCGTGGCGGGGGTGGATATTAAACTTCGCTCGGGTGAGATCCACGCGCTGGTCGGCGAAAACGGCGCGGGAAAGTCCAGCCTCGCCAAGGCGATTGCGGGGGTTTATCGACCCCGACTCGGCTCCCTTGAACTGAACGGCGTTGGCGTCAAATTCCGGAATCCACGTGAGGCGTTGGATGCGGGAGTCGCGCTGATCCACCAGGAGCCGATCACCTTCCCGGATCTGAGCGTTGCGGAAAACATCTTTGCCGGGCATCATCTTCGCTGCGGCCCGTTCGTTCGTTGGAGCGCGACTTTGGCGCGGTCACGGGAGTTGCTCGAGTCGTTGGGAGTTGCGCTTGATCCGGCTAGCCCGGTGGCGGGTCTTTCGGTGGCGGCTCGGCAACAGGTCGAGCTGGCCAGCGCGCTTTCCCACGATGCGACGGTGTGGATCTTCGACGAGACCACCGCGCCGCTGACCCCGAAGGAGGTTGCCGAGCTCTTCACCGTGATGCGCCGGCTGCGCGATCAAGGCTGTGCGTTGCTGATCGTCACCCACCACCTCCAGGAGGTGTTCGCGATCGCCGACCGAATTACCGTTCTGCGCGACGGGAAGAAGGTCGCCGAGAAGACGGTCGCCGAGAGCAATGAAGATGAGATTGTGAGGCTGATGGTGGGGCGCGAACTCTCGCTGGAACGCCACGAGGCGCGTGAGGCGGGGGAGGAACTTCTCGTCACGCGAGGGCTGTGCGGCCCTGGATTTCGGGACATCGATTTGACGGTTCGGTGTGGGGAGATCGTCGGGCTCGCCGGGCTCGTTGGTGCCGGTCGCACCGAGTTGGCCCGTGCCTTGTTTGGGATCACTCGTCCGACGGCCGGCCGGATGTTGCTGGAGGGGCAGGAGGTCCAGGTCGCCTCGCCCCGAACGGCCCTACGGCTTGGGATTTCACTCGTGCCGGAAGATCGTCTCCACGAGGGCCTCTTGCTGCCCCAGTCGATCGCGGTGAATTCCACGCTTGCCTACCTTGCGAGGCTCTGCAATGGCGGGTGGTTGCACCAGAAGAACATCCACGCTGAGACCAATAAGTACGCGGCTCGTTTCCGGCTGGCCTGCCGGAACACGGACCAGGCAGTCTCCGAGCTCTCCGGCGGCAATCAGCAGAAGGTCGTGCTTGCGAAGTGGTTGATGACTCAGCCGAAGCTTTTGATCCTCGACGAGCCGACGCGCGGGGTTGATGTGGGCGCGAAGAGCGAGGTCCACCGGATCATTCGCGAACTCGCTCAGGAGGGCATGGCGGTGCTGATGATCTCCAGCGACTTGCCGGAGGTTTTGCACCTGAGCGACCGGATTGCGGTGATGCGCGAGGGGCGCATTGTCGCCCAACTGAACGGCGCGGAGGCGACGGAGGAACAAATCATGTTCGCCGCGACCGGTCAGCAAGGAGCCGCTCTTGGGTAAGCGCGAAGGGATCGCGTTCGGGTTCCTGGTATTACTTTCGGGGGTCGCCGGGCTTAAGGAGCCGCGTCTGTTTCAGCCGCAGAGCATTGAGAGCGTCCTACTCTGGATGCCGTTGATCACCGTCGTGGCGATGGGGCAGTTGCTGGTGATCCTGACCGGCGGAATCGACCTTTCCATCGGCTCGATTCTCGGTTTCTCCGGGATCGGGGTTGGCCTGGTCTTGAAGGCGAACCCGCATTTGCCGCTCCCGATCGTGTTCCTCGCTGGGCTCGCCATCGGGCTCGCACTTGGCGCATTCAACGCGGCCGTGATTGTCTGGGGCAAGATCTCGCCGTTGATCGTCACGATCGGTACCCTCGCTGCTTTCCGCGGACTCACATTTATCCTGAGTAAAGGCGATCAGATCGATTCCAGCATGATCCCTGACTCGCTTACCGTGCTTGCTCACTCGGGCATCACGATCGCTCACGTCACGCTCTCGTGGCTCCTGATTCTCGCGCTGACCATCGCCCTGATCACCTTCGCCACGCTAGGATTCACAACCTTCGGTCGAAACGTCTTCGCCCTCGGCAGCAACGCTGACGCCGCTCGCCTGCGGGGGATATCTAGCGGTAGCGTACAGTTCGCGGTCTATGCAATCTGCGGGGCGCTCGCCGGTTTGGCGGGGGTGATGTATGCCTCGCGGTTTGGTTTCGTCAATCCGGGGAGCGCAGGGTCGAGCTTCGAACTCACCGTGATCGCCGCCGTCGCGATTGGGGGCACCAAGCTGACGGGCGGGTCGGGCTCGGTCCTTGGGGTGCTGCTGGGCTGCCTCTTGCTGAGCTGTATCAATGTCTTCCTAAGCCTTCTCGGCATCGACGCGAACTACCAAATGCTGACCTACGGCCTGGTGATCCTGATCGCGATCCTAACCGATGCGGCCGCGCGGAGGGGGAAGGCATGAAGGACCGCCCGATCGTCCCTGCCGTACTGCTCGTGATTGGCACAATCCTCGCCTCGCGACTCTCGCCGCACTTCCTCGACATCCACTACTTGCTGGATACTTCGACCTTGTATGCGGAGACCGGGTTGATGGCGCTCGCGATGACGTTCGTGATCATCAGCGGCAACATCGACCTCTCGGTGGGTTCGAATTTGGTTTTGACCGCTTGCTTGAGCGCGAAGCTGCTCGCCGCAGGTTGGGGAATTCCTTCAGTTGTTGTCGCCGCCTGTCTGATGGGCACTTGTTTTGGGGCGATTAATGGTTGGCTGGTTGCCAAGCTCAAGCTTCCTTCGTTCCTCGTTACGCTCGGTACGATGGCGATCTACCGAGGCATCGCCCAGGCGATGCTCGGCCCAGCCTCCGTAAAGCTGCCAAAGGCATTCACTGGGCTCGATCAGCTCCTCTGGTTCAAGATCCCAGTTCCGTTCCTGATTTTCTTGTTCGCCACGCTCGTCACGGGCCTGATCCTGCATCGGACGGTGTTTGGACGGTGGGTGTTCTCGATCGGAACGAGTGAACGTGCCTCGACCTACTCGGGCCTTCCCGTCGATCGCACGAAGATCATCGTCTTCGCTCTCTCGGGATTGATGTGCGGCATTGGGGCGCTGTTGATCGATTCCCGGCTTGGGGTGGCGCGTCACGACCTCGCTCGCGGCATCGAACTGGATGTGATCACGGTTGTCGTGGTGGGTGGCGCGGCGATTACTGGCGGCAAGGGCTCCACTCTCGGGACCGTACTCGCCTTGTTCCTCGTGATGCTCGTTCGGACCGCGATGGGGGTGGCGAACGTGAAGGCCGAGTATCAGCTCACGGTCATTGGTGGGCTGCTGATCTTGGCGGTACTGGCTGGGAATCTCGGACAGTTGTTCAATCGCCGCTCCGCCGCGCGGCGCTAGGGGTGCCGAACCGGATAAGCTGTACGATAGACCTTGGAGCGACGATGAACTTCCAACGAAAATTTGCCCTTCTCTTGCCCATTCTTGCCCTCGTAGCCGCGGGCTGCGGTAAGGGCTCGACTGAGACCGCGAGTAGCCCCGAAGCCTCCGGCTCGCCTGCCGCAACCGGTGAAAAGGTCAAGGTTGTGTTCATTCCCAAGAACACGGGCAACCCCTACTTCACGCAGGTCGCCAAAGGCTTCGAGTCTTCGGCGGCTTCGCTGGGCATCGACTTCAACACCCAGGCTCCGGCGACGGGGGACGCGACCTCGCAGCTTGAGGTGATTAAGAACCAGGTCCAGGGCGGCGCGAACGTCATCGTGATCTCCGCGAACAGCCCCGACGCGCTCAATGAGGCGCTTGATCAGGCCAAGGAGAAGGGCGTCGAGGTCATTACCGTGGACTCCGACCTCACCGGCAACGAGTCGCACCGCGATGCCGCCGTGCTTCCCACCGACTTCTCCAAGATCGGCCCAGCCCAGCTTGAGCTTCTCGCCAAGACGATGAACTACGAAGGCGAGTTCGCGATTCTTAGCGCCACCACCGACGCCCCGAATCAGAACGCCTGGATCGAGGGGATGAAGACGGCGATGAAGAATCCCACCTATGCGAAGATGAAGCTCGTCGAGATCGTCTACGGCGACGATGAGCCGCAGAAGTCATCCACCGAGGCCGAGGGTCTGCTGACCAAGCATCCCAACCTTCGCGGGATTCTGTCGCCCACCAGCGTCGGGCTCGCCGCGACGGCTCAGGTCCTTGAGAACTCCGGGCTTTATCCCGGCGGCCCCAAGGCCACCGGCCGTCCGGGCATCGTGCTCACCGGTCTCAGCACTCCGAATCAGATGAAGAAGGCGGTCGCCAAGGGTGTCGTCGCCAGCTTTCAACTTTGGGATCCCGCCGACATGGGAACCATTGCCGCCTATTTGGGCGCCAAGAAGATGAAAGTGAAGCCAGGGGACACCTTCGAGATCCCCGGCAAAGGCAAGTTCACCGTTGGCGAGAAAAACGTGATCTACGCGGGCTCGCTCCTGACCTTCGATAAGACAAACATTGACAAGTACGACTTCTAGCCGCATCGTCCCGAACCTCTGGTCCAACCCACCCAGCGATCCGGTCGATCTTCTCGTCTACGCCTCGAACCTGCTCGGCTCCGACCCGCGCGTCACGAACTTTGGGGGAGGGAACACCTCCTCCAAGATCACCATGCCCGATCCCCTCACCGGCGAGCCGGTCGAGGTGCTCTGGGTCAAGGCTAGCGGCGGCGACCTCGGCTCGGCCAAGCGCACCGGCTTCGCATCGCTGTACCAGGACAAGGTTCTGGGCCTGGAAGGACGCTTCCATGCGAACAAGATGCACGAGGACGAGATCGTCCCCCTGTATCCGCAGTGCGTGTTCAGCCTGAACCCCGCCGCGCCGTCAATCGACACCCCGCTCCACGCGTTCGTACCGCAACGTGCGGTGTCCCACATGCACTCCGACTCGGTCATCGCGGTTGCCGCGGCAGAAGGCTCCGAGCAGTGGACGCAGGAGATCTTCGAAGGGAAGATGGGCTTCCTTCCGTGGAAGCGACCCGGGTTCGAACTCGGTCTTATGCTCCGCGACCTGATCGTCGCCAACCCCGGAATCCAGGGCGCGATGATGCAATCGCACGGCTTCATCTGTTGGGCCGACGACTGGAATGCCTGCTACGACCTCACCCTCCACTTCATCAATCAAGCCACCGAGTTCATCGAGAACCGCACCAAGGTGCATGCCTTTGGCGAAGTGATTGGAAAGCGCCACACGGCTCCGGAGGACGTCCTTGTCGACCTTCTCCCGAGACTGCGCGGCAAGGTCGCATTCAACGGCCTCCGACTCATCGCCGCGATCGACCAGAGCGAACCCGTTTTAGAATTCCTGGAGCGGGCCAAGGCACCCGTGCTTTCGAGCCTCGGCACCAGTTGCCCCGACCATTTCCTGCGCACGAAGATCAAGCCGCTCGTGATCGACGCCGACACTGCGGGTGACGACACGAAGCTGGATGCGGCACTCGCCGGATTCCGGGCCGATTACGACGCCTATTACCACCGCTGCAAGGTGGCCGACTCCCCGGGCATGCGCAACCCGAACCCGAGCATCGTGCTCATCGAAGGCGTCGGCATGATCAGCCTCGGCAAGAACGCGCAAGAGGCCAAGGTCTCCGGCCAGTTCTATCGCAACGCGATCGAAGTGATGCGCGGCGCCGAGACGCTCAGCCGCTACACCGCGCTGCTGGAGCAAGAAGCGTTCAACATCGAGTACTGGCAGCTTGAGGAAGCCAAGCTCAAGCGGATGCCGCCGGAGAAGGAATTGTCGCGCCAGGTCGCGGTAATCACCGGCGCAGGCTCGGGAATAGGCAAGGCGACCGCCCTGCAGATGGCCGCTCTTGGCGCGCACTGCGTGCTCGTCGACATCAATGCGGAGAACCTCGCCAGCGCGACGGCGGAGGTCAACAAGATCAACGCCGCGTCCAGCTTTGTGGCTGATGTAACCGCGCCGGGCGCTTTGGCGGGGGCTTTCCGGGCCGCGATCCTCGCCTTTGGTGGCGTGGACATCGTGGTCGCCAACGCGGGCAACGCCCGCCGCGGCAGCGTCGCCGACACGACGCCGGAAGACTATCAGTTCCTCAGCGACCTGCTGATCAAGGGGTACTTCGACTCCCTCGGTGAGGCCACTCGCCTGATGATGAAGCAGGGCCTAGGCGGCTCCATCGTCGTCGTCGGCTCGAAGAACGGCGTCGCCGCGGGCTCCAACGCCGCGCTTTACTCGGCGGCCAAGGCCTTCGAGCTGCACCTGATGCGCGTCACTGCCGCGGACTTTGCCAAGCACAAGATCCGCTGCAACGCGATCAACCCGGACGGCGTGGTCACCGGTTCGGCGATCTGGTCGGACGCATGGAAGGACCAAACCGCCAAGGCCCTCGGGATTCATCCCGACGAGCTGATCGATTACTACGCCAAGCGCTCGCTGCTCGGCGTGCCCGTCACTCCGGACGACTGCGCCGAGGCGATCTGCTGGCTCGCCGGTCCCCGCGCGAGTCGCACCACCGGGTGCACGATCCCTGTCGACGGCGGAAACAAGGAAGGCTTCCTCCGCTAACTCCCCTCCTCTTGCGGCCATGATTGTGCGCCGGAAGAGGAGGGGGCAGGGGGTGGAGATTCCGGAACCCCAGGACAACCCAAGATCAGAAGGCACTACTCATTTTGCAATTCATAACTAGGACCGCTGACACTCCTGTCGTCAGGAACTCGGAGTAGCCCGAACCCCCGTCAAGTCAACCCCCGACCCGCCGAAGCTTCAGGACGCTGATCAATTCAGCGTCCGGTTGCCCCGGCCGCAGCATGATCCGGTACGGGTAGCCCCCGTCCTGGACCCTGAAGATTGCCACGCGCGTCCCCTTCGCCCACTCGCCGACTTCGATCGATTCTCGGTCCGAATCTCCCAGGCGCTCCCGTCGGAAAGGATCATCGCCACCCCAGAGTCGATTGTGTACGCCACCGCAAGTGGCTTTGATTCATGTCGGGTTGGGCGGGCGAGGCAGGGGACGGTCAAGCAGAGAAGGAACGCGAACCAGGCAACAAATCGCACCATGCAAATGGGACGAACGGGTGACCAATATGGGGCGGCGCATTTGCCCCCGCCTCACAGCATCCTGCAGTTCGGTTGCCCGCTAGGGGTGCCACGGCTTGGCCGGACCGGTCCACTCCAGACGATCAACGCTTTCGTCCCGGCAAGCCGTGCGGGTGCCGCAGGCTTGAGATTACTGATTCATGCCCAGCTGCACGGCTGGCCGCTGGGCGCTCTCCCGCTACTGGTCCCGGAGCGCTCGCAGGTCCTTGGTCTGAAGCCCCGCGTACTTGCGCTTCCAAATGTAGAACGTGTTGACGTTGACGCTGTGGTCCCGGCACACCTGAGCCTACGTCTTCTGCCCGCTGGCCGCCTCTTGCAGTATCCGAACGATCTGCTCCTCGCTGAACTTTGACTTCTTCATACTTCCTCCCGTAAACGACGGGAAGAACTCATTTTATGATGTCTTCAGATCCTGGGGGCAGACCACTGGGCCCTGCGTCCGTGATGTTCTGTCTGCGAAACTAAAGCAGGAGCGGTCATGGTATCGTAAAGTCCAATCGACTAGTTGTTCATCATTCGCCCGATGCATTAAGGCTAGTTACTCTAGACGTTCCCCCATCTGACAGGACGATGTCAACCTTACCGCGCGTAAAAAAAGTTACATTGGCCACCTTGCTAGTATGCCAACCTTTCTCTTCGTTAAAGTTGGTAGATATTTTTTCGATTACCGCATTGCGATTTTCCGGGTGCACAATTCCTACGTAGCTCCAGGATACATAGCCTGGACGAGGCTCGTGGTGCCGATACTGAAATGAAGCCAGGGGCCAAAGAAAATTTAGCGGATTTGAGTGGACCAGGTCACGGTCTGATGTTGTAGGCAAAGGAAGGTGGGCGCACATTAAAACGACATTAATTGCCACAGAGATCACCAGTAACAACATGCATATGCCTCGAAGATAGGCATTTCTTGGCACTTGCACGGACTGGTCGGGTGAAGGGGTGAGGTGGGGTGGCATGGCTCAGTTTGGGTACTCGCCCTTCCCTCCGGGTGACAACGTTGGGAAGCCCAAACTGACCGTGTCCGCCTCATCCCCTTCACCTGCCACGAACTTCACGATGAGGTCATTGTACGACGACCGGGAGCATAGCGTGACGAAGCGGGCGACTCAGCACCTGAAGCCCGGTCCAACCTAGCTCGAACATCATCGCCAGCTTGGTTGACTTTCCCGAGTCTCGCGACTCACTACCTGAATGAGCAGAAGCCAACCAGGGGGAAATCGTCCTAAAGTACCTTCACATACGGGAATGTGAGTGTGAGTTCGTGAGTTGGGTTCAAAACACCCTCGCAAACTCACATTTTGAACCAAGCCTCAAAATCGTGAGTGTCGAGTGGCGCGTAAATCCGGCGGGCCGACTGGCCGTGAAGGGGGCCTAGTTTGAGCACTCTCGCTTCCGCTCGGGTGACAGGCAAGCAAGCCCCAATTGACCACGTCCGCCTCGCCCCTTCACCCGTCGCAAGCTTCGCACGGACGTCATTGTACGACTACCAGAAAGACCAGGTTACAAGAATCTCGCCTTTGAGTAGCGGCCATTCGTGACGAGCTAGGTTGACAAAACCTCGATTCCAGACCTAAGGATCTAAACACGAGAACCTAAACGTAAACAAGCGTTTGAGTTCATTACCGGGTCAGAAAGTGAGAGTGAGAAAGTGAGAGTTGAATCTGAGAGAGTGAGAATGAACTTAAATCTGGGCGAAAGGGATGCCTCAGGAACCGCCCCGTGCGCCCCAGTCCGCCCCGGGTTAGCCGCGCCACCCCTATAGGAATCGCGCCATGCCAAACTCCCACATTCCCAACCTGGGAGGTACGTGTGGCAGGAATTCAGAACCAACCCGCGAACTGCCGGACGCTGTGAGCAATCGCCGCCCTCGGGCATAATCGAACCTAACGTGCCCCGCGTTCGTTTATTCCTGACTTGCCTGTGCGACGCCTTCTTTGGAGAGGTCGGTATCGCCACGGTGAAGTGTTTGGAACACGCCGGGTGCGAAGTCGAATTCGTCGAGTCTCAGACCTGCTGCGGACAGCCGCCTTTCAACGCCGGAGACTGGGCCGACGCTCGTCGCGTCGCTACTCACTGCCGCACCGCGCTCCTGGAGACAAAGCTCCCGGTCGTCGCCCCCAGCTCGTCCTGCACCGCGATGGTGCGCCATGGGTTCCCGATGCTGTTCGAGGGCACTGAGCACGAGAACGCGTTCGAACTGGCCGAGTTTCTCGTGCACGAAGTCGGGCTCCAAGCGTGGCCAGCGAAGAAGGAATACAAGCGCAAGATCGCGCTCCACCGCGCCTGCCACGGACGGGCCCTCGGCCTGACCAACGAGCAGGAACTCCTCCTCCAATGCATCCCGGGCGTTGAGCTAATTCCCTTCAACCACCCCGAGCAATGCTGCGGTTTTGGGGGGGCGTTCAGCGTCAACCACAAGAACCTCTCGGCAAATATTGGGCTCGAAAAGCTCCACCAGATTCTCGAATCCGGCGCCGAGGAGATCGTAGGCGGCGACATGGGTTGCCTCATGCACCTCGACGGCCTGATCCAGCGCAACAAGATGCCGCTCACGGTGCGACACTTCGCAGAAATCTTGGCCGAGGTGATCGAGTGAGTTCGCGGGTCGAGGATTATGCCTCGCATCTGAATCAGGAGACGATCGACAGCGTGCGCGGGGCATCGGCCCTGAAGGTCACTTCGCGCCAGGTCGCGCTCAAAGCGGTCTTCGTAGACGCCGACGAGGCGAGAGCGAACGCCGCCGAGATCAAGAACTACGTACTCGACAATCTAAGCAAGCTCTTACTGGAGCTTGAGGCGAACTGCGAGAAGAACGGCATCCAGGTTCATTGGGCCAAGGATGCCGCCGCGGCGAACCGGATCATTCTCGACCTCTGTCGGAAAGCCTCGCCGGAAGGCGGCACGATCGCCAAGGCGAAGTCGATGGCAACCGAGGAGATTCACCTCAATAAGCATCTGGAGGAAGCGGGCTACCAGCCCGTGGAGACTGACCTAGGGGAGTTCGTTGTCCAGATCGACGGGGACACCCCCAGCCACATCGTCACGCCGATCATCCACAAGAACCGGCGACAGATTGCGGAGAGCTTCAAGCGCGAGGGGCTAGGGGAATACTCCGAAGTCCCCGAAATCCTCGCCATGCAGGCGCGGGAGTATCTGCGGCAGAAGTTCAAAGATGCCAAGATCGGGATCAGCGGGGTCAACTTCGGGATCGCCGCCACCGGTCGCCTCGTGCTGGTCGAGAACGAGGGGAACAGTCGGCTCTCAACCACCGCGCCGCCCATCCATATCGCGTTGATGGGGATTGAGAAGATCCTGCCCGAGGAGCGCGACCTGGCCCTGTTTATCCCCTTGCTGGCTGGCTCGGCCACCGGGCAAACGGTCACCAGCTACACGCACCTCATCTCGGGCCCGCGCAACAACAACCTCGACGGTCCAGAGGAGGTTCACCTCGTGCTTCTCGACAACGGACGCACGAGGGTGCTCAACGGTCGCTATCGCGAGATACTTCGCTGCATCCGTTGTGGTGCCTGCATGAACGTCTGCCCGGTCTATCGCCAGTCGTCGGGGCATGCGTATGGGCACGTCTATGGTGGGCCTATCGGTGCGGTGCTCGTGCCGGCGATGGAGGGGGTCGAGAAGTTCGGCGACCTCGCCAAAGCCTCCTCGCTCTGTGGGGCCTGCGAGGAAGTGTGCCCGGTCAAGATTCCCCTGCCCGACATGCTTCTGAAACTCCGCGACGATGCGTACCGGGCGAAGCTCAACAAGGACGGAATTCCTTGGGGTCCGTTTGCGTTCGGGGCGACCCATCCGGGGGCGTGGCGAATGGGCCTTAAGATGCTGCCGATGGCCTCCAAACTTCCTCATCCGCTCAAGAAGGGCTGGACCGAATCGCGCGAAGCTCCCGGGCGAGAAGGGCGAGATTTCCGGAGATGGTGGCATGACCGATCGTGAGGCTATCCTCGGCGCGATCCAGGACCGCCCTTCGGAGCCGGTTCGGGCGAATCCGGCGTTCAATCCTCAACCGGGCGACTTGCGTGAGCAGTTTCGGACAAATCTAGAGAAGCTCGGAGGTCGGCTGATCGACCAAGCCGAGTTCGAAACCCATCTGACGCGCGGTACCTGGGCGGACCCGGCGAGCGGGCAGGTCTCGACGGCAAAAGGGGTGTGGGAGGCCGAAGTTGGGATCTCGGTCGCCCTCGCGGCGGTGGCATCGACCGGCAGCCTAATCCTCGCCAACACCCCCGGCACCTATCGTTTGTCCAGCCTCGCGCCCCCCACGAGCATCGTGATCGTCGACGCGAGCGCTATTCACGCTGGCCTGGCGGAGGCATTCGATAACCTGCCGAGTGATACCGTAGTGTTTGTGACGGGGACGAGCCGAACGGCCGATATCGAGGGGGTGATGGTGCGCGGGGTCCACGGCCCGGGCGTGCTGCTGGTTTTTGTGAGAGACCCGTGAAGCATCTTGCCATTGACATCGGTGCCGAGAGCGGCCGAGCCGTCCTTGGTTGGTGCGAGGACGGACACCTCAAGACGCGTGAGGTCTTTCGATTCCCGAATGGACCCGTCCGAAGGGATGGCACGCTTCGCTGGGATATCGTCTCGCTTGAGGCGTACGTGCGCATGTCGGTCGAGGCTGCTGGCCCGGACCTTGCGTCGGTCGGGATCGACACTTGGGCAGTTGACTACGTCCTGCTCGATGCCGCGGGGAATCTGCTCCAGGAGCCATACGCGTACCGAGATAAACGAACCGAGCACGCGCAGGAAAAGGCCTATGCACAGATGCCTGCGGTCGAGATTTACGGCAGGACCGGCATCCAACTGATGGCATTCAACACCCTGTTCCAACTGGTGTCCGAGTCGCCCGAGGTGTTGGCGGCGGCGGCGACTTTCCTGACGATCCCGGACTATTTGAACTTCCTTTTGACCGACGGACAGGCGGTTGGATGCGAGTTCACCAACGCGACCACGACCCAGTGCTACGACCCTGCCACCGACGATTGGGACCATTCGTTACTCGATACCCTGGGAATTCCCGCTAGGATCTTCCCGAAGATTGTCAAGCCTGGGACCGTGGTGGGCCAAATCCCCAATACGAACATCCAGGTGGTAGCCCCCGCTTGCCACGACACCGGGTCCGCCGTGGCGGGGATTCCGATTGCGAAGCCGAATTCGGCCTGGATCAGCTCGGGTACGTGGTCGATCCTTGGGGCTGAAGTGCGGGAGGCGGTCGTCGATTACCAGTCGTTCGACGCGAACTTTACGAACGAGGGCGGAGTCGGGGATACTTTTCGACTGAGCAAGAACGTTTCCGGGATGTGGATCATCCAGGAGTTACGCAGAGCCTGGGGCGGGGAAGTTTCCTATGCCCACCTGTCTCAAATGGCGGAAGCCGCGCCTCCCGCGCGGGAGCGAATTGATCCCGACGACTCCCTGTTCTTTGCGCCCGAGGACATGGCGGCGGCGATCAATTCGCGGCTACGATCACCCATCACGGATCAAGGTGCGCTCGTCCGGCTTGTGATCGAGAGCCTGGCGGATCGCTACTACAAGGTGCTCTCGGATTTGGAAGAGATTAGTAGTGCGCACTACGAGCGCATTCACGTGGTGGGTGGCGGCTCCCAAAATGGGCTGCTCAATCAACTGACAGCTTCGGCGTGCCAGCGCGAATTGATCGCGGGCCCAGTCGAGGCAACCGCGCTTGGCAATTTGATGATGCAGATGATCGCGCTGGGGGAGATAGACTCCATCACTCAAGGGCGAGCCCTCATCGGTCGATCCTTCCCGACCCAAACCTATCAACCATGACCCCCGATCGAGAACACGTCAAAGCCGCGCTCAAGCGCCAGCGCATCGAGACCCCTTCCTGGGGCTACGGAGACAGTGGCACTCGCTTCGGCGTGTTTCACGCGCCGGGCGCGGCGCGAAACGTGCACGAGAAGATCGACGACGCGGCGTATATCCACCGCCTGAGCGGGGTCGCCCCGAGTGTGGCTCTGCACATCCCTTGGGACTTTGTCGACAATTGGTCGGCCCTCGGTGCCTATGCGGCAGGGAAGGGCATCAAGATCGGCGCGATCAATCCGAACCTGTTCCAAGACCCCGACTACAAGCTCGGCAGCGTCTGCCATCCCGATCTCGCCGTTCGCAAGAAGGCAGTCGCCCACCTTCTCGAGTGCTGTCAGATCATGCGCGACACGGGGAGCGATATCCTGTCGATCTGGCTCGCGGACGGGACGAACTACGCGGGGCAGGATTCCATTGCGGCCCGCCGCACCCGGCTTCACGACTGCCTTGAGGAGACGTACGCGGCACTTCCGACCGACGCGAGGATGCTGATCGAGTACAAGTTCTTCGAGCCGGCGTTCTATCACACGGACATCGCTGATTGGGGAACCGCGTTCGCGCTCTGTCTGCGTCTGGGGCCACAGGCCGAGGTTCTGGTCGACACCGGCCATCATGCGCAAGGTACGAACATCGCCTACGTGGTTGCCCAATTGCTTGGCGAAGGTTGCTTGGGTGGCTTTCACTTCAACGCCCGCCAATACGCGGACGATGACCTGATCGTGGGTTCGACCAACCCGTGGGAGTTGTTCGTGATCTTCTCCGAGCTTGTCGCGGCAGGGCCGTCCGCAGATCGAGTCGCCTACATGATCGACCAGAGCCACAACATCGAACCCAAGCTTGAGGCAATGTTGCAGAGCGTGCTCAACTGCCAGACCGCCTATGCGAAGGCGTTGCTGGTCGATCGCGAGGCGCTCGCTGCTGCTCAGTTGGCGGGGGATGTGTTGGGCGCTCACCGAGTCATGACGGATGCATTTGAGACTGACGTTAGGCCGTTGCTTGCGGAAGTCCGCGCCGAACTCGGGGTTCCAACCGACCCGATTGCGGCGCTAAGGGCGGATTCTTACGCGGCTGATGTTGCTCGAATTCGCGGGTAGCTGTTTGGGTGCTTCGACCCGGCGGAGCTTTCGATCATGACTGGGCACTCAACCTGAGGTACGTCGCCATTTGCAGGCAAAGCTCGGCCTGGCGCGAGCACTCCAAATGGGGTGCGCGTTATCGTCGCTTAGGTACGTTGCGTCGCTGAGAGAGCGTTCCGTCAATCCCCGGTTCGCGCACCGACCCCGCTCATGCTGAACATCATCCACGCGGCTCGGTGCGCCTCGAAATAGGTGGGGTACGCAACTTCGCAGGTGTAAGCGTCGAGCCTTGTCACCTCGTTTGCGTGGGAGACGGTGTCGGCCTGTTCGGACTGGTTGAACTCGATCCGGATCGTCGAGGGGGTCGCTGGCTTCCACGGGGCGACGGAGATCTTCCGCAGTGCGCGTTCGACCCCGGAGGCGATCATGTGGCCCGTTTCGCTCGGGTGGAGCATCCGCCCCATGTATCGCCCGTAGCCTTCCTTTACCGCAACGGTTCCGATCCCGGGCAGCAGGGCTGCCGCTTCGTCGCAGCCTGCCTGGTCGCTGGAGATGAACGCCAAGGGAACGCCGAAGTGCCCAGCCACTCCGGCGCTGAGCCCGATTTCTCCCGCTTCTTGCCCGTTGATCCAGAGCCGATGGATGCCACCGGTGATCGTGTGCTCCATGATCCCACCCTCGGTCCCCGCGCGGGCGTGGTAGCCGATCAGGAGGGCCGCATCGTAGGAGTCGTCGATCCCGATCATCATCCCTTCGTTGCGGGTGCCGTGTCCGGAAACGAGTTCCACGCCGGGCTCAAGTTCGTCAATGAGCAGGTTCTTCGAGGTGCCGTGGGAGTCCTTGATCCGGACATGCGTCGCCCCCGCCGCACGTGCGCCGCGCACCGCCGCGTTGACGTCGTGGGTCATCATTCGCCGGGCAAACGCAAAGTCGAAGTGCTTGCCATCGGGACGGCCGCATTGGGACCAGGAAACGAGGCCGGTGATGCCTTCGATGTCGGCCGAGATGTAAACCCGCATGCGCGTATTATGCGCGCGCCGGGATTAGTAAGGCTCCTCGATCTCGAAGGCGAACTGGATGCGGACGATGCCGCCTTCGCAGCTAAGGACGGTGCCGCGCACGGTCTTGCCCCAGGGTAGTTCGAGGCAGACGACGTCGCCCACGCCGAAGCGGGCATTGGACGCAATCTTCGCACCGGATTTGGAGACGTCCACGAGCTTCACCATTCGACCCTCAAGGGCCACTACCTGACCCGCGTAATCGAGCCAGCGGTCACTTTCTCGTCTCTCGCGGGGGGGCAAATTGCTCATTCCAAGGGGACCTTTCCATATGTGAGGCGGAATTGATGTCTGCAAAAAAGAGCCAAAGAGGACCCTAATGAATCTGTCATTTTGCGATTCCAACCTGGCACTTCAGGTCGCGGGGCCCAAATGTATCTAGGTTCAAGCATGAATCGCCCAACATTTCCTTGCGGAACATGGAGCAACTGAATTCTTCATTGAGGCTCCCCCGCCGGTCGGTTTATTCCGTTTCACATCCGGTGCGCTCCGAGAATGTAAAATTCTGACGACACTTCCCGCGACGGCATCCGTCAAGTGGAGGGAATTCAAGCCTCCTGGTGTAATTTTGAAATTTGTAAATAAGAGCCTATCGCTGACATTGTCGTTGTTGATGCTGGGGATTTCGTCCTCGGCGATGGCCAAGGAGTTCACTCTCGCCGATCTCCAGAGGATCGTGGGTGAGCTCGAAAAGGTCCTCCCGAAGAACCCCGCTTTTCGCTACCCGATCAAATGCGAACTAGCTAAGGACCCTGAGGTCAACGCCTCGGCGGGGTACGAGGAAGAAGGTGGTGTCAAGCAAGCCATCATGCTCGTCAATTCAGGCCTCGTCGATGGCGTGAAAGGTGACGAGCGTTTGCTCCGGGCCTGCATTGCCCACGAGCTTTCGCATCTCTCCCTGGGCCATGCGCTTGAGGTGAGGGCGGCCGCCCGTGACCTCCGTGTGTTTTGGAAGCGCCAACAGGAGTACGCCGCGGACAAGAGCGGTGCGGATGCGCTCGTCAAGACCGGCCATTCGCGCAAGGACATGGTCGATCTGCTCATGTACTTGAACTCTCTGCGGAGCCGCAACGGCAACTGGCTGAATGGCCTCACTCAGGATCATGCCGACGCAAAGGCCCGAGCCGCTGCCGTTTCGGAGAATCCTGCCGCCTATCAAGCCCTCGCGACCTACGACAGCGCCCTTGCCTACGAGGACGCCCGCGCTCACTTCTACGCGCGCTCGCTCTTCAACATCGCCGCCACTCAGTGGCCGGCCCTGACCGAGGCGTACATCAACGCGGGGAAGTGCTCGTTGCTGTACTACTACGACAACCTTCCCGGTGCGGTGAGAACCTCGTGGTGGCGCCCCGATTTTGGTGCGCTGATCACTGATCCGCACGCGCCGCTCTCGCAGGGCGACGGGGTGTCCTTGCAGGATCGTAAGGCCTGGACGGATGCTTACGCCGCGATCAACAAGTCGGTCGACAAGAACCCGGGCAATCTCGACGCCCTCGAGCTTCAAGCTCTGGCCCAGGTTCTCGAACCAGATGCCGCCAAGGATGTGGTGCAGAAGGGAATCGACTGGTTCGTCGCCCACATGAAGAGCGGGGACGACTCCTTCAAACTTCGTTACGCCAACAACGCCGGGGTCGGATACCAGCGCCTCGGCGATCTTACCAACGCTTACAAGACGATCATCGATGCGCAGCGCGCTTCGACGCGCTTCAATCCGGCGATCGGCGAGAACATGGGCCTGGTCACCGTCAGTAATCGCTCCAAGGACGATAACGTGGTCGCCGCGAACGTGATGTTCACTTGGCTGTCCGCGACGCCGTCGATCAGTCCGCGTTGGAACACGGTCAAGCAGACCTTCGACAGCACGTGCCTTGCGGCGGGTCTGACCGCTAAGCCGATCGCGGATGCGCCGATCTACCTATGCTCGGTGATCTCGCTCTACACTTCGGACAAGGGCTACGGCATTCTCCTGCCCCTGTCGATCTACAAAGCCGGCCTCGGCGAGCCGGAGAAGACCACCACCTTCAGCTCGAAGTACCCCGGCCTGACCGAGGTCAAGTGGCATGGCGGCAAGGTCGTGGCCTTTACCGAAGGTGATCAAATCATGCGCGTCACAAGCTTCGAGGATGGCGCTTACATCTTGATGCGCCCGCGTGACAAGACGGCCCAAGAGACGTACAAGATCAAGGTCGGGATGACCAAGAAGGAGTTGTACGAGATCCTGAACGAGAAGGGCGGGATCGCCAAGAACCTCGCCCGCGGCGGCGACATCGAGGAGTGGACCTACTTCACGGCGTTCAACATGGGCGTCCTATTCGACGGTGAGAAGATCAAGGGGATCACCGTTTCGCCGATCATCCAGGGCTGACCTGAGGATTGGAGTGATGGAGTGATGGAGAGTTGGAGTGATGGGAAACCGTCACTCCTTTCCTATTCTTGATCGACATCCTGAGTAGTGCGACACAGTTCATTTGTTTTCGTGGGACTCATTGTTTGGGCTCACTTTGCAGCCGTGTGTCCCAGTCCATGTAGTTCCAATTTCGGTTCTGGGGATCCGGGGTCCTTCGACTCGCAAGCTCGCTCAGGATGACGGATAGATAAGACAAATGAACTGCGTCAGCCTACTGAGTAGGCTGTCAACCTCTATTTGTCTGCTTTCACCGTCATCCTGAGCGAAGCGCCGAGCCCCAGCGAAGGCAGCGAAGTCGAAGGATCGTCTGTCCAGTCTCCGACTCTCTGCGCGCCGGTTCTCTAAGTCGGAGGCTTAGTCAGTGATCCTTCGACTGCGTCGACTCGCTAAGGCTCATCGACTCCGCTCTGGATGACGGACCCAACAGTAGACAAATGAAGCTTGACAACCTACTCAGGATGACGACTACGCTTCAGTTGCTGGAACACTCCACCGCTCCAATCCGCGTCGGTCACGCCCGGCCAAGTAGCACGATCCGGAATCCCTCTTCGTCGACGAGCTGGAACACCTGGCCGATCGTCTTGAACTTGGCGTAAGACTTGTAGAGTGCCGCTGGGGCGATCTTGCCGGTGAGGGTCGCCTTCTTGCCCATCCACTCCGCGCGCCCGGTGACGTTCCCGTAACCGTCTACGGTTCCTGTGAAGGTGTGCTTGGCTCCCGTCTTATCCACAAACGCTCCGGATAGGGCACCAGGTGGGGTCACGGTGAACAGCAGGCTCCCCATTAGGTTCGGGTTCCGGTCGTCGATCGTCCCACCTTCGAGGGAAGTGCTTCCGGCGAACTGCGCCACTCCTGGCTTGGCTACGAATGAGTAGTGAGCGAACAATGGATTGCCGGGTTGCGAGATCGCGGCGAGCATTGCGAGATCTTGGACGAACCCCCATTTGGCGGTTTGCCGGTAATGCTGGTCGAGTTGGTGGGTGGCGAATTCCTGAAGGCACAGGAACGTCCAAACGCGCTTGCCGGACTGACTCTGCAATAAGGGCTCCGCCTTCGCCCAATCGCCGAGTTCCGCGTAGGTCAGGCCATTCAACGCCTCAAGCACGATGTCGCCGTCGGACTTGGTAATGCGCTTTCGCGCTTCCGCACGACGGCCGATTTTGGCGAGCAAGTAAGTTCTGAGCGCTTCCATGCGGGTGCGAAGCTCTTCGCTCGGTGGCCCGAGGTGCTCGATCAGTGTGTAGGCCTGGGCCGCCCGCCCTTGCGAAGCTAGGTAGCAGGCATAGAACCATGTTGGATCGCGACGCTCGGTCGGCTCAAATGCGCCGTTGAACAGCTTGTCGACCGTCGCGGTGTCGCCCCGGTTCATTGCCAGAAGCATCAGGATCGGCTTCAAGTCCTTGGGCGCTTGCTCGGGGGCAAAGGGAAGGCCCATGGAGAAGAACTGGTCCACTTGAGCGTTCCGCTCGCTCACCATGCCGTAACGTGCGAGCTGCATCCACAGATCCGCGTCGTATCCGAACTTGGGCGCGTAGTCCTTCATCATCAGGAAGTACAGGTCCATCTGAGAGCGGTACACCGAGATATCGAGTCGTTTGAGCTGGACCGCCTCCTCCATGAACGACTCCATGAAGTCGAACAGTTTCGTGTAGAACGTGACCTCGTCATCCATGTAGCGGTTCGCGGCTGCCGCGTCCTGCTCCATTCCCACCGCGTCGCCTTGGATTTTGCGGATGAAGTAGAGCACGAGACGTGCGCGCCATGAGTAGGGATGCTTCTCGGCCGCCGCCTTAAACTCGTTCTGTAGCGTGCCGATGTAAGGCCCCGCGATCTTGGCGGCCAGCAGCAGGAAGCCGGGCGACATTGGACTGGCCAGTGCCTTCTTAAGGTAGGTCAGCCGCCCATTGAGGTCGCCCTTGTTCTTGGCGATTTGCGCTCTCTCGAGGAAGGCGAAACCCGCGTTGAGGCCCTTGCCGATGTCTTGGGCAAGATAGCGATCCAGCGCGGCGGGATCGCCGAGCGCCACGGTTGGGGCGAGCATCGAGGTGTAAACCACCAGGTCGCTCGGGGTGTCCCCTGGGCTTTTGCGAGCCAACTCGAATGCCTTTACCGAATCCGCCCAACGGCCCTGGAGGAAGGCCAACTGCGCTTCGGCGTAGTGCCGCTGACGCAGGGTCTGATCGGACAGAGCAACGAACTTCTTGGCGTAGGCGAGCTTCTGGTCGTAGCTCCCCCAGAGGTCGATCACACCCCAGGCGAGGAGCTTTTCGCCCCAAACCGGGTCGGTGTCGAACAGCCGCATGGCGGAGGCGATGCGCTTGGCGGGGTCCATCGCCCGCGAGGAGCTAGTGGCCGTCGCGAGGTCTTTCCAATAGCCATCTTCCATGGTCTGGAAGGTCGCGTACACGCGCTCGGCCTCGCCGGTGCGGCCGAGGGTGTCGAGCGAGACGGCGAGGGTGTAGCGCGCGGCAGGCGTGAGCTCGCCAAGCTGGTCAACGGTCTTGAGCACGGTCACCGCCTCGTCGGTCCGGTCGTTTTCGGATAGGGCGGCCGCGTAGCTCATCATTGCGACAGCATAGTCTGCGCGGTTCAGCTTCGATGCGGTGAGCTTGAACTGGAGCACGGCTTCGTCGGTCACCGGTGGTTGGGGGAACGCGCCGAGAAGCACATCCAGCGTGCTCGCATCGCCCCAGAGCGCGGGGACCTGGGCGTTCTCGCCCTGGTCGCGTTCGGTGAAGTCGTGAACCTTGGTCTGCACGTCGGTGCCAAGCTTGGAAGCCCAGAGCGCGCCGGAAACGTCGCGCAGCTTCGGATTCTTAAGGTCCTCAAGCAGGAAGTGGGTAAACGCACCTTGCTGCAAGGTGGCGTACTCGTAGGATCGCCGGCCGGGCGAACAGCCGAGGATCACCGCGATGTTCGCCTTGCGGCAAAGGTCGCTGAGATTCGCTCCGAAGTCGTTCTCGGTTCCGGATCGGCAGGCGTCGGCAATAAACAAGACGTTCTTGAGCCCGGCATGCACGATCCGCTCGATTACCTCGTGGACGGGCACGCCCATCTTCTCGTACTGGCCCTTCTTCGCATCAGCGGGGAGAAGGTAGTCGCCGCTCGGTGTCCCGACGCCGTGACCGGAGAAGTAGAACACGAACAAGTTGCCCTTGTCGAGCCGCTTGTCGGCGAGGAGGGCGTCGAGCGAGGCGAGGATGTGTTGCGAAGTCGGGGCTTGGTCGGGCGTACCGCCGTCGGCGAGGAGCTTGATGTTTTCCTTGTCGAAGCTCAGGTCTTCGGTCAGGGAGCCTGCGAATTCGCGCGCTTCCTTCGCAGTGAAGCGAAGGGGCCCGACCTCTGCAGAGTAGTTCGAAACTCCGATGACCATAGCCCATCGGTTGTTCGGAACGAGCGCCTTCTGTCCAATGGCTTCCTCGGTGTCGGGGATTTGGGCAAAGGCGGTGACGGTCAGCCCGGCGAGGCAGGCGAGGAGGAAAGGGCGAGGTGAGGGCATCGGCATTGAATTCCGGCGAGGCAAGCAACATTGTGATTGACGCGTGGCGGGTTGTGGTGTGACGCCCTGTCCCTGTTTTTGTCGGCCCTCGGGCGCGACCCTCAAGTAAAGTACGAATGCCCCATGAACTCCAATTGGATTCCCGCAACCGCGACTCGAAACTGGTGCTCTCAGGACCCGATCCTTGACTGGCTGGACTTGTTCGGCGAGAGTCGAGGGTTCGTCCGCGACACTCTTCGTCCTGGCTACGACGTCGACACGGACATGGGCCGGTTCATGATGGATCAAGGCAAGGCGTTCGAGGCGGCGGTCATGCGGTGCATCGAGGAACGGTTCCAGGTCACCCGAATCGCCGAGCATCGTGGCGATGCCGAGTCGATCGAGTGTTACGAGCGCACGCTTCGAGCGATGGCCGAAGGCGTCGAGATCATTGCTCAGGCGGTCGTTCACGATGCGGTGACCGAGACTTACGGCATTCCCGACCTCCTGGTGCGGTCCGATGTCCTCAACCGACTGGTCGAGCATCCTTCCGCCGTCAATACTCCCAATTCTCTGTATGTGGTCGTGGACATCAAGTTCACGAACCTCAAACTGAGTGCGCAGGGACTGGTTCAGAACGGCGACTCGGACCTCAGCAAGAAGGCCCAACTGTACGTCTACAACCGCACGCTCGGCCGGATGCAGGGTCACGAGCCGCCGACTGCCTACCTGCTTGGACGGGGCTTTCAATTCAAGCTCAAAGGCGTCGACTATCGCGGCGATGGATGCTTCGACCGCCTTGGTCCCGCCGATATGACCGATCCGAATCTTGCGGCTGTGGTGGATGAGGCGATTGCCTGGACGCGTCGGCTGCGAACCGAGGGCGCGAACTGGGAGGTCCTCCCCAGTCCAAGTGATCCGGCGCTCTACCCGAACATGGGCAACTCGCGTGACGCTCCTTGGCACGCGGCCAAGAAGGAGATCGCGGACCCACTCGGAGAACTCACGCTCCTTTGGTATGTCACGGCGAAGAACCGTCCGAACGCCCATCGCGAGGGGGTTATCACGTTCAGCGACTCACGTTGCGAGTCCACGATGTTTGGCCTCAGCGAGGATCGAACCGCAACTCTCCAGCAGATCATCGAGATCAATCGTTCGGGCTGTACCGATCTCGTGCGACCAGCTAGGGTGACGAGCGGGGAAGAGAAGTGGCGCGCGCCCAATCCGCTGGAGTTCTACGTCGACTTCGAGACGACCACGAACCTCGACGACGACTTCTCCGCGATCCCGAAGAAGGGCGGGAACACGCTGATTTACATGATCGGCTGCGGCCATATCGAGGACGGCAAGTGGATGTTCAAGGTCTTCACTTGCGATCGCCTGACACCTGATTGCGAGCGAGCGATCATCGACGCCTGGCATGTGCATATGGCCTCGGTTCGCGCTCGTTTTTGGCCGGAAGGGAACCCGTTGGTGTTCCACTGGTCGCACGCGGAGCGCTCCTTCCTCGACACTGCGTACAACTCGGCCCGGGAACGTCATCCCGACGCCACCTGGCCTGAGCTGAATTGGTACGACTTCCTCGGCCTCGTGGTGCGGAAGGAGCCGGTGACGGTGAAGGGTGCGATGGCGTTTGGGCTCAAGGCGGTGGCCAAGGGGATGCATCGGCATGGCCTGATCGAGACCGAGTGGACGAACGGCCCGACCGACGGCCTCGGCGCAATGGTCGGCGCTTGGCGCTGCGACCTCGCGGCCAGTGCGGCGGGGACTTCGATGGTCGAGATGCCGCTGATGAAAAGCATCGAGGAGTACAACGAGGTCGACTGCCGCGTCATGTGGGAGATCGTTTCGTACCTGAGGGCTCACCATTAGGCAGGTGGTGGAAGTCGCCTTGTACGCGGCGGGGAATGTGCTCGCCTTGTAAGGATTGTTTCGGGTGATTCTTTGGCGTCGGAGTTTGGGTGAGCGCGTGGACTGGGTTCAGGTGATCGCTGGCCTGGTTAGTTGGATTGTGTTGCTGATGGTTGTCGACATGGTCACCTCGCACCTCTCACGACGTCTGCCCCCGGCGTCAGGGACGATGCTTGGCAGCGGGCTCGCGGTTGGTCTCCTGCTGACGGTCAAGCCACAGCAGATTCGTAAGGCGGTGGTCTGGATGCTTGGTTCGGTTGCCGTGGTGGTGGCGGTGAATGTGCTGGATCACGCGGGCTGAACGGGTCTTTTCAAGGTTGGAGAATATTCTCAACTCACCGCCTCAGGTTCAAGACTCACGAACTCACTCTCACTTTGCCGCGCGTGTCAGTACTATGATATTCCGAGGGTTGGAGGGTTGGAGTGATGACTGAGGCCTCCGGACATTATTAGCTGTCTGAAGGGAGGTTCGTCAACCAACTTCTTGTCGATTGAGCCTCCCGGTCGGCCGGAACCCAGATTCAGAGACTGTCGTCAGACACCACATGATGAATAAACCGCTTGCTCCGCAGGAGCGTAAGATCATCGATTTTGCCGCTACGGGACTGACCGACAAGGAGACCGCGAACCGGCTTGGCGCCTCGGTTGGCACCATCCGCACTTATTGGGAGCGGATCCGCGAGAAGTTGCAGACGTTCAACCGGACACATTCGGTCGCCGATATTCTCACAAGGGAACACAATTCGGCGATCAAGAACCTCAGGAGTGAGATCCTGCGGTTGCAGGAACTCCTGTTTGGTGGCGGAAAAGATGCATTCGCGAAGTCGAAAGAAGCGGCCGCCCAGGGTTCGCAACGTACCGCGGGCTCGACTTAAGCTGAGCTACTTTCCGCCGGTCATGACGATGCCGCGGATGAGGAAGCGTTGGCCGATGAAGAAGATCACGATCAGGGGGAGCATGACGAGCACCGAAGCCGCCATGAGCAGGTGCCACTGGGTGTTGTTCAGGGTCTGGAAGGTGCGGAGGCCCATTTCAAGGGTCTGCTTGTCGGGGTCGTTCAGATAGAGCAGCGGCCCCATGAAGTCGCGCCAGCTTCCGATGAACGTGAACACGCCGACGGTCGCGAACGCCGCGCCGGAGTTCGGGACGATCAAGCGCCAGAAGATCGTTCCGTAGCTCGCGCCGTCCAGGTACGCCGCCTCGTCCATCTCGCGCGGCATGCTCAGGAAGAACTGCCGCAGCAGGAAGATGTTGAACGCGCCGCCGCCAAGGAACGCGGGGACGGTGAGCGGCATGAACGTGTCGACCCAGTGCAGGTACTTAAACAGCACGTAGGTCGGGATCATCGTGACGATGCCGGGCAGCATCATCGTCGAGAGCAACACGATGAACCAGCGATCGCGCCCACGGAACTGGAGTCGGGCGAACGCGAACGCGGCCAAACCCGAGGAGATCAGGACGCCGATCGTCGACACGACGGCGATGAACAGCGAGTTGCGGAAGAAGAGGCCGAAGCTGACGTTCGGGTTGCTCAGCACCTCGTGGAAATTGTCGAGGTTGGCGTGGGCGGGCCAGGACCAGGCCGAGGTCGTGGCAATCTCGTTGGGAGTTTTGAGCGCCATCGCCAGCATCATGTAGAACGGCACGAGGGTCACGATCGAGCCTGCGATCAGCACCGCGCTGACCACCGGCTTGGTGAGCCGAGGCACGGCCATGCTCACGAGGTGGACCCCTCGTAGTAGACCCACCGGCTCATCCGGAACTGGATCATGGTCAGCACCAAGATGATCAGGAAGAGCACCCAAGCCAGGGCGGAGGCGTAGCCCATGCGGAGCGACTGGAACGCCTGATCGTAAAGGTGGAGCATGTAGAAGCGGGTGGCGTCATTCGGCCCGCCGTTGGTCATGACGAACGCCTGGGTGAAGACCTGCAGGCTTCCGATGATGCCGGTGATGAGGGTGAAGAAGACCGACGGCGTGATCAACGGCCAGGTGACGGCTTTGAAGCGCTGCCAGGCGTTGGCTCCGTCGAGGACGGCGGCTTCGTAGTAGAACTCCGGCACGCCCTGCAGCCCGGCGAGGAGGATGATCATCCCGCCGCCGATGCCCCAGAGCGACATGATCACTAGCGAGGAGAGCGCGGTGTGTTCGTTGCCGAGCCAGTTGATCGGCTCGCCCGGTTTGGCGTAGTGGCCCAGGAAGCTGGCGAGGCCGAGGAAGTTCCCCTTGCCGTCCGAGCCGTAGATGACGTTGTTGAGGATTCCTCCCTCGGGCTGGAAAATGCGCTGCCAGATGAGCGAGGCGGCCATCATGCTCGCGAGGGTCGGGAGATAGAACAGGGTCCGGTAGATCGGCATGCCCTTGACGCGCTGGTTAAGCAATAGCGCGAGTCCGAGGGCACCGAGCAGACCAAGCGGGACGGCGACGAGGGAGTAGACCATCGTGACCTTGAGGGACACAAAGAACCGTGGGTCGGTGGTCAGAGCCTCGACGTAGTTACCCGCCCCGCGCCACTTGGCGGGCCGGATGATGTCCCAGTCCGAGAAGCTCATTAGGAAGGACAGGATCATCGGGCCGACGGTGAAGAATGCGAGTCCGATGAACCAGGGCGCGAGGAACTTCATCGCCGCGCGCTGCTCGCGCCTTTGACGCGCGCTCAGCTTCTCCTTGCGTCCGGCGGAGTAGACCCAGACGAGGATGCCGATCGCGATGACGACGCCGACGACGGCTCCGATCGGCCAGCGAAAGAGCGGCAGCCTTTCATCCTTTCTCAAGACGTCGAGCCGGTTCTGGGCCAACTCGGTTCCCTCGCGAAGCGCGGTCGCGGGTTCGGCGGTCCCTGCGTAGATCGCCTCGACCTTGCTGTTGAGGATGTTGTGGATTCCGGTCCACAGATCGGAGGTCGGCTCAAACTGAACGGCGTCGACTTCTTGGTCGGTCACGATCCTGTTCGCTGGGTAGCGCATCGACTCCGGGGTGTTGGGGCCGGGGATCCAGACGTCGGAGCGGGCGATCGCGCGGATCGCGGGTTGGGACAGACCAGCCTCGGCGAGGGCCTTCATTCCCGGAGGGCCGGCGAAGTATTGGAGGAGCTCCCAGGCTTCTTTCGGGTGGCGCGAGGAGGCCATGATCGCGTAGCCCGAACCGCCCGAGGTCAGGATGAGGTTGCCGTCTCGGAAGGCGGGGAAGCGGGCGATATCCCATTCGAAGAAGCCGGGAGTACCGGGTTTGAGGGACTTGCGGAGTTCGGGCACTTCCCAGATGCCGGACATGAACATCGCGACCTTTTGCTGCTCGAAGAGGGCGCGCGAATTGGTCTGCAGCACCGACGTGATGTCGACGTTGTTCGGCATCCAATGCTTGTGGTTCATCAAGTCCGAGGCAAGCTCGAACGCCTGAATCATCTTGGGTTCGCTGAACAGGACCCGGGTCGGATTTTCGTAGTCGTCCACGTACCGCGCTCCGCTGGACACGGCGAGGGTGGTGGGGAGGAGTTCGGGCCAGCCGGAGGTGAACCCCCACTGAGTGGGTTTGCCGTTCGTTCCGAACTTGGTGAGCCGCTGCATCACCCAGAGGAAGTCTTTCTCTTTGAGCTCGGGGCGGGCTTGGTAATCCCAGGTCCAGGAACTGTCGGGATAGGGAATACCGGCTTCGTCGAATAGGCGCTTGTTGTAGTAGAGAATCCCCTTCGGGGCGATGTCGCGGGGGAGAACGTAGAGCTTGCCGCGATAGCGATGGGCCTTGACGATCTGGGGATAGTAGGCGCTCAGATCGAAGCCGGGAGTCTGGGCGACGAAGTCGTCGAGGGGGAGAAGCGCGTCCCGGCGGGCGAATTGGACGAAGTCTTCGTTACCGAGGGCGGCGACATCGGGGGCGTCGTCGGCGGCGAACTCAGCGAGGAGCTTTTGCCCATAGGTGCCGTAGTCGGCGTTATTCTCAAGCTTGATCCGGATTCCCGGATGGGAAGCTTCAAATTGCCTTGCGAGGCCCGAAAGAACCTTGAGCGCTTCGTTCCCTTCGTGGCAGGTGAAGCGCAGGGTGACTGGCTCCGCTTGGGCAATGCCACAAAAAAGGGCAGCCCCCACGAGTGGAAGCAGCCCTTTGGACACGAATCTCCTGACCTTGGACAGGAGACCGACTTTTAGGCGCGTAAGCATGACCTTGGTCGACGCGCCCGTAAAGGCGCGGGTGCTTTAATTGCCGGCGGGAGGAACCGCGGAGCCACGGGGGGCTCCACCGGGGCCTTCCTTCATTAGCTTCCAGTTGGCCTCGGCCTTGGCTTCGCCACCGCAGAGCTTGACGAACGCGGCTTTGTCGGCGTCGGAAAGCTTGGCGTAGTCTCCGCCTGCCTTATCAAAGTAGGTGCGCATGTTCGTGACGAGTGAGAGCTTTTCGTCTTGGGCCTTCTTGTCGACCCCGCTTCCACCGTCACTCGAACCGCAACCCACGAGGGTCGCTCCGGCGACGACGAGGCAAAGAAGGCTTACGAACTTATGGTTGATATGGTTCATGGGAAAAATAACGAAGGAACCCTGCCTCCGAAAAGAGGCAGGGTTCCAGAGGTGTTTTAGCGGAACTTGGCCGGAAGCGTGGTGCACCACGTGTCAGCCCAGCTGTAACCAGCCTGCTGAGCCGCGGTCAGACCCCAGTAGTCGGAGGCCGTTGAGGTGAGCGGCTTCTTCATGAAGGAGTTGCCACAGGCACCCGAGAAGGTGACGCGCTTGGCGTGACCGTCCATGAATGCGACGACCATCGCCTTGTTGTCCCACTTGTTGCCGCCCCAATTCCACTGGAGATTGGTGGTGATTCCGGGGATCCAGCTGGTCTCGCTGTCGACATCCTGAACCCAGCTCAGATACGGACCCATGTCCTCCCAAGCTTCCTTCGACTCGACCACGTTGAACAGGCCTGCGGGGCTGTCGAACACCGTCATGGAGACGTCGTTCTGATCGGCGAACTGCGAGCCGGTCCAAACGTTGGCCCAGGCATATCCACGCAAGAACTTCAAGCTGTCGTTTAGGGCAGGCCAGCCGAAGAACGCTCGGGCAACCGGGTCGGATTCGAGGTCCGGGTACTTGGCCGCCGGATTGACGGTGTCCTTGTAGATGTCCTGGCTCTTGATGTAAGGAGCCGTGACTTCGCGCCAGCTAATCTGGTCGCCGGCCGGCTGATAGCGGCGCTGCACGCGCATATCGTCGGCATCGCCCGAATACATGAGCATCCCAAGGGAAATCTGCTTCATGTTGGAAAGACTGGTCGCAGCCTTCGCAGCGGCCTTAGCCTGCGCGAAGACGGGGAAGAGGATCGCCGCGAGGATTGCGATGATCGCAATCACGACGAGGAGCTCGATGAGGGTAAATGCTGAACGCTTATTCATGTTTTCCACCGTTGGATGTTCGATTTTTCTGCACCGCCACTGGCGCAAGTTTCGGGCTTAGTTCCGGGTCTGACTTCGGGAGTGACTTCTGAATCTCAACCTTGAAATGGCGAGGCTGTTTCTTAACAATTGCGGTCCTTTGCCGGGACGCCAAGAGAGACGGGCAGAAGCGAGCAGCCTTTGCTGAACCGCTTCATCTGCGAAATTGTAACACAACTTTTCAAAAGCAAACCCCGTATCTTCACCGTTTCGAGAGGATTCTTTGGGCCGCTCATTTCTCATACGCCAAAACTCGTATGTATAATGCTGAAACGGTTCATCTATCAATGAACCTGTTGCTTGCGACGCCGGGCTTCCGGCGCGTTGCCCGTGAAGGCCCCTTGAACGACCATGGCTACTCATCTCGACTCGACCTCCGCCTCCGAGGCAATTTGCGCGGGGCAGTTTGGCCACTTTGAGGATGAAGGGCGCACCTTTGTTATTAACGATCCCAAGACGCCGGCGCCCTGGGTAAACGTTCTTGCAAATGACCGATACGGTGCCGTAATCAGCCAGGCGGGCGGCGGCTTCTCCTGGTTCGACAACTGCCAGCTTTGTCGCATCACGCGTTGGGAGCAGGATCTTGCCCAGGATCGGCAGGGGCGCTTCGTGTATCTCCGCGATCTGGACGAGGAGTCGCGTGTCTGGTCCACCACACTGCAGCCGACTCTTGTGACGGCGAAGGTCGATCAAGTTCGGCACGGGCTGGGCTACTCGCGCTATATTCGCGAAGCCAACGGGATCGCCAGCGATCACACGGTTTTTGTTCCGCTGACCGACTCGTGCGAAGTCTGGATCGTCAGGCTCCACAACCTCACGCCTCGCCGCCGACGGTTGCGTTTCGCCTCGTTTGTCGACTGGCACCTGGGAGGCGTCAGCGATTTTCACCGGGAGTTCCACCGACTGTTCACCGAAACCCGCTCCATCGGGAACACCCAGCTCGCGTGGAAGCATCCCGGTCTAGTCGAGAATGAGCGCGCCCAACCGGAAGCCGGGCCGACCGCGTTCCACTCGGTTCAAGGCATCAGAGTCAAGCATTGGCAATCCTCCAAGTCCGAGTTCCTCGGCCGGCCCGCGAGGCTTGAAGCGCCGGCCGCGATTTTCGAGGACTCGCCGGCACCGGGAAACGGCCGTTGGGAAGATCCGATCGCTTGCGCGATGGGTGACCTGGTGCTGGAACCCGGACAGAGCGTCGCATTTGTCCTGACCCTGGGGGCGGCAGAAGACGCCACGGAAGCTCTCCGCCTCGCCGCGAAGTACACCCTTGAGCAGAGCGAACTCGAGCTGGCGAAGGTCACCCAGCATTGGGAGGATCTTTGCAAGGAGGAGTCCTTGCAGACCTCCGATCCGGCCATGAACGTCATGGTCAACTACTGGCTGCTCTATCAGACGATCGCCGGGCGCATGACCGCTCGGTGTGCGTACTACCAGCAGGGTGGTGCGTACGGATATCGGGACCAACTGCAGGACAGCCTCGCCCTGCTGCCCGTCGCTCCCGAGCGCACGAAGAAGCAGCTCCTTCTTCACGCTGAGGCGATGTACGAGGATGGCGGCGTCCGTCATTGGTGGCATCCAGGTACCCCGATCTTCGCTGAGAGTCGGCATAGCGACACCTGCCTATGGCTCGCCTACGGCACGCTCGCCTATCTCGACGAGACCAACGATCTCCGCGCGTTGGAGACTGAATGCGCATTTCTGAATCGCGAGACTCAGCTCGCCGGTCAGCGCGCCTCTTGGCTGGATCATTGTTTGCGCGGGATCGACCGCGCTCTGGAACTCCGGAGTCGACGAGGCTTGCCGTTGATCCAGGCGGGGGACTGGAACGACGGCCTGAGCCATGCCGGGCTCAACGGGAAGGGCGAGAGCGTGTGGGTCGGGATGTTCCTGTACGATATCGTGCGCCGATGGTCGGAAATTCTCCTGGAGTTGGGACGCGCCGACGTCGCGGCCAAGTACATGCAGGCGGCAGGAGAACTGCGGGCGGCGGTCAACGACTACGGCTGGGACGGCGGGTGGTACCTGGAAGGAACCTGCGACGATGGGCGCCCCTTGGGGAGCCACGAGAACACCTCGGGACAGATCTTTCTCAACCCCCAGACCTGGGCGGTGATCACCGGAATCGCGCCGGAAGATCGTGCGACCAAGGCCATGGCGGCAGTGAAAGAGAGGCTGATCAAGCCTTACGGTGCGTTGCTGCTTCAACCCGCCTATAGCAAAGTCGACCCGTGGGTGGGTTACATCACGCGCTATGCGCCCGGGTCGCGGGAGAACGGGGGCGTCTACAGCCATGCATCCACCTGGGCGGTTCAGGCGCTGGCAATGAGCGGCCATGCCGAGGAGGCCCTGAAGCTCTACCGCGACATGCTACCGTCGGCGAATCTCGATCAACTGGCTTACAAGGCCGAGCCGTATGTGATGCCGGGGAATGTCGATGGACCGGATTCGCCCAATGAGGGTCAGGCGGGATGGACTTGGTACACCGGCTCGTCCGCTTGGATGCTTCGCGTGGCTTACGACTGGCTCTGCGGAGTCCGGGCCAGCCGACTGGGCCTGATCGTGGCTCCTCCGAATGGTGGCCTTGGTGACTACGAGGTTTTGAGGAAGTTCCGCGGCGACCATTTCCGTATCTCGGTCAAGGGACAGGGGGACCAGATTGTCTTGACTTCCGCAACGGCGGAAATCTCCGGGGGCCGGGTATTGGCTTCCGGTAAAGGCCTCACCCATGAGGTCCGGGTCCGGCTCAGCTAGGTTCCGGTGATACAATGGTGGGGCGGACTTTAGGATCGCCAGCCATGCACAAGCGCGCAACAATTATGGACGTGGCTCGCGAGGCCGGCGTCAGCAAGGTCACCGTCAGCTATGTGCTGAATGGCCAAGCTCAGAACGCCCGGATCAGCGAACCCACTCGCGAGCGGGTGTTGCTGGCGGCCAAGGAACTTGGATACACGCCGAGCGCAATTGCGCGCAGCATGGTGACCAAGCGCGTCGACACCCTCGGGGTGGTCTTTCAGTACGCGCAGTATTTCGCCTCGCGATCGGACTTCACCAAGGACGTCATGCTGGGAATCAACCAGGCGGCGGTGTCGCTTGGGTATGACCTGATGTTGCATACCAAGCCGATGCTCGATGCTCGAGCGGAGGTTGGTGCCTTGACCGACGGTCGAGTTGACGGAGTCCTTGTGCTTCGCGACGCGGATGACGAGGCTCTCGACCTGCTACTCGAACAAGCTCTCCCGTGCGTGCTCTTCTTCATGCGGTCCGATCGGCCCGGCGTCGCGTTTGTCGATGCCGACAACCGACAGGGTGGGAGTCTTGCGGCGGAGCATCTGGTTGCCTTGGGTCACAGGAGGCTCGGAATGCTCTGCGGCAGCCCGCGTTCGACGAGCGCCAAGGAGAGGTTGGCGGGGTTCCGAGATGCGCTCAATCAAAAGGGTCTCAGGGTCGACGAGCGCCACCTGCTGCACCTCACCGATATTGGAGAAGCGGACGCGATCGAGAACTATCTGCGATCTCCGGATCGACCCAGCGGCATCTTCTGTTTCTCCGACGAATATGCGTTTCTCGCCTGCCGGATCGCTGCGAAGATCGGGCTCCGTGTCCCGGAGGATCTATCCGTCGTCGGGTTCGACTCGCTCGGAGCCTGCGACGAATTCATCCCTCCGGTCACGAGCATCCGCCAACCCGTCGTCGAGATGGCCCGGGTGGCGACCCAGATGCTGGTCAAACTTGTCCGCAAGGAACCCATCGACGAAACCCAGATCGTTTTCCACACCGTGCTCGACGTCCGAAAATCCACCGCGCCGCCCGCGGCCTAGCCGCGCGGGGCAACGATCAACGGACGCTTTTCGAGCGGCCCCTCACTGGTCTTATGGAAGCCCGCGCGCTTCATGCCGCGCTGGTAGATCGGGCTCCCCATACTGAGGCGCTGAGGCAGGTGGTCGCGGGCACTTTCGATGCTCAGCATCACCATTCCCAAGTCAATGCCGATCACATCGGGGCCGATCCAGCTCTTGGTCGGGTTGATGCCATTGCTGAATCCGTACGTTCCGTAACTCTTCGGGAAGTGCCGGATGAAGTGGTTGGCCGTGGATTTCACGATCTCCGGGATGTACAGCGCCGAGGCGATGGCACCCGTGGGCGAGGCGGTTCCGTCGTCTTCTGCCTTTCCGTCTTCGCGCGGAGCTCCGTTTCCGACATAGCCGGAGGGGGCGTCGCCCGCGTTCAGACCCCAGAAGTTGGGACCGAAGCCCTCGAAACCCTTCGGGTTGTCGATGCAGTACTGGCGGTTGCCGAGGCAGGCGTTTCGGCCTTCGACCCAATAGTCGAACCCAAGCATGTCTCGTTGACCCGAGAAGTCGAGGAAGACCTGACTCATCTGGTGCATGAAGATCGGTCCGCCGGTCAGGAGGTCCAGGCCGTGATACTTCAATTGCTTTCGCTTGATCGCCGACCAGGCCTCCTTCGCCGGAAGACTCGGAACGCATCCGAGCATCTGGACGAAAAGGAAAGTGTCCTCGTAATATTCGTTCCAGCGTGCATTGATAAACCCGCTTTCGGGGTGCCAGCCCATGCAGAGCGTGACCTCGCCAGGTTTCGCTCCGCCGTCGGTGATCATCCACTTCCAATCGATGTCATTGAGGATGCTCTTGAGGAGAGTGGAGATCTTAGGGTCCTTGAACTCCTGCTCGGCGATGATCGCGCCCGCGAGCATGAGGCAGGTGTCGATTGAAGAGGCTTCGCTCTTCCACATTCGTTCGCCGGTGCTCCAATCGACGAAATGGTAGAACCAGCCGTGCTCTTTCTTCCCCGAGGTCTTTAGCCAGAGGAGCGTTCTGCGCGTCCTTTCAAGCGCCTTCTGCTTGGGGAGCCAACCGCGCTCGGCTCCCACCGCGTATGCGGCCAATGCGTAACCGGTCGCGGCGACGCTCGCTATCTTGTGATCGTCGACCAGGTCGAAATTGCTCGCGCGGTCCTTGGCGAGGCCGGTAACGGGATTCGATTGCTCCCAGAAGAATTGGACGGCTCGCTTGGAAACGTCGTCGAGAAGGGCCTGTCCCGCCAATGGCGGGGGCATCGACATTGAAAGGGCCAGTAACAGCGCGGTCATATCTCAAAGTATACGGCAGGTTTGAAGAACCGATTCAGCAGTCCGACATCCAACCTAGGGCACGGCGGCGCACGGTGACTTTTCAAAAGTATCCCGTAAAAGTACCAGTCTTGATGAATTGCGATCAGGTTCGCATTTATCCGCACTGTTCTGAAGTTACACTGGGGGAGTTAGGGTTGCTGAAACCATTCAGCAGCTATTTATCTTTCAATGGAGAAGAGGTTTATGAAATTAACTACGACGATGGCGCTCCTCGGTGGGCTGGCCGTCCTTGCTGCTGCGACGCCGCCGATGACTGGTGCGAAGGTCACGACTCGCGTCTTCAACAATTTCCCCGGCTCGACACTCAATGTGACGAACACATTCCCCTCAGGCATCACGATCGATGATCAGGGTTTGGGTGGGGGAGGCGGGGCAAACCGTCACATGTGGGCGCTTTCGGCGGACGGTGGCACTACGGCATACGTCTTTCATCCCGATGACTTTTTCAGCTTGTCATTCGATCTGACCTTGACCGGTACCCCCATCTCGCCCCGAAAGGAAGCAGGATTCATCATTGATGACCTCAGCTCAGGTATCGGGCAGTCGCAGTTCATCGTCAACACGGACGCTCACGAAGTCGTCGCGTTCGGCGGCCCGTTCTTCCCGTTCCCGGCAACCTACAATAGCGGCGACACCCTTCACATGGGGCTCGACTATTATCTCGGCTCGGACGGTCGACGCAAGGTTAACTACCATGCGGGTGCCCTCAGCAGTGGCGAACTCGACATCACTAATGTGGAGAACTCCCTGTTTGCCGTTTCGGGCGGAACGGTTGGAGGCTATCTCCAGGTGAGCGGCAGTGCCGCGACGGTTAGCGGTGGAACGGCGCACTGGGGCAATATCGTCTATACGAGCCCGGTGCCGGAGCCAGCGACGATGCTCGGCCTCGCGGCGGGGCTCGGTTTGCTGATCAAGCGTCGACGTTCGGTTAAGTAACTCGTACCTCGACAGAAAAAGCGGCCAGGTTCATTGAACCTGGCCGCTTCTCTTTGTCGGTCTGATTGGAATTAAGGCGTGTCGTAGCCCTTGAGCTTGCGAACCCAGATATTGCGGAAGCTAAGCGGCTGCTTTGGCCCGTGATCCTGCAGGAGCAACGGCTCCTCCAACCCATGCTTCTCATAGGGAGGTACTTCCCGGTGACCACTCATGCCATTGAGTTTCTGGTGGTTGTGGACGAGAACGCCGTTGAAGATCACCGTCTCGTAGGCAGGGGAAACCAGTTTGTCCCCGTTGAAGCGGGGGGCTTCGAAGATGATGTCGTAGGTCTGCCACTCACCGGGCTTGCGCTGCGGATTTACAAGCGGTGGCCATTGACCGTAGATCGCGCCAGCTTGGCCGTCGGCGTAGGTGTGTGCCTTGTAGGAGTCCAAGATCTGGACTTCGTAGCGGCTCATCATGTAGATGCCGCTATTGCCACGGCCTTGTCCCGTTCCATCCACGTCGGCGCGCTCTCGCCACTCAAGGTGGAGCTGACAATCGCCAAACTTCTCTCGGCTAACGAGATTTCCTGTTCCCGGCCCGACGTCGAAGTGATCGCCGACCATCGGCCATTTGGGATCGGTCGGCTTGCCGCTCTTCACCTGCATCCAGTGGGACATGTCCTTGCCATCGAACAGCACGACCGCGTCCGAGGGCGGGGCACCTGGCGTAGCGCCAGGGATCACCTCGGTCGGGTAGGGACGGTCGGAGTCATGGACGTGCCACTTCTGACCCGGAAGGATCGGGGTGTCCTTGTAGCCGTCGCGATGCTCCTGGGCGATGAGGCCCACGGCCAAACAGGTGGTCGCCGTGCAGCCAAAGAAAAGCACGATCCGATTGACGCTGCGTTGAATCACTTCGCAATGCTACCAGGGGATTCTGAGAGATCAACCCCTCTTATTCAGATCAGCCGGCTTGACGCCTTTCTTGAATCCATCGAAGCCGAACATCGTGGGTTGATAGGTGCCCATCAGCCGCACATCCGCGTGTGCGGGGACCTTAAGTCCGAGTGCCCAGTAGGTGCCGTTTACCAGTAAGCGACGGAGGCCCTCGTTGAGGAGGTCGGTGGCGGCCCCCATCGTTGTGGTCAGAACGCGGTTGGTCTTTCCTGCCTCGTTCCGAACCTCGCGAACCCAGACGATCGGCATCATTGGGTCATTGAGATCCTGCTCGACCCCTTGAGCCGTCTTCTTGCGACCGGTAGCCGGAGGGGAACCGGGGTCGAGGCTGTTCAGCACTTGACCTCGAACGAGCACGGTGGCATCCGCCGGGGGTGCCGCCTCGTACACGTCGGTCGTGCCAAAGATGTCCTTAACGTCGCGGAGAATCGGGTGCTCGTCGACCCGCACGCCCCGCGTGCCTTGGTGGCCGTGGTTGCCCCAGTGACTGATCCAAGTCTCGCCGAGCACGCGCTTGCCGAACCCGCCGTCGCTCTTCCACCCAAACGAACGGAAGGGGCTGGTTGAGTCTGCGGGGTAGTCGAACGCGTGGGTGCTGGTGCGGAGGGCGATGATCGGTTTGCCGGCGAGATAGTAGTCGACGAAGTGCTTCATCTGCGCCTCGGGCCAAGCGCGAAAGCGGAGGAGCATCACGCAGAGGTCGGCCGAATCGAGCGCCTCTATCCCAGGCTCGTTGTCATGGGTGTTTGGGTCGATCTCGCCATGCGGGTTCAGCGAGAAGAGGACGGTGCACTTGAACCCGTGTCGCTCCGCGAGGATGCGGGCAAGCTGGGGGAGCCCTTCTTCGGAGCGGTACTCCTCGTCACCGGAGAGGAACACAATCTGCTTGCCCTTGCCGGGTCCGCGCCCGCCTTCGAACACCAACCGATCTTGTGGCGTGAGTAAGAGCGCGAGTGCGGCGAGGGCCAACATTTAGGGCTCGCAGACGAGACGGAACCCGACGAACGGGCCGTCGGCCAGCCACCAGCGGCTCTTCGGAATCTGCGGGTCGGTCTCCTGCCAATCCGGCGACCAGCGCTTACGCAGCGACGGCGAGACGTCTTTGAGCGGGTCGAGGAACGCGGAGCCACACAGGACGGGCTTGCCGTCGAGGTCGGTCGCCCACTCGCCGACGTTGCCGAGCATATCGAACAACCCGTAGGCGTTCGGTGCCTTCGTGCCGACAGGGTGAGTCATGTGATTGGCGTTGCCGCCGTACCACGCCTGCTTATCCAATGTGCCCTTGTCGAGTTTCATTGCGTCACCCGCCCCGGCGCGACAGGCGAGCTCCCACTCGGCCTCGGTCGGGAGGCGATATTTCTTCTTCGTCGTCGAGGCGACCCAACGGCAAAACATGTCGACGTTGGTGAAGCTGACGCTGATCACGGGGTAGCCGTGGTGACCCCAACCGAGGTCGGGGAGGATGTAGCTTCGGCTCGGGCGCGCGATCGCGTCGGGGGCGAATTCGGACTGGTCGTACGCTTTGGAGGGCGGACCGCTTTGGGTGAAGGCATCGAACGCCTCCCAGGGGGTTTCCGTCTTGGCGATGAAGAACGGCTTGACGGTCACCATCTTGTCGCCGATCTTGATCGTGCCGCCGGGAATGGCGATCATTTCGATTTTGACGACCGATCCGGGTAGCGTCTCAGTGTACGGAGCCGGAGTTTGCGGCTTTGCGATGGAGACCATGGGAACAGCGGCTAAAGCGATCAGAAAGGGATGGATAGGAACGGTTCTCATTGCAGGTTTGCTTACGGCGGCGGGTGCCTCTTCTATACAGACGCCGCTGACCCGTTTTACCTACACCGAATACTTAATGGGTGTCGATGCCCGGTTAATCGTATACGCGCGGGATAAAGCCACCGCTGAGACGGCCTGCGCCGCTGCGTTTGAGCGAATCGCCCAGCTCGACGCGATGATGAGCGACTATCGGAAGGACAGCGAACTCATGCGGCTTTGCGACAAGGCGGGCGGCCCGCCCGTGCGGATCTCGCCGGAGCTGATGAAGGTGTTCAAGCGGGCGCGGGAGGTCTCGAAGGAATCGGGAGGGGTCTTCGACATCACGGTGGGGCCTCTGGTTCAGCTTTGGCGGGCGGCTCGGAAGTCGGCGGTCTTGCCCTTGCCTTCGGAGATTGAGGTCGCGCGCAAGCGGGTGGGTTGGGAGAAGGTGGTGCTCGATGAGCGGCACCGGACGGCTCAACTCTTGGTCCCGGGGATGCGCTTGGACCTCGGCGGGATCGCGAAGGGCTATGCCGACGACGAGGCACAGCGAGTGCTCAAGAAGCATGGGATCACCTCTGCGTTGGTGGAGATGGGGGGTGACATCGTAGTGAGTGACGCACCCCCTGGGAAGGATGGATGGACGATCCAAGTCCCCAACGTCGGCAAAGACTCGTCTTCCGCCGAGATGCAATTCAAGAATTGCGCGATCTCGTCATCAGGCGACACCGAACAGTTCGTAGTGATCGGCGGGAAGCGATACTCGCACGTCGTAAATCCCCTCACCGGATGGGCCGAGACGGACCGGGTGCAGGTGACGGTTATCGCTCGCGACGGGCTCACATCCGACCCACTCACTAAAGCCATGCTGCTCGTTAGCGACGAGGCCCAGCGGGCTCGCCTGCAAAACAAGTATCGATTGAGAGCAGTCTTTCGGCGGGTGATCGCGCCGGAAGGAAAGAGGTAAGTCGGACTGCACGGGCTGAAGTTGTCATTCCGAGCGAGGCCTTGCGACATCGAGGAACCCGACTGTAGACACCGAGTGCTTGTACTAACACTCGTCGGCTCCAGTCAGATCCCTCGGCACAATCATCCTTCGGGATGACATTCTCCTGTGTCGAAGCCTAACTCAATACTCGTGCTTCATCGTTCCCGGCATCGGGACCGGATAACGGCCGTTCGCGCCGGGCATCAGCGGGGCGTCGGAGGTCATGGTGAGCTTGTCCACATCGGGCCCGAACTCGTGGTCGCAGTTGAGCATGTCGTCGAACGTGATGAGCTGACCGGTGTGCGCCGCCATGCGGCCCATGTTTGAGACCATCGTCGCCTCAACGCCGCGCTTGACTTCGTTGTAGGGCTTATTGTCCCGAATTGCCTGAGTCAAGGTCTCCCACTCGTTCTGATACGGGTTGCTGGTGTCGGTGGACTGCCACTTGGGCGTGCCGACGGCGTTCTGGGTCTTGTAGATCGCGGAAGGAGCGCCGCAGTCGTTGGCGCGGGCGGCGATGGCCATCCCCTTGGTGCCGTGGACGTAGCTCGAGTAGATGCCTTCCGCGCCTTCAACGCAGCGGCCGTCGAGATACATCTTCGCGCCGTCGGCGAAGGTGTATTCGACCGCGTAGCTGTCGAAATTCTGATCGACGAACGGCTGACCGTCGGAGCTGGTCTTGTAGTGGCGACCGCCGAGGGCTTCGGCGTGGATCGGCCAAGCGTTCTTCATCCAGCAAAGGTGATCGACGTGGTGGATGTAGAAGTCGTTGAAGCAGCCGCCGCTGGCCCAAAGGAAGCTGTGGAAACGACGAATCTGATACTCGAGGTGGCTAATATTGTCCGGCTTAGGGAGCGAATTGAAATAGCCAGCGGGACCGTGCATGCGGTAACCACGCATGAGCATGATCTCGCCGAGTTCACCGTGCTGGACGCGGTCGTGGAGCTGCTGGATGTTCACCGCGTGGCGCGACATGAGGCCGACGCCGCACTTGAGCCCGGCAGCAACCGACTGCTCAGCCAGCTTGAGCATGCGGCGTCCCGTCGGGCCATCGACGCAGACCGGCTTCTCCATGAACACATTGAGCTTCTTCTCGATCGCGTAGGTGAAGTGAACCCAGCGGAAGGCGGGGGGCGTGGTCAGAATGACGATGTCCCCGGGACGAAGGGCGTCCATCGCGTGCTTGTATGCATCGAACCCGAGGAACTGTCGCTCGGCAGGAACGTCCATCTTGTCCCCGACGGCCTTCTGGAGGTTGTCCCGGGTCGCGTTCAGCCGGTCGGCGAACACGTCGGCCATGGCCACGAGCTTGACGGGACCGGTCTTGACCGACACCGCGTTTAGCGCCGCTCCGCCGCCTCGACCTCCACAACCAACGAGCGCGACCTGGATCGTGTCGTTACTGCTCGAGTTGACGGTCGGAAATTTGAATCCCGGCATAACGGAGGCGACCGCCAAGCCGCCGGTGGCCTGGAGGAATTGTCGTCGGGAGGGGGTGATCTTGTCAGTGCTCATGGTGATTCGCTCTCCATCATATTAGATGGTTCGCCTCCGCTGGCGAAACCCTCGTCCGAATCCTTGGGAATTTGTCGACTCCCCTTACAATTTGAGAGCATGTCATCCTCCGTGGCGCGGCATTCCGCCCCGAGATCTGATCGGAGCGGCACTCCCGTTCTCACTCTCACCTGCTTACCCACGTTGGGAATATGGCAACGTCTTTGAGTTTTGAGGGCACTTGGTCTTGGCGTTGCGGGCCTTCTGGTCACGTCTATAGAGTTTGCGGAGGCGAATTTTGTCAACCAAACGGGACGAGGTTCGGGAATGTTGAGGTGAGCCGAGTCCTAGCCGGGCGATTCAGCGGACAGCCAAGTTGAACTGGGCCACGGCCCGTCTGGAAATCGCTCGTTGCAAGTCACGCCACCCGCCCTTAGAGGGCTCGGTCAGAAGTATGGAGACAGAATGCGGGTTCACAGCTTCGCCCATGCGATCCGGCAAGACTTTTCGTCCGGCCCACTCGAAGCGTGGCTTGCCGTATGATGGAACGATGTTGAAGGTTGCCGTCCTTGGTGTCGTCGCGGTTGCTTTGCTGGTGGGATGCAGTGAGCCCGTGAAGCCGGATCCCTTTGCCGAGGATCGGAAGAAGGTGTTCAAGGATGGGCCTATGTCGGGGACTGGAAAGCCGTTGACCATTCCGAGCACGAAATAGTTCCTGGCCCTCGAAGCGGGGAACCACGAGCAAGTTTGGGCCTTGGTGCGGGTTTGGATCGGACGGTTTAGCGCGCTGGGTTCCGCTTGGAGAACAAACCTTGTAAGATCGTGTGCGGGAAGTCAACGAGCTTCCCGGGAAGGTGGATGCGATGGCGGATCAGAACACGAACGATAGCTGGACTCGACGACGACTTTTGACCACGGCGACCGGGGCGCTTGCCGCGGCCCCGCTTCTGAAGGTGGCCGATGCGGCGACCTTCCGTAATGCCGGCAAGAAGGCCAACGACAAGCTGAGACTCGGTCTCATCGGCTGCGGCGGCATGGGTGCGGCCAACATGCGCAACCTGATGGCATTCGACGATGTCGAAGTCGCCGCGCTTTGCGATGTGGACGACAACCGGGCGACTAACGACATCGCCGATGTCGAGAAGAAATATGGCCGCAAACCGGACTTTTACAAGGACTACCGCAAGATCCTTGATCGCAAGGACATCGACGCGGTCATCGTTGGCACGCCAGATCATTGGCACGCGCTCAACCTAATCCACGCGGTGGAGGCCGGGAAGGACGCGTATTGCGAGAAGCCGCTCAGCCACCACATCACCGAGGCCGTGTCGATGGCCGCAGCGGTCCGTCACCACAACAAGATCGTGCAGTGTGGGACTTGGCAGCGTAGCACGAAGGAATTCACCGACGCGATCGACTACATCCGCACCGGCAAGCTCGGCAAGATCGTGCTCTGCCGCGCCTGGATCAATGACGGAACGCGCGTTGGCAAGCAGAAGACCACGCCGGTGCCGGCAGGGCTGGACTACGACATGTGGGTCGGTCCGTCCGAGTTCCTGCCTTACCAATCCAATCGCTGTCACTGGAACTGGCGCTGGTTTATGAATTTCGGCGGCGGTCTCAGCACGGACTGGGGTGTCCATATGATGGACATTGCTCTCCTGGCGATGAGCAAGGACCAGGACCTCGTGATGCCGACGTCTGTGTCGGCGGTCGGCGGTCAATGGGCACTTCTTGACGATGATCGTGATGCTCCGGACACGATGGAGGCGATCTATCGCTTCAAGGATCCGGACTTCGCGATGCACTGGTCGATCAACCGCGACCATCCGGGCAAGGAAGGCCACGGCACGGAGTTCGTGAGCGCCGACGGTCGCACTTTGCGCTGCTGGCGCGGCGGGTGGGTCGTCCTGGACCCCGCGGGCAAGGAGATTCCTAAGGTAGAAGCCGCACCTCCTCCCAGCCACTGGCGGAACTTCGTGGACTGCGTCAAGACGCGCACCCAACCTCGAGCGAAGCTTGAGTCCGTCGCGCAGACGACCATCGTCTGCCACCTCGCCAATGCGGCGATGTACGCGGGCGAGACTCTCCGTTGGGACAACCAGAAGCTAGACCTGATCGGAAAGGCGGGTCGCAACACCCACAGCTACTCGCGCGGGTATCGCAAGGGTTATAAGATGCCGGTTTATAGGTAGGTAAGGAGGTAAGGCGTAGGGGGTAAGGCGGGCAGATGCAGCCCCCTCCCACGTCCGGACTCAAAGAAGGGGTAAGGAGGTTCGACCCTCCTTACCCCTTACGCTTTACCCCCTTACGGGCGAAGCCTAGTAGATCGAATCTGGGAAGTAGTAGTCCTTCGCGTTGTCGGGTGTGATGAGGTCCACGTCGAGCATCAGGTGTCGGGGCGTGTACTTCTTGGCATTGTCCTTGCCTGCTCTCAGCATGGCGGCGGCGGTGTTGACGCCGAAGCCGATCATGGAGGGCGGGTAGGTGATGTCGGCGGGGAACATGCCGTCGTGGTCCATGACCCGCTTGACGATGTCCTTCATGCCGGCGCCGCCGAGGATCCAGACGTTCTTGTCTCGCCCCGCCGCTTTGAGCGCGGTTTCGGCACCGAGGGCCATATCGTCGTCTGCCGCCCAGATCGCGTCGATCTGCGGGTTCGCGGTGAGCATGTTGGTCACGAGCTTCTCAGCCTTCTCTCGGTTCCATTCGCCGGGGCCTTGCGCCACGATTTTGATGTCCGGGCTCGCCTTGAACACGGCGAGGGCGGCCTGCACGCGGTCAGTGTTGACCGTGCAAGGAATCCCTTCCAGGATCGCGATCTTGCCCTTGCCGCCCAGCCTCTGGACCATGTACTCGGCCGACTTGCGACCGAACGCCTTGTTGTCACCCTCGATAAACACGTCGGCGACGGGCTTGGTGAAGCCGCGGTCGACGTTGATGATGAGGATGCCCGCGTCGTGGAGCTTCTCGGCGATCGGCGTGATCGGGGCGCTCTCGGTGCAGAGGATCACGACGGCATCGACGCCCTGAGTCTGCAGGTTCTGGAGGTCGTTAATCTGCTCGGTCGGTCCCTTGGCGTCCTTGATGACCCACTCGATGTCGGGGTTGGCCTTGCTGGCCTGATCCGCCCAGTACTTGACGCCCGCGGTCCAGCCGTGGTCGGCGGCGGGGATCGACACGCCCACCTTCATCTTCTTGCCGTTCTTGGCTACACCGCCTGAGCCCGCATTGGCTCCGCCACCGGCATCAGAGCCGGCTTGGCATCCGGCCAGGACAATCGCGGCGAGCGATGCCGCGCAAATTAGCTTGATGGGTGTCTTCACAGTGTGTTTCCTCGTTGAATCCGATTACGGTTGGATCTCGCCGTTATCATATTCGATCCCGGGCGAAATTAGCCCCTGGAAAGTGGAGAGGGAACTTTGATTTTAGTTCCGGGGTGCCACGGTTTGTCCGGGATTGGAGTTGCTGCCGAACCGGCACCGCCTCCCGGCAAGCCGTGCTTCTACGCATTGGCGGTAGTTGCAACGCACGACTTGCCGGCTAGCGAATGGGTGAGGCGGACAAAGTAAGTTGGGCATACTGACCTAGTCACCCGAGCCCAAATGGGCAGATTCAAACTGAGCCGTGCCACCTCATCTAGCCCCTTCACTCGACCAGCCCACCCGCCGAGGAACTGAGCTTGTCGATCAGCAGCACTTAAGCATTGACCTTGATCAAGGGAGCGGATTGCCATAGGAGTGTTCATTCTTGCGACCTTGGCTCTCTTTGGCACGGCGTTCCTGGCCAGTAATATTGCTGCCCTCATTGCTTACATAACACAACAGAAATCAAGCACGATCATCCCGATCTTTGGCGGTGGCTCACTCTCGCTTGTCCTCTTCTACGGACCCATTGTCCAAATCCAGAACATGTGGTGGGTACCGCTGATCTTGGACCCAGGATGTCTTTATCTCCTCGCGAGCACCATCATTTTCTTCATAAGGCGAAGGAGGGACGCGCATGGCGAGTGAACTATTTGGACTGACACCTTAGCGGCACCACCTTTCGGGTCGGGGTCAGTCTTCTTTCTTCCCGCGCTGGATCAACACGGCGACCAAGATCACGACTCCGCGGACCAGGCCTTGCCAGTTCGTGTCAATGTTTTTGGCGGTCATCAGGTAGTTGATCAGGGTCAGGAGCAGGACGCCGACGACGGTGCCCCAAATCTTGCCCTTGCCGCCGCGCAGGCTGGTGCCGCCGATGACGACGGCGGCGATCGCGTCGAGTTCGTAGTTGAGGCCAGCGGAGCCGGTGCCGATGGAGTTCATGCGGGCCCCTTCGAGCACCGCCGCGAGCCCGACCAAAGCGCCGAGAATCGTGTAGACCGCGATTCGGATAGTCTGGACATTGATCGCGGAGTACTGGGCCGCCTTCGGGTTCGCGCCGACGGCGATGACGTAGCGCCCGAACCGGGTGCGGTTGAGCACCAGACTGGCTACCACGGCGACAACAAGGAAGATGATCGCGCTCCAATAGAGCAGCACCGGGCCGCCGCCCGAGGCTTTCACTCCCGGGATCGCGACGCCGCCAAAGCCGAAATCCTGCAGCGCGGGGACGTTGGAACGAATCTCTCCGCCCGCCCCCAAGACGAGCGCAAGGGACCGAAATCCCGCCAGGCCCGCAAGCGTTACCACGAACGCGGCGACGCGGCCGTAGGCGATGACCAGGCCGTTGAAGAGACCGGCGATGAGACCGATGCCGATGGAGGCGAGGGCGCAGAGGAGGATCGTCATGCCGGGGCTCATGCCGCCCCCGGCGAGTTTGTTCACGGTCAAGATCGCGACCGCTCCGCACATCGCGGCCATGCTGCCCACCGACAGGTCGATCCCACCCGCGATGATCACGAGCGTCATGCCGATCGCGATGATGCCGACGGCGGCGTTTTGACTGACCAGGTTACGCAGGCTCTCGGCCTGCAGGAAGGTGCTCCCGAAGGCGATGCTCGAATAGATGAAGAGCAGGGCGAAGGCGATCAGCGCGCCGAATTCAGAGACGAGCGACTTCCACTTCATGCCGCCACTCCCGCCGCCAGCCGCATCACGGCTTCCTCGTTGAGGTTGTCCGCGCCAACTTCGCCGGCGATGACGCCTTCACGCATCACGATGGTTCGGTGGCAGAGACCGATGATTTCGGGTAGTTCCGAGGAGATCACGATGCAGGCCAGGCCTTCGGAGGCGAGTCGTTGGATAAGGTCATAAATCTCTCGTTTGGCCCCGACATCGACGCCGCGCGTAGGTTCGTCGAGGATCAGAATCTTGGGCTTGGTATCGAGCCACTTGGCGAGCGAAATCTTCTGCTGGTTGCCACCGCTGAGGCTGGACACCGGCTCCGCAAGGTCGCCGGCGCGGATGTCGAGTCCCTTTCGCCATTCTGCAGCCGTCGCCTTCTCGCGGCTCTGGTTGATGAACTGGCCGTAACTTCGCAGGTTCGCCATGGTGATGTTGTGGATGCAGCTCAAATCGGTATGGAGGCCCAGACCCTTGCGGTCCTCGCTCACGTAGGCGATGCCGTACCGCATCGCTTGCCGCGGGTTGGCGATCTTCACGGGTTCGCCCTTTACTTTCAGCTGGGCCTGACCGATCGGACGGATGCCGATGATGGCTTCGGCAAGCTCTGTTCGACCCGCGCCGACGAGCCCGGCAAGGCCGAGGATTTCGCCGGGTCGGACTTCGAAGGAGCCTCCTGCGAAGTTCTCGACCCTTAGCGCCGCCGGAGCTGAGGGTTCAGGCAACTTGGGCGGATAGAAGTCGCTGAGGGCCCGGCCGACCATGAGGTCGGCGATCTGCTCAGGAGTGCTCCCCTTCGCGTCCATCGTGACGACCTTGACTCCGTCCCGGAGCACGGTGATCCGGTCGCAGATTGCGCAGACCTCGGCGAGTCGGTGGGAAATGTACAAAACGGTCGTTCCGCGTGCGCGGAGCTTGGCGATGATCTCGAAGAGGGCTTCGGCTTCGGGGTCGCTGAGAACCGCGGTTGGCTCGTCCATGATCAGGATCTCGGCTTTGACGGAGATCGCTTTGGCGATCTCGACGAGTTGCTTGCCTGCGATGGAGAGGTTGCCGACCTTCTCGGTGGCGTTGAACCCGGTGTGGACTTGTTGGAGGTAGCCATCTGTCTCTTCAATCATCTTCGCGCGATCGAGGAGTCCGCCTTTGGTGACCTCGCGGCCGAGGAAGACGTTCTCGGCGACGGTGAGTTCGTCGACCAGATTGAGCTCCTGATGCATCATCGCGATCCCGTGCCGCATCGCGTCGCGGACGCCGTGAAGGGTGACGGTCTTGCCGTCGAGCACGGTTGCTCCGGCCGTCGGGTGCTGAACGCCGCTGAGGATTCTCATCAGCGTGCTCTTTCCGGCCCCGTTCTCGCCGACGATTCCGTGGACCTCGCCGGGCTCAAAGCTCATCGAGACGCCATCGAGGGCCCGCACGGCGGGGAACTGCATGACGATGTCCTTGACCTCCAGCTTCGGCACGGGGGTTATTGTAGCGAGATTCTGGGGCCGAGCGGTGAATGGAGAATGGAGAAACGTAAATCGATCTCGGACTTTCCTTTCGATTCCCTACTCGCTAATTGCCATTCTCGATTCACGACACCGGTAATCTCCGCGCATGTTCATGGCTGCCGTCGCGTTTCTGCTGGCCACTCCCGGTCCGGCGCGTTCAATCCTTGCGTTCTCGAAGACCACGGGTTTCCGTCACGACTCCATTCCCGCTGCTCGTCGTGCTTTGGTGGACCTCGGCATCGAGCGGGGTTGGACGGTCACTTGTACGGAGGATGCGTCCGTATTCACCAAGGCGAAGCTCAAGGGCTACGACGCGGTGGTCTGGGTTGAGACGACGGGCACGGTGCTGAACGCGGATCAGAAGAAGGCGTTTGAGGACTTCATCCACCACGGCGGCGGGTATGTCGGGATGCACTCGGCGGCGGATACCGAATACGACTGGCCGTGGTACGGGCAGCTTGTCGGTGCCTGGTTCCTGCAGCACCCGGCGCAAGCCAATGCGACGGTGAAGATCGAGGACACGGCGGATTCGGCGACGAGTTTCCTGCCGAACCCTTGGAAGCGCTGGGACGAGTGGTACGACTACCGCACCAACCCGCGGGCGAACGTGCACGTGCTGGCGTCTCTGGATCAGACCAGCTACAAAGGCTCAAAGATGGGCGACGACCACCCGATTATGTGGCGTCACGAGTTCGACGGCGGTCGGGCCTGGTATACGGGGATGGGGCACACGCAGGAGTCGTACGCCGATCCCTTGTTCTTGAAGATGCTGGGCGAGGGCGTCGAGTGGGCCTGCGGTTCGAGCAAGCGAAAGCCGTAGCTTTCATCCGTTGGGGTGGCAGGGTTTGTCCGGACATGGAGTTGCCGCAGGTTGCAAGTTGCCTCCCGGCAAGCCGTGTCGGCGCCACCTAGGCGGAGTAAATGGCCCCAAAGTTCTTAATCGAGTGCCGATGCCGGGACGTAAGATCAGTCCTGCGGCAACTCCAGGTCCGGACAAACGGTGCCACCCGGATACTTTTTAGGATCTACCACTTGAAGTCGTCGTCTAGGAAGACGATTTCTGGCCCGTTGTAAGCCATGTCAAGGTAAGCATTGGCAGAGGAGTGTTGCCAATCGACAAGATTGCGACGCTCGGGATTTTGGTGGATGTAGGCCACTTTCTCGCGGTACTCATCGCGAGTATCGATGTTGCGGTCGTAGCCTCCGCCGGGCTGCCATACGGGCCCCGTTCGATTTAGCAGGCGATTGATCTTCAAGCTCGTTCGCTTTTTGAGTCCTTCGAGAATCTTATCGACGGTTTGATCTTGTGCCGGGGTCAGGAGTAAGTGGACGTGGTCGGGCATGACGGCGAAGGCATGAAGAGCAAATTGGCCCTTATGGGCAAGCCAAGTTAAGTGTTGGACGAACACCTCTCTGGCTGCCGCGGTGCCCAGGAGATTCTCGTGACCAACGCAAGAGAAAGTGAGGAACCGGACTGAGCCGGTCTCGAATCTCTTTAGTTGCTTTCGATGTCCCGTGACCACCTTTGCGCCTACCATAGCACGGCTTGCCGGGAAGCATTTTCAGTTCGGGCGGAAGTGACAAATCCGGACAAACCGTGCCACCCCCCTTGGAGTCAATGCTTAAGCAAATATCCGCGGATGAAGCCGATGCAGCTCGAGACTTCTGGTAGGGAGTGCTCTTCGTTGTATTCGTATTCGACCGACGCTGGACCGTAGAATTTTTGCTTCTTAAACTCGTCCAGGATGCCGGGGATGTCAGAGATGCCGGTGCCGTAGGGGACGTCGTGGCCGGAGGGGGCGAACTCGTTGAGGTCTTTGAGGTGGCAGCTCATGATGCGGCCCTTGAGGATTCGCAGGGCGTCGGTGGGCTTAACCCCCGATCGCACCCAGTGGCCGACGTCGGCGCAGGAGCCGATGCGGGCGTCGCGGCTCTTTACGACGGAGAGCACGTAGTTCGGGTCCCACATTCGGTAGCTCGGGTTGTTCGCCTGCTTCGGGTGGTCGTGGAAGCCGACCTTGATGTCGAACTCCTTGACCATCATCTCGATGGTGTCGATCGCCTCCACCGACTCCGTATTGATGACCATCAGGCGCAGCCCCTTTGCCCACTGGAACAGCTTGCGCGCTTGCGCGGGGTCTTTCGGGATGCCGGTGACGCCGAAAGCGACGGGGGTGAGGTGGTGCTTGGTCATCTCCGCTTGGAGCTCCGCGGTCGCCGCGTCGCCCATATCGGGTCCGATGCCGATGTCTGAGCCGGGCTTGAGTTTCTGGCCGGGGTAGAGCTCGATGTAGTGGGAGCCCGCGCGTTCGGTCTGCTCGATCGCTTCGAAGGTGGTGAAGCGATTGAAGGTCCACGCCTGGATGCTCATCCGAAATTCCTCGGCGGGGGCGGGGGCGGGGGCGGTCGTCATCAGGCTGGCGGCGATGAGGGTTGCGAGCATGGTTTAATTCTGGCTTAGTTTCTGAGTGGTAGTGGCAGTGGTAGTGGTACTGCGGGGGTCTGTCATCCTTCGACTGCGTAGCTCTCGCTAGGGCTCGGTCACTTCACCCCGGATAACGGTTCGATCTAGGGCTGCCGTTAGGTTGAGAACTCACTTGGTTAGAGTCAACTCTCACGTTCTCACTCTCACTTCTTGCCACTCACTTCTCGCCGCGATGCTTTGACCGTCGGCGATGCTGTCAACTCATTGGACAGGACATTCACAAAAGTCAACCAGCACCAGCGATTTTGCCGAGCCGACCGGGACGGTCCCGCTCCGACATCAGCCCGAGGGAGGTACGAGTTCCGGAATCTCCATCCCCCGGCCCCTTCCTCTTCCAGCGCACAATCATCGCCGCAAAAGGAAGGGGAGCCAATGTTGCTTCGTTTCGCGCTAAACTAGCGGCCGTAGGGATTGAACAATGGCGAACGAACTCACGAGACGAGATGTACTGAAGGGATCGGCAGCGGCGGCTTTGGGCCTCGCGATGGGGAAAGCGGGAGCGGCGTCGCCGAATCCCGAGATGACACCCGCGATTCCGCCTAACGGACGAATTCGCTTTGGCATCATCGGATCCGGTGGCAAGGGTTGGAGTGGCATGCAGCAGGCCGCGGAGCATGGCGACATCGTCGCCGTCTGCGACATCGACGCCAACAACCGATCGAAGGCGATGCTTGAGCATCCCCGTGCGGCTGCGTTCGACGACTATCGCGTGATGCTGGAGATGATGAAGGGCAAGCTTGACGCCGTCGTTATCAGCACCCCGGATCACCACCACTCGATCGCCTCGTCGCTGGCGATGCACCAGGGCTTGCACTGCTATACCGAGAAGCCGCTTTGCCGGACGATCTGGGAGGCCCGACAGCTTGCCCGCATCGCCCGCGAGAAAGGTGTCGCCACCCAGATGGGGAACCAGAGCACGGCGAGCACGAACATGCGGAAGGTGGCCGCGCTGATCAAGCGAGGCGAGTGGGGTCACGCAAAGGAAGTTCACCTGTGGACCGACCGCGCCAAGGGCTGGTGGGCGCAGGGGGTCGAGCGACCCAAGCCGGGGACCGCGCCGAAGACCGTCGATTTTGAAATGTGGCTTGGCCCGCGCCCGGAGCGCCCGTTCGCCGAGGGTTACCACCCCTTCGCTTGGCGCGGCTTCTGGGACTTCGGCACCGGATCGCTCGGCGACATGGGTTGCCACATATTTAACATGCCGTTCATGGCGCTCGACTTGCGAGACCCGCTAACGGTTCAGGCCGACACAAGCGGTCACAACCACGAGACCTTCCCGGAGTGGGCGAACGTACACTACGAATTCGGTGCGCGTGGGGGCCGTCCGCCGGTGATGGTCCATTGGCATGACGGCGGAAAGAAGCCGGACGCCGCTTTGGCTCCGGGCTTTGAGCTCGGCGGCAACGGCGCGATCGTCGTGTTGGAGAAGGGCACGATCTACAGTGAGGATGAGTCGAACACCAAGTTCCACCTCATCGGTGGCGGCGAGATTCCGGACATCAAGGTGGACGAGTCGCCTGGTCACATGGCCGAGTTCGCCCGCGCCTGCCTCGGCGGCGTGCCCGCGGTCTCGAACTTCCCCGGCTACTCCGGCCCGCTGGCGGAGACGGTGCTCCTAGGCAATCTCGCGATCTGGGCCAACGGCCCCAAGCTCGAGTGGGACGCGAAGCGGATGCAGGTCAAGGGAACTCACGAGTTCGATGAACTGATTCATCCGAAATTCCGCGACGGCTTTGGTGTCTAACGGGCTTCGCCCCGTGTTAGAGTGTTGGAGTGCTAAAGGGCAGATTTGCCTCTAACTTGAACACTCTAACACTTGATTCCTAGCCTCGAAGAGGCTTGATCTTAATGTTCTTAAACGCGACCACACCGTGGTCGCCCTGCAGGCCGATCGTGCCCTTCGCCGTCTTGGCGAACTCGGGCCACTCGTGGAATTTGCTCTTGGCGACGCGCGCCCAGAACTCGGTGCTGTCGAGGTTGAAGTCGTAGTATTTGACCCCGTTCAGCTTGACCCAGCAGCCCTTCTTCGAGATATGGATGTCGTAGTGGTTCCACTCGCCGGCCGGCTTGCTGGCGTCGATCTTTGAGTCGTACAACTCATACAGGAAGCCCGTGCTTTGCACGCCTGGTTCGAACTTGCGGTCGTAGATTTGAATCTCCGGACCGCTGTGCCAGGTCTCCTCGCCCGTGTCGGCGACGTGGAAGAGCACGCCGCTGTTCTGGCCCTTCTCGAATTTGAAGTCGAGCTGCAGGTCGAACCAGCCGAACTTGTCGTTGGAGAGAATGTCGCCTGCGTTGTTCGGATCTGCAACTGCCAGGGCACCGTCAACCACTTGCCAGCCCGGCCGGATCGTGTCAACTTTGAAGTTGTGCCAACCCTTGGTGGTCTGACCGTCGAAGAGGAGTTTCCACCCGGACTTGACCTCACCCGGAGTCAGGGCATTGTCGGATCGGAGCAGAAGGGTGGCGGCAAGTACAGCGAACATGCCCTATTGTGGCCCGACCTTTCCGACGTCGAGCGCATAAATCACCGAAGAGGCGTGACGATTTTTGGCGCATTCCCCGTTGACCAAGGGAAAATCCAATCCAAGCCGAGGCGGCATCGGATATGGTAACAGTTACGTGCGCCGATCCGAGGGCGGCGTGGGCAATGGAGCCGGGGCGGAGACAATCAAAGGTGAACAAAATGAAGTTTCTAGGCATGGCGGTCCTTTTTGCCGTCGTTTTAGCGGGTTGTAGTGGTGGCGACAAGACCGGCACCGACGAAAGTGGCGCGCCGGGCACCAAGACCAGCGGCGGGACGGGCGGCAAGAAGTTCAAGCTCGCATTCGTGACGAACAACTCGTCCGATTATTGGACTATCGCTCGAAAGGGCGTCGAAAAGGCCGAGGGCGAGCTCGGCATCAAGGTCGACTTTGTCATGCCGCCGGATGGAACGGCGGCCGCGCAGCGCAAGATTGTCGACGATCTGAAGTCCAAGGGGGTCGACGGAATGGCGATCAGCCCGACGGACCCCGCCAACCAGACCGACATGATCAACGGCGTCGCCAAGGACTCGCTGGTGTTCACTCAGGACAGCGACGCTCCCAAGAGCGACCGCGCCTGCTACATCGGTACCGACAACAAGGAAGCCGGCAAGCAGCTTGGTGAGGAACTAAAGAAGGCGCTCCCCAACGGCGGCAAGATCTACGCGTTCGTCGGCAGCATCGACGCGCAGAACGCGAAGGATCGCATCGACGGCGTCAAGGAAGCGATCGCGGGCAGCAAGATCGTGCTCGTCGACACGATTCAGGACGGTACGGACCACACCAAGGCGAAGACCAACGTAGCTGACATCCTCGTCAAGGACCCCGATGTGGCCGCATGCATTGGGATCTGGAGCTATAACGGTCCCGCGATCTACGGTGCGGTACAAGACGCCCAGAAGGTCGGCAAGGTCAAGATCCTGTGCTTCGACGAGGAAGATGAGACCCTCGCCGGTATCAAGGCGGGCGCCATCGATGCGACGATCGTTCAGCAGCCGTTTGAGTTTGGCTACAAAGCGATCATCAACATGAGCAAGTACCTGAACGGCGACAAGTCGGTCATTCCGGCCAACAAGCTCGATATCGTCCCGACCCTCGTGATCCACAAGGCCGAGGTCGAGGAATTCCAGACCAAGCTCAACAAGCTGCGCGGACGCTCCTAACCGATGCTTGAGGCCCAGGGGCTAACCAAGCGGTATCCCGGCGTCACGGCCCTAGACCGAGTTGACTTCACCGTCAACCCGGGCGAGATTGTGGCGCTGATTGGGGAGAATGGGGCGGGGAAGTCGACTCTGATTAAAATCCTGGGTGGTCTTGCCCAACCCGACGAAGGCGAGGTGCGACTTGATAGCCACGTCGTTCGGCTTCCCAACGCCGCAACGGCCACCCGACTGGGCATCGGCGTCATCCACCAGGAACTCAACAACCTGGACAATCTCGACATTGCGGGGAACGTATTCCTGGGGCGCGAGCCGCGGGCCCTGGGCTTCCTGATCGACCGAGGAGAGATGGAGCGCAAGACGCGGCTCCTGCTCGAGCCTCTTGGCCTGCATTTCGAACCCAGTGCCCCGCTTTCGGGACTTTCGATCGCGCAGCAGCAGCTCGTCGAAATCGCCAAGGCGCTCTCGCTCGACGCGAAGTACCTGATCATGGACGAGCCCACGTCCAGCCTCACCGCGGGCGAGACGGAAACTCTGCTCAAGATCGTTTTGGAACTGAGGGCTAAAGGCGTCGGGATTATCTACGTTTCGCACCGGCTCGACGAGGTGAAAGCGATCGCCGATCGCGCGATCGCGTTTCGCGACGGCAAGAACGCGGGCTCGCTCGCGAAGAGTGAGCTCACCACGGAGAACATGGTCCGGCTGATGGTGGGCCGCGACATCGAGCGTCAAGCTCTCCGCCAGTCGGTCGAGCGCGAGCCGCGGCTGACCGTGACGGGCCTCAGGACCAAGCGCTATCCGGCACACGAAGTCTCTTTCACGGTCGGTCGCGGTGAGATCGTGGGGATTGCCGGGCTTGTCGGCGCGGGCCGAACCGAGGTTGCTCAGGCCATCTTTGGCGTTGACGCACGCGTTGAGGGAACGGTGACTCTGGACGGCGAGAGAGTGCGGAGCGGCTACCCCCGCGACGCGATCCGGCAGGGCTTATTCCTCGCGCCTGAGGATCGGCGAAATGAGGGGCTGATCACGGCAATGGCGATCCGCGAGAACATCACCTTGCCCGCGCTTCCAAGCTATGCGTCAGCCTGCTTGATCCAGAAAGGGAAGGAACGCGCGGTGTCCGAAGACATGCGTACCAAGCTACAGATCAAAGCCCCGACCATCGAGTCGGAGGTGCGGGGTTTGAGCGGCGGCAACCAGCAGAAGGTCGTGCTCGCAAAGTGGCTCTCGCTTGAGCCCAAGTGCCTCGTGTTCGACGAGCCCACGCGGGGCATCGATGTCGGCGCGCGCTCGGAGATTTATGCCTTGATGAAGGGCCTCGCCGAAAGGGGCGTGGCGATCTTGGTGATCAGCAGCGATATGGAGGAAGTCATCGGAATCAGTGACCGCGTGATCGTCATGCACGAAGGTAGAGTGTCAGGCATTCTGCAAGGGCACGAGGCCTCGGAGGAACAGATCATGCGGTTGGCGGTGGCGAGTGCTTAAGCGGTTCGGACGAGAGATCGGCATCTTCGTGCTGCTGGCCGTGCTGTTCGTCGTCGCAGGCACGATGAACCATCGCTTTCTGAGCGGTGAGAACCTCTCCAATCTCGCACGCCTCGTCGGCATCTACGGCATCTTCAGCATCGGGGCCGCGCTGGTGATCATCACGGCCGGCATCGACCTGTCGGTCGGCTCGATGTTTGCGATTCTTGGCGTGATCCTCTCGATTTGTCTGGTGGAGAAGAAGTGGTCGTCACCCTTGGCGGTGGCTACGGTATTGGGGATTGGCGTCGGATTGGGGGCGATCCACGGGTTTCTGATCACGCGGGCGCGGATGCAGCCGTTCATCGTGACCTTGTGCGGCCTGATGATCTACCGTGGTTTATCCCAGTTCATCGCCCACGACGAGACCAAGGGCTTTGGCGATGCGCACGGGTTCGAGGGGCTGAAAGAGGCCACAACCGTCCAGTTTCACGGCGTGCCGATCCAGTTCTTGATGATGGTGGTCATCGCGATCATTGCGGGAGTGGTGCTGCATCGCTCGGTCTACGGTCGCTATTTGTACGCGGTCGGGCGCAATGAGGAAGCCGCGCGCTACTCGGGCATCGACACCAAGCGCGTGATCGGCAGCGCCTACGTGGTTGCGGCGCTCCTGACCGGCATCTCGGCGATCCTGTTTGCGTTCTATACGAACTCGATTTCGCCTTCCGCCCATGGGCAAGGGTATGAGTTGTACGGGATCGCGGCCGCCGTGTTGGGTGGGTGTTCGCTCCGCGGTGGGGAAGGCTCGATCATCGGCGTGCTGCTTGGCGCGGCACTGTTGCAGGTTCTCCAGAACCTGGTCAATCTGCTCGGAATTCCGAGTTCGCTGAACTTCGCGGTGGTTGGCGCGGTGATCCTGATCGGCATCCTAGGGGATCGGCTGTTGAACCGAAAGCAAGCCTCGTAGATTCGCCGTCCGCACTTCGATTGACAGATAAGCAACGACTTCGCCGGAGCCTGCCCGCAACGTAGACTGCGGCCATGGCACGGTTCCAGGTTCTTCGAATCGGCGTGCTCCTGGTGAGCGCATTGTCGTCGGCAGCATGGGCGCAATCGCCCGAGGCCCTCGCCAAGGCAGATCTTGCACGACGCCTCAACATCTCCCCGACCGAAATCCGGATCACCCGATCCGAGCCTCGAACCTGGCCAGATTTGAGCCTGGGTCTCATTCGCCCTGACGAGATGGTCGGCCAAATGGTCACGCCGGGGACGTTACTCATCGTGGAGGCAAAGAAGATCTTCTTCGTCTACACGGCGAGCAAGACGGCGGTGCGCTTCGGCGGGCCTGCCGACCTGTTAGGTCAGTCAATCCTGTTCCTCTCGCCTCCGGGCTCGGACCCTAACCTGAACTCGAACCTCATGCAGGTTTCCATGGCGGGGACGAATCCGAAGTTCATCTTGCCCGAGGTGAATCGGTTCGAGCCGCAGGCTTCCGGGGCGATCCTTGCGACGCGTCGGACCTCGCGCTCTGGCCACGACCTGGTTTACCAAGCTCAGGGCTCGCGGCTAAAGGAGGTTCGTTTGGGTGGGGCGTTCGAGTTTGGCGCGATCGCGGCCGACGACCGACACGTTGCCGCCTGCGAACGTCCGTCGCTGGCCAACGACTGGATCGTCTTCATTGCTCCTCTGACGGGGAGAAACGCACAGGCCTATCCCCTTCCGGGTGGCATTCGTCCCTCCAAGCTTCTTTGGCAAGCGCGTAAGCTCTACGCGAGTACGGTGAGCGGTCAGTTCAGACTCGATCCTTTCAACCCAAATTCTGGCTGGGAGAAGGCTCCATACAATCTCATTGTCGAGGACGACTCGCTGCTCCTCAACAAGAGCGAGAGTCTGGGGATCAAGAACGTCGCCGGAGCCGTGGTCGTGTCGCGAGTCTGGTTCACCGGGGATGAGAAGAAGATCGCGACGATCTCGGGCTTTAAGTTCAAGACGGTTCATCTGATTCAGAACCACTGGGCGTTTATCACTGGCGACCAGGGCGGCAAACTTGCCGCGTACCTGGTCGAGGTGTCGACGGGTCTTACGATGGAGTGCATCTCTGGGCCGTATCTCGACATCCGTAGTTATGCACAGCCCTCTGGGGCGCGCCAGATTCTAACGCCGACGAAGTAAGCGTTAGTCGAGATTGGCGATCACGGTTACGACCGACTTGGCGGGAAGTTCGAATTCGAGCTTCCCGCCTTCCAGTTTGACTTCGAAGTTCCGCGCGCAAACCGCGTCGGGTGCTTCGAACGTGTTGTGCGCCTGCATCGAGTCCGCCGTCAAGATTCTTGCCGACTCGATCGACTGAAGGTCGAGACCTTTGAGGCTGATCGTCCGGCCCTTGTTGGGGTCCAGACACGCCAGCGAGATCGCGATCCTGTCCCCTTGACGGGACGCGGAGGCCGAAGCCGCGGGGATCGCGTCTTGCCCTAATGTGTACTGATCCGCGGAAATGGCGATCGGGATTGCGGTCGCGCCTTGGTGGACTCGGTACAGGTCGAATGCCCAGTAGGTCGGCGTGCGCAGCATCTTCGGTCCGTCGGTCAGCACGAGCGCCTGGAGCACGTTCACCATTTGGGCGATGTTCGCCATCCGAACGCGATCGGCGTGGGTGTGGAAGATGTTGAAGTGAACCGCGGCGACGAGGGCGTCGCGGAGGGCGTTCTGTTGGTATAGGAAGCCCGGCTTCGAGCCCGGCTCGGAGGCGTGCCAGCAACCCCACTCGTCGACGATGAGGCCGACCTTCTTCTCGGGATCGTGGCGGTCCATCACCCTGGAGTGCTCGGTGATGAGCTCGTCCATGCGGAGGGCCGACTTCATGATCGAGAACCACTCCCTCTCTTGGAAGTCGATCGCTGAGCCGCTGGGGGGCCAGGTCTGGTCGAGCAGGGTGTAGTAATGGACCGCGAGGCCGTCCATGTGGGTGCCGGCGTTCCTCATCAGCACTTCGGTCCAGGTGAAATCGGCGGTGTTCGCCCCGCAGGCGATTCGTTCGATCTTGTTCGGTCCGTAGGTTCGGACGAATGTGTTGTACTGCCGGTAGAGGTCGGCGTAGTACTCCGGACGCATGTTGCCGCCGCAGCCCCAGCTCTCGTTGCCGACGCCGAAGAAGGGAAGTTTCCATGGTTCCGCGCGCCCGTTCTTGCGCCGTAGATCGGCCCTTGGCGATTGGGCGGGGGAGGTGATGTACTCGACCCACTCGGACATCTCGCGCACGGTGCCGCTGCCGACGTTGCCGCAGACGTAAGGCTCGGCCCCGAGAAGCTCGCAAAGGTCGAGGAACTCGTGGGTGCCGAAGTGGTTATCCTCGACCACGCCTCCCCAGTGCGAGTTGTACATGCTCGGTCGCGATTCGCGCGGCCCGATGCCGTTCATCCAGTGGTATTCATCGGCGAAGCAACCACCCGGCCAACGAAGAACGGGGATGCCGACCTGCTTAAGCGCGGCGAGAACGTCGTTGCGCATGCCGCGCGTGTTCGGGATTTCTGAATCTAACCCGACCCAGATTCCCTCGTAGATGCCGCGGCCGAGGTGTTCGGCGAAGTGCCCGTAGAGGTTCCGATTCAGAATCGGGGCGTCGTCGGAAGGCTGGAGGGTGATCTGAACGTCGGGCATGGAGTCTATTGGCCGTAGCGGTTGTGGTAGCGGTCGTACCATTTCTCCGCCTCTTCGGCGGGGATTTCGTGGGGGGTTCCGAGCTGCATGGAGAGCCAGACCGTCTTGGCGACGTCTTCGACCATTACGGCGGCTTTGAGCGCGGACTTGGGCGAATCGCCCCAGGCGAAGACGCCGTGGTTCCCCATGAGGATCGCCGGCGAGCGGTTGCGGTACTTGAGGATTGCTTCGCCGATATGCTCGCCTTCGTTGTCGATGTAGGGCGCGCACGGGACCTCGGCCCCGAACTCGTCGGCGATCGCGGTCAGAACCAGCGGGATGGCCTTGCCCACGGCGGCGAAGGCGGTGGCGTAGTTGCTGTGGGTGTGGATCACGCTCCGCACGCCTTCGAGGTGGCGGTAGAGATAGAGGTGATGGGAGAGGTCGACGCTGGGCTTGAAGCCTTCGCTGAGAATCTTGCCGTCGCTGAGGCGGACTTCGACGAGGTTGCTGGGGGTTATGGACTCGTAGTCCATGCCGGAGGGCTTGATGACCAGGTTCCCGGTATCGGGGTCGTATCCGCTGGCGTTACCGGAGTGCATGGTGACGAGCCCGGTTTCGGGGAGCATCTGGTTTGCCCACGCGACTTGGCGGCGGAGTTCGGGCATCTCCCACGGACGCTTCCCCTGCATCAAGCGCTTGGCTGCGGAGACTAATATCTCCGCTACTTTGGTGTGATGGCCCGGAGGCAGGCGTTCAGGCTTGGTCCCCATTCGCTCCGTGGAAAGCTGCTCCAGCAGTCCGGCCACCTCGGCACTGGTGTGAGCCTCTCTGAGCAACTGGGTCACTGATGAGACGTAGTTCGAGTACTCGAAATGGGCCCCATCATGAGCATTGATTTGGATTGGGTCCCAATCCCGCCAGAGGATCTCATCGACGACGGCGGCCAAGCTGAGCCGGTAGTCCACGGGGACGTTCATGATCGGGCCTCCCGTCGGATGTCGATCAGGTCTTTCATCACGTTAGAGAGCGAGCCGTTCCAGCCAGGTGAGCCGAAAGCGTCGTGCAGTTGGGCGTACAGCTTGAAGAGTCGTGCGTACATCGCCGCCGCGCCGGGCTCTGGATTGAAGACTTCCGCCTTGGTGCCGGTCATCGCGTCGCGCGCTTCCGCAACCGACGCGTGCGCCCCGGCAACGACCGAGGCGAAGATCGCCGAACCGAGGGCGCAGGTTTGGGCCGAGCGTGAGGTCTTGACCGGGCGGTTGAAGATGTCGGCGTAGATCTGCATCACGAACGGGTTCTTTTCGGCGATGCCGCCGCACGCGATCACCTCGGTGACGGGGACGCCGTACTCTTCGAGCCGATCGACGATCTTCAAAGCACCAAACGCGGTCGCCTCGACCAGTGCGCGGTAAGTTTCCGCGGCGGTCGTGTGGAGCGTTTGACCAACGATGAGGCCGGTGAGCAGCGGATCGACGAGCACCGTCCGATTGCCGTTGTGCCAGTCGAGGACGAGGAGGCCGGAAGCGCCTGGCGCGATCTCCATCGCGGCCTCGGTGAGCTCCTCGTGGGTCCGGCCGACGAACTTGACGAACCAGTTGAAGATGTCGCCGACCGCGCTCTGCCCGGCTTCGAGTCCGTAGAACCCGGGCAAGACCGAGCCGGGGACGATGCCGCAGAGGCCGGGGACGTCGGCAAGCGCCTCGTCGAGCGGGTGGACCAGACAGTCGCAGGTCGAGGTGCCGATGATCTTCACCAGCGTCCCCGCTTTAATGCCGGAACCGACCGCGCCGTAGTGGGCGTCGAAAGCGCCGACGGTCACGGGGATGCCAGCATTGAGTCCTGTCTCTTTCGCCACGGCCTCGGAGAGGTGGCCGGCGACGACGTCGCCACAATGCGCCTTGTCGTAAAGCCTCGTGCGAAGTGCACCCAGCCGCGGGTCCAAAGATTCAAGGAACGAGGCGGAGGGAAGTCCACCCCACTGATCGGCGAACATCGCCTTGTGCCCGGCGGCGCAGATGCCGCGGACTACGTCCTCGGGCCGTGTCTTGCCGGTGAGGAAGGCGGGAAGCCAGTCGGCGAGTTCGACCCAGGAATATGCAGCCTCAAACACCGCGGGCGCGACGCGGGCGCACTTGAGGATTTTCGACCAGAACCACTCGCTGGAGTAGGTTCCGCCGCACTTGGCGAGGTACGGCTCTCCGCGATTACGCGCCTTCGCGGTGATCTCGGCGGCTTCGGCGTAGCTCGTGTGGTCCTTCCAAAGCCAGCAGTAAGCGGCGAGCTCGGACTTGAACTCGGGGAGCATGGCGAGTGGGACGTTGGCTGAGTTGACGGGGATCGGGCTGGAGCCCGTCGTGTCCACGCCGATGCCGAGTACGTCGTTCTGGTCGACACCCGATGTGGAGAGCACGCCACGTATCGTCGCGTAGGCTCCGGCACCGTAGTCCGCCGGGTTCTGGCGGGCGAGATTGGGGTCGCGTTCGTCTTCGAGCACGCCCGCGTTGCCGGACGGGTAGTCGAAGACGCTGGTCGCGACCTCACGCCCATTCGAGACATCGACCAGAAGCGCGCGAACGCTATTCGTGCCGTAGTCGAGGCCAATCGTATACTTAGCCACGGTTCGTGTAGGCTCCTTCGTTCCAGCGAATCTCGTTGCGGAACGCTTCGAGCTTAGTGTCGGCGTCGATCGTCAGCGCCTCGACGCCGGCAATCTCGGCGAAATCTCGTACCTGTTGACTGCTCACGTTATAACTGTAAACGGTGTGGTGGGCACCGCCGCCATAAATCCACGCCCCGACGCCGGTTTCGAAGTTCGGTTCGACTTTCCACAGCGCGCGGGCGACCGGGAGATGGGGCATCGGGGGTACGGCGATGGCTTCGACGTCGTTGACGATGAACCGGAAGCGGTGGCCGAGGTCGACCAGGGTCGTGTTGGTGGCCTTGCCCGCCTTGGCGTCAAACACCATCCGAACCGGGTCGGACTTGCCGCCGATTCCGAGTGGGTGAATCCCGATCTTCGGCTTGCCCAGCGCGATCGTCGGGCAGATCTCGAGCATATGCGCGCCCAGGACGGTTTCCTCTCCCTCGGTGAGGTCGTAGGTGTAATCCTCCATGAAGCTGGTCGCGGAGGTGAGCCCCTGCTCCATCACCTTGAACGCGCGCAGGAGGGCGGAGGTCTTCCAATCGCCTTCCGCGCCGAATCCGAACCCGTCGGCCATCAGGCGTTGGGAAGCGAGGCCGGGGAGTTGGTCGAGCCCGTGCAGGTCCTCGAAGGTGGTCGTGAAGCCTTTGAAGTTACCCTCGGTTAGGAACTGGCGGATGCCCAGTTCCTGCCTCGCCCCGTATCGGAGCGCGTCGTGTCTTGCCCCGCCTTTGCAGAGTTCCGCGGCGACGTCGTAGAGGTCCTCATATTCGCCGACCAGTTTGTCGATCTCCGCGTCGAGGATGGCGTTGACCACCGCGACCAGCTCGCCGAGACCGTAGCCGTTGACGGAGAAGCCGAATTGCGCTTCGGCGGAGACTTTGTCACCCTCGGTGACGGAGACGAAGCGCATGTTGTCGCCGAACCGCGCGAACTTGGCGCCTTGCCAGTCTTGCCACGCGAGGGTGACGCGAACCCAGTCGGCCAATTTTCTTTGAACTTTGGCGCTGGACCAGTGACCGACGACGACCTTGCGGCGCAGACCGATGCGGGTGTGGAGGTGTCCCGCTTCGCGGTCGCCGTGGGCGGCCTGGTTCAGGTTCATGAAATCCATGTCGATCGTGCTGAGCGGGATTTCGCGATTGAACTGAGTGTGGAGGTGGCAGACCGGTTTGGTCAATTGGGTCAGTCCACCGATCCACATCTTCGCGGGTGAGAACGTGTGCATCCAGAGCACGAGCCCGGCGCAGGTCTCGGAGGCATTCGCCTCGCGCACGAGCGCGCGCACCATCTCAGGGTCGGTGATGACTGGCTTGAACACGACGGTAGCGGGGAGCGCGGCGTCCAGCGCGCGTGCGATCTCTTGCGAGTCGCGGGCGACCTGCTGCAAAACTTCGGGGCCGTATAGGTGCTGGCTGCCCGTGATGAACCAAATCTCGGAGTTGCTCATTGACTTCAAAAATGTCCTGGACGCAAGGATACTTCCCGGCGGGTGTCCCGGACTATAAGCCCAACGGTGAATCTAGCCGTTGGCGCCGCGATCGATCAACAGATCGAGGAACTCGATCACCTGTGCCGATTCGTGCAGGGTCGCCTCAAGTCCAAGAAGCGGATGCACCTCAGCTTCGACGAGTGGAACGTCTGGTACCGCGCCCGCAGCGGTGACGATGCCGAGGGCCATGGCGCGTTCGCCCCGCATCTGTTGGAAGAGGTTTACAACCTCGAGGACGCGCTGGTGGTCGCGCAGTTCTTGAATAGCTTCATCCGCCACGCGGACTCGGTGAAGATCGCCAACATCGCCCAGATCGTGAACGTGATCGCGCCGATCCTGACGCGCGGCGATGAGATGGTGTTGCAGCCGATCTACTACGCGATCGCGGCGTATGCGAATCGCCGAGAAGGCGTTTCGCTTCAGGTGAACGTCGAGGGGCCTAAGGCGAACTCGAAGTCGCACCCGAACGCGCCCCAAATTGACGCCAGCGCGATCCTCGAGGGCCGCCAGTTGCACGTCTTCCTCGTGAACCGCAGCGCGGACCAAGGCACCGATGTACGGGTGGAACTTGCAGGGCTCAAGTTGACCGCGCTTACCTCGGGCGAGATCGTGACGGGTACCGACCCGAAGGCGATCAACGACTTCGGCGCTAAGCCGCAGGTCGTTGCCGAGGAGTACGACGGGGTCTGCTTCGAATGTGGGGCGGCGGTGGTCAGTCTGCCTGCGCTTTCGTTCTTTGCAGGGACGTTCTCACTGGCGGGGTAGGTTGGTTCGGTTTGTACGGATTTGTTCGGATTTGTCCAGAGGTAGGGCACTCCTCTCAGGTCCGAATCAACCCGAACCCGCGAACATTTCAAGTGCAGGTATGGTGCAAAGCGACCGGCCCCAACGTCTATTGGTGGAACCCGATTGAGTCTGCCCAGGCAATCGATCAGATATTTCGATAGCGTGCCCAAGGCACCCCAGGAGTTTTCGAATCCATGCGACCTACAATTTTCCTTCTCTCTGCCCTGCTCTTGGTTGTGGTCGGGTGCAAGAAAGCCGATGCGCCGACCGGCGACACCCCCTCCACATCGCCTTCTGCTTCGACGTCCGCGTCGCCGGCGACCTCGCCGGCCGCCGATGCAAGCGGATTGAAGGAGAAGATCGTTGGAGAGTGGACGATGGCGAACCAGCAAGGCACCACCAACGTCGATTCCGACATTCACATCAATGAGGACGGAACCTATACCAACGAGGGCAAGATCGTTGGAGAGACTCCGGGCGAGGCCGCGACGGTCAAGATGACCGTGTCGTTCAAGGTCTCTGGCAAGTGGGCCATCGAGGGAGACGGCATCGCTTCGACTCCGGGTGACGCGACGGTTAAGGTCGAGGACATCCAGGTCACCGCTAAGGACCCGGCCAACCAGGCCGCCCTCGATGCACAGAAGGACGCTCTAGGCAAGAAGGCGGAGGAGCAGGCCAAGGCTGGCATGATGCAGGCCAGCACCGCGAAGGTCGAGAGCGCAACCGCCGACGAGCTGCACCTCTCCAGCAACGGCGCCAAGGTCACCTACACCCGTAAGAAGTAAGGCTTCCCGCCTGATGCGACGGACCCCTCCAGCCCATCCGGGCCGAGGGGTTTTCTTTTTTCGCCATCCTCATTCGGACCAAATTGACTACCTACCGGAGTCAGCGGTGAATACTGGAGCGACGACGGACGTGAAGATGACCAAGCCGAAACGCCCAGTAGGGACGCCGATCCGCTGGTACCGGCCCAAGCTCGCCAAGGAGGTTCTTGCGGAGCTGAATCGTAAGAGTGACCTCAAGGGCTTTGCTCAGACCGTCGGCTACCTCGCCACGATCACGGCGACGGGTTCGCTGTTCGTCTGGACCGCCCTCCGCCACCCCTGGTTCGCGTTTCCTGTGCTCTTGCTGCACGGCGCATGCTGTGCGTTCCTGATCAACGGCTTTCATGAGCTCGTCCATGACTCGGTCTTCCGGACGAAGTGGCTGAACAGCTTCTTTCTGCGAATCCTGAGCTTCCTCGGTTGGTACAACCACATCGGCTTCTGGGCGAGCCACTCGGAGCACCACCGCTTCACCCTGCACCCGCCCGACGATCTTGAGGTGGTGCTGCCCCAGCAGGTCACGCTCAAGGAGATTCTCAAGTTCGGCATCGTAGACCTCAATGGTCTTGTGCGCGTGGTGCCGGGAACCTTACGAACCGCGCTGGGCAATTTGGGCGGCGAATGGGACACCTACCTCTTCACCAAACGCCAACCGGAAAGGCGGCGGGCGATGCACCGGTGGGCGGCGAGCGTCTTGGTCGGGCATACACTCGTTGGGGTCGTCAGCATTGCGACCGGATACTGGCCCGTCTTTGTCGCCATCAGCTTTGGTCGATTCTTCGGCGCGGGGCTCCAGTTCCTCTGCAACGCGACCCAGCACATCGGCCTGACCGACGAGTACCCCGACTTCCGGGTCTGCTGCCGGACGTTCACCCTAAACCCCGTGCTCGGGTTCCTCTACTGGCACATGAACTACCACACCGAGCATCACATGTTCGCGGGAGTCCCCTGTTACAACCTGGCCCGCCTCCATCGCCTGATCCGGGCCGAGATGCCCGAGTGCACTCACGGGCTACTTGCCACCTGGAGGCAAATCGCCGCCATTTTTCGGCGGCAGAAGGCAGATCCGAGCTATCAATTCCGCCCGGATCTACCGTCGCCCACCGAGGCTAGGGTAGCTGCGCGCTGAACTCGCGCTTGCCTGATCCGACTTGGATTGGCTTGCTATCGCTTCCCGGCAGAATGACCGTTGCCGTGCAGTTGGGTGGAACGGTGATGGACAGGTGGAATCGCTTGCCGTCTTTCTTCCAACTCGACGCGATCTCACCGTAAGGCGACTCGTGCGTCGCCTTCGCCCAGGTGAGATCGCCCACCGGCTGCGGTCGGATGAAGAAGCGTCGGAATCCGGGCGATCCTTCATCCAGCCCGATCCCCGCCAGCCACTGGATGAACCAGTTGCTCACGTCGCCGAACATGATGTGGTTGAGCGACGACTCGCCCTTCCAATCTTCCCAAAGGGTCGTTGCTCCCTGCTCGATCCACCAGCCCCACCCGGGCTGTTCCTTGCGTGCCACGATCTTGTAGGCGAGGTCGGTCCGACCGCCTTCCGAGAGCACCCGCAGAACGTTCTTCGCCCCGATGATGCCGGTGTCGATATGGCCCTGACGCTCGACATCGGCAACCAGAGCGTTGAAGACCCGCTCCTTACGATCTTCGGGCACGAGACCGTAGTAGAGCGCGGTCGAGAGCGCGCACTGGCTCCCATTCGAATAAACGCCCTTCGCCTCGTCCCAGTAGGCGTCGTTGAACGCCTTCTTGGTCGCCGCAGCCAAGTCCGTGTACTTTTCCACGTCGATCGAGTTGCCGAGGACCTTCGCGAGCTTGGCCACGATGGTGGCATCCAGGCAAAGGAAAGCCGTGGATGTGACTTGGCTCGGTGTCTCCGTCGACCAAGGGACCCAATCGCCAAGGCTATCAAACGGGACAACCCCGTCCTTGGTCAGCTTGGCGAGCCCATCGACATAGCGCTTCAAGTGCTCAAAGTGCTTCTCGACCATCGCCCGATCGCCACGATAGCGATACAGGTCGCCGACGACGATCGGGTAGGCGCTATCCCAGGCGGGATGCGAATTGCCCGATCCCCAGCCCCAGGTGGGGACGATGATGCTCGTTCGCCCGTCGGGGAATTGCGCGTCCTCAAGATCGTTCAGCCACTTCTCGTAAAGGGTTGTCGAATCGAAGTTCATCAGCCCGGCTTCGGCGGCAAGCTGGGCGTCTCCGGTCCAGCCGTTCTTCTCACGTTGTGGGCAGTCCGTGAAGATGTTCTGGGCGTTGCTTAGGTAGGCATAGCGTGTCGCATGCTGGATTTTGTTCAGCAGCTCATTCGAGCACGCGAACGAGCCGGCCGACTTCAGGTCGGTGTGGGCGAAACGACCGCGGAAGTTGTCCACGGTCGGGGTCCCGGGGAACCCGGTGACTTCCATGTAGCGGAACCCGCTGTACGAGAACACCTGTTCCCAGGTCTCGGAGCCTCCGCCACGACAGACATAGGTGTCGGTCTGGAACGGCTGGACCGGCTTGGTCTTCTCCATGAACGTCTCGATCTCGGAACGTTGGATCATCCCGTCCTTGTTGAGCCGCTCGCTGTATCGCATTCGAACTGAGGTTCCTGCGGGGCCGGTCAGCTTGATCTGGGCGTGGCCAGAGAAGTTCTGGCCGAAGTCGACGATGAAGACCCCCGGCTTGGGTTCGTGAATTGCGAACGGCTTGATCGTCTCGCCGATGATCACCGGGGGACAAGGGCAGGCGGCAAGTTTGCCCTTGGGCGCGTCGAGTACCGTGGCCGGAGACCAATGCGACTCTTTGTATCCACTCTTGTCCCAGCCGGTCAGTTCCTTTCGAGCGTCGTAAGTCTCGCCCGTATAGATCCCGTCGGTAAGGATCGGACCGATCGAGGTCTTCCAAGTTGAGTCGCTGACCACCTGCTCGGCGGTGCCGTCTTTGTATTCGATCTTCAGCACCGCGATCGCTCGCGGACGGCCTCTCCATGAAGCCTTTTCGAAGTGCCAGGTCGCGATGTCGTGGACGTCGTACCATCCGGTACCGAGCACCGCCCCCAGGCAGTTCTGGCCCAGCTTGAGTTGAGCGGTCACATCATGGGCGACGTAAAGGACCCGCTTGTCGAAGTTCGTGTAGCCTGGATCGCGCTCGACTCCTGGGGACACCGGGCCCCCGTTGAGGTGCAGCTCGGCATAACCGAGTCCACAGGCGAATAGCCGCGCCCGCTTGACCGGACCCTTCAGGTTGAACTCCTTGCGAAGGAACGGAGCCGGCCCTGGTTGGCCGTTCCCGATCCATTTGGCGTCTCCCCAGTCGCTTGGCTGAAGGAGGCCCATCTCCCATTTGCCGACCTGACTCCAACCCGAATCGCGCCCCTCGGCGTCCCAGGTCTGAACTTTCCAGAAGCACAATGCGTTGGGCGGAAGCGGCTTGCCTCGATAGACGATGCCAACGGAGTCAGGCGAATCGACCTTCCCGCTATCCCAAAGATCTCCAGTATCCGCCTTGATGCCTGCCTGGGAAGAAGCCACGATGACCCGGTAGGCCGATTGATGCCAATTCGCCTCGGAAGTTTGGGTCTTCCAACTCAACCGTGGTGCGTCGCGGTCGACGTACGAAGGTTCGGGAAGGTTCTCGCATCGGAGGTTGATGGCCACGAACCGGGGGCTCTCCGATCCCAAGATTCCCACCGCCAAAAGGGCAAGCGTCGCAAGGTGAACAAGCATCGGCCCAGAGTACCGGGCACGAACGGAGACAGGCCGCCCACAACAAGCGGCTCTTTGAGGGCGGCGGTCTTGCATCACCGCCTCGTAGGTCCCTTCGTGGCTCGAAGGGTCGACGATCCTTGTGCCGGAAAAATTGGCGTTCGAAGGCCCAAGTGATCGGCAATTGCCTCGATGGGTTCTCTGCAATTGCCTGCCAACCAGAGGATTGACGTGACTCCCCGAGGATAGTATCGACTCCCTACCGCGCGCCCCTCGAGCATCTGATCGCTCCAGGCATAGAAGGCGTTCTCGCCACGAGTAAGCCATTCCGCATGAGCGGCATCCGCACATGTATCCTTCGGAAAGCCGAGGATGGATTCCGAGACGAATTGGCAAAGATAGATCTTGCTGAGCCAGGAGTTCCGGCTTGAGGAACTGAGCCGCCAACCTCCGTCAGGAAACTTGCATATCTCGGGACTCAGCACGGCCTTGAGGTGGGATTGCAGGGTCAGGATGAGGGCACCAAACTCCCCGTTGGGACTGAGTGCGTCGTGGGCACCAGCCAAGTACGGATAGATTAGGCCCTCGATCGCCGGAATGATCCGCGCATGAATCCCTCCCCCAATCACCGCGGGCAGAATTCCATCCTTCGCGGAAGCGACCAGCGTCCGGCTCGCCCTTTGAGCCTGCGTCGCTGCCAACTCGGCCGCCGGTTGCTCGTCCAATCGGTGGAGCACTCGGTTCAACAACAGGTGAGCCGCCCAGGTCTTCACGGCTAGGTAGGTGTTGTTTCTTGCTTGCCCCAGTGACGCGTCCAGGCTGTCGTAGGTCGTGATTTCGGCGCCACCTTCGCACCGACTGCTGTCCAATCCCATCACGCCGTTCCGCTTTTCTGGCTCAGGATGATCGCGCTGAACCAAGCTGTTGAGGCAGGCGATCAGGGTCTCACGCTTTCCCGTTAGCCAAGCGAGATCTGAGGTCTGCGAGTAGTACAGGGAGGCGCAGAGAACCCAGTTGACCAGCTCCTCACAGCTCATGAAGGAGAAGCACCCCCGTAGGCTCGCCTGCTCGTAGCCCGATCGGCCCTCGTTCCGTTCCGCCCCGGTGTATCCCAAGAAGACCTTGCGATCGGATGTACCGTGCGAATTATCCAGAGTCACCTCGCAAAGAATTGCCGGGGTGATCGCTTGCCGAAGCTCATCCGGATCGCAAAAATCGTGATCTGGAACGGACCTGACGGTCGAGATGACGCGGAAGGTGAGGTCGCCTGCCGACCAGACGTCGAGAGCGGCCCCAAACTCACGCGTGATGCACTCCTCGGGAAGGTGGAGACGCGATGTTGATGGTGAAAGTCGCTCCGTCCTTCGACATCGAAATCGAGGGCCGACTCCGAATCGAGCGCATCGAAAAAGGGCAGGGCCAAGTAATGGCCGGGAGCGTCCGGCTGTTCGCAGCCGACGTAGAACCTCTCGTCCGCTGGCCCGGAGAGTTCCATTCCGAGCCCCCCTTGAGAGCCCTTCGCCCCGAAAGTGAGGGTCGAGAAGGTACCGATGGGTGCGTGGTGAGCGTCGAAGAGTGGGCTCCGAGTGCCCAACGACGGACCTGCGGACGTCGCTGGATCATCCTGCGGGGCTCCTCTCCAGTTTTCCTTTGCCTCTAAAGCCATCTTATCCAAATCTGGGCCAAGTCAAAAACGATTCCTACCCTCTTCTATTGAATACCCGTCGCGGGCTTCAGGAAACTGTCGCATTGCCGCAGGAGTCGCCGCCACATGGACTGCCCAGGGGGGAGACCTGCGTTCCGCAACGACCCTAAATGCAGCCTTACTTGCTATGATCTGCCGCGGCTTTTGCGGCACCCTTTCGGGCCGCTTCCTCTCCGGCATTTACGGACTTCATATAGTCCGCAGGTGGGGGGCCGCCCGCGAAGGCCTTCTTTTCCGCCGCCGTTGATGTCGGGGTGTCGGAAGAACAACCGGCCAAACAAAGCACCGTCGGCAGAATGAGAAGGAAGATTGAGAGTGTTTTCTTCATTGTTTCGTTTAGATCGTTGACCCGCCCAGCACCTCGCGATGCCAGGCGGATCTGCCATGGGGCCCTTATCGGAGGGCGTCCCACTTATTGAGTTGAGGCGAGGTGACTTGGTTCGGGTTCGTCTGAACCGGCTTCATCGCCTTGGCGTGGCCATCGCAGAACACGAAGATTCCAACTCCGTTGAATTTCGTCGAGACGGCGCCGTTCTCGTTCTCGTTGAATCCGACGCCGCCGGTGTGAGCCCTGCCGTTGCTGTACGGGGGGATCGTTGGCGAACCGTCCGGAATCGAGTTCGGTGACCACTCCTGCTGGTCGTTGAAGACGGTGAACGGACCGAACGCCGAGTAGGTTCCGCCAGCACCACCACAGCATGAACCGCCATGGGTTGCCTGGTAGTCTCGTTGGTGAGAAGGTTGCGTGTGGTGCCGGACACCGTCTGGCTCGCCTTGGACTCGTCAAATTCCAGACTTATCTTCGGGTACAGGCTGGCCTCGGCCTGGCGAAGGCGTTGAATGGCAGCCTCTCGCTGGGACTGCGCCGCACCGAGGTCCGGATGAATTCGGAGCGCCGCCGAGATCGCCTCTTGCAGGGAGAGCGGCTTAGTGGTTTGCAGATCTTGGGCGACCGTCGCATTCGATCCCAGCGCCATGGTCGCCAATGCGATCAGTACAAGAATTCTTCTCATACCTCAGTCTGCGTAAGGCATCTGAAGATCGGTCTTGGCAGGTCTTGCGGCCTATCTACTGCTCTATGCCTGCGGCAGTGAGAAGTTGACACGGCCGCCCTGGCCGACGGTGCGGTCGAGCCTAATCGGCGGTTCGCTTGGATGTTGTCGCAATCACATCTCATGCCGGGCTCGAAGAAATCTCCGATGTGGCATAGCGCGCAAGTTATTCACGCAATACAATTTGCAAAGTGTAACTTGCTCCCGTTCAAAGGTCGGGCAGCGCCATGGTCATGGATCGAGTTGGATTTCCTGCAAAGAGGCGATCCTTGCGTGTTTGGCCATCGCCTGATCGGTGAACCGGAACGACTTTGGTCACGAGGTCGCGACGAAGTCAAGCCAGGTTGCCGACGGTTGAGGTTGCCGTGTTCAACCGCCCGTGACGCCGAACCGCTCGCGCACCCCTTGCTTGAGAGCGTCCAATTCACGTCTGAGGGTCGCCTTCTCGCCAAGCATGGCTCGCGGGTACAGCCTTTCCAGGCCCGAGAAGACCTGTTCGACTCGTGAAACCAAAGCCATTGCCTCTGCCGCCGATTTCATTGATCGCAGGTCCTCCAGGGGCCAATTGTATTGCGACCCCTCCATGCCACGCACGAGGGGCCCGGGAAATAGCTTCACAAGTTCGAGGAGAAGTTGTCGCTGTTCCGACGTTCTGCCAAGCAACATGACCGCTTGGCCGATTGAGCGCGCGGGGTCATAGGCATAGGGGTTGTAGGCGTAGTCCGCGCAGGTCAATAACGGCAAGGTGTTTAGCGTGGTTTCGCGAGCCATCGGGTTCGACATATAGCCGTCAATGACATCGCACAGGTCCTTATCTCGCCCCACAACCGGCCCAAGGTGGAGGGCGGGATTGCGGTCGTTCACCGGGAAGTTGTCCCAAAGCACGAGCCGATGCTTGACGATGCTCTTATATGTGTCCGCCGCCTTTCGAGTCACCTTGGCCGTGTACACGGCGTCGCCGGTCCAGAACACGTACACGTCGGGGTGCAGGTCCTTGGCGAGCGACTCCAGGTAAGGCCGATGGTCGGGTGCTGTGCCATCGCCCCAATAGCAGGTCGGGCAGAACACCATCTGCGCCTTTGGGTCCTTCTCGCGCAACTTACTGAAGAGGCGGTTGACGAGCTTTGCGTGGTTGGCCCCACTGTAGTTGATTCCCGCCCGGTCCACCGCTATGTCGTCGAGCGACACGCTGAACCACTGCACACCCAAGCTCTGCATCCAGGAATAGTGTTGCCAGAGGTCGGGAAAGTCCTTCTCGCTGTTGAAGTCAAACGGGCGCTTCGTCCCGAGCTGCGGGTGAATCGCGAAGCAGAACTCGATGTGGCGCTTCTGGCATTCCCTGACGACCTTCTCGAATCCCCTCTTCTTGCCTTCCGGGATCGGCTCCCACCAGTTGTTGATCCACTTCTCCGGGTCGGTGAACATCGACACGTAGCAGTTCATCAAGAAGTTCATCCGTCCCTTGACGAGGGTCGGAATGGTCTCCATGTACTGCTCGGGCGTCCAGCCCCAGCCCTTGGTGCCCCGGATGAGGAACTGCTTCTTCGGAGCGCCCTTGCCAAATGGCTGCGGAAACGCGGTCTTCTTGTCCGGCAGCCTATCGGGCAAAAACTGCCCCGCGCGGCAGGATTCCTGCGTGAGCGCGCGAGGCGGCTGGGAGGCGAAGGCGTGCGGAGCCCGAAAGGACCCGTTAGGTATGAGTGCGCTGGTTAGGGCTACGGCAGCGAACAGCATGAGTATAAACATGATACTCCTTTCTATTTCGTCGCCTGGACCATGCTGATGGGAGAAGAAGAACGCAAGCGCGCCAAGCTGCAGCAAACCCGGCGTAAGCGCTTTGATCTGGCCATTCCGCTCTGGCCAACTTCGAAGCACCGAAGCTAACAATGGCTATAGGCGAGGCGTCCGGGTACCTCGCCAAAGCGCGGGCTCTCTTGACAAGAGTAGGAGTCGGTGTCGTAACCGTGCTCGGATACGAGTCCGGGCCCTCTGGGATAAGAACCCAAAAGGGTGTGGCTGCCGCAATAGGACTCGAACCTATGACCCGCTGATTAACAGTCAGCTGCTCTACCAACTGAGCTATGCGGCAGTAGAACGTAGATGATACCCATCGGTTCACCAGGGTTCAACCCTTAGGGCGAAAGACGTGGCGAACCGTGATGTACACTCCCCTTATCGGGCGCAATGGCGCTCCCGAAAAGGATTCGATGTCGAATTTGCACTACCTAGAATTTCTCAGCGCGACCGAAGCCGCTGCCCTTGCGTGCTCCCGATGGGTCGGGAAGGGTGATCGGCATAACGCCGACCAGGCTGCCTGCAACGGCATGCGCAGCGTCCTGAACGGGCTCGACATGTGCGGCACGATCTGCATCGGCGAGGGCGAGCGCGACGAAGCGCCGATGCTCTTCATTGGCGAGACACTCGGCAGTGGGGACGGACCCGTCATCAAGATCGCGGTGGATCCGCTGGAAGGCACCAACCTTTGTGCGAACGGGACGCCGAACGCGATCGCGGTTCTGGCCGCCGCCGAAGACGGCAAGGGCTTCCTGATGGCCGCGCCGGACTGCTACATGGAGAAGCTCGTCGTCGGCGCGGAATGCCGTGGCGTGGTCGATATCACCCTCCCGCCACGAGTGAATGTCCGATTGATGTCCAAAGCGACCGGAAAGGATATCGACGAAATCACCATCGGCGTGCTCGACCGCCCGCGGCACGAGAAGCTGATCGCCGAGATCCGCGAGGCCGGTGCCCGCGTCATGCTCATTGCCGATGGCGATATCACCGTCGCGATCGCCGCGCTCGACCCGGAAGCCGGCGTCGATGCCCTGATGGGCATGGGAGGCGCGCCGGAAGGCGTGATCACCGCCGCCGCCGTGCAGTGCTACCGCGGCGAGATGCAGGCTCGGCTCTCCTTCCCTCGCGAAGGTCAGCGCGAGCGGGCGGAGAAGATGGTCGAGGGTTCGCTTGATCGGGTGTTCCACACCGAGGACCTCGCCAAGGGCAATGTGATGTTCGCGGCAACCGGGGTCACCACGGGCGACCTGCTCAAGGGTGTCCGGTTCCGGCGTGGATACTCGCTGACCGACTCGATCGTGATGGACTCCGAAACGCGCACGATCCGTCGGATCGAGACCTCGCACATCGATTAGACTGTCGGGGTGCCCGGCATCACGATTCGCCTCGCCGACCTTACCGCTCCCGAGGACCGGGCGGCGATCTGCCGCCTGACTCGCGAGTACTCCGCGACGGTGTTCAACGACGGCTCGTTCCTATCGGACGAGGTCCTCGCACGCCTGCCCGATGCGATGCTCGCCCACGGCGGGATTCGGACCTTCATGGCGTTCGATGACTCAGGCTCGGCGGTGGGTTTGGCCACCTGCATCACCAGCTTCAGCACCTTCGCGGCGGCCCCGGTTTTGAACATCCACGACCTCTGCGTGACGGAGACCCAACGGGGGCAGGGTGTCGGAGCGTTGCTACTTGAGGCGGTCGAAGCGGCGGCGCGGGAGCAGGGCTATGCGAAGGTCACGCTCGAAGTCGTCCACGACAACCCCGCGCGCCGGCTCTACGCCCGAGCGGGGCTGGTCGAGGACGCGATCTTCTGCGTGAAGATGCTCAAGTAGCTTCTGGCTCACAGCGTCCCGCAGTTCGCGCCCGTTGACAGCCACCTTTTAGGAGAGCACGGGCCTGGCCGTGCTTTGAATTAGGCGGCCTTACGCCTCACGTGACGCTTGGTCCGAACGGAACGTGACGCTCGCAGACTCGCAGCAAACAAAGCACGGCCAGGGCCATGCACTCCGAAAAGTGAGAGCACGGTCCTGTATTCCCGAATTTTCTCAGGTTGCAAACTCACTCGTTCAGAGTCAACTCTCACATTCTCACTCTCACTTTTCTCCACACACTATTTCACTTGCACCAGGCCGTAGTGCTTCACGCCGTCGCGGATCTCCGCGACCTTTAGGAGACCGCGCTTTCTTAGGCGGGCGACAACATTTCGGATCGTTCCGATGGAGATTTCAGTTCGATCGAGGATCGCTTCAGACGGCATCGGACAATCTCGCAGGAGGTTTAGAACCTTTGATTCGGCGGCGGTGAAGTCGCCTTCCGGCATGGGTTGGCGGCGTTGATCCGTGAGTTCTTGGTAATCGAGGGGAGCGTTACTGGCTAGCTTTAGCACCTGATTGCTCCATTCCCCTCGGCCTTGGCAGTCGAGCGTCACCAGTCTGGGCGGAGTGGCTCTTTGAACCGGCGGGACGCCGGTGACACTCATGGGCGGGACGCCCATGCCACGACGGAGGACGATGTTCATGCTTGCGGTCGCACTGACCTGGTCGCTGTCGCCGACGCGGGCGGGTTGTCCTTGGATGCGCTTTTCGTGGTGAAGGACCAGGGCGGTGACTTGTCGTTGTCCGCAGAGTTGCTTGAGCAGTTGAAGTGTCTTGCGGGCATTCCACGAGCCTTGGAGGGATCGTCCCGAAATCGCGCCGAGGAGCGGATCTACGATGACGAGCTTGGCCTCGTGGCGGCTGATCTCACGGTCGAGGGCGAAGAGGTCGAGTTCTTCATCGATGTTGAGGCGGTTGTAGCAGGTGTAGAGTGGGCAGGCGGTGTCGGCGAGTTCGCTGGTTTTGAGGATTTGGTATCGCTCCTGAGGTGTCTCCTCGGCGGCGATCCAGAGGACGGCGGATTGCTGGGTGGGGCGTCCGGCGAAGGGGGTGCCGGTGGCCACGGCGAGGGCGAGAGCGGTGGCCAGGCAGGTCTTGCCGGACTTCGGGGGTCCGGCGAGCATGGTGAGATAGCCTCCGGGGAGGAAGCCTTGGACAAGCCAGTCGAGTTCGAACTCGGGGAGGTCCTCGAAGATGGGGAGGAACAGGGCCTGGGACATGTTCTTCTGGATGGCGCGTTGGACGGGGTCGAGGTCGAAGTCGTAGTGGCTCATGCCTTGTTAGGGCGCGAGGGACGTTTTTGTCAACCTTTGTTGGTCGAATTTGGAGCACAGCGCCACGAGGCGTGGCGGAGCACCATACCGCGCGTCAAGAAGATGAATCCCAACGCGCGTAATATAGATTCACCATGTTTCTCACAACAATGGCGCTGCTCCTCACCCCGCCCGAACCTGCTCCCTCCATCGACGAGAGATGCGGCATGCTCGTAAAGTCGGCTTGTGAGTATCTGGATCGCGTTCGGCCCGAAGGCACAGTCATCTTTGGGAGCATTTCCTCAAGTGTTGTGACGTTCAAGGGATACGCTTCCGACTCCAGCAGTGAACCTTCGTGGACGTCAACCACTACATACGAAAAATCTACCATCGTGCGTTCTCAGGTGCCCAAGGGGTTCTCGATTCCCCCTGGTGGTTGGAACGCAGTCAGGGAATTACTCCTCGTATTTTGCAGACACTTCTGGTGGGACTTGAGCATGAATGCTCACTGGAGCACTTGGTTATTCTGCGAGCGAGCGGACTCCAGATGGGTAGTCAGAGGGATTGAGAAGCGGGAGGGCGGGCCGATTCTTGTTTGTTATTTAGACCGTGACTACAAGATTCTCAAAATGGGAGTCAGGCACTAGGAGCTCGCTCTATGCGATCTCCCCGTCGGTCCTCGAATACAACGGTCGTAATTTATAAGTCCTCGGCCAGCAGATCCAACAACCTACCAAGCCGAAGCCCAGCGAGGGTCATCCTCTCAAAGGCCTTATCTTTCCACCTAGACAACTGATCGGTGGTGGGTGCTGTCACCTTTGGGTATAGGTTTGCATTCGCGTACTCAGTTGACTCTTTGACCCAATGGTTCACGTCCAAGTCGTTCAATTGCGCGTCATTGAATCTTCCGTGATATTTGCGATAGAAGTTGGTTGCACACTCTCTGATCTTATCTTCAGCGGCCAAGCGGTGTGCGTCC
>JBBQPZ010000011.1:0-131723 GCA_038216655.1 Fimbriimonadales bacterium
CGGTCCCAGTTATCGTTTTCCCACCTAGTGTCATCGATCGAACAAGTGACGATTCCGAACCTTTGCCGACAGGAGTGTCGGCGTTCCGGCTTGCGAACCTCTTGCCGACAGGAGTGTCGGCGTTCCGGCTTGCCGACCCCCTCCCTCAGTTTCCGGTCCGATTCGCTCGGCTTACCGAGCGCGGGGCCGCGAAACCGAGGGATGGGGCTCAGATCAACTACAGCCGCTCGTCTCGCCGCAGGTGTTGCACTTCAGGCAAACCCCGTTCCGGACCAGGGTGAACTGGCCGCAGTTCGTGCAGGGGTCGCCTTCGTAGCCTTTCATACGAGCTTCGCGGACCTTCTCCGCAGTCGAAGGCGTTGGACGTTGGGCGTTGGGCGTTGGGGAAGCGGGCACGGGTCGGTCGATTACGACCGCGGTCGCCAGAGGCTCGAATCGGGGACCTGCTGTGCCGGCTTCGACCTTTCGCCGCTGCTCTTCCTCAAGTGCCCAAGTGGGCGAGCCCACCGCCATGTTGTTATTCGGGTCGAAAGGGAGGGGGTCTTGCGCCTCCTTCTCCTCCGGCTCCTCATGGCGGAAGCCCTTTGCGGTGTGATCCTCGTAGGCTGATCCTGGGACGGGGCCTTGGTGAGCATCTTCGACCTCTTCCTCGTCGTCGAAAGCATCCGACGACGGGCTGCCGACGGTGTCGCCTCGCAGGTCCTCGGGCTTGACCTGAACCAGATCGTAGCGACCCAGGTAGGACATCGCCAGCTCGCGGAAGACGTAGTCGATGATCGAGGTCGACATCTTGATGTTGTCGTGGCCCTGCACCGACCCGTTCGGCTCGAAGCGGGTGAACACGAACGCTTCGACGAACTCCTCGAGCGGGACGCCGTACTGGAGGCCGAGCGAGATCGCGATCGCGAAGCAGTTCATCAACGAGCGGAACGCGGCACCTTCACGGTGCATGTCCACGAAGATCTCGCCGAGCGAGCCGTCCTCGAATTCGCCGGTGCGCAGGTAGACCTTGTGGCCACCGACGCGCGCCTTTTGGGTGTAACCCTTTCGGCGACTCGGCAGAATGCGGCGGCGGGAGATGTAGCGGTAGACCAACTTCGTGGCCAATTCGGTGATCTCATCGCGTGAGGAGGTAAGGGGGTAAGGGGGTAAGGGGGAGACCAACTCCGCTTCCACCGGAACGGCTTCGTCGCTCTCCAGACCCGCTTCGAGGATCGCGGCCGCTGCGTCGTCGGTGCTGGCGTTAAGCGGCTGGCTGAGCTTGGAACCGTCTCGGTACAGGGCGTTCGCCTTCAGGCCGAGCGTCCAAGAGAGCCAGTAAGCGTTCTCGACATCCTTGATCGTCGCGTTGCCGGGCAGGTTGATCGTTTTGGAGATCGCACCGGAAAGGAACGGCTGAGCCGCCGCCATCTGGCGGATGTGGCCCTCGGCGGAGATGAACCGCTTACCCTTCGCGCCGCACTTGTTGGCGCAGTCGAAGATCGGCAGGTGCTCATCCTTCAGGAACGGCGCGCCCTCCACCGTCATCGTGCCGCAGACGTATTCATTGGCGGCGTCGATCTCGGCGCGGGTGAAACCGAGCGACTGGAGCATGTCGAACGACCAGTCGTTCAGTTGCGCCTCGGTGAAGCCGAGCACGTTGATGCAGAATTCCTCGCCAATCGACCACTTGTTGAACGCGAACTTGAGTTCGAAGGCGTTCTCCAGTCCCGCCTCGACCTTGGCGATCACCTCGGGAGTGAAGCCGCGCTGACCGAGGGTGTCGTGGTTGATCGCCGGGGCTCCCTTGAGGGTCTGGTGGCCGATCGCGTAGCGGATCACCGCTTCGATCTGCGAGTCCGAGTAGCCCAGGTTCTTCAACGCGGGGGGGATCGACTGGTTGATGATCTTGAAATAGCCGCCGCCGGCGAGCTTCTTGAACTTCACCAGCGCGAAGTCCGGCTCGATCCCCGTGGTGTCGCAGTCCATGATCAGACCGATCGTGCCCGTGGGGGCAAGGACGGTGACCTGGGCATTGCGGAACCCGTTCTCGTCACCGAGCAGCAGCGCCTGGTCCCACGCCTGTCGCGCGGCGACGAGCATTTCTTCGGGGCACTCGGTCGGGTCGATCCCGACAGGGAGGACGCTCAGCGCCTCGTACTCCGAAGCGGGTGCATTGTAGGCCGCGCGGCGGTGATTGCGGATCACCTTGAGCATGTGCTCGCGGTTCTTGTTGTACTTGGGGAACGGCCCCTGCTCCTTGGCCATCTCGGCACTCGCGGCGTAGCTACCGCCGCCGAGGACGCTCGTGAGGGCACCGGTGATCGCGAACCCCTTCGGCGAGTCGTAGGGGATGCCCATCTGCATCAGCAGGGCACCGAGGTTGGCATAGCCGAGGCCGAGGGTGCGGAAGTCGTAGCTGAGCTGGGCGACTTCGCGGCTTGGGAATTGCGCCATGAGCACGCTGATCTCAAGCACCACGGTCCAGATGCGGATCGCGTGCTGATAGCCGACCATGTCGAACACCCCCGAGACCGAGTCGTAGAACGTCACCAGGTTGATGCTGGCGAGGTTGCACGCGGTGTCGTCGAGGAACATGTACTCGGAGCACGGGTTGCTCGCGTTGATGCGACCGTCCTCGGGGCAGGTATGCCACTCGTTGATCGTGGTGTCGTATTGCAGGCCGGGGTCGGCGGACTGCCATGCGGCTTCGCAGATCTCTTCCCAAAGCTCCTTGGCGGGGATCGTCTTGATCGACTTGCCGTTGGTGCGGGAAGTCAGATTCCAATCGGTGTCCTTCTCGACCGCCTCGAAGAAGGTGTTCGGAACGCGGACCGAGTTGTTCGAGTTTTGGCCGGAGACGGTGATGTACGCCTCGGATTCGTAGCCGGTGTCGTAGGTCTCGAACTTGAGCGCCGTGAAGCCCTGCTCGGCGAGCTGAATCACGCGCTGAACGTAGTTGAGCGGAATCTCATACTGCTTCGCCTCGGCGATCGCCTTGCGGAGCAGAGCGTTGGTGCGTGGGTTGGCATCGATCGTCGCGCCGTCCGGCTTGCACGAGGCCATGACGAGGTTGAGGTGTCGTTCGCACAGCTTGGATCCGGTCACCAGGGAAGCGACCTTGCGCTCTTCGCGGACCTTCCAGGTGATGAATTCGACGATGTCCGGGTGGTCCATGTCGAGGCAGACCATCTTGGCCGCGCGACGGGTGGTACCGCCGGACTTGATCGCCCCGGCGCTGCGGTCGCCGACCTTGAGGAACGACATCAAGCCGCTGGACTTGCCGCCGCCGCTCAGCCGCTCGTTCTCGCCGCGGATCTTGGAGAAGTTGGTGCCGACACCGGAGCCGTACTTGAAGATGCGGGCTTCGCGGGTCCAGAGGTCCATGATGCCGCCCTCGTTGACGAGGTCGTCCTTGACGCTCAGGATAAAGCACGCATGGGGCTGAGGTCGCTCGTAGGAGCCCGTCGAGGACTTGAGTTGACCACTGGATGGGTCGACGTAGGAGTGGCCCTGGGCGGGGCCGTCAATGCCGTAGGCGAAGTGGAGCCCGGTATTGAACCACTGCGGCGAATTGGGGGCCGCTTGCTGCTTGGCGAGCATGTGGACAAGTTCGTCGTAGAAACCTTGCGCGTCCTCGGTGGTGTCGAAGTAGCCGTACTCTTCACCCCAGTGACGCCAGCATCCGGCGAGGCGGTGGAAGACCTGGCGCGAGTCGGTCTCATGACCGGCAGTTGGGACCAGGTGGCCCTTGTCGAGCGGGGCGAACTCTCCGCCCTTGACCTCGCCGACGGTGAGTCCGGCCTTGCGGAAGTATTTCTGGGCGAGGATGTCGGTGGCGACCTGCGACCACTTGCTCGGCACCATGACGTTTTCCATCAGGAACACGGTGGACCCGTCAGGGTTGCGAATCTCGCTCTTGCGCGGTTCGAAGTCGATCCCGGCGTACGGGCTCTGTCCAGTCTTGGTAAAGTAGCGGCGAATTTTCATGGCGGTCTGGGGAGGCGCTGAGTGTTAGGTGTTAGGTGTTAGGTGTTAGGTGTTAGGTGTTAGGTGTTAGATGTTGGGTGTTAGGTGTTAGGTGTTAGGTGTTAGGTGTTAGGTGTTGGGTGTTAGGTGTTGGGTGTTGGGTGTTGGGTGTTGGGTGTTGGGTGTTGGGTGTTGGGTGTTAGGTGTTGGGTGTTGGGTGTTGGGTGTTGGGCGCTTTGGTCTTGTCGGAAAAGTCTGCGTAGATCGCTGTCGATTCCTTCACTCCAGGACCTTTGTTCCTTCGGTAGGTGATGATGTTATTAAGAGCTCGCGTCGCGTGCTCAAGTCGAACAGCCAGATCTTCAGCAACCGACTCGCGAATGAGCCCTCTTTTCTTTGCTCTCCGTATCCAGAATCCGGACTCTCGTGCCGATGCCCTGGCGATTACAAAGAAGTGGATCGAGTCATTGGTGGAATAGCGTCCATCACCCTCGACGAGATTGGCGCCGACGCTGTCCATTGAGCGAATGAGTTGCCTGCCGACAGTCTCAATCGCCAACGGCTTCCATCCTTGAACAAGCTCCCATACTTCGTCGGAAAGGTCGGCCACTCGGCGATAAACGTCGGTTTCCTCAATAGGCTGATGTTCGCTCATGCGGCACTCCCATCCGGCCTAACACCTAACACCGAATACTTCCGGAATGTTGAAGGGAAGTAAGACGCCCAACGCTGAACGTCTCCTTGCCGTCTCACTGCGCACCTCGGGGGGAAGCGGTGGCGACCGGCCGCCAAACGCCCTCCCCGACCTGTTCGAGGATTTCGCGGAAATCCTGAACGGTTTCGAAGTCTCGGTAGACGGAGGCGAACCGGACGTAGGCGACGGTGTCGATCTTCTCGAGCGCCTGCATCACGCGCTCGCCGATTTGCATAGAGGTGACTTCCTCGTCCATCTCTTGAAGCAAATCGCGTTCGATCCGCTCTGCGGCGGCGTGGAGCTCCTCGATCGGAACCCGGCGCTTTCGGCAGGCGAGGAGCATCGAGTTGAGCACCTTGTCCCGCGAGAAGTCGACGCGGCCGCCACCCCGCTTGATGACAAAAAGGCGAGGCCTTTCCGGCTCTTCAAACGTAGTGAATCTGCGACCGCAGCCCATGCACTCGCGACGACGGCGGATGGCATCGCCCTCTCGGGCGGGCCTTGAATCTAGGACCTTCTGGTCGATATATCCGCAGAACGGGCACTGCACTGTTCTTCTACTCCGATCCCATATGTAGGGGCTCAGACAGTGTGCTACCACTATGTGTAGTATGTCAAGAAGAAAATTGCAAACTTTTTTTGCACCGTTTTTCCCCTTTTATTCGTCCACTTTTCCCACCGCCTCAGCCTAGATTCACGGAGTTATCTGGTCTGCCCCCATTCGGTAGGCCACGTATAACCTCAGACTTCTGCGCATTCTAACATAAGAAGATCGGAAGGCTGGGAGGGCGTAGCCCGAGCAGGTTTCCGATCTTGGGCGGCGACCGCTGGGGGGCGATAGCCAAGGGACGAGTGAGGCCGTTGCTCGTTGTAGTAGCGGCGATAAACTGCGGTCTTGAGTTGTGCGTCCGCCAGGTTGTGAAACAGTTCCACGTCGAGGTGGTCGCGCCGCAAGGTCGCATGGAACGACTCCACGAAGGCGTTCTGCCACGGCGAGCCGGGATCGATGAACTTGCTTTCGGACTTGCTTGCAAACAAGAACACCGCTAGCAGACGGGCGATGAACTCGCCGCCGTTGTCGCTGCGCAGGAACCTCGGAGCGCCACGATCGGCAAAGAGGGGCGCGAGCACCGAACGAACCTGCTGGGAGTCGATGCGTGTGGCCACCTCGAGGGCCAGACACTCGCGTGTGACCTCGTCAACCACCGAGAGGATCTTGAGCTTGGTTCCGTTGAGGCATGCGTCGTGGACGAAGTCCACCGTCCAAACCTGGTTGGGAAGGCTGGCGCTAAAGGGAACCGAGTTCCCAGTGCGTTTCTTGCGATAGCGCTTCATCCGACCTAACTTCTCCTGCTTCCAGATACGATGAACTCGTTTGAGGTTGAGAGGCTCAAACTCACCCTTGACCAGCGCATGCGCCATGCGATAGCCCATGTTCGGGCGCCACGTCGCCCGAAGCCGGTCGCGAAGGGCCGCATCCCGATCTGGACGTTCTTTGAGGGTGAGAGCTCGGCGCGACAGACCTACGAGGCTGCAGGCCCGCCGAGCTGACAGGCCTTCGCTCACCAGGCGGCGCGCTCCTAACCGGCGGCTAGGAGCGCCAACCATTTTTTTGGATGAGCTTCTTCATCGCCCCGTTTTCGAGCATCTGATCGGCCAAGAGGCGTTTGAGCTCGCCGTTCTCACGCTCCAAGTCACGCAGCTTGCCCACGTCCTGGGCCTGCAAGCCGGCGTACTTCTTACGCCAGGTGTAAAAAGTGAACTCGCTCAGACCATGGGCCTTGCACACTTCACGGACCGTCTGGCCCGCTTGGACCTCGGCGAGGATGCGGACGACCTGCTCCTCGGTGTATTTGCTTCGTTTCATTTTCAGACTCCTTGCCGATTTTAACGGCTGAGTCCGAGGTTATGAGTGGATCCCTTTTCGGGAGGCAGACCATATCCACCTCGGATTAAACTGGAGTCGTGGTATTCCTCAGCGCCCTCCTCATCGGACTTCTTCACGTCGCCGATCCGGGCCCGTTCGACGCGATCGAGCGGGGAGCGGGCATCCGGGTCGAAATCGCCGCCCAAGATTTCTCCGATGCAGGGCGCGGCTATAAGGTGACCGGTAAGGCTCCAAAGACGGAAGATCTCGACAAGTACCGCCCCATCCTCATCGCGGAGTGGTCGCTTTATCCGACAAGTTTGATGAAGCGGGCTCAGGTCACGAAGATGGTGGTGTGTTCGGGACTCGCGGTGAACGGCCAGATCCGAGCTGCGGCGCCTGCCTTCGACTTGTCAACAATGTATTACGATGCGGGCCTTGGAGCGTCCCTGCCGGCCTATCAGAAGAGGGTTATCCACCACGAGTTTTTCCACATGCTTGATCAGCGGATGGGGAAGCTTTACGTCGACCCCGAGTGGAGCGCCCTCAACCCCGCCAGCTTCCACTACGGCTCGGGGGGGAAGAACATGCGCACCAGCGGAGTGGGTGTGCTTACCGACTCGATTCCCGCCTTCCTAACGCCGTACGGCACGGCGGGCGTCGAGGAGGACAAGGCGGAGCTGTATTGCCATATGATTGTCGACGCGGAGTTCGTTCGGGCGCGAGTAGCCAAGGACTCGGTTCTTGCCGCGAAGGTGGGGTTGCTTCGACAGAGACTCAAAGCGTTCGAGGCGACGTTTGACGACGCGTTCTGGGGGAAGTTCGGTTGGCCGGTTATTCCAGCGCTCGGCGGAGGAACTCGGCCCGATACTGGGGCGCCTTGGCTTCTTGGGCATCGCCTCGCAATTCAAGCGAGGTGAGCATCAAGTCGACCGCGCGAGCCCCGGCGGGGAAGTCTTCTATACCGGCGGAGGACGCCCAGCGAATCCAGCCCAGGATTCTGAGGGCGTCGGCGAGAGTCAGGGTGGATGAGGAGATCGCGAACTCGACCGCCTGATTCGCACGCTCCTGCAGGACCCCTCGCCCAAGGTTGCCCCGGGCCTCGCGTTCGGCGGTGATGAGGTATTCAACCGCGCCGACAAACTCCGCGCGGTCTCCGTTCACGAGACTGACCTGGACGAACGCCCCGATCGCCCGGCTCGATTCGCCAAACAGGCCACGAGCGGTAATCCCTTTCGCGGTGAGGGCGGCGAGCACCGAAGGGAGACGCTTGGCCTGCGCCAGTCCGATCAGGTGGAGCATGACCGACAGGCGCCTTCCGTCTCCCGCGTTGAAGGGTGAGGCGGAGAGCCAGCCGAAGCGCGGTGAGTAGGCGAACTCCAGTTCCTTGGACATCTCCTCAAGGCATGTCCTTGCCGCCATTTCCGCGGTGTCGACCGACCATCCGGCGGTGAGGGCCTGGAGTCGAAGGTGGTCCTCTTCGTTGACCATCACGCTGAGAGCGCGGGGGCGGTCGAGGAGAAGCGATCGGCCAGATTCGGCCCATTCGAAGTCGGGTGAGACCAAGCGGCAACCGACCAGGTATTCGCGTTCCGCGTTCGAGATGTTTCGGAAGACCTCGAAGTCGATGCCTGTTCGAATCGCCGCTTCGCGGACGTCTTTCTCGATCGACTCAAGTTCGAGTCGGGAGGCGGTGATCGGGAATTTGAGGCCGCGCAGGTTTCGCATGAACCGAGCGCGCGTGCTCAGGACGACATCGACGGCAGGGGCGTCCACTCCGAGCCACGCGGGGGCGGGCATGGAGCGCAGCACCATGCGCTTCCAAGACTCCAGATTGGAGCGCGCGGGCGGCATGGATGGAGTGTACAGCCTCAGTTGTTCTGGGAGTAGTAGCGAAGATCCGTCCGGATCACCGCCTTGGAGAGCGAGCCGGCGAGTTTGACGTGCTCAGCCATGGCCTTGCGGCAGGCGGCACAGCCGACAAGGTGGTTGCAGACCGCCTCGAACTCTTCGTCCAACTCGTTGGTGACGAAAAGGTAGAGCAGGTCTCGAACATCCTCGCAGGTCATTTCCTCCATTAGCTTCTTTATGTTCGGACGATCCTTTCAAACTCATTGGTGCTCCACTCACAATCCGAGGGGACACATTAGACATTGGGAATTTGAGGCGGAAATGTGACCGTCTGGGGCTAAGTTCCTTCGAACCTAGTCCTTGCATCGTTCTTGCAAGAGCGCTGAGTTCGTTCTTGATCCATTACGCAATATAGTCGCTGCAGGACACAACCTCATATAATTTGCCTTAACAAGCGCAAGTTCAACGACCCTTTGCTTGCTCCGTATTTATGCGGGTCTTTCGCTTTTCCACTGTGGGGATGTCACAAAAAAGCGTCCTTTCCACGATAGGATGATGCAGGGATTCTATCGCGGACCGTTTACGATTGAAGGTTCTGCTGCGCTGCGGCGCAATTTGTCTTGAGAGGGGTTTGGGGAATGGAAACATATACGATTCAGCAAGGAACTGCTGCCATTTTTGGCAGTACGTTGGGTGAAACAAGTCACGACGCCGTCATTGATCAGGCTCGCCTACAAATGCTTGGCAGGTTCAAGCAAGCTGGCCTAGATCAGGGTGAGTCCGAAGATTTGGCTCAGGAGTGTCTGGTGGACCTTCTGCAGCGCATCGATCGGTTTGATCATTCCAAGGGCTCGCTAGAGGCCTGGATCTCCGGGTTCGCTCGCAACGCCATCCGGACGTGGTACCGCCGAGAGGCCGCCCGAAAGGTCGCCGAGACTTCGCTCGACAATCTGCACGAGAACGCCCATCCGGCGGAAGCTCCTGCCGAGATGGATGCGATCCGACACTGCTTGAGTGAACTCGGCATCATCGACCGTGAACTGGTTTACATGCGGTTCTCCTTGAGCATGAGCTTTGACGACATCGCGGCAAACACCGACATGACGCCCGCCAACTGCCGCAAGCGCGTGTCGAGAGCGGTGGAAAAGCTCCGCCGCGATCCCGCCGTTCGCGAGTCGCTCGGCCTCTGAAAGCAGTATTGAGTGTAGAAGTATAAAGTATTGAGGATAGAGAGATCCTTCTCTCAATTCTCTTATACTTCTGCCCTGCTCGGCCGGTTACGCCGACTTCCGAACCTTCTGGAGCGTTCGGTAGACGAACGCCAAGACTTCGGCGACCGCTTGGAACAACTCCCGGGGCACATAGTCGCCGACTTCGCACTTCTTATACAACTGTCGCGCGAGCGGCGGGTTCGGGACGAGCGGTACCTTGTTGAGTGCCGCGAGTTCGCGGATCTTGGCCGCCGCGAAGTCCTGACCCTTGGCGACGACGATCGGTGCGTGATCCTTCCCCGGTTCGTAAGCGATCGCGATCGCAAAGTGGGTTGGGTTCGTGATAACGACGCTTGCCTTTTTCATTGCTTCAGCGAGGCGCCGTTTCCCCAAGTCTCGGCGTCGCCGATGCATCGCCATCTTGAGTTCCTGTGACGTCTCGGCGTCCTTCATCTCCTGCTTGACCTCTTCTTTGGTCATCTTCAGTTGACGGTCGACCTGCTTGCGCTGGAAGAAGTAGTCCACGGCAGCGAGGAACAGCCAGACCACCGCGACCTTCATCGCGATCGTTCGCAAAAGCTCGCCAACGGTGACGAGCGCGGCGAGCGGCGTGAGGTAGGCGAGACCGAAGAGCGTGTTCCAGTTGGTCGAGATAACAGACCACGTAAGGAACATGAAGACGCCCGCCTTCATGGCGGCCTTGCCGCCGTCGAAGGCCGCCTGCCTTGAGAACAGGCGCTTGAGCCCGTTCAGCGGATTGAGTTTGCTGAGCGACGGATTAAGGGCCTCGCCGCTAAGGACAAAGCCAACTTGGCCGAAGTTCGACGCGACGCCAATGACCATCGCAGTGGCGACGATCATCGCGAGGCCGACAAGCGCGGGTTGGGCCATTCCCCAAACGTGACCGGAGATGTCGCGGAAATCTGTTGAAGTCGGGATGTCGGTCAGGCCGCCGCGCATCCCGTGCATGAACGCGTTACCCAGACTGCTAATCGCGACGGGCATGACGAGGAGCAGGCCGAACACCACGAGGGCGCTCGTCAAGTCGTTCGACTTGGCGACCGTGCCTTTCCGTCGTGCCTCTCGGCGACGACGTGGAGTAGCGTCTTCGGTCTTTTCCTGTCCGCTTTCTGCCATGGCTTATTTCATCTGGAAGATTCGCCCAAGCGAATCCATGCTGAAGCCGATGCCGCTGTTGATCCCCGTGGCCAATGCAGGGAGAGCGACGCCGAGGGCGACCATGCCGATCATGATCTTCGCTGGCATGCCGACGACCATTGTCTGCATCTGGGGCACCGCCTTGTTGATGATGCCGAGCGCGGCGTCGACGACAAGGCTGACCGCCATCACCGGCGCGGCAATCTGGAGGGCGAGAATTGAGATCCCGCTGATCATGCCGACGACGTTGTGCAAAAGGACCGGCATCGTGCTGACACCGAGCGCGGGCATCGCCTTGTAGCTGTTGGCAAACGCCGTGAGCATCTGGTGGTGCCCGTCGAGGCAGAGGTACAGCACCGTGCCGAGCATGAATTTGAACTGAGCAAGGATCGTAACTTGCACGCCACTCACCGGGTTCATCACCTGGCTCATGCTGAGACCAAGCTGGAGGTCCATGATCGCGCCCGCTAGTTGCGCCGCCTGGAGGACCATACTCATAAAGAAGCCTAGCAACAGGCCTGCGGCCACCTCGCCCGCGATCGCCATCGACAGGCTCCCGAGATCAGGGGGTGCGGCGGACTTGGCCGGGTTGATCGCCAGCGTCATGGCCGCGGAGATCGCGAGGGTGGTGAAGATGCGGACCGGGAGCGGCGTATTCTGCGCCCCAAACATCGGCGACGAAAGCAGCATCGCCGAGCAACGAACGAACACCAGCAGGAAGGCAAAAAAGAGGGCTTCGTTCATGGGGTAGAGGGGGAAGGGATAAGTGTTGGGTGTTGGGTGTTGGGTGTTGGGTGTTGGCTGTTAGGTGTTAGGTGTTGGGTGTTGGGTCTTCTGGGTGGACGTCTTGGAGGACGATGCCCCCGAAGGCCGTTGATGCGACGCGGTCGAGTTCCATTCGGTCCATGAGACCGTTGAGTTCCGTTGTCAACTCTATCCTCCTCCTATGCCAGCAATCCGGTCGAAGCATTGGTGGGTAAACGTCACCAGCGTGGTGAGCATCCAGCTGCCCATCAGTCCCATCACGATCGCGATGCCGATGAACTTCGGCACGAAGGTGAGAGTCATTTCCTGAACTTGGGTGATCGCCTGAAACACGCTGACCGCCAATCCCAAGAAGAGCGAGACAGCGAGAATCGGCAAGACCACCATCAAAGCAACTTGCACCGCTTGTCGTGAGAGCTCAAGCGCGGCGGACTGGTCCACTAGCGATACCCTCCGATTAACGCGGACACCAGCGAGCCCCAGCCATCCGCGAGTACGAACACAAGCAGTTTTGCCGGCAATGCCACGATCGTGGGCGGCATCATCATCATTCCCATGCTCATCAGGGCAGAAGCCACGATGAGGTCGATGATCAGGAACGGGATGAAGATGTAGAACCCGATGATGAAGGCGGTCTTAAGTTCGCTGATGATGAAGGCCGGGATCAGTGAGAGCATGCTCACGTCGTTGCGGGTCTGCGGCTTCTCGTGACGGATGTTCAAGAACAACGTAAGGTCGCGCTTGTAGGTGTTGCGGAGCATGAACTCGCGCATCGGAGCGCTCGCCCGGTCCATCGCCTCGGGCATCTTGATCTTGTGCGTGAGGTAGGGCTGGAGAGCCTCCTCGTTCACGCGCTTGTAGGTCGGGCCCATCACGAAGAACGTGAGAAACAGGCTTAGGCCAACGAGCACCTGGTTGGGCGGAATCGCGGGAGTACCGAGCGCGCTGCGGACAAAGGAAAAGACGATGACGATGCGCGTAAACGCGGTCGTCAGGATCAGGATCGCTGGCGCGACGCTGAGCACGGTCAGCAGCGCGAGAACCTGAAGAGTGGACGCGACGTCCCCAGTGCCCTTGGCGGTGTCCAGTCCGACGCTCACTTTCGGGAGCGCGGGGAACTGCTGCGGCATCGCGATCGCGACGGCGGCGAACAGCATGAGCACCAAGATCGGTTTCGCCAGGCGCAATCTGTTCAAGATGGGGTGTCGCATAGGGGTCAGCTCGCGAAGCGGCTGAGGCGCTCTAACGCCAAACGTGCGCCAGTCGGTTCTTCGACATCGACTTCGACAACTGCGGTATCGACCATCTCTTGGAAGGTCTGGGCGTCGGCGAGCGGATCGGGCTCACTGAGATCGGCAAGGCAGACGACACCGGTGGTGGCGACGCTCAACAGGAGCGTTTTCTTCCGGGCTTTCACGACGTAGAGGTTGCCTCCCGCGAACGCCGCGGACTCCTCGATCTTAATGCCGCCGTCCAAGCTGGTGACCAGCTTCTTACTGAACTTGGTAAGCAACCGGGGTAGCAACACCTTCAGCAGGATCAGGACGATCCCCAGTGCGGCAAGCATCTGGATCATCGGCGCGATCCCGAGACCCCCGCCGCCGGCGGGTGCCGTGGTGATGGGGTCTCCTTTGGTTCCCAACAGGTCACCGGCGAATGCCGCAACCGGAAGGGAAGCCAAGATCAGGGCGAGCAAGCGGCGCATGGAAGTTAGGCCGCCTCTCCCAGTCTCGCCAGGCGCTCCTGAGGCGAAACGATTTCGGTGATACGGACGCCGAAGTTGTCTTCGATGACGACGACTTCGCCGCGAGCGACGAGGCGTCCGTTGACCAGAACGTCGACCGGCTCCCCGGCCGCCTTCTCGATCTCGACGATCGAGCCAGTGCCGAGGTCAACTACGTCTTTGACGAGCATCTTGACTCGACCCAGCTCAACGCTGATTTCGAGGGGGATGTCCATCAGAAGGTCGAGCCCGTGACCATCTTCATTCGCACTGGGTTTGGAGGCAAGCCCAGTGGCGGGCATCTCGACCTGCGGGAAGGGGACTTCGTCACCCTCTTCCTGCATGGTCATGCCGCAGATGTGTTGGGCGGTCTCGGAGTCCATCAGCCAGATGCAGGTGCCGTTCAGGCCCTCGCCGGAAAGTCCGACCTGGGTGCGAACGACTTCCAGTGACTTCTGGAGGTTGACCGGGAAGGAGAAGATCTGGAAGCGAATGCTCAGACCGCTTGCGACGATCGTGTCGTTGCGGACGTTGCCGACGGCAAGACAGATGCCCTGGACGATCCCTTCGAGGGTGGGCCGCACGTCCGACATTGCGTTCTCGTCGATCTCGCTCAGGTTTTCGCCCTGGACGAGCGAAGCGAGTTCGATCGCGGTGTCTTGTGGAATCAGCACGACTTGTGAGTTCTCGGGCAAACCGGCGAAGGCGAACTGAATCACCATCATCGGCGAGCCAAGCTCGGCGTACAGATCGGCGGTTCGCGTCGACACCGTAAGGGGTGACGCAAAGTTCAGCGCTTGGCCGCACGATTCGCTCACGGTGAGCGAAACCGTCTGCCAGATTTGATTCTGGTGCGACGAGAGCTTATTGATGACTTCGTTATAGATCTGCGACATGGGTTACTCGTTGATCGGATCGGAGACGGAAAACACAAGCTTCTTGCCCTGGAGGGCCGGCTTGCCGTGAAACTTGGGGACGTTGCCGACCATCAGGAGGAGGTCGTCGGCGGTTTTTTGGTCGAGACGGACGATATCGCCCGGGTTCAGGGCGAGAAATTGCTTGACGCGGAGCTTGCTCTGGCCGAGGCGTACGGTGCAGTCCACGGTCGAGTTACCAACCTGGTGGCTCATCGTGCGGCGAGAAGAAGCGCCATGGCGTCGATTGGAGCTGGCAAACCATTTCTGGGCGCTTAGCTTTTGGGTGATCGGCTTCAGGACCAGGTAGGGAATACAGAGGCTCATTGCCGAGCGCTGCGTGCCCATTTTGACCTCGAAGAGGATCGTGACAACGATGTCGTTGGGAGGGGCGATCTGGACGAACTGCGAGGAGGTCTCCATCCCTTCCACGCCGGGGTTGACGATGACGACGCCTTCCCAGGCGGACTTGAGGGCCTGGAACATCCGCTCGATGATCTGGCGGACGAGCGGGCGCTCGATGTCGGTGAGGACGGTGCGACCGATCGCCTTTCCCGGGCCGCCGAGCATCCTGTCAATCATCGAGAACACGAGGCCGAATTCGATCTCGAGCACGGCTTGGCCGGTGAGAGGAGGGAGGGAAGTGATCGTGAAGACAGAGTGATTGATACTGCGGAGGTATTCCTCGTAAGGAACCTGCTCAAGCGAGATCAGATCGATGTTGACCGGCGCGCGGAGATAGGCGCTGAGCGCCGATCCAGCCATTCTTGCGAATGTCTCATGCAGCATCTGCAGCGTTCTGAGCTGGTCCTTGCTGAACTTGTCCGGGCGGCGGAAGTCGTAGAGTTCGTACGAAACCGCCTTCTTGGCACCCCGCGGCGTGGGGCCGCTACTCGTCTGGGCGGCGGCGGCCGAACTGCTCGCCTGAGCCCTTGCTGTTGCGGAAGAGGGTGGTCCCGATCCGGACGCACCCGCTTCTGCCTCGGTGTTAAGCGAGTTCAGAAGAGCTTCGATTTCCGACTGCGATAAGATTTCCGACATTCCGTTCCTGACATCCCGCAATGCGGGCCATCAGTAGATGTATTGGCTTTGAGGGCGATCTCTTTAGAGTCCCGAACGGAAAAACCTCACAAGATGCTTGAGAATTCGCGCATTGCCCCGCCTGGGGTCCCTTACGGGGAGCGCAGCCTCTGGCCTAGCACCCAACACCGTCCGCTATCGTCACCCGGTACGCTTGGGGGGTGAACCCATTGTTCGTGAGGTTGGCGGCGATTTTCGGCTTCCTGGGGGTCGCGCTCGGAGCCTTTGGCGCCCATGCCTTAAAGGACCGACTGACTCCCGACATGCTCGCCATCTATCAGACGGGAGTCCAGTATCAGGTCATTCATGCCCTGGCTCTGCTGCTCGTCGGGATCGGCCTACGAGGGAAGGCGGCGAACTGGAGCGGTCGCCTGTTCGCCGCGGGCATCGTGATCTTCAGTGGCAGTCTCTACGCGCTCGCCCTGTCGGGCGTAAAGGTGCTGGGCGCGATCACGCCGCTCGGCGGTGTGTGCTTCCTGGCCGGATGGGCGCTGGTGTTCGTTGCCGCGGGGGCGAAGAACGACTAGTCCGCGGTGATGTTGACGGTGTCGGTCTTCTGGTCGTAGTCGACCGTTCCGCCGAGGGCCTCGACGAGGAAGCGCAGCGGCACCAACGTGCTGCCGTGCCGTACGACCGGTGCCAGTTCAATCATGATCTCCGCGCCGTTCTTGCGGGCGACCCGGTTTCCGATCGTCAGTTCGACGTCCTCGTTACCCTTGTGGGCGGTGACCTTGCGGATCTCGCCATCCCACTCGACCACCGCGCCGATTGCTTCGAACACGCCGCGCAAGGGAACCATGATCCGCCCCTTCATTTCCATCGGCTTCCCGTCGGGAAATCTCACGACTTCGCCGTTGACCCTTACCGTTAGGGCGGCGCAAAGGGTGGGGGCAAGGAGGGCAAGCAGCAGAAGTCTTTTCATATGATCGTTTGGCATCAATGTTGTTGCTAATGTTCCCTAGTGAAGCTGAGATGAATATACAGGGTCTATCGCCCTAATCGGCCACTTCGCGGAGCCCATTTCTCGTTGAATTAGATGAACGAGCAACGCCGCTCTCGAAAAGGAGAGTCATATGGTTTACGATTTAGAAACGATTGTCGAGTCAACTGAAACAATGCCAAGGGTGGCGCCGCCTGAAAGGCGTATGGATCTGATTCGAAGCGCCAAGCTGATGGCCGGAGCCGAATTCTTCAACATCCTTGCAACCACTGACCGCACTCAGATCGCGACCATGGTTTTGCAAAATGGCCAAGTTTCGGGAAACTACGGGACCGACCATCCCGAAGCGGATCAGACGTTCTATGTCCTCGAAGGTACTGGACAACTTGTCTTAGATTCGGGAGATACCGAATTGCGAGTTGGCGACTCGGGCTTAATACCTGCGGGCTCCAAGCATCAGTTTATGGGAAAAAGCGAGCGGGCATTCCGCACCCTCAATATTTATACATCTGTTGCGTATCCCGTAGGGGCCTAGCCTCCGCCACCTTCCTTGCCGGACGTGATCTTCACGGTAGCCGTCGCCGCATCCCAGTCGACGCTCGCGCCCAGGGCCTTGCCCATAAAGCGCAAGGGGACCAGCGTCGTTCCCTTGAAGATTCTCGCCGGGGCGTCTAGCGGGTAGTCACGATCGTCGATGCGGCCGAACGCTTTTCCGATCGTAAGCTCGACTTTGGTGTCGCCACGTATGGCGGTGACCGTCTGGGAGGCGACGTCGTACTCAAGCGTGGCGCCAAGCTTCTCAAACACCCCACGCATCGGGACGAGCACGATTCCCTTGATCTTGGTCGGTCCGACGTCCCCGAAGGCCACGGGCTGGCCGTCGACGACGACGCTGATCTTGTTCTGGGCAAGGGCCATCCCCGAGAGAATGGCCAGGAAAAGGGCGATAAAGCGTGTGATGTACATGGTTCAAGAGGACTCAACGAGGATATGGCGACGTTCAGAATTATATGTTCCTTGGCAATAACATGGAAGATGCGATGTCTAGCGCATTAAGCGGAGAAGGGCTTCACTTTTCCTTCCGTACCCCGTACAATTCCCTACGTAACTTGCGATCGACTTCTGGGAAAGAATGATAAGAATTTGCGAAAATCGATGTCCGAAATGTGGTCAACCGCTCCATGAAGAGCGACATCACCCCGGATGCGAGACTTGCGGGATTACCGAAGCTTTCAGCGACGGACCCACGCGTTCGGCAATCGAGCCGATGCCGGTCAACGAAATGAACGCCACCTCCTTACCGACAACCTGACTCCCAAGGCGGCATCAATGAGAATGGGCGCGGAAGACTAGCTTCCGCGCCCATTTAGCGTTAGCGACGAGGGTTTTAGCGACCGCCACCGCCACCGCCGAAGCCGCGGACGACCTCATTGGGGTCCTTCTCGAACTTCTTGCCCGCCATATCGACCAGCATCTTCTTCTGATCGTCGTTGAGGATCTTGCCGAGCTCGACGCCCATGGTCTCGTTATTCTTGGTCATGGCTGCCTGCAGCTCTTCGCGCTGCATTTCACCATTTCGCATCTTCTCGAACAAGCCCGTATTGGCTTCCTGCTGCTTGGTCATCAAGTCCTTGACCTTCGTCTTCTGCTCGTCGGTCATCTTGAGCTTAGTCTGAGTAGCGGGATCCGTGATGATGCGGTTGCCCTGCATCTGCACATTGATCTCTTTGAGGCGATTGGACTGGGCTGGTGTGAGGATGGCGTCGGCAGACTTGGTGGCCGTGGCCATCATTTCCTGCACCTTCTTCATCATCGCTTCGCGATCGCCACCACCGCCACCGTTCTGGAACATGTCGCGCATCTCGCCCATCATCTTCTCTTGAAGTGCGGTGAGATCGGCGATCTGCTTCTCGGTGAGGGCAAGGTCCTTCTGGACGTCCTTACGCTGCAGGAGCTGAAGGCCACCGCCTCCGCCGCCCATCATACGCATACCGCCGCCCTGCGCCGAGGCCATCGGGGCCGCCATACAGAAGGTGATCGCAGCAATGGCTGCGATCACGAGAGTTTTTAGGTTAGTTTTCATACGATTCATCCACCATTCCAATTAGCCGCCGCCCGTCGGGGGCATCGGGGGTTTCCCGTCTCCCTTCGCCGGCGGCGGTGTCGTGCCCTTTACAGGAATGACTCCACCGAGCGCCTTCTGCGTCGGCCCGCTCATTCGTTTCGTTTCCGATTCTCTCAGCTTCGCCGCGTCCTCGGGGTTCCGAACGACGTGGGGCGTAAGCAATACCATCAGTTCAGTCTTTGAATTCGTCTTGCTGGTGCTCCGGAAGAGGTGACCCAGAAGAGGGATGTCTCCGAGCAGCGGGATCTTATTCGTCGTCGTGCTGACGTTGTTTCGGATGATGCCGCCGAGGATGATCGTCTCGCCGTCCTTCACGCTGACCGTCGTATCGGCTTCGCGCTGATTAACGATCGGGGCGTTGAAGGTGGTGTAACCCTGCAGGTCGTTGGCGGTCTGCGTCACGTCCATCGTGACGTAGCCGTTGGCGGTGATGCGGGGCATGACGGTGAGGACGATGCCGACGTCCTGGAACGCGTAGTTGAATGTCAGGTTGCCGTTTGCGTCCGTTCGCGTGCTGAGCACGTACGGGATGCTCTGGCTGATGTTGATCGACGCCTGAACGTTGTTCGAGGTGAAGATCCGCGGCGTGGAGAGCACGGTGAACTTGGTGTTCGTCGCGATCGCATTCATAAACGCGGTGAGGTTGCCGCCGCTGAGCGTGTACTTCAGACCGGTCGGAGCCGGCGTGGTGGTTTGGAGACCAAAGCCCTGACCGACGCCTTGCGTCACTCCCTTATGGGTGTTTGAATAGTTCCACTCGATGCCGAGCTTAGACTCGTCGTCAAGGCTCGCCTCGACGATAATCGTCTCGATCATAACCTGCTCGGGGATGCGGTCGAGCTGCTCGATGATGCTGCGGATAAGCTCCGCACCGTCGGGCGTCGCCACGATGATCAGCGAGTTGGTGTTGATGTCGGGAATGACCGTGATCTGATTCGTCAGGTCACGGATATTGACCAGTTGGCCGTTGGCGTTGCGACCCGTCTGGGCCGAATTCTGAGTCTGGTTGCCCTGTCCGCCGCCACCGAAAATGCGCTGGAAGCCGCCACCCTGTTGGACGCCGATTGAGGTCATCAACTCGCCGTTGGTGGAGTCCGGGTCAGCCAGCGCCAACTCTAGGTTCTGGCCGGTCTTGTCGACCTGAGCAACGGCACCGTCGCCGATCGAACCGCCCAGTCCGCCGGCACCGCCGCCCGTGTTGTTGCGATTGCCGGTGTTTCGGTTCGTGGCGTTGGTGTTACCGCCGACACGGCCGCCGTTGGCGGTGTTATTCGCACCATTGCGGTTATTGCTGCCTTGACGGGTGCCGAAGGCGCTTTGGAGTAATGTGGCGATCTGGTCGGCGCGTGCATTGCTGAGGGGCACGACGAACGTCGCGTTCTCGATCTTGACCTCGGTATCGAGCTCGGTAACGACTCGGCCCACAATCACCAGGTTCTCGTCGGTTGCGGTAACCACGAGCGAGTTCGTGCGAGGATCGGCGGTCACCTGACCTGAGCCAGCCTGCTGGCCGCGAAGCGCGTTGATGAACGCCTGCGGACCCTGTGACTGTTGGGTCGTCGCGCCACCCTTGCCGCGGGGGGTGTTAGAGTTCAGAACCGACTGAACGACCGACTGGAGGTCCGTCGCCGAAGCGAACTTGAGAGGGAAAACCTTAGACTTCTGCGGCTCATCGGTCTGTACGTCGAGCTTGCGAATCAGGTCGGCGACCTGGTCCTGCTGCTGGCTCGGAGCATTCACGATCACCGAGTTGCTGAAGTCGTCGGACGACGCCTTGACATTGCTTTGGCCACCGCCTCCGCCACCGAAACGACCCTGCTGGAACCCACCTCCGCCTCCGCCGAATCCGCCCGGCTGGCGACCGCCACCCTGCTGACGACCTCCACCCTGCTGCATCATCTGCATGATCGCATCCATCGGGCTGCTGCCACTCGAAGCGAAGACGTCATTGATGACGCGCGCGATCTGGCTTGAATTCGCGTACTTCATGACGTAGACCTTGAGGTTTAGCTGGCCGCCACCCATCAGACCGGTAAGCATCGAAGGATCAAATCCGGTGTTGCCGCCCGGACCACCGCGGCCGCCTTGATTCTTCGACCGGATGACGAGCAACTTGCCCTCCTTCACGAGGGAGAAGTTCTTTAAGCTGAGCGTCGTCGAAAGGATCTGGAACGCATCGTTCAGACTCACGGGGGTCGCGCTGACGAGGTTCATCGTGCCAGTGAGCGTGGGGTCCTTGACGATCGTCACGCCAGACTGCATCGACAAGAACGTCGTGATCGCATCGACGGACGCATTCCGGAAGTCCAGCTTGATCCGCTTCTTCGCGTTCAACTTGAAACTTGTCCACGCCGGAGGAGTGTCGTCGGGTGCCCCGACGAACTGTCCCATTGCCATGAATGGCAAGGTGACCAGGCAGAGCATGGTTGTCAGTTTAGTTTTCATTGCTGTTCTCGAACCCAATTCCGTTCCCGGGCGCGGCACCGTTTCCGTTTCCACCACCCCCATTATTTCCCCGGTTTCGTCTTCGGCGACTATTCCCGCCAGCATTTCCGCTTGTGTCGGGTTGAACGGTAACCGGCGCACCGATATCTCCGCTCAACGGCGGGGTCACCGCGACTGGCGCGTTGGCGTTGCCCTTGGCGACCGCGGTTGCAGAATCTTCTTTGACGTGGACGGTGCTGGTCAGCCCGTCCGGACCGATAAATCCAACTTGGTCGGGAGTAATTTCACATACTGACGCGGCTTTCCAGCGCTCCCCCATGTGGAGAAAGACGGATTCGCCGGTGGTCTGATTCTCTACGAGCGCGGTCGAAGTGCCATCCACCACCGCCATCCCCGAATAAACCCAGTTCCCTTCTCCTCCGGTCAGGCCGGTGGGAATGGTCGCGGGACCGTTGGGACCCGCCACGCCGGCACCCTTTCGGGCGACGAGAGGCCGGAAAATGTCCTTGGGATTGTCCGACACTGGAGTGAACTGCACCGTGTAGTCCTCGGGCTGATAGATGGTGTCGTTCTTCGAGGACTTCGCCAACGTCCGCGGGGCGGTCCCTTTCTTGGTGGGAGCATCGTTCGACGTCAGCATGTACGCCGCCACGGCAATCACCGCGAGGCCCGCAACATATACAGGATTCTTATACCAAACTGCCATGTTAGGGTCTCACTTTCTTCTCGGGGGCCGACGTCGCCGCTGGCGTCGTAGCCTTCCCGGGCTTTACCTCTGTCGTAGTCGTCGTAGTTGTCTTGGTCGAAACGGGAGTCGGCCGAAGGAAGGCGATCGTTCCGATGGTCGCACTGACCTTATTGGTGTCACCCTCGGCAGCCGATACCTGCACTAGATTTACGCAGAGTTGGCCCTGCGGAGTTTCCAATTCCCTCAGCATCGCGGCCACCGCAGGGAAGGGACCCTCGACGGAGATCTGGAAAGGAAGCTGGGTGAACCCGTCGGCATCGGTTGTGCGCTGGGGTCGAAACGCGATCAGTTTGAGATGGTGATCCGCACTGAGTTTAGTGGCCCTCGCCAAAGCCACCGGCGCAACCTGGGACGCGGGGCCCGTCCAAACGTATTGGGCGACGAACTCTTGATCGCGGGCACCCGCATCCTTCGCTTTCTTGATGTTCAAGCGGGAGTCAAGGGCGACCTTGTCGATCGCACGCGTGGTCATGGCGACCTTGGGCTTCGGCAGAAGGACAAAGACCAGGGTGCCGATCATCACGAGCATCGCGAGGATGATCGCGGCACTTGGTCCGACGTCCGCCTTGTTGCGGAATGAAATCACTTCTTGGCCCCCTTCTTCTTCGGTTCGCTCACCGGGACGTTCCCGACCGGGAAGGCCGATATCGAGAATTGCTGGACCGCGGTTTCCTCGATCTTGCCGTTGTTGGCGAAAACGAGTTTCACATCTCTTAGACGTGCAACCGTTCGCGCCGGATGCTTAGCATCGGTGGCAGGGAAGTCCACGGAGGCGGCCTGCAACTGATCCAGGAAGGTTGTGATGGCCTGGCTCGTCATCGAGGTGCCCCGAATCAGCATCACCTTGCCCCGCTCCAGGGTCACGCCATTGAGCCAAACCCCGGCCGGGGCGGCGTTGGTGGAAATCGAAAGCACATCCCCGAGCGATTGACCCGGCTCGAACGCCTGATGGATCGCTTTGCGTAAGGCTCCCGCGGCGTTGGCGTCCTTGGTCTCGTTCTCTAGTTCACTACGGAGCCGATTGAGGTTGCGTGTGGTGGCTGCGTTCAGCTTATCCACCCTCGCCTGCTTGTCACTTCGGTCGATGTAGACGACGGTAGCGAGGACCACGGACAGCGTGCACAGGAGAATCGCCAATCGCGCGCGGCCCGATTCGCGGCGCTTGACCCGCATCGCAGCGACTTCGGCGGGCTCAAGATTAACGTCAAGACTGTCGGCACCCGCGGTGCCAAGCGCGGCAAGCGTTGTCGTGCGCGCATCGATCGCGCCGGGAAGGTGCAGTCCTTCAGTTGCGACGATCGGTCCGGGGGCAACCCCCGCGGCGGCAAACGTTCTCGCCACCTCACCCTCGATCGCCTCGATGTCGAGAGCGGGTGTGACGCGGCTGTAGCGAAGCTCGCCGTCGGCGATCACGTCGATCGCGATGCCCTCGGAAGTCTGCTGGACCACTGCGCAGGTCGGCAGTCCCAACTCCTTGGCGAGGATCATCGAGCCAAAGGCGGCCGGGAGCACACGTTTGACCCGCAGGCCATTCGCCCGGGCGTCGGCGTGGAGCTTGAGGAGGTCCGACTCGCGCATCGCGCCGACCACGGCGAGGCGACCGTCGTGGTCGACGTCACTGGTCAGACGGAAATCATAGGAGAGCTCATTTTCCGGGACGGGGAACAAACCAGCGAGCTGCATCCGCAGGATCTGCGCAACCTCGATCTTATTCGTATCCGGCACGCGGATAGCCCGGACGAATGCCGAGCGACGCGACACGGCGGCCACGACTTCTCGCTGGCCGTTCAGAATCTGAACCGCGTCTCCAAGTTCGGCGCTGCTGCGGCGCGAACCCGAGGAGACATTTAGCACGACCGAATGGGTCGGACTCCATTCGACGACCGCATCGGGAGCTTGCCCAGACTTGCTCATGAGCCCTCCTTCAGGCTGACATCACTGGTGGTAGTGGTCGGCCAACCCCAGCGCGAAGTCGCGACGTCGGGTTGGACGGGCCGGTTGATGCGCAAGATGCGCGGCGGTTGAGTTGATGAGATGCTGACCACGGCTTCGAAGGGGACGCGCGACGTTCCTGAAATCCCCTCAACTCGAATCAAGAACACGTTCGAGTTCACCGCGAACGAGTCGATCGAGGTTTGGGCCATGGCAATTGTATAACCCGGGACGTCGAAGACGTCTCCAAGTTGACTGAATCCAGAGGATTGGCGAGAGATGATCGCATTGACGATATCAGGCGAAAGATTTGGAATGGTATTCAAAACGTTGTCGGTCGCGGTGTTGAGGTTGATTCGGCCCTGCTGATTAGTGTTGCCAACCATGTAGCTGTTGACGAGTGCCCTCGCGGTCGCGGTGGTGAATCCCGGCAATCGTAATACCTGTCCCATGGAGGTAAACGTTTGCCGCTGATTGAAAACTGCCGTTGCGAGGACCGGATTGCCGAGTATTCGCTGTAGCGCGGCCTGGTTCGGCACGGTCCGCAGCGCCGGCAGGTTGGCTCCGGCAGAGCTCACCGCGGTCGAAACCGAATCGACGGTGAGCAAGTCGGCGAGGACGGGCGTGACTCCGTTCGATTCGGCGGCCAAGGGAGTGGTCGAACTGATCGAGTTCGTCTGCGCTTGAAACAGGATCTGTGGCGTGAACTCCTTCACCTGGAGCAACTCATCCACCGTCTCGAAAGGCTCAAGCTTCGTGTTGTAGCCGTTCGGAAGGGCGTTGTAGTATTCGTCCTTCGCGCCGTCCGTTCGCGGCGTGGTGCCCGCCTCTCGGAAGTCAAGCAGGCAATCGATCTGCTCCTGAGTCAGCGGCAGCTTCTGGAACTGAGCCTCGGTAGCGGTGTTCAGATTGACCAGGGAAGCCGCGTCGACGATCTGCATCCGGAAGTGGCTGCTCCCGTCGACGAAGTTGTCCGATCCCGCGTTGCCAAGGGTGGCCCATTCGTCCTGCGTCGTCGTCGGGCTTGCCGCCTGAGTCCCAAGCGCGGCGATCGCGCGCTGAATCCCCGCTCGCGCGGCAAGCTCGGCCCGACGCAAGCCAATTCGGTTGGCTTCGGCTTTGGCGGCCTGCCGATGGGCGGCCGAGGCGGCGACCAGCACCAGCACCAAGGCGGTAAGGACCCCAAGGGTCAAAACGAATACGACGCCACGTTGAGACCGTCTCATTGGCCTGTACTCACCGTGACCGGGTTCGCCGAAGTCACATCACTGTTGGGAAGTTGAATGATCAGGGTGTGCTTCTGCGTCTCGTCCGTCTCGCCGTTCAGAAGGTACGTAACACGCACCGCGGCAGGAATTCGGCGCGTGCCCGACTGACTCCGGGTGTCCCAGACTTCCTGCCAATCCTGCCCATCGAAGAATTCGAATTGGATGCTGGAGATTTCTGCGTTCAGCAGCGCTTCGTTGCCGCCCTGACTCGGATCTCCGTCCGCAGGCGTCTGCTCTCGCAGGAAGAGGCCGGTCTTGTCCGCCGCATCTCCCACCGGAGTGGTGCCGACCTGGACCTCGGTTACCCCACCCTGCGGGCCGTGATTCTCGTTGAGCGTTTGCCAGTCGTCCGTCGAACTCAGGGTCGCCTCGTTGACCGGGACGCTAAACGTGGTGAAGACGAGCGTATCCGCCGCCGCTCCGGGCAAGCCTCCGATCTGGTTTACGCCCCCTGCGGCGCCCGTCGCCGATCCGGTGGCCTCGACGTTGCCCGACTGGCCGATGAAGAAACTCGCGTTGTTGGTTGCGGACGCACTAACCTCCGCCCCCCGGATCAAGTCGGTCAGCCTCTTCTCGAACGAGGCTCGCGCGGACTGCAAGTCACGCGATGCATCTTGTCGCTGCTGGTAGTGGATCGTCACGCTGAAGGCGGCTCCCGCCGCGGCGACGACAAAGCTGATCATGACAAGAACGACCAACAGCTCGATCAACGTGAGTCCGGCGCGCTTCCTCACGGGGTCGCCGTCCCTGCCGTGTTTGCGGGCGCTTGGTAGAAGAGTGTGTCAACGGCGGCCGAAGGGGCGCTCGCGTCACCGTTGCTCTTGGTGACGGTTACCGTCAAAGTCTCGAGATTCTCGACGCCGCTGGCGGAGACGTCGGCGCTCCACTGGTAATTCGGTTCATTTTGATCGGTGAAGTCACCGCTCAGGTTGGTGGTGGACACCTGCTCAGTCGCGAGAAGCTCGTCGACCTTCTGCATCGCAAGGCGTTGGACGTGCTCAACCTCGACCATCCGAGCCTGGCTCCGGTTCATCGAGCTTAATGCCCCCAGGACGGACACCACCCCCGTCGCCAGAAGGGTGACGGAAACTACCACCTCGACGAGGGTGAAGCCGCGACGGCTAGAGACGCTTCTCATATTCCCCCGCGGGCCAGACTTCGCTGGTTTGGTCAGGATAAGAGCCGGGCAGCAACTTGTTTGAGCCATTTTGGGCGACGATCCAGCTATAGGTGAGCCCGCCTTGCACGATTTCGAACCCACCGCCATCGGAACGCCCGTCAGGATAGAAGTGGATTTTCCACTCCCCCTCGTTGCTGTCCTGCGTTCCGATTTTGAATGTCTGAAGGGTCGTTCCATTGGGAAGGGCAAGGTTGGCGAGGGGGTCGGTTGAGGTGACGGCGTTCGCCGTCGAATTGGTGCTCGTGCTGTTCGTAGTTGTATCGGCGCTGATCGTCAAACCATGTTCCGAGCCATTGGCGTCAAGGGCCATGGTTTGGCCGGTCTCGACCGCCTGATTCCGCGCCCGCACCGAAAAGGTGCGTACGTCGGACAGGAAGTTCTTCGACCTCCGTCCCGCGATCATCGTCATCACGTTGGGAACCACGATCGACACCACCAGTGCAAGCACGACGATGACGACCGAAAGCTCGATCAGCGTGAAGCCGCGCCGCTTACTGGTTGTCGATATCCTGGTTATCTCCATCTCCGCCAGGCTGTTGATCTGCCCCGTACGATACGATCCAGTAATCCAGGCCGTTTGGGCCAGGTGCCTCGTAGTGGTACTCACCTTTCCAAGGATCCAAGGGGATTGCCTTTTCGGTGTAAGGGCCCTTCCAGTTCTGGACATCGTTCGGCGCGACTCTGAGGGCGTTTAAGCCATCTTCGGTCGTTGGGTAGCGATCGCAGTCGATCCTAAACTGGCTGAGCGCGTTGCTCAAGGTCGAGATGTCGGCTTGCGCCTTTACTACCTTCGCCTCGCCAGCGCGATTGACAATGCGCGGCACGATAAGTGCCGCGAGGATTGCGATGATGAGAATGACGACCATCAATTCGATGAGCGTAAAGCCCTTTCGAAGGGAGAGCCCTCTTCCCAACCGCCGCAACGGGTTCGATACAGTTCCTATTTCCATCGTAGTTTCCTTGTCCTTCCAGGTTCCAAATCTAGCTGTAAATCATTTCACCGTGTTCTGCGCCTCGAAGATCGGGAGCAGCACGGAGAGCACGACAAAACCGACGATCACGCCCATTGCGAGGACGATGACCGGTTCCACGAATGACACCAACCGCCGCATTCCGTTGTCGACCTCGAAGTCGAGCGAGTCGGAAACGCGGTTGAGCATCTTGGGAAGGTCGCCGGTTTCTTCACCGATTGCGACCATGTGAGTCAAAACGGGCGGAAATGCGGCGGTGTCCCGCATCGAATCGGCAATCGGCCGACCGTCGCGAACGTCTTCCACGACTTTGTCCGCGCTTTGGCGGAAGAGTCGGTTCCCTGCGGCAAGCCCGGAAAGCTTGAGTGCTTCCAAGATCGGGACGCCGCCAAAGATCAGGGTTCCGAGGACCCGCGAGAAGCGCGAGACGGTCGCCTTCTTGATGACTGGGCCAACCACGGGCATCGTCAGCAGCAGTTTGTCTTTCGCCAGTGCCCCCGCCGGAGTTGCCACCCACGCCCTGAACAGCAGGAAGGCACCCACAATGCTGCCGATGATGACCAGATAGTCCTTCACGAGGAAGTCGGTAAAGGCCAGAAGCATCTTCGTCGTGACCGGGAGATCGTTGCCCAGGCTGTCGAAAACCGATGAGAGCTTCGGCACGACGAAAGTCAACATGAAGATGACCACGAACACCGCGGTGAACGCGAGCACCGCCGGGTAAATCAGAGCCGAAACGATCTGGCTGCGGCGCGTGACTTCCTTCTCTTGAAAGTCGGCAAGCCTCGAAGCGACCTCGCCGAATTGGCCGCTTGCTTCACCTGCGCGCAGGGTAAGCGCGAACACGGGTGGGAAAAGCTTGGGATACTTCGCGAGCGCTTCGGATACCGGAAGGCCGCCACGGACTTCTTCGAGCGCCGCTTCCGCAACATGGGCAAGTTGCTCGCTCTCGGACTGCTCGGCCACAACCTGCAACACGCGGTCGAGCGGCAAGCCCGCCATGCTTAGGTCGGCCAAACGTCGAGTGAAGAGGGCAAGGTCGCTGCGGGTGACCTTGCCCTTCTTTTTCTTCTCTTCGCCGGTTCCCGCGGAGCTGGAAGCCGTTCGCCCCTTCTCTTCGCGAATCTCAAGGATGAAACGACCGTCGGCGGTAATCGCCGCCATCGCCGCATCCCGAGTGGGGGCGTCGACAAATCCGGTCTTGCGCTTTCCTGAAGGCTCGAGAGACGTGTAGGCGAACGTGGTCATTGAACGCTCAGATCACTCAAGACGGGCCGGGACACTAAAACTCCTCTCGCTGGCAGACGCGGAGAATCTCTTCGGGCGTGGTGCGTCCGGAAAGGACCATCAGCTTGCCATCGCCTAGGAGCGTGCGCATCCCCTGTTCGGCGATCGCGTGTTGCTTCATGAGGTTGCTCGACGCGCGGTCTACGGTCATGCGTCGGATCGGCTCGTCGATCATACAAATCTCGTAGAGGCCCTGTCGTCCCCGGAACCCGAGCCCCTGGCACTTGTCGCAGCCTTTACCCCGTCGGAAAGTGCCCTTGGCCGCTTCCTCTGAGGTGACGCCGATCGCGCGGAGCGCTTCGTCGGGCGGATGGTCGACGTAGGCGCAGTTGCCGCAGACCCGGCGCACGAGTCTCTGGGCGATGACGCCCATCAACGAGGAGGCCACGAGGTACGGCTCGACGTCCATGTCCAGGAGTCGAGTGATCGCACCGGGCGCATCGTTGGTATGCAGGGTCGAGAACACGAGGTGACCGGTGAGGGCGGCGTGAATTGAAATCTCAGCGGTTTCGTAGTCGCGGATTTCACCGACCATGATCACGTCAGGGTCTTGGCGAACGATCGAGCGGAGACCGCTCGCAAACGTCAGGCCGATGTTGGCGCGAACCTGAATCTGGCTGATGCCGGGAACCTGATACTCAACCGGGTCCTCAATTGTGAGAATGTTGGTAGTCGGGCTCCAGATCTCCTGCAGCGACGCGTAGAGCGAGGTTGACTTACCGGAGCCCGTAGGACCGGTGGCGAGGATGATCCCGTACGGGATCGAAATCAGCTTGCGGAACTTTTCCAGCGTGTCGGGCTGCATCCCGAGTTCGGCGAGGCCGAGCATCGCGGTGCCCTTATCGAGAATTCGCATGACCGCGCGCTCGCCGTACACGGTGGGGACGATCGAGACGCGGACGTCGATTTGGCGACCCGCGATCGTGATCTTGATGCGGCCGTCCTGGGGTAGTCGGCGCTCGGCGATATTCATCTCGCCAAGGATCTTGAGTCGCGAGACGAGGGCCGCGTGCATGCGCTTGGGCGGCTTCATCATGTCGCTGAGCATGCCGTCGATTCGGTACCGAACTTTGACCTCGCGCTCGTAGGGCTCGATGTGAATGTCCGACGCGCCGTCCCGCACGGCCTGCGCGAAGATCAGGTTGACCATCTGGACAACCGCGGTCTCCGCGGCCATCTTGGTAAGGTCGGCAAGGTCGGTCGAGTCGTCGATCTCGGCGGACGCCATTTCCTCGCCGCCCCCAGGCAGACCCTGGAGAATCTTCTCGAGGAAGTACTCTTCGATCCGCTCGCGGATGAGGCTCGGATCGGCCAGCACCGCGTGGACCGGGCGGTTGAGCAAAATGCCGAGGTCATCGACGGCGGGAAGGGAACTGACGTTGCCCATCGCGACGATGAGCGCTTCGCCGTCGAAGGCGAGGGGGAGAACTTGATGTTTGAGGGCAAAATCGCCCGGCGCAAGAGCGAGCGCGTTCGGATCGGGCTTTAATTCAGCCAAGTCGACCCGGTCGATGCCGGCATCGCTGTCGTGACTGGGGGCGAAAGGAAGGTTTAGAGCCATAAATTAAGTTGGGATTCTGACACTTGAAACGATCACTTCATTCAATCGTTCAGTTGATTAAACGTTTCTACGTCACGCACCCGGTTGATGCAAAGTGATACGAGCAGGGAACTCGCCCAAGTTCCCGCTCCAGGCTCGCGAACGCATCATCCTAGCAGTTTGGACGACCGAACTTCATCCCGTCTTCATTTGGGGCTTTTGTCCGTGCTCGTTCCCCCAGAGGCTCGATTTAGAGAAATCAAGGCGGATGACCAGAGCAGGGGCATGCCCTCGTCCGAACGGGCCCGACTGGCAAATTGAGCCGCCGCCTCAAGCATGCTCTCGAAAATCGCAACATCCTCGGGTTTCAGTCGAAAGGTAGCGGATACGATCGCCCTCGGACTGCGCCGTTCGATCGCGGCCCGCTCAAATTCCCGCATAGATTGCCGCATCCGGGCAAGAACCGCGCGGCGAGCCAGCCCCGATATCTCGGGATCGGATGTTTCCGGCAACCGTGCATTCGCCAGTGTCGGTTCAAACACGGCCTCCGGTCTCCTCGCTCCCGCCCGTCGCTCCACCTCGGTAATGAGCCCAACCGACAACAGCGCTTCGACGTGATAGTGAATGCTCGCTGGCTTTCGGCCGAGCCTCTCGGCGATCTCCCGCGCTGACGCCCGGCCCAGAGATCGCAGGGCGATGTACACCTCGTTCCGAGCCGGCGAAGCCAGGCACTTCAACTGCTCAACGGACAAAACAGGGGATTCGCTGAATCGCATTATTTGAAATACTGGAACTTATTGAATTATTATGGGCGTTGTGGTGATCGATATGAGATTTTCGCGTCTTTTCTCGTTGGGGATTCTTTTCCTCCTGGTGGCAATGAGCCTGGCGAACCACGTCAGTATGCTCAAGGATGCCAAGCAGGACTTGGTGAGACAGTTCTTTGATGCTTTGAACACCAAAGATAAGGCCAAGCTCACGAGTTTCCTCCAGCAGCACGCTCAAAACCCCGCCGCGGCCGCTGACCGAGCGGAGCGACTCCTGGGCATCGCCAATGACGGGGGGCCCTTCAAGATCGTCCGATTTGGGCCAGGCGACTCGGATGTGACCCGCGCGCTCCTCACGAACCGGGACGGCGAAGAACTTACCGTCAGCATTGAACTTAGCAATGGCCCGAATCCGAAACTTGGTGGCCTTCGGTTGGAACCGGGGGACAATCTGAATCCGAGACCTCCCAAGGACTTCTCCGGTTGGCACGACCTCACCGCTCTTGCCGACGCGGTTCGAAAGGATAGCGAGTCTCCCGCGATGGGTATCGCCATGATCCGCGACGGTCACCCCGAAGTTGCGGTGTCAGGAGCGCGAAGGCTGGGTGAGCCCGCGCCCGTCAAACCCGATGACATTTGGAGTGTCGGCTCGATTGGCAAGCCCCTATGCTCAACCCTCATCGGAAAGCTCATAGAGCAGGGGAAGCTGCGTTGGGACATGACCTTGGCCGAAGCTCTGCCCGGCGTCCCGATGAAGCCTGCATACCGAAAAGTAACGCTCGACCAGGTCATGCACCACCGCGGCGGCATCCCCGAGGACCCAGGGATGCGACTGCCGGAAGTTAAGCGCATCGTCGGCAACGCAAAGACGCCCTACGACATCCGCACCAACTACGTCAAGGACATCCTCTCGCGTGATCCGATCTCACCCCCAGACACCCATTTCGCCTACAGCAATGCTGGCTATGCGCTCCTTTCAAGGGTCGTGGAAAGAGCGACTGGAAAACCGTACGAAGAAGCGCTTAGGGCGATGCTCTTCGGTCCGTTGGGCTTGAAGCACAGTTACATCGGGGCTGACACCTATCCCAAGGAGATGCCCAGCGGTCATGTGCCGGGCCCGAACGGCATGCAGCCCGTCCACTTCACGGGGCCGATCGAGTCGATGTTCGCCGGTGCCGGAGGCGGGATATACATGTCCGTCGGTGACCTTGCCAAGTTTGGCGAGATGCACATGAACGGCCTGAACGGCAAAGATGGGTTCCTTAAAGCCAACACGGTCCAGCGGCTACACCGGGGCGTCTCCGAGGGTGGACCTGGCGGACGACTGTACGCTTGCGGCTGGGGGGTCGAAAACTACCGAGGCATCGAGACCTTGCACGGACACAACGGCTCGAACGGCACCTTCCGTGCCCAGCTCGCCATCTTCCCCAAGTCTCACCTCGTCGTGGTAGCGATCGTGAACTCGGGCGGTGAGTCGGAGCCTTCTCCGGGGCTGCAGGCAGTACTCGCGGTCGCCTCTAAGTACGCCAAGGGCTGAAATGAGCCTCGGCACGACGCATCAGAGCAGGTGCAGCGCACGGCACGAAGACCGGAACCTCCATCCCTCAACCCTTTACCTCCTCCCGGCACAATCATCCGGCAAGAGGAAGGGGAGATATCTCAGTCACACAGCGAATACCAAGTGCCCGACCAGGCGTTCGGATCGCTCGTGACTTCTCCCGAAGCATGCCCCAGCGGGTCTACCTTGTTGGCGTCGAACTGGCCGGTGCCGTTCAAGTGCTTTGCGTGGCTGTCGGAGAACACCGCGGTGCCGCCGGTTGGGTCCCAGCTCTTGAAGTACTGGCTCGGCGGGGAGCAGTCGTAGCCGTAACGGGCGCAACCTGGATCCGTCTTCTTGTCGAAGAAGCCCATCATCTCAAGCCGGATCACCCGAGTGTCCGAGGGGAACTCGACGCTGCCTTCGTTCACCACATTGCTCGTCGTGTAGATCGTGTTGTTCTGGCTCGACTCGCCCGCGACGGTCGAAAACATGCAGTGGTCGAACCGGTAGGAGGTGCCATAAGCCTGGAAGTAGGTGCTCGCGCCCGCCGCCATCGGACCTGGGTCCTGGGCGAGGTAGGGGCTGCCTGAGTCGAGAGGACTCTTGAAGATGTCCTTGTTCTTAGAGTAGGGCAGCAGGATCACCTCGACGCCCTTGTGCTGCGCCGGCGTGTAGATCGACGGGTCGCTGTTGTAGGCGTAGAAGATCGGCATGTTGTCGTCGCTGTCGCTCGTATAGAGCTTGTAGCAAATGCCGATCTGCTTGGCGTTGCTCAGATCGACGGTCTTCTTGGCCGCCATTTTGGCTTGAGCAAAGACGGGGAAGAGGATCGCCGCGAGGATCGCGATAATCGCGATCACGACGAGGAGCTCGATGAGCGTGAATCCGGTTCGTTTCATTTATTGACCTCAAAAGCAACAAGAGCCGCCGACGCTCGTTGCGTGCGGCGACTCTCCCAAAAGGTCAAGTTCGTCTCACCGCAATCCCTCCACCGGAATTAACCGGACCAGGTTCAAGGGGTCTCGCGAACTCGCGACTCTCAGCCTTGCGGCTCCCCCTGCGGGCATTTCTTGTTCTTCTCTATTGTATCCGCTAACCGCCGGTTCTGATCGTGATTGCGCGGGCATCAGAAGGCGGGACGAAACGGAAGGTCCCCGGCGCGATGGTCGGCATCCGATACGCCGTCAACTGCCATTGTACTACCTGCTTGCCCGCCCACTGGGTCGAGAACAGGTCCTGCAAGAGCCACTGGTTCAGCGTGCTGTCGTACGCCATGCCGAAGGCGAAGGAGTGGGCAATCGTAGGCTCGTAGATGAACTGGTAGTGGTAGAAATCGGTCGGAGTGTAGAGTCGGCTCGCGAGCAGTGGGTCCTCATAGCCGGACGTGATCGCGGTCGGCGGCCAGACATTCGGCCGCGGCGGCAGCGTCTTATCGTCCAACGCGATCATCGGCGAGTTTCCGGCCAGCCAAGTTCGATATGCCGGGTTCCCTTGGTAGATCTCGGCGAGCAGACGTGTCGCGTCGGTGCTCTGACCTCTTGAAGCGGAACTGAGGGCGTGGAAGAAGTCGTCTCGGTAGGACCCCGGGAGGTTTCCGCCATAGACTCCGTAACGGAGCGAACTGTACTCACGGCGGCCGTAGTGGTAGCTCCACATCGCGGTTCCGTCGCCCACTAAGCGCCGGACAAGCGGAAGCTTCGCGTCGATCGTCGTGATCGGGCCCATGAATTCAAGGACTTCCGCCAGTTGCTTGGCCCCGTCACGGTAGGTCAGTTCGGTCCGGAACCGCAGGCCACCGTTGCGTCCGTCGGTTCCGGTGATCACGAAAAGCACGTCCGTGGCATTGTTGCGAAGGTTGGCGTAACCCTCGTCGATCGTCTGCGCACCCGAGATGGCGGCGACGAAAAGGGCAAACACGGCGGAAACGGTTCGGTTAAGCGACATAAATCTCTCGAGCAGACTCTCCACGCATTTTGACTACCCTCTTGCGTGGTTCGTTCAGATTGTCGGGACTATTCGTCCCCGATCCGGACTTCCTTTGCCCCTTTGGGAGGGGTGAAGGAGAAGTCGGCGCCACCGATTCCGGGGGCGAGAGGGACCGTCTCGATGATTAGTGTCCAAATGGTCGTCGTCGAGTTGATCGCTTCAGGCGTCTTCACGTAACCCGTGATCTGCCGTAGAGGCGTCAATGAGAAGGTGATGCTCGTGTTGGTCAGGAACCCGCCGCCACGAGAGTAGTAGATATTGCTTCCTTCGGAATTGCCATACGCGCCAGGAAGCCATGGCTCGAAGACGGGGAAATCGCCGCCGTAGACCTGCTTCAGAAGCTTCGCGATGAGTGCCGCGGGCACATCCGTGGCCTGATCAAGCGTCGGGAAGAGCCGCGTTGGACTGGGGTCGCTCGCCTTGCCATAGAGGGTCACCGAATAGGTGTTGTCACGGACGTCGTAGACCGCGAGATCTTTGCCGTTCGCCACTTACCGCCGGATGGGCTTCGAACTGAGTCGGAGATGTCGCTCTCCTTAAGTTCGAACAGCGCGGGTCCTGACCCATCGAGGGAGCGTTGCAGCCAGTATCCGATTAAAGAGATCCGCTTGACCTTCAGCCCCTGCTGGATCGTGTAAGTCATGCTGAGCCGCAGTGAGGGTCGAGTGCGGAGGTTCTCAAACGACTTCTGCACCAGCTCGTCCTGTTCAATGCAGTTCTTCGAGCCGCCCTTTGACTGAGAAAAGCTGGCGGTTGCCAGGAGGACCATAACCAGCGTGCCGATATTTTTACGGAGTCCCATTTCGGTTAGGACGCGCGGAATCGTCCATCGGTACGCGCGGTAAAATGAAATGGCAAAACCCAATCCCTTGGTCTGGGAGGCATAAACTATGGCAGCACAATCTTCTTATGAGGAGTCGTATCTCTATCGACTCCGTCACTCGGCCGCGCACTTGATGGCGCAGGCCATCGTCGAACTCTATCCCGGTGTCAAGCTCTCGATCGGTCCGCCGGTCGAAAACGGCTTTTACTACGACATCGAGTTCCCCAAGCCGATCACCGAAGGCGATCTTGAGCAGATCGAGAATCGTATGCGTCAGCTCTCGAAGCTGGAGCAGCGGATCGAGCGCTCCGAGGTCTCCCGCGAGATCGCCCGCACGCTGATCCTTGACGAGACGATCCCCGGCATGGGCGCCGAGGTCGCGGAGTACAAGCTCCAGCTTCTTGACGCGATTCCCGAGGGTGAAAAACTCAGCTTCTACAACCAACAGCGCACGGACCGCGAAGGCGTCCACCACCGGTTCCTCGACCTTTGTCGCGGCCCGCACGTGGAGACGACCAAAGAGGTCAAGCACTTCAAGCTGATGTCGATCGCCGGTGCCTACTGGCGCGGCGACGTCAAGAACAAGCAGCTCACGCGTATCTACGGAACCGCGTTCGAGTCCAAAGAGGAGCTCGAGGGCTACCTCAACATGCTTGAGGAAGCCAAGAAGCGCGATCACCGCGTGCTCGGACGTGAACTTGGTCTGTTTATGTTCTCGGCGAGGGTCGGTACGGGTCTGCCGCTCTGGCTCCCCAAGGGCGCGACGCTGCGCATGGTGATGACCGACTTCCTCCAGAAGGAGCAGGTGAAGCGCGGCTACGACCCCGTCATCACGCCGCACATCGCGAGCATCAAGCTGTACGAGAAGTCGGGCCACATCCTGACCTTCCGCGACAAGCTGTTCCCGTTCATGATCGACGACGAGGGTGACAAGGACACGTACATCCTCAAGCCGATGAACTGCCCGTTCCACATCGAGATTTATGCGTCTCAGATGCGGAGCTACCGCGACCTGCCGGTCCGGTACGCCGAGTTCGGCACGGTCTATCGGTACGAGCAGTCCGGCGAGGTCGCAGGCATCTTGCGTGCCCGCGGGTTCACTCAAGACGACGCCCACCTCTTCGTCACGCCCGAGCAGCTCCAGGACGAGTTCATTGGCGTTGTCGATCTGATGCAGGCGGTGCTTAGGAAGCTCGGCTTGACAGAGTACCGCGTTCGCGTTGGAACAAAAGATCCGGCGAGCTCCAAGTACGTCGGCCACGATGACAACTGGACCGCCGCCACCAAGGCGATCACCGATGCATGCGAGAAGCTGGGCCTCGAATACGAGGTCTCGCCCGGCGACGCGGCGTTCTACGGTCCAAAGCTGGACCTGATCATCAAGGACGCCCTCGGTCGCGAGTGGCAGATGGGCACCGTGCAGGTGGACTACAACCTGCCCGAGCGGTTCGAACTGGAGTACACCGGCGAGGACAGCAAGCCCCATCGCCCGGTGATGATCCACCGCGCGCCGTTCGGCTCGATGGAGCGAATGATCGGCCTGCTCACCGAGCAGTACTCGGGCGCGTTCCCGTTCTGGCTCGCGCCGGTTCAGGTCGCGATCCTGCCCATCGCGGATCGTCACAACGATGCCGCGGTGGCGATGGCGGAGAAGCTTCGGGACATGACCTACGACTCGCGTGCGCTTCGAGTGTCGGTCGACGATCGACGCGAGACCTTGGGCAAGAAGATTCGCGAGAATCAAATGCACAAGGTGCCGTTCATGCTCATCTTGGGCGACCGGGATCTGGAAGATGGAACAGTCGGAGTCCGGTCACGTGAAGACGGAGACCTCGGCCCGATGAGCTTGGATGACTTCCTAAAGAAGCTGCCGCCGAATTAGGCAGCAGGGCTATATATAAGTCCTATGTGTCTTATGGGACTTATATAGAATCTCGTTTCAGGCGATCTACTCCGACCGAAAGGACAGATCTTCCGCCAGGCTTACTTCTTGGTGAAGGACATCGTCGCGCCCTCGGCTTCCGTTGTGAATGCCGTGTCGCTCGTCCACTTGATGACTCGCGCCTTTTCGGTGCCCGCGTCAATCTGCTTCATCAGCCCATCCTTCATCTGCTGCTCTTGGCCTTTGGCCTCGGCGGGCGTGTTTTTGAACGCGACGTCGCTGAAGGTGATGAACAGCTTATCGCCATCTTCGCGGTACTTGCCGATCATATCGATCTTCATCGCCGGTGTGGCAGGATTGTCCGCCTCGAACTGCATCGTCCCGTCGGGATTGAAGGTCGCCACGCCGTTAATGCTCTGGGCTTTGCCAGAACTTGCGAAGGTCCAATTCCCGGCGAGCTTGCTTCCCTTGCCGCAGCCAAGCAACAGAAGGGAGCCGAAGGCACAGGTTGAAAGAATGGTCCAAAGTCGCATGCACCATTGTAGCGGTTGTGTCCGCGTCCGTCGATCCGATTTTTCGTCATGAGGCTTCAAAACATCTGTGGTTCGGTAGTATCCGACCCATGAAGTGCCTTTGGACTGCCGGTTTGTTCGTCCTCGCCGCCACAGCGTCTGCGGAGATCGACTATCGAGTCAACTTGCTCCCTTCTCCGGGAACCCTCCACGTCATCATTCACCTGTCGCACTCCGAGAAGGGAACGCGGCTCCAGCTCCCTAACTGGGGGCCGGGAGGCTACGTCATCCGCGACGCCTCGAAGTCGGTGCAGAGCCTCAAAGCGACCGACGGCCAAGGGAACGTGCTTGCGATCGACATGCAGGTCGAGCACGCGACCAAGAAGTACCAAGACGGCACCGAAATGAAGGTGGTTGAAAATCCGATCACCACTTGGACCGTCGCCCCCGCCAAGGACACGATCGTTGAGTACGACATCAACTCGGCACCCGTAGATGGCACGATGCATTACAGCGGCCCCAGTACCTACCTCTATGCGGTCGATCGACGCAAGGAGAAGTGCAAGCTTGAGCTTGGCCTTCCTGCGGGCTGGGCGGCTTACCTTGGCCTTGACGAAGCGGGCACGAACGCCTTCACCGCCAAAGACTACGATACGCTTGCCGACAATCCCGTCACCGCGGGCGGGGCCGACGGTCTCACCGTCGACAGCTACCTGAGTCGCGGTAAGACTCATTGGATTGTCATGCGCGGGGTGGCCCGAGCCAAGGTCGATCGCGCCAATCTGCTCAAGGCCTGCAAGTTCGTGAGTGATTCGGAAACCGACTTCTTCGGAGCCAAGGCTCCCTACAACAAATACATTTGGCACTTCTCGGTCAACGACGCCGCGGATGGCGCGGGTGGCCTTGAGCACCTCAGCAGCACGCAAATCTCGCTCGCCGCTGGCGTGGGACCTCGGGCGGTCAGTGTGCTTGCCCACGAGTTTTTCCACCTGTGGAACGTTAAGCGAATTCGCTCTGCCCCGCTCGGCCCGTTTGATTACACGAAGCTCCCGCAAACGGGCGCGATCTGGTGGCTTGAAGGGGTGACCGACTACTACGCCTACACGATTCTCCATCGATACGGCTGGACCGACGACAACGCCTACTTCGCGACCGCGTCTTCAAACATGCAGATCGTTGCGCGCAACCCGGCGCACCTTCAGGTCAGCCCCAATGATTCAAGCATGCGGGTCGACGAGTCCAACGGCGGCCACGGCAACAGCAACGGCTACCTTATCAGCTACTACAACCTCGGCTGGATCGCCGGGATGTCGCTGGATCTCGAACTCCGATCTCGAACCGGCGGAAAGCACACCCTCGACGACGTCGAGCTCGCGCTCTGGGACATGTGCAAGGACGGCAAGCCGGGGTTTGCCGAAGGCGAGATCCGGAAGCAATACGTCCGCTTTGGAGGCGATGGCGCGACCTATGACCGAATCGTCATGCAGCCGAACATGCCCGTCGCCGAGGCGCTCGCCAAGGCGGGGCTGCAGGTCGTTACCAAGTCCGAGTCATACGTCGAGATCGGATTCGCGGCGGGCGGCGGTCCGGGATCGACCGGATTGTCCGTCAACACAGTACGCGGTCCGGCGGAAGGGAAGTTGAAGACTCGCGACCAGATTCTCGCCGTGAACGGCACCGCGCTGGTCGGCGACAACGGACGCGCCCTCGCCTCTTCGTTCGCCGTCGCAACCCGAGATGCGGTCGCGGGAAAGGTCATCAAGCTCACGATCAAGCGGGGCGACGAGACGATGGAGGTCGAAGTGACGCCGACCACGGCATCTCGCGAGGTCATTACGCTGGATCGTGTTGCCAACCCGACCCCCGAGCAGAAGAAGCTCGCGGACGCTTGGCTCGCCCGCAAGTCCCCGCGCCCGTAAGTAAAGACGACCGTCCTCCGGAAGATCCCGAGGACGGTATTTCACTCTAGGGAGAACCTGAACCCGGCAACATTGCGTGCCCGCCAACCCGCCGTCGGCGGAACTTTAATGGCGAGGCCCCATGCGAAGACGAGCGTTTACCCTAATCGAAATTATGATTGTCGTGATGATCATCGGCATTCTGATGGGCATCGCCGTTCCGCAGTGGACGCAGGCTCGAACCAGCTCGCAGCAGAAGACCTGTATTGCCAACCTCCGGGCGATCGATCAGGCGAAAGAGCAGTTCACCATGGAAAATGGCCTCCATAACGGCGATGTCGTCGATGTTGCCGCGGCTTGGACGACCTACGAGAAGGGAGCCTATCCTTCGTGTCCCGCGGGGGGAACCTACGTTCCTGGCACCGTCGGAATGACTCCGTCCTGCACGCTCTCCGCGGCACCGAACAACCACGTCTACGCGCCTTAGTTTTCGTTCCGGATTGAATCCACGGGGTCCTTCTTCGCCGCCCGCACCGCGGGCAGCAGCCCGAAGATCATCCCAACTCCGCCGCTCATTCCGAAGCTCAGCAATACGATTGCTGGCGTTACCATCGGCTTGATCGGGGTCAGCAACGCCAGCGTCTTGCAGATCACCAAGCTCGCGATGAGCCCCACGCAACCCCCGATCGCCGACAATAGCCAGGCTTCCGCCAGGAACTGGATGAAGATGTCTTTCTGCGTGGCCCCGACTGTCTTTCGGATACCGATCTCCTTGGCCCGCTCGCTGACCGCCATCAGCATCACCGTCATAATCCCCACGCCGCCCACGAAGAGCGCGATCGAGGTCAAACCGGTCACCAGCCAAGTCAAAATTCCGACGAGCTTGTAGACGAGGCCCAGCAAATCCTCTTGAGTGAGCACTTGGAACTGCTGTTTATCCAGGGTCTGTTCAAGCACGCCGTCGAGCTTCTTGATGAGCCCCTTCGGTTCGACCGTCGGCTCGATCTGAATCATGATTCGGTGGGTTTGGAGGTCCTTGGTGACCGTTTTTAGCCTCGAATAGGAGATGTAGACGACGTTTTGGAGGCTGCCCATCGAAAACAGCGAGGCTTCCGCCTTTTTATCCTGGGTGACGCCGATGACCTCGTAAGTCCGCTTGTTTATTGTTACGGTCTTGCCGATCGCGTTTGTCGTGCCGAAGAGCTCGGTCTTGGCGACCGATCCAATCACGCAGGCATCCCGATTGTCGTCGGTCTGCTCAAGAGTTCGGCCCGCCTGCATCTTGGCCTTGTGCATGAGGAACCAATCCGGAGTCGTCGCGACCAGCACGGGGTTGGCGACCTTTTCGCCGTTTCGGATTCCTCCACCGACAAAGGTGAAAGGCGCGGCACGCACAACGCCGTCGACCTTGGCGATCCGCTGGGCGTCCGCTTCCGTAAGAAAGCTCTGACCCGCTAGGTTCGGATTGAATGTTCCGGACTCGATGCGACCGGGGACGACCACAAGGACATTGACGCCAATATCACGTATCTGGCCGGTGATGTCCTCCTGCACGCCGACCGCGATGCTGATGAGCAAGACGACCGCCATCGAGCCGATGGTGATTCCCACCATGCTCAGCAGGGCTCGGGTCCATCGCTCACTCAGCGATTGGAGGGCCGCTTCAATATTTCTGGCAATCGGACGCACCTGAACGTCATACCCGGCCCGGGGACTAGGCCACTCGGGGATGCGAGGCGTATAATGCGGTCGCGCGCTTGACATCTGTAAGTCATCGCCGGGAAACAGGATGCTAAACGTCGAAATTCGAAATAATCTGGCGGCAATACTTCGCCAACATGGAAAGGCGGTGGCAAACGACGCCGTCAGCCTTCAAACTCTGCTCCGCACGGAAGCCGCCCAATATCCGCGCGAGATCGGCATGCTCGTCAACGCCTCCCGCGCAGGTATTCCCCAAGACATTGCCAATGCCGGCAATGCTCTTCAGGATCTGCGTCCGCGCATGGTCGAGAAACTGATCAACGAGCAAGCGTTCCCGGCGGACGTCGCCGAGTGGGCGGTCGAGATGTGGGTCTCCGCGTTAGGAATGGCGGACGATGGCGCTCCCGCCGTTGCCGCTGCACCGGTCGCGCCCGCTCCCCCGATGGCCCCCCAGCCCCCGGCACCCTCGACTCCTCCCGCCCCGTCCATCCAGCCGATGGCCCCCGCTCCGGCACCTGCGCCCATGGGTGGCCCCTCGCCGCAGCAGGGCTACGGACAGCCTCAATTCCAACCTCAACCCCAATTCCAGCAGTTCCAACAGAAGTCGGGCAGCGGCAAGTTGATCGCGATCATCGTCGCGATCGTGGTGGTCGTGGCCGGACTCGGCGTCGGCGGCTACTTCATCTTCAAGGGCAAGGGCAATAGCACCGCCACGACGACCAGTGGTGGCATGACGGGCGGTGGCACCGGAGGCCTCCTCGGCGGTACCGGCGGAGGACCGGGCACAAACGGCGGCGCTCCTGGCACGAACGGCGGAGCCCCAGGAACTAATGGCGGCGGCCCCGGTCCGGGCACCGACGGCGGCGCTCCGGGAACGAACGGCGGCGGTCCCGGTCCGGGAACAGACGGCGGAGCACCCGGCACTAACGGCGGCGGCCCCGGAACCAACGGTGGCGGCGACGGCGGCGGACAGACCGTGGTCGGAATCTATCACCCCGACTTCCAGCCTGCGCAGCCCGGTGCAACGGGTTCGCTTCAACTGGCCCAGGACATGACCTTCATCATGGACTTCGCAGCCCCCGATGAAAAGGGTCAGCAGCAGTCGATCGAAGCTCGCGGCAAGTATTCCGCCGACGGGAATCAAATCCTTCTGACCTCCGAGCAAGTCACCGTCAATGGGCAGCAGGGTGCAAACCCAGGCAACCTGAAGATGGGGCTTCAGCCGCAGGACGCGACCCACTTCCTGTTTACGGGAACGTTGGCTGACGGCCTCGCGCAGGCCGCTCCCGGTCTCAAGATGTACTGGGTTAAGTAAGCCTCGAATAGCTGAAGCGGCCCGCGAGATTATTCTCGCGGGCCGCTTTTCTTCTTACAGGGTGGCCAACTCGCGATCCCGAACTCCGAGCAGATACAAGACTCCGTCCAGCCCATGGAACGAGATCGCCTGGCGCGCCTTCTCCTTCACCAGCGGCTTCGCGTGGAAAGCGATTCCAAGTCCCGCCAACGCGAGCATCGGCAGGTCGTTAGCCCCGTCTCCGACCGCCACTACCTGTTCTAGACTCAACCGTTCGGTCTGGGCCAATATCCGAAGAAGGTCCGCCTTCCTCTGCCCGTCAACGATCTCGCCGGAGACCCGCCCCGTGGCCTTGCCGTCGACAATCTCAAGTTCGTTGGCGAATACATAATCGATCCCAAGCTGCTCCTGCAGGATCTTTCCGAAGTAGCCGAATCCGCCCGACAGGATCGCTGTCTTGTATCCGAGGCGCTTAAGCGTCCGGACCAACCGCTCAGCGCCGTCGGTGAGCACGAGGCGCGCGGCAACCACGTCCAGCTTCTCTTGGGAAAGTCCCTCCAGCAGCGCCAGCCGCCGAGTAAAGCTCCCCTTGAAATCCAGCTCGCCGCGCATCGCGGCCTCCGTGATCTCCTTCACTTGATCCCCGACTCCAGCCTCCATTGCAAGCTCGTCGATGACCTCCTGCTGGATCAACGTGGAGTCCATGTCGAACACCACCAGCCGCCGATTCCGCCGGAACATCCCCTCGGCCTGGAAGGCGACGTCGACCTCCATCGTGCGCGCCATCACGACGAAGTCGGCCCGCATCCGCTCCTTGTCCTGGGGCGTCCCGATCAGGGAGAACTCCATGCAACTCGCCACCTGTGGCGCGTCCTCGTCGAGCGGAATGCGACCCGAGAGCCGCGCGATCTTCTCGATATTGAGCCCGTTCGAAGCGATGATTTCGCTGAGCCGGGCTAGGTGCTTGGCGGTAATTCGAGGCGCCAGCATCGTCACGACATGCCGCTCCTGCCCCTGCGCCGCGACCCACTTGCCGTACTCGTCCACCGTGATCGGCGTGAACCGGATGTTCAGCCCCAGCTCGTGAGCCTTGAACAACAGTTCCTTCAGAACCTGATACGACTTCTCGCCATCCGGCAGGTCAATCAGCATCCCGAGCGAGAGGTGATCGTGAATCACCGCCTGGCCGATGTCCAGCACCTCGGCTTCGTACCGGGCGAGAATGTCAGTCAAGAGCGCGGTAAGGCCGGGTCGGTCGTTGCCGACGACATTGACAAGGATGATTTCTTTCATGGAGGTTCGCGCTTGCCCGACGTACTGTCTACGTCAAGCCGCGGAACTCCATCGGTCCGCACCCCCATTTCACCCGATCTCGCGGCTACGTCGCGGGGACCGGCACAAGCAAAGCATCGAGCACGTCGTTTGCGGTGTAAGTCATTTGGCCCGGCTTCAGGAACTGGGCAATGTCCTTGACGTCATCCCCTGCGGTGATCAGGATCGGCTCGTGCACGCCCTTGCGGATTTGCCCCAGCCCGATCGTTGACAGCAACCCGTTACACACGCACATCCGACCCTCGGTGGCCTTCAGATCGCCGCCCTTAGCCACATAATCATCGACCGGTTCACCGGGGCAGCGATAGCCCACAGTGCCGTCCTCCTTGCGGTACAGCTCCCGCAGGTAGCCAAGGTCGCAGATGCGCTCACGTTCGTGGTAGACGCCCGAATCGGCCAACGTTTGGTCCTGCTGTACCACCTTGAACGGGAATCCCGTGGGCGAGGCGAGCGGGTCGGTGAAGACTTTTGCCTTGTGGTCAATGCTCTGCTGGATCGTGCGCGCCTTGATCTCCGGCTCGATGCCGGACTCCTCGCAGAAAGCGAACGCGGTGCCGACCTGAATCCCCTGGGCGCCCGTGGCGAGGGCTTCCTCAAGCATTCCCGGCCTGCCATAGGAACCGGCCAGCCAGAAGGGAAGGCCGAGTTCGTGGATCGCCGCGAGGTCCGGCTCGTCGCGCGGGCCGTACACTGGCTCTCCGGCCTCATCGATCACCATCGCGCCACGCGGCGGTGCGTTGTGCCCGCCCGCGGTCTTGCCCTCGACCACAAAGCCGTCGACCTTGCCGGACGACTTGCGGGCGAGGGTCAGGGCGAGGGTGGTGGACGAGACGATCGCGAGAAACTTGGGGCGGGCCAGGCTCGTCGTGCCCGGCGCGCAGTACTTGGCGGGTTCGAAGTGAACCGAGAAATCTTCTCCGGCCTTGGCGCCGGTGACATCGAGCTTGAGCTCAGTCGACTCGATCGCCGCGAGGTGGTCGAGCGCCGCCGGGATGGCCCGAGGAATTCCCGCACCCATTAAGACGTAATCGACGCCCGCGAGCATCGCTCCGAACAACGAAGGAAGGGTCGGAAGCTGAATCTTCTCTAGCAGGTTGATGCCGACGAGGCCGTCGTGCCCAAGCTTGGCAAGGAAGACTTCGACGAAATTGGCCACGACGGTGAGTTCTGTGAGTGCCTGCGGCTCCTTTATCGTCGGAACCGGCTTGGATTTGAACGGCTTTTGGTCGGCTTTGCCGCCGTCCACGAAGTACCTGGCAAGCACACGCTCGGCCATTTCCTTGATCGGGAAATGCTTGAGCGCAAGTCGAATCTGCCCGTCGAGGTCGCCGAGTTGGAGCCGTCGAGTCAAGACCAGATCCATCCCCGTGCCCGATACGACGCCAAGTTGGCCGCGCTGAGCGACCGTGGAAGCCAACTGCCAAGAAGAAACCGCGATCCCCATCCCGCCCTGAATAATCTTCGGATAAGCCATGTTCACCACCGCCCCTCATCCTTGCGAGGCCTATCCGATTATGGGAGCGCAAAGTCCCCAATAGGGCCCCGTCTGGGTCCTCCCAGCGAGGTTATTTTCTACCTCACAGGTTCAGGATTGTCAGACGAGCCGTGTTCGGTGTCCAGTTTGAGGCAGGTCTGCTAATGCTTGACCGCAGGTTGCCGCTTCCATGATTTCCAAATGCGTCAACGCCGATCTTGCTGACCGTGAGATGTTCATGGTTCAGCGCGGCCATGGTTCCGACCGGGCAAAGCGAGTAAGGGATCGACTTTCGCAGGCGGTCTGTCCGATCGCGTCGATCAGGACCCAGATCATCTGATTCGTCCACCGATACATCCCGGGCCGGATTGAGGGTGGACACGTATTCGTCGCACTGGCGGATCGCTGGCGCGAGTACACGGACGACGAGCTTGAAGTCAACATCATGCTGCTCATAAGGCGGGATATCCACCTCCTCAAGCGATCCAGAACTTGAAGGAAGCCTTGGGTTTCTGGAGAGAGTTGCCTCGGGAGGCCAATGAAGCTAACCTTGGCGGGAACACCCCCCGAATCTATTTGTAATCTCAAACCGAGACCGGACTCTGTCCCCCTGAACAACCCAGCGCAAAAAGGGCGAATGATGTAGATTCAAACCAATGGGGACGTGGCGGATCGAGATGTTCGGTAGCCTCCGTGCCTCGTGTGGCGGCCGGACGATCGACCGATTCCCGACCCAAAAAACCGCCGCCTTACTTGCCTACCTCGCCCTCTTTCCCCGAACCTCTCACTCACGAGAAGTCCTTGCGGAAACCTTCTGGCCCGACGCCGACCCCGAGTCACAGCGGCACTCCCTCCGCCTCGCTCTTTCCCGACTCCGGGCCCTCCTCGGGCCAGACCATCCCCTCGAGACCGAGCGTCTGTCCGTTCGTCTCAACCCCGCACGATTCGTCACCGATGTCGCCGAGTTCGAAGGCGCGGTCGCTCGCAAGGACTCCAAATTGGCTCGGCGACTCTATGCAGGCTCCCTCCTCCCCGGCTACTACGACTCTTGGCTGATGGAAGAGCAATCGCGACTTGAATGCCTCAACGAGGCCCTCGGCGAGAGCGACACCATCCTCCCCCTGACCTTGCCCCAAGGGCTCGGCCGCCTCTTCGGCCGGTTAGCTGAGCAAGCCGCCATCGCCGCACTCCTTCAACCAGGACGGATCGTCACCCTCACAGGACCCGGTGGAATGGGAAAGACCCGGCTCGCCGCCGCCGTCGCCAAGAACCACGGTCGCGCGATCTGGGTGCACCTGGCCGACCTGTCGGACGGTTCGCAAGTTGCCGACGCCTTGCGCGGTTCGCTTCGCCTTCCCGCCCCCGCCCCGGGTTTTGCGGTCGAAGACCTGGTTGCCCGGGAGCTGGAGGAGATCGCGCCCGTCCTGCTCGTGTTCGATAACACCGAGCAACTCGTGGGTGCTTCGCTGACCGCCATCCTTGGTCGATTCCTAAGGGTGGCTGGCGTATCTCTCCTCGTCACGTCCCGACGCGTCCTCGGATTGACGGAAGAGGCCGAGGTCCCACTCGGCCCTCTAGGAGATGCCGACGGGGCGGCTTTGTTCGAGGATCGGGCCAAACGGTCAAGACCCGGGCTCGCTGCACCGACCGAAGTCCTCCACCAACTGTCGAGGAGACTCGGCGGAATGCCTTTGGCCCTCGAACTGGCCGCCGCCCGGGCCGGAGTTCAGGAGCTATCCCAAATCGAAGCCGCTAACTGGACCGTCGAAGGAGATTTCGGCGAATCCCTCGGGATTCCCGCCCGCCAACGGTCACTCGACAAGGTTCTCCGCGCCAGCCTCGATCTGCTCGAGCCCGAAACCCGCCGTGCCTTTGACCGACTCGCCGTCTTTAGGGGCGGATTTGATGCCGCCGCCGCCCACGCCGTTGCCGATGCCGGCCTCGCCCAGTTGGAAGCCCTCCGCCGCTGGGCTCTTATTGTTTCTCGCGAGGAGCCCGACGGCACCCTCCGCTTCCGCTTGCCCGAGCCCCTCCGAGACGTCGCCGCCCAATCGCAGCCCGACGCCGCCAAAGCCCACGCCGAGTACTTCGCCGACTGGATCGAAGCCAATCGGGCGGATGACCTCCCCCCACCTCCCCGACACTTCGGCCAACGCCTTGCCCTCCAGGAACGTGAGCGCGACAATGTCCGCGCTGCCCTGGAAACCTGCCAAGCATCTAACGATCCCGCCGACAGGGAGACCGGCCTCCGCATCGTCGCCGCTTTCTGGACCCACTGGTACGTTCGAAACGCCGGCACCGAGATGGAAACCTGGGCTCGATCTCTCCTCGTCGGCCCCGGCGGCAAGGCAAACCCCCTCAAGAGAGCGGCCGCCCAACTCTCCCTCGCCCTTGCGGTCCGAGAGAGCGGATCCCACGACGCGGCCGCCCAGCAAATCGAAGGAGCCCTCCACACCCTCAAATCGGGCCCCCGCGACCGAAATCTCGCCTTCGCCTGGCATTTGCGTGGTCTCTCTCTCTCCGACCTCGGCCGAGCCGAGGAGGCCGAAGCCGCCTATCTGGAGTCCGAGCAAATCTGGACTGAGATCCAAGACACCCGCAACTTCGGCATCACCCGCCATAACCGCGCGATGCTCGCCGCGGACTGCAGCAACCTCGACAAGGCCGACGTCCTCGTCGGCGAAGCCATGGAACTCTTCCGCCAACAGACCAGCACCTACGTGGCCATCGCCAACGCCACGATCGGCAGCATTCGACGCTCCCGAGGAGATTACGCAGGAGCCGCCGCCGCCCTCGCCGAAGCTGCGGCACTCCACCGCCAAATGGGATACGTCCGAGGCTGGGCCCAAAACGAGCGCGACCTCGCCCTCTGCCTCCATCAGCTCGGTAAGCACGACGAGGCAAGACAAACCGCCGAGCAAGCTCTCGCCGCGTTCCGAAGAGTGGGAGACCGCCACGGCGAAGCCACCGCCCTCGCAGCCCTCTCGCGCATCACCAGTGAACCTTGGCACGCCGACGAAGCCCGCGGAATCCTCGCCCGCCACCGCCTCCACACCGTCGGTGAACTCCTCAAAGACCTTTGAGACGATGCTGAGACGGTGGCCCGTTACGATGCTAAATGGAGTCCGCCCATGCAAACCCGAAAAGTCATCATTGCCACCCTCGCCTGCCTAACCGCCCAAAACGCCGCCGCTCAGCTGTACATCGACAACCTCGTGACGGCCAGGGGCTATGACCCGTCCACCGACAGCCATACCGATACCTTCGGCTCTACACAGGAGTGGGAAGCCCACAACCGAGACACCAACTTGACGGCCGTATCCCATCCCCACCCCTTCGACCCGCCCATCAATGTCTCGACCGCGATGTCCCACTTCAATCAGCCGCAGTACGCCCTCGCCACCGTGCGGGCATCCAGCTTCGTTCTCTCCGATTACAGCGGAATCAGTTCCTCAATGGGCTACGAGGCTTTCACCAGCTTCATCGTTAAGGAGAATCTCGTGGTCACGACCGGAGCCTTCGAGGGGCCCATGGTCCACATCCAGTGCTCCGTCCCTATGCACGGTTATTTGGCCGCTCGCGGCGGGCCCAACGGCGATGGCTTTGCCTATGCCAGCTTGAACGTATCCGGGTCCGACGTTAACCCATTAACGGGGAGCACCACCCTGATCGATCAACTTCAGGGAGAGGTCCAGGTGGAAGGAACCGACTACAACGTCTTCACCCTCACGACCTCCGGGATGTGGAACGGCGACACCCAAAACAGCTTGGTCAACCTCCCAACCGGAAACCAGCCTCGGTCAAGCGACGGCATCGAGTTGCAAAGCGACGACCTACTCGACCTCGGATATATGCAGGCCAACGACACAAGAGAGTTCGCCATCGACTACGAGATGTACACGAGCGCCAGCATCCCCAACCCGAACAGCCTCTTCGCTCTCTCCGACTTCAGCGGCACCGGCAACCTAAACTTCGTCGCCCACGATGCCGACGGCAACCCGTTCACCAACTTCACCGTAAATCCCGCCGACGCCGTCCCCGAACCCGTAACCCTCGCCGCCCTAACCCTAGCCCTCGTCGCGGCTCGCAGGAGACGCGTGAAGTAGTTCCGTGCGGTTTGCTCCGCCCAAATGGACGAGAGGGGCTCTAAGGGACCAGCCGACCTTGGTCTGATGCCGACAGTGGAGTGGGGTGAGGGCTTGCAAACGAAGTTAGTTCGGACCGAACTGTTCAAGAGCTTGGCGCGGCTGAAAGGACTCGAACCTTCGACTTCTTCCTTCGGAGGGAAATATCTTAACCATTTCCAGTGACCCGTGCGCGACATTTGAACCTAATTGCTCGGAATACTGATTCTCACGCGGGCATCGAGACGTTCCGCATCTGCCCAAAGGTTGGGCAGAACGGATACCCGATTCTTCCTACCGGGCCTGAGCCAAGGTACGATAGGTGCGCGGCCTGCTGTATCATGTGGTTTCCGGACCGAAGTACCGAATGTGGTTGCCTCGACTGTGGGTCGGAGGACGATCACGAGAACCCACATACTGAGGAAGAGGAGTTTGACAGAGAATTGGAGCGCTTGGAGAATGTGTTCGAAGACTTGTAGGTTAAACGGCGAATTAGAGGTCCAAGTAATGAACAATCAATGTTGGAGTTTATTCCTTATTGCAGCACTTACAAGCAGTGCATGTGCTGCGGGAACACTAGAAGGTGACTGGGAGACGTGGATTTCAAAACAGAAGATTGTTGCCCACTTTGAAAAGGGCGGACATTTCCGAGAAGTGATTATGGATTCCAAGGGCACTGTATGGATGGAGTGGTTCGGAACTTACAAAGTTAAGTCAGATAGATTGCATATCGATGTCACCGATATGAAGTTTCCTGGGAAGAACCAATCGATTAGCCCTTGGCACGGTGTGAAGCCATTCGACTGGCGTATTGTGTTGAAGGGAAAGGAATTAAGAGAGTATGGTGTACGTGACGAGAATAGAGGGAAGCTATATACTGTCTATCACCGAATCAAGTGAACCGGTGCCGGGACATATGATAGGGATATTCCGCTTCTCTTGGTTGGTGGGTCATGGGCATTCCGTAGGATCGTTGAATTGGAGAGTTTAAAATGTGTCTTTTGGGAGTGTTAGTAGCATGCGCAGTAGTGAATGGAGGTCATCCAGGGATTACTCGCATCGCGGGTACATGGACATTGACGGGGGTTGATATTGAGACGCTGAGATTTGGTGTTGACGGAAGCTTTTATGCCAATTACGCGATTAACTCAGGAGGCGCCAAGGAACTGCGGCAGTTCAAAGGAGCAAGGTTCGACCAGTCTGGTAGCTATTCACTCGACGCTGCCGCAACTAGCCTTCACCTCCGCATCTCACGTCCAAGATTTTTTAGTGGATCGAGGCTGGAGCAAGTCCAAGAGTTAAAGTATGACGAGATCGACCCGATAATCTTGGTCGGTGCGCGCTTAAAGATCTATCGAGCTACCGACGGGAGTGGCGTAAAGACTTGGCGAGTGTTCACGCGCATAAAAAAGGGCCGGAAAGCTTAGCGTCGATGCGACGCTGTTTCGCTTCGCACTTAGGTCGTTTGAACTAGAATTCGCAGAGACTGTCAAGTCTGGAGCAATTGTTCGAGATTATCGGTGCGTCGGATTTCCGTTCAGCTTGCTCCTGAGTATGCCTGCTGGGGCAAGGACAAGTATTTCCAGCAAAAGGCGGTCAAGGATCAGGCGAATCGGGTCTCCTTCGCCGACTACTATCCAAGCACTGCCGCAGCCGGCAAGCGAGGCCAACACAGTTCTTGCCCAATAAATGCCCAAGAAAGACAATAAGAGGAGGGTATTGGCTCAAGAGAAGAGTGTGAAATCTCCATTTTGAGTTTAAAAAGTTGGCGCGGCTGAAAGGACTCGAACCTTCGACTTCTTCCTTCGGAGGGAAGCGCTCTATCCACTGAGCTACAGCCGCGTGTCTCGGTTTCCAGGATACCTTTGGGCGCAGTCCCGTGCCAGGTTCTGTGGCATACGGGGGTGTTAGGCGTTGGGTGTTGGGTCGGACCGGGTGGTGCCTTCAATTCCATTAGCTCCATCACCCCGGTCACCCAATCAAGCGGAAAGGTATCCTGTAGCCTCGTCTCGACCTCCCCATGCGGCTCAAGCGCGTCAAGATTTACGGGTTCAAGACCTTCGCCGACCGGACCGAATTCAACATTGAAGGTGGTCTCGTTGCCGTCGTCGGTCCCAATGGGTGCGGGAAGTCCAACCTGGTCGACGCCATCCTTTGGGGGCTGGGCGAGGCGAACGCGCGTAACCTCCGCGCTCCGAACTCGCAGGACGTCATCTTCTCCGGTTCCTCACGACGGAAGTCGCTGGGGTTCGCGGAAGTCAACCTGCTCTTCGACAATGAGGACGGCTCGCTGCCCGTCCCGACCTCCGAAGTCTCCATCACCCGCCGGCTGACCCGCGCGGGGGAGAGCGAGTACTCGATCAACCGCCAGCCCTGCCGCCAGCGCGATATCTACGAGCTCCTCGCCGACTCCGGGCTCGGGCGGTCTGGCTACGCGATCGTCGGCCAGAAGGAGATCGACCAGGCCCTCTCCGCCAGCGCCGAGGAGCGACGCGCCTGGGTGGACGAAGCTGCGGGCGTGGTCCGGTACCGAACCCGCAAGCTCGACGCCCAGCGCCGCCTCGCCGCCGCGCGCGGGCATCTGGAACGCGTCGAGGATATCCTCCGCGAACTCTCGACCCAGCGCGAGCCGTTGCGTCGCGAAGCGGAAGCCGCGCGGGCGTATCGGTCGATCCTTGACAGCCTACGCGGCGTCGAGCGCGGACTCCTGATCCGCGAAGTCGCGAGCGCAGTTAGAGAGGTCGACGGCCTGCGAGAGTCCATCGAAGGCTCCACCCGCAAGGTCAAGGCCGAGATCGACCGGGCCGAGGGGCTGGACTTCGAGGTGCTCGCCATCGGCGAGGCGGTCAGCGAACTCGAACGCGAGATGGACGCGGTGCGCGGGCTGCAGCAGTCCAGCCTGACCGCGGTTGAGCGGGCGCAGGCCGAGGTCCGGCTGGGCGAGGAACGGCTTCGAGGCCTGGACGATCTTGAGCGTACGTTGCGGGACGAAACTGGATCAGCGGCGGGGCACTCGGAGGAGGCGATTCGTGAGGTTGAGACCCTCAAGGTCGACGAGGCCAGAGAAAGGCAGGCCCTGGACGGTCTGCGCGAGCAGACGCTCGGAGCAGACGCTGAACTGAAGGCGCTGACCGCAGCGCTCAAGACCGCCGAAATGGAACTCGGCGAGGCGCGACCGGCTCATCAGAAGCTGTTGCGGCATCAGGCGGAAGCTGCGCATCGGCAGGAGCGGACCCGGCTCGTCCGCCGCGAACTCGCCGGGATCGGCGATGCGCTGCCAGAAATCGAGGCTGCTGCCGCCGAGGCGGAAGCCGAGCGGGATCGCCTTGAGGCTTTGCGCCGTGCCGCAAGAACAAGTCTAGAACAAGCCGAATCTGAACTTGCCCAACACCGAGAGCAGGAAGCCGCCGAAGCAGGAGACCTCCGCAAGCTACTCGCCGAGCGGGCAACGATCGAAGGCCGCAAGCGGGGTGTGGAAGCCACCATTGAAGCCCACGAGGGGTTGCCTCAGGGCCCCCGCGCGGTACTGGATGCGGCGCGAAGCGGCATCCTCCACGGCAGCTATCGGCCGGTCGGCGAGGCGGTTTCCGTCGGCAAGGAACTTGCGGTCGCCCTGGAGACCTCCCTCGGAGCGGCGGCGAACGACCTAATCGTTGACGATCCGAGCGAAGCGAAGTCTGCGGTCGCTTATCTTAAGGACAAGCGCCTTGGGCGGGCAACGTTCCAGCCCATTCCGCTGATGCGTCCCTCCGTGGTCACCCAGGACCTGCAGCGTGTGCTGCGCGAACCGGGGGTAGTTGGACGGGCGAGCGAACTCGCTGACTGCGAGCCGCGCGATCGGCCGGTGATCGATTCGCTTCTGGGTCGCGTCGTGATCGTCGAGGACGTCGACATCGCGCTCGGCCTCGCTCGGACCACGGGATGGAGCCGGCTGGTGACCCTCGACGGGGAGGTCGTGCACCAGTCGGGTGCGGTGACCGGTGGCATCCAGTCAAAGGGTCACTACGGCCTCGTCCAGCGTGGTGCCGATCTGCAAGAGCTTGAGCGGCAGCTCAAGGCGATCGAGTCTCAGGTCGCCAAGCTAGAGAAGCTTGCCGCGGGCCACCGAAAGGGCCAAGACGATCTTGCGACTCAAATTGTCGCCCTCCGAGAAGCCCTGAAGTCGGCCTCCGAGGAAGAGCGCGAGGCGGCCGACCTTGCCCGCGTCCTGCGGCAGGAGCACGACGAGGCGATTCGCTCCCGCGCCAAGCTGGAGCGCGAGGCCACTGGCCTCCGCGATGCCGATCAGCAGTCTCCCGAGCCGGTCGATGTGGCGGTGTTCGAGGCAAAGCGCGAGCAGGCGCAGGACGCCTTCAACCGACTTTCGGATCGGGCACAGCAGTCGGCGCTGTGGCTGCGCGAGGGCGAAGGGCGCCTCCAGCAGGCGGAGTCTCGGCGCAAGCAAGCCGAGCGACGGCTTGAGGCCAGCGGCGAGGCCGAGGAGAAGCGGGCTAAGCGTCTCGCCGGGATCGAGCCTGAGCGTGCGTCGATCCGGGCGGAGATCGAGCGCCAGGCGGCTGCCAAGGCCTCCGCCGAAAATGCGTCCTTGCGGGCTCAGGAGCGGCTGACTGAGTTGCAGGCGGCGAAGCAAGCGAAGCTCGAGCAGAGCCTCGATCTGGCGGAGGAGGCCAAGAGCGCTCGCTCGAACGCGACGGCGATCGGCGAGGCGGTCCACCAGGCCGAGTTGAATCGAGCCCGGGCGGACGCGCGTCGGGCGAACGCGTTGACTCGGTTGGTCGAGGACTACTCGCTCGATGAAGACGATGCGCTGGCCCAGTCCGATTCGATCGAGCTGCCGCCGGACGCGGCTTCGATGGTGGCGCGTCTTCGGCGTGAGCTGAAGTCGATGGGCGACGTAAACCTGGGGGCGATCGAGGCTTTCGATCGGCTATCCGAGCGTTTCGACGAGATGTCGGCCCAGCAGGAGGACATCCTTGGTGGCATCGCCCAGGTCGAGGCGAGCATCGCGCAGCTCGACATCCAGACCCGCGAGCGGTTCATGTCGACGTTCACCCAGCTCCAAGTCACGTTCGGCGAGTTCTTCGTGAAGCTGTTTGGCGGCGGAGAAGGGAAGATTTCTCTTTCCGATTCGGCGAACGTGCTCGACTCCGGGGTTGACCTCGAGGTCACGTTGCCGGGCAAGAAGCGGCAGGCGTTGGCTCTGCTTAGCGGTGGCGAGCGGTCGCTCTGCGCGACCGCGTTTCTCTTCGGCCTACTGAAGATCAAGCCGTCGCCGCTGGTGGTTTTGGACGAGGTCGATGCGCCTCTGGATGGTCGGAACGTCGAGCGGTTCGCGGATCTGCTCCGGGAGTTCACGGATCGGATCCAGTTCATCGTGATCACCCACAACCACGCCACGATCGTCCGCGCCGACGTCTGGCTCGGGGTGACGATGCAGGAGCCGGGCGTTTCGACTCTGGTTCCGGCCAAGGCACCGGACGTAGTCGCGCCGTTGGCGGAGCAAGCTCCCGAGAGTATCGGCTTGAACCTCGCCCTCGAGCCGTCGTAGGTCCATCTCAAAGTAGCCGAGTTACTCACGCGGTCATCGGTAGTCGAGTCCCCGAGCTGGGGTTTGCCAGGTTGCGAACTCACTCGGTTAGGTTCAACTCTCACGAACTCACTCTCACTTTGCACTACCAGTGCTTACCCACGTTGGCAATCCGGCAAGTCTTCGGAGCTGCGGCGCTTTGCCCAGATTTCCGTTCTTTGTTCTCGCCACACCTATAGGAGCGTGAGGTCGATTCTTGTCAACCAGTCGGAAGGCGGGATCTTCAGTTTCGGGGTTTTGGGGGGCAGGGTGATTTGGTTCTGTCGTCTTGCGTGATCTGGCACCCCTTCAGGGTGCGGAAATGGGGCGGCGATACCCCGGGTCGCCGGAGCGACCGCGGGGCTAATATCTGCGACCCCGTTGGGGTCGAGAGATCGTCGGGGATAGGGGGACTATACGTCCGGATGCGGTGTCTAGGCTCACGCTTTCGAAGGTGGTCAAGGTGGTCAAGGTGGTCAGGGCCGACTTGGATACGCCTAAGGGTTGTTGAGGGTGGTACGCCATTGGTGTGTTTGGGTGGGGAGACCAGCGCCTCCGATAGGTCCCTCCACGCGTCGGCCAGCGGGCTAGAGACGAAGTGCCACGGGTGGGCGGACTGGGTCGGAATGAGTTGATTTGGACGAGCGGCAACGCCGAATGCACGGGTTGCCGGGAACGCCGCATCAATCGAGAAGCATTCCGAGCCAGATGTGTCGTTCGACCCTCAGCCCGGAGTGTGGGATGGGGTTCGTGATACGCTGATCCCATCGACCGTATGCCCGAACACGAATATCCGTCGAGTCGACCGATTCTGTCCTTCGAGAATTGGCTCCAGCTAGCTCTGTCGGGCGAGGGCACCAAGGTTGAAGACGCAGTCCTCATGGGTTCAGCTGACCCTGAAGTGCGGCCCGCGTACGCGGAATATGTGCTCTGGACCTGGGAGAATCCTGCGGAGATTCTGCTGGCTCGCTTTGACCTGGAGCGCATTGCAGAATTTCTTCGACCGGGTGACCAAATTTACATGGACCCCGGGCTTCCTCGATCGCTGCGAAATCGTGCTTGGCTAGCGCTTGGCAACGTGTTCCATCGGATATTTGAGCCCAACGTCGGGAATTATCTAAGCCACCGAAACGAGTCTGCGCCCGCATGCAAGGCCCTGCACGAAGTTTGCTATATGTGGTGGGACGTCTCTTACTACTACCCTGGTTCGTCAGCGGCGGAGGAGGATGATCATCGCGCATTCCTGGCGCTCTGCTCCCGGTGCCTTCAGTCTCCGAGCGCTGCGGTCCAAGAGTCGGCCCTGCACGGCTTGGGGCATGCAGTCAGCGGCACCAAGTGGATAGAGCCACCGGTTCACAAGATGATCGATGCCTATCTTTCTTCTGGGAAAGTGGGGCGGAAGGAGCTTGTGGGCTACGCAAGGCGGGCCAGGCGCGGCTCCGTTTTGTGAAATTTGGGGCTGTTCGGAGACTTCCATTCTTCAAGCCGTGTATTGCGGGGTCCTTCGACTTTGCACGTTACTTTGGCTTGGCGCGTCGCCTGGGTTGGCTGTCAACCTTGACTTATTTATTTTTTGGTTCGTCATCCTGGGGGAGTTGATGAGCCTTAGCGAGTCGACCCAGTCGAAGGATCACTGACTAAGCCTCCGCCTTCTTGCGAATCTGTGCGCTCGCTGAGAGTCGGAGACGGGACTAAGGATCCTTCGCCTTCGCTGCCTTCGCCTGGGCTCGGCGCTACGCTCTCTGGATGACGGACCCAAAGGTAGACATCAGGCACGCGCTCGCAGAGAGTCGGAGACTGTACTGAGGATCCTTCGGCTTCGCTGCCTTCGCTTGGGCTCGGCGCTACGCTCTCTGGATGACGGACCCAAAGGTAGACAAATGAAGCTTGACAGGGTCATTATCTGCGACCCCTCTGGGGTCGGGAATCGACCGGGCTAGGGGACCTTCCGTCCGGGTGCGGGATAGAGGCTCACGCCTTCGAAGGTTGTCCAGGTGTAGGGGCATGAAGTGACGGTCACAGTTACCAGATCTTCAGACCTGCCGTCGAAGAAGTAGATGAGTTCGCCTTGAACAGCGGAGCCGCCTTCATCGAATTTACGACCCTTGGAGTCAAATGCATGAAACTGGACGCCTCGCGCAGAGAGGTCTTGGGAAAGGGTGAAGTGGATTCCCCACCGGTTGGAGTTGGACGCGACCTTCCAGCGAACAATCTTAAGACGAATACCGTTCTTCGATGCGGAAGATTGTCCTTGGCGGATGGCAAAGCGAGCGTCTTGTTTCCAAGGGCCGTCAGCAAGTCCGACGGCAATGTTGACCTTCTTTACCTGTCTATCCACGCTCCACAGACAAGTCGCAAACCAATCGTCTTCCGCAGCCTTCGGGTCAAATCCTTTTAGGACCGTATTGGCACCCGCATTGATCCGGGTGGGATCACCTCCGATCCTGAAGATTATCTGCGGGTTCCACTGATTTAGAACCCTCGAATACCGGAGCTCAATACGACGATCTTCAGGGTCGGACCCTTCATGGAGGCCGCGAGGAGGAGGCACGTGAATTGCGCCATCGGGTCCCCAGGCCATTTTGTCGAGAACTGCAAGATCGATTCAACGTGGAGGTTCCGAACATTGCCGATCGTTACACTAGCGGTGGCTGGCACGTGGCGTGGGGGTGACGCGGCGAGGAGGATTGCGAAGGCCAGTATGGGGTTAGGATAACACTCATTGCTGGTTCTGCGGCCCTAACACAGAATGGGTGGTTGGGAGACGGGCCCGTGGCGCTTCCTGTCAGGTCCCTCCGCGCGTCCGCCTGCGGATGAGTGTTAAACATTCGGTCGGGTGGGCGGACTTGGTCGGGATGACAAGCTACGCACCAGCAGCAATTCTGACGCACGGCTTGCCGGGAAACGGCTCCAGCCCCCAGTCAATTCCACACCCGGACAAGCCGTGGCACCCCCAAACGGTCGTCAGCCGACCGACAGGAGGGGCGGTGTTCCGCCATTACCGGAATCTCCATCCCCCGGCCCCTTCCTCTTCCAGCGCACAATCATCGCCGCAAAAGGAAGGGGAGTCGCGCGGGGTAAACCTGGCTATGCATCCCGACTTCCTTCCCACCGGCCAACCGACCGTCGGCACTCGCCGGAGCTACGGATCGCTTCCCGAGGATCAGCGGCTTGGCGTCGGGGTGATCGGGCTTCACGAAGGGCATACGATGTTGGTGGCGCTTCGGGCGAGTGGGTTGTGCCGGGCGGTCGCCGGTTGCGATCTCTCGGAAGAGAAGCGAACGGCGGCAAGGGAAGCTGCGCCGCAGATCGAGGTTTATGAGGACTACGACGCGATGTTGGCGCGGGAGGACGTGCGCATCGTGGCGATTTACACGCCGGACTCGTTCCATGCCGAGCACATCGCTAAGGCGTTTCGGGCGGGGAAGGATGTGATCTGCACCAAGCCGCTCATCAACAATCCCGAGGAGGCGGATGCGCTCCGACACGCGGCGCGGGAGAGCGGGTGTCGGCTTCAGGTGGGTCAGAGTACGCGGTTTTACGAGCCATTCCAGCGGCAGCGGGAGGAGTTTGAAAAGGGGGCTTTGGGTGAGATTGAGGTGGTGGACGCGCACTACAACCACCGAATGGATTGGTATTACGAAAAGTCTCCCTGGACGGTGACGGATACGCACTGGGCGTATTTGGGTTTGAGTCACCCGGTCGACTTGGTGCGCTGGTACCTCGGGCCGATCGCGTCGGTGCATGCGGTTGGGACGATTACTTCACTTGGCTCGCGATACGGGGCTAAGACGCCGGACGCGATTTGCGTGAATCTGGTGGCGGAGTCGGGGCGGATTGGCAGGGTGATGGGTAACTACGGGTTCCACGAGCTTCCGAAGGCGCGGGCGTTGATCGAGTGCTTCCTGATGGGCGCTTCCGGTTCATCGCTGGCGCGGTATCCCGATTTGCGCTTCACCCGGCACGACGAGAGGGGTGTCGAGATCGAAGAGGACTTCCACCACGCGATGTCCGGCTACTACTTCCGCCACGAACTGAAGGGGATGCACTACGGGGAGTTCTGCAACTACGCGGACTACTTCGCGGCGCGGCTGCTCTCGAGAGAAGTGAATTCGCCGGATCTTGAAGAGGGGTTGTCGAGCGTGGCGGTGATGCGGGCGATTGTGCGTTCTTTGGAGACCGGACAATCTGAGCGGGTGGTCTAGCACTCTGCCGCTGACCTAAAGTTCCCGTCATCCTCAGTAGCCTGTCAAGCGTCATTTAATACTTTTGGGGTCCGTCATCCAGAGCGGAGTCGATGAGCTCTAGCGAGTCGAAGTAGTCGAAGGATCACTGACAAAGCTCCCGACTTATAGAAGCGGCGCGCACGCAGAGAGTCGGAGACTGGACTGAGGATCCTTCGACTTCGCTGCCATCGCTAAGGCTCATCGACTCCGCTCTGGATGACGGCTGCCACGATTCCAAGGGGGACGTTGGGATCCGGGGTCCTTCGACTTCGTGCCCTTCGCTAGGGCTCGGGCACTGCGCTCAGGATGACGGTCAACTGTTTGGCTTGGTCTTGCTACTTCGGAATCGCGATCCATCCCCTAGATGCATGGCTCCTCTCCACTGCGTCGAGAACCACCTGATTGCGATAGCCATCTTCGAAGCTGGGGGTGATGGGGGTGCCGTTGCCGATGGCGGTCATGGCGTCGGCGATGAGGTTGATGAAGGTGTGCTCGTAGCCGATGATGTGGGCGACGGGCCAGTAGTGGCCGGCGTAGGGGTGGGAGCCTTCGGTGGCTTGGATCAAAGTGAAGCCGTGGGTCTTTTCCGGCACGTCGTTGTCGTAAAACTCGAGCTCGTTCATCTTCTCCTGGTTGAAGACGATGGAGCCGCGGCTGCCGTTGATCTCGATGCGGTTGTGGTTCTTGCGTCCGACCGCGAAGCGGGACGCCTCGAAGGTGCCGAGGGCACCGTTGCGGAATTTGGCGAGGAACATCGCGGCGTCGTCGACGGTGACATCGCCCATCTCTTGGCTGGCCTTTGCACCAAGGCGGTCGTCGACCTCACCCGCGAGGGGGCGCTTCTTGATGAAGGTGTGGAGGGTGCCAGTGACTTCCTCGAACTCGCCGACGAGGTAGCGGGCGAGGTCGATGATGTGGGCGTTGATGTCGCCGTGCGCGCCCGAGCCCGCCTTCTCCTTCTGGAGACGCCAGACGAGGGGGAAGTTGGGGTCGGCGATCCAGTCCTGAAGGTACACGGCGCGGACGTGGTAGATCGTGCCGAGGCGGCCCTCTTCGATGAGCTGCTTGGCGAGGGCGACGGCGGGGACTTTGCGGTAGTTGTGGAAGATGCCGTTCGGGACGCCCGCGGCTTTGACCGCTTCGTACATGGCGGTGGCTTCGGCGAGGGTATTGCCGAGCGGCTTTTCGCAGAGGACGGCCTTGCCCGCTTGGGCGGCGGCGATGGCGATCTCGTAGTGGGAGTCGCCGGGGGTGGAGACGTCGATGACGTCGATCTCGGGGTCTTCGATCACCTTGCGCCAGTCGGTGGCGTAGCTCTCCCAGCCGAGTTGACCGGCGGCGGCGCTGACCGCGGCTTCGTTGCGGCCGCAGATCGTCTTCATGCGGACGTCGACCGGGAGGTCGAAGAAGCGGCCCACCTGCCGGTAGGCGTTGGAGTGGGCCTTGCCCATGAACTGGTAGCCGATGAGACCGACGTTAATCGTGCGCTTTGCCATGATCGGCTATCAGTATGACCCGACGGCTGGCCTTTCGGCCGACCGAGAGGGGGGTGCCACGGCTTGTCCGGGACTGGAATTGCCTGAGAATTCCAGTCGCTTCCCGGCAGGTCGTGTCTTGGAATACCACCCATGCGCAGGAGCATGGCTTGCCGGGGGGTGTCTCCGATTCTCAGGCAATTCCAGTCCCGGACAAGCCGTGGCACCCCAAAATCCAAGGAAGCCGGGAAGCAATCCCGACTTTCCGCCGACAGGAGGGTCGGAGGTCCAATTTAGAACTCAGCGGCGGCGACGGCGAAGCATCGCGGCCAGGCCGAGTCCGATCGCGACCATCGAGGCGGGTTCGGGGACGGCGTTGGTTCGGATCCAGCTTTGGATCGTCGAGTTCGTCACGTCGATCGCGCCGCTGCCGAAGTAGGGCGTGCCCGGGGCGATGTCGATGTCCCAGTCCCAACCGGCTTGATGGTTGTGGAACGACCAGCCCGGATTCGCGTTCGGGAAGCCGTAGTTGGGGAGCATGGGCGGGGGCGCGGTGTCTCCCGGAGGCGTCGGCCCGAGGTCGGTGTCGTTGAAGTAGAAAACGCTGATGCCGATCAGCTTGCCGGTGCTGTCGAACCAGCCGCCGCCGGAGTCGCCACCGACCAAAGCCGCCCCGCCCGGGCCGCGGAGATATCCGTAGAGCGAGTAGCCCTCGCCGCCAACCAAGACGGTGCCATCGAGAAGACCGCCACCGGCGCGGCGAGTGCCTGCGCCGACGGTGATGTCGTATCCGTTGCCGGCGGCATTGACCACGCCGCTCCCGCCGTAGCCGACCATGGTGACGCCGGAGCCGTTAGTGGTGGAACCGGCGAGGTCGTACCAGCCGGGAAGGGTCTGGGCCACGTTGATGAGTTCGAGGTCGGTGGCCGAGACGTTGACTCCGTCGGTGACGTTCGGCGCATGGAACGCGGAGGTCATCGTGTAGGTGTTGCCGGCGAGGGTGAAGTCACCCGCGCCGACGTGGGCGGCGGTCAGGACGGTGTGGGCTCCGATCGCGACGGCGGATGCGCCGTTCACCTGGCCCACGAAGTTCCAAATGGAGTCAGCGGCTCCAGGGTTGGAGGTGGAGGTGGTGGCGACAACGGCGAGGGAGGCGGCCGGCAGGGCCAGCGCGAGCAAAACGGTATAGGCAAGTTTCATCGGTCCTCTCAAAACGCAAAGAAGTAAACTCTGTCAGTGTAGCGTCAATTTTTGACGACGCCAAGTTGGTTTCACTCGCAAGAATGCGAGATCGTTCCTCATTTCTTATGTTTTCCGTCGGCAATGTTTTGGTGGCAAACCGTCTGGTACTCGCGCCGATGGAGGACGTGACGAACCTTCCGTTCCGGATCCTCGCCAAGCGGATCGGCGGTCCGGGGCTGATGTTTACCGAGTTCGTGAGCGCGATGGCGATTCATTACGGGGCGGTCAAGACGTTCCGGAAGATGCGCATCCATCCGGACGAGCGACCGCTCGGGATCCAGATTTTTGGCGGGGAACCGGAGACGATGGCCGAAACCGCCCGAATCGCGGAGGAGATGGGCGCGGATATTTTGGATATTAACATGGGGTGCTGGGTGCCGAAGGTCTGCAAGACCGGTTCGGGCGCGGCGCTGTTGAAGGACCCAGTTTTGGCCCAGCAGATCGTTGAGACGGTGGTGAAGGCGGTCAAGATTCCCGTGACGGTGAAGGTGCGGGCGGGTTGGGACTACTCGCTGTTCGCGGCTCCGGACCTGGCGCGGCGGTTTCAGGACGTCGGGGCGCAGATGCTGACCTTGCACGCGCGGTTTGCGAAGCAAGGGTTTGTGGGGGAGGCGGATTGGCGGTTGATCTCGCAACTTCGGGAGGCGCTGACGATTCCCTTGATCGGAAACGGGGACGTGAAGGTGCCCGGCGACGCGGAGCGGATGCTGCGCGAGACGGGCTGCGATGGGGTGATGGTCGGTCGGGCGGCGATTTCGAACCCGTGGCTGTTGGGTCGGATTCGGGCCTCGATGTCGGGTGAACCGATTCCGGCGGAGCCGACTTTGGACGACCGGATTGCGGTGGCTTTGGAGCACCTGCGGTTGATGGTGGCGAATGAGTGCGAGGTGGATTCTTATGCCGAAGCTTTGTTGACCCCGGATTACGCGGGTTCGGAGCTTCGGGCTTGTCGGGCTTTGCGGGGTCAGATTCCGCTTTATATCAAGGGTGTGTTCGGGGCGTCGGTGATCCGGGATCGTTTGACGCGTTGCTCAACGGTCGCGGAATTCGAGGACGTTCTTACGACGTTCGCGGCTTCGGTCGCGGCCTAGTTTGGCTTGGTCGGCTTCTTCTCTTTGAAAAAGGCGTCGGGCGGGATTTTCAGACTGAGGGGCTTCGAGTCGTTTTAGTAGCCGCCGACGGAGATGGTGATCTGTTTCCCGTCAAAGAGGTAAGTGAGGGGGGACTTGTCGAACGGGCTCAGCAAGTCCTTGGTCCGGATTGTTTTGGCCGGGTCACGACCTGCGAGGGCCCTCAAAGCGGCTTCGTATTCTTGTCTCCTTGCTTCATTGTCCTTCAGACGCTGCGTGACGTCGCCTGTCCCGCCGGTGAGCGACGTGTAGACTTTGGCGGCAATCGGGTACGCAAGAAGGGCTTGGAGTTGATCCATGGTGGCGGCGTCGACCTGAGCCTGCACTTGATCCGCCGGCAAATCGTAAGCCGCCCAAATTCTCCGCCCAGCTTCAATGATGCTTGCCCTCGGGTGACTTGGGGCGAAGAACCCGATTATGCTAGGACCCGAAGGGAGGTCTTCTTCTCGAAGCCCGATTTTCGCTCGTCCCTCGGGGGTGGCGCAAAGATCGATGAATTCGAGCATCGAATACAGATCCATCCGATGCTCATCCTTCAGGTTGGGCCGAGGCATATTGGCGATGGCGCGTCTGAGAGCTTGGCGGTAGGCGTCGATGCCCGGATGGGTAAAGGTGCAGTAGGTGAGTTGTCGGATGCCGGTCGAAAAAAGCCGATCACCGACCATACGGGTGATCTCGTTAGGCTCCTCGTCGAGATGTCTGGTGAGGGTGAAAATCCGCTGGATGTCGGCGATGGACGCGGCGGTTCTGCCTTCATTCGACTCGAACGTAGCCCTAAGAGCGAGTGCTTTGGAAGCGGTGATAATGTCGGGGAACTCGGGGAAAAGGACGGCGAGCCCGTCGGACCAGTTTCGATCGAACCAGCATCTGGGCAACGCGGCGGCTTGATCGGTTAGGTCGAGCACCGGTTTGTATTTACCAAGGATTTCCTCCGCCCTCGTTTTGGCCTGAGGGCTGGGGTCGAAGGGAAGCGAGGTGAGCAGCCTGGACATTGCCGTGTCCGATTTCTTATCGGAGGGCATGGCGGCGTGCAACTTTCGGTAGAGGGGGGCGGCGTTCTCCAATGGCGGGGCGGCTGGGATTGTGGCGGTGAACTCGGCGGCGGTAGTGGGCAGCCCCTCGGCGTGCGCGAGTTTCAACTGGACTTGGGCGAGACGCTCGTCTTCCGTGGCACCGGATCGCTTCAGGAGAAATACTACGCCGATGGCCGCCGCTAGGCTTCCGGTGACGATCCAGGTGACGGTCGATCGCTTCATGCCATGCCTATGGCCTATCCTAACACAGGCGTTGCAGCGAAGTTGTCCTTAACCTCATGTAACGTGGGTGGCAATCTGCGACTCCCGAAATGTGCTCCTAAACTGAGAGAGGGCCGGGGCGCCTTGCGCTCCGGCCCGTGCCTGCGATCGAGTCAGGCTTACGCCGACCTAGCCCGGCGGCCAACTCGGATGCCCGTCTTTGGCGGGACCGTGGCCGAATGCGCCGGTGATTCCGTCGATGCAACTCCGGACGCGAACCGAGGTGTCGCGACTCCGAAGGACCAAGTCCTGGAAACCACCCGTAATAAGGACCGGCGTCTTCTGGAAAGAACTGCGGGTCGTTTGGTGATTTTTGTTGAGCATCGAAACCTCCTCTGAGCGGGTTGCCCCGCCTTATAGAGAACGGCAGGGTCGAGAAGGTTCTTTCTCCTTGTTTCTACCAGGCAGGTTCAAAGCAGGTGAATCGTCTGGCTAGGAAGAATGACGGAGGAGGAGAATCGCGGCGGCAGCGGCCCCGGCGTGATCGACTCGGAGGACCCTCGGGCCGAGGGTCACACCGCGGTCGCCGATGGCTTTGAGTTCACGGGGGGACCAGCCGCCTTCGGGGCCGATGACGATCTGCATTTCGGTTCCGGTACGGGTCAGGAGGCGCTCGGCACCTTCGACTTCGGAGAGGACGACGGCGTCGGGCAGCTTCTTCAGGACATGGGCAAGGTTGTCGGCCTGTTCGATCACAGGGATGCGGGTACGGAAGCTGACTTCGGCGGCCTCGCGGGCGATGATGCTGAGGCGTTGGAGCTTGGCCGCGGTTTTCTTGTCGTCCCAGCGTACGACGCTGCGCTCGCTGGGGAACAGAATGAATCGGGAGACTCCGATTTCGGTCCCGGCCCGCACGATCTCGTCGAGCTTGTCACCCTTGGGGAGGGCTTGGCAAAGGGTGAGGTGAAGGGTCGGTTCGACGTCGGGGGATTCGATTTCGACGGGGTCGGCGTGCTTGGCGGCGAGCACGCAACGGATGATCGTGCCGTCATTCGGGAGCACGGCGATCTCGGCACCGGGGGAGAGCCGCAGGACCTTTCTTAGCTTGTCGAGCTCCTCTTGGGGAAGTTCGATCGGGCCATCCATGGTCGCGCCGGGGATGAAGACTCGGGGCAGGGCGCGGAGGGGGAGGGGCATGGCGTTGGGTGTTGGGTGTTAGGTGTTGGGTGTTGGGTGTTGGGTGTTAGGTGTTGGGTGTTAGGTGTTGGGTGTTAGGCGCTGAGTGTTAGGTGTTAGGTGTTAGGTGCGGATTCAAAGCATCGTAGGTTCAAAGTCTGCACTACCACTGCCACTTGCGGCGCTACCGCTACCACTACCACTACCACTTTCCCACGCTGCCACTACCACTACGAACTACGAACGAACTGCGCCCCGACCCAGCCGTCTTCCCTTCTTTCTTCGACCCATTCGAAACCTGCCCGAGCCGCTGCGGCTTGGACGTCCGGCCAGTTTTGATCGATGATGCCGGAGGCGATCCAGGTTCCTTTTGCGACTAGGTTGTCGGCGAAGTCGTTAGCCATCGCGATCAGGGTGGCGGAGATGATGTTGCTGACCACGACGTCGAACGGGGCTCCGTCTAACGCGAAGATGCTGTCTCCGACGACGAACTCGCAGTCGACTTTGTTGATCGTCGAGTTCTCGCGGGCGACTTCGACGGAGAGGGCTTCGATGTCGATCCCCTGAACTCGCTTGGCCCCGCGCATCTTGGCCGCTACGGAGAGGATGCCGCTTCCACACCCGACGTCGGCGACGTTCTTGCCGTTGAGGTCCGCGCGTTCTAGGAGTTCAAGGCACATTCTGGTGGTCGGGTGATCGCCGGTGCCAAAGGCTTGGCCGGGGTCGAGCACGATCACGTGATCGTCGGGTCGGGCGGCGAATTCCTCCCAGGTAGGGCGGATGACAAAGCGCTCCCCGATGCGGCGGGGCTTGAAGAACTTGCGCCAGAGTTCATCCCAATTCTCCTCGACTAGCGGTCGGGAGACCACCCTCGCGCCGGCAGCCTCGAGGTCTTGGGTGAGGGCATCGACGACTTCGTTGGCTCCGGTTACATCGACAACGGCGGCGCCCAGGGTGGGTGGGCTGTCCGTTTGGATCGTGTTCTCACAGCCGTGGCGGACAAAGATGTCGACGAACGGAGACCAGTCCTCAGGTTCGACTTCGAAGGTGGCGGTGACTTCGATCCAGTTCACTTCTTCTTCCCAAAGATGCCGCCGAGAATGCCGCCTTTGTGCCCTTCCGGAATCTTGTCGCCGCTCGCCTCGGCGAACTCCTTGAGCGCTTTGGCCTGGGCATCGCTGAGCTTTTCCGGGACCTTGACTTGAACCTGCATCACCATGTCGCCGCGCTTGCCGCCATGCAGCGGGGGGAGGCCGGCGTTCTTGATCCCGAGCTGAGTTCCGGGTTGAGTACCGGAGGGAATCTCGACAGTCACCGGAGCATCGACGCCGGGGACCTGGACCTCGTCTCCCATCGCGGCTTGGATGAAGCTGATATTCAACGGCGCAAACAGGGTGGTGCCGTGGCGCTCGAAGCGATCGTCTTCCTCGACGTTTAGCCGGACGTACAGATCGCCGGGATGGCCGCCCATCACGCCTTCGCCGCCGTATCCGGTCATCTGCATCCGCGCGCCGTCTTCGACTCCGGGCGGGACCTTGAGGCCGACCTGAACCTGCTCGTTACGCACCGCGCGGCCTCCGCACTTCTTGCACTTGTTCTTGATGATCATGCCCTCGCCTCGGCAGGTTTGGCACGGGGTTTGGGTTCGGACTTGACCGATGAAGGTGTTGCGAAGCTGGGTCACCGCGCCGGCTCCCTTGCAGGTGGGACAGGTTTCGGGGGGTGCACCGCCTTCGCCGCCGGTGCCGTTGCAGGCATCGCATTTGATGTCTCGGGGGATGGTGACCTCAGTTTCCAGGCCATTCAGGACGTCGAGGAAAGTGAGGTGGAGTTCGGCCTGGACGTCGTGGCCATCGCGTGCCATGGAGCGACGGCGACCGCCCTGTTGGGCACCACCGAAGAACATGTCGAAGATGTCAGAGAAGTCAGCGGTCTGGAAGCCTTCACCGCCGGTAGGGCCGTCGGTGTGGCCGAACTGGTCGTAGCGCGCGCGCTTCTCGTCGTCGGAGAGGATCTCGAACGCGTGGCCGATCTCCTTGAACTTGGTTTCCGCTTCGGGATCGCTCTTGTTAACGTCGGGGTGAAACTTGCGGGCAAGCTTGCGGTACGCGGCGCGGATTTCGTCGCTGGACGCTCCACGCTGGACCCCGAGTACCTCGTACGGGTCGCCTAACGGCATCGCGCTACTCTTGCTCGTCCTCAGATTCGTCGGCGGACTCTTGCTCTGCGATGTCGGTCAACGACAGGGTGTCGTCGTCCGAGGCCGGAGCGGCCGCGGCATCGTCGTCTTCATCGCCCACGAGGTCAGAGAGTGAGAGGGCATCGGCCTCTTCGGCGTCGACATCGGTCTCATGCTCTTCTTCGCCCATCGCGGCGGTCGTCACAAGCGCAACTTCGGTCTCGTCGAGGGCGGGGAGGAGCAGGCCGAGTTCGCCCGGCATGGTCTCGTCGATGAGGACGGTGACCTGGCTATCTTCGATCGCGTTGGCATCGAAGGTCGGCATGATGGCCTTGATTTTTCCAGCCGCGATCTCAGCGAGCGCAATGGTGAGCGGATGGTTGGATTCCACGGTCACCAGCGGCATCGCTCCCTCGCGGAGCTGCTTGGCGCGCTTGGCGGCAAGGTTGGAGAGCACAAACCGGCCGTGCTCGAATTCGTTAAGGATATCGGGTGAAGGCAGCATGAGGGGTGATTTGGAGGCGGCTGAACTTCCAATCATACCCTCTTTTCTTTGATGGAATGGAAACCTCTTGAAGGGAACTGATGGAATTGAGGGTCCTGATGGAACTGATGGAATTGACGCAGACTCGATGGAGGTTGATGGAGGTGCAGGTGGAGTTTCCGTTGGCGATTGTCATTCCGAGCGAGCCCTAGCGACATTGGGGAATCTGTATAGGTAGCACCGGCTGCTTGTCCTAACACTCGACGACTTCGGGCAGATCCCTCGGCACAAACATCCTTCGGGATGACATGCCCTCCAACTCTGACTCCAAACACAACTCCAACTCCAACTCCAACTCCAACTCCAACTTCAACTCAGGCTCAGACTGAGACTCAGGTTCCATGTGCAAATTCATCACCTTTGCGCAGGATTCGGCAGAAATCCAAACCATGCAGGTGTCACGGGGCACGTCTAAGCATCCTGAATGGTGTTAGAAACACTAAGCCGTTCGAACGAAATTAGCTTCGGAATCCGTCCTATCGGGGGAACGATTCAGGTTTGTACCCTGTCGTTATTTATAGATCGCACACCGCGCTCCTTGTATTAAAGCGCTCGGAGAGCGCGGGCTTCCCAAACCAAATGTCAATGCTCACTACTCCGCTCGATTCTACCGAGCAAGCTCGATTCGACGAGTTGATGACCGAGACGTACCGGAAGGTCTACAACATGGCCTATCGCCTTGCCGGTAACCGGACGGACGCCGAGGATCTGACTCAGGACGCGTACTACCGCGCCTACCGGAGCTTCCGGGAATACGAGGGCGATCGACCGTTTGAGAATTGGATTTTCCGCATCGTGACCCGCCTGTTCCTTGACCTCCTCCGGAGCCGCCGTCGTCGCATCAAAGCAGTTTCGTACGATACGCCTTTGCAGCGCGATTCCGGCGATGACAATCTTTACTTCGAGATGCCCGATCGATCGCCGAACCCTGAGCAGGAGCTTATGAGCGGCGCGTTGAGTGAAGATCTGCACCGTGCGCTGGAGAGCCTCTCGCCAGAGCAACGGCTGCTGATCACGCTTGCCGACGTCGAGGGTGTGCCTTACAAGGACATCGCCGATATGCTGGACAAGCCGGTGGGCACCATCCGCTCGCGGTTGCACCGAACTCACAAGCTGATTCGCCATCGACTTGAGCAGATTCGCCGGGAGGGTCGATCTCCGGTTCCCCAACGTCCGGGAAAGCTCGCTCAGCAGACCTGACCGACTAGGTCGAATCTGCCTCGCCGGTAAATCGGCGCAGGGCGATCAGCAGGAATACCGCGGCGAAGCCGAGGAGCGCGGCGCATGAGGGTACCGCGACGTTGAACGACTGACCACGCCAGGTCATCGCGTCAAAGGCGTCGACCGCGTGCTTGGCGGGGATGAAGTTCGATACGGTCTGGACCCAGGGCGGCATCAGGAACGAGGGGAACCAGGCTCCTCCGAGCATGGTCATGAACAGGACTACGAGCACGGCAAGGCCACGGCTCTGCTGCTCGGACTTGCCGAGGGCGGCGACGAACAGCCCGAAAGTAGCGGCCATGATCGAGGCGCAGACCCAGACTAGGCCGAAGCCGAGCCAGCTTCCGCTGACCTTGACGTGGAAGAAGATCGAGCCGAACCCGAAGACGGCCGCGACGATCAGCATCGCGCGGATGGTCGAACTGATCGCCCTTCCGAAAACGTGCAGAGACATTGGGGCGGGCGAAGATCGCAGCCGACGCCAGATCCCTTTGTTGCGCTCACGCATCAAGCCCATCGCGAGTTCGATCGACCAGAAGAGGAGCCCTTGAACGCCCATCCCGGCGAACGCGTGAGCAATGCCGCTCCACTGCTGGTTGCCGCCACTGGTTTGGGTGGTCTGCTTGAGTTGGAACGGGAGTTCGATCTCGCCCGTGTCGCCGCCGAGAATGGCCCCCGCGGTGGCTTGGGTCAATATTCCGCGCACGGCCTGAGCCTGGAGGGATTGGGAAGGATCGACGACGATTTCGAGTTCCGGTTTTCCGCCTCTTGAGGCCATATCACCAAACCCCTTGGGAACCACGGCGGCGACCCCGTAGGTTCCCGATTTCACTGAGTTGCGCGCGTCGGCGTCGGTGGTCTCATGAAAGGCGAGCGCCTTCGATTTCTGGAGGTTTGTTCGAAGCTTCGCGGAGGTATCCGAATGGTCGTTGTCGACAAAAAGGAGCGGAATCGGCTTGGGCTTCTCGACGATCCCCATGTTCTCGCTCAGCGTCCCCATGAAGGACGCAATGGCGATAGGGACGAAGAAGGAGAGGATCAGGGCCCGGCGGTCGGCGGCGAAAATCCGCAGGTCCTTGAGCACGATTTGGAGCAGAGTTCGTAGCATCGTCAGTCCCTCAGGCTCCTTCCGGTGAGATGGAGGAAGATCTCTTCGAGCGAGGCCCGTTGGGAGTTGATCGAGGTGTAGCGGATGCCGGCGGCGTCCAGCCTGGCGAGGATGGCGGGGAGGTTCTTCTGCACTTCGGGCAGATCGATGTGGATTTTCCGACCTTCGTAAATGACTCCTTCGAGTTCAGGGGTCGGTGACTCGGGGTCGAGTTCGAGGGTCACCCGCTCTCGCTCGGGCATGAGGCGGTTCAGGTTCTCGATGCGATCATTGGCGATGATGACGCCGTGATCCATGACCGCGACCCTATCGCAAAGGCGTTCGACTTCGTTCATGTAGTGCGTCGTGTAGAGCAGGGAGACGCCTTCGCCGCGGAGCTTCTCAAGGGTATCGAAGATCGCGTTACGGCTTTGAGGGTCGACACCGACGGTGGGTTCATCGAGCACGAGGATGTCGGGGGAGTGGATGAGGCCCACCGCGATGTTAAGGCGGCGCTTCATACCTCCGGAGAAGTTCTTGACGGGTTCATCGGCGCGATCGGCGAGGCCGACGAGTTCGAGGACACCGTCGGGGGCGGCAGGTTTGTCATAGAGCGCGGCGAAGAACTGGAGGTTCGATCGGGCGCTGATCTCCTCGTAGAGGGCGAGGTCTTGGGGGACGAAGCCGAGGCGCTGCTTGGCGTCCATTCCGATCGGCTTACCGTCGAGTTCGACGGTGCCTTTGTCGGGGGTGAGCGCGCCGACGATCATCGAGATCGTGGTGGTCTTGCCCGCGCCGTTGGGTCCGAGCAAGCCGAAGGCGCAGCCGCGGTCGATCTCGAACGAGACGTCCTTGACTGCCTCGGTTTTCCCGAACCGCTTGAATAGCCCGCTGACCTTGAGCACGAGGGATAAGTTAGCATCATTCGCGTTCGGGCGTCAGGTCCTTTGGTTCTTTCTGAGTAAGGGGGGAAGGCGTAGGGGGGTGGCACGGTCTGCTCGGGCCGGCCATCGTTCCAATTGCCGGAGAACTGAGCGGCCCGACAGGCCGTGAGAGACTCACTACAAGTCACGGTCTGTCGCGTGGCGACAATCTGTTGCATGAGAATTAGCAGAGCACCCGAGCAGACTGTGCCACCCCGTCTCCACGCGATGTCGCTGGGTCCTGCTTGGAGTGACAAGCTCACGCATCCGGCCTGAGTCGGATGCCGTAGGGATCGGTTTCGATCTTGCCTTCCTTGAGAAGGTGGCCGACAATTCGCTTGAACGTTGACTTGCTTACACCGAGTTGGCGTTGGATTTGATCTGGGTCAGAGCGGTCGTGGAGGCCGAGGAAGCCGCCTTCCCGTTTGATGCGCGCCAGGAGTTGATCGGCTTCGCTGAGCTCGGCGGCCCGACCGATGGGGCGAAGGGCGAGGAGGAGGCTCTCCTCGTTCGACGACTTCACGTAAGCGTCTACGGTCTGGCCGACGCGGACGGGTCGAGTCTCCTCGTCCTCGAGCACGACCGCGGAGTATCGGCCATCGGCGATGCCGGAGACGGCGTGGGGTTTGAGCTCGGAGACGAGGAACGAGACCTTCTGACCGGCGCGGACATCGGTGCCCACGGGGACGAGGAACTTCCGCAGCTTGGCACTGGCGACCGGCCGATTGGAGGCCGGGTCGAGGAGCACGCGAACCACGTAGACCTGGTCCTCGCGCATCGGGTTGAGCTGCTCTCGGAATGGCACGAGCAGGTCCTTTTCTAGTCCCCAATCGAGGAAGGCACCGACCTGGTTGACGGCGACGCACCGCAGAGAGGCAAAGGTGTCGATCTCTGCCTTCGGGAAGATCGTGGTCGCGACGGGGCGGTCTTCGGAGTCGAGGTAGACGAAGACCTTGAGCGACTCGCCGAGGTCGGCCCCGCGGGGCAGATACTTGTTCGGCAGGAGGACGTCGTCGCGTCCGTCGGTGAGATAGCCTCCGACGGACGTGATGCGGGCGAGCGTCAGCTCCTGGATTCTGCCGATCTGCAACATAGGGGAAGGCTCATTATGGCCCTCCTGTGCGTAAGGGGGTAAGGCGGAAGGAGGTAAGGAGGGCCGGTCACGTCAGCGCTCGACCCCGCCATGTTTCGTACTTACCCGCCGTCCCTCATGCCGACGCCTCGAACGGGGCGACGTGGGGGAGGGCACGTGCTGTGGCCGACCTTTTCGGCGTACTGCTGGTGGTAATCCTCCGCCGGGTAGAAGGTCGAGGCCGGCTTGATTCGGGTCGAGATCGCCGAATGCAGCGTCTTTTGCTCTGCCTTGGCGGTGGCCTCGGCCGCGGCCTTCTGCTCGGGGGAGAGATAGAAGATCGCCGAGCGGTACTGCTCTCCGATATCGGGCCCCTGTTGGTTCAGGGTCGTCGGGTCGTGGCTCGCCCAGAAGACTTCGAGCAGTTGGTTGTAGGTCACAACTTTCGGATCGAACTCGACGAGGACGGCTTCCGCGTGATGCGTGGTCCCCGAGCAGACCATTTCGTAGGTCGGGTTGGGCGTCGTCCCGCCACTGTAGCCGACGGCGGTCGCCACGACTCCCTTTACCTTGCGGAAGGTTCCTTCCGAACCCCAGAAGCACCCCATCGCAAACATCGCGAGCTGGTCACCCTTCTTGGGGATAAGCGTGCCTTGGTAAGCCGCGGTGAGGACCCCACCCGGATGCGTTCCGACGCCGGTCGGCTTCAAGGAACCGGAACTGGCCAGCGGCATTTCTGAACAGCCGAGTACTGCGAGCGAACCCGCGACAGCGAGTGAGGTGATCCATCCAAGTAGCTTCATGTTTGTCTCTACTTATCGTAAGCCGAGATGGTCGGCAAGGGTTCCAAAGAATTCTTGTAACGTGTGTGCGTACGATGCGTCCTTAGAGATATGAAGACGTGGCTCGGGATTTTCTTTGGATTCATGGTCTGGACCCATGCGATTGGCCAGGAAACCCCTCCTCCGCAGAGGAAAATGCCGATTCGCATCGCGGTGCGCCATGCCGATCCTTACATGATCAAGGCTCTGCTTGAAGGTCGATCCGTTTCCGCGCCGGAGATCAGCACAATCATGGGAATGATGGGGATGAACGGCGGAGCCTCGCAGAGCGCCCAGCAGGGGTTGGATCAGGCGAATGCGATCTTCAAGGACGGGTTCTTCATCGTGAACCCGACGGACAACAGTCTTTGGTTTTATTGGAAGAAATAGCGTTCCTCGCGTAGCAATGAGCTAAAAAGGAAGTCGAGCCATGGCCGACTTCCTTTCTTTATGCCCGCCCGTCAACCGCCTCGGCGGTGACCTTCCCAAACTCGGCATCCGCCCCGTCGTCGACGGGCGCTACGGAGGCGTTCGCGAGTCGCTGGAACCGGTCTGCATGGCGATGGCGGATGCGGTGGTCCGACTCGTTTCCTCTCGTCTGAAACATGCCTGCGGGTTGCCGGTGGAATGCGTGGTGGCGGACTCCCCGATCGGCGGATATGCCGAAGCGGCGGCGTGCCGCGAGAAGTTCCGGCGGGAGGGCGTTGGGGTCTCGCTCACGGTTACCCCGTGCTGGTGCTACGGGATGGAGACGATGGACGACGATCCGCTCCTGCCGAAGGCGATCTGGGGTTTCAACGGCTCCGACCGACCGGGGGCGGTGTATCTGGCGGCGACGCTGTCGGGTTATGGGCAGATGGGTTTGCCGTGCTTTGGGATCTACGGCGAGGACGTTCGGGATTTGGGCGACTCGGCCATCCCGCCGGACGTCGAGGAGAAGCTGCTGCGCTTTGTTCGGGCGGGCTTGGCCGCAGCGGAGATGAAGGGGAAGGCGTATCTCGCGATGGGCGGAATCAGCATGGGGATCGCGGGCTCGGCGGTGGACCGAGGGTTCTTTGAGCGCTGGCTCGGGATGCGAGTCGAGGCGATCGACATGTCCGAGTTCACCGGCCGGATGCGGGACGGGATTTATGACCCGGTCGAGTTCGAGAAGGCTTATGCATGGACCCGGGGGAACTGTCCGGAAGGGAAGGATTGGAATGCACTTCCTAAGCAGCGGACGCGGGCGCAGAAGGACGAGGACTGGGCGACGAGCGTGAAGATGGCGCTGATCGCACGCGACCTGATGATCGGCAATCCGCGGTTGGCGGAGCTTGGGTTCGTGGAGCAGTCAAAGGGGCATCATGCGATCGCGGGGGGATTCCAGGGTCAGCGGCAGTGGACGGATTACTTCCCGAACGGCGACTTCATGGAAGCGATCCTCGATACAAGTTTTGACTGGAACGGGATTCGGCAACCGTTCGTGGTCGCGACCGAGAATGACTCGCTGAATGGAGCCTCGATGCTGCTGGGGCATCTTCTGACGGGGACGGCCCAGATGTTCTCCGACGTGCGGACCTATTGGAGTCCAGCGGCGGTGAAGCGGGTGACCGGTTACGAGACGGAGGGCTTCCTGCATTTGATCAACTCCGGACCTTCACCTTTGGACTTCGCGGGTGAGATGGGGAAGGAAGGGATCAAGCCCTGGTGGTCGATTACTTCGGATGATGCGGCCGCATGTATGAAGGCGACCCTGTGGGGTCCGAGCGATCTGGGTTACTTCCCAGGGGGAGGTTGGTCGACCGACTTCACGACCCGCGGTGAGTTGCCGTTGACGATGTACCGGATCAACCTGGTTCATGGTCTCGGTCCCGTGTTGCAGATCGCGGAGGGTTGGTCGGTGTCGTTGCCGAACGAGGTTCACGACGTGCTTGACGCACGGACGAATCCGACGTGGCCGACGACTTGGTTCCGTCCGAGGTGCAACGGCGTGGGTCCGTTCCGCGATTCCCTGTCGGTAATGAGCCACTGGGGGGCGAATCATGGCGCGGTGAGCATTGGGCACATCGGCGCGGACCTGATTACGTTGGCGTCGATGCTGCGGATTCCCGTCGATATGCATAATGTCGATGACGAGAACGTGTACCGGCCAGCGGTTTGGCAGCGGTTCGGGGGACACGATTTACAGGGTGCGGACTACCGGGCGTGTACAACTTTCGGCCCGCTTTACGGGAAGTGATTTCGGCGCTCGCTTTCGCGATTCTGGCGGGTCCGCCGGAGATTCGTCGAGAGCTGCCCGCTCGCACGCTTGTACTTACGTTCCATGACATCATCGAGCGCCGGGACGCGAAGGCGCTCTGGTTCGATTGCACGTCAAAGGAGTTCATCGACGAGATCGATTGGCTGGAGGCGGAAGGTGCGCATTTCATTACGTTACGGCAACTGTACTTGCATCTAACCACCGGTTCGGCTCTGCCTTCCAACCCGGTGGCGATCACCTTTGCCGACAACTATTTGGGGTTCTACAATCGTGCGGTGCCGATTCTGATTGGGCATCAAATTCCGGTGACGATGTTCGTGCACACCGGGTTTGTGGGCAGCAAGGTGGGTCGTCCCAAAATGTCGTGGACTCAGCTAAAAGAGCTTTCGAAGATCGAGCTGTTCGATATCGAGTCGCAGACGGTGACCCACCGAAGTGTGACGGGCTTGGACGATGCGGCGATCTTGAAGGAGTTCAGGGACTCCCGCGCTGCGTTGACGAAGCAACTCGGTAAGCCGGTGGAATTCATCGCTTATCCGAACGGCTCGATGGACGAGCGCACTGCGAAGCTGGCGAGAAGGGCCGGATATGTGATGGGATTCTCGGAAAAGTTGATGCCGGCAGAGCGATCCCCCAGCATTTTTGCGGTGGCTCGCTACGTGCACACGAAATACCGCCAGGGTTGGCGTGACGCGCATCGGTAATCTGGGCGCATGTTGCGATACGACGAGGCTTTCCCGGCGGAACTGGAGTCGGCGATCGATCGGGGCGCTCCTGCCGTGGTGGCGTGGGGGGCGTTGGAGTGGCACGGATGCCATTTGCCGCTCGGACTCGACGGGATCGTTGCCGATTGGTTTGCCCGTCACCTCGCCGAACGGTTGAACGGGGTGTTACTGCCGTCGGTTTGGCTCCCGATGACGACTTTGCCTCATCGGGTGAGTCTACAGGTTTCGACGGAGACTTTTCGGGCGATTGTTGACGACTTGCTGGGGAGCTTGGCGGGTGCAGGATTCCGTCAGGTTTGTCTGGTAACAGGGCATTACGCGCAGGGGCATTTGTGGGAGTTGTTCGAGGCGGCCGATCGGGCATCGATCTCCGTGCTGGCGGGCACGCCTTTGCAGCCGCTGCAACAAGACGAATTGCTCGACCATGCCGGACGTTACGAGGCGTCGCAGTTGGCGGCGATTCGGCCTGATCTGGTGCGTCTTGGTGGATTGCCCACGGACTTGATCGTGCGCGAACACGCGGTGCTCGGGCGGCATCCCTCGGAGTCGAATGTGGCCGAGGGTGAGCGGTTGCTGCACGAGGGGCTGGAGGCTTGGGTTGGCTGGTCTGCCTCCGCGACGAAGGAGAACCTGGCCATTACCTACGCTCGGGCGAAGGAAGGGCTCGGCGAGTATCGGGAGAAGTTCTACCGAGACTCGTGGGAGCAGGCGATCGCGGATTGGTGGGATTCCAAGTAGTTTCTTAGTGGTAGTGGTAGTGGCAGTGCGGAGTCAGGAACTTGTCATTCCGAGCGAGCCCTAGCGACATTGAGGAATCTGACTGTCAGCATTTCTTGCTCCTAGCCTATGACTACAGTTTTCCTGCGAGACAGTCAGGAGTCGATGACAGGCAGGTTCCTCCACTGCGCCGCATCCGATCCTGATCCTGTCTTACCGATGCCGTGGGCGGCTCCGGTCGGAATGACAAGCCTCACAAACACTTCACTCTGACAGCGCGAAGCGCCTTATTCGATCTCGAGGGAGCGGAAGCGTTTTTCCGTGGTGTCCATCCCTTCGGTCAGGGTGCCGTAGGCCCAGTGGATCTGCTTCTGGATCTCGGCCGCCTTGATCGCTTCGACCGAGCCAATGGGGAAGTTCTTGGGATCGCTTCGCTTATTGAGCCTCTCGAACGCTTTGCGGATATCGGCGAAGGTCGCGCTCGGGGCGAGGCCGAGGATGGATTGAGCGCGTTCCTTCATGGTGGGGGGCGGAGTCGAACTGGTGGTCGGGCTGGACGTGGGGAGAGGAGTCGAGGCCATCGCCTCGTCGAGTTCGCGTTGGGCATCGCTGCCCTCGCTTCCTGAGATGCGATCCCACTCGCGGTTCACGTAGCCCCGCATCAAATCATAGGCGCGTCGCGCGGTTCCCATTCGCCATAAGTTACCTTGGCCGAAGGGTCGGCCTAGGCCCGTTTGTGAAAGCGACAGTGATCAGAAAGAAACTTGTCCAGATCGCGAAAAGCGGACGTAGAATAGATTATATGGAAGGTAAGCCACCGAATCAATTCTAGCGGCGGGACAACTTTCAGGTTCCCCGTCGCATCGACCGGAACCTCCGCTAGCCCAGGCAACCGGGTCGGGCGGAATCAGAGCCCTTTCGAGAAAATCTCGGGAGGGCTCTTCATTTTCTGAGGCAGACTATAGCCATGCAGGACGTGCCGGGACTGTGGATCATTGCGAGCCTGTTCGGGGCGGTTGGAACCGCAATGCAGGTTCGCTGGGTGCTCACGCGTACCGAAGTGCCGCAAGCGCGGACCCGCGGGATGATCAAGGCGGCGATCGTTGAAGCCGTCGGGATGGTCGTCCTCTTCCTGTCCGCCCGCGGCCAGCCGCTCATTTACGGCGTGGGAATCATTGTGGGACTTGGCGGGATGGTTGGGTTCGTGGCGTCGCGCGCTCTTCGCCCGCCGCTCTAGATCGGGATGTCATCCCGAAGGATGTTTGTGCCGAGGGATCCGACCGTAGTCGCTGAGTGTTGGTACAAACAGTCGGCATTTCCTGTCAGGTTCCTCGATGTCGCTAGGGCTCGCTCGGAATGACAATTCCAAACTTGGTCCCGAACCTCCGAACCCCGAACCAACCCAAACGCGAAGCCCTACGCCGGTTCTAGCCCGACCAACTTCCTTAGCTCATCGACGTCCTTTTTCCCGAGGTGGATGCACTCGCCGGGGCGCATGCCTTTTAGCTTGAGCGGGCCGATTCTCGTTCGCTTAAGCTTGGTGACGGGGAAGCCGACGTAGTCGCACATCATGCGAATCTGGCGCTTTCGGCCCTCGTGGATGATGATCTTCAGGACACTGATGTCTCCGGTGAAGGTGACGTCGACCTTGGCGGGGGCAGTGTTTCGACCCTCGATGAAAACCCCTTCGCGCAGGGCTTTGAGCGCCTTGTCGGTGGGGATTCCCTTGACCGAGGCCATGTATTCCTTTTCGACCCCAAAGCTCGGGTGCGTCAGGCGGAGGGCGAGTTCGCCGTCGTTCGTGCAAAGCAGCAAGCCTTCGGTGTCCATGTCCAGGCGTCCGACCGGCTTGAGTTGAACGCCGTAGTCGGGAAGGAAGCGGAGGATGGTGGGGCGGCCTTGCGGGTCGTGCATGGTGGTGACGACGCCGGTTGGCTTGTTGAGCAGGACGGTGTGGAGTTGGGCCCGTTGAATCAACTGCCCGTCGACAACGATCTCGTCTTCCTCGGTGACCTTGCGGCCCATTTCGGTGACGGTGCCGCCATTGACTTCGACCCGGCCTTCTTGGATGAGTTTCTCGGCAGCTCGGCGGCTGCAGAGGCCGGAGTGGGCGATGCGGACGTGGAGTCTTTCGCCGAGGTCCTCGGCCACTTTCTTTTTGGCGGCGGGCTTACGAGAAGAGGGTGAAGTTGCCTTTGCGCGAGGGGGACTTGCCATAAAACCTTGAGCGTCGCGTTCGCGACCGGAGCCAAATGAGACCAATGCAGAGGGAGGATCCGATCACATAGAAACTGGGCGATCGGCCCGCCACTTTGCCTATCACGGACGCTTTGGCAACGTCGGCGCTTGCGAGGACGGGGACTCGAACGGTGTAACCGCTCCCGTCAGAGTAAACCTCATTGCCCAGTTTTTGCCCCGCTTGAACCGGAGCGGAGACCTTGTCGGGCTCGAAATTGGCGGTCAACTTGGACGCAGCACCCTTGGGGACGCAGTCTTGGACGTCATCGGAGAGCGTTCCGGAGACCTTCGGTTGGGCCGCTCCATCGACCGCGATATCGTTGACAAGGTCACCCTTGCGCGCAACGGTGAGGTGGTCGAAATTGGCGAACGCCCACTTAAGCATCGCGTCGTGATCGAGTTCCCAGTGGTCGCTCTTCATGATCGCGGTGATGATCCGGTAACCGCCTCGAGTGGCGCTGCCCACATAGGTATGCCCGGCGGGGACGGTGTAGCCAGTCTTCACGCCATCGGCGGTGGGATCGCGCCCGATGAAGTGGTTCTTGCTCACCATCCAGACATCTTTGGTGTTCATGCTCCGCGCGATCTGGTGTCGGTTGTTCTTGACCACCTCGGCAAATAACGGAAGCTTGAAGGCCTCGCGGGCCATGAGGGCAAGGTCGTGCGCGGAGGTCCAGTGCTTCGGATCGTGGAGCCCGTTCGGGTTCGTGAAGTGGGTGTTCTTGCAGCCGATGGCGGCCGCCCGATCATTCATCATCTTCGCAAACGCGGGGACCGTACCGGCCATGTGGATCGCCGCGTCGTAGCATCCGTCGTTGGCGCTTCGAAGCAGAATCCCCCACAGAAGATTGCGCATGGAAAGCTGCTCGCCCGGCTGGAGGTGCATTGAGCTCTCGCCGACATTTTTGATGTTCGCAGGCGCGGTAATCAGCTCGTCCTCTTTGCAGTGCTCGATCAGAAGCATCGCGGTCATGATCTTGGTTGTGCTCGCCGGATACATCGCCTTGTCCGGGTCCTTGCCCCAAAGCGCGCGTCCAGTTACGCCGTCCAAGATGACCGCCGACTTGGCGCTGACCGCGGCTGGGTCGGGAAGGAATACGGTGGGCACCGGAGGCGTGACGGGGGGTGCCTTATGCTTCGGCCGAGCCGTAGCAATTATCGGAACCACCGCCAGGGCGAGGATTGGGGCGAGGTAAGCGCTCTTCATGCCTTCCCGAAGGAGTTCTAGGATACCAACGGATTGCGTGGAACCGGAACCCTTGCGGGTTGCTTTACGACGAAATAGGCTCGGAGAAGCGCACGAATCATAGTGTTTCCTCCACGATCTCGCTCGCCCGCGCCCCGGCTTCGTTGATCGGGGGAAGATCGCCGAGGTCGTTCATGTTGAATTGATGGAGGAATTGCTGCGTGGTTCCGTACAGAACGGGGCGTCCCGGAGCGGTCTTCCGCCCGACCTCGCGGACAAGGCGGCGCTCGACAAGTGCGCGGATGCTGTATTCGCTCGCAACCCCTCGGATCGCGTCGACGTCCTGGATCGTCAGCGGCTGGCGGTAGGCGACGACGGCGAGGACTTCGAGGAGGGCACGGCTGAGGCGCTGGCGCTGGGGCTTGAGGAAGTTCGCGACTTGGACGGCGTACTCGGGCTTGGTGCAGAGTTGGAATCCGCCGGCGAGAGTGACGAGTTGGAGGCTGCCGCCCGCTTTGAGCCGCCCGTCAAGGAGTTCAAGCGCCTGCTCGACCTGTCCCTCGGTAAGGCCAAGAGTAACGGAGAGCGCTTCTAGAGACGCGGGCTGATCGGCGACGAACAGGAGGGCTTCGAGGGTGTCGACGAGTCCGGTTTCCATCGCTTATCTCGGCCTGGAGAAGAGCACGTCGTCTTCGCCAACTTGGACCGCGACTTGGCCGAGCCGGATCAGCTCAAGGAGGGCGAGGAACCAGAGCACAGCGTCGGTTCGGGTGAACGGGTGAGGGATGAGTTGATCAAGCGTCTGAGGGAGGTTGGAGAGGGCGTTGAGGACCTGGGCCATCTGGTCGGCCAGCGAACGTCGTGGCTTGGCGAGGCTGTTGACGGGCTCGGGCGAGGCCTTGGACAGCAGTCTTTCGAACGCCTTGGCAAGGTCGGGAAGGGCAAGATCGCCGAGCTCGAAGGGGACTTCGTAGGGGTCGGGTCCGATCCCGGCGGCCCGGAAGAACTGGTGCGAACGCTCGTGGCGCCAGCGTTCGAGGGCTTCTATGGCGGCGTCGAATTCGTGGACGGTCGGTTCGGGCAGTTCGAGTGGATTCTCTTGCTCGGGCTCCGGCTCGTCCACTGGGAGAAGGAGCCAGGCCTTTCGCTCAAGTAGATATGCCAGTGCGGTGAGGGCGGCGGCGGCTTCGTCGAGATGCTGGAGCGACGCGCTCAGGAGGTAGGCGAAGTAAGCTTCGCAGATCGGGAGCAGGGGGACATCGCGGAGTTCGATCTTGCGATCGCGAACGCACTGGAAAAGCTGAGCTAGGGAGCCGTCGAAGGTCGGCGTGGTGACCTGAATTGGCGGCGGGGCGACGACCCCAAGCGCAGTAACCCGCTCGCGAGCAAGGGTGGCAGCGGCGCGATTGGACATCCGAGGAATTAAGACGCGTTTCGTGCATGCGAGGATGCGGCGGGGTTGGAACCTTGGCATCGATTTGGCGTCAAAAGGGGCGTGGTGATGAAGACATTGTGGGAAACAATTTGCCTGCTCTCGGGACCGAACGGTGCCGACCCAGTCTCGATCCACGATGCGGTCAGCAAGTCAGCGGTTACTGAAGGGATCGCGGGCGTCGAGATCGAGGAGTTTGAGAAAGCCGGATTCATTCGCAAACTCGACTCAGACCGGATTGCGTTGACGCCTTCCGGGCAGGTTCGTCGCGCGAATCTCCATCAGACCTCTGTTGTCACGGATGTTCCGTAGGGGTCGCGAGGGGGATTGGAGGCGCCGAGCGGATTCGAACCGCTGCATAACAGTTTTGCAGACTGTCCCCTTAGCCACTTGGGTACGGCGCCGATTTACAGAGTTGAAGATACCTCGCGCGGGCTTTCCTCGTTATTGGTGATTCGCTATTGGTTATTCGTGACTCGTTATTCGGCCGTTTGTCGCGCCCGTCCGACTCCGAACGTCCGAATAACCAAGACCGAATAACGCGCAAAGCGCTACCCTCGAGCCGCCATCGTGTACACGTCTTCGAGCTTGCTCACCATCTCATGGAGGGTGAACTTCTGCTCGACCACCCGGCGGCCCATGGCTCCCATCTGCTCTCGCTCGTCTTCGTTTGACAGGAGATAGCTGACCGCCTCGGCGATGCCTTCAGGGCGGAGGTCGACGAGAATTCCGGTTTGGCGGTGACGGACGACCTCGGGAAGGCCCCCGACGTTGGATGCCACAACCGCTTTACTTCGGGCCATCGCCTCGATCGCGGCGACGCCGAAGGTCTCGATGTGGGACGGCATCGCGCTGAGGGTGAAGGAGTCGAGGATGCGTGGGATGTCGTGGCGGATTCCCGTGAGCGTGAGGCGATCGCCGACGCCTGCTTCACGGACGGCTTCCTTCAGCTCTTCCTCGAACGGAGCTTCCACGCGCCCGACGAAGACGACGTGGGCGTCAGGGTGCTCTTTCCGCAGGGTCTTCATTGCGCCGACCATCTCGAGGTGGCCCTTCTCGCGGCAGACCCGGCCCACGAGGCCGATGAGTTTGCGCTCTTGCGGGATGCCGAGTTCGGCCTTCACCGCCTCGGGCGAGGCTGGAGCGAAGTCGACAAAGTCGGTGCCGTTGTAGACAGTGTCGATGTATTTGTCGGGGATGCCGCGCCCGTGCAGCATGCCGCGAACGTAGTTGCTGACCGCGACCAGGCGGTTCTTGCGTCGGGCGAGGCGGCGATAAATCTGATCATTATTGGCGATGTGGACGCTGGTGATCACCGGGACCCGACCGAGCAGGCCAGCCGTGTAGCCGATGTAGGCAGCGCGGGTGAGGTGGGTATGGATCACGTCGATCCGGTTGCGGCGTACTTCTCGCAGGAGGTGGGCCATGGTCCGCGTCCAGCCCGATCCCTTCATGTAGGAGACGTGGGTGGGGATGTTCGACTCGCGCAGAACCTGGGGGAGCCAGCCTTCGGTGGGAGTGACGACCTTGACGACGTGACCGCGCTGCTGGAGCAAGCTCGACAGGGAGAGGACATGGCGCTCTGCACCCGAGGTAGCGGAACTCGAGATGACCTGTAGAACTCGAAGTGGTTTTGACTCCGCCAATGCGTCCTCGGCCAGCGTGGCCGGGGAAAATCTTACCTGATGCACTTTGTCTGCCTCGGAGATGAATCGCATTAGTTAAGAGAAGTTACGCAAATCTCGTCATACTGAGGGAATGGAGATGGGAAAGAACGACGAAGAAGAACCGTCGGCTTTCACCTCCAGGCCCCCATCTGCCCTTGCCGCACGTTTCTACGGGACGAAAGCATATCTCGTCTTCCGGCACCGGGATTTCCGCATTATTTGGACCAGTGCGTTCCTTTCCTTTATCGGGAGTTGGGTCCAGACGGTGGCCGAGGGGTACCTCGTCTTCAGTCTCACCCACCGGAACGACAGTTTGGCGTGGGTGTTCGCTTGCAACGCCTTGCCGGTGACGATTTTCGGTCCGTTCGCGGGGGCGATTTCGGATACCTTGGACCGCCGGAAGGTGCTCGTCGTGACGCAGTCGATCTTTGCGTTGGGAGCCCTGTACCTGGCTGCCGCCACGTATTTCGGGTTCGTCCAGTACTGGCAGATCCTTGTTGTGGCCTCGATCTTAGGGCTCGTCAACGCCGTCGACATGCCCACGCGGCAGGCGATCATCAGCAAGGTTGTGCCCGCGGAGGACTTGCCCGCCGCGATACCGATCAATGCGATGACGTTTAATCTGGCGCGTCTAATCGGACCGGCGATCGGGGGTGCGTTAAACGTCGCGGTCGGTCCGGCGGCTTGTTATTTGGTCAATGGCCTGAGCTTTATCGCATTGATCTTCGCCGCGCTTGCGATTCGTACCGACCTGCGGGCGATGAAGCGGGAGGCGCAGCCGATCACCGACCTCGTGCGGGAGGGATTCCTCTACACGATGCGCGACCGTCGCTTGCGGGCGCTCTTCTATCTGGAGTCAGCGGTCTCGCTGTTCGGTCTGTTCTACATCACCCAGATGGCGGCGGTGGTGGCGCAAATGATCCATCCCGGTGCGCCAGATGCGGTGATCAAGCCGGCTTTGGGCCTGGCTTACTCCTCCGTTGCGGTTGGCTCGGTGACGGCGCTGGTGCTGGTGACGTCCGTTTCGCACCGTCCGATCAAGCGGCACGTGCTTCGCATCTCGGTGACGATTATGGGGATCGGGCTCTTGATCTTGTCCCAGCTACGCGTCGAGTGGATGTTCTACGTGATCTTCGCGGTGATCGGGATGTCCGCGATCACGATCTTCATTACGTGTAATACGTTGTTCCAGACTCTGTCGCCGGAGCGCCTGCGGGGCCGGGTGCTTTCGATGCACGTCTGGGCGCTGTCCGGCGTCGGTCCGTTCGGCACGATCGGGTTCGGTTATCTGGCGCAGCAGACGAGTCTGCGGGTCGCGTTTGTTGTGGGCGGGGCGCTACTGCTGCTCGTGGCGGTCGTGGCGGCTTTGTCCGTGCGGGGGATTGGGCAGGTTGATACGCGGTACGAGCTAAGGAGCGATGGAAGGTAGGTTCTTTTTTGGCGTTTGGCGTTAGGCGCTAGACTGGGAATTCCCGCTTGAATGCATGAAATTCCCGTGTGATTCGGGCCGTTTTTGAACTTGAAGTGGGAATTCCTGCACACTTCGGATGTTGGTTTCTAGCAACTGACCCGGCGTGATTCTTTGGCTCATCCGTCTACAGTCGCCAAAACGAGGTGTTGTCAACCAAAGGATTTCACTCCGCTCCTAACGCATCCGACTAAACCGAACGGCCTCGCGAGGGGACCGGGGTTAGAGGGGCCGACATAGAAACGGGGGCTTCTCGTTAAAGAAGCCCCCGTCATTCGAGTTGCCTTAGGCCTTGCGGCGTCGGCGAAGCATTGCGACTGCACCGAGACCGAGAACTGCCATGGAGGCAGGCTCCGGAACCGGATTGACGGCGTCGGCTCGGATGAGCCAGTTACCCGGCAGGCCGGCAGCCGAGTTCTTGAAGAGACCAATTCCACCCGAAAGGTTGTTCGGATCGAAGCCTCCTGCGGTCGTGCTGCCCGCAACCCATGAATTGTCAAGGATCGGAGCACTTCCCGTCGCCGTCTGCTGCAGAGGAGCCGGGAAGCCGCCAGCGGCACCGTCGATGTCGGCACCGATTAAGAAGTTCGTAGTTCCGGTCACGGCGGATGCGGTGATGCTGACCGTCTGGAACACGTCGGAGTCAATGCTGGCCGCACTGACAGTTCCATTCGCCGTGCCAAGAAGCGTTGGTGCATCAACGCCCGCTCCCGTCGGCGTACCCGACCAAACGAATACGCGGAACGACTGTCCCGCGGTAACTCCGGGACCGCCTGGGAACGCTGGTGTACCGAAGCAGGTCTGGATCGAAATAACCTTCGACAGGCCTCCGCTAACGGTGAACTGTTCCATCCAAGCGATGTCTCCACCACCCGTCAGTCCGACGCTGTTCTGAGAGGCGCCACTGTCCGAAACATAAGTCTGCGCGGAAGCTACTCCCATCAATCCAAAAAAGGCAACTGCGGCTACTGCCGAAAATCGATAATTCATGTATTTATCCCCTTCAATGCATGGCTGACACCCAAGTTGGAGGTCAACCGTGCAATCAGTGTAATGTGCCAACTCCAATCTGGGACACGTAAAACTACTAGAAGTTCGCCTGCTATCGGGAAGTTGCCCTCTAGGCCACAGGAAATTGTGGTTACGGCACACATATTGCGACCCCGATGCCCCCGCCCCGCATCGAAGCATTCAAGCCTACAATCTCCGATCTCGGTTTCCGCAGGTGTCACCCGGGAAGGTCGTCCGTCTCATTCGGAGGGCGGCTTGCCGCTGATGCAAGTTTTGTGACCTTCGTTTCCTCCCCTGCGCGGAGCGTTCATCCCCGTCTTTCAAGAGAAAGAGCTCCTGATTTCCTCCAGTCTTTGATCCCGGGTCAAGAACTTGTGGTGCCTCCGGTCCGGGTTCCTCCGCGCGTCGCCGTGCTTGGTCGTGGTGCAATTGCGAGCGGGTGGGGCCGACTTGGTCGGAATGACACATCCTGCGCGGTGGTGGGATCTGGGGTCTTTCGACTCCGATCCTTCGCTTAGGCTCGGGTTGTTGCTCAGGATGACGGCTTCTTTTGGCTTTGGGCGTTGGGTGTTCGGGATTGGGTCTAGGGACCGTCCTGATCTCCAACACTGAACACTCAACACAGCGAAGCTTTGCGAAGCGCAGTAAACTCAGCGTATGTCCCAGCGGGATTCGGACGACTGGTTTTGGCAAGTAGGCGGCGAGCTTCTGCGGATCAATCAGGAGCTTTCACGCAGCCGGCCTGGGGTGGCTTCCGGAAAGTTCTGGGAACCCCGTGTCGATGTGCTTGAAGATGCCCGTAAGATCCTGCTGCGCGTTGAGATCGCCGGCGTCAAGGGCGACGAGATCGGGTTGATCTACATCCCCGAGCGCCATTCGATCCTGATCCGAGGCGAGCGGCATGAGGACAATGCGGGCGAAGGCACCCGCGGTTCGTATATTCAAATGGAGATCCCGTTTGGCGAGTTTCAGCGGGAAGTCAAGCTCCCGGACGTTGCCATCCGGTCCGATGCGATTCGAGCTCAGTTTCGCAACGGTTTTCTGCTCGTCATGATCCCCAAACAAGAGCGCGTCGTCGTAACAAGGACCGTCACGGTGACAAACCACTAATGGCCGAAGTCAAACTGCCCATCGAAGAAGAACTAATCGAAGCCGAAATCGGCGAGCCTCAGATCCGCGAAGGCGGCGACGAGGAGCACAAGCCGGTCGTTCCGACCGAGATCAACATCATGCCGCTGCGCGACAGCGTCATCTACCCGATGCTGATCGCGCCTCTCAGCGTTACCCGGGAGAACTCGGTCCAGCTTCTGGACGAGAGCATCGTCGGCAACAACCGCGTGATCGGCGTGATCGCCCAGCGTCAACCCCAGGAGGAGAATCCGACCTTCGACGACGTGTACGAGTACGGCTGCGCCGTTATCATCCGCACGCTCGTGAAGATGCCGGACGCGGTGCGTCTGATCGTCCAGGGCGTCGCCCGGTACCGCATCATCGAACGCCTCCAGACGGAGCCTTATCTGCGAGCGCGGATCGAAGTGATCGACGAAATCGAGATCCCCGAGGGGGGATCGGAGGAGATCGAAGCGCTCCGGCGTTCGGTCGCCGCCCTGTTCGAACAGGCGATCCGGTTGTCGCCGCAGCTTCCCGACGAACTTCGAAGTTTGACCCAAGCCGTCCAAGAGACCAACGTAATGGCCGACCTGGTGGCCGCGCATATGACGCTTTCGGTCGAGGACAAGCAGAAGATCCTCGAAACGCTGGACCTGCATGACCGCCTCCGGTTGCTATTGGAGCTGCTTTCCAAAGAGGTGCGGGTTCTTGAGCTTACGAGCAAGGTGCAGAGTGAGGTGAACACCGAACTCAGTAAAACGCAGCGAGAGTACTACCTGCGCGAGCAGCTTAAGGCGATTCAGCGGGAGTTGGGCGAGGCGGATGATCGCGGTGAAGAGCTTGAGGAGCTTCGGAAGAAGATCGACGAGACCGACATGTCGGTGGAGGCGCTCAAGGAAGTCAATCGCGAGTACGACCGGTTGCGCCGGATGAACCCGGGTTCACCCGAATACACGGTGGCGCGGACGTACGTTGACGCGATGGTCGCGATGCCGTGGAATATCTCCACGAACGACAACCTCGATCTTGCCCATGCGAAGCAGGTGCTCGATGCCGACCATTTTGGACTCGACAAGATCAAGGAACGGATCATCGAGTTCCTCGCCGTCCGGAAGGTGAAGGGCGACGGCAAAGTCCGACAGCCAATCCTCTGCTTCACCGGCCCTCCCGGGGTGGGTAAGACCTCGCTCGGCCGCTCGATCGCCTCGGCGATGGATCGCAAGTACGCGCGCATTTCGCTCGGCGGCATGCGGGACGAGGCGGAGATTCGCGGGCATCGACGCACCTACATCGGCGCGATGCCCGGCCAGATCGTCCAGGCGCTGCGGCGAGTGGAGACGAACAACCCGGTGATCGTGTTGGACGAGATCGACAAACTCGGCTCCGACTTCCGAGGCGACCCTTCTTCGGCGCTGCTGGAGGTGTTGGACCCCGAGCAGAACAGCACGTTCCGCGACCACTACTTAGACGTGCCGTTCGACCTGTCTCGGGTGTTCTTCATCACCACGGCGAACCGACTGGACACGATTCCGAGTCCGCTACGAGACCGGATGGAGGTCATTGAACTCGGTGGTTACACCGAGGAAGAAAAGGTCGAAATCGCGGAGCGGCACTTGCTGCCCAAGCAGGTCGAAGAGCACGGTCTAAAGCCGTCGCAGCTCACGTTCCGTCGCGACGCGGTTCAGAAGATCGTTCGCCAGTACACCCGCGAGGCGGGCGTCCGAAATCTGGAGCGCGAGATCGGCAGCGTGGTTCGAAAAGCGACGCGAATGGTCGCTGAGGGGCATGTCGGGCGGATTACCGTCACCGGCAAGTTCGTAGAGACCGCCTTGGGCTCGCCACGGTTCCTGCACGACGAAGTCACCGAGCGGGAGATGGTGCCCGGGATGGCGGTGGGTCTGGCGTGGACTCCGGTGGGCGGCGACGTCCTCTTTATCGAGACCCTAAAGATGCCGGGCAAGGGGATGATCGTGACGGGCCAGTTGGGCGATGTCATGAAGGAGTCGGTCACCGCCGCGCTGAGTTACGTCCGCAGCCACTCGGTCGATCTCAAGATCAATCCGGACCTTTACGAGAAGAACGAGATCCACGTTCACGTTCCTGCTGGCGCGGTGCCGAAGGACGGTCCGAGCGCGGGCGTGACGATGCTGACCGCGTTGACCTCGCTGCTGACGGATCGTCCGGTAAAGCCTCGGCTCGCGATGACGGGTGAGATCACGTTGAGCGGGCAAGTGCTGCCGGTGGGCGGAATCAAGGAGAAGGTTCTGGCCGCGTATCGGGCGGGGGTGGAGACGGTGATTCTTCCCGATCAGAACCAAAAGGACTTCCTGGAAGAGGTTCCGGACGCCATCCGCGCCAAGCTCAAGGTCCACTTCGTAACCAAAGCCGACCAGGTGTTGCGACTTGCCCTCGACCGCCCGCTGAAGCACCCCTAGAAATGGTTCTGGAGACGCCCCTCAGCGGTCGGTTCATGCGCGAGCGCTACCTGGTGTTCGCGCCGCCGAATCAGTACTTGGGGTTGGTGGGGGCTTGCTTTTTCGGCGGCTTGATCCTGATCGCGATGGGGATCTCCGCGGGTGCTTATTGGATGTTTGTGGGGGCGATGGTTACGGTTGCCGGTGCTTGGGGCGCCCTGTCCCTCAATTGGCTGGCCTTTGATCTTCGGGACCGGACCTACGCCAGGCGTGACGGGGCTGCGTCCTCAACGCGGTACGCCAAAGGCTCGCTCGACGAATTGGAGGCACTGTTTGTCTTGGCCGAAGACCGGACCTCGTTCGGGAAGATGATGACCCGGGAACGAGCCGTAACCTACCGGATCGTGCTGCAGTGGCAGGGAATGCGGTTGCCGAGCGTGATCTTGGAGCAGGACTACCGCGCAGTTCCGGTGAACATGCCGTTGGAGAATGGCGCGGCAACGTCGCTGATGGCAGCGGAGCGATACGGTCGGGCGCTTAATGTGCCGGTAGTGAACCACGCGCACGTGTCGGTTTCGAACCCGATTCCGACCGCGGGCGCTCCGTTCTGAATTGGATTGCACGGCCCCGGCCGTGCTTTGCTTGGCGAGCCTTGCTGCTATCGAGATTGACTGGCCTTTCTGAACGGTGCCAGGTCGCCTGATTCAAAGCGCGGCCAGGGAGTCCGGTGCATTGGGCTTTCTCGTGTTTCACTTGGTGACGGGTGTTGTTCCTCTGGCACCGCGACGGCTTCCTGGGCGAGACGCCCCAGCCACACCCTCCGTCGCGGCACCATTGGACAAATTGGGAAGCTCGCGGCAGACAAAGCACGGCCAGGGCCATGCACTCGAAAAAAACAAAAGCCAGGGGCTCCGCAAGGAAGCCTCCGGCTTTAGCGATGTCGTACGGCGATGCTAGATCGCTCGGTCGAGGAGAGCGGCGATCTGCGCTTTGGGCGCGGCACCGACCATCTGATCGACGACCTTTCCACCCTTGAAGACGAGAAGAGCGGGGATGCTCATCACGCCGTATTGGGAGGCAAGATCACCTTCAGTGTCCACGTCAACCTTGAAAACCTTGGCCTTGCCGGTGTATTCGGCGGCAAGCTGTTCGACCGAGGGGCCGATTGCTTTACACGGGCCACACCACTCCGCCCAGAAATCGACGAGAACCGGAACATCAGACTTCAAAACTTTCTCGTCAAACTCAGAACCCTTGACGGCTAAATTACTTCCCATATCTTCTCCTACGCTTTGCAAAACTCTACCTCAGCAAAGGGCACCCAACTCTGAGAAGTTCGAAGGTTCCGTGTGACGTTTACGGGGGAAGCCGTCGTCTATTTAATTGACCCCTTAACAGGTGTCAACTCAGGAGGAATTTGAAACCGGTGAAGACCACTTGGATATTAGCTGCAGCGTGCTCGCTCCTTATTGTTGGAACAGCGGACGCTGCCCGACGACCGAAGCATAAGGTAGTCCGCAAGAAGGCTGTCGTGCGGGTTGCGGTGGCGGAGACGTCACTGGTGGGAATCCACCTCATGGATTCGGGAGTCCGAGTCGTCAACCTTTACGGCACTCCGGATGACATCGAAGGGATCTCGGTCGGTGGCGGTGCCATCGGCGGGGGTGCCGGGGGTCCTGGCGCTGGCGGTGCCGGCGGAGGTCCTCGCGTCACCACCGGTCGCGGCGGTGCTCAGGGTGGTGCGGCAGGTGCCGAGTTCACCGTTCCTGACAACGACCCCAACTGGAGATTTGGCGACACCGTCATCCGACAGTTCGGTCCTCCTCAGGGCGATGGCGGCGGCGGTCGAGTGGGCGCTCCTCCTCCTGGTGGCAACGGGCCTGGGGCAGCGGGTCGTGGCGGTGGTGCTCCCGGTGCAGCCGGTGGTACGAGTGAGCGAGTTACCTACACGCGCTGGATCTACAACCGTGGCGGCAGCAAGTACGGCTTCGTGGTCGACAAGTTCAACCGCGTGATTCAGATCGAAGCGATCGGCCTCCAGAATGCCAAGGTGCGCACGCGCTCTGGTATCGGGTTCGGCGCGACGTTCGCCCGAATCATGAAGACCTATGGCGCTCCGGACGGCTACGAGATCTCGGGCAACACGATCGTGGTCCGCTACCTCAGCCGCAAGAAGGTCGCGTTCCGCTTGAACCGACTCGGCGAGGGCAAGCCCCACGTGGTGACCGGCATCGTGGTCGCCGCGGGCAAGTAAGAAGAACCGAGGCAACTGAAATTGGCCGACGAGAGGGACGAGATCCGAGCGAGGATCAATATCGTCCAACTCGTCGGCCAGCGTGTTTCTCTTAAGAAGGCCGGAAAGGATTGGAAGGGACTCTGCCCCTTTCACGACGACAAGACCCCTTCCTTCACGGTCAGCGAACGCAACGGAAACTATCGCTGCTGGTCGTGCGGCGAACATGGCGATATGTTCACTTGGGTCATGAAGACCCAGAACGTCGAATTCCCCGAAGCGTTGGAAATCCTCGCCGAGCAGGCGGGAGTCGAACTCACGCGCCGTGGCCCGGTGGTCTCCAAGAGCGAGCGGGCACAACAGCGCACCGCGATGGACGACGCGCTTCAATTCTTCCAGGAACAGCTCTCCAAGTCGGGGCCGGGAAAGGAGTATCTCGAACGACGGGGCATCGACGCGGAGTCGGTCAAGAGCTGGGAGCTAGGCTATGCGCCTGACATCGGCGAAGCTCTGGTGCAGCACCTCAAGCGCAAGGGCCACCCGATGGATGAGTGTAAGGCGCTCTTCTTGATTGACCAGCGCACTGACGGGAGCTACTACGACAAGTTCCGGGGTCGCCTGATCTTTCCCATCCGAGATGAGCGAGGCGACCTCGTCGCCTTCGGCGGGCGGCTCCTCGGCGACGGCAATCCCAAGTACATCAATAGCAGCGACACGCCGCTCTATCGCAAGAGCCGGGTGCTGTACGGGATGTACCGCGCCAAGGACGCTCTGAACGCCACGCGACGCGCGGTGCTTACCGAGGGCTATCTGGACGTCATCGCTTGCCAGAGGGCGGGCGTGACGGGCGCGCTGGCCTCCCTTGGCACGGCGCTGAGCGAGGACCACGCGAAGTTACTGCGTCGGTGGGTGGATGAGGTCGTGATCCTCTACGACAGCGACGCGGCGGGCCAGAAAGCGGCAGAGCGGGCAATCGATATATTGGGGGCCGAGGGGCTTGCAGTGCGTATCGCACTGATGCCGGAAGGGGACGACCCCGACACCCTGCTCAAGAAGGAAGGCCCTGGCGCGGTGCTACGGTCGGTCGAGCAGGGGCAACCGCCACTTGACTTCAAGATCGCGCGGCTCCTAGAGAAGGGAAACCCGAACGACAAGGAGAAGTTCTGGCCAGCGGCGATCGAGATTCTGGCCACGGCCCCTTCCGACATGGAGTTGCAGCGGCACCTCGTCCACTTGGCGGCCATGTATCCGGGCATTCCTGAGCCCTTGCTCGCCCAGGCTTCCTTGCGACGCGAAGTCCTGGCACGGCGACGTCGGGATCGGGGGGCTCCCGCGGCGAGGCCACGCGTGAGTCCGCCGGTCATCCGTGCGGTGAGCGAACTTCTGCCGGCAGAGACGATGATCTTGGGAGCATTTGTGGGAGAGACCTTCCGATCGTTCGCGTGGAGCGTGATGCAGGAGTCGGGGATGTTCACTTCTCATGCGGGTTCCGGCTTAGCGGCAGTTCTGCTATCCTCCTTTCCCGACGGACCCCCCGAGGGGGAGCCGAAGTTGTGGCTCCACCTGATCGAGGAGGAGTCCGACCGGGATTTGCTGATCCGAATTGGGGACGATCCAAGGCTGGATCGGTTGGACCAGAAGTTCCTCGACGACACCGTCGCGAAGATGCGGAAGGCGCAGGAAACGAGGAAGCTGGGCGAGCTGAAAAACACCGGCCAGAGCTCCGAAATCCTGAAGCGTCTCAAGCAACTCAAACCGTCTTACGAGAAAGAGAAGATTGATGAGATGTAACTTTTTTGAGTTCCAGCGGAAATTACTTGGTGTTCTGCCGAAAGTGAGTTACATTGAATCGCTTCAAGGCGAACGTAGCTAGATTCGAGGACATGGCGGGGAGCCACCGACGGTCTAGTTGCGGCAGGGCTCGCCTGGAGAACTAAAATATGGTATCGGCAACCGTCTACGAAGGTGCTCTCGTTCGAGCGCCATTTCATCGTAAGCAGGACACCGAGGCTCCGAACGATGTTCCGGACGCCTCTGAAGCCGCGCCCCATCCCGCGCACTTCGATACCGTCGAAGCGACGTCCTTGCTGGAAGCGGATGCGATTGGGATTGACGATTCCGTACGGATGTGGCTGAAGAAGATTGGCCGGATTCCTCTTCTCACCCCCGAGCAAGAAGTTTTGATCGCCCGTCGCGCCAATTTGGGCTGCGGCGTGTGTAAGTCGGTGTTGATCGAGGCGAACCTTCGCCTGGTCGTCAGCATCGCAAAGAAGTTCGTCGGCCGCGGCCTTTCCATGCAGGATCTGATCCAGGAAGGAAATATGGGGCTGATCCGCGCGGTGGAGAAATTCGACGCCGCCCGCGGTTTCCGATTCAGCACCTACGCCACCTGGTGGATTCGCCAAGCCATTTCGCGCGCAATCAGTGACCACGGTCGCACGATCCGCGTGCCGGTCCACACCCTCGAAGCGGTCAACCGGATGCTGAAGATGGCCCACCAGCTTCAAAGCCAGCTCGGTAGGGAAGCCACCGTTGCCGAGATCAGCCAGGCGCTGGGGATCTCCGTCGAGAAGGTTCAAGAGTTTTTGCGCACGATCCACGATCCGCTTTCGCTCGAGACTCCGGTCGGAGAGAGTGAGGATGCACTGCTCGGCGAGTTCATCGTCGACCGCCGTCACGAGACGCCCGCCGAGAGTGCGATGCGCGCGGTGGTCCGAACTCGGATCGACCAGGTCCTCGCAACCTTAATCGACCGCGAGCGCGAAGTAATCGCGATGCGCTACGGCCTCTACGACGGCCAGCCGCATACGCTGGAGGAAGTGGCCCGGGCATTCCAGGTCACACGTGAGCGGATTCGGCAGATCGAGCAGAAGGCCCTTAAAAAGCTGAAGCACCCGTCGCGCGCCACCCTGCTCGCCGAAGTGCTCGAAGACGGCCGCTGAGGTTCCGACGCGAGAGCCGTAGGAAGGTTCATGCGCGCGCCCGAAATCGATGTTCTGACCAGTTCGGGCGAGACCGTGCCCTTTTCGAGTTTCTATGCCGAGAGGGCGGTCGGGGTCGTGTTCCTTCGACACTTGGGTTGTCTGTTCTGCCGACGGCACGTCTCGCAGCTTCGTCGTCATCCCGAGTTGAATCTAGTGTTCGTGTCGATGGGTTCACCGGAGGAGACGCGGGAGTTCGAGGCGAAGTGGAAGACGGTGCATCCCTTCCTGTGCGATCCTGAGAAGACGTTGTTCGAGAAGTTCGGGCTTACCCGGGCCAAATGGAGCCAGATCGTAGGGCCGCGGGTCCTGCTTCAGGGGGCGGCGTCGATTCGGTACGGGGTGGGGACGCCGCTGGGCGATCCTATGCAGTTGGCGGGGACGTTCGTTATCAATCGGTCGGGCGAGGTGGTCTGGAGCCACCGAGCGCGTGATGCGTCCGACAACGCGAGCGCGGCCAGGATCGGCGAGGCCCTAGTCCGCGCGGACGCGGTAACCGGAGTCGCGGGGAAAGAGAATCCAGGGCCGCTCGAAACGCCCGCCGGTCGCTAGCGGCGCGTAGTCGAGCGGAGTGCCGTCGGCGTAACGAACCTCGCCGCCAAGTTCCTCGACGAACAGGATGCACGCCGCCGCGTCGTAGAGGCTCTCTCCGCCCCCAATCATCGCGCGCATGCGCTGGCTGGCCACGAACGTCCCGTCCACCACAAAGGCGCCCGTGCAGCGGAGTTTGCCGGGCAAGTTGGGCCAGAGCCGGCGGGCATTGCTGTCCGAGCAACTGACAAGCTCGTGCGGCAAGACAGGTCCAGGCGGAATCATCGGGAGCGCCTTCCCGTTGAGGGTCACCCCCGCGCCATGGGCAGCGATGATCATCTCGTCCAGATCGGGGATGTAGACGCCGCCAAGGGTGACCTTGTCCCCTTGGAGTAAGGCGGCGGTGACGCCCCATAGGGGACCACGGAAGGCGAAGTTGCTGGTCCCGTCGACGGGATCGACAAGCCAGAGGCCGTTGGGTCCGGCGGGTTCCATGCCGAACTCCTCTCCCCAGATGCCGGCGTCGGGCACGATCTTGGGAAGTTCGGCTCTTAACAGCTCTTCAATGGCACGGTCGGCGTTGGTGACGATCGAGCCGTCCCGCTTCAGTTCGGGTTCGAGGCGGACTCTTTCTTGGACGGCGAGGTCTCCAGCGCGGCGCAGGAGAGCATCAAGCGTCGGGATAAGAGCCGAAAGGTCGTCCACTCCCTGAATTATGGCCGCTTCGGGGCTTGACGTTCACGGGGGGGTGTTCGGGTATAACTAGCGAGCGCTAGCGGGCGTAGCTCAGTGGTAGAGCATTACCTTGCCAAGGTAAGGGTCGCGGGTTCGAATCTCGTCGCCCGCTCCAAGTTCCTTCGGAACTTGTGCGATTACGGTTAATTCCGACAAAGACAGCATTGTCCTAACCCTGCGGGGTGTCCGAGCATGTGCTTCGGCTACTTTGCCCCCACACTAGCCTGGATTATCCTCGCTTGGATGCCTCGGGACGCTCCCGCCACGGCTTTCCAACCGCCTGAGGTTGGAGTCCCGAGGCTAAGACCACTCGATCACCTCTTCCGGATCTCGAGCGATACAAGTCTCCGCTTTTTAGTCTCGGGACTCTAAGTTGACATCCCGCGAGTACGCGGGGAGGGAGCATCCCGAGGCATCCGGTCTGGGTTAACTAGGTTGGTGCCCTTTCTTGAAAGGGCTACGCCGGTCACTCCTGACGGTCGCGGTCTCTTTGTCGCTTGGACTCCAACAGCTTCGAACCGACGGCAGTGCCAGGCTTGGTCGAAGAAGCCGGCTTGACTGCCGGGCGATCCCCTGCCATCGGTGCAGGGCCTTGCGCGGCGGAGTCCGGCGCTTCGCGGGAAGCGCTCGAAGCGCGTTCTTTGGCTTGGCGAAGCCGATCGATCCGGACATGCGTCTCCGCGCTGTCCTGGCGTTTGCGACGCAGTCTTGCCCAAAGCTTGGCGAACATCTCGCGCATGGGCAAGGCAAGCCTGCGCACCCCGACATCAAACGGAATCACCAACGCGGCGAGCATCATGAACAGTTGCCACAGTTCGGTGATCGACTCGCCGGGTCTGAGAATCGGGCGGAGTGACTCGGTCGGCGCGGCAAGGGCGCGGCCACCGGTCAAGTCGCTGATCAGCTTGAGCAAGGGGCGATTAGGCAGGAAGCTTCGATACTCCGGCGGGTAAGGAATCGAGAATCCGGTCGCCTTGACGCGCTTGACTCCCGAAGGATCGGTCTCGGAAACGGTGACAATGTAGCTTCCAAGCTGGTCCGCGCCAAAGCTTCCACGGAACTTCCCGGGCGCTTCCTGGGGAAGGGTGAGCTCGTGGGCGGTGCCGTCGGGTCCACTCATGTGAACCTGGATCGAAGGCTGAGTAAGGGGCCTCCCGAGGCGGTCAGTGGCTTCCACCTGGATCTGACCCTTCCCACCTTCCATGTGCACGCCGACCTGATACTCGTTCACCGCCGCGCGGCGTGAGATGACCCGCAGTGCCTGGGTCCAGAACGTCGAAAAGCCTTCCCAGGGAACCCAACGGGCGGCCCAGCGGGCTTGGGCGTCGGAGGTGAAGGCCAGCGTGGTGCCAAGGCCGTACTGCCAGGTTGCCAACAAAGGATCATCTTTACCGGTGCGCATGCCCACACTGGCGAGGGGACGCGAGTCGACGAGGCAGTAGGCGTACATTGCCGGTGCCGAGTCGATCCCCCTCAGGATCGGTTCCCCTTCGGCGAGCTTCGGCAAGAAGGCACCTTCCTCAATCGCCGAGCGGGACATCACGGCGGTGTCCTGGGTCACGATCGCGGGCAATTGGCCCGCGTGCTTGGCCAAATAGAAACGCCCACCCCCCGCGGCCGCGAGTTGCTTGCAGAATTCGACGTCCTTTCCCTCCCCAATCGCGACGACCGAGGTCGTGATGTGTTCGGAGCGGAGGGCCAGCGCGATCGCGATCGACCCTTCGTGGGTATCGCAATCGTCTCCGTCGGCCATCAGGATGAAGTGCCGAACTTTGGTCGTTTCGGCGCGGAGGACCTGCGCCCCTTTCTCCATCGAAGGCTCGATGTAGATGCCACCTCCCCCGATCGACAGCTTCTGGATTTGGCGAATGACCGACGCCTTGTCGGTCAATTGCTGCATCGGAGCGACGAACTCAATTCCGTCGGTGCTGCCCGCGACCCCGACGCGATCCATCGGTGACATCATGTTCACCGTCGCCTCGGCCCCCTTGGCGGCGAGGCGAATCTTAGGCATGCCGTCCTCGACCATGCCCATGCTGCCGCTCGCGTCGACCATGATCAGGATCGAGGTGCTCGGGAAAGACTTGCGTTGGCGGATGTTCAGGTCGACGGGAAGGGTGTCAGCGATCGGCGTGGCGTAATAGCCGCCGGGAAGGAAGGAATTCTCGCCGCCGACCATCGCAAAGCCAATCCCGCTGTCGCGGATCCCGGCTTGGACCAGCTTCATCTGCTCGGCGGTCACTTCCTTGGCGTTGAAGTCATTGAAGAAGACCGCGTCGTAGGGCTGCAAATCCTCGGGCTTGGCGGGGAGGCCGCCCGGTCCGGCAAGGACCACGTCGGTGCCACCCTTCTTGAGGGCATCGGCAAGGGGACTCGTGCCGGTGCTTTCTTGCAGCACCAGGGCGCGGGGTTTGCCGCGGACCGCCACGAACCCCACGCCGATGTTGTTCCGGTTGTCACGATCCCTGGGTGCGCGAAGCGTCGCCCGATAGCGATGGAATCCCGTGTCGTGCAGAGTCTCGCTCAGCACGATCGAGCTGCGCCCCGGGGCCAGCTTGACGGGGGTCTCCTTCACAAGGACGCCGTCTCGGTCGAGCGCGATTACGGCTTCTTGCGGCACGGTCGAATCGACGATGACGCGGATGTTGAAGGGCTGTTCGAGCCGAACTTCCTCCGGCTGCTGCAGTTCCACGACGGAGGCCTCGGCCCCCCGATCGTCGACTCCGAGGGCGACATGATCGATGTCGATCGACTCGGTCGAAGCGACCTCAGCGGATTCCTCGGCATCACCGGTGGTCTCGTTACCATCGCTCAGCACCACGATCCGACGTCCCTTCCCCTCGGGAAACGACGCGGTGGCAAGCCGAATCGCGGAGGCGAGGTCGCTCGCCGATGGATCGACTTGGCTCAGAATGCGGCCAACCGTCCGCCGACCGTCCGGCATTGCATCGACGACGGCGTCCTTGCCGAAGGCGATCACGCCGCCAACATCGTCGGGTCCAAGCGAGGCCATCGCGGTCGCGACGAATTCTTCGGCGCGCTTTCGCTCCTTTTCCGACACGGAATCGGAGCGGTCAAGGACGAAGATGGTGCAGATCCCATGGTTCGGTCGCCGTGCCTGGGGACCGGCCAGGGCCAAGATAACGAATCCGGCGAGCAGGAAACGAACGCCAAACGCAAGGCGCTTTCGACCCTTTGCCATGCCGTGGACGTGGCGGAAGCTGAGCCATAGCCCGATCGCCAGCGGAAGAAAAAGCAGCAGATAGAGAGGGTCGGTGAATCGCACTACGACCTCCTAGCGAACAGCCACCATTCGCCCGACAGCACGAGAAGGAGAATCAGGCCGAGCGGCCGCCAGAAGTCGGTCAACCGCATCGGCGCGGGCACCGCCTTGACTTGCCCCCCGCCGAGCGACACGTTGTCGACGGGCCGGACGTCCGACTCGCGCTCGGATCGGAGGCTGGCGTACACATCCTTCTTCTGGCTGCCAACCGAGAGACGGTAGTGCCCGAAGGTGTCCAGGGAACGAATCACCGCATTGCCTCCCGTCGGCTCGACGTTCAGGCCGGTGCCGTCGGGACTCTCGACATGGACCGTCGACTTGGTTGGAATCGCAAACGACGCTCCTGCCTTCACGCCAAGGATGTTGGACGAAGCCTCGCCCGACAGGAAGTCGAGCGCATTGGCAATGAAGATCGGGAAGCTCGCTTGGAGCGGGAGGTCCGATTTCAGCGGCTCGAAGGCAACGTAGACGTGTCGTTGAGACCCTCGCGAGAGCACGACTAACGGCCCCTTATTGCCGAGCATGACCGTCTCGCCTTCCGCTTTCGCCTCCACCCTCTGCGCGCGCTCAATGTATACGTCCTGAAGATCCACGCCCTTCATGAGCGGCGTATCCGAGGTGCTGACGAATTGGGGCTTGTCGATTTCGCCTCGCGCGGTAACGGGCGAGTTGGGTCCGGCTTGGCCAAGAGTGAGCACGCCCCGGGAGGGCACCGGCTTCTCCGGAATTCCGTCGAACACGACCAGATCATAGGGCGCGAGCGCGGCGGGAAGTTCGGTCGTCTTGTCCAGGGTCACCCGCGGGTCGAGGGCGAGCGCACGTTCCAGGAATATGTTGCCTTTAGTCAATAGCAAGACGTGGAGAGACGCGCCCGGGTTGGCGATGGTGACCGCGTAGTTGTCGGCGGCAAGGGTGTCCTTGACATCGAGGTTCACCTCGAGAACCTTCGCCGTGGCGGGGGCGGAGAGGGTCTTGCCCCAGGTCTTCCCGGGAGCCACGGTCGCCTTCTCCGAGTCGATCAGATGGCCGTCGGCGGTGATCGTCACGGGGGCTTCCATCGGCACGTTGCCGGTGTTGGTGATCGCGCAGTAGAGCTGTCGCCCGGCGGGGGTGTCCGTGGTGCCAAAGGCGGAGATGGCGAGGTTATCGCCGCGCACGCCGATCTTGCGATAGACCACCGCCGCCTTTCCGGGGGCAAAGTCCTTGATCGCCTCAAAATCACCGTCCGAGAGGAGCACGATCCGGCCCGACTCCAGTGAGCCAACCAGCGCCGAGCCAAGGCGAAGGGCACCGCCCACATCGACCTCCGAATCGTAGCGCCGCAGCTTGTCGAGGGCGAGAATCTCGCGACCGGCGTCGTTCGAGAGCGCGACGATCACCCGTGGGCTAGGCCCGGCCTCGATCACCGCGATGCGGTCCCCGGCTTTCGCGCTTCGAATCGCGTCGCGGACCTGGTTCTTGGCATCCTCGAAACGATTGGGCGAGACATCCGTCGCGCCCATGCTGGCGGACGCGTCGATGACGAACACGGTTGCTTCACCGGTCAGTCCGCGTTGCTTAATCTGCGGACCCGCGAACGCGAGGACGGCGAGGGCAAGGGCGAGCAACTGGAGGATCAGCAGCCAACTGAATCGGAGGCGCTGGATCAAGGCGTTGGCGCGAACTTCCTCGGTGCGTGCGGGCCAGAGAAAGGTCGCGGGCACGCGCATGTCACGCCGCCGCATCCGAAGTAAGTACAGCGCGATGAGAATCCCCGCCAGGGGGATCAGCCAAGCGAGCGCGGACGGGTTTTGGAAGCTCAAGTTCGGACCCACCCCTCGCGTTTCCAAACGTCGCGGGCGATCTCGCTGACGGAATCGCCGGGCCGGACTAGCGCATAGCGACCGCCGATTCGAAGCATGGTGTCGGCGATCGCTTGATTGTGTTCAGTGAGGCGACGGCGATAGTCGGCGAGAGCCATACCGTTCGCCGTGATCTCGACGGGAGCACCCGTCTCGGCATCCAAAAGCCGGAGATCGCCTTCGAGATCGGGATCGAGCTCGATATCACTTAGGACTTGGAGAAAGAAGACCTCGTGACCGCGGCCGCGGAGCATTCGAAGGGCGGTTGGGGCGTCAGGATCGAGTCCGTCGCTGAAGACGATCACAAGGCCGGCGCGCGCACTGGAGTTGGCGAACTCGCGCAGGCTCTCGGCCAGCGCGCGACTCTCCCCTCCGGCCATGCTCGACGCCCATGTCATCAGTCGCATACTGGAGGCACGCCCGCGTAGGGGAGCGGAGGGCGCTTCCCGTCGGCCAAGGTTGCGCGGATAGACCGCGTCGCCCCCGGCGAGCCCGATCAACCCCATCGCCGCAGCCAGCCGGACGGCCGCCGAGAGTTTCGTCGGTTCACCGAATTCCATGGAGGGGGAGGCGTCGAGAAGGAGGTGCACCGCCAGGTCCTCCTCGTCGCGGTAGGTCTTCATGATCGGGGTCTCAAGCCGGGCCAGGACGTTCCAATCCAGGTGCCGCAGGTCGTCGCCCTCGGAGTACTCCCGGTAGTCGGCGAATTCGATGCTGATTCCCTTGCGTCGTGTCAGTCGCTCTCCGCGGACGCGCCCGGGGAACGAGCCACGAGGGTTCAGCCGCAGCCCCTCAAGGATGCGCATCTCCGCCGGACTCAGGACGAACGAGCTGGTCAGCATGCCCGCACTCTCTAGACTCGAATCGGGTCGCGGTCACCGGCCTCGACGGCGGCCAAAACCTCGCCGAGCACCGAGTCCGCGGTCATGCCATCCGCTTCCGCCTCGAAGTTCAGCAGGATGCGATGGCGAAGCGCGGGCAGATAGGCCTTGTTGAGGTCTTCCTTGGACACGTTGAACCGCCCGGCGAGGAGGGCGAAGATCTTGCCTGCGGTGATCAGGCTCTGAGCGCCGCGGGGCGAAGCGCCGTACCGCAGATAGCGTTTGGCGACCGAGGTGGAACCGTCGCCGGACGGGTGGGTCGCGAGGGTCAGCGAGATCGCGTAGTCGAGGACGTTTGAGGCAACGGGGACTTCGCGGACGATGCCGCGCATTCGCATGACGTCCTCCGCCCCGGCCACCGACTTCGGCTCTCGACCCTCGATGCCGGTGGTCTTGGTGACGACCTCCGCCAATTCGGCGCGAGTGGGATAAGGGACGAGGAGCTTGAAGAAGAACCGGTCGAGTTGGGCCTCGGGAAGCGGGTAGGTGCCTTCCTGCTCGATCGGGTTCTGGGTGGCCATCACGAGGAACGGCTCGGGGAGTTCGTGGCGCTTTCCACCGACGGTGACGCCTCGCTCCTGCATCGCTTCGAGCATTGCCGATTGAGTCTTGGGGGTCGCGCGGTTGATCTCGTCGGCGAGGACGAGGTTGGCGAAGATCGGTCCGCGTCGGAATTCGAACGACCGCGCCCCCGAGTCGGCGTGAGCGAGCACGTTGGTGCCGGTCACGTCGGCGGGCATCATGTCCGGAGTGAACTGCACGCGGCTGAAATCGAGGCTGAGGGCCTTCGAGAGCGAGCGAACGAGCAGGGTCTTGCCAAGGCCGGGCATCCCTTCGAGGAGCACGTGGCCGTTGGCGGCCAGGCCGGCCAAGACCCCTTCGACGATATCGGCTTGGCCGATGATCGCCGCTCCTACTTCGGATCGGATTGCGGCGAAGGTGTCGCAAAACCATTTAGCATCTTGTTCGTTGGCCATGAGTTCTCTTGAGATCAGTTTCGTTTCAGGGATTCGAAATATTCTTTGACGCGCTTCTGCTGGTCGGCCGGAATTTGCTGGCGGTTGATCGCCGACTCGGCGCGACGACGATAGCTGGGTAGCACTTGCTGGTAGGGCACACGACTTCGCTTGCCCAGGGAGGCGGGGCCACGGATTTCGATGTAGGTTTCCTCGCCCTTGTCCTGACGGTCGCCGGTCACGCCTACGATCTGTGTCTTTCCCTGGCCGGGAACCGGCTTATCGAGCTTGTTGATCTTGCCTGAGTCGCCATGCCAGATGTCCTGGGTCGGAGCTCCGGGGCTATTGCTCTGCCCGCTACCGGTCACACCCCCCGGAATCGGCAAGAGCCCGAAGGCGCCCAGCAAACCAGCCCCCATCTCAATCTTCGCGCCGTTCTTGAGAGCATCTTCCAGTGCCTGCTTCATCGCCTCCAGGTACTCCTTCATCGCCTTATCGTCTTTGAGCTTCTCGGCGAGTTCTTCGAGCTCCTTTTGCATCTCTTCGAGCTGCTCTTTCGTGAGGCTCGGCTGACCTTCTAGGGCAGTCTGATCCGCGTTCTTCGCGAGCTTTTGCGCAAGCTCCTGGATCTCCTTGTAAAGGGGATTGGACTGCATTCGCGCGATCATGTCCTTCACCGCTTGCGAGAGCTTCATTTGCAGCGCCTTGTTCTCTTGCATTGCCTTGGAGAGCTCGCTTTGCTTGGCTTGCATCTGCGCTCGCTCGGAGGGGGACAGATTCTGCTTGGCGAGATCCTGCTTGAGGGCGTCCATCTGCTTTTGAAGTTCCTGCCCTTTGTTCTGAGCATCGGCCAACTTCGCTTGCAGGTCTTTCGTTTCCTTCGCGTCGCGATCGGCTTTCGCCATCCGGTCTTGGGCGGTCATCGCTTGGCGTATCGATTGCTCACTCTTCTTCGCGTTCTCACGGGTGAGTTCGTCCGCCTTTTTGGCCAACTCGTTGGCCTTCTGCATCGCCTCTTGCTTGTCCATCCGAGCCTTCTCAAGTTCCTTCTGGAACCGCTTGAGCTCGGCGGCGAGGTCCTTCTCTTCTTTGGAAGGCTGTTTGGACGTGGCTTCGAATTCTTTACGGACGCGCTCGACGGTCTTGCCGGTCGTCTTCAGTTCGTCCCGCTCCTTCTTCTGCTGATCCGAGAGCAGCAACGGGCTGTTGCCGAGCATGAAGACGGCGGAAGCGAGGATGGCGGTAGCGATCATCGCTCCGTGCCAACGGTTCGGCCGAATGGGATAGAGCGTCGACGGCTTGAGATGTTGAACACGCGAATGCGCATCGGCGGCAAGGGCGGCGTCAAGGCCCCCACTCCCGTCCCGCTCCATGGTCGTGCGAAGCCGATCTTGGAGGTTGCCGCGGCGATCAACGCTGCTCGCGAGGGCATCCAGCGGAACCGGAAGGAAAGCCCCCACGAGCGCACCGAGTACCGCGCATCCGGCAAAGAGGACACCCAGCCCCGACCACTCGGCGGTAGCCAGGCGGAACCAATCGAGAGCACCCCACCCGAGGCATGCGAGAGCGCCGCCGAAGCCTACCACCGCGAGCCCGCGCCATGCGCGGATCAGACGAACGCGACGTCCAAACCGATCGAGATCGTGCGACTTCATCAACTTGGCCTCATCGCGGGAGCACGTTGCTGCTCGATCGTATGCGCCCAGTAGGTGATGCCAAGTGCCGTTATGCCCATGAAAAGAGTCAACGCCAGCGTCCTCATCGGGTGGGTCGACCACTGCCACACCGGAGAGAGCGGGTACGCGTCCCAAACCGTGGGTCCGGTGCCAAAGAACGCACCCGTCGCCGCGAGGAACGGAAGGGGCAGCAGCCACATGATGACGAGTCCTCCGTAATGCAGCGTCCGCGCGGTGCGGAGGTTCTTACTGACGGCGGAGGTTAATCGGCCGATCGACCACGCCCCAAAGAGCAGCACAAATCCCCAAAGCAGGATGATGAAGAATCGAACCGGAGGGAAGTCACCGGTCCCAAAGAGTGCACCAAGCATGGCGGCGAGCCCCGATACCGTGACCAAAGCGAACAGATAGGGCAGTCCGCCCGAAGGGGTCCCACGGAAGAGCCGCCGGAAGTTGAACGTGCCGTCGAGTTGGAACTTCGATTCAGCCGATCGGGAATAGCAAGTGAGGAACGGGACGATCAAACCCACGAAGACAATCCACCCAGCGAAACTTGTGCCCAGGATCGGCCAAACCAGCGATGAGCGGCCCGAGCCGAACGCACCGCGAACCGCGTTGAATGTGCCCACCGTCGCGCAGGCGAAGAGGAACGAGGCGAATCCGTAGCCAATGAGCCCCTGAATCCGCAAGGCCAGGGTCTCCCTCGACCCGGCGGGGCTCATGGACGAGGCGGCACCGAGGAGGACGAGCCGGCACAGAAACAGGGTGTAGAGGGCGACCAGAACGAGATTCGGGACGTGGTAGGTTCCGATCTCCATGTACGTACCCGCCGCGCGCGCGACCAGGAACGGGCTCAATCCAATCGAGAAGGGTGCCTCGGTGGTGCGGTGCAGATACATCAAGCCCATCGAAGCGGACCCGAAGCCGCTCACGATGCCCAGGTAGATAAGGACGGTCAGATAGCTCCAGATGAAGGCCGAAACCACGCTCGCGCTAACGGTCGAGAACAGGAGCGCGATCGCGGTAAAGAGCAGGCCGTGAAGAGAGAGCAGAGCGTAAGCCTGAAGCACATCTGACCAGGTCGCACCGCCGAGAACTACGCAGGAAGCGGTGACCGGCAGCGACAACACGAGGAGCATCCAAACGTAGCGGTAACTCGAGATCAGCTTGCCAACGAGGAGATATTTCGGCGAGACAGGGGCGGAGAAGATGAGGTCGAGCGAGTGTCTTTGTCGCTCCGAAACGATGGCCGACGCGGTGAGAGCGGGAGCGATCGTCGAGATGAGGAAGGCGAGCAGGTAAGTCGTGGATTGGTAATACAACTGCAGGCGGCGCTGGGCCTCTGAGATGGAGATACGCCCGGTCTCCACGTTCGACGAGTAAAACAGGAGCGCGAAGCCGATCAGGACGAGCAGGTACAGCGTCCAAATCCAGGCCGGTCGATTGCCTCTCAGTTGGGTGCGAAAGTCTCGCACCGCGGCCGCGTTCCCCACGTAAACGCGAAGATTGTCGCGAATCCACGCGCCCGGTGCCACTATTGGACGGCTCCTGTAGTGAGCTTTAGGAACACGTCCTCAAGGTTGGCTTCTTCTTCTCGGAACCCGATGACACGATGGCCCGCCATCACCAGGCTCGCCAAGAAGGCGGCCTGCGCTTCGTGGTCACCCTCGAATTCCAGGCGAATTGTGAAGTCCCCAACCATCAGGGCGGCCTTTACGTGGGGTTGCTTTCCAACGAAGTCCAGCGCCGCGCCGATGCCATCGAGGAGGCGAATCTCGAGGGTGTGGGCGGCATGAATTCCGCGCACGACCTGGTCGACCGAGCCAAACGCAAGCAACTCACCCCGTTCGATAATGCCGACCGTGTTGCAGAAGTCGGCGAGTTCGGGGAGGATGTGCGACGAAACGATCACGATCTTTCCCATTCGGCCCAACTCCGCGATCAGCTCTTTCAGTTCGGCGCGAGCGCGGGGGTCGAGACCGCTTGCGGGCTCGTCGAGAAGGAGGAGCAGCGGGTCGTGGACCAGACAGCGTGCCAGGCAAAGGCGCTGCTGCATGCCTCGGCTGAGCGACTGGACGAACGCATCCCGCTTGACCGTGAGGTCGGTCAGCGACAAAACGTTCGCGATCACGTTCTGCCGCTGGTCCTTCGGCACTTGGTAAATCGTCGCGAAGAAATCGAGATACTCCCAGACTTTGACGTCGTCGTAAAGGCCGAAGAAATCCGGCATGTAGCCGATCATTCGTCGAATCGCCATGGGATTGGTCCGGATATCGACGCCATTCAGCGTCGCAGTGCCGGAGGTCGGTTCGAGAAGGGTAGCGAGCATCCGAATCGTCGTGGTCTTCCCGGCACCGTTCGAGCCGATGAAACCAAAGATGTCGCCAGGCATCAAGGTAAGCGACAATCCCTTCACGGCGGTTAACGGACCGTATTCCTTGCGGAGGTTCTGAATCTCAAGCATGCTTTCTCCTCAAACGAAACGCTCCGTCGCCGTCTTCGGACTCAAGGGTCCGCACCGTGTAAAGAAACAAGAGGAACGCGCCCAGCAGATACGCCAGCGAGACGAGTATGGCGGGGCCCGCGGCCCCAGCAGAACTTGTGGCCTCACCGGCCTCGTACAGCTTCCAAAGCGCGTAGAAAGGATGAGCAGCCATCATGGTGTCGAAGGTAGTTCGCTCGCCGCCAAGTCCCAATCCGATCAGGTAGGGCAACACAACCAGGAGCATGGCGATCAACGCGATCGTGCCGCCAAGGGCAGAAAAAGCTCGCTTGGCCCGAGCCGAGACCGCGAACCCGAGGGCGATGAGCAACAGGCCGAAGCTCAGAGATAGCAACTCCGCGAGGAAGGTGAGCAGGAACGACGTGCGTTGATAGCCGACGACGGTGATCAGCACCGGCAGGAAGAAGAAGGCGGTCGTCGCCAGGACCCCCGCGATGCAGCCGAGGAGCTTCCCGATGACGATCTGGGACTTCCGGATCGGGGCGACGAGAAGCAGGTCCCAACTGCGCCGCTCCCGTTCTCCCGCGAACACGCCATGGGAGATCGACGGGACGACCAAGACGTACAACCCTGTCTGCGCAATGATCACCGAAATCGGGGGGATCGAACTCGCGGCATTCCAGATCGACCCGGTTAAGATGAGCAGGGCAAGCCCGGCGAGAATCATGACCGCCATATTGAGGGACTCGTTCCCGGAGGGTCGGAGAAAGCGCCTCATGAGCCGCCGGGACTCGATCAGCATCGGGTTCTCGGTCACCATCGACTTCCACCAACTCACTTCATCACCTCATTCGGCACGTCAAGACCGACGACCATCTGGATTCCGTGGGTCTGCTCATCGCCAATGTTTGGCCCGGGTCGGAAGCCGATCAACAGTCCTCCGAGCATCCCGGTGTGGTTGTCCCCGCTCAGGGCCAGAAAGAAGCTGGACATCTCCCCTGGGTAGTCACCCTGGGGGTTCCCATCGGATGCCTTTGCCGAGCCAAGGTCGATCGTGTAGGTCCCGGACTGACCAGGAGCGAGTTCCCCGACCTGGACAACGTGCCCTCGCAGTCCGAGTTGAAGGCCCTCCATTCGGTAGGTGCTCACGTTACGGATCGTGCACTGAACCTTGTCTCCCGCCCGAGTGAACTTGACGTCGACGAGTCGCGGCAAGGGGAGGTGCTGCCGGTACGACATCTGCTTGAAGCTGAGGTTCGTGTTGCGGAGTGAAGGCATCTTCACTTCTCCGACATCAACCGCTTCCATGGCCTCCGAAGGAGTACCGAATCGATCCATCGCGGAATAGCCGACGTTGATGGACTCGACTCCCTGCAGCCCTAGATCGACCGAGCCTCCCGACGGGAAGAACATCTGGCTCGATCCGACGAAATACCCTTCGTCCGCACCCTGCTGAGCCACCAAAATGCCTTGGGTGGAAGTGGCCGTCTTCGCTGAATAAAGCTTGCTGGCACTCGAAAACAGGACGCCTGCGGCGGCAACGCTGATGATCGGAGCGGTGAGCCAGGCCCACTCGCCCTTCTTCATCCGTGCGAGGATGAAGAAATTGAGCGGGCCAACGACAACGAGGTAAACGAGGAGGACCCCGGCGATGCTGGACTTCTCCGGCAGCGTTGTTTGGAATGGGTTTCGATCCACATCCCCGCTCATTCCGCTTGGCGAGTAGATGGTGGACGACATGCCCGGACTACTTGAATAACTCGAGTAGCTCGAGTAGTCCTCATAGTCCTGATAGTCCAGCGTTTGGAGGAGTGATTGCGCCCGGTTTCGGCCCGAAGCGACGATTCCGTCCATCAGTTCGGTTCGTCCGTCCCAAAGCGCCATCGGCCCCTCGAACGGATTGAACGCCAAGTAGAGTGCCCGCCCAATCCCGTAGCTGCGCTGGTAGACCCACTTGTGATCGGTGTCAGGAAGCGCGGAGGCGTCGGGTACGAGCAGAGTGATTGGTTTGGTTAGCGGAGCGGTCCCCGCACCGAACAGAAAACGATCGCTCGTCGTCTTCAGCCGATAGCTTTGCCCCGGTCGTAGGCCATTCCAACGCGGGTCGGAGAGGATCGGGCTCGAGGCGCCGCCGACGAAGACGAGCGTTCCGCCCGCCATCGTCCACCGCCTGAGCGCTGCGACCTGAGCATCCGGTAGCCGTTCCGAACCAGTCCCCAGAACGATCACCGCAAATCCGCGGAAGCCGGTAGCGCGATCCGGGCCGCCGTCCGGCTTCATGTATTCGTCCTGGATGCCGAGGACGTTGCCAGAATTGGACTCCTTCGAATCCCGTCGGAGAAAGCTCATCTCCCCTGGCGTATCCGTGACGAGCAACACGTTTCGGCTCCGGGCCACCGAGTAATTCCCCTCGGGGATCCTCATCTCGATGTGACACTGCGTGGTGTTCAGGACCGCCGAGCTATCGCCGTATCCGTTGTACGCATTCGCATAGATAATCAGTTGCTTCTTGGATCCACGGGGCAGGTCAACGGGGTAAGTCGTATGGATCGATCCGTTGATCTCGATCGCGCCGCGGGCATCGGGTCCCTTGTTCTCGATCGTCACCCGAACGGGCGTCTCGTGGCCCGCCTCCGGAAGGCGAGGGAAAAGCGGCTGCAGGTCAACGCTGAAGTCCTCGTTTCGCGCCTGAACCATGCTCGCAATCGCGAGCAAGGCAAGCGCCACCAAAATGCGGGGGATGCGGAGCATGTTCCTGGTACGGGAGACGGCGAATCCTGGCAGAAAATTCAACGGAGACCAACGTACGCCCGTTCCCCAACATTGTAAGTGAATTCAAGTTAACTGTGGCATTTGTGGCCCATTTTGGCTTCGGCAATCAATCTGGCATGGGGTCAAGTCTGAATCCTGATGCGCGCCAAGCGATAGATAGGAGGTCTCGGATTGGAGACCTCCTATCTATCGACGGCTTCGAAACCGCACCCCAGACTAGAGCGAGCGCAGGAACGCGATCAAGTCGCGTCGCTCGCGGGGGGTGAAGGTGACGGCGAATCGCTCCTGATAGAAGTCGAGCACGGCGTTCAAATCCTTGGCGAACCCATTGTGGAAGTAGGGCGCACGCGTCGCGAGACCTCGAAGGATCGGTCCCTTGAACCGCCCGACGTCGTTCCGCTTGCCGGTGCTCAGCGCGAGTCCGGGGTCGGTGGTGGTCTGAAGGTCGCCGGTCACCTTGTTTCGCAAGGTGTAAAGGGGCATGTCCGCCGTTCGCCGGCTCCCGTCGGTCAGGCCGATATTGAGCGCGACGGCGAGCGAGTGATTGCCCATGTTCGGGCTGTTGTGGCAAGTCGTGCAGCTTCCCGTAAAGCTGGCCGGACTCCCGAAATAGGGATTGTCGTTGAGACCCCTTACGCCCGAGATCACGATCGGCTTATTGTTGAAAAGGGCCTGGCCACGGGCGATGGACTTCCGCACTTCGTCGTGAGAACCCGACCACACATCGTACAGCGCCATCGCCGAAGGATTGAACGGCCCGTGGGGATCGGCGACGTTGTCGTTGATGCCGATATAGAACGGAAATCCGAGGATATTCTCCGGTCCACCCATGGCGTTTTGTGATGTCAATGAGCCTGCCTCGTCGTCGCGAATCTGCGCGGTGGCGAGTCCAAGTTCGAAGTCGACGATGTCCTGCTGCTGAGCGGGCGTAAGCCCAGAGGCACCCTGGGCATGCCCGTTCGTGGCATCCACGGATTGGTGGGCAAGGCTCGCGAGCAGGATGGCCCGGTTGGTGGCCAGGCTGTTCGCGATCTTCATCGGGGTCGCCGGATCAACCTCGCGCCCGTCCCACATGACGGCACTGATGAAGCCTAAGTTGGTGGTCGGCAACGGACGTCGGAAGAGCGAAAGGCCGGCAGCGCTTGCGTAGTGGTACGGATCGTCTACCCCGACAAGCTCGAACTCCGCGGTCGGCGGCACAGCACGTTCGACGCGGATCAGTCCCTTGGACAGGAGCATGCTGTAGGCTCGACGGCGCTTGGCCACCGTGCTGACGTCGGCGGTAGGAGAGTTCGATCCATCGACAAGCCGGAAAATCGGATCGCGCCCGTCCGTGTCGTCAAATCGATCCTTAACCCCTTGGGCCGAGATCGCCCAACCTTCGCCAGGCTGGTGACAAGTAACGCATCGGCGGCCGTTCGTGCCAAGGTCCTGAAAGAACGCACCGGATTCGTTGATGAAGCCTGCGCTCGACACCGTTCGCGCGACTCCCGAGCCGTTGCGTGAGTTGATACCGCCGTCGCCTCCTGACGGTGCCGCGGAAGTGCCCGACGGGGCCAAGATCGCGAGGGAAAATGCGGCAGAGCCGACAACGAAACAGAAATTGATTACCTTCATTCGGAACTCCTTTGAACCCAGGTGATCTGAAACTGTATCACTTTTCGCGTACAACTTCCACACATTCTTCGATACTCCGGTCTGTATCGCGCGACATTTCGCTCGAATCGGACGCCGAAAGTCAAGAAGAATGGGATGGGTCGGGATTGTGCATTGGCCCCTGGTCCTCCTAGGTAAAGTCGCAACCAGGTTCAACGAATATGAGTTGTCTCACCCTCGCGCTCACCTTTACCCTCGCACTCTCATCAGGGGGCGACAACCCTCGGCTTGCTGCCAACGAAGTCTGGCCAAACGAACAGAGTCGGGCCAACTCGGACGAGTGGCTCGCCATACACCACGACGAGATTCGACTGATGCGGCCTCGCCTCCTGGTGTTGAATTTTGCCAACCGACTCACGCAGAGTTCGGCCGAAACCAAAGCCAAGGCTCTGACCGCGATCATCGCCGAGGCGTCCCGATACCATGGTTACGCCGACCAGGACGCCCCCGCATTTCTGAAATACGACATTGTCAAAGTGGTCGACTTGACCGACCACGGGACCCCATCGTCGAGCACGGATGGAAACAGTTCGCTCTACCCGCGACGCGCCAACACCGGGATCAACTTCCGTTACGCGGATCTGTTCTCGCAGAAATTCGCGGACCTGTACGCGATTGCGGATCCAGGTGGCTCGGGACGGAACCTGACACTCAAGGAACTTGTGGCGCGTGGCCTCGTTCACGAAGTCTGGTTCTTTGCCGAGCAGGGGAATCAGGGCGCGCCTTTCGAATCCGTCGAAGTCAAGCAGGCCTATGACGCGAAGTTCAAGAAGATCTCCGGGAAGTACATCCAGGCCGGAAATGGGGGAGCCGACGACCAGCCCTGGATCGGGCGAAGCCTCCGGATCGCCTTCATTAACGCGAGTCGCGGCCCGGGCTGCGAGATGGAGAGCCTGAGCCACTCGATCGAAGGAACGTCGAATTCAGGGGCAATTCCCTATTTCACGAAGTACTTCATCGAGTTCGCCGGGTTCAATTTGAAGGATCGCTACGGGCTTCCGTTCGATTCCTTCTACGATCATAAGTATGAGGGGAAGCTGAATTTCCCCACCCCGACCACCTTGGAGTATGTGCTCGCCGGTCAAAAGCACCAGATCGACTACGTCGCGACGGGCACGAGCGTCCACTTTCCTCCGAACGCGAGGACCGACTACGACCTAGACAATCCCCAGACCGTCATGAGCACGATCGAGCACTTTCGGATGCACGACGGTCCCAGCGGCAAAGACCGAGCCGAGCCTTGGACGATCGCAAAGTTTGCCAAATATCTGAAATTCGCCCCCGACTGCATGGGGCCGTGGCTCGTCTACTGGCGTCAGAACTTCCCCGGTCTGAACAACAAATCCAAGGACGATACGGGCAGGCCCATGAAGAACTGGTGGCCGTTCCTGTTCTATTGAGCCGAAGCTACTTCTCGTGCTGGATTCGCCAGACCGAGCCGGACGCATCGTCGGTGACCATCAGCGCGCCGTCTGACGCCGTCGTGACGCCGACCGGCCGACCCCAGACCTGGCCCTCCGGAGTGACGAATCCGGTCATGAAGTCTTCGTACTCGCCGGTGGGCACGCCGTTTTTGAGCGGCACGCGAATCAGCTTGTAGCCCGTGCGGCGGGCGCGATTCCACGAGCCGTGCTGTGCCGCGAATCCGTCGTTCACATACTCCTTGGGGAAGGTCGAGCCGGTGTAGAAATCCATGCAGAGGGACGCCATGTGTGACTGCACGAGCACGTCGGGCACGAGCGCCTTGCTCTTTAACTCAGGATGGGCACCGGGATGGCGGGGATCCTGGTGATCGCCGATGTAGAACCAGGGCCAGCCGTAGAATCCGCCTTCCTTCACCCGGGTGATGTAGTCCGGGACGAGGTGGTCGCCCAGGTTGTCGCGCTCGTTGACCGAGCACCACAGGTCTTTGGTTTGCGGGTGGATTGCAAGTCCGACCGCGTTGCGGATGCCGTAGGCGTAGATTCGCTCGTTCTTCCCGTCGGGATCGAACTCCAGGATATCTGCGCGGCGCTCGTCGGGGGCACGTGGATCCTCGTGGTCGTTGGAAATCGAGCCAACCGAGACGTACATCTTCTTGCCGTCGGCCCGGAACCGGATGTCCCGGGTCCAGTGTCCCCCGCCCCGGAGTCGGCCCCCGCCGGGAAGGTTGGGCACGATCATTTCCGGTTGACCCTCGGCATGCAACTGGCCGTTCTTATACGGGAAGCGCACTACGGTGTCGGTATTGGCGATGTAGATCCACTCCGGCTTGGGGCCATGAGGATAGAACGTAATCCCGAAGGGCTGGGTGAGACCACTGGCGAATACCTCGTTGGTCTCCGGCTTTCCATCGGCGGTGCGGCCGCGAAGCAACCGCACCCGTCCCGGGCCGGACTCGGCGATAAACAGGTCTCCGTTCGGTGCGGTCACGATCTCGCGTGGGTTATTCAGGCCGCTGATGTAAAGATCGACCTTGAAGCCAGCAGGCACCTTAGGCCATGCGCCATCCGGGCGGGGGATCAATTGAGGGCCGTTATCGACGTTGCGCGTCGCATAAGGGGCGGGCATGTCCGCGACGGTAATGAGCCTTCTGACGCCCGGGGCATCGGTCGTCCAATCGCCCAAAGCCTGCTGACCCGTAAGGGTCTTCGCGGTCGGGGGCTGTGGAGAAGCGCTCCGACAAGCGCAGATCGTGGAAAAAGCGGCCAACCCGGAGATCAAAATCCAGCGCGAGGTTCGTTCCATTCCCTTACATCGTACGGCAGGGACCTTGGAAAGTTCTCGCGTTCTTAGGATCGAAAAGGACGCATGGACCCGCCTCGCGGGTCGGTACATCGGTCCATGAAAAATCGGAGCTCTGATTCTGGTTACCAGCAGCTAATCGATACTTTTACGGTTCAGGACAAAAACATCAACAGATCGGCAAGAAAAAGCGATTTAAATGCCGGGATGTTGTGTTATGTTGGGGATATGGTTTACCACAACACCATTCCTTTCGGAGCGCCTTCGCAGCTTCGGCTGCAGGTCACCGTCGACGCGCAGGGAGCCGCTGTGCTGTCGGTGTTGGACCCATTCGACAAGTCCCTGGGCAATCTGCATGATTTGCACTGCTCGGTCGACGAGCTTCGATCGTTGTTTACCGAGACCGCCCATCCGGTCACGGTGAAGAACGGAGAAGCGTTCATTGAGATCAAGCCGGGTCACGACTCGCACCACATGACGTTCGATATTCACTACGAAGATCCGGACAAGTGGACCAAGGGCGAGAACACGCTCGAAGTCTCCGACATGAAAGAGCTGATGACCGCGATCGCGGTTCCTGCCTAACCGAAGCTCTACTCGGCGCGGGTGCGGAACGACCAGGATCGGGAGAGTTCTCGACCCGCGCTGTCCTGCGCCCGGACCTCCACGCGATACGTAGTCGAGCCTGCAAGCGGGTTCTTCGGGATCAAGATTGCGGCGTTGTCCAGGTGGTCGTCGTTCTCCGGTGAATTCAGAAACAGCGGAACGGCGTGGCCATCGCCGTACGTGATCGTCGCGCTCTGGACCTTGATCGGCTCGTTTGCGCCGAAGGCGGCGAAGACGATCGGATACCCGACGGGTCCGGTGTGCGAATGCATCCGCATCGGATCGGGATGCTCGGGCTGGGTCCAGTCGGTCGCGACGCCGGTTTCGCCCGCGGCCGGAGAGACTACGGTCTTGGCGGATTCGCTCATCCCGAATTGGAGCGTCAGACACCCGTTGTCGTAGGCTCCCCCGATCGGGACGTCCCCCGGCGACATGAAGGGAATCCGGTGGTACGGGGCATCGAACAGCAAGTGCAGAGCTTCATTCGATGACTTCGAGCCGGTGCACACGTCCTCGTAGCTCGACCCAAAGTAGCCGAAGGCCTCCATCCGGTCCCCCGGCGAGTTGCCCGTGTAGCCAGGATCGTTCGCCTGCTCGTAGTGACCCGAAGCATGGTTCCGTCGGAGGTAAGCCGAGTGCGCGACCGCGGCCGCATTTAGGCGGTCGTCGAGATGCACGGGTCCGAGGCCCAAGGAATTTCTGAACTCGTTAACCTCATCCAAGATTTGCATCTGGTGGGCGTTAGGCGGCTCGAGCCGACCAATGGTGTCGGTCGAAACTCGAAACGACCAGGCGCGGCTGACGACTAGGTGCTCATCAACGGTGACCTTGGCAGCGACGCTGTACTCGCCCGGGCTGAGGGCCGACTCGGGAGTGTAGGCAAGGGACCGGTGCTCGGCATCGTAGTGGGCCCTAACGGGATTCCCGTTGAGTCGCATCTCGACGCTGGTAACTTTCGCCCCTTCGGAGGGCCAGACTTCCCAGGCGACGGTCGGCCGGGAGAGCCGGGTGACGTTGCGCGGGCCATAGCTGCGGTAATACGCCACCGAGCCTTGGCACAGGGTGGCTACGGCAAGCAGCAGACAGGGCAGGAGTCGGCGCAACATCGTCAATCCAATGGAAGGATTCCGCAACGCGGCCTCGCCCTCCCCTGGTAGTTCTACCGATCTAACGTGCCGCGCGGCAAGGTTCGTTCGGGCTTACGTGGAGATTGCGCTCGATACGGCAAGGCAAGTTCGTAAAGGGTGAATGGAGAAACGAGAGAATGGAGAATGGTAAATAGAGAATCGCGAATCGAACGGAGGGGACAGACCATCCCATCCAACGATTCACGATTCACGATTCACGATTCACGATTCACGATTCACGATTCACGATTCACGATTCACGATTCACGATTCACGATTCACGATTCACGATTCACGATTCACGATTCACGGAGGTCTTTTGCAATATTCAAAGCTTCGCAGTGCCCTTCACCCTAACCCTCTCCCGCCCGACAGACTTTGTGGCGATGGCAAGAGCCGTGCGGGGAGAGGGAACCGAACTCCGTGCAGATCGACGTGCTTGACCGTTCAGAAGCTACCGGGCGGGCGAGATTTCCCGATTTTCACTCACTCACACTGCTTACCCACGTTGGCAATCCGGCAAGACTTCGGAGGGGTGGCGCTTGGGCAGAGTTTTCTCGTCATGCCTCTATGTGCTTGGGATCGATTTTGGTCAACCAGTTAGGACGGAGTTGGTGAATTCGTGATTCGTCAGCCCAGCCCGAATTTTGCAAAGACCTCCACGATTCACGATTCACCATTCTCAAGCCTCCGGCTTAAAAACGGTTCCCATCATCACGATGACGCCGGTCTTCTTGTCGACGATCGCGTAGGCGAACGGGCGGTCGAGGATGAACTCGACGGGCTGCAGCATGGCGCGGGTGGTCATCCCGATCCCCGTTGCGGCCGCCGCCTTCGTGCCTTCCTCATCCACCTTGATGTAGGTCCGGTGCTGGATCTGATCGATCTTGGTTTGGCGATTGAGGTCCGCCGCAATCCGACCGAACTTGGCATCCCGATAAAGCGGTGCGAGTCCCATTGCACCGAGCGCCGGCTTCAGGTCGTACGTGCACTCGATCTTGAACTTGGGGATCGCGATGCGGGTGGCCATGCGGCCATTTCCAGGGACTGGTTTCGGATTCTTCAGCCATTGGGTCATCGCCTGCGAGGGCGACTGTCCCTCACCGGGGAGAATGAACTTCATCTCGGACCGATCTCCTTCGTAGGGCAGGCTCAGAGTTTTCGTGGTGCCTTGCTCTTCGAACGTGTAGTGGCCAGCCTGATGCATCGTCGGTACCTCAATCTCGCCCCCAACCGCGTGAAACACGTTGTTGCGCGTTAGGCTCTTGTCGAAGGGCTTGGTCCACTTGCCGTCGAAAGTGAGCGCATTCACGAGGACGACCGAGGTCAGCGGGTCGAGGCTATCGAAGATCTTCGGGATTCGGTTCTTGGTGTGCGACTTGACCCAGCCGTTCACCTCACGCAGCATCGCGGCGTCGGGAACCCCGAAGCGTCGAATCTCTCCCCCGAAGACGTTGTGAATCTTGGACTGGTAGTCCGATTCCACCTTCAATCCGCCCTTGGCCCAGATCCCGTTGGCCATCGTAAAGCTGTTGCCCGATGCGCTCTTGAGCGAGGCCACCAGGTCCCGGATCCCTTCGTCGATTCCTGCGGACGAAGCGCCATCGAACCCCAGGGTGCCGGCGATCTGGCCGCGGGTGGGCTGATTCGCACCGTCGATCAGCATGGAGAGGCAGACGCCGACACTGAGCGGCGCAACCGCCTGATTCGCCTCGGCAAGGTGCTGGGCTTGCCAAAGACGCGCGCCAAAGGCATTGAAGCGGCTCGCGAAGGCCTGGGCCGGATCAGGCAGGATCACCCCTCCAGTGTGCATGGCGAGAAGGCTGGCAAGCGCGGCAGTGATCATCATAAGTTAGTGTCCCGAAGGGTCCTGGCGTTATGACGACTTCTATCCATTAAGGATTCCGGCCCAGCCAATAGAAAGACCCGCCGTGCAAGACCGCGCGACAGAGCTTTCACGAGCGATTACTTAGCGGGCTTGTTGAGCGTCGCTTCAAGCGAGATGCGGACGGTGACATCGTCCGAGACGGTCTCCTGGTCGAACGTCATCCCGAAGTCCTTGCGGTGAACCACAATCGGGTCGGCGACCACGCCGATGCGGGTGCCGCCCCACGGGTCTTGGATCGGTCCGTATTTCTTGAAAGGCAGGGAGACCGTCTTGGTGATGCCCCGGATCGTCAGGTCGCCGTCGGCGACGTACCCGCTGCCGTGCTTGCGGATCTTGGTGCTCTTGAAGGCAAGGGTCGGATACTTCTCGACCTCGAAGAAGTTCTTCGACCTTAGATCGGCGTCGCGAGGGGCAACGGCAGTGTCCACCGAGTCAGCCTGCATTGTGATCTCGACCGAGGACTTGGTGAGGTCCTTCAAATCCGCTTGGAGCGAGCCGGACAGCTTCGAGAACCGACCTTGGACCCGCGATAGCCCGAGGTGTCCGATATCGAAGCCCACGCAGGTGTGCATCGGATCGACGGTGTAGGCACCGGGGTCCTGGAAGGCGGTGGGCGCGAGCTTGGCAAGCGGTGTCTCGGCGTACGCGACTCCGGGGTGGAAGGCGATGTAGCCGGCGGCGAGGATTGGCAGGGCGGCGAGGGTGATCAGAGGTTTCTTATTCATGTTGGTTTTAGTGTTGGGTACCGGTCTTGAGAAGGCGGCCGAAGGAGATTTGTTCGCTGATCGCATAGGCACCGGGGCCGGCGATAACGATCGGCAAGAGGAGCCCGATGAGCGCGAGGGGGTATTCGAACCCGCCAGCCTGGGCAAAGAATCCGTTCTTCCCGTGGACGGTAACGATCGCGCCGATCATCGTGACGATGAGTGCGGATGCGGAGAAGCGGGGAAGAATCCCCACGATCAGGCCCAGTCCACCGAAGAACTCACCCGCAGTGACGAAGTAGCCGAGCGGTTCCCATGTGAGCGGCGGTCGCGGCGAGCCCGTCTCCGCCGAAAGCGCCAAGCAGCTTCTGCGAGCCGTGGGCGAGGAAGATGATGCCGACGATGATGCGGATCGAAAGGAGCGCGACATTCACTGCGGTTCGGTCGGTTTGGTTGGAGTTGGTTGTTCATAACCAGTTCTAGATGGTATGATCACATATGGAATTAAATATTGTCAAGCCCTAACGAGATATCCTTGAAAAGTCTTAGCCCTGATCCAAAGCCGGAGCGACGAAGCCCGGGAGAACCGATGCCAACGCACTACAAAGGGACCGCCGAAGAGCAGCGCGCGCTCGATCTGTTCATCAAGCTAGCCCGCGCCGGGGACTCGTTCTTCGCCCGCGCCGGGGTTCCGATGTCCAAAGCCGGGCTGACCCCCACCCAATTCGGAGTCCTTGAGACCCTGCTCCATCTCGGACCCGCCACCCCCAGCCAACTTGCGGCCAAGCATCTTAAGAGTCGGAACAACCTGTCCGTGGTGATCGAGAACCTGGACCGGGAGGGCCTAATCAGACGGGAGCGCTGTCCATCGGATCGCCGGGTCCAATGGATCCACCTGACCGAACTCGGCCGTGAGAAGATCGACGCCGCGTTCCCGATCTTCGCGCGGGCGGTGGCAAAGGAAGCATCCGTGCTGACCGCTGCGGAGCAAGACCAGTTGTCGGCTCTCCTGAAGAAGCTCGGACTAGGGCACGGCGAATCGGGCCGCTGCCCGTCGGTGATCGTCGAGGAATGCCCCGACTCTGCTCAGTGAGTCGCCTTGCGGTGTAATAGCTGAATGGAAACCGGCATCGTGGTCGCGGTCAGCCAAAGTGCGGCTCACTCGTTTTCGAAGATCAATTGCCTTTCGATTCGCCTGGTCGCGGGCATCGGAGTGGAGGGAGATGCCCACTCGGGGACGATGATCAAGCACCGCTCTCGCGTTACGGCCAACCCGGACCAGCCCAACTTGCGACAGGTTCACCTCATCCACGCTGAACTCCTGGACGAGCTTCGTTCACAGCGATTTTTGGTCGCCCCCGGCCAGATGGGAGAGAATGTCACTACGCGCGGCCTGGATCTGCTGGGGTTGCCAACGGGGGCAAGGCTGTTCTTAGGGGAAACCGCCGTGGTCGAACTCACCGGGCTGCGGAACCCCTGCTCACAGATCGACAACTTTCAATCGGGAATGATGGCGGCTTGCCTGGACCGCGACTCGGAAGGCGGTCTCATCCGGAAGGCCGGAGTGATGGCAATCGTGCTGATCGGCGGCGATGTGATGCCGGGCGACGGGATCGCAGTCGAGTTGCCAGCCGAGCCGCATCGGAAGTTGGAGAAGGTCTAACCCCTGGGACAGTCTCGAGTATTGAGAGTGTTCAGGGGTTGAGGAGCCCGACAAGCGCGTCAAAATGCTGATTGACTCCTTTGTACGCTCTTGCCTCCAGTGACATCGACTGCAGGCCGCCAAGGAGAGCGGTGCGCAACTCTTCGTCCGCGAGGACCTCGGGGCCCGGCAGGGTTTGGACGTGGATGAAAAACAGGGCCGCATTGACCTTGGGCAGGCCGAGGATCGTCTGGCGCTCGGTGCGGACCCAGAATCGGCCGCGGTCAAATCGACGTCCCCACCACTCCTCTTGATCCCAATCGGGTGGCGACAAGGGGTGGTGGTTGAGGCGATCGTCCGACTCGACCCCCCACACGAACCGGACGAAGGGGCCTTGCTCGACGATGGTCTTGACCAGCTTCGCCGCCACCGCGTTGACGGCGTCGAAGGCGGGCACGGGGGTGTGAGTCTGAAAGAACGAACGGCCGATCTTGTCCGCTCCCGCCCAGTGGCTTGGGGAACAAAGGTGGAGAGCGGCAATTCGATCCCCCCCGTCCGCATCTCGAACCACGACGGCGAGGTCGGCCTGGATCTGGAACGCGATTGCTTCCAGGAGCTGATCAACCTCCGAGGGCACACGGCTGGCTGCCGAATCGAGTTCCCCCGCTGGTGTCCAGACGATCCGTTCGCCAGTGATCTGGCTCGTGAGGCTTTGTTCGCCAACCTCGAAGAGATCGGGGTAGTCGCTGGAGAGATGCTGCCCAATTGCGGCAGCGGCGGCGGCCATGACGTTCGGAGCCAGGTCGCGGGTCAGCCAGTATTTGGCTCGGTTCTCCAAGTAGCAGGCTTCCTTGTTCACCCGATATCGGTGGAACTCCTCGTCAATCTGAATCAGCCGGATATCCGCATCTCCGTTGCCGGAGTCAGTGCTCAAAGGGCGGAGGCCGGGAGCCACGCTGTAGGTGCCGGTGAGCCAGGGCCGATATCGGGCGACGGGTGGCAGAGTCAGGATGTCCCGATTATGCGCGAGGTCCAGAGGCAGGCGACATGAGCCTACGGTGTCGGGTATTATCCGATCTCGTGTCGTTAGGGCGCGCTTTTGCGCGTGTCTGAGGCTCGAACGACGCTTCAAAGCGGCGACGTCTGGGTGACCCCACTTCTCTTTTTGGGAAGAGCGAGGGCAACGCCGAGATAGAGCGATCTATCCGACAAGACGTTTGCGGCAGTGGAAGCGAAGCAGGTGAATGAAAAAAATGCTACAGGGAATCCTGGGCACCAAGGTCGGCATGACCCATCTCTTTACGGATGATGGGCGGATGGTTCCGGTTACCGTTATTCAAGCGGGACCCGTATACATCACGCAGATCAAGACCCAAGAAATTGACAACTACACCGCCGTTCAGGTCGGTTTCGGCGAGGCGAAGGACAAGCACTTGACCTTCCCCAAGTACGGCCATCTGAAGAAGGCGGGCGTCGGCAAGAATCTGCGCACTCTGCGCGAGTTCCGTGTCGATGCCACCGATGGAATTGAGCTGGGCCAAGAGTTCAAGGCGGATATCTTCGCCGAGGGCGACAAGGTCACCGTGACGGGCGACAGCAAAGGCCGCGGTTTCGCGGGCGGCGTGAAGCGCTATCACTTTAAGGGTCAGCACATGACCCACGGCTACATGACTCACCGACGCCCGCTCTCGAGCGGTGCAACGGGTCCGCAGCGCGTCTTCAAGGGCGTCCGCAAGCCGGGTCACATGGGCGACGCTCAGGTGACGCAGAAGGGCCTCAAGGTCGTGAAGGTCGACGCCGAGCGAAATCTGATCCTCGTCGATGGCAGCGTGCCCGGTCCGAACGGCGCGCTCGTGGTCATCAACAAGGCGGCGAGATAACCATGGCCAATATCGAAGTTAAGAACAAGGCTGGAAAGTCCGTTGGCAAGCATGAGCTGAGCACGGCGATCACCACCGCGAACCCGTCAATGACGACGGTTCATCGCGCGGTGGTCGCTGAGGAAGCCAACAAGCGCCAGGGCACCCAGAGCGCCAAGACCCGAAGCGAAGTTCGGGGCGGCGGTCGCAAGCCGTACAAGCAGAAGAAGACCGGTAACGCCCGACAGGGTACGGTCTCCGCTCCGCACTACACCCATGGCGGTATGGCGATGGCGGTCAAGCCGCGCGATTACACCAAGGGCCTCAACAAGAAGGAGCGCATTCAGGCGATCCTCGGCGCGCTCAACGAGAAGGTCGTCAAGGGCGACCTGATCCTCGCGGACAGCATCGTGTTCGCCGAGCCGAAGACCAAGGAAGCGAGCAGCATGCTCGTCGCCCTCGGGGTGGACAACGTCCGCCGCGTACTGATCATCCTGCCGAAATACGACGAAGTCACGCTCAAGTGCTTCCGCAACATTCCCCAGGTCACGGTGCGCACCGCCCCGTCGAATGAGGAAGGCGCGAAGACGCAGGCGTTCTCTGCTCGCGACGTCATCGTGGCTCACAAGGTCGTCATCGCCCAGGAAGCCCTGGCGAAGATTGAGGAGGTCTGGGCTTAATGAAGGATCCGCATAACATTATCGTCCAGCCCCACATCACGGAAAAGTCGGTCGCCCTTTCGTATGGCGACGCGAAGATCCGCGAAGAGAAAGAGCTGGTTCGCAAGTACACGTTCATCGTCGCTACGGATGCCAACAAGTTGGAGATCAAGGCCGCTCTGGAAGCGATCTACAACTCGGGCAAGAAGAAGAAGAGCGATGACCTGATCGAGATCACTTCGGTCCGCACCATTAAGGTGCTGGGCAAGAAGCGACGTCGCGGCCAAAAGAGCGTCGGCTACCAGCCGGACCGCAAGAAGGCGATCGTGACGCTCGCGAAGGGGCAGATGCTCGAGGATTACGGAGTCTAAGATGCCAACCAAAAGAATGAAACCGACCTCGCCGGGTCGTCGCTTTATGGCGACGGCTACGTACTCCGAGGTCACCAAAGGCAAGCCGGAAAAGACCCTCCTTGCCGCCAAACCGAGTTCCGGTGGACGCAACAGCTACGGCCGCGTCACGTCGGTCAACGTCGGTGGCGGTCACAAGCAGAAGTATCGAATCATCGACTTCAAGCGGAACAAGGACGGCATCATCGCCAAGGTCGCTTCGATCGAATACGATCCGAACCGCACCTGCCGCATCTGCCTGCTCCACTACATGGACGGCGAGAAGCGCTACATCCTGGCCCCGAAGGGCCTCGAAGTCGGCACGCGCATCCAGAGCGGCGAAGGGGCGGACATCCTCCCCGGCAACTGCTTGATGCTCAAGAACGTCCCGCTCGGTACGCTCGTGCACAACATCGAGCTCCAGCCGAACAAGGGCGGCCAGATGGTCCGTTCCGCCGGCGCATCCGCTCAGGTCATGGCTAAGGAAGGCAACTATGTCACCCTTCGTCTGCCCAGCGGCGAAATGCGAATGGTTCACAACACGTGTAAAGCGACGATCGGCGAAGTCGGTAACGCGGAGCACGAGAACGAATCGATCGGTAAGGCCGGTAAGAACCGCAACCTCGGTCGCAAGCCCCACGTTCGCGGTGTCGTTAAGTCCCCGCGAGACCACCCGCATGGTGGTGGTGAAGCCAAGTCGCCGGTCGGCCGTAAGAAGGGCCCCGTTGACCGCTGGGGCAACAAGGCGCTCGGTACGAAGACCCGGCACAACAAGCGAACGAATCAATACATCGTACGTCGCCGCGGTTCGAAGTAAGAGCAGCCTTAACGTCGGGAAAGCCTCTGCACCCTTTAGGGTGTGGGGGCTTTTTTGGTGTTGGGCGCTGAAGAGAAATCCTAGCCGCCGAACGTCGTGACCGGGTTCGAAGGCACGAACGTTTCGCCGGAAATCTGATCTCTAAATAAGTTGCGATGGCCCTTTACCGGACGGGCAAGCTTTATATAGCGGCCCAATGATGGCCGATTTACGTGCACCACCCCCGCAGCGTCCAGCATGAAGAAATCGTAATCGCCCGTTTCGGGAGGCAGAAACGGTCTGAGGTAGGCAGCTTCATTTGGAACTTGTCCCACAAGCTTCGGGGGTAAGCCACGTGTCGCAACAACAGCCAGAAGCGCAAGCATTAGTGGATCATACTTCTGCTTCGCCCAGCAGTGCTTGATGTTTCAAAATACTGCTGGCACAACGTCGTCATTTGCCATCGCAAGGTGTCTTGAGGCTAATTTCGCAGGTCTCCGTCAAGCCTCAGGACACTGGCTTCTGTCGGCTGGTATCGGGATCGCTGAAGTGTTCTGAGGCATCGGAACACCTAAACACCTAACACCTTCTGCCTCACCGCACGCACATGCAGGACGACACGATGGGGGTGTCGGACTTTGCCCAGACTCTCTTGAACTCAGCAAGCGATGCTTTCGATGCGGCCGTCTGACCCTGGGCTTGCAGCGATTTCGAAAGCCCATACAGGGCCCAGCCGTTGTGGGGGAGGTTGGCGAGGTCGGCGCGGTAGACCGCCTCCGCCTCCTTGTACCGCTTCGCCTTCACCAGCACGGCACCGAGGGCGTGGCGGGTGGGCATGATCCAGTCGGGCGGCTCGTCGTAGCCCAGATTGTCCTCGGCCTTTACCGCGAGGGTGAGCTCTTGGACGGCTTGGTCGTTGTGGTCTTGGGCGAGAGCGATCTCTCCGGCGAGCATGTGGCGGCAGATCTCGACGATGGTTATGCCGGAACTCCGCCCGACTTGGCCCGTGCCCGCCGCGGGGGCGGCGGCTTCGAACGCCTTCTGCTCAGCGAGGGCGTCGGGGAGATTTCCTTTAGCGGCAAACGCGATGCCTCTGGCGTAATGGCGTACGGCGCGGCCGAGCGGCCATGGTTGGGACGATTCCGGGATCGCGAGGATCTCATCCCAAAGCCCGAATCGAACCCGCACTTCGAGGGTCATTGGCGTGTATCCGTCGTTCGCCCGATCGACCGCCTCAAGTTTCCCCTGACGGAGTGAGGTGAACATCTTGTCGACCGCGTCCACCGCCAGCTTCCGCTGCCCGATCATCATCGCGGCGTACGCGAGCATCTCCTGGTTGTGCCTGCCGTACGGGTCGCTAAGCCCGGCGCCGGTGAGATTGGCCTTGATCGCGGCGGCGTTGGAGTCGATGGCGTCTTGCCAACGTCCGATGCGAACGTAGGTGTGGCTGGGCATGTGGACCATGTGGCTGACGCCCGGCAGAAGATTGAGGAGCCGGTCGGCGCTTGGCTCGGCCCACTCCGGATGCGGCCCGGCCTCGGCGGCGTGGATGTACATATGGAGGGCGAGGGGGTTATCGGGGGAGACCTTGAGCACGGCACGGATCGTGTCGATGATCTCGAGCGTGCCTTCCTCGGGGGTTCCGTCGCGATGCCACTGCGCCCAGGGATGAAGGTCCATCATCGACTCGGCGAAGGCCGCGCCTACGTCGGGGTCGGTGGGGAAGTTGTGCCAGACCTCCCGCATCTTGCTCGCGTAGTTTTGGTAGAGAGGGGATTGGTCGTTAGGCGGCGGGCTCTGGTATCTCAGGATCGCCGCGTTGACCAACTGCCGTTCGACCTCGCTGGCGTGAGCTTGTTTTGCCTTAGCGAGCGATTCGGTGGCTTCCTTTTCAGATTCGGAACCGATGGTCGGGGCGTTAATATCCGGCCCATCGGCCATCGCGATGCCCCAGTACGCCATCGCGCAATCGGGATCGAGTCGCGCCGCTTCCTTAAAAGCGTCGCATGCTGCTTCCTTGTTGAACCCGTAAAGGAAGGCCAGACCTTGGTCGAAATAGGCCTGCGCTTCGACGCTTTGGGTGGTCACCGGTCGGTGGTAGTTCCCGATGCCCGTATAGTGCTTCGGCGGAGCGTGTAAAGAAAAAACGATGGCGACGGCGGCAATCAGCATTGGTTACCTCTGCAAGTCAACTATAGAATGGTTCTTTAGCAAAGTGGGCAACTTCGAACAGGCGACCGCGAAATCTTTCGAGGTGGTCACGATGTCAGCGGGAACTCAGTCTTCGCCGTCTAAGGGTGTCAGCAGTTCACCCTCCAACCTCCCTCAAGGGAGGCTTTAACTCGGGTGACTACGAAGGATTGGGTAGATATCACGGCGGGAACCCAGAGCGAATAGCCACCGAGCATCGGGTTCCAAACACCTAACACTTCCGCTCTGCCCCAACGCCTCCGAACCCAACGCTCTCCCCCTAGCGCGCGGCCCATTCTAATCGGGTATATTCTTTCGGCCCGGCCCATGGCTGGGTGCAGTGCACTGCCCTCCGATCTCAGATCGGGGACGGTACCCACAGGAGGAAGGCGTCTTTGGAACGGCGTCGGCTTGTTGATCGGACGATCCGCAGGTTGACAACGATTCCGAGCGCCCGATAGAGAATGGCAAGAAGTTTAAAAAAAGGTTTCTTCGTGGACGACCACCTGATGAAAAAGGTGGACGCATTGAATGCGAGCGGTGAGAAGCGGCTGATCAAGACCTGGTCGCGACGCTCGACGATCACTCCCGACATGGTTGGCCACACGTTTGCCGTCCATGACGGACGCAAGCACGTTCCGGTGTTCGTCACCGAGAACATGATTGGACACAAGCTCGGAGAATTCGCTCCGACTCGTACCTACCGAGGCCATGCCGGACAGATGGTCGACAGGGGGACGAAGATTCGCTAAGGAGAGTGTTAGGTGTTAGGTGTTAGGTTCAACTGACGCCGTCGCCACACCTTCTCGCGGTACACTAAGCGGCCTTTGCGTACAGCGCCGGACCGCCTCTAGGTTTAAAGAAGATGGAAGTTAAAGCAGTCGGAAAATACATGCGGGTTCAGCCGCGAAAGGTCCGGATCATTGCGGACGAGATTCGTGGCAAGACGGCGAACCACGCGGCGGCACTCCTGCGCTATCACACCTCGAAGGGTGCGAAGATGCTGCGCAAAGTGCTAATCAGCGCTATGGCCAACGCCCAGGAGAACAACGGTTTGTCGGTTGACCGACTCGTGATCTCCGCAATTACTGTGGATGAAGGGCCCCGCCTCAAGCGGATGCAGGCTCGCGCCATGGGTCGTGGCAACCGGATCGTCAAGAAGTCGAGTCACATCACGGTGACCGTCGAAGACCAGGATCCGAAGATTGCGGTCAAGCCGCACGGCACGAAGGCGAAGGTCCGACCGACCTTTGCAACGGCTAAAGGCAAGAAGGCTGCCGGTCCTACGATCGCCGCCCCCGCCAAGGCCAGTAAAGTTGCCGAAGAAGAAGTAACCGAAGTCGTCGCTCCTGAGGCCGCTGTCGAAGAGACAGCGGCCTCGGTTGCGGAAGAAGCGACCCCGGTGACCGAATCAGAAGCTCCTGAAGAGGGAGCGTCGACCGAAGACCAAAAGGAGAACAACTAACCGTGGGTCAGAAAATTCATCCAGTCGGCCTGCGCGTCGGCGTGATTCGTGGCTTTGACAGCCATTGGTATTTCAACAAGAAGGGCTACAAGTCCGCCCTTGAGCAGGATCACCAGATCCGGCACTTCATCAAGAGCCGCGTCGGCCTCGGCAACGTCTCCCGCGTGGAGATCGAACGAGCCGCCAACCGCGTCAAGGTGAACATCTTCACTGCCCGCCCCGGTGCGATCATCGGTCGCGGCGGCAAGGGAATCGACGAGCTTACGGATCGGCTGAACATGCTGGTTCGCAAGGTTGACAAGACGAACGTCGTTCAGGTGAACGTCACCGAGGTTCGCCAACCGGAGCTCGATGCTCAGCTCGTCGCCGAGAACATCTGCGCCCAGCTTGAGAAGCGAATCAGCCACCGTCGTGCGATGCGCCAGGCGATGACCCGCTGCATGCGACTCAACGGTCGCGGCATCAAGGTTCAAGTCTCGGGTCGCTTAGGTGGTTCGGAAATCGCTCGCCGAGAGGGTGACAAGACGGGAAAGATCCCGCTTCACACGCTCCGTGCCGACATCGACTACGGACAGGCAACCGCGCGCACCGTTTACGGATCAGTAGGCTGTAAGGTCTGGATCTACAAGGGTGAAGTTCTCCCCGAGCGCCGTATGCGACCGGACGACGACAACAATATGCGCCGCGAGCCCCGCGCTCCTCGCCCGGCCCGCGCTGAGGAAACTCCCGCGGCGTTCGCCGCGACGAAGACTCCCGAAGCTGAGGCCCCGGCCAAGACCGAAGGAAGTGAAGCCTAAATGTTGATGCCCAAGCGAGTTAAAGAAGGGCGTCGAAAGATGCACCGCGGACGGATGAAGGGTCCGGCCACGCAGGGAAATCGAATCTCGTTCGGCGAGTTCGCGATCGTTGCGATGGAGCCGGCCTGGATTACCAGCCGCCAGATCGAATCTGCCCGTATCGCCATGACGCGCCACATCAAGCGCGGCGGAAAGGTCTGGATTCGAATCTTCCCTGACAAGTCCTACACCAAGAAGCCACTCGAAACCCGTATGGGTAAGGGTAAGGCACCGGTAGAAGGTTGGGTCGCGGTGGTTAAGCCCGGTCGCGTGCTGTTCGAGATGAACGGCGTCGCGGTCGATGTGGCCAAAGAAGCCATGCGCCTTGCCATCCACAAGCTTCCGATTCGCTGCAAGTTTGCCGTCAAGGCAGACCTCGAGACGGCCGCCGTAGCCACCCGCACCGAGGAAGCGGCCGCCGAATAAAGACCATGAAAGATACAAAAGTTGCAGATCTCCGCGAGAAGAGCGTTCCGGAGCTTGAAGAGATGATCGCGCAGGAGCGCGCGGCGCTGTACAAAGCCCGCCGCGACTTGGTGTTTCGTCAAACGACGGACACCGCGGGCCTCAAGACTCGCCGCCACAACATCGCGCGGATGCTCACGCTCATCACCGAGAAGAAGCGAGGTAATTCGTAATGGCTAAAGCAGCCGCCACCGAAACCGCCAAGCCGAAGGTCGTCAAGGCGCCGAAGGTGAAGAAAGAAGCCGTAACGACTCCTGTCGAGACGGAAGCCGATCGCGGGCGCCGCAAGGTGCGAGAAGGGCTCGTCGTGTCCAACAAGATGGACAAGACGGTCGTCGTCGAGATTGCTCGACGTACGCAGCACCCGATCTACGGCAAGGTCGTTATCCGGTCGAAGAAGTTCAAGGCACACGATATCCTCGGGTGCGACGAAGGCGACCGCGTCGAAATCATGGAAACGCGCCCCATCAGCAAGGACAAGCGCTGGCGGGTCACGCAGATTTTGGAGAAGGTCAAGTAAACGCTTAAGGCGGTGAAGGGGTAAGGCGGTAAGGGGGAAATCCCTTGAATCTCTCTCCCCCCCCGCCTTACTCCCTTACCCCTTACCTCCTTACAATTTTGAGCAAGCGAACCGGCCATAAGCCGAACTCGCCTCTGCGACAGGAAAACAAAAATGGTTCAGCAATTTACACGGCTCAAGGTGGCCGATAACAGTGGAGCGCGCGATGTCATGTGCATTCGCGTTCTGAAGGGGTCGCAGCCCCGATACGGTCGCGTCGGTGACATCATCGTCGCGTCGGTCAAGGTTGCCACGCCGAACATGCCGGTCAAGAAGGGCGACGTCATCCAGGCCGTCATCGTTCGGACCAAGAAGGCTTCTCGCCGCGCCGACGGGAGCACCGTTCGGTTCGACGACAACGCCTGCGTTCTCGTCACGAAGAAGGCCAAGGACAACGAGTACGATCCGCGCGGCACGCGCGTTTTCGGCCCGGTGGCCCGCGAACTTCGCGATAAGAACTTCATGAAGATCGTTTCGCTCGCTCCGGAGGTGGTCTGATGCCTACTAAAGCAGAACTCAAGCTCAAAGCCAAGCACACCAAAGTCAAGATCCGCAAGGGCGACAAGGTGATGATCATCTCAGGAAAGGACAAGGGCGAGGTCGGCTTCGTTGCCGCCGTGTCCCCCAAGGAGCAGAAGGTCATCATTCTCAAGGAGAACGATGAGAATCCGGAGCAGCCGATCCCGCTGAACGCGGTCATCAAGCACCGGAAGGCGAAGGTGCAAGGCGAGAAGAGCGCCCGCATTCAGCTCCCGGCGCCGCTCCACATCAGCAACGTGATGGTCCTCGATCCGAAGACCAACCAGCCGACCCGCGTCGGCCGCCGCATTGAAGATGGCAAGCTCGTTCGTTTCGCAAAGAAGAGCGGAGAGCTCGTACCGAACGCGGACGTGATGGAAAAGAAGTAGAACAGACAGTGCTAACTATTGAGTGTTAAGTATTAGAGGAAATTCTCGAATACTCAAAACTCAATACTGCGCAGCCCGGCCTGGTCGGAAATCAGGCAAATAAGGAAACCATGGCAAAGAAAGATAAGCAGGAAGAGTCGGGTCCGGTTGGCAAGCTGCCGGCGCCTCGAATTAAGAAGAAGTATGCGGAAGAGGTCGTGCCTAAGATGCGCGAGCATTTCGCTTACAAGTCCATCATGCAGGTCCCGCGTCTCGAGAAGATCGTGATCAACATGGGTACGGGCAGCAAGGAAAAGACGAGCGACAAGCACCAGGAGAATTCTCTGCGTGACTTGACTCTCATCTCGGGTCAGAAGCCGATCGTTACCAAGGCCAAAAAGGCCGTCTCGAACTTCAAAGTTCGCGAAGGCATGGAAGTTGGCGCGAAGGTCACCCTGCGCGGTAACCGGATGTATCACTTCTTCGATAAGCTCGCGACAGTGGTTTTGCCCCGTATTCGTGACTTCCAAGGTCTGAGTGCGAACAGCTTCGACGGCCGCGGCAACTATGCCCTTGGTCTGAAAGAACAGCTCGTGTTCCCGGAGATCCCGTACGATACGTTCGACCGCATTCGCGGTATGGACATCGTAATCTGCACCAGCTCGAAGACCGACGACGAAGCCCGTGTCTTCTTGAAGGCAATGGGGCTCCCGCTTCGCGAAAAGTAAGAGCCCGGCAACAAAGAGCAGCCACCATGAGTCCTTGACTTGTGGTGGCCTTTTTGTGCCTCGCGGCGGCGATGTCCTTTCCCCGGGAATGGCATTCGATCTTTACGAATGGTAGTTCAGTCGACGAAAGATTGAGTTTGAACCTGGATGGAAATTTCGTGCTGAAGTGTGTAGGTGGATCGGAGCCTCACACTTTCCGGGGTCGTTATCGCTTCTTGTTCTACTCAGATTTAGGAGGTCCGACCGTCGAGTTAACCATTGCTAATATGCCGCCAAGTTCCGATCCAGATAACGACCAGATGTTGTTGCTTTACATCCCCTCCCTTCCCTATCTGACTGACATCATGACAACAGGATTTGCTCCCGCCGACCGGGAACGTGAGGTGCTTAAGCGATATCGGGCGCTGTCTTAAGCGGAGTCATGTCGTTTCGATCCGGCTAGTTTTCCAGGCTCTTCCTAACGCTGAACCTTCGGGACCCAGGCGGTCGTTCGCCCGCCGACCGTCTCACGGACGATGGGCCGTCCTGCGATCATCTCCGCTCCTTTGCCACCGCCCCAGCGGTGGTGAAAGAGCCAGGTGTCGGGGAATTGCTCGTAGTCCGCGTCGGTGTCGACGGCCTTTTGGAGGATGGCGTGGAGGTGGGCGCGTAGGGACTGGACTTCTTTGAGGGTTAGCGAGTTGCCGAGGCGTTTAGGGGCGAGGTGGGCTTGGTAGAGGGCCTCGTCGGCGACCCAGTTGCCGACGCCAGCAAAGAGGCCCTGGTCGAGCAGGATCGCCTTGAGCGGCGCTTTGCGCTTGACGAGCAGTTCGTGGAGCTTTTTGGCGTCGGGAAGCTCGTCGAGACTGTCGAACCCGAGTTTCTTGATGCGCGGATCGGATTCGGCATTCTCGGACAGCCACAGACGCCCAAGGCGGCGTCCGTCGGTGAAGGCGATCCGGCGTCCCTCCTCAGTCTCGATCAGGAGCTTGAGAAAGCGGGGAACCCCTGACCGGTTCCCCTTAAAGTTTCCACCCTCGAATCATAGAATTCGGCTCCAAAATAGGAGACGAACATGGCAGCAAGGAAACGATATTCGGAGGAGCAGATCGTGAAGGTTCTGCAGGAGATCGATGCGGGGGCGAGCA
>JBBQPZ010000012.1:0-107827 GCA_038216655.1 Fimbriimonadales bacterium
TTTTGTTTTCCGGCAAAGCAGTTTCAGATTGGATGTGTGACCTTTTTTTGCCCAATTAATGTGTAACGGAATTCAACAAAAAGTATTGGTCCAAAAATAATTTCTACTACCTCGTACACAGTTTGAACGATCCTTTATACATGGTACGACAATAATGATCCTTCAGAAAACGTAACAGTCGATGCATTAACGTAAGATGTAGGTGGGAGTATGGGTATGGGCAGTGTTAAATGTAGATAGAGTCAGAGGTATACGTAGTGGTGAAGGTGGAAGTGTAGGTAGGTAATGCTCTAAGTAGAAAGAGGGGTAGAGTGTTGTAAAGCTGGTAGTGGTAGTGGTAGTGGTAGGGGTAGTGGTGATGGTAAAGGTGGTTGTTACGCTACTGGTAGTGGTAGTGGTAGTGGTAGTGGTAGTGGTAGTGGTAGTGGTAGTGCGGAAGTGGCAGTTTCGATTTCTCTGCCAACGCTCGGCGATTCCTGTCAGGTCCCTCGATGTCGCTAGGGCTCGCTCGGGATGACAAATACACTCACTGATCTGCCACTGCCACTGCCACTGCCACTGCCACTGCCGCTGCCACTGCTCACGAAGCCTTGCGCTGCGGGAACTGCACCTTGCTGAGTCGAGCAAGCAGGTGCATCTCGTCGTTGGCCGAGACCTCGAGGGCGGCGCAGAGGGGGCACTCGTCAAGGCCCTTGCGAACCAGGTGGTTGCCGCAGGTCGTGTATTCGTTGTGGCGGAGCATCGCGAAGCTGAAGCGTTGAGCTTGGCAGGTGGGGCAGCCGAAACAGGCGTTGACCCAACCGAGGCCCTCGCCGGCGGCTCGGCCAAAGGCGCTCGGTCCGGCGTAATTGCCGTCGTGGTCGTAGCACGCGAGGTTGCGGCTATCGAGCAGGCTGTAGGCGCTAGGTGCGCCGCTCGCGTCGCGGATGAAGCGGTTGAAGCTGTGGCGATGTCCCTTTTCGCAGATCACGCTGATGTTCTTGAGTTCGATGACGTCACCGCTGCGGACAAGACGAGATCGAACCTCTTCGCGCCGAGCGCGGAGGGTGGCAAGCTCTGATTCGATCTCGTCGGCGTTCTCGGTTGGAGCCACCGGAAGCCGGACGATCTTCGGCTCGGGCTTTCGCTTCTGCGTCGTGTAGAACATGACGATGGTGGCGATGCAGAGAAGAAGAGGAATGAGGATTGACATGTTCGGCTCTCAGACAGGATTGATGCTGTCGCCGCAAGAGCCGTGCCAGAGAGAGTGTTGAGGCTAGAGCTATTTTCGCATCGCGTTCTTGACCGCCAGGTAGGCGCCGCCGAGGAAGGTGCCGATCAACATGCCGGCGATGGCGCCGAGGCCGGCTCCCATTAGGGGGCTGTCCGCACTGCCCCATCTCATCGCGTAGCCGACCAACCCGAAGATCAGCATCCCACCGAGCAAGGCGGCGAGTTGGATCAGGTTGTCGGAGAGGCGCAGGTTCGGGACGAACCCGACCTTGTCAGCGATCTGTTGGAGTTGATTCTCCTGGCTCGGCACTTCCAGAAAGACCGGAGGAGGCGCGACCGGCTGAACGGGAGGCGGCTCGGGCGTTTCCTTCATGGGTTCATAGTAGGCGATTGCCGGTACGCTTGACGTCATGCTTCGACCGATTCTTTCGTCACCGGGAGCCGAATTACGCCGCTTGATGTCCGAGGGATGCGTGGTGATGCCGGGCGTTTTCAACGGCATCTCGGCCGTGTCCGCGCACAAGGCGGGGGCGCAGGCGCTGTATCTGAGCGGAGCGGGGATTACGAATGCTCTGCTCGGCGTGCCCGACATCGCGCTCGCATCTCTCACCGAGTTCGCGCAGGTCGCGGCGACGGTGACCCAGGTCGCGCCCGTTCCGGTGCTGTCAGACGCGGACACCGGGTTCGGCGAGGCGTTGAACACGATGCGCACGGTGATCGAGATGGAGCGTGCCGGGCTGGCGGGGATTCATCTGGAGGACCAGCTGTCGCCCAAGCGATGCGGCCACCTCGACGGCAAGGCAGTGATCCCGGCACTGGAGATGGCGCAGAAGATCCGCGCGGCGGTGGATAGCAAACGCGACCCGTCGTTCATCATCTGCGCGCGGACCGACGCGCGCGGCGTCGAAGGCCTCGACGCCGCGATCATGCGGGCGCAGGTTTACGTGGACGCAGGAGCGGACGTGATCTTCCCCGAGGGGCTGACCTCAGAGGCGGAGTTCGAGTCGTTCCGCGCGGAGGTCGGTGGCCCGCTCTTGGCCAACATGACGGAGTTCGGCAAAACCCCAATCATCCCCGCGTCACGGTTTGGCGAGATGGGCTACCAGATGGTGATCTACCCAATGACCGGATTCCGGCTGATGCTGCGGGCGTTGGACGAAGGGTATGCGGAGCTACTGAAGACGGGCACGCAGGCGGGGATGCTAGACCGGATGCGGACGCGGGCGGAGTTGTACGAGCGGATCGACTACGCGGATTACGACGCGAAGGATTCGTTCTGGATTAACGGGTTTTAGGCAAATGGCGAGCAAGCTCGGCGCGCTCCCAAACCCGACCGATGCCGGAGCGCTGACACTCCTGTCGGCTCTGCAACGCACAAGGCGGCAGAAAGAGCGAGGCCGACAAGAGTGTCGGCGGTCCGGCGGTGGGTAAACTTCGGCCTCAATCCTGACTGATTCGAAGAAGAACCATGAGCGCACCTACCGCCAACAAATACGACAATTACTCGCCCGGGCTTGAGGGAGTCGTTGCCGGCATTAGCACGATCTCCGATATCGATAGCGACCGCAGTTCTCTGCAATACCGAGGCTACGATGTCCACGACCTTGCCGAGAGGGGGTCCTTCGAGCAGACGGCTTATCTTCTGATCAACAAGAAGCTGCCCACTCAAGCCGAGCTTACTGCGTTCAAGAAGACGCTCGCCGAGGAATATCAGGTTCCCGAGGCCGTGTACACCGCGCTGAAGGCGCTGCCGAAGGACACGCATCCGATGGACGCGATCCGGACCGCTTACTCGGTGCTCGCGCCGTTCGATCCGGACTACACTGTTCTCTCGACCGACAACGAAGCCAATATCCGCAAAGCGATTCGCATCGTGGCCAAGGCCGGCACGATGGTCGGAAACGGGCACCGCATCCGACAGGGTCTCGCGCCGCTCGAGCCGCGCAAGGACTTGGGAATTGCGGCCAATTTCCTCTATCTGATCACCGGCGCCGAGCCGATCGCCAAGACCGTCGAGGTCATGGATGCTTCGCTCACGCTGTACGCCGAGCACGGCTTTAACGCTTCGACCTTCGCTTGCCGCGTCACTTGCGCGACGTTGAGCGATCTTTACAGCGGCGTGGTGACGGGAATCGGCACGCTCCGCGGCCCGCTGCACGGTGGCGCGAACGAAGAGGCGATGAAGATGATCCTCGAGATCGGCGAGGCGAGCAACGCTCAGGCGTGGATCGACGACGCGCTTGCCACCAAGAAGAAGATCATGGGCTTCGGCCATCGCGAATACAAGAAGGGCGACAGCCGCGCGATGTATTTGACCAAGGTCGCTAAAGAGCTTGGACAAGAGCAGGGGAACACGAAGTTTGGGGACATCGCGGACATTCTTGAGAAGACCATGCTCGACCGCAAGAATCTCCATCCGAACGTGGACTTCCCGGCGGCCTACGCCTACTACCTCCTGGGCATCCCCATCGACCTCTACACGCCGATCTTCGTAGTCGCGCGAGTCAGCGGCTGGAGCGCCCATGCGATCGAGCAGCTCGCCAACAACCGCCTCATCCGCCCGACGGTGATCTACGAAGGCGAGAAGAACCTCACGTACCCGGAGATCGGTCAGCGCTAAACGCAACCCGGTTGTTCGGAAGGAAAGCCCGCGAAGTGCCCTTCGCGGGCTTCTTCTTTTGTAAGGGGTAAGGAGGTAAAGGGAAGGGGGAGTCTGGGAGTTGGGCAGTTTTCGCTGGACGATCCAATCGGTCGAAGGGTGATCTGTTTCCCCCGCTTTACCCCTTACGCTTTACCCCCTTTACAAAAGAAGGAACGCACCTGCGAAGAGAATCCTTCGCAGGTGCCCAAATTGGGTCGACGGAGTTGGTTAGGCTCGGTTCTTTCGTCGGCGACGTAGAAGCAGGCCGCCAAGCCCGATCGCGAGGATCGAGGCGGGTTCGGGCACCGGGCTACCGATTTGGAACGTGTCGACGAAAATGATGCCGTAGTTGCTCTGACCAAAATTCGCGAGCAGATTCGGGCCGGGGACGCCCGCACCATAGCTGAACGCGCTTACTGAGCCGCTGTTAAGTCTGCTGTTCGTGGCAAGGTCGAACCCGCCGCCGAACGTCGGCCCTGCGACGGGATCAAAGCCGCCCGAGTTGTAGGTTTGGAAGGCACCGGGAGCGTCGCCCCGCTCGTTGAACTTCACGGCTGCGCCGGTGATATTGAAAAGGAAAGCGGTCCGCTCCGGCAACGTGTTCGCGAAATGATAGCCCTCGCTGGTATTCCAGCTCAAAGGATTGTAACCGCCGAGCAAGTCTCCGTTATCGGTGGTGATGACGGTGAACGTGCGCCCTTGGCCGTCGACGGATGGGTGGAACCCATTCGCGCTCGTCGCAGTCTTCCCGTCACCGATCGTGTGCGCAAAGATTCGAGTGAGAACAAGATCGCCTTCGCCCAGCCAACTCGCAAGTTGATTCGCTTTGGCGACATCGATGGTATTGCTTCCGCCGATGATGACGGTTGCGGCCATGGAATTGGCGCAGACGACGCCGAGAGCGGCGACGATGAGGAGAGATTTACTTCGCATATGGACGACCCTGAGCCGAGGCTCAAGACGTCTTCAGAAAAATCGCGCAAAGTTGTGACAGGACGTGCCGGAACTCAGCAATTTCACGAGGCTAGCCAAAGAACGCATCGGCCGCGAGGATCGAGCGCGACTCGCCTCCCACGGAGCAGAGCAACTCCCCGCGCGATCCCACCCCCAAGGCAAGGGCGTCGGTTCCGTCGAGAAGGGAATAGTGCTTGCCGGGCGTGTCGTCAAAGATGCTCCAGATGGACGCCAGGTCTGTCCAGTGATCCGGTTCGGGCAGGTGGGCGAGACGGTCGACAATCTCGCGGGCGACGGCAACCGGATCATAAGTCCCACCATGCGCGATGGCGAGGCTCGTTGCCCTGTCCGCAATCTCGGATGGGAAAGTGAGCTGGTTCAAATTGATTCCGATCCCAACGATCGGAACCGACCGCCCCTTCGGATCAGCCACGATTTCGGTGAGAATCCCGCCGAGCTTCCGTCCGTGGAGACAGAGATCGTTCGGCCAGCGCAACTGACAGTGGAGCGCACCCGCGGCGGCGAGGGCCAGGTTCATCCCCACAAGGTGCGGCTCCTTGTGGTCTGCATAGTCCCGGAAAATCAGAGACATCGTAAGCGACTCATCCCGTTCGCTCAGCCAGGTGCGGTCAAACCGCCCGCGCCCATCGGTCTGATGGCGGGCCAACACGATCCCTACTTCGCCCCCGGACTTCAATTGCTCGGCGGCAACGGCCTGGGTCGAAGTGACCTCGTCAAGTTCGAGCCAGTTGTAGCGGGTGGTGGGAGAACGCATGGTTTTCGGGAAGGTATTTGGGTATTGAGGTATGGGTGTGGCTGGCGCAGTTTGGGAATGGGAATGCCCTCAATACCCAAATACCCCAATACCGTCTCTCTACTCAAACTCCAAGTGGAACGCCAGGCTCGGCGCGGAGTGGGTTAGCGCTCCTACCGAGATGATGTCGACGCCGGTTTGGGCGACGCCTTTGACGGTGTCGAGGTTGATGCCGCCGCTGGCTTCGAAGAGGGCTTTGCCGGCGTAGGTCTTGACGACCTCACGCATCATGAATGGGTCCATGTTGTCGAGGAGGATCACCTCCGCGCCGGCTTCGATCGCCTCCCGCACTTGCTCGGGCGTTTCGCATTCGACCTCAATCTTGATCATGTGCGAGATCTGGCTCCGAACCGTCTCGACGGCCCTGCGCACGCCGCCGAGGGCGGCGATGTGGTTGTCTTTGATCATCGCCCCATCGAAGAGCCCCATCCGGTGATTGGACCCGCCACCGCAGCGCACGGCGTATTTCTGGAGGGCCCGCAGCCCGGGGAGAGTCTTGCGGGTGTCAACGATCTTGGCCTTCGTGCCGTTGAGGCGATGCACGAACTGCGAAGTCAAGGTGGAAACCCCGCTCAGATGCATCAGGAAATTGAGCGCGGTGCGTTCCGCGGCGAGTGCCTTTCGAACCGGCAGCAAGCCTTCGATCACCGTCTGGCCTCGTGAGACGGCGTCGCCGTCATTTCGGACCACAGTGATTGAGCACTCCTCAGGGTCGTTGGGATAGGGGGCGAGGAGAAACTCCGCGATGCCGACTCCGCAAAGGATGCCGTCCCCCTGGGCTTCGATCTTCCAATTGACCAGAAGATCGGGGGGTAAAGCTTGGCCGGTGATATCTCCGAAGCCGAGATCCTCGGCGAGGGCGTCCTCGACGATGAGTGTCCATCCGGACGGCTCCGGTTCCAGCCAAATGCTCACCTCAACGGTTTACCCTAGCCGCCGGTCGAGGGACTGCCCGCCGTTGCTCCGTCATTGGTGATCGTAGTGATCAAACCACCGTTGGGACCCATCTTTCGGATCTCGCGTCCCGAACCGGTGTCTTCCGCGAAGTACACGGACGCGCCGTCCTGGCTGAATACCGGCTCACCATCGTTTGCCATCGTATTCGTCAGTCGCGTGGTGGAGCCACCCGCGCTTGGGATACGCATCAGTTGGCCGTTGGGGGTCGCCGTACCGAAATCCTGCACGTAAATGAGGGTTGATCCGTCAGGGCTCCAGGTCGGCTGGTTCTCGTTCGAGGGATCTGAAGTGAGCGCGAACGCCCCCGTCCCATCGGCATTCATCACGTAAACGTCGTCGTTAGTGGTCCCCGAGACAAAGGCGATCTTGGTCCCGTCGGGACTCCAGCGGGGCTCGTAAGCACCGCCCGCGAAGTTCGTGAGCTGGGCTACGCCCGAGCCGTTCGCGTTCATCGAGAGGATCTGAGGCATCCCAGTCCGGTAGGAGACGAAGACGATCTTCGTGCCGTCCGCGCTGAAGTTGGGTGAGACGTTGTCGTTGGAACCCGGCGTGAGATCGTTGGGGCTCGTTCCATCGAGATTCGCCACGTAGATGTGCGCAAAGGCACCCCAATTGACAAAGGCGACCTTCGAGTAGTCCTTCGCCAGAGACGGCTCATCGGGGAACAGGGCGCCGAGCACGATGTCAGTTCGTACCGTGCCGTCTAGGTGGCTGTGAACCAATCCGACCGATCCCGAGAGGTCGCTGGTATAGACGAGGAAAGGACCGGTATCGCCGGTGCCGCCGCTCGTCGTGCCGCCACTCGTGGTGCCACCGCTGGTGGTTCCTCCACTAGTCGTGCCGCCACTCGTCGTTCCTCCGCTCGTGGTACCGCCGCTGGTTGTGCCGCCACTTGTGGTGCCTCCGCTCGTGGTGCCACCGCTGGTGGTGCCTCCGCTCGTCGTGCCACCACTGGTGGTTCCGCCGCTCGTGTTGCCCCCACCGTTACCGCCGCCGTTGCCTCCACCGGACGAGCCGGCAGATCCGCCACCGCCGCCGCATCCAATGAGGATCACGGCAGCTACGAAAAGCGCGGAAAATACACTAACAGGTCGATTACGGCGTCCCGGCATCATCACCGGTAATCATCGGTTCAGGATTTGCCGCTCATAACGCCAAATCGAGAGAATTCCCTCACTAAATACCGGGTTTTGATTGGTGGACGCGGCGCGTTAGATTCGAGGAAGTCTAGAGCGGTCAAGCCCTTTGAGGGACGCGGCTTTGGCGTCCCGATCGGAAAGGACGGGCATCGGGATCGGCCAGTCAATCCCGATTTCGGGATCGTTCCAGGCAACGGTGATCTCGTCGGTCGGTGAGTAGACCGCGGTGCACTTGTAGGCGAAGAGGGCAGTGTCGCTAGTGACTAAGAAGCCGTGGGCGAATCCCGGCGGAATAACCATCTGAAGGCCGTTCTCGGCGGACAGCAGCTCGGCGTGGTGCCGCCCGAACGTCGGAGAGTCCGGCCGGACGTCGACCGCGACATCAAAGACCTCTCCCTCCACGACGTAGACCAGCTTGCCCTGATCATTCGGATGCTGAAGGTGGAGGCCCCTCAACGTGCCATGCGCGGAGCGAGAGAGATTGTCCTGGACGAACGGCCCCGGAATACCCGCTTCGGCATATCGATCGGCCCGAAACGTCTCCATGAAGAAGCCGCGGGGGTCGCGGTGGATGCGGGGGGCAAGGACGAGTACGCCGGGGAGCGAGGTTGTCCTAATCGTCAAAGTCGCCTCCAGTCTTTGCCAACTGCTCAAGGTACTTGCCGTAGTCGTTCTTCTTGAGCGGCTCCGCAAGGCGCATAAGCTGCTCGGCGTTGATCCAGCCGGATCGGAAGGCAATCTCCTCGGGGCAGGCGATCATCAGACCCTGGCGCTTTTCGATGGTCTCGACGAAGTTGCCGGCGAGCACAAGGCTCTCGTGGGTGCCGGTGTCCAGCCAGGCCGATCCGCGCCCTAGCCGCTCGACGCGGAGATCGCCGCGACGGAGGTAGGCCTCGTTGACCGCGGTGATCTCCAGTTCGCCGCGGGCACTCGGACGGATTGTCTTGGCGATCTCGACGATGTCCCGGTCATAGAAATAGAGCCCGGTGACCGCCCAATTCGAGACAGGTTCGGTGGGCTTCTCGACAATGGAAACGGGTTTGCCGTTCGGATCGAAGGCGATCACCCCATACGACTGGGGGTCGGCGACCTGGTAGGCGTATACCGTCGCGCCGGTGTCCCCCTCGGCACCGCGCTGTAGTTGCTCGCGCAGCGACTGGCCGTAGAAGATGTTGTCGCCGAGGACCAGGGCACACCCTTCACCGTCGATGAAGGACTCCCCAATCAGGAAAGCCTGCGCCAAGCCGTCGGGGCTGGGCTGGACGGCATACTGGATCGACACGCCCCAGTCGCTGCCGTCTCCCAGAAGTCGCTGGAAGAGCGCTTGCTCGTGAGGCGTGGTGATGACCAGGAGATCGCGAATCCCCGCCTGCATCAACACGCAGAGCGGGTAGTAGATCATCGGCTTGTTGTAAACCGGCAGGAGCTGTTTGCTCACCGCGCGGGTGATTGGCCAGAGCCGGGTGCCGGACCCGCCGGCCAAGACGATGCCTTTTTGGATCATGAGCGAGCCCTCGCCGTGGCAATCCACGCCGGGTTGTCGAGATACCACTGGACGGTCTCGCGCAGACCTTCCTCGAAGGAGTGGCGGGGCTTCCAGCCAAGCTCTTTGCGGATCTTAGCGAAATCGATGGCGTATCGGAAGTCGTGGCCCAGGCGATCGGTGACGTACGTGATCTGCTTCTCGACTTCGTCTACCGGGCGTCCCAGGATATCCGCGACGATCGCGCAGATCGCCTTCACGACCTCGATGTTGGTCCGCTCACAGTCTCCGCCGACGCAGTAAGTCTCGCCGTTTCGACCTTCACGGGCAACCCGCCAGATGGCGTCCACATGATCGTTCACAAACAACCAGTCGCGCACATTCATACCTTCGCCATAGACGGGAAGGGGGCGACCCTCCGCGGCGGCGAGGATCATGGTAGGGATCAGCTTCTCAGGATGCTGGCGCGGGCCGTAGTTGTTGGAGCAGTTCGTGATGCGAACCGGGAGGCCGTAGGTTCGGTGATACGCCATCACGAGGTGATCGGAGGCGGCCTTAGAGGCCGAGTAGGGCGAACTGGGGTCGTAGGCGGTGGTCTCCGAGAATGCACCCTCGGCTCCGAGCGAGCCGTAGACCTCGTCCGTGCTGATTTGGTGGAAGACATGGTCCCCCGACGCCCACCGCTTGCGGGCGGCGTCCAGCAAATTGAAGGTGCCGACGATGTTGGTGCGGACGAATTCACCCGGACCGAGGATGGAGCGGTCGACGTGGGATTCCGCCGCGAAGTGAATGACCCAGTCGGGGCGCTCTTCGTCGAAGAGAGTCTCGACCGCGTCGACATCGGCGATGTCGTTGACTCGGGTCGTGAAGTTTGGAAGGCTCTGAAGCGGCTCCAGACTCGCGGGGTTGGCGGCGTAGGTAAGGCGGTCGACGTTGACGAACCGCGTGCAGGGCAACTGGGGAACGAGTCTGAGGAGGAATGCGGAACCGATAAATCCCGATCCGCCGGTGACCACGACGACGCCGGGATTGGGGAGGATGGGGAGTTCTGGGCTTTGCATGGGGAACTTACGGATTCAACCAGGTCGATCGCCGTATCATTCCCACTCTTTGGTCTTCCGTCGGTAGATGAACTCAAGGACGCCCACAGTCAGGACGCAAAACAGGGGAGCCCCAAAGACGAGATAGTGGGAGTAGATGACCCGCTTGCCCGGAAGCGACGCCCGGTACACGGGGTCCATGGTGCCCCAGAAGGTTTGAAAGCCCAGGAAGAGGGCGAGGGTCATCAGACCGACTCCGATCCAGCGAAACCTTGGCATGGTTCGGGCAGAAATGCCTTTCCCATAGGCCAATGCGTAGACGACGACACCGAAGAAGAGGATCGTCAGGGGAAGCAGAAGAACGTCGCTCGCGGATTGTGGAACCATATTCAACCTTTAGCCCAGACATTTTACTGGGTAAGTCTCGTTTCGCGTCGATGCGTCGTCGGATCGACCGAAGTTGGCGTCGCAGAAATCGTGCCAGCAGACGCATGCAGGCAAAAAACGACCCTGGAACTTATGCTGGGGAAGGAACACTCCGATAACCTAAGAGGGAAGCGGTATTCTCCGATCATTCGATCAGAGGTAGCCAACCTGCGATCGAGCCTAGCCTATGGTTCTTGCTAAGACAAGCTACACGTTGCCTCGCCTTCCCGCGCTCTTCTATTGGGGCTGCGGTGCGATGGCGATGCTCGTGATGGAGCTCCTCAACGGGGCGACCGTCGAATTCAGCTTGTTAACCGGCTTGTTCACGTTCGCGACGGGGCTCGCGATCCAAGCATGTGGCGGGCTCGCCACGGTCTTTGGGCTTTGCACCTTCATTTTTGCGGCGCAGCACGTCCTCTTTTCGCAGGTAGCCAAGGTTGTTGTGCACCAACAGCCGGAGCTTCGACTCCAGGTCCCGTTTACCACGATGGGAGTGTACGTTGTGGGGATGCTCGGCTTTGCTGCTGGCGCGACCCTTCATCGGTACGCGCGCTTCAATCGCGGACGGCCCATCTTCCCCCCGATGACCGACGCGAACGCGTTGCGAAACCTGGCGCTCGTCGCCCTGGGATTTGCCCTCTTCCGCGCCGTGATCGTCCGGCTTTACGGGGTGGATGACGCCTCGGGTGGCGTCACCGTCGGCGGCTTCATCGGGCCGATCCGACAGATGGTCTTCTTTGAGACGCTGGCGGTTGCCGCCGGCACGGGTGCGGTGGTCTTGAAGAGCAACTGCACACGCTCCATCGGCCTCCTCAACCTGCTGCCAATCGCCCTCCCGGTCATCACCGGCTTCCTCGGAGCGAACCGCACTGGCTTTGGCGCGGCTGGCTTGACCTACCTGATCGCGGCCCCGGCCTTTGGCTTCCGCTACAAGATTCAGCACTTGTTCGGCTTCTTGGCGGCCCTTTACGTGATGCAGTTCATCCTGTCGCCCTATTCACTCGCGGCGAGAACGATCGTGCGTACTCCCGATCTGGGCAAGAATATCTCCGCCTCCCTGTATCTATTGGGCGATGTCATCGCGAATCCCGGAAAGTACGACGAGACGGGAAATGTCGCCGAGGCGAAGATCCCCTCCGAGTTTAAGCAGATGCGTTATTACGGATTTGCGAACAACTCCATGGACCGGTTTTCGATGATCAAGAACGCGGATGCCATCGTCGCGGCGACCGTGTATCGCGGCACCTTAGGCATGCGTACGATCATGCCAGGCTTCGAGATGGTGCCGCCGTCGTTCCTCTACGATGACAAGCCGGTGTTCGGAACCTCGAACTTCCTTGCCCACCGAACGAAGGGTCTGGTCAACGAAAACGACTTCGTGACGGGCATCACCATCGGCCTATTCGCGGACTCCTACAGTTCGTTCGAATGGATTGGAGTGTTCATCATCCCTCTGCTGTTGATGTACACCCACTCCCTGCTGTATGGACTCTGCTTCAGCCTAACCTTCAAGAACAATGTCTACGCGGTCGGGATTCTGTCCGGGCTCGTGAATGCGTTCTCGGAAGGCACAATTTCGACCCACATCGTCATGGCCCTTCAGGGCTCGGTATTGACGTTCATCGGCTTGTGGTTCCTGACCTTCGTGATTCGCCTGACCGACGCCACGCACGTTCGTGCGAAGCGGAATCGGACGGTCGTCGTAGACGCCTAGGTCCTTCGCCGGCCCCCACCGAGCCGGTATCCTGAACCCCATGTGTGGCATTGCCGGATACGTGGGCCCTAAGAACGCGGTCGACATCGTTTACGACCAGCTCAAGCGCCTTGAATATCGCGGCTACGACTCGGCGGGAATCGCTATCGTCCAGGGGAACGAGATTGAGGTCCTGAAGCGGGCCGGGAAGCTCAGCAACCTCGACGAGCTTCTGCAGGCAAATCCGCATCCGGATGCCCACCTGGCGATCGCCCACTCCCGCTGGGCGACCCACGGCGGCCCCACCGATGAGAACGCCCACCCGCACTTCGATCAGTACGAGCAGATCGCGCTGATCCACAACGGGATCATCGAGAACTACCTCGAGCTTCGCGACGAGCTACTGGCCAAAGGGCACACGTTCCGGTCGCAAACCGACACCGAGGTCGCCGCCCACGTCATCGGCGAGGCATATGCTAGCGGTGCGCCACTGGAAGATGCGGTCCGCTTGGCATGTAAGCGCCTCCGCGGTGCCTATGCCCTGGTGGTCGTGAGCAGGCGCGAGCCGGATCGAATCGTGTGCGCTCGAAATGCGAGCCCGCTGGTTCTCGGTCGCGGCGTGGGTGAGAACATGCTCGCCAGCGACATCCCCGCGCTCCTGCCTTACACGCGCGAGGTGATAATCCTCGAAGAAAACACCTGTGCCCTGCTGACCCGAGAAGCGATCAAGATCTTCGACGGGGATGGGCGAGAGTTACCCGTCAAGGTCGAGTACATCGATTGGGATGTGGCGGCGGCCGAGCGGGGCGGCTACGAACACTTCTTGCTCAAGGAGATCAACGAGCAGCCGGAAGTGTTGCGCCAGTGCATGGCGGGTCGTATCGACGAGCACGACCGGATTCGGTTTGAGTCCATTTTCTCCGAGCATGTTTGGAACGAGATCGATCGGGTGAATATCATCGCTTGCGGCACTGCGTTTCACGCCGGTTTGATGGGGAAGCACCTGTTCGAGAAGCTTTTGCGCTTGCCGACCGACGTCTACTACTCGAGCGAGTTCCGCTACGGCGACCCCGTGCTCTCGCCCAAGTCTCTGGCAATCTTCGTGTCTCAGTCGGGGGAAACCGCCGATACGTTGGCCGCGTTGCGGCTCTGTAAGCAGCGGCGAATTCGGACGCTGGGGATCGTGAACGTGATTGGATCGTCGATCGCCCGCGAATGTGACCGGACGATCTTCACCCAGGCCGGACCCGAGATCAGCGTTGCCTCGACCAAGGCTTACACCGCCCAGGTCAGTGTCCTGACCTTGCTGGCGCTCTACATCGCGCAGGTTCAAGAAGCACCGGGAATCCGGACTGCGGAGTGGGTCGAGGAGATGATTCGGCTCTCGGACAAGGCGAAGTTGATTCTGGAACTCGATGGTCAAATTCAGGAGCTTGCGGCGAAGATCAAGGACACCCCGCTCTGCTTCTTCCTCGGGCGTGGGGCCGATGCCTATGTGGCGCTCGAAGGTGCCCTGAAGCTTAAGGAGATCGCCTATATCCCGACGCAGGAATCGCCCGCAGGTGAAATGAAGCATGGGCCGCTGGCGCTCGTGCAGCCCGGCGTCCTGTCGATCTTCGGCGCGACCGATGCCGCGACCGTGGACAAGGTCGTGAGCAACATGAAGGAAGTGCAGGCGCGCGGCGGAACGGTTCTGGCGGTCACGACCGAAGAGGACACGATCACCGAAAAGGTGGCCGACCACGTCCTGAAGATCCCGGCGACCAAGTTCGATTTCCTGAATGCTCTCCTCAGCATCATCCCCCTTCAATTGCTGGCTTATCATGTGGCCAGGTTAAAGGGATGTGAAATCGACCAACCACGGAACTTGGCCAAGTCGGTCACCGTCGAATAGGTAGGCCTCGCTGGCGAGGGTAGAGCGGTTGGCTAGCGTCGGCAGTCTGGTATTAGTGCCAGACCGGGGGAGATGCTTGGCCATCTGGCTTGTGTTATGCTCAAGGTGTTGCTTACGGGATTTCCCGTTTTTCGTCGGTAAGTGGACCTCGGGACTGCGTCGTCCCGTTCACCGTGCCGATACGGTTGAAGGATGAGTGGACAGACGCTATTCGAGAATCTAAGAGTGCAGCCGGAACCGATTCCGTTGCGCCGTTGCGAGTACGCCAAGCGTAAACGCGGTCTCGACATCCTGGGCTCCTCCCTCTTGCTTCTCGTTTTCGCCATTCCCTACGGCATTTTGGCGTTGCTTGTGAAGCTGACGAGCAAGGGCCCGGTCTTCTACTCTCAGACTCGAGTTGGCGAGGGCGGCAAGTGCTTCCGATTCGTCAAGTTCCGCTCGATGTACATTGACGCCGACCAGCGCCGAGCCGAGCTTCAGTCTTCCAACGAAAAGGGCGGTCCGATCTTCAAGATGCGCAACGACCCGCGGATCACGCCGGTTGGACGATTCCTGAGGAAGTTCTCTCTGGACGAGTTGCCGCAGTTGGTTCACGTATTCACCGGCCACATGTCGCTGGTAGGCCCGCGTCCGCCCCTTCCCAAGGAAGTCGAGCAGTACAACGAGCGCCAGCGTCAGCGCCTCTCCGTTCGACCGGGATTGACGTGCTACTGGCAGATCATGGGCCGCAGCGACCTCACGTTCGACGAGTGGATGGAACTCGACCTGCGCTATCTGCAGGACATGAGCGTTTGGACGGACTTAAAGATCCTCGCCAAGACCCCAATGGCGGTCGTGAAGGGCAAGGGCGCTTACTAGCTTTTAGTGGTAGTGGTAGTGGTAGTGGTAGTGGGGAGAGTCCGAGTCTGAGTTACCTGTGTCCGGCGGTTCGCCCACCTGAACTATTCATCCGTGGGGAAGCCCTCAATTAAACCGGGGTCCAACTCCAACTCCAACTCCAACTCAGACTCAGACTCAGACTTCCGCACTACCACTACCACTTAGAAAGGTAACCTCCCCAGCCTATGCACGGATGGGATGCGGCGAAGGCGGCGGTGCTCCGCGGGTTCACTCACCTGCACATCTTGGTCGTCGGTGACTTGATGCTCGACCGGTACATCTGGGGCTCGGTTACGCGAATTTCTCCCGAGGCACCGGTTCCCGTGGTCAAGTACCAGCGCGAGAGCGAAATGCTGGGCGGCGCGGCGAATGTCGCCCACAACCTCTTGAATCTGGGCGTCAAAACATCCCTGGCCGGCTTCGTCGGCGAGGATGCCCGAGGAGAAACTCTTCGATCAGTGGCCCGAGCGCGAGGTTTGGATGCCTCTGGATTCCTCACCGCAACAGGATTGCGCACCACCACCAAGACGCGCATTCTCGGCGAGCAACATCAACTCTTGCGCATTGACGACGAGACCACCGATCCACCTTCTGATGTGGATCAGAAGAGGTTGCTGGACTGGGTGCAGAAACGGCTCCAAGAGGGAAAGTGCGACGCGATCATCCTCTCTGATTACGCGAAGGGACTCGCAACGCCCGCCTTCTGCCAAGCGCTTGTCGCGCTTGCCCGTCGGGAAGGCGTGCCCTTGCACATCGACCCGAAAGGGCGGGATTTCGATAAGTATCGCGGTGCAACTTCCATAAAACCGAACCGCGGCGAAATGGCGCTGTACTCCGGCGCGTCCCCCGAAGTTGGCGAGGAGCTGATTGATCAGGCTAAGTTACTGCAATCAAACATGAACTTACAGTTCGTGGCGCTCACGCTTGGGGGCGAGGGCGCAGTAGTGATCGACGCCACGCGCGTCGAGAAGATTCCGACCGAGGCGAAGGAAGTCTTCGACGTCTCGGGGGCCGGAGACACGACGCTGGCCACCATGGTAACCGCGTTAGCAGCAGGACTCGATCCCTTCGAATCCGTGCGATTGGCGAGCCTTGCGGCCGCGCAAGTTGTCGCTCACGTGGGATCGACCCCGGTCTCGATGCACGAGCTTCTTCTCGCCCTCTACGAGCGCGCCCGCGGCGAAGGAGCTCGGAAGCTGATCGGCGTCGGCGAAGCGGAGCCAATCGCCGCCGCCTGGCGGGCCACGGGCGAACAGGTGGTGGTGGTCGAACTTGGGCCAGAAGCGCTATCGGCCTCGCTGGTGGTCTCCCTCAAGCGAAAGGGCGAGGCGGGAACCCGATTGGTGGTGAAGCTGGCCGAGCCGGATTCCGACCTGGCCACCTCGTTGGCGTCACTAGACTTCGTGGATGCGGTTGTCGTGCCGTAAGCGGCAAGACGCTAATGTATGCCCGCGACCTCGCGGTAAATCTCGGCATACTGCTCGGCGATCTTGTGGACGTCGAACCGCTTCGCGTTCTCAAACCCCGCGGCAATGAGCTGCTCGCGACGAGCATCGTCATTGATCACCGTCAGGACAGCTTCCCGAATCGAGGCAACGTTCTCGGGGTCGACGATCATTGCGGCGTCTCCGGCGATCTCGGGCATCGAGGTGCAGTTGCTCGTGATCACCGCGCGACCCACGGCGTTAGCCTCGACGATCGGCATTCCGAAGCCCTCAAGCAGGGAAGCGAACATCACCACGTCGCAGCGGTTGTACCGCTCCAGCATCTCCAAATCGCTCAGCCCGGTCTCGGTCGTGTGCTCGACCTTGTGCTTGGCGAACGCCTCCAGCACCGAATCGGCAGGTTTACCCACCAAGTTGACGTGGCAAGGAATCCCTTCCAACGCAGCGATCTGGCGTTCGAAGTTCTTGTTCCAGGCGGTGCCGATCATTAGCATCATCGGCTTCTCTTTGTTGAACGGCTTCGGCGAGGCGACAAACTCCTCGTTTAACGAAACATAAATGACGCGCAACTTCGCCGGATCGCAGGGGACGTGCCTGAGGAGGTCCTCCTTCGTGTATTCGGAGATCACCGTGACGATGCGGCTGCGGCGAACAGGGACGGTGAACCAATACCTCTTAAAGATCCACCGCTTGATCCCTTTCAGACGAGCAAGATTTCCCAGATCAAGGACCGTGTTGATGGTCTTACGCGGATCGAGCCCCAGAGCGACATAGTAGATGTCGCCGGTGATGTGGTTGACATCGCCCTGCCGCGCCTTAGCTTCGCGGATGTTGGCCAAACAACCCTTGATGCTGATACCAAAGAACGAACTGTAAACGGCTTCGGTCTGGATCGAGGATGGCATGAGGGCCCGAACGCTCTCAAAGAAACGCTCCACGCTGAAGAAGCCGGCCTTCGGGCTCCGGTAATAGAAGACGACCTTCACCGGTTGGCTCCCGCCATGTCGTAGTCGTTCGCGACCATAAGGCGGACCAACTCCTCGAAATGCACTTGCGGATTCCACCCCAGACGGGTTCGCGCCTTGGTCGGATCGCCGAGCAGCATCGCGGGGTCGGACGGGCGGTAGTACTGGGGATCGATGACCACGATCGGCTTGCCGGACGCCCGGTCGAAGCCACGCTCATCAAGCCCACTCCCCTCCCAATCGATCTCGATGTCCAAGTGGCTAGCCGCAGCCTCGACAAACTGCCGTACCGAGTGCGGGATTCCGGAAGACAGCACGTAGTCGCCAGCAACGTCCTGCTGCAGCATCTGCCACATCCCGCGCACATAGTCGGCGGCATAACCCCAGTCCCGCTTCGAATCCAGGTTGCCCAAAGCCAGATGATCCTGAAGTCCAAGCTTGATCCGGGCAAGCGCGCGAGTGATCTTCCGCGTCACGTACTCCTCACCCCGCAACGGCGATTCGTGGTTAAACAAAATCCCCGAGGACGCGTGAAGCCCAAAGCACTCGCGGTAATTCACCGTCGACCAGTGGCCAAAGAGTTTGGCGACGCCATACGGGCTGCGCGGGTGGAAGCGTGTCGTCTCGGATTGAGGGATCGCCTCAGCAAAGCCGAACATCTCGCTGGTCGAGGCCTGATAGAACCGAATCGAATCATCCACCGTGCGGATAACTTCAAGCAATCGCACCACCCCGAGCCCGTCCACCTCGGCGGTATGCAGCGGCTGGCTGAACGAAGTCGCCACGAAAGAATGGGCACCCAAGTTGTAGACCTCTTGGGGCCGGATGCGCTGGAGCGTCCGGATCGCCTCGGGAATATCGAGAAGGTCGAATGGGACCATCTCGACCTGATCGGCGATGCCGAGGTGCTGAAGCCGCCAATCAGAAGTGCTGCTGAGCTGGCGCCTAGCCCCATACACCTGGTAGCCCTGCTCCAGGAGAAGCTGCGAAAGGTATGCGCCGTCCTGCCCGCTGATTCCGGTGATGAGCGCGCGCTTGTCCATGGTGGGTCTCAAACGGCGGCGTGCTCGCGGAACCAGGCGTAGGCACTGGCTATTCCCGCTTCCAGCTCGATAGACGCCTTCCAGCCGAGGTCGGTCAGCTTGGTCACGTCCATCGTCTTCTCAGGGAAGCCGTCCGGCATGTCGCGATTCCAGACGATAGGCCCCTGATGTCCGACAACCTTCTGGATAAGCGCAGCGAGATCGGCGATCGAGATCGAGCGTCCAGTGCCGACATTGACGTGACCCTCGACCTGACCGTGCTCCAACAGAAACACGCAGGCATCGGCCACGTCGTCGGAGATCATAAATTCGCGCTTGGGCGTGCCCGACCCCCAAACCTCGACGGGCCTCTCTGGGAGAGCTTCGTGGAACTTACGGATGAGCGCGGGAAGCACGTGCGAGGTCTTCAAGTCGAAGTTATCATTCGCGCCATAAACGTTTGGCGGCATCGCGGTGAAGTAGTTCAGCCCGTGCTGACGCCGAATCGCATCGCACATCATCATGCCCGCGATCTTGGCGATCGCGTAGGGTGCGTTGGTCGGTTCCGGCTTGCCGGTGAGGAGAGCTTCCTCTTTGATGGGTTGCTCGGCCTCACGCGGGTAGACGCAACTGCTCCCGAGGAAAAGAAGGTTCGGAATCCCCGCCTCCAAAGCGCCCCAAACCACACTCTGCTGGATCGACAAGTTCTTGCCGATGAAGTCGGCGGGGAAGGTGTTGTTCGCGTAAATCCCGCCAACCTTGGCCGCAGCGAGGATCACAACATCGGGCTTCTCTTCGGCATAGAACGAAGCCACCGCACCCCGATCCTCAAGCTCAAGTTCGGCATGAGTGCGCACGACGACCTCGTAGCCCCCCTGTTGAAGGCGACGGGTCAGCGCTGAGCCGACAAGACCGCGGTGACCCGCGACAAAAACTTTATCGCCCTTCTTCAACGGATTGGTACACCTGGAATCCTTCACGTCGGACGAGCGCATCCCGCTTGGCCACATCCAGATCGGAGTGGACCATCTCGCGGACCAGCTCCCGGAAAGAAGTGCGCGGCGTCCAGCCAAGCTCGGTCTTAGCCTTGGTGGGGTCTCCCCAGAGCGTTTCGACTTCGGTCGGGCGGTAGTAGGTGGGGTCGATCGCGATCATCACCTTTCCCGTCTTCTTGTCGAGCGCAGTCTCCTCGACGCCAGCCCCGACCCACTCCAGTTCGATGCCGAGGTGGCCGAAGGAGAGGTCGCAGAACTCGCGGACGCTGTGCTGCTCACCGGTCGCGATGACGTAGTCGTCGGGCTTATCCTGCTGGAGCATCAACCACATCGCTTCGACGAAGTCACGAGCGTGACCCCAGTCACGCAAGGCGTTCACGTTGCCGAGGAACAGCTTCTCTTGCAAGCCCTGGCTGATCCGGGCCGCCGCCCGAGTGATCTTGCGCGTCACAAAGGTCTCGCCGCGGGTGGGCGATTCGTGGTTAAAGAGGATGCCGTTGCAGGCATAGATCCCGTAGGCCTCGCGGTAGTTGCGCACGATCCAGTAGCCGTACATCTTCGCGACCGCATACGGCGAGCGCGGATAAAACGGAGTGGTCTCCTTCTGCGGAGTCTCCTGGACGAGACCGTAGAGCTCGGAAGTGGACGCCTGATAGAAGCGAACCGTCTTGGTCATGCCAAGGATGCGCAGGGCCTCAAGTAGCCGCAGGGTGCCAAGTGCATCACTCTCCGCGGTGTATTCAGGCTCCTCGAAGCTGACCTTGACGTGCGACTGCGCGCCCAGGTTGTAAATCTCATCCGGCTGGACTTCCTGGATGACCCGAATCAGGGACGTGCTGTCCGTGAGGTCGCCGTAGTGGAGGCGAAGGGGCGGCCCGTCCTCGTGCGTATCGTGAAAGAGGTGATCGATACGCTGGGTGTTGAAGAGCGAAGTCCGGCGCTTGATGCCGTGGACCTCATAACCCTTCTCGAGCAAAAGCTCAGCCAAATATGCGCCGTCTTGGCCCGTGATGCCCGTGATGAGAGCTCGCTTCATTTTCTAGTTATCGGCAGTCCAAAGCGGGTTCCCGCTCCTTCATGCTCGAATTCCCCCCCTGGTTTCGGTGATTTTACCTGTAGGGGTCGGGGGAGGAACGGCCGGTGGAGTGAGCGCGTTAGAATAGGGGCCGAGCCTCATTGGCCCGGAATATGCTGTCGGGGTGTTGGATACGTCCGTTTGCGGGCGAGGGACCAGTACCATAATGAGAAGGGGAATGAGATCAAGATGAACAGTGGGCCGCGCGAAGCTGCGCTCGACATGCCTATCCCGGATGCTAAGGCACAGGCCGAGGACGAAAGGCCACCGCTTAACTGGAAGGCGATGTCGAAGAATCCGGCATTCATTGCCACGGCGACTCTTACGGTCACGTTCATCTTCGCCTTCAGCGGCCTGATAAAGATCCTGCTCAACATTTGGTTTGAACCGGACACTCTCTACAGCCATGGACCGCTGATCCCGCTGATGTCTGGTTACATCATCTGGTCACGTTGGGACAAGATTTCGAAGAATCCAGTCCGCGGCACGCTGATCCCGCTGCTGATTCTGATTCCGCTCCTCTATTTGACCTTCGTCGCGTCCCGTGGCTCGGTGAAGATGTTGCTTTCTACGTTGTTCATCGCATCGGCGATGACCACGGTTTGGATCGTCGCCGGCTGGAAGTGGATGTGGACCACCGCCCCCGCCGTGCTCTATATGGTCTTCGCGCTTCCCCTCTGGACGAGCGTGGTGGATCGGTTCACTCAGCCGATGCAGCAACTCTCGACCAACATGGCGATGAAGATGCTGCAGGTCACCGGGTTCGATCCCATGCAGTCGGATCCCACGACGATCCATCTCAACAACTACGTGCTCAATGTGGCCGCGCCGTGTAGTGGCGCAAAACTGACGCTCGCCTTGATCGCGTTTACGATCTTTTTCATTCTGGTAGGCCGCGGCAAAATCTGGGCGAACATCGCTCTCATCGCCATCGTGCTGCCCTTCACCTTGTTCATCAACGGTCTTCGGATCGCGATGATCGGCGTCGTTGGGAACGCGTTTGGCATGGAAGCGGGCCAGCACTTCCACGACTACGGCGGATACATTTCACTGATCATCTGCTTTATCTTGCTGCGCTACATCACGCGCGCTCTGGGGTTCAAGTCATGATTCGACGCACCTACGCACTCAGCATCTTCATGGCCATGTTCGGGCTGGTGGTGCTCGTGTTTGGCCACATCAACACCCGGCCGGTGGACGAGAAGTGGCTTGAGAAGACCTATCCGATGACCGTAGGGAACTTCAAGATGGTCCCGGGTCAGGAGAATCCGATGCAGACCTACCGGATGGACGAGAACACCTATCGTGAGCTCGACCCGTTTGGCATCGTTTCGCGGATCCTCACCGACGGGCATCACTCGTTCGATGTCGTCGTGATCTCAAGCAACGAACGTGACTCGTTCCACAACCCGCTGGCGTGCTTTACCACCCAGGAGTGGAAGATCCAAGAGACGCACGAGATCAAGATCCCCACGAAGTCGCGCGGAATGGTCGCGGCGACCTTGGCTCACGCCGAAAAGGGCGGGATGATGCACGTCGCGGTCTATACCTACGAAGGACCTTCGGCCATGCACCCGGTCGTTCCGGAGTTGCATAACGATCTGCTGCTGAGCGAACTCAAGACGGCTCGACCGCAGTTCGGAACCTTCTTCCGCTTTGTCAGCCAGGACGCGAACGTTCCCGACGACGAAGTGATCAAGTTCGCCGCCGACTACCTTGATGCATCACCGGTGCGTCCGGTCATCGCGATGCTTGGCTGGCCGGGCTCCAAGTAGTTGCTCGCGGCACTGATTGTTGGGTCTTTGCTGACCGTCGCGCCCCTTCCCACCCGAATCCTGCTTGAGGGAGCGGGGGACGTCGAGTTGTCTTCAGAGGCAGTTCTCGCTCCGGAGCAGCGCGTCAACTCGGACGGGCGTCTCCGAGTCATCTTGCGCGGAGGCTCAAGGTCCGTTCGAATTGCGGCAAGTCAACTCACCGAGCTCAAAGTCCGGGGCGCGATCCACGTGGTGGTCCATTGCGATCTGGATCGGTCGCTGCTTCTGGTCGGGTCTGGAGCGTGCCGGATCGAGTGCCCCAATACTTGGGGCCGCATCAGCATTCACGGCGATGAGGCGAGCAATTTCTCCCTGCCCCGCTGCGACACGGACATAGTCCGACTCGTCCTCGAAGACTCAGCCAAAGCCGACCTTATGGGGAGTTCCGATTCTCTCGACATCAAGGTCTCCGGCTCGGCTTCGGTCGAGGGGGGCGGGATGGCGGCGAAGGCAGCAAAGATTCGTAACGACGGCTCGGGCCTCGTTCGGCTCGGCGTCCTGGGAAGTCTCGATGCGGAACTCTATTCGAGTGGGGGCGTGCAGGCAATCAAGTGGGCGAAGCTGACTCAGCATCGCCACGGGGTCGGCCAGGTCTCGCATGGCAAAAAAGAAGAGAGGAGCTCACCGGTGAGCTCCTCTCTTTGGTTCAGAAGGTTTCGATCCCGCTAGGGAACGACCGGTGCCGCGGCCAGGAACGGCGCGAGCGAGCTTCCCGTGGAGTGGTAGGGGGCTCCGATGTTCGAGGTCGAGTTGCCTTGGACGACCGTTCCGACATTACAGTCGGGAGGGGCCACGACGTTTCCGGAATTGGCGAGTAACGCCCAATTCCAAAGACCTTCCTGACTCCCGAACTCGCTTGAGATATTCACCGGCGATCCCGAGATGAGTGTGTTGTTACGAACCTCCACCCCAAGCACCAGGTTGCCGTAGGAGACCGTGTCGACGCTGAGCGCCATCACGATGATCTGAGCCATCTGGGACCCGTCGTTGTTGGTGACCGAGTTGTTGTTGATCGCAACGTTCCATCCTGGATTGTGGCGGCGAGTGGAGCCGTTCACGGCGAAGGAAACGTCGTTGCCCTTCAGCATGATGTAGCCCGAGTTGAGCAGGTTGTTACTGTCCACCACGGTGTCACAGGCACCATCATAGAGGCTGATGCCGACGGTGCTGTTACTGATGTTGTTGCCGAGGAGGAACTGCTGATAGTTCGACCAAGAGCTCAGGGAGTAAGTGCTCGACGTGTCGGGGACTACCGTCCATGCTCGATCCAGGCTGAGCTGGGATCCGGTATGGCCGACCACGTTGCGCCACTGTCCGACGCCCTTGCCGGCCACGATGGCGACGACGGCTCGGTTGCTTGAACTATATCCGGGGGCCGAGAGCTGTGCGGGCCAATTTCGAGTCTGATCCGATACGGTGGTCGACGTTGCACTCGAGACCTGGCCGAGATCGTCGCAGTCCTCGATACTCGACTTCTGGCTCATCAGAAGCTCGCCGTCGCCTCGACCGAGGCTGCCGTTCGGGCCGACGCCCCGAATGGTGTTGTTCTGGACAATCAGTTGGTTCGAATAGCTGGTCTCAACTCCACCCGTCTCTGTGATTCCGGCAAAGGTGTTGTCTCGGTTTACCGTGTTCCCCTCAAAGATGGAGTGGCGCGTAAAGAGTAACCAGATGCGTCCCACTCGGTAGCTGAAGGTGGTGCGACGGATCGTCCACCAATCGAGATTCTGAATCCACAACGGCCCGTCGGTTAAGGACGTGGTGCTGATGTTGCAGTCCGAGAAGACGCCTTTCGAGGTGTCTTGCAGGTAGATCGCCTTGCCATTGCGAAGCTGGAAGTCGACGTTCTGGAAGAAGAACCGATGCGCCATGGAGGCGTTGTTGTAGAACGTCCTACCGATCGTCGCGTTGGACACCGTCGAACCGTTCAGGTTGACGACGCTCATGTTCATCACCCCGGCCAGATCAGCGACGTTGAGAACGAGCCACCAGTTGCCACCGTCGGTGGGCGGGTTGACGGACGTATATCGGTATCCGAACTGCAGGTTCGTGTTGCCAGGTCCGTCGCCCTTCAGGACAACGTTTGACGGGAGCTGAATCTGCGTCCCATCGTCGACACGGTAAGTGCCGGTGGGAATATAGACAACGCCACCACCAGCTTGGCGCGCCATCGTGATCGCGTTTCGAAGCGCCGGCGCGTCGTTGGTAAATCCGTCACCCGCCGCGTGAGCGATGAGTCGGGAGTCCGTCTTGATGTTATAGACATTGGCGGTGAACCGCATCGCGCTCGACCACGGAATGTTCAGCGAAAGATAGTCTCGCTGTGAGGCCACGACGTTGACCTGCACGGGGCATTCGACCTCGCCGGTCGCGCCGCCCGGGCCATTTCGCACGAAGACCCGGTAGGTAAGTCCCCACTTAGCTGAAGCCGGGATTCGGGCCGTCAAGCAGTAGGGAGTCGCCTGCACGACGGGCGCGGTCAGATACGTGCTGCCCGTGCGAATCCGAACCATCGGAGTTGTCGCAAGGGAGCCGGGGGCCTTCATATTGCGGCCATAGATCCGAAGCAGTCCGCCAGGCTGAACGTCGTTGGTATCCAGCGTCACCGGCCGAGCACGGTTGACGTAAGCCCACCCGCTCGCCGAGCTGCCGTTCTGGACCTGTACTTGCCAAAGTCGTCCAGACATGTTGGACGGGACCTGAGCCTGTATACAGTAGCCCATCTGGCCGGTGACGGTGAATTGGACGGGTGTGCCGACCGAACCGTTGTCGTTGACCACGCTGCCGTACACGGTCGATGAACCCGTGAAGCCATCGCCGTTGATCGACAAGGTCTCGCCCGGCATCACGCGCTCACTTGTACTGGTAATGGTCTGCGCTTGAGCGCCGGCAACGATGCCGGCCAATCCTGCCAGCATCAGAATTCGTTTTGGTGAAACTTGTAGTCCGTTCATAAATGATCGCCCAGAAGGGGAAAGGGAAAGCCCGGCAGAGGGTCGCAAACACATGATATTTATTCAGTTCCGCGTAAACAGGTTGATGGACCAAGTAATTCTTTCGGCTCGCAACATCGTGTATCTGCACCTAAGAAATGGCTTTACACAAATCAACCCAATTGGATCTGCTAGCGCTCGCTTACTCGGCCTCAACCCGACCAGCGGGCCCTAGTAATATAACGGGGTCTTGAACGTGTAATGTGGGTTATCCGAGCCGAATTGGGTGAGTTGCGGGCACAATCGCAAAATCCTTTATGGCAGTGTAAGGACCACTATAGAGGGGCAGAAAAGTAGGCTTTTCTCGCTAATGGGTTGCCTTCAAGGGGGTTCCGGAACGGTCCGAATCTTGCCAAGGTAACCTGCGTCGCATGGGCGAGGGCAGCTCGAAGAAATGAAGTACAAGGTTGCTTATCTCGTCTCGCATCCGATTCAATATCAGTCCCCGCTGCTGCGTCGACTCGCCGCCCAGCCATGGATCGAGCTCAAGGTCCTCTACATGACCGACTTCTCGTTGCAGGGGTATGTGGATGACGGCTTCGGTCGGAAGCTTCAGTGGGACATTCCGCTCGTTGGCGGGTTTGAGCACGAAGTGCTTCCCGCAAAGGTGCCGCATCAGATGATCGGGCCGCGGACGCCGGTCAATCTGCAGGTCAAAGAACGAATCCAAGCTGGCCGGTACGACGCCCTGATCACCCACGGCTATTCGCATCCCTCCAGCATCAAAGCGATCCTCGCCGCAAAGAAGGCAGGGGCGAAGGTTCTGGTCCGCGCCGAGTCACAAATCGGAGCCGTTGAAGGGACCGGCGTCAAACGCAAGATCAAAGAGGCAGTGGTTCGCGCCCTCTTCCGGAAAGTCGATGCCTTCCTCACCGTCGGCACGCGCAACGCCGCCTACTATCGTTCGCTCGGAATCTCGCCGGACAAGATGTTCCGCGTCCCCTACGCGGTTGACAACGACTTCTTCCGGGATCGGTCCATCGAGGCGCACCCTAATCGCGAGGAGCTACGAGCCTCGCTCGGGTTGGAGCCCGGCCGATCGATCTTCCTCTTCGCCTCGAAGCTGCTCCATTGGAAGCGGATCACCGACCTGTTCCGCGCCTATTCGAAGCTGTCGGAGGACGGCAAAGAGCCCCATCCGTATCTCGTGATCGTCGGCGACGGGGAAGACATGCCGTGGCTAAAGGCCGAAGTCGAGAAGACCGGTTGGTCCTCCGTCAAGTTGCTCGGCTTCCGAAACCAGACCGAACTGCCCGCGCTCTTCGACCTATGCGATGTGTTCGTGCTCCCCTCCCACAAAGAGCAATGGGGGCTGGTTGTGAACGAAGTCATGAACGTCGGCAAGCCGGTCATCGTCAGCACTGAGGTCGGATCGGCGTCGGACCTCGTTGAGGATGGGGTGAGCGGGTTCATTTTCGAAGCCCTGAACGTGGACGACCTGGCCAATACCATGCGCGAGTCAGTCAGTGATCTGCCCCGCCTGCAGCGCATGGGAGAAGTGGCCAAGAAGAAGATCGCGAAATGGAGCTTCGACGAGGACATCGAAGGGATCCGTCAGGCACTCGAAGCGACCCTCGGCAAGCGCTAGCTCTCGCGCATCAACCGCGGCTTCAAGGGCTTGCACGGGGAACCCGCACAGACCATCCACTCGGGCATGTCTTTGGTGACCACGGATCGGGCGCCGATCACCGCTCCCGCCCCGATCTCTACCCCGGGACCGATGAATGCCTCCGTGCAAATCCACGCCCGTTCGCCGATCGTGATTGGCAAGCTGTAGAGCTGGAACGCAGGGTCCTCGTAGTCATGAGTCCCCGCGCAGAGGTGCGCGCCCTGACTCACGATCGCATGTTCGCGAATGGTGATCGTAGCCATCGAATACAAGTTCGCGTCATCCCCGACGGCGGCAAAATCCTCAAGCACGAGATTCCACGGAGCCCAGATGCGCGCCTTGCCGTACACATGAACGCTTCGCCCGACCTTTGCCCCGAAGAGCCTCAGTAACGCCGCGCGCCAACCGTGAAGCGGCCGGGGGCTGAGACGGAAGAAGATCGCGTAGGAGAGATTCCAAACCGCCCGGCGGACCCGGTTGCCCAGAGTGAAGCTGGGCTCCATGATCCCCGATTTAACTTTGCGAATCTCGCTCATTTGCTCTGTCCTTCTAGGCCGTAGGCTTCGAGAAGCTTGCGTGCGGCGATCGAGATTTCGAATCGTTCCTCGAAGCACCTTCGCGCAATCGGACGCATCGCGGCCCGCTCGGCAATCAGTTTGGACACCCATTGTGTAAGGAGCCTGTCCGCTCCCGCCTGGTCGTCCGGAGTGGCGAGTCCCGCCCCGTCCCCCACGATCTCGCGCCAGATATTGACCTTGTTCGAGAGCAACACCGGCGTGCCGCAGGACAACGCCTCCGCCACCGCCACGCCGAAGTTCTCCTGGTGCGAGGTCAATGTGAACGCCTCGGCGCTGAGGAAGGCCATCCACTTGACATCCCCGGAGATCATGCCTGTCCAGTGGACGCGATCCGCAACGCCGAGTTCCCGAGCCATCGCCTCCAACTCCTTCTGCCAACCGGTCTGGTCGGGCCCCGCCATCACAAGGTCCAGGTCGGTCTCCTTCCTCGCAATCTTGGCAAAGGCGCGGATCAGCAGGTCGCACCCCTTCTTCTCATGGATTCGGCTCAGGAAGAGAAGGTAGCGGCGGTCCCTAAGCTTAGGAAAAGCGTCGAGAAAAGCGGTGCCGCCCGTCTCCCGAATCTCAGCGGGGACGCCCGCGGTACCGTAGCCGACGACCTTCTCGGTGAACCGGTAGGGCCAAAACGCGTTCTGACTCTGGATACGCTCCTCCTCACAGGTGAACAGTACGCTCTTCGCATGCCTGAGCACCTTGCTCTGAAACGCCCACCAAAAGACCTGTTTCTTGACGTGCTTGAGTGGATAACGCCGCCTGAACCAGCCGTCGAGCATCCCGTGAGTGAACACGAAGTACGGCCGCTTGTGGGCCGCGCGAGTCTTCATCACCGCGACCCCGTTGTACTGCCACAGCCCATCCACAACGATCGCGTCATATTCATGGCCGTGATCACGCAGCCAGTCGTCCAAGCCGGGGCAGTAACCGAACTTGCCTTGCCCAGGTCCGACCGCATGAACGGGGAAGGGAAGAGAAGAGAGGAAGGGAGCCCCAGGTGCATCCATCGAGACTGCCTCGATATCGACCCCGAACTCCTGCAGCGATCGCGCAAGCTGGCATAGACCCTCGATGGGACCCCCTAACGAGAGATCGCAACTTGGAATCGCGTGGAGGATCCGGTGTCGCTTCTGGCTCATCCTTCATCTCCCAAGGCAATCCTCATCAGCTTCGCGATCGTCTTCTCGTTGGTGTGCCCGTTTGCCAAGGCTCGCTGGTGACCGGCCGCCGCGATCCGGGACCGGCGCTCATCGTCCTTAAGCAAATCGTTGCACTTCTGGGCGCATTCCTCGGCCGTGCTCCAGAAGATCGCTTCCTCGTCCTCTTCGTACAAGTACAGGTGCTCAGACGTTCGCTCCGCGCAAAACAGCGCGCCCATCGCGGGGATCTCCAGCGATCGCGTCGTATGCAGATCGCGGTTGCGGGCGGAGAGCAGCCCAAGCGGAATCTTCGAAGCCAGAATCGCGGCGGAGTATTCGTCGTCGCGGGTCGTGCCGGGGCCTTTCCAGGCAGGCTCAAGCAACGGCCACTCCTTGCGACGGTCCCACATGTTGCCAAAGATCGACAGCGGTACCCCCAGTGAGAGGAGCGTCGTCATGAACTTGGCCCGGTCGTCCAGCGCCGTCCCCACGAACACGACCTCGGAACCCCACTTAGCCCGCTCGTCAGCCGTAATCTCGCGCGGAGCGTGGGCGACTTCGTCGGAGCTCCGATAAACGTGCTCGACACGCCGCGCTCCCCGATCTTTCGCCTCCCGGATGTTCTCGACTCGTACGACCGCAACAAGGTCGTAGGCGGGGACCGCAGCGAGATAAGTCAGCCACGAAGCGCGGTCGCGCTTGCCGAACGGGTCGTCGTGGTTGTAGTTCAGAATCGCCTTAGCGCGCTTGCGGAGGTCTCGAATCAGATTAGGTCCGACGTAGCGACCCCCATCGACCCAAACCAGGTCGAACTCCTCTTCACCGAGCTGAGCAAGAATCTTCGCCCCCACGGCTTTGTGGCAAAACTTCCCACCCGTCTCATAGTGAAACTTGGCCGCGAGCTTCCCAGAAGGCACGAAGGACTCCGGCTCGATCAGGCGGGCAGTATGGCCCAGCCGCGTCATCGCATTGAAGCGGTGAAGGGAAGTGCCAGAATTCGCGCCGAGGTAGAGCAGGTTCATCGCTTGCTTGTCATCTCCACCAATCTCCGCTCGATCGTTTCGCCGTAAGTATTCCAGCCGCCGATCGAGTCGATCACTTTTCGCGCCGCGCGTGCCATCTCATCGCGTTGCTCAGGGTTATCGGCAAGGAGTTGCAACGCCTGTGCCAAGGCGTCCGAATTCGCGTACGGGACGATGAATCCTTGCTGGCCGTCTTCGTAGAGGTCCCTCGCGCCGGTGTGGTCGCTGGCAACGACCGGACAGCCACACGCCATCGCCTCCGCCATCACAAGCCCGAAGCCGTCCTGGACGCTGGGCAGGGCGAGAACATGGCTTCGGCTCATCCATTCGCGAACCTGGGCGCGCGGCTGCAGGCCCACAACCAGGACATCCCCGTGCTTGGCTTCCTGATCAATCAGCGCCTGCACCTCCGCCTGGATCGCCCCGACCAGCACGAGCCGCTTCTTAGAGTGCTGCAGGGCGCGAAAGGCCTTGAGCAGGTAGGGCGTACCCTTCTGAAAACTGGCCGCGCCGACAAACAGAACGTCAAACGCCCCCGCCTTGGGTGCCTCGCCTTCGCCAAAACTTCCGAGGTCGACCCCGTATGGAAGAAAAAGCAGCTTCTCGGGAGCAATCCCGCGCTCGATAAAGCTCTCGCGGGCGAACGTGGAGGGAGTCAGGATCAGGTCGGCCTGCGCGTATTCGCGCTCCTCCTTCTCGATCACCCGCGGGTCGATACCCTCGTAAGGAACGCCCGCCGCCTCGAACTCCTTGCGTAGCAGGTCATCCTGCACGCGGATATGGGCACTGCCCCGGTCACAGACGTGCAGACCCCCACTCTCCTGGGCGCGCTTGCCGCTGTAGAGACCCGCCGAGGAAAGGCCGATGTAGACGTCGCACTCGGGCATCCGTCGAGCGATATGCCGGTCCAGCGACTCGCACGTACGCCACTGCATTGCCCGGGCGGCCTTGGCCGACCGAATCCCCAGCCGACCCATGAGGAGCAAAGAAACCTGAACCCACGGAAAGCAATCCACCTTCTCGCGGGCGATCCCCTCGCCCTTGAGCTTAACCCACGGATACGAAGTGAAGACCTGCTTGAGCATCCCCCTCGCCTCGAGTTGACGGGCGAGGTCGAAGGTGTGGAACTTGCCGAGGGTCCCCAGCACGACCGAGGGGCGGTTCGACTCGCTAATCCGCGCCCACCTTGGCGGTTCTCAGCCGGAAAAAGATCCGCACCTGCTCCAGCGCCCACCGTGAAGGAGGAGTCAGCACGGTCTTGAAGAACGTGGCCTGCCGGTCGCGGACGAGGGACACGGAGATATTCACGACCACAACCACCATGCAAGCCTCGGAAATGAGAAGTGCGGCGGCGACGCCGTGCATCCCCAGCGCGGTTCCCATTGCGTAAGAAAGCCCGACGGTAGCGGTCGATATCAGAACATACAGCAGAGCCAGCTTGCTGTGCCGATTGAACGATACCGGCACGACGTAGCTGATCGACCAGAGGCTATAAAGCACGCTGACGCCGAGCAGCCAGAGGAGAAGGCCGTAGTCAAGCTGGACGCGGTGCCGAGTCCACGCCCCGTGAATCCACGGCCCGGCCGTCGCCAGGCCAAGTGCGGCGAAGCAGGCCACCCAGAGCCCAACTTGGCAAGCCCGTCGATGAAGGCGCGCGGCAAGCTCGTAATCCTGAGCGCCGAAGGCGCGGGAGAGCTCATCCCAAGCCACGTTTGAGACGATCGTCGCGAGTTGGTAGGCGGTGCGGGCGAGGGTCCGCACAATCGTGAAGGCGGTGACCGCTTCAGGACCGAACAGACGACCCACCACGAACAGCACGCCCTGAAGGTTCATCGCCTGGCCGATGGGGAAGGCGTTGAAGGTGAGCGCGGGGACGAGCATGGTCTTGATCGCGGTCCGATCCGCGTCCTTGATCCCGGCTTTGAGCCAGGGCACCAGCTTGCGGACGTGCAGGTGCTGCAGCAAGACCCCCACAATGCGAACCCCAAGCATCGACGCGGCGACCGCGACGATTCCGCCGTGCATGACCAGCACCACCGCGGTGGCGATAAACTCGCCGACGCGCAGCAGGTTGTTGGCCATCGTGCCCGCGGCAAAATGGCCGGAGCAACGGTAAGCGGCAAAGTAGATACCGGTGAACTGGGTGAGGATTACCCACACCACCATCAGGAGTAGCGCCAACCGGGCGTCGGCGAGGCTCAGAAGGGTCAGGCCAAAGATCCGATCGATGGGGAGCAGGAAGATCGCCGGGAACGAGACGAGGGCGATCACCGCGCAGGTGCCGAGGACAAACAGGAACGTGGAGTGGTAGATGCGCTGAACTTCGGGACGACGATTCGCGCTTTCCAGCATCGTCATCTCGTTCGCCGCGGCGGTGCCAAAGCTCAGATCCGAAATCTGCAGGTACGCGGGAACTGCGCTGAGCAGGAGCCACTCGCCCATGAGGCTCTTCCCCCAGAAGGTCAGAAAGAGCGGTATTTGAATGAGCTGGATCAGCAGGCTCGTGGCCTGCCCCATGCTCTGCGCCATCAGCCCTTTCACCAGGCGATGGCGCAGCGACGTCTTCCGCGAACCGGCTTCGACGTCAACTTCGTTCATCAACTCTCCCGATCGTTAGGCCGAGGCCTCTTCGGACGAGTAGAAGTACGGCACGTCGCTGGACGCGCTGCTGGAATCATTGAGCACCACACCGAGGAGGCGTGAGTTCGTTCGGCGAAGCATGTCGGCACAGTAGCGGAGCGCGTTTCGCTTGGTGACTCCCTTCTTGGCCACGAGAATGACCGAGTTGGCGATCTTCGCGATGGCGCGTCCATCCGCATACCGAAGCAGCGACGGACTGTTGAACACAATCGCATCGGCACGTCGGGTGAGTTCCGCGTGGAGCGCGGCCATCTCCGGCGAGGTGAGCAACTGAAGCGGATTTTCGTGTGGCGTACCGGCCGGGATAACCGAAAGATGGCTGTTGGCAGTGGTGTGCAGCACTTGGTCCAGCGTCGCTTTGCCCATCAAGTAATCGGACAGACCCGGCGACTCAGGGATGCCTGCCATGCCGTGGATCGTCGGCTTGCGCAGATCGGCGTCCACGAGGATCGTGTTGCGCAGATCGCGAGCCGCTTCAACGGCGACGTTGTAAGCAAGCTCGGCGCGGCCTTCACTTGCCGTGGGGCTGGTGAGCGCGATTGACTCGACGAACCCATCCTTCGAGCTATCCAGCGAGAACCGCAGAGAACGGTAGCTCTCCAGCGCGGTGGATTGGCCGCGTTCGGTGCCGGGAACCAGGGCGAGCGGTCGCTCTGCCTGCGGCACGCGGCCAAGGGCGAGGATTCCGCAGGACTCCTGGATCTGGTCCATCGTGTAAACGCGATCGTCGGTTCGATCCCGGATCACCGCGGAGACGAGGCCGAGGATCACGCCAAGGAACAGACCGATCAGGATGCTGCGCATGAGGCGCGGGCTGACCTGTTCGGCGGAAGTGGTCGATAGCGTGGTGATCGGAGGCTTGACCGATTTGCTTCGCAGCGTGAGTTCGTCAAGCTGCCGCGAGTAGTTCACAACCTTGGAATATTGAAGGTCGCGGTCGCGCTCCAGCTTGGATCGCTCGGTCTGAGCCTTGGTAAAGGATTCGAGGCCACCCTTTTCCTTGTCGACAACCGATTGGAGAGACGCCACCGTTGCCTGGGCGGAACTCAAGTCGGCCTGGGCTTCCGTCTTCATCCGGTCGTAGATCTGGATGTCGGGATTGGTGATGCTTTGATTCCGGTCGTCGGTCGCATCCATGTTCTTAAGAAATTCCTGCTCGGTACGGATCTGCTCCTTGAGGGCGATCACGTCCGGGTGGGTCGAGTCGTAGCGAGACTCATAATCGGCCAGCTTGGACTTGAGCGACGCGATGATTCGCTTCTGATCCAGTTTGCGATCGGTATTGGTTGCCGTCGATTTTTGGTAGATCGTGGGCTGTAGATCACGCCGGGACCGGCTGACCGAGTCGAGCCGCTCTTGCGCGCCCGCCTGTCGAGCCTTCGCTTCGTTTAACTGGAACTCAGCCGTCCGCAACCTCGCCTGTCGCTCGTCTTCCGCACCCTTGTTTCCGACCACAGAATTCGATTCTCGAGCCTGCTTTTCGTTGAAATCAGCCAACTTCTTGTCGATGTCGGTGAGCGCCGTTTGCTCTTTCTGCACGGTTGCCGTCAACGATTGGATACGCGTGTTGACCGCTCCATTCTGCAGATTAATCAAGTAGTTGTTGTAGGAATCCGGTAGCCGCTCCGCAATCTTGAGGGTGTTGTCCTTGTTCGGCAGACTTACATCGACGTTAATGATGTTGCTGGAACCAACCTGCTTGACAACGATCATGTTGCCCTCGATGTCATCCGCCGTGGGAGGCGGAACGCCGGCTGCAATGAACACGTCACTCAGAACCTTCGGGCTTTGCAGCATGCCAAGCTGGCTCTCGATATCGGGTGCCGCATTCGGCATCGAAACCATGTTCACCGGGTCCGTATCAATACGGTTCTCGTTGTTGCCGTGGGCATCGACAAGGATGCGCACCGACGACCGGTACATCGGCGTGGCGATCATCGACATGCCGATTGCCCCGGCGATGCCAAGCAACACGCAGAAGATGACGAGCCCCTTCCTGCGCTTCAGGATGCGCATGAAGTCGCGGAGCTGGAGCTCCGGTCGATTTGCTGAGTTATCTGCCGTCATGGTTTGCCTTGATTCGTATTGCCGCCGTGAAGCTTGGCTTCCCGGAAGACGCACTCGTGTTTGGCGGCGGATTTAGAGGCCAACCGACGCACCCAACAAGTCCGGTGAGAATACCGGATACCGGATGCGACAACCACCTTCTAAGACAAACGTCGGCCAGACATGATTAGTCCCCAGTAAGTCATTATTGGTACAGATTACGATGCCTGAACCCTTGGCTGTCTGTTTCCTCAACGAATTCTTCTACCCGGACAACCTCACGGGGACGGGAAATGTGGTTTCCGACGCCGCCCGGCGACTGCACGATGTACATGGGTTCGACGTCGAGGCGATCTGCGCACGCCTCAGCTACGTCGGTGGGAAGAAGCCTTCTCGCCGTGAAGATTGGAAAGGCGTCCGGATTCGCCGCGTATTCGAGCCGAACTGGAATCGTAAGGGCACCGCCCTGCGATCGGTCGGGAATCTCCTCTTCGTGTGGTGCGTCACGACCTCCCTCCTCTTCCGAGCCAAAAAGCCGGATGTGATCTTCGTGACCACCGCGCCCCCGTTCCTTCCGCTGGCGGCGCGAGTGATGCGCGCCCTCCGCGGAGTGCCCTACGTCTACTGCATCTACGACCTCGAGCCTGACCGTGTGCTCGGTCTCAAGGTGATGGGCGAATCGAGCCTGTTCGTGCGGCTGATGCGGCGGTTCCAGACGGTCAGCCTGCGCAAAGCCGGAAAGGTGATGGCGATTGGGCGCTGCATGGCCGACCGAATCCGCTCCGCGTACTCGATTTCGGAATTTTCGGTCGAAGTGATCCCGATCGGTGCCGACGTCGAGAACCTCGGCCAGCCATCCCCGGCGAACAAGAGCGAGCATTTCCGGGTGGTCTACACCGGCAACTTCGGGCGATATCATGACTTCGACAGCATCCTCGACGCCGCGACGTCCTTGGCCTCGACGCATCCTGCAGTTCGGTTCGTCCTCGTGGGTAAAGGCGCGCAGCGTGCGCACGTCGACGAGCGGGTCGCAGGAGAAGGCCTAAGGACGGTCGAGGTGAAAGACTTCCTCGACGATGCCGCCTACGCCGAGATGCTCGCCTCCGCCGACGTCTGCCTCGTTACGATGGAGCAGGGGCTCGAAGGGACATGCGTGCCGAGCAAGTTCTACGCCTACATGGCGGCGGGAAAGCCGACGCTGGCGGTGGTGGATGCCCGATGCGAAGTCGCCTTGACCGTAGTCGAAGCGGGCTGCGGTGCCGCCGTGCCCCAGGCCGATCCAATAGCGCTCGCCCAGGCAATCGCCGATCTAGCCTCCGATCCGGAGCGGCTTGCCGAAATGTCGGCCAGAGCGGTCGAAGCAGCTAACGGAGAATACTCGCGTGCCAAGACCATCGAGCACCTAGCTCAGACGCTCAGGGCTGTAGCTGGAAAGTGACCGCGCATTTTGGCTGCCTTGACCGTCATCCAGCGAATCGTCGGGCTCAACGCTGAATTCGCTAAGAAGGACTAGCCCCCTTTGAGGGGTTGGGGTGACCGCGTGGGACGGATTTGAATTCTAGCTCCCCTATAAGCAGTCGTTGGAATCCGGACCTCCCAATTTGCCGTGAAACAGGCTGGAAGTTCGCCAACCTAGTTGACGAAACCGCTTCTCACACGGAATTCTCCTACAAGACTCGTCGCTCGAAGGGGCGTCAAGAAAGATGAATTTAGAATCACACAGAAAGCGGCAGTGTGAGCTGTGAGTGTGTGAGTTAAGTTCGGCACTCACAGATTGAAGCGCTCCCATGGACGCGATCGGCGAAAGTGGCCCGTCAGTCATGGGGCTCAGGAAATCAGGAAATCAGGAAATTGAATCCAAATGGGTCGATTTGAAATCAGGAATCAGGAAAACGCACCCATTCACGATCCAACTGTCGCGTACTCGAACCCCGCACGCTGCGCTTCGGTTCGGCTGTACACGCGGCGGCCGTCGAACATGATCCGGGTCTTCATGCACGACCCGAGTCGCTCGAGATCGAGTTGGCGGAACTCGTTCCACTCCGTCGCCACAATCACCGCGTCGGCGTCGTCGGCTACGTTGTATACCGACGGCACGTAAGTGAGGTCCGGGTAGACCTCCTTCACCCGCTCGACCGCGACCGGGTCGTAGGCCTGAACCTTTCCGCCTTCCTTGAGGATCTCGGCGATCATGATCAGAGACTTGGCATCGCGAATGTCGTCCGTATTCGGCTTGAAGGCAAGGCCCATAATGCCGATCGTCTTGTTCTTGAACCCGCCAAGCTTCTGGCGCAGGCGATCCAGGAAGTGCAAGGTCTGGTCGTCGTTGATCTTGACGACCTCCTTCATCAGGTCGAAATCGTAGTTCAACTTCTCGGCGGTGTCGATCATCCCGTGGACGTCTTTCGGGAAGCAACTTCCGCCCCAGCCGAGGCCAGCGTTGAGGAACTGCTTGCCTACCCGGGTGTCCGAGCCGATCCCCTTGGCGACATCCTCGATGTTCGCCCCCGCGTTCTCGCAAATGCGGCTCATCGCGTTGATGAAGCTGATCTTCATCGCGAGGAAAGAATTCGCACCGTACTTGATCAGCTCTGCGGAATTGATGTCGGTGATGATCATCGGAGCTTCAAGGGTCGCGTACAGCTCGACGAGCTTGACCGCCGCGTCGCGCTTCTTCGCGCCGATCACAATTCGATCGGGATGCAGCGTGTCGTGAATGGCCGAGCCCTCCCGGAGGAATTCCGGATTGCTGACCACATCGAACAAGCTTGGATCAACTCCCTGTCCGAGGATGATCTTCTCGACCATGTCGCCTGAGCCGACCGGAACCGTCGACTTGTTGACCACGACGGTGTACTTCTGGATGCTCTTTCCGATCTCGTTGGCGACGGCACGGACGGCAGTGAGGTCCGGGCTGCCGTCCTCAGAAGGAGGCGTGCCAACCGCGATGAACACCACGTCGGCGTGATGAGTTGCTTCGGCGATAGAGTCGCTGATGCGCAGGAATCCGTCGCGAAGGCCGTGGCGCAACATCTCCTCGATCCCCGGTTCGTAGATCGGCGGAATGCCATTGCGAAGCATCTCGACCTTCTTGGGATCGTTATCGACGCAGATCACATCATTGCCGAGGTCGGCCAAAACAACGCCCGTCACAAGCCCGACGTAACCGGTTCCAATCACTCCAACTTTCATAATTTAACGCTCAAAGTGTCGGTTGAAGGATACCGAAACCCAACCCAGACTCCCGAGAACCTGCCCCTTAAGAAGGTTATCGATGACGGTCATCAAGGCTCGCGACGATCTCACGCACACGCTGGGCGTCCTTCTTGCTACAGACCATCACAGCGTCTTTGGTGGCAATCACGATGAGATCCTCGGCCCCGACGACCGACACGACAAGGTCCGGATTCTCGTTGTAGATGACCGAATTGTTCACGTCCACCAGCACTGTTTCGCCCTCGGTGACGTTGCCCTGTGCGTCGGTAGGCATCGACCGCGCGACCGCGTCCCAAGCGCCTACATCGTCCCAAGGGAACTGGGCAGGAACGACCGCAACGTGCGGGGCACGCTCCATCAGCGCATAGTCGATCGAGCGGTTGGGCAGCCGCTGATAAGCCCTGATCGCGCCGGGCTCATCTCCGGCTCGGATGAGCTCGGTGATCTCCTGCGCGACGTCCGCAAGTTCCTGATCGGCGGCACGAAGCTGCTCAAAAAACGCAGATAGCGTCCAGAAGAACATGCCGCTGTTCCACAGGAACGTCCCTCGATCAAGAAACTCCTGAGCCGCCTCGGCGGTCGGCTTCTCGCGGAAGCTCTTCACTCGCGAGCCTGTGCCGACCGGGTCCTCGCGGTCCAGTTCAACGTATCCATATCCCGTCTCGGCGCGGTCAGGAGGGATACCGATGGTCACCAAGGCGCCCGTCGATTCCGCGATGTCAAGCGCTTGCGCGACGGTATGGCGCAAACCCTCGGGGTCGTCGATTTTGTGATCGGCAGTCAGAACGGCCATCGAAACCGCTTCGCCGACCTCGTGACGGGCGGCGAGTTGGGCGGCGGCCCAAACAAGACACCCGAGGGTGTTGCGACGATCCGGCTCGGCCAGGACGTTCTGCGCTTCAACCAGTCCTTCGGCTCCGACAATGTCGGCAAGCAGCGTTGACGTCGCGATCAAGACGTGATCGGCACCCACAAGCGGCGCGATGCGGTTCACCGCTTCTTCGAGCAGGGTCTCGGTCTTGCTCGTCAGCCGAAGCATCTGCTTCGGCCGGAGCTGGCGCGACATCGGCCAGAAACGCTCCCCCGATCCCCCGGCCATGATGACCGCGTATCGAGTGGAAGGTTGGGGTGAGCTCATTTTTTACGGTGTAAGGCGATCCCGCCGGTGTCCGGGCTTCCCCCGATCGAGAAGTGGTCATTGTCCTGCCACTCCAAGGTCGCGGTACTGGGCTTCACCTGCTGTCGGGTGATCAACGCCTTGGTGCCGACAGGATCGGGTCCTCCGGTGACGTCGATCGTCTTGGCTGTCGTGGTCAGTTGGTTTCCGCTGTATGTGTAAGTTCCGTTCACTGTCACCTGCGATCTTTGGGATTCGTAATGGACGGTAAGTGTTCCATCTTCGCGCAAAGTCTGATCGAATTTGCCGCTTTCGTTCACCCAGGTTCCGATCAGATGGTTTCCGCTCGAGCATCCGATCACGAGAGCGGTACACACGACAACAAGAAGCGAAAGAAATCGGGTCACGGCAGCCATTCTAACACCCACGCTAGCAGACTTGTTCCGGGCGGTAACCTAGCAAGCGTGCAACCCGGTCCGTCTACCTGGCGATCGATCGGCGTTTCCGAACTCACCGACCGACTCGAAGCGGCGTACGGAAGGCCGCGAATCTTGCCGGTCTTCGACCCCATGGAGGAATTGGTGTCGTGCATCCTCAGCCAGCACACCAGCGATCGGACCTCCTATCCCGCATTCACCGCGTTGCGGCGGAAGTATCCCAACTGGGCACTCGTGCTTGCGGCAGGACCCGAACAGATCGCCGAGGACATCCGGGGCGCGGGCCTGGCAAACCAGAAGTCCAAGAGTATTTGCGGTTGCTTGCGCGAGATCGAGGCACGTACGGGCGGGTTCTCCGTTAGCCTCCTTGAACCGATGAGCCTTGGCGAAGCGATGGCCTGGCTCACATCGCTCCCGGGAGTGGGGCCGAAAACGGCCTCGCTCGTTCTCTGCTTCTCCTTTGACAAAGGCGCGATTCCGGTTGACACCCACGTGTTCCGCGTGTCGAAGCGGCTCGGGCTGATCCCGGACAGCATGACGGAGCCTGCGGCGCATGAGGAGATGCTGAGAATCGTTCCCGAAGGGTTGGCGGGTCGGTTCCACTTGGGTTTGCTCGCCCACGGCCGCGCGGTCTGCAAGGCACCCCGTCCCGACTGCGATCGATGCACCCTTACCGAGGTCTGCCGGTGGTTCAACGGGGCATCCGACATCGCCAAACCGAAGGCAAAGCCCAAGAGGCGAACGGCATGAGCGAGGTGGTTGGATTTCGATATCCCGAGGCGGCGGATCGGGCGATGGCCCGAGTGGGCGACATCGTCGGCCAAGATGTAGCCCTCGTTCTAGGCCCCTTATTCTTGGAGGCACCCAATCCGGATCAGAGCATTTCCAACTTCGAGCGCTGGCTGATGTCGACCACCAGCCCCGCCCTTCAATTGGACGGACTGCTGAACAGCCCGGCGATCGCAAGGTTGCTTACCCTTCTCCTAGGTGCGAGTCAGCCCCTCGCCGATGCTCTCGTCCAGAATCCGGAGCTGGCGTCGATCCTCTCCGATCCGCACGAGCGGATGCGCCAGCCTGCGGTGGCTGAAGTGATCGAGGAGGGTCGTCAGTTGCTCGCATCGGCGACATCGTATTCGCACGCGCTCGACCGACTTCGCTACCTGCGTCAGCGGTGGACGCTCGGGATCGCGGTGAACGATCTCTCCGCAGGCTGGCCCGAGCCGGAGGTCTGGCGCGCGATCTCCGACCTGGCCGAGGCACTGGTCCAGTTGGCGGTCGAGGCGGCGTGGGGCGACTTCGCGTCCCGGCGTGAACTGGAGTGCGATTGTCCTCTCTTGATTGTCGCTTTTGGTAAGTTAGGCGGACAAGAGTTAAACTATTCATCCGATATTGACCTCGCGTATGTGCTACCGGACGGCACCGAGGAGCGGATGGAATCGGAAGTCGCGCGATTTTGTGAAGGGCTCGGGCGGGCGCTTTCGGACCGAATGGGTCGCGGGTTCTTATACCGCGTTGACCTGCGCCTACGGCCTTATGGTGCGGCAGGACCGATCGTCCGCTCGATGAAGAGCAGCGAATCTTATTACCGACTCTACGCTCAGCCCTGGGAGATCCAGGCCCTCCTCAAGTCGCGACCGATCGTCGGCCCGAGCGAACTCAGAGAGGGGTGGGAAGCGCTTCGCCAGGACCTATGCTTCCGGCCCGTGGTGAGCGCCCTCGCACTCGAAGAGATGATCGCGATGCGGGCGCGCATCGAAGAGGGAGCCGACGCGGCGGATATCAAGCGCGGTCCGGGCGGGATTCGCGACGTGGAGTTTCCGTGTCAGATCCTGCAGATCCTGCACGGCTATTCGAAACCATCGTGCAGGGTGCGCTCCACCCTCGAAGCGCTTGTTGCGCTGGAGGATGAAGGGGTCTTGGACCATGCGGCCGCCCAGAGCCTGGAAAGTGGATACACGTTTCTGAGGCAGTTGGAACATCGACTCCAACTGACGGGGGACCTGCAGACCCACACGCTCCCCGAAGAGGAAGCCCCGCGACGAGTGCTGGCGCGGCTCATGGGAGAGCCGGATTGGCCAGCCCTCCAGCATCATTTGAGCGCGCATCAGCGTACAATTGGGTCCTTGTATCAGACCCTTATCCATCCGAGCAACGACGCGACGCCTCGCTCCGACCGCGAAGCGGTGCTCGGCGGGCTTGGCCCTCTGGGGCCTTCGATTGCGCAATGGTTCGATCCAATCGAGGGAAGCGGAGCCTACTACGCCAGCCTTCGGGAGAACGAGGATTCGTTGTCTCGGGTTCGCCAAATCGTCGAAGAGGCACCTGCTCTGATCTCGGCGTTCAAGGGGAGTGTGTCGCTCACGGAAGGTCTGCTGAGCGGTGAGATCGAGGAGGGAACGGTTTCTCAGCGTTTTGCGAATCTCGCGCTGAATGCCGATCCTCGGCTGGTTGCGGATACTTTCCGGAACGCTTGGACCACGGTTGCGGCGCAATGGGTGATGGACCCTGCAACGGGCTTGCCCGGCCCCCGTCTCGCCACCCTCGCCGACGACTTGCTGCAATATGTGGCGCGACGCGTCGGGGCCGAGTTTGAGCTGATTGCGCTCGGAAGCTACGGCGCGCGTGATCTCTCCTTCGCCTCGGACAGCGATCTTCTCATGCTCGTCGCCGACCCGGCATCTCAGATGAGAGCGGAAGGTCAAGCTCAGGCGTTCCTCGCTTTCCTGAGCGGACTGCGGCGCTATGGTGTGCAGTTTGGCGTGGATCTTCGCTTGCGACCCGATGGTGGCAAGGGGCTTCTGGTTCGAACCTACGAAGGATTCGCCGCTTATGAACTTGAGGCTATGGAGATGTGGGAACGATTCGCGCTCAGCGCGGCCCGCCTGGTGATCGGGAGCCACGAGTCGCTCACCCGGGTCCTGAAAGCCGCCTACGCTCAGCCGCTCACCCCCGAACGGTTGAAGACCTTGCTCGCGATGAAGCGGCGAATCGAGTCCGAGCGCGTCTCGCCTCAACACCTGCGCCGCGATGTGAAGCTTGGCACGGGAAGCCTGAGCGACCTCGAATGGCTGGTTCATCTCCTGGAGATGCGCTATCCGACCGCCACCAAGCCGGCACCGGAGTCCTCTTTCCCTGACCGGATTAAGGCCTTGGGTCGCGCGCGGCTCATTACCGCCGTGGAGGTCGACGAACTACTCGACGCCCGGGAGCATCTGCTGGCGGTTCGTTTCCGCCTCGCCCTGCTCGGGATACCGAACGACACAATCCCCGAGAATCCCGACAAGCTGGACCGCCTTGCCTACAGCTCCGGCGAGGCCGATGGCAACGCGTTCCTGCGCAAGCACGAGCACGTCACGGACCGGGTGCGCGCGACCTACACCGAATCCCTGGAGAGGCTCCGCGCATGACCCAGACATTGCCCCTCATGGGTTTGGTGGTTGGGTCCTACTTACTGGGTGCGGTCCCCTTCGGGGTGATCATGGCCAAGAGCCAGGGCGTCGATATTTTCGCCTCGGGGAGCGGCAACCCCGGGGCGACGAACGTCAAGCGAGCCTTGGGCACGAAGTGGGGTCTGATTGTCTTCTTCCTCGATGTCCTCAAAGGCCTGATTCCCGCCCTTGCGTGCCGCTTCGTGACGACGGAGCAACCGATCTGGCTGCTCGTCGGGCTCGTTGCGGTGTTGGGGCATTCCTTCTCGCCGTTCGTCGGGTTCAAGGGCGGCAAGGGCGTTTCCTCCGCGCTTGGCGCGGCGCTCGGGGCAACGCCCTTGGTCGCCCTCTCCGCGTTCGCTCTGTTCATCGTGGTCGTAGCGGTCTCCCGCTACATCAGCTTGGGCAGCATCTGCGCGGCGATCTCGATTTCGATCTTTGCCGCAATCATCCCGGGCCAGTCTAGGTGGTTGATCCCGATCTACGTTTGCCTCGGCATCTTGGTCGTTTGGCGCCACCGGGCCAACATCAAGCGCCTTCGCGATGGGACCGAGTCGAAGTTCACGTTCAAGCGCAAGCCGCCTGACGATGAGGAGTGACCTGAGAGATGGGACCGCTGGCCGTCAGAGTCTTTCACTCACCCCTGGCATTTGTGTCGGGGTGTCTAGTTTGGATTCCGGTGACGCTCTGGATCGTTTCACTCGTCCATTGGATGATTCAGGGGGACGTGGACTTCGTATGGGGAATGGTCGGGATCTTCCTTTCGTTCGTGCTCGGCATCCTCACGATGACCCCGCCGCGCCCCGAGATGGCGCCGTACATGCTGCTCGGCGTCGTCTTGACCACGGTCCTGTTTCCGATCTTTCGGAGCAGTCTCAATCGTCGGGCTTTGGACTCGGTGGATATCGAAGCGATCGAGGACGCCTATGAGATGTTGAGGTTGAAGCCGGACAATCATATCGTCCGGTTCAAGTTCGCCAAGCTTCTCTACAAGCGCGGCCTCCATGCCTCGGCACTTAAATTCGCCGAGCAGGCGATGGGCAGCATGCCCGCCTCGGCATTTTTCGAAGAGCACCGGATGGTCGAGGGCTGGAAGCGGTCCCTCAAATCTCGCGGACCAATGGAGACCACGATCGTCTGCCTCGAATGCGGGACCGCGAACGAACTTGGAGTTTTTGTTTGTGCTCGGTGCCGTTCAGAGTTTCTCATCGATCACGTGAGGGGGCGTTGGGTGGGACGGAATATGGCGCGCAAGCTCCTAGCCGTCTGGGCGGCGGTCATGCTCGTATTGATCGGAATTCCGATGGCGGCGATGCTTTTGGATCGAATGACCTCGGCAGGCGTCATTATCTTCCTAATGGTCGCTGCGGTCGGGATTGTGGTGATGGGTTTCTTCCCGCCCCGGGGGCGATCGGCGTGAAGCGGCTTGACCGGTACATGATCAAGGAGTTGATCCTGCCGTTCTTCATCGGCACCTTCGCCGTCGTGATGATGTTCGCGGCTAACCAACTCATTTTCATCTTTAAGACCTTTCCCATGGCCACGGTGCCAAAGATCGCGGTGCTTCAGTCGCTGATCTACAAGCTACCGTTCTGGCTGAACATGACCCTGCCCGTCGGCACCTCGTTGGGGGCTTCGCTGGCGTTCTCTCGACTCCAGCGGGAGTCGGAGCTGACCGCGATGCGCGCCGCTGGTGCCCGAATCCTGCGGGTCGTTGCTCCTGTCGCGGTTTTTGGGCTACTCGTCGCTATCGGCAATTTCTTGCTCGTGGAGAAGGTGATGCCGCAGGCGGAGAAGCGTTTCAACGACCTCGCGATTCGAATCGGAATCGCCTCGGCGGCTCCGAGTTTCCGTGCCCGCGCCGTCGTTTACCTTGATGACTTCACCGCCACCTTTGGATCGGTCACGCGCGGGTCGGATGATTCCCTCGTGCTGAACGACATCATGCTGTTCGACACCCCCAGCCTAACGGAGCAGCGGTACATCGACGCCAAGCGCGGGACCTACCTGAACGGGGAATGGACGCTCGATAACTGCAGGGTGCGCTTGTTCAACGGGGACAACGTGGTCTCGGTTTCGCCTTATAAGGACGGGCAACCGATGAAGATCTATCAGAAGATCGTCATTAAGGACCTCTTCACCGGCGCAACTCCCGAAGAGAAGACGCTCGGGGAACTGCGAGACGACATCGCCAAGGGAAAGAAGTCGGGATCGGACACCACCGCTTCCGAAGTCAAGTACTACACCCGCTTTAGCGTTCCCGCTGCCTGCATCGTCTTCGCGTTGGTCGGGCCAATCTTTGCCGTCATGTTCAGTCGCAGCGGCGCGTTTGTCGGCGTACTTTTAAGCATCGTGCTGGTGATGCTGTACTACAACGTCTACATCATCTCGACCGAAGTCCTCGGCAACAACGCGGTGGTGCCCGCTTGGCTCGCCGCTTGGCTACCTAACATTCTCTTTGCCGGGGCGGGTCTGATTGCGATCCGGAGGCTGGAGTGAGACCCCTCCTTCTCCTCGCTGGAATCACGATATCAGTAGTATCGATGGCGCAAACCACTACTCAAGGAGGTATCCCGCCTGCGGGTCTTCCCCCTGATCAGACCGGCACGCCCCCACTCAACGATTCAAATCAGAGCCTGCCCAATCAGCCCAAGGGTTTTCCGATCCCGCAACGTCGGGGGCCTCTGCCTCCGCCCGACGCGGGGGACTCCGGGGACCCCTACCTGCGGATCGTTCACCCGGCCAACTGGTCGAGCAAGAATGGGCACATCGTCGCCGTGGGAGGGGTTGAGATGCTCTATCGGGGCTACCAGCTATTTGCCGACCGCATTGACGGAGACACCCACACGAACGTCTTTGTGGCCACGGGCAACGTCCGACTCTTCGGCAAGGACGAGACGGTGGTCGGCGAGAGCATAGAAGTTGACTTCAACAACAAGACCTTCGTCGCGACGGATGCCACCTCGGTGGTGCACCCGTCGGCGATCGGGCCAGACGCCAAAGCCGACGTGTTTCTCAAGGGAAGCCGGACTTATGGCAACAAGCGGCGAGTGTTCGGCGAGCACACCGCCTTCACGACGTGCGACAAGGAAAAGCCCCACTTCGAACTCGTCGCCGAGCGAACCGACTATCGCAATGGAACGCGAGTTATCCTGCACAAGGTTCGGGTCAAGCTCTTTGGACGCACGCTGGTTACGCTGCCGTATCTGTCGATCCCTCTGAATCATCCGAATTTCAAGTATCTCCCGGAGGTGGGCTACACCGACCAGCTTGGCTATTACATTAAGTCTAGGTTTGGCATCTACGACCATAACCAGAACCACATGGATGGTCGGCTCGAATACTATACAAAGCTAGGCCTCGGGCTAGGCGCGGACTACACTTACCGAAATAAGAACGATGGTGGCTACGCCACGTTCTTCACCGTAGACGGTCCTCACCCGCTCTTAGAGTTTAACCAGGATCACAAGATGCGCCTCGGACGTAGCACTCTTGATATCCAGAATTCATATCAGAAGACGAACTACACCGACGCGACGAACAACACCATCCTAAATACACGAGTTGCGTTGGTTATCCCACAAGGCAAGTCAAATTCGTCGGTAACGATGTTTAGGAATTCCAACGAGACGAGCACGTACTCGACTTTGAACGAGAGCCTCGGATTTTCTGATAGTCGCTATTTCAATTCGAAGTTTCACACGAATCTCGATCTGACCTACGTAAACAACCGAAGCACCTTCTCGTCGAGCTCTCCAGTCCAACGAGAAGAGTTTGACATCCGCTTCCGCGCCACCGAAGATCTGAACAAAGCGAACCTCGATTTCACCTACCAGCGCAACATTCCGATTGGCACTGTCGCGAACTTTTTCAGTGCCTCCGACCTCACCCCGATGGTCGCATTGACAACAACCTCCCAGAAATTGCTGGGGGCGGACAGTCACTTCTATCTGCCGTTCACGGCGGAGGTCTCGCTCGGCCAGTTCTCGGATCCGGTCTCGCACGGCTATTTGAGCCGCACGGACTACAACGTCAGGTTTAGCCACAACGACCCATTCACCAAGCGCCTAAGATTCGACCTAAATGGCAAATTTGATCAAGGGATGTATTCCGACGGAACCGCACAGTACACCTTGAACTTCATGCCGACCCTGAGCTACCGCTTAGGGGCGAGAACGCAGGCGAATCTCCGCTACGCGTATTTGCGTCCATACGGGTTTACTCCCCTTCAGATCGATCGAACCGGGCAGACGAACCTCTTCACCGGTGACGTGACTTTTCAGCCGCACAAGTATTTCCTCTTCGCTGCCCAGACCGGCTACGACCTCCTTTTGCTCCAACAGCACCAGAAGACCGCCTATCAACAATTCTCGCTACGCGGCGAGTTCCAACCGCGCCCTTTCTTTTCTTTCCGGGCGCTCTCCACCTACGATCCGATCATCGGATCGTGGAGCAATATTCGATTTGACCTCGCGTACAAGCCCGGTTCTACCTTTGTTAGCCTCGGCTCACGTTACGACGGGGTACGCAAGAGCTGGGCGGCGGTCAACCTGTTCGTCGACGGCCTGAAGTGGGGGCGTCTCAAGACAAGCACGATCCTCAACTATAACGGCTACCTTAAGAAGTTTGAGGCGCGCCACTTCCAGTTCACGTACGACCTGCACTGCGCGGAGGCCGTGCTCACGGTTCTGGACAATCCGATCGGCTTCCAATCCGGCCGTCAGGTCACGCTCTTTGTCCGCCTCAAGGCGTTCCCGATGAACTCCAGCTTCGGCACGGGCACGCGGGGTCAGCCGTATGGCACGGGCACCGGCGTCGGTGGCTAAGAGGAAGCGCTCGTGTAGTGCCTGAGCGCAAAGCGCCAGAACACGCGCGAGATGAGCAGGAACGCGCACGCCCAAACAACTCCGAGCCCGACCATCCAAGGATCAGCGCCGAAAACGAGTTGGCGCGCGGGAATGGTCGCGATGAAGGCCAGCGGAACCGCGAAGGTGAACATCCGCTGGATACCGCCGGGATAAATGTCGATCGGGAATCTCGCGACTTGCTGCACAGATTCGCCAAGCACCCAGAGGTTGTCCACCCGCACAAGCCAAATACCGGTCGTCATCAGGATCAGGTTGAAGGAGTAGAAGATCAGGATCGAGCAGACGACGAGCACCAGGTAGCAGAGCCAGGAGAGTGAGGAAGGGTGGACACCCGCGACCGAGACGCCGATCCCCACCATTGAAATCCCCGCGATCAGGGTGCCGATCTGGTCGAAATTGAACTTGCGGGTGGAGATCCAGAACTGGGTGTCAATCGGTTTCGTGATGATGAAATCAAGCGTTCCCTTGCGGACATGTTCAGGGATCTCCTGCAGAGACATAAACAAAGCCATCATCACGGAGTTCATGAGGAACCCCGTCGCCGCTAAGACGAATGCGTCGCCCCGAGACCAACCCGCGACCGAGTTCGTGTTCCGATAGATCACGAGCAAGATCATCAGGAAGAACGCGATCCACATCACGTTCTGGAGCACCTTGGCGAAGAAGTTCGCGCGGAACTCGAGCTCGCGGGCAAACGAGCTTGTGAAGAACGTGCGATAGATCCGCCAATAACGCGCCACGCTCAACAGCCTACCGTCGGGGGTACCCTTCGCGCGACATGCTCGGCGCACTCATTACCCTCCTGTATTGCGCCGCCTCGGTGGGGCTCGGGCGTTGGATTCTTTCCCGCTGGACCGCCGAACTTGATCCTGCCGCGAGGTTTGGCGTCCACGGCCTAACCGGCCTCGTCGCCACCGGCACTCTAACCCTGTTCATCGGGCTAATTCCAGGGGGATTGAAGTGGGGTGTCGGGGTGATCGGTGTCCTCGCTCTGCTGGGACTCGCGGGACTGAGAGGGCAAACCCTGGCCCTCAAGCTGCCCAAGGATGGGAGACTCGCCGCCGTGGGCGCGATTGCCATCGCCGGGCTGTTTGCCCTGATGGGGGTTCTCGCCCCGAGCGACACGGTCGATTGGGATTCACTCGCCTATCATATGGCGGTTCCCAAGCTGTGGCTCGCCGCCGGTCAGATCCAGTTCGTCTCGTTTATCCATCACAGTAATTTCCCATTTTCAGTCGACAACTTGTACATATGGGGCCTCGCCTGGGGAGGGCAAGCCGGGGCGAAGGCGTTCTCCATCGGGTTCTTCGTATTTGGAGTCGCGGCGATCTTCGGGCTCGCCCGAACTCAATATGGCGAGAAAGCTGGTTGGTGGTCGAGCCTCATCTTTGGCACGACGCCAATGGTGGTCTGGCTCACCGGCAGCGCCTACATCGACGTCGCCAATGGCCTATTCGCGGGGCTCGGGATTCTCTTCACTGCACGCTGGCTGACTTCCAAATCCACACCGGACGCGGTCCTCGCCGGCGTCTTCGCGGGCATGTGCATGGCCAGCAAGTATACGGGCCTCCAGATCTTGTTTGCAATCTTCGCGATCCTCGCGATCTATGGAGTCTTGAACAAGGACCTCAAGAATCACGCCCGGGCTGTGGCGCTCATCGGCGGGATCGCCGTCGCGATCTCATGCCCCTGGTACGTCAAGAACATCATCAACACCGGCAACCCGGTGTATCCGTTCTTCTATTCGGTGTTCGGGGGGAAGAACTGGGACGCCTTCAGCGAGAAGATCTATAAGGAGCAGCAACAAACCTTCGGCACCGGGCGGCCGATGCCGGAGGATGGCTCCGACTACGTTTCCCATCCCCTCGAACCGGCCCGTCTCGGTGGCTCCATCCTCGGATTGGCCTACCAGCCCGGACGCTACATCGACCCGCACCCGACCGCGGGTGGCGGTGTCCCCTTCGGCTCCCTCGGGTTCGTCGCGCTGGCGTCCGGGTTGTGGTGGCTGGCGAGCGGGCGATCAAAACGCTTTGAGCTGAGCATCCTCGCCTCGATCGGTCTCTGCCTTGTCCTCTGGTTCTTCCTGAGCCAGCAGTCGCGCTACATCCTCGGGTTGACGGTGCCATTGTGCGTGCTTGCCGGGGGAGTCATCGCGACCCTGAGGCTCGGGGTCATCCTCGCTGCCGGAGCCATCCTCCAGGCGGGGCTGGGGCTGTACGCGATCAAATCGGCTCGAACGGACACCCAACTTCAAGTGGTAACGGGGAAGGTCACCTCGGAGCAGTACCAAACCGAACTCGTACGGTTCTACGAACCCGCGCAGTGGATCAACGAGAACGTCAATGGCAAGATTGGCCTCTATGATGAGGTTTTTGGATTCTTCTTGGACATGCCGTATTTCTGGGCGGGACCCGGCCACACGACCGAACTCGACTACGAGCACCTCTCCGATGGGCAAGGGCTAATCGATAAGTTAAAGAATCAGTCGATAACTGCTATTTACATAGACCTCTCGACGACCTTTGGCCCCGACCACGAAAAGCGAGATCAATGGATCGCCGCCGCGGGCATTCAAGCACCGCCCCACCCCTACTCGCAGGAAGACATCGCGGAGAACTCCAAGGACATCCGCAATAAGTTCAAGATCCTCCTTGCTGAAGCGATCGCCACCGGCCAATTGAAGTTGGTGAAGGCCTTCGGGAGCCGCCTGATCTTCGAACTCCAGTAGGGGTACCCTCACTCAGGAATGAACTACCGAAAGCTGGGCCGCTATGGCATCCGTGTCAGTGAAGTGGCGCTGGGGGGCTGGCTCACCCAAGGTCGCACGCTAAGCGACGCCACCACCACTTCGATCGTCCAGCGAGCCTTCGATCTGGGCATCAACTTCTTCGATACCGCCGACGTTTACAACGGGGGAGAAGCCGAGAAATCGCTCGCTGTCGCGATTGCCGGAATGCGCCGGGCTGATCTCGTCATTGGCACCAAATGCTACTTCCCGATGAGCGACAAGCCCAACGACCGGGGCCTCGGGCGCAAACACATTTTTGAATCTGTCCACGACAGCCTGAAACGGCTCAAGACCGACTACATCGACATGATGCAGTTCCACCGCTTCGACGCGGAGACGCCGATGGACGAGACGGTGCGGGCGATCGACGACCTCATCAAGCAGGGCAAGGTCCTCTATTGGGGCGTCAGCGAGTGGAAGGGACATCAGATTCTCGAAGCGGTTCGAATAGCTGAAAAGCTCAATGCAAACCCGCCTGCCAGTAACCAGCCGCAGTACAACATGCTCCACCGCGACATCGAGGATGCGGTCATCCCGGTCTCGCTTCAGAACGGGATCGGCAACGTCGTCTGGTCGCCACTCGCTCAAGGCATCTTGACCGGCAAGTACGTGCCCGGCCAGCCACTGCCCGAAGGCTCGCGCGGTGCCGACGCGAAGTCCAACCAGTTCATGACCGGCATGCTGAACGACGAACTCCTCACCCGTGTTCAGAAGCTAAAGGACTTCGCCAACAAGCAGGGGCATCCGCTCGCTCAGTTCGCGCTGGCCTGGTGCCTGCGTCAGAAGGCGGTCAGTTCCGTTATCGTCGGCGCCACCAGCATCGAACAACTTGAACTCAACGCAGGGGCGTCCGGCATCATGCTCGATGCGGAAGTATGGTCGGAAGCGGAGAGGATTCTGGAGGGGACGACCGATGGCGACTAACCCAACCACGATCGGCTGGGGCGGAGAAACTGAGTTCGAGAAGCGCCGCGGCGTAAGCGCGGTCGAAATTCGTGGCGGGTTCGCCCAGGCGCACGTCTCGCACTTGGAAGGCGACCTAGTTCAGGCTCGGCTGGAGGTGCTCAAGGCGATCGGCGACAAAGGGATCTCGCTCGACTTCCTCAAGCTCACCCCGAGCGGCCTGTCGTTCCTCATCAAGCAATCCGAATGCGATGCGCTCGAGCAGGTGCTGACCGAGGTTAATGCGCACCACTCGATCAAGCCAAGCCGCGCGATTGTGCTCGTCCATGCGGTGAACATCCGCGACGAAGAAGGAATGCTCGCGGCGATCATGCACGCGGCGATGTCGAGTTCGGCGAAGGTCGACCACATTTCCGACATGCACGATCGACTCCTGATGGTCGTCGACGCCGAGGACGCGGAGCGACTCCGCGCGAAGCTGGAGGAATCCGGACTGGGAGGCAGCCATGCGAATTAAAGTCATGAAATTCGGCGGCACGAGCGTCGCCACCCCGGAAGCTCGGCTCCAGTCCGCCATGCGCGTCGTCTCGGCCCGCGAACAGGGCTTCTCTCCCGTCGTAGTGGTCAGCGCAATCGGCCGCAAGGGTGCGCCGTATGCGACCGACACCCTTTTGAACCTCCTCAAAGAGATCGACCCAAACGTCGAGCCCGATCCACGCGAACTCGACCTGCTCATCGCTTGCGGCGAGATCCTGAGCTCGGTCATCTTTGCCCACACGCTAAAGACCCTGGGCCACCCGGCGCAAGCCTTCCGCGGCGGGCAGGCTGGGATCCGCACCGACGGCGTCTACGGCAACGCTCGCATCATCGGGATCAACCCAGTGAGCCTTTTCCGAAGCGTCGAGCAGGGCTACATCCCGGTCGTCTGTGGCTTCCAGGGTGTGGCCGTCATGGGCGATGGCGCACCCGGTGGGGAACTCACCACCCTCGGTCGCGGCGGCTCGGACACCACCGGCGCGGCGATCGGTGCGGCGATGCGGGCCGATGCGGTCGAAATCTTCACCGATGTCGACGGCATCAAGACCGCCGACCCCGACTACGTGAAGAAAGCGCCAACCCTGCGGACGGTTACCTACGACGAGGTCGCCGAAATGGCCCACCTCGGCGCGAAGGTAGTACACCCTCGCGCCGCAGAGATCGCGATGCATCACGACATCCCGCTCTGGGTCAAGAACACCTTCTCGGACGAACCCGGCACCGAGATCGTCCGCCGCGAGCAGTTCCCGGGCCGCCGGGTGACCGGCGTGAGCCACACCGGCAAGCTTGTTTACCTTCAGTTCGATCTCGCTGAGGCGAGCGAGGCTCACCGGACGACCCTCGAGACCCGCATCTACGAGCTTGCCTCGCAGCACAACGTCAACCTTTACATGCTCAACATCTCGCCTTCGGGCACGGGGTTCGCGGTCCCGCGCGACCAGTATCCGGTCGTGAAGGACCTGCTGGACGGCCTCGTGGTCCCGCTGGACGAGGGTGGCCGAGTGGTCTACCTATTCCAAATCGGCCCAGCTTCGCGCGAGGTTGAAACCCAAGCCAAGCTCCTCGGCCCGCTCGGCGAGATCCGCCGGGTGCGCGCCGCGCTTACCGAAGGAACGACCATGGTCTCCTTGATCGGCCACGAGTACATGCAGCAGGCGGGCCTGTTCCACGCCGTGCTGAAGACACTCGCCGACAATCAGGTGCCGGTGCTGCAGACGTCGGACAGCGACTTCTCCCTCTCGGTCCTCGTGCCGGAGTCGGACGCGCACCGCGCGGTTCGCGCCCTGCACGACCAGTTCGGCCTGGCCGAGGTCGTCTAACGTGTCCAAGCCGTTGCTGATGGGGGTGCTGAACGTCACCCCCGACTCGTTCAGCGACGGCGGGCAGTTCTTCGACCTTGAGGTCGCCATCAACGCCGGCCAGCAAATGGCGCGCGATGGGGCGGACTTGATCGATGTCGGTGGAGAGTCGACGCGTCCGGGTTCGGAAGGCGTGGCCGTGAACGAAGAATTGAGGCGCGTCGTCCCCGTGGTTTCGGCCCTGGCCGCTCGTGGCATCAGAGTCTCGATTGACACGATGAAGCCCGCGGTCGCGCATGCCGCCCTGCAAGCAGGTGCCTCGATGGTGAACGACGTCTCCGGCCTCCGTGATCCAGCGATGCGTAAGGTCTGCGCAGACCAAGGTTGCGAGGTCGCAATCATGCATATGCGGGGTGAGCCTCGGACCATGCAGCTTTCGCCAACCTACAAGGACGTGGTTAGCGAAGTGCGCGCTTATCTTCTGGCCCAAGCCATCGAGGCGGAGCACGCGGGGATCAATCCCGCCAAGATTTGGCTCGACCCGGGAATCGGGTTCGGCAAGACCTTGAATCACAATCTGAAATTGGTCAAGCACCTGGACAAGCTGGTGGACACGGGCTATCAGATACTGGTTGGCGCGAGTCGCAAGAGCTTCCTTGGCAAGATTCTGAGCGGCGAGGCGGCCCCCGCCCCCGTCGACGAAAGGCTGGAGGGCACCCTGGTCGTGCACGCGATCGCCCAGGCGGCAGGAGTCAAGATGATAAGGGCGCACGACGTCCCCCAGGCGCGACGGGCGATCGATACATGCGCTGCGGTTATGGAGGCGGATCAACAATGAGAATTGTGGCGATGGGCGGAGGTGACCTCGGGGCGGGCGAGACCTTGGCAATGGACCGGGAGCTAATTGCGCTCGCCGGGAAGCCCAACCCGCGAGCGCTATTTATCCCCACCGCGAGCGAGGACGCCGAGGATTACGTCGAGCAGTTTCAAAATATCTATGGAGGCGAAGGCTGCTCGGTCGAAGTGATCCTCTTCTGGTCCCAAGACGATGGCCAAAGCGCTCGTGAGAAGCTGGAGCGCTCCGACCTCGTATACGTCGGGGGCGGCAACACCAAGCGGATGATCGCCAAGTGGCGGAGCGAGGGGTTCGACGAGGCCCTTACCAAGTTCATCGGCGAAGACCGTCCGGTAGGCGGCCTAAGCGCGGGAGCGATCTGCTGGTTCCGGATCGCGAACAGCGATTGGCCCCTCTACGAAGAAATCCCGGGCGTCAACACGGCGTCCCTTGGACTGCCTTGGCTATGTCGACCTCGCGGTCTGCCCCCACACCCGCGACGAGGGATTCCGGATGTCTGAATTTGGCAACATGATGAGGGAAGTCGAGGGGGTCGGCATTGGCCTCGACGACTGCTGCGCCATCCAGATAGCCGATGACACCTACCGGATCATCGCCTCACAGGAACGCTCCGTGGCCCATCGATTGTTTATGGATCAGGATAAGCTCCGGCACGAAATCTTGGAACCACATCGAGACTTCCGTTCTTTAGCTCAATTGAGAGACGTCACCAAGCCTCTCGGCATTCCCGCCCCCTCCCCGCTATAAACCGCCATGAACTTCCGACCCCTGCGTACTCTTGGCTTGCTCTTGACCGGCATCCTGATCGTTTCCTGCTCAGGCCCCGGCGGCGTAATCAAGGCGGCACCCGCGTTCCGCGTCGAGGCGTACGGCAACAAGGGACAGTTCATCGACCTTGCCGCGATGAAGGGGAAGGTGGTCATGCTCGACTTTTGGGCAACCTGGTGCGGCCCCTGCCGGGAGTCGATGCCGCACGTCAAAGCGATCTACGAGGAACTTAAGTCAAAGGGATTTGAAGTGATGGGAGTGACCGCCGAAGAACGTGCTTCCGTAAACAAGTTCTTCACCGACCACTCGGTGCCGTATCCGATCTTCCTGGACGGCGATCACTCCGTGAACGAGGCTTACGACATCAACGAGATTCCCACCGCCGTGGTGATCGACCGGCAGGGCAATGTCGTTTTCTCCGGCCATCCCGAGGACGCGGAGCTTCGTCCCGCAATCGAAAGGGCCCTGGCGCAAAGCTAGATGTTGTGGCGCGAACCTTACACCCCGAGGTTGCTGTCGGACATTGCTGTTCCGCCTCTCTCTATGATGCCCCTGTATCCAGGAGCCGACTCGCCGGGGCCGAAATATGCTCTCATCGCCGGGTTCTCGCTCTGGGCAATCGGCGAGATGGGGATTTGGCATCGCCTCTTTCTAGATGGGGGATTTCAAAGCGCTACCGCCTTTATTGACCAGGACTGGTCACCGAAGGCAATTCAGGAGCTAGGCGATAGCGTTCCGTCGAGTAGTCATCGAAACAACTACGTGATTTCCGATCCCGACGCCTTGTGGCGTCAGTTGATCGAACCCGACAAGCCCGAGCGCTCGTTCGCCGCGATCATTCGCGACGAGGTCGCCGAAAGGGTCGTCGTCGGACCTCCCACCGAGGACGTTTGGGAAGAGTTCGCCCGCCGATTGTCGCAGCTCTAACCCGGTTTTTTCACACTTGGATGCCTCGGGACGCTCCCGCCTGGACTTCTTTCTCGCCCGAGGTCGGAGTCCCGAAGCGAAGACCACTCGATCACTTCTTCGGAATGAGCGTCCCGTAGCATCCGGTCTGGGCTGGGCAGGCTGCTTCCTGTCCGTCAGTGCGAGCCAAACTTGGGCATCGCCAATTCAAAGCGTGGTGACGAAGTCAGCGATGGCCAGCTCTATCATCCTCATCGGAGCGATTCCCGCGGTTTCAAGCTTGCAGCAGCCCAAAACGCTGTAAGCGGGCCGCTTGGCAGGTGTGGGCCAGTCCGATGTCCTGATCGCCTCGGTCTTGACCAGGGTCGGGTCGCCGTGTAGCCGCCGATCGGCTTCGATAACCGACTGGGCGAGCGAGTGCCAACTCATCGCGTCCGGCCCGGCCGCGTGATAGATGCCGGGGGCGAGGTTGGCTTCCAGGCAATCGACGATCACCCGAGCCAAGTCGGGCGTGTAAGTTGGAGAGCCGACCTGGTCGGCCACCACGCGCAGGCACTTGCCTTCGCGGGCGGCCATCACCATCGTCCGAGGAAAGCTCTTGCCGTGAGGGCCGAAGAGCCAGGCGGTCCGCAAAACGATCGCCGCTTGGTTACCCGCCAATGCCTCCTCCTCGCCTTCCAGTTTGGTCCGGCCGTAAACCCCGAGCGGGTTCACCGGGTCAGTCTCCACGTACGGCTCGCCCTTGGTTCCGTCGAAGACGAAGTCGGTCGAGATATGGAGGAATTGAGTGCTCGATAAGGCGCACGCACGAGCAAGATAGGCAGGTGCCAGGGAGTTCACTGCCGTCGCGACGTCCGACTCGGTCTCGGCCTGATCCACCGCGGTGTACGCGGCGCAGTTGACGCAGGCATCGAATCGAAACGAAGGCTCAATCAGATGGGCGGAAACCGCCCCAGGATCAGTCGCGTCAAGTTCCGCGTGGCTCGGAGCCTCCACAGTGTGCTCACGCGCCAGGAGAGCGGCCACCACGTCGGACCCCAACATGCCAGAGCCGCCGGTGACAAGGACGTGCATGTCAGTCCTGGTCGACGACCGCGCCGAACTTGCGAGTTCGTTTCTGGTAGGTGAGCACGGCATCGAGGAATTGCTCCTCGCTGAACTCCGGCCAGGGCACCGGGGTGACGAACAACTCGCAATAGGCACCCTGCCAAAGGAGAAAGTTGCTCCAACGCATCTCGCCAGCGGTGCGAATCATCAGGTCGGGCTCAGGCTGATCGGGGTTGTAGAGGTGCGCGCCAATGGATTCCTCTGAGACCTCTTGTCCCTTGGCGACGATCTTCTTGACCGCGTCCACAATCTCCGCGCGGCCGCCGTAGTTGACGGCGAGGGTGAAGGTGATGCCCGTGTTGTTCTTCGTGGTCTCGATGCCGTGCTCAAGCGCCCTCCGCAGACCCTCGGGAACCTCGTCCATCCGACCCGCGACGTTGACCCGAACGTTGTTCTGGTGCATCGTCCGAAGTTCATCCTTGGCCGCCTGCTCAATCAGCTTCATCAGCCCAGAAACTTCTTCCTTAGGCCGCCGCCAGTTCTCCGCTGAGAAGGCGTAAACCGTTAGGTACTTGATCCCTAACTCAGAGGCATTGAGAAGGGCCTTACGCAACGCCCGATAACCTTCGCGATGCCCCAGCAACCGAGCCAACCCCTTCCGCTTAGCCCACCGCCCATTGCCATCCATGATGATGGCGACGTGAGATGGCAACAGCATTAGGTCAATGCCTAGATTGATTGCATTAGTCTGAATGGTCGGTATTGGGGTATTGGGGTATTGGGGTATTGGAGGAGACATCTTATATTGCCTCCGAGAACACGTCGACCGGATAGGCGGAAAGTGTCTCCTTAACTTCAAACGCGCCGCGATCATTTCGATAGCGAATCAAGTTATTGAGCAATGCGGTCGCTTTCCTGAGACTCGCGAGAGCTGCCTCGCCTTCTACCTCGCTTATGAGTAATCTAGATACAGATTTGCCAATCCAAAAACGGGTCTCTCGCGCGCTTGCACGGGCAATGAACAAGAACCGAAGACCCTCGGCAACGCCGTACCTACCATCACCCTCAACCAGGTTTGCGCAGATGCTGTCCGCTAGCCTAATCAGTTGATCACCCATTGATTTCTGCGCGATAAGCGGCCAACTCGATACTTGCCCCCAGCACCAATTGGAGACCCCATCGAACAAGAGGAAAAGCTCCATCTGCTCGATCGGAAGATGCTTACCCGCAGAAGTCGCTTTCTCCAATACCTCAATACCTCAATACCCAAATACCGTGTTGTCGATTAAACCAGCATCAACTCCGCTTCCTTCTTCTTGCCTAACTCGTCCGCCTGATGCACGTAGGTATCCGTCAACTTCTGGACCTTAGCTTCCTGGCCCTTCAGATCGTCCTCGCTGATCTCCTTGTTTTTCTGCATCGCCTTAAGATGCTCGTTAGCATCCCTTCGCACATTGCGGATCGCGATGCGGCCCTCTTCCGTGCGGGTATGGCACTGCTTGACCATCTCCTTACGGCGATCTTCGGTCATCTGGGGGAAGTTGAGACGGATGCCGCTGCCGTCGTTCGATGGGTTGATGCCGAGGTCGCTCTTCATAATCGCGCGCTCGATCACCGCGACCATGCTCTTCTCATACGGCTGAATCAGCAGTTGTCGAGGCTCCGGCGTGCTGATATTCGCGATCTGGCTGATCGGCGTCTCCGTGCCGTAATACTCGACGTGTACGCGATCGAGCACATTCGGCGAGGCCCGCCCCGTGCGATAGCTCGCGAAGTCGTGCGTCATGGCATCGACCGCCGATTTCATGCGGTGCTCACAATCCTTGAGAATTTGATCTACGGACATTTACTCCCCTCCTACGAGAGTCCCGACCGCTTCGCCTTGGGCGGCGCGGACGAGAGATCCAGGTTCGTTGAAGTCTAACACGATGATGGGAAGCCGATGCTCCCGGCACATGGTAAAGGCCGTTTGGTCCATCACCGCCAGGCGCTTGTCGATGGCTTCGGTATAGCTCACTTGCTCATAGCGAACCGCGTCGTCAAACTTGCGCGGGTCCTTGTCGTACACCCCGTCCACCTTGGTCGCCTTGATGAGGGCATCGGCCTCGATCTCAAGGCCGCGCAAGACGGCGGCGGTGTCGGTGGTGAAGTACGGGTTGCCCGTGCCGGCGGCGAAAACTACGACCCGCCCCTTTTCCAAGTGACGAATTGCGCGGCGGCGAATAAAGCTCTCGGCAACCTGAGCCACCTGAACCGCGCTCTGTACGCGAGTCGGGACTCCCTTGTTCTCAAGGGCGCTCTGAATCGCCAGCGAGTTCATCAGCGTGCCGAGCATCCCCATCTGGTCTGCGACCGTGCGCTCAATCCCGCCCTCGGCGGAGAAAGTCTCGCCCCGAACGAAGTTGCCACCGCCCACGACGATCGCGACTTCGGAGCCCTTTGCGTGTACCTGGGCGATCTCGTTGGCGATGTAGCTGAGCACCGTCGGATCGAGCCCGAACTTGTATTCACCCGCCAACGCCTCACCGCTGAGTTTGAGCAAGACGCGTTTAAAGGGTTGGCGACTGGACATGGGCCTCGTGAGTGTACTTTCTCCAACGTCGAACCTGCTTCGCGATATCCCACCCGAGCCATGTAAGATCAGCAGGTGAACCTGCTGTTTGGCCTCTTGGCGCTGGCCTCCCCCCTCTGGAATGCTCCGATGACCGACAATTCCGAACGAGACACCCTGATTGCCAAGGCGATGGCCGCAGCGTCTGCGGCGATCCCGGAGGCGAGCAACGACCCGGAGCGACCGACGTTCCACTTCCACACTCCCGCACAGTGGATGAACGACCCGAACGGCCCGATCTTCGACCACGGCTGGTTCCACATGTACTACCAGTTCAACCCCTACGGCGACCATTGGGGACACATGCACTGGGGCCATGCTCGCAGCCGAGATCTCGTGAATTGGGAGCACCTGCCCGTCGCGATCTGGCCGACCCTCAGCGCGAACGAGGATCACATCTACTCGGGCTCGAGCTTCCGAGACGGGAATGGCCAACCAGTCATCGTCTACACCAGCATCAGCAGCAAGCGTGACCCCGAGCAATGGCTCGCCAGGCCCGAGAGCCCCGATCTGATCCACTGGACCAAGTCGACCAAGAATCCAATCCTCTCCCAGGCCAACCACGGCGGCAAGCCGATCGGCGAATGGCGCGACCCGTTCCTGTTCTCGAACGACGGCCAGACCTACCTCGTCACCGGCGGCACTCAAGACGGAAAGGGGATCGTCGCGCTCTATCGAGCCAACGACGGCTCGCTGGAGTCATGGGACTACCTCGGCCCGATGTTCATCCACCCCGACGCCAACGACGTCGAATGCCCTAATATCGTCAAGATTGGTAGCTCCTGGGTTCTGCTTGCCTCGGTGCATGGAGTGGTCGAAGCGTTCGTGGGCGATCTCGATCTTAGTAAGGCACACTTCAACTGGCGCAAGCGGAGCATCCTGGCTGACGGCTCCTACGCCAGCCAACTTCTGACGGAGAAGGGAAGGCACTTCCACTTCGCCTGGATCTCGTTCGACAGCCACAAGGGCTGGAACGGCTGTCTCGCCCTTCCAAGCGAACTCTCTCTGGACGGGGACGACAACTTGATCCGCCAACCGATTCCTGAGTTGGCGAAGCTCAGAGGCCCCGCGATCCAGATTCCCACCCAAGCAATGGGCGCAGCGGAGATCAAGGTCGATCAGCCGCTATCACGTCGCCTGGAACTAGAAGCAACGATTGATCCAGCTACTTCTAGCCGCGTAACCCTGCGTCTCCTCAAGGACGCCGACCGGAATTTCGAGCTCGTGTTCGACAACCGCACCCACACCTTGATCGCCCCCGGTCGTTCACCCGTGCCGGTGCCGCTTGGGAAGGACGGACTGCTGAGGCTCCACGTCTACCTCGACGGCGGCATCGTCGACACCTACACACAAGGCGGGCGGATCAGCCTCTGTAGCAACTTCTCGATGCCGAACGCGAAGGTGAATGTGTCCCTATCGAAAGAGGGCGGAGCGGCGGAACTGAAGTCAGTGACGGTCTGGCCAATGAAGGACGCGACCTTCGATCTGTCGAAGTTCAAGTAAGACGACTGTCCTAAATCGCCAAGTTGAAGGAACGAACTCGCATTTACCTGGTCGTAATAGCTAAATGCGAGCGATTCTCTTCGGATTGGGTGTGGCAATTGCCCTGATGTTTCCGGTGGCACTCCGATTTGTTTGCTTTCTCTACAGCCCGCCACCGAAATATGAGGACTATCAGCTAGGCATTAACCGCAGTTCGGTCGACACCGAGGTCGGAACCCCAGCTCAGCGCAAAGAAGCCGAAAAGAAGCAACAGGCGAACATGGAGCGCCTCCAGGCAGCTCAGAATAAGAACTCCCGAGAGGTCTTTTATGGCATGTATCCGATAGGGCTGCTGGCGCTCGTAATCGGGGCGTTTTCTCGCCGGAGAGCGCTGGGTGCGGGTCTCATTTTTGGCGCGATATTCGCGCTAATCGATGGCTGCTACGAGGCGTGGGAAGTCCTGCCGGGCTGGTTAAGCGTGGGTTCAAAGGTTCTTGCATTGGCGATTGTCATCGTCACAGCCGCGATCGTTGAGGGACGGATGCGATCAGCCGCCGATCAAATCCCTGGATCAACCTAAGGGCGTAGCGCAGGGTAGCCTAATCCTTGAGCCGCGCAAAAAATGGGGAAATGCCAAAAAAACGGCACTAGCCCTTGGCAACTTAGAAAATCTGTGCCAATATTTTGGCATGTCGAAGAAATCGGGCGAAGAACTGAGTCGGCGCGAGCGCCAAATTATGGACGCGCTCTACCGCCTCGGCACCGCCTCCGCAGCGGAGATACGCGATGCGATCCCGAATCCCCCGACGCAGACCGCGGTTCGCACCCTTCTCACCATCCTTCAAGAGAAGGGTCACGTCCGGTTCGATCGCGACGGGGCGAAATACATCTACGAGCCGACCGTCCCGAAGGAAGAGATGGCCAAGAACGTGATGGATGGCGTCGTTCGCAACTTCTTCGGTGGCTCCATCGAGCGCGTGGTCGCCACCCTTGTGGACTCGAAAGAAACCGAATTGACCGATGATGACCTCGCTCGTCTACAGGCGATCATCGAAGAGGCCCGGAGGCAGGGAAGATGAACATCACCGTCTTGGAATCCATACTCAAAGCTACGCTTGTGATCGGACTCGGCGCCCTGCTCGTCAGTCGCCTGCGCCACCAAGCCGCCTCGCTGCGTCACCTCGTTTGGATCACCTCATTGGCCGGGGCACTCCTGATCCCGGTGCTGACACCATTCGTGCCCGCGAATCGACTTGCCGTTCTCCCTCCCGAGAAACTGGATGCGGTCAGGGACCCGACCGCGGTGATGCCCGGCGACGCGAAGGTCAATCCCGCTCGCCCGAACTCCACGCCTGTTGCGACTAACGACTCCCCTCTCTCAGCCTTGACCCTACTCCTGACCTTGTGGCTGGCCGGCGGGCTCGTGGTGAGCGGGCGGTACCTCGCCGGGGCCGTCGCGATCCGAAGGATCGCCCGTCGCGACTCCCTTCCCGCTACCTTGTCGACCACGCAGACCGCCCAAGACCTCGGATTCCCAAGCCGCGGAGCGCTTCGCGTTTGCAGCGCCGAGGGACTTCCCTCAGCGATGACCTGGGGACTTCGCCGCCCGGTCATCCTCCTTCCCGGCGAGGCCAATCAATGGCCCCAGGCACGGTTGGAAGCCGTTTTGCATCACGAGATCGCCCACGTGCGCCGCTTCGACTTTGCGAGCCAGCTACTCGCGGAGCTCGCGTGCGCCCTCTACTGGTTCAATCCAATCGTATGGCTCGGCGCGCGAGCCATGCGGGCGGAGGCTGAAACGGCGGCAGACGATGCCGTCCTGCGCAGCGGAGTCCAGCCCTCGGCGTATGCCGCGGAGCTGCTTCAACTCGCCGCCGACTTCGGCCGTCGACGTCCGACCCTCTCAAGAGTAGGAGTCCCCATCATGGTTCAACCCAAAATCGAAACTCGCCTCAAATCCGTCCTCGCTCCCTCCGCGCGCCGTCGTGGAGTGACCACCGCCAACGTCCTCGCTGCCCTCGTCATCGCCGCGTGCGCCGCTCCCGCCCTTGCGGGTCTCCACGCCGGGAAGCAACAGGCTACGGGGAGATCGGAGGATGAGAGCCGCGAGGCGCTGATCCGAATGAAGCAGCTTGGCATTGCGACGATCATGTACGCGTCCGACTGCGACGACCGGCTCCCCTACGGCAATTCGACCGCCGTCGTGGCCAAAAATATCTATCCGTACATAAAGAACAAGACGATCCTCGAGTCTCCAGGAGCAGGAGGTCGGTTCTTGTACAACCTGCACTTGTCAGGGGTGCTGTTGTCGACACCGCCGGCTCCGGCCGAAACGGTCGCGTGGTACGAGCAACTTCCAAACCTTAAAGACCCGTTTGCCGTGGCCTACATGGACGGCCACGCGAAGCTTCTGAAGGAAGGAAATCGTCCGGCCTTTAAGAAGGCGCTCGCGACCAAGTTCAAGTAAGCCTTCAGAAAGCTAGAAAAGGGCCTCGGTCTTCATCGTCCGAGGCCCGTTTTCGTCGCAGATCGAGAAGCTCGAACCCTGCATCGAAACCCCCGCGTACCTACCCTTCGCGTCAAGCACGTAGAAGTTGAGCCCGAAGTTAGGCTGGCCTTTTGAGTTGAGAAGCCGCTTCTCGATCGTCTGGCTCGCCACCCGCTTAAGCGCGGTCATCCCCGCGTCCTTGGGATGTGCACCCCGCCGCATCTCCTCAACGATCAGGTACGAGCACAGGTTGTACAAGTTCGCCTCGCCTCGCCCCGTCGAACCCGCCGCACCGACCGCGTTGTCAACATAAAGCCCCGCGCCGAGAATGGGCGAGTCGCCGACGCGACCGGGAATCTTGAAGGCGAGGCCACTGGTCGTGGTCACCCCCGCGATCTCACCCTTGGCGGTGATCCCATTGCAGTTGATCGTCCCGTAGACGTGCTCCGGGTCAAGCCATCCATCCCTCGCCATCTGAAGCGCAACCTGTTCGCCACCTCGTTTGGAGGGGTCGAGATAGTGCTCGGGATCGGTGCGTCGCCGCCACTCTTGCCAAGCCCGGCGCGAAGCTTCGGTGTTGAGGTCCGCCTCGATCGTCATCCCCAGCCCACGCGCAAACTCCTGTGCGCCCTTGCCCACGATCAGGTGGTGGTCGGTCTGCGCCGCGACTTCCTTCGCCACCCGCGAAGGTGTGCGGACGCCCTCGATCGCCGCCACGCCCCCCGCCCAATGCTTCGGCCCGTGCATGCAGCAGGAATCGAGCTGGACGACCCCCTCGGCGTTCGGCACGCCGCCGTAACCCACGCTCATCTCCCTCGGGTCGAGCTCAACGATGTTGACGCCCTCGACCAGTGCATCCAGAATGTCCGCCCCCGAGGTCATGAGGCGCCACGCCCGTTGCAGACAAGTCTCATCGCCGCCGTTTTTGAACTGATTCCCGTTCGGCGAGCAGATGATCAGCGGCTTCACCTGCCCCTGGATCCAGATTTCGGCAAGGCTCAAGGCGCTGGCTCGGGTGGCGACGGCTCCGACGGCGACCGAGACACTTCCCGCCAAGACCTGACGACGCGACAGCTTCGATGACATGCCGCCAGTGTAAGGCAAAAGGAGCGCAGAATCGTATAGGGTGCGGTGGCCCGCCACCGCTTTCACTAGCGAGCCTGCGAGTGCTCAAAGCAATTCCAGAAGAGGATGAGTGCCGGGAATATGTTACTCTCGGTGGGTGAACGAGGCCCTCATGAAGCGCTATCGGCAAGCCGCCAACATCGCTTCGCTGACTATCGATGCTGGGAAGTGGATCTGGGTGATTGGCACCAGCCTCGTCTTCCTCCAGTTCTTGGTCTTTTTTGGGTTCACGGGCGAGATTTTCGCGACCGGATTCGTAATCGTGTTTCAGCTTCTGGTGGTCTTCGTAGTCGGGCTGCTGGTCACCGGCTTTGGCTGGATTCAGACATCCGTGCCGGACACCGTGATTTCGGCGAATCCGTTCCTAAACGAAGCCGAGCGCAAGCTCCTCATGGATCGGTCGTTGCCAACCGTGGAGGGACCCGCGTCAGCGCCTCAAATCCCATTCGACGGGTGGCGTTGCCGATGCGGTCAAGTGAATCGGGAAGAGGTCCTGAAGTGCCCGAACTGCTACCGGGCCAAAGACGCTATCATCTGAAGGGCCACACAAAAAGACCCCGGTCAGCCCAAGGCCAACCGGGGTCCGAAGAGGCAGGAAGCCTTAGCTGCCCGCGCCGACGGAGAGGAGACAGAACTCCGAGACCGTCGAGTTGCCCGACTCCTTCAGGAACTGGGCGACCGTCAAGGCACCTTTCGGATCCTTGAAGTATCCCTGCTCAAGCAGAACGACCTTTTTGATCGTTTCCTTGTTGATGCGTCCTTGCGCGATATTCTTCGCGATGTTCTCAGGCTTACCCTCATCCATCGCGCGCTTGGTCTCGATCTCAAGCTCCTTGGCGAGGAACTCCTGAGAGAGCTGATCCTTGCTTACGACCTGGGTGTCCGGGAACGCCACGACCTGAATCGCGACCTGACGGAGCGCCTCGACGTCACCCGTGCCGAGCACGATTGCGCCCTTGGCCCTGTCGTGGTGGACGTACGTTGCCGCAACGCCGTCGATGGTGGCGCGGAACGTCTTGCCGATGAGGCAGTTCTCGCGAAACTTCGCCACCGCATCGGTTGCAAAGGTAGAAAGATCGACGTTCGCATCCGCGAGGAGCGCATCCGCCGCCCGCTGAGCGATCTCGCCGAAGCCTTCGTTCTTGGTCACGAAGTCGGTCTCCGCTTCCAGGACGATGCCCGCCACCGTCTTGCCGTCGGTGGCGATCGCCACGGAACCGGCACCGGTCGCGCGACCCGCCTTCTTGCCCGCCTGGGCCTGACCCTTCTCGCGAAGGATCTCCTTGGCCCGATCGAAGCTGCCGTCCGCCTCATCGAGGGCCGACTTGCACTCCATCATCGGGGCATCTGTCTCATCGCGGAGTTTCTTTACGTCCGCAGCGCTGTAATTCGCCATTTGTTTTTTCTCCAGGGAATCTAGTTATATAAATCGTAGGGAAGGCTGTGCCATCGACAAGCGACGGCACAGCCCCTCGGAGTCCTGATCTCGGGCGGTTTAAGCCTCGGGAGCAGCTTCCGGAGCGGCTTCTGCCGCCGGTTCTTCGACCGCGACGGGAGCCGCGACCGGAGCCGGAGTCGGCGTAACGGGGACCGTTCGCTGTCCGACCACGATCTCTTCGTCTCCGCCGAACGCCTTGAGCAGTTCGGCATCGATCGGCGGCGTGTAGTCCATGCCACCGGCGTCTTCCATCAACTCGCCGTCTTCGGTCAGGGTGCCTTCAGTTAGCGCTTCGCTGAGCGGTCGGGCTTCCAGGATGACGTCGGAGATCTTCTGGGTCACGAGACGGATCGCGCGGATCGCATCATCGTTGCCCGGGATTACGACGTCGGCCATATCCGGATCGCAGTTGGTATCCACCACGGCGACGATCGGAATACCGAGCTTGCGCGCTTCGGCAACCGCAATCGACTCCTTGTTCAGATCCACGATGAAGATGCACGCAGGCATCGTCGTCATGTTCCGAATGCCTTCGAAGTAGCGGTTGAGCTCATCGCGCTCTTCGCGGCGCTTCAGGGCTTCCTTTTTCGGAAGTCGCTCAAGGAAGCCATCAGCCTCCATGCGGTCGAGCTCCTTCAAGCGGTGAATTCGCAGCGAAACCGTCTTCCAGTTGGTAAGCAGTCCACCAAGCCAGCGCTCGGCGATCCAGTACTGGCCGGAACGCTGAGCGGCTTCCTTGATCGCGGCCTGAGCCTGCTTCTTGGTGCCGACAAACAGAACGTTTCCGCCGTCTTCGACGATCTTGCGCACATACTCCAGCGCATCTTCGAACAGCTTGATCGTCTGGTGAAGATCGATAATATAGATGCCGTTACGCGCGCCGTAGATGAAGCGCTTCATCTTGGGGTTCCAACGTCGAGTCTGATGACCGAAGTGAACGCCCGATTCGAGCAGCTCTTTCATGCTGAGCTGAGCCATAGGTTGCCTCCAGGTTTATCCGCCGAGCCGGTTGAATTTTTGCGCTGACAACCTTGCCGAAACAAGGACCTGGCCTGCGCAACCGAACTCGTGAGTAATCGATGCCCGCCGATTGTACCCTGAGGTTGGAGTTGGAGTTGGAGTTGGAGTTGGAGTTGGAGTTGGAGTTGGAGAGCTTGTCATTCCGACCGACAACGCCCACCTGGCTAGAAAATTGGGAACCAACCTCGTAGGCGGCGGACGGAGGAGCCTGACCGTAGTCGCATCTTGCTTGTCTCCCAAGCACAAACTCGCAATCGGATCGAAAGCAAGTGATGCTGACCGGCAGATCCCTCGACACAAACATCCTTCGGGATGACAATCCAACCCCCTTACCTCCTCACGCCTTACCCCCTTACGCTAGAATCTCCCCATGTCCGCACGCAGCTTCCTCGTCGACGATCGCCTCGGCGACTATCTGGCCAACACCTTCAACGAACCCGCGCTCCTGAAGCAGCTCAGAGAGGAAACGGGCAAGATGCCGGAGTGCGGCATGCAGATCGGCCCCGATCAGGGCGTGTTGATGAGCATTCTCGTTAAGTTGCTCAACGTCAAGAGCTACCTCGAAGTCGGCGTCTTCACCGGCTACTCCTCAACGTCCGTCGCCCTCGCCATGCCTGACGACGGGCGGATCGTCGCCTGCGACGTCAGCGACGAGTTCACCCAGATGGCCCGGCGCTACTGGAAGGAAGCCGGCGTCGACCACAAGGTCGACCTCCGGATCGCTCCCGCGCTCGACACCCTCGATGCGCTCATCAAAGAAGGCCGCCAGTTCGACCTCTGCTTCATCGACGCCGACAAGCCGAACTACCCCGGCTACTACGAGCGCGCCTTCAAGCTGGTCCGCCCGAACGGCCTGATCCTGATCGACAACGTGCTCTGGTCCGGAAAGGTCGCCGACCCCGCCGTAGACGACGAGTCCACCACCATCATCCGTGAGCTAAACCACACCGTCGCCAACGACCTAAGGGTCGAATCCATGATCCTCACCGTCGGAGACGGAATCACCTTCGCCCGGGTGCGATAGCCCTGCCTTGTGAGATACTTCGGGCCGTCATGACCGCAAACGAACTGCTTAAAGCTGAGATAGACGACGCTGGCTACCAGCTCACCAAGGTGATGGAAGGGCTCGACGAGACGACCGCGGACCATCGCGCCACGCCCGAGTCGATGTCGGCGCGCGAGATGATCGAACACCTGACCGAAGCCTATGTTGCCCTGACCACTGAGCTCCAGGGGGACAAGCATGAGTGGGGCAGCTACAAGTCGCCCTACCCCTCGTGGCCGGGCATCCGCGCCACTTGGCTTTCCGAGCGCAACAAGGCAACTCAGGCGATCTTCTCGGCGGGTTCGGACGAGGCGATCAAGCTCGCCCACAATTACATCGTCGCCCACGACTACTATCACGTCGGCCAGATGATGACCCAGCGGCTGAGCCTCGATCCGAAGTTCGACTCCTATGTCATCTACCAACACTGAGCCAGACCCACAAGAGTTGTGGGACGACTCGGTAGAGGCATGGCTCGTCCAGGTCGAAAAGGACCGGAATCGCATCGTCCTGCTTGACCCGATCATGCTGGCTCGGGCGGGCGACGGTGCTGGTCGAGAAGTGTTAGATGTCGGTTGCGGCGAGGGCCGATTCTGTCGGATGTTACGTGCCAATGGATACAAAGTTTGGGGTCTCGACCCGACGAAGGGGCTATTGGAAAAGGCTCGTGAATATCAGGACGACATCGCCTATTTCTGTCATACCGCCGAAGACATGCCGCTGCCGCGCGATTCTTTTGATCTAGTGGTCAGCTACTTGTCGCTGCTAGATATTCGAAATTATGCTTTCGCCATAGCGGGGATAGCGCGCGTGCTCAAACCGGGCGGGAAGTTTCTCGCCGCGAACTGCACCCCGTTCTTCACCTGCTTTGATTCTCCCTGGCACCGGGATGTCGAAGGAAAGAAGCTGCACGTTCGGGTCGACAACTACATCGACGAACATGCCTTGAGAGCCAAATGGTGCGGCATCGATATTCTCAACTACCACCGTTCTTACACCCAGACCTTTGCCGAGTGTCTTAGGCATGGATTGAGACTGGAGTTCTTCGAGGAGATCACGCCGACGTCGGCGATGATCGCCGAGTACCCGGAAGCCGCCGACGACCTGCGTGTCCCCAACTTCTACGTCATGGAGTGGAGCAAGACGTAGTGCAGGGCGAGGAGTTGACGCCGTGGCTCATCCGTTACGCCTACGCGGAAGGCGTCTTCCCGATGACCCTTGACGACGGCGAAGTCGGATGGTTTCAGCCGCGACGCCGATGTCTTCTTCCGATCGAGGGGATTCACGTCTCCCGCTCCCTCAAGAAGACCCTTAGAAGAGCCGAGTTCACCGTCACCTTCGATCAAGCTTTCGAACGCGTGATGCGCTCGTGTCTGAGGCCCGGCGACAACTGGATCAGCGAGGATTTCATCCGTGTGTACTCCCTGATTCACCACCTGGGATGGGGCCACTCATGCGAGGTCTGGCTCGGCGAGGAACTCGTCGGCGGCGTCTATGGCATCGCTTTGGGAGCCTGCTTTTGCGCGGAGTCGATGTTCCACCGCGAGACGGACGCCTCAAAGGTCGCCCTGATGTCGTTGGTGGACAAGTGCCGCGAACTCGGGTTCGCGATCTTCGACGCGCAGATCATGAACCCCCACCTACGAAGCCTCGGAGCCTACGAAGTCACCCATGCCGCGTACATGACGCAACTCGAAAAGGCGCTCTTGATCGAGACTCCCTGGAGCGTAAGCCCTGCCAAAGACGGAACCTTGCCTAGCTAAACGCAAGAACACCGCGTAAACGGCGGCACGCTCGGGGGATAGAGTACGTTGAAGTAAGTTCATGGTCGCCGGAGTCTCCCTTGCCCGATACCGCTTGCGCCAACGCGCCGCCACGCGTGTTTCGGCCCGGCTCGTGGTTACTGAGAGCGACGTTCTGGCCCTCCAACCCAAGTGGAACGAACTGCGTGCGAACCTGACCTCGCCCTCTCCTTACACGGAGTGGAGCTACGTGATGGAATGGTGGAAGACCTTCGCCCCCACTGCACAGCCCGTCTTCGTGACCGTTGAGGACGATGGCCTTATTCTTGGCATCTTTCCGATGTTCGTAGATCGTAAGGGTCCACTGGGATTCCGCCGCCTGCGTCCGATTGGATTCAACGGCGAACTTGGCCCCGACGACATGACCGAGGAGCCGATCTTGTTGATCCGTGAGGGTTATGAGGAGCGCGTCCTCGCCTCGGCCCTCCGCGCCCTTCGAACGGCCACGATTTGGGACACCTGTGTTCTCCGGACCCTCGGGCTTACCGCGGGAAAGGCCATGCGCGCGGCGCGGACCGCTTCGTCGCTGGGGGCATTGCCGGTCAAGGTGAAGAAGGGTCCGATGATGGTGCACCTTCCCAAGACTTGGACCGAGTATCGGAAGCAAATATCAAAGTCGATGCGTGACAACCTCAGCTACTATCCGCGGCTGCTTATCAGGCACGGCCATACCTGGAACCTGCGCCAAGTCTATTCTGGACCGGAGTTGTCCGAAGGGTTGGAGCACCTTGTGCGGCTTCACCGGGCGCGAGTTTCAAGCGCTCTCGGGCACCAAGATCATTTGCCGACCGAGTTGCAGACTGGTTTCCTTGGCCGAATCCACAAGGACCTGGGACTTGAGGCGAAGGCATTCGTCGCCCTGCTGGAGATCGATGGCGCGGTTGTCGCCGCGCAGTCGTTCTACGAAGACCGCGGCACGTTGCTGGTCAACTACTCCGGCTTCGACCCCGCCTGGGGCGCGTACTCGCCGCTCTTCATCATCCAGGCCGAGGTTTTTAAGGCGGCTCAATCGAGAGGCACTCGGACGATCAACTTTCTGCAGGGGGATCGAGCGTGGCAGAAGCGCTGGAACGGCGATAACGAAGGCGAACTCGCTCATCTTGCTATTGTCAGGCTCAATCCCATCTCGTTGGCTCGGGCTGCCCTCTATGCGGTCAAGCATGAGGTCGCGGCGCTCTCCCGCCGCCGCTCCGCCAAGCGACTGGCGAAAAGCCCCGTCGCCAAAGCCTGAGCCCTACCGCGCAAGTACACTCCGAACCCGGTGCAGTCGATCTGGCAGTTTGACCTTGAGACCTTTCGCGCGATTCACGTCGGGCTGCATCGCGATTGGCTTGACCCGATCTTCTGGCTGATCTCGACCAGTGGGCTCGGCTGGATCCAGGTCATCCTCGTGCTGCTCGTCCCGCTGTTCTTCGCGGGCAAGGTCATCGAGGATCAGAAGCTCGGTCCCAAGGGCACTCTGAAGCTCTTGCTGCTGGGCACGTGGCGACGCTGGTCGAGCCCCGCTTTTCTCGTCGGCCCCCTGGTTGGGGTGATTGCTCTTTCCGGGCTCTTCTTCACGGGGATCGTGAAGCAAATCATGAACCGCGAGCGCCCCTCGCACCTCGCGTTTGCGCACCCGCAGGAGGACATCTACTCCCGCAGCTACCCGAGCGGCCACACCACGACTTCCTTCGCCATCGCGTTTATGTTGCTGTACGTGACCTGGGGCACCAAGCACGCTTGGGTCGGACGCCTGGCCTTGGTCTGGGCAACGCTCGTCGGATTCAGCCGCGTCTACCGCGGCGTGCACTGGCCGACCGACGTCCTCGGCGGGATGTTCGCCGGCCTCATCTCGGCGAGCATCGTGTACCTGGTGATGCTGCGCGGCGCGAAGGCGGTCGAGGCGGATATCCCGGGGGAGTAGGATTCCCCTCGTTTTGATTCTTCTCGAAGCGTTGTGCATGCGGGTTCGTCTCTCCTAATATCTGAACCTTGGAGGGCGAGGCCCCGTCCGAGCCATGAGCGCGTTACCGCTCCTTCAGAACCAGAGGCGTAACGCAAAGCGAGAGGCGATGACAAGGGGGCTCAGGGCAACCAGCCTTCAGACAATTGGTAAGCGCGGCGATAGCTAAAGGCCTTAAAGTCGCTAACAATGACCGAGTAACAGGCCCTTGCCTTCGCGTCCTGGTGGGCTGAGCTATAGAATCTACCCAGCGTGTACAGAGCCATCATGGCGGTAGTGGGTTCCTTCTCTTTCCATCGTTTGACCACGCCCTCCAAGTATGTGGCGGTTGAACCTGGATCAAGAATTGATGATTCTTTCCAACGCGTAGCCTTAGGGGCTTGCCGTCCAAAGGGCATACGAAGTTCCGTCGCGAGACATTGCCCAAGAATGAGCGAAATGCCGAGTTGCACAAAGCCTATCAATACGTTCCCGCGAAATGATGTCTGGGCCGACCGTGGCTAAGACCAACCCCGTGCTCGGAAAGAAGTCAATGTGCGTTTGAATTGAGGACGGTGCTGCGCTCTGATGACTCGCGATGAGAAGCGCGACCTGCATCAAGACGTCGCCCCTGCACGTGGTCGCAGACGTTGCCTGAGCCCATTGTAAGACGATCCGATTCCGAGTCATCACGAACCTCGATTTGAAGGTGTAGCGCTGGCCCGTAACAACGAAACAGTGCTTATGCAGACTCCTTGCCTCGGCACTGCTCCGTGCCGAGGCTTTCAGGCGACCCTACTCTTCGACGAACTGGCGTAGGGCATCGAGGCGGCGATCCCAGCGTCGTTCCATCTCGGCGATGAACTCGCGGGCGGGGTCGAGTCCGCCGGGCTGGAGTTCGACGATCACCTCCCGCCCCTTTGGCTGGAGGAGGACCAGGTTCGCGTTGACCAGCACCTGAAGGTGCTTGCGCGTGCCCTGGCGGGTGATCCCCAACCCCTCCGAAACCGAGGCGATCGTGCAGGGCTGACTGCGGGTCAGCTTCTGCACGATCTCCAGTCGGACCGGATCGCCAAGTGCGTGAAACACTTCGGCGAGGGCCATCTAAGCTGCCTCGAACATTTCCGCGAGCCGCTTGAGCATGTAGTCCCAACCGCTGTTGTTGTCCGAGAGCGCCTTCTCGATGCGCTCGGAGGGCAGATTCGAGAATCCGCTCTCCACAAGCCTCAGCTTGGTGCCTTCCGCCACGGGCTCCAGATGAAATTCGACCAGCGTGTTCGCCACGGCGAGGACATCCGCGGGGACGCTTTCCTCTTCTGAGCCCGTTTCGCCCGGTACCCATCGGTAGGCGAAGTAGGTGTGGGGGTCGGCGGCGACCACGTAGAGGCCCACCTTGCCGTACCCCTCGAAGTCAAACACGGGGCGGGAACCCTTGTCCAGCGAGCCCTCGACGCGGTCGGGGAACCACTTGACGATCTGCGTGGGATCGGCGATGGCCTGGTAGACGCGTTCGGCAGGTGCCTTCAGGACGACTTCTCGTTCAATTCGATCTTGCATTTTGTTTTCTCCATTGGGCTATCTGCAACCCATTAGTTGCATAATACACGAGTTGCGACGAGTTAAGCAACTGTTTGGTTGCTGGTTGTTGAAAGTTCGTCATCCAGAATGGAGCGACACGGTTCATTTGTCAGTTCTGTTCCCGTCATCCAGAGCGTAGCGCCGAGCCCTGGCGAAGGCAGCGAAGTCGAAGGATCACTGACAGAGATTCCGACTTACAAAACCGGCGCGCACGCAGAGAGTCGGAGATTGGACAGAGAATCCTTCGACTTCGCTGCCTTCGCGGGGGCTCGGCGCTTCGCTCAGGATGACGGTCAAAGCAGACAAATGAAAGTTGACAGCCTACTCAGCAGGTTGTCAACCTTCATTTGTCATGATTGATTCGCGCGGTGCCACGGTTTGGCCGGGATTGGAATTGCCCGTTGAACGGTAATGGTTTCCCGGCAAACCGTGCGTTGTAATTACCTCCGGTACGTAGGAGCACGGCTTGCCAGGACGCACTTCCGGTTTCCCAGGCATCTTCAGTTCTGGCCAAGCCGTGGCACCGCGAGGTACACGACCCATGAAGCTTGACGCCTACTCAGGATGACGGTCAAAGTAGACACGTGAAGGCTGACAGGCTACTGAGCGGCGTGCTTTCGCAAACTTCTGGTTGACGTTGGGCCCGATGCGAGCCTATAGAGTGCAACCGGCGACTGAATCCAACTGGAAGCCACGAATTCTCATCCGACGTATGCGGGAATTCCTACCTCAGGTTCAAAACGACCTTCCCTAAGTGGGAATTCCTACTGGATTGCCTTGACGACGGCTATTCGCCAACGAAGGCGCCCATCGTTCGGAACTTCGCGTACCGCGAGTCCTTCAGTTCGGCGGCCTTCAATTTGAGCAAAGGCGCGAGGGATTCTACTAGCGCCTGGCGAACCAAGCCGAATGCCTCGGACGGATCGCGATGCGCGCCGCCCTTTGGCTCGGGGATGATCTCGTCCACCAACCCGAACTCCAGCGCCGACTGCGCGGTCAGGCGAAGTGCCTTCGCCGCGTCCGCGCCGCGCTCGGGCATGCGCCAGAGAATCGACGCGCACCCTTCGGGCGCGATGACCGAGTAGATCGAGTGTTCGAGGATCATTACCTTCGAAGAACACGCAATCCCAATTGCGCCACCCGATCCGCCTTCACCGATAATGACGGTGAGGCTTGGGACGGTGAGCTCGAACATCTTCATCATCGAAGCCGCGATTGCCTCGGAGATCCCGCGCGACTCGGCTTCCACGCCGGCGTCCGCACCGGGCGTATCGATGAACGTGACCACCGGGAGGCGGAACCGCCCGGCCATCTCGAACAGACGGATCGCCTTGCGATATCCCTCGGGCCGCGCGTAGCCAAAGTTGCGGAGTTGACGCTCCTGAATCGTCCGACCCTTCTGGTGGCCCATCACGACCACCGGCCTGTCATCGAGGCGGGCCAGACCGCCCACGATCGCATGGTCCGCGCCGTAGCGACGGTCACCCTGCAGCTCGATGAAGTCGGAGAAGCAGTTCGTGATGTAGTCGAGCGTATAAGGCCGCTTATCCGCCCGCGCCACCAGCACCTTCTCCCACGGAGAAAGGCGGGCATACATCACATCGATGTAACGATCTCGGCGAGATTCGTATTCGGCGACGTTTTTCTCCAGACTCGCCCGCTTAAGGCTGTCGGGCTCACGGCGTACGACTTCGCGGAGCTTGGCAATGTTCTCTTCGAGATCGATGAGGGGCTGTTCCCACTCGCGCCAGGTCTTCGCCATTACGCCTTGCCTCCCAGCATCTTGACCAACTCCGCAAGGGTGGCGCGCATCTCTTTGCGCGGGACGATGCGGTCGATCATGCCGTGGCTAAGGGCGAATTCCGCCATCTGAAAATCGTCAGGGACCTTGCTGACGCCGGCTTGTTTGCTGACCCGAAGGCCTGCGAACCCGACCATCGCCTTCGGCTCGGCGACGATGACATCGGCCACCGAAGCGTAGCTGGCGAGCACGCCCGCCATCGTCGGGTCGGTGAAGACGGCGATGTAAGGAACTCCCTTGTCACGGCAGCGACCCGCGGCGGCCGTAGTCTTTGCCATCTGCATCAGCGAGAGCAACCCTTCCTGCATGCGGGCTCCGCCCGAGGCGCACACGATGATGGCGGGGGTGTGGGTATCGGCCGCGCGCTCAAGGGTGCGGGTGACCTTTTCGCCGGCGACCGGCCCCATCGAGCCGCCCATGAAATGAAAATCGGAGACAGCGAGGTGGACGGGGGTGCCTTCGAGGGTGGCTTTGCCACTGATCATCGAATCCTTCTCGCCCGTCTTTTTCTGAGCCTGAGCGTACTTCTCGCTGTACTCGGGGAACTCCAGGGAGTCGATGGACTGAAGGTCTGCGTCCATCTCGACGAACGAGTCGAAGTCAAAGGTGAATTCTATGCGCTTACGGGCAGATAACCGGTGATGGTGCCCGCAATGCGGACACACCCGAAGGTTCTGCTCGAAGTCGGCGGAGAACAGGATCTTCTTGCAGTTCACGCACTGAAGAAACGCGTCCGACGCGCTGGTGGGCTTCGTGCTCAAGGCAGGAAGGATACCTTGACCGTTGGGTGGGAAGTGCTACCATCTCCTCGACCCCGCTCCGGTGCCTAAGGTTATGCTTGGTGACAGCCGATGCGAGTTAGGGTCGATTCAACCGGCGTTGCTCCGTTCTAACGGTGCGTCTCGTCTTGTTTCTGACTGTCTTGGAAAATACCTATGAACAAAATTTGGATTCCCATTCTGATCGTGCCTTGCCTCCTGTGCGGGTGCAAGAAAGATGAAGCGGCGCCAACGCCCTCCGATTCCGGGGCCCCGAAGATGAGCGCTTCCCCCTCTGCCGATGCCTCAACGACGCCTGACGCCTCGCCGAGTGCAAGCGGCGCTTCGGTCGGTGCGGATAAGGTCGTTGGAACCTGGAAGGTCGACATTGCCAAGACCACCATTCCGGTCCTGAACGACAAGGATAAGGCAGAAGAAACGGCGATGCGGGTTGAGATCAAGGCGGACGGTACGTATGCGACGAGTGGTGACTCGAGCCCCAGCACCGGCAAGTGGACCATCGAGGGGGACAAGCTCATGCTCAAGGTCGACAAGGGGAACTCCTCGGCTCCTCCTTCGATGACGATCGCGGCGGATGGCTCTTCGCTGTCAGTAGAAGCCCCAGACGGAAAGGGCTCCCTCGTCATGGTCAAGGCGTAAGCCTCTACAATGCAACAAGCCTCTCGCCTATCGGCGAGGGGTCTTTTTGCGTCTGTGTCCTGATGATGGAGTTGAAGTCTCCAAAGGGAATTCCGCTTTCAATTCCATCAATTTCCATCAGGAAGATTCAATTCCATTAAGCCCAACGCGCGTAGTATGAATCCGTATGCCGCATAAGCCGGGCGATCGCATTTTTGGGGTGGAAACCGAGTTCGGATGCCTCGTCTCCGAGGAGGGGATTGGCACGCCAGAACTGGCCGTCGAGCTCATCAAGGACTGCCTCTTCTATGAGATGAAACTCGGGGCGATCGATCTGCACGCCCGCGACGACGTCTTCGAGCCCGCTCAATCCGGGGGCTTCCTGATGAACGGCGCGCGGATGTACATCGACGCCGTCGGCTCCCACCTCGAGTACGCCACCGCCGAGTGCCGCCAGCTCAAGGACCTCGTCGCCAACGACCGGGCCGGACAGCGGCAGATCGTGCGCGCCATCGACGACCTCAACCTCAGCGATGTCGTCAGCGTCTACAACAACTCCGTCGATCACTTCGGGGGGCACACCTTCGGCTGCCACGAGAACTACCTCGTCCGCGCCGACGACGACTTCCTGAACTCCAGCGTCGCGATGTTCTATCCGTTCCTGGTCACCCGCCAGATCTTTGCCGGGGTCGGACGGGTGGGGGGGCACATCCTCACCAGCGGCGGGCTGCGACCCAGCTACCAGGACGTGATGGACAACCCGGTGGACTACATCTGGGTCTCTCACGTCTACGGCGTCCAGCCCGACGACGAGGTCGATTTTCAGCTTAGCCAGCGCAGCGACCACATCATCAAGACCATCGCCTCGCGCGTCCGCTTCAACCGGGCCCTTATCAACCCGAAGTGGGAGCACTTCTACACCCACGAAGGGATGACGCGGCTGCACCTCCTGTTCGGCGAGTCCAACCAGAACGAGTACGCATACGCCCTCAAAGTCGGCACCACCGTGCTCGTCCTGAGACTCTTGGAAGACCACCAGGTACCGACGGAGCTGACCCTCGCCCAGCCCCTGCTGGCCCTGCGAGAAGTCTCCCGCGACCCGAAGTACCGCTGGCTCGTGGCGATGACCGATGGCCGCACCATCTCCGCGATCGACCTTCAGCGGCAGTACCTGACCCTCGCTCAGCGTTATCGCGGCGAAGGTGAGCAGACCGACTGGATCCTGAACGAGTGGGAGTCGATCCTGAATGGCCTCGAAAAGGACCCGATGGAACTCGGCGACCGGATCGACTGGGTCGCCAAGCGCAAGATCGTTGAGCAGTACATGGACGAGGAGAAGGTGGACTGGCAAGACGACGCCCTGCAGTCGGTCGACCTCGAATACCACAACATCGACCCTGCCAAGTCGCTCTTCCACGCCCTTCAGGAGATGGGCCAAACAAGGCGGTTTGTGAGCGATGTGGACATCGTAACCGCCATGACCGACCCACCCCAGGACACGCGCGCCAAAGGCCGTGCGGCCCTCGTCGAGCAGGTCCTCAAGCGCAAGGGCCCCAAGTTCTATCTATTCGACTGGAACGGCGTGGCCCTGGACCGCCACTCCTACGTCGAGATGTCCGACCCATTCGAGACCTACGACACTCCGCTCGATCAGTGGGACCATCCGCTGAAATAGCCTTAACAATCCATGCGTCACATTTTTTGCCGTCCTCAACAATAAGAACCATAGACCGCGATAAGTGACGCGGTGGGAGTTGAGGCATATGAAATCTTCTAAGACTTACGTTGTTGGCGCGCTCGTTCTCGTCGCGTCTCAGGGCTTCGCCGCGGGATTCACCGATACGTTCGATTCGATCAATCCGGGCTGGACCACGGACCGAACCGAGCCGGCTGGGTTCACAAGCTCATTCTTCGACGGAGATAACCGCCTGAAGATTGACGTCAACCACAACTCGCCGTTCGACACGGGCGGAAACGCGTTTTACAACACCGAAGGTCGCGGCCGAGACGCGAGCCTGACCCAAGACTGGACAGTTGCTGGCGATGTCTACATCTCGGAGGACATGCTGACCGGAGCGAACCTTCGCCGCACCGACCTGTGGGCCCGCGACGCCGCCGCCGAGGGCAGCGCATACTATCCGATCATCGGTGTCATCCGCAACGATGCCAGCGATCCGTACAACTACGGCGGCAACCTGACGACCCGCTACCGAGTTTGGGACTCTGATGCCGGTGCCTGGGACAACCTGTCGAACACCGTCACCGGTGGCTGGCACCGCCTGTCGATCACCTCGCATGGCGGCGATCAGTTGACCTACGCGATCGACAGCGTCACCGTCTTGAACCAGACGATGGCCGGCCCGGTCAATACCGACCTCAGCCGCGTATTCGTCCAGGCGTACAACTTCGGCGGCCAGGACTACTCGGTCTACTGGGACAACGTGAGCGCGTTCCAGGCCGTCCCCGAGCCGACCTCGATGGTCGCCCTCGGCCTCGGCGCGATCGCCCTCATCCGCAAGCGCCGCAAGGCCGCCAAGTAAGCCTTGCTGTTTGCGAGCCCCTTCTCTGCGAAAGCGGAGGGGGGCTCCTTTTCTTGTAGGTCGGCGCGTGAGCGACTGGCCCCTTTCTCCTTTGATCGGGTGCTACGGTTTGCCGCACCGCAGAATTGCTTCGAAGAGCATCGCTCGTCGCGGCTAGCCGTGTTGGGCGGAATCTCTTATTTTTGCTCACTCCCACTGCTTACCCACGTTGGTTATCCGGCAAGCCTTTGGAGCCCTGGCGCTTGGCCCGGGTTCAGCTTCTTTGTAGTCACGTCTCTAGTCTGCGTAGGATGGGTTCTTGTCAACCAGTCGGAACGAAATATAGAGTGCGGTGACCTGTCACCGCTTTCGACAGCGAGCCTGCGAGCGTGGAAGTAGAACAAGTCTTGTCCTAAGGGGCCGCTCGCTGGCTCGCTGATGAAAGCGGTGGCAGGCCACCGCACTCTATATCTGCTCTAGTTCCTGCTCCGTCGCCGAGCCCACCAGAGCCCGATGCCGAGCGGTACCCAGATGGGGCTGAGCACGCCGATGTAGATAGCGGCCTGGCCGAGGAACACGCCGATCGAGCTGAGTAGGTTCTTGGCCGCGGCGAGGGTGTCGTCGCTCCACGAGGCGGGGGCCGCGGGCTTATCCGCCTTGACCTTCTCCGTCATGCTCAACGTGATCGTCGAGTAGCTCGACTGGGATCGCAGGGCCTTGCGTTGCGCGTCCAGGCTCTCGATCTCCTGTCGCACCGTTCCGAGTCGCTCCTTGACCTCGAGGATTTCCCCGATCCGGCGCGTCCCTTTGAGCAGAGTCACGTACTGATCCTCCTCAACGCGCATCACCTTGAGGCGTGCTTCGGTGTCCGCGACCTGCGTGGTCACGTCCTCGCCGTTGCTCGACTCGGTGATTACGTGACCGAGGCGCTTGAGCGCGGTCATCGCAGTGCTGAATCGGACTTCGGGGACGCGGAGAGTCATGCTCGCCGTTCCGAGGGCGTCGTCGCCGCCGGTCACGTTGGTCGACTGCACGATCCCCTGCATCCCTTCGATCAGACTCGTTGCCTCGGTTTGCGCCTTCTGGACGTTCTCGACCTTCAGACTCAGGTCACCGGTGCGGATCATCAGCGGACGCTGGAGTTGGGGACCGCCCGGGCCCCCGCTCGGAGGAACGGACGGGTTCATTGACTTAGGAGCACCGTCTGAAATCGACATATTGTCGTCGAAGTAAGATTGACCCGACCCGCGCGACTGCTTCATCTTGTCCACACCGGGCGTGACGGATGGCTTGTTCGGGCGAGGGGCAGGTGCGCCACCTGGGCCCGAACCACCGCCGAATCCGCCTTCGCCTGCACTGCCATGCGACGGAGCCATAGCCTTATCTTCCGCCGCAGCGCTGCCGGCGTCGGCCCTGACTTGCGTCATCATCGCCGCCTCCTTCGACTGGGCAAACACCGGGAAGAGGAATGCCGCGAGCACCAGGCATCCAGCCGTCGCGACGAGCATCTGCCAGATCGGGAATCCGGTTCGTTGAGGCTTCTTCGTCGCTCGCTCCAGCCAGCGCAGCGTCTTGTCGTAACCCTCAACGGCCGGTTGAACCGCGCCGTCTCGGATTTCGACTCCAAGCAGCTTCATGAACTCCATCTCGCGCTTGGCATCGGCGTCCTGTTCGAGCTCGCGCTCGATCTCCGACTGCCGGTCGGAGGGCAATTCGTGGTCGATATAGGCTTTCAGATCTTCTCGTAGCGTGTTCATCGCTCGGCTCCTTCGGCGGTCGGGTCCAGCGTCCGGCGGAGCTGGAGAAAAGCGTGGTGGAGGCGGGATTTGACCGTGCCGACGGGCACGGAGAGCACGTTTGCCGCCTCTTCGTAGGTGAGTCCCTCGATTTCATGCAGCACGACCACCTCGCGATGGTCGTCGCTGAGTTTGGCGAGGGCTTGCTGGAGCGCGCCACGGTCGATTACGGAGGCCCCATGGTCGCCACCCGCGACGTCGATCAGCGGGACGGTGGCGCGATCGACGCTCTTCTGGCGGACGAGGCGGCGGCATTCGTTGAGGGCGATCCCGAACAGCCAGGTTCGGATCGAGCTCTCGCCGCGAAACTTGCCGCGGACTCGGTGGGCGGTGAGGAACGTCTCTTGCGCCGCGTCGGACGCAAGTTGACTCCCCACCCGCCGGACGCAGAAGCGAAAGACGGGTTCATAGAAATCTTTCGCGGCCTGCGCCACATCGAGCCCCTCCTTTCGCATGATCTTCTCTTGGATAACTTGCATAGTGTGCTCCGATCTGTGAGTGAGCGAAACGGGGCACAGGGTTCAATCGTTTGATGGGAGCGTGATACGATGGCGTCAAGAAAGCGTCGCGAGGCGCTAAGAGGCATATCTATGAACATTCGAAATACTTCCGCCACCCTCCTGGCCCTCGCCCTCTGGGGCTCCGCCACCTTCACCCCGAACATCCAAGCCCAAGGCTCTGACGAGCGGGCATCAGGCGTCACCCTATCCAACGACACCCTCAAGTCAATGCTCGACGGGCTCGGCTACGAACCGAAGGCGTTGAGTAAGGGCTACTTGATTGCTCTCAAGAAGGACACTTGGACGATCAACATGCAGCTTGTCCTCAGCCCAGACCTGACCAAGGTCGGCCTGAACGCCAACCTCGGGGCCATCGAGAAAATGGAAGACGTCACCGCCGCGACCTGGCTAGCTCTGCTTCAAGAGAATGCCACCATCGATCCGTCGTCATTCTATGTGGACAAGGACCAGAAGAAACTCTATCTCCACCGAGTCCTCGACAACCGCGCCATCACCCCGGCCTACATCCGCAAGCAAGTCGAAACCTTCGCCGGGAACGTCAGGGACACGGAGGCCCTGTGGAAGTTCACGAAATAGGTTTGCGATGAGAAGCACGTGGGAGCGCGGTTCGTCCTAGATACGAATGCTCGCCGCGCTTCTCTTCCTCTCGGCATCACCAACCCTTGAACGGACGGCCTCGATCCCGTTCCCCGCCCACATTGGCGGGGTGATGCGGCTGATGAACGAGGGGAGCGAGTTCTACGTCGAGACCGCCACGGCTACGGAGGACATGTTCTACCGAGTGGACGTGGCCAAAGGGACGTCACGGCACCTGACCGCCTGGCCCATCATGGGCAACCGCTATGGATATCTCGAACCGCCCAACTATTTCAAGACCACGTCTTACGACGTCCCCGGCAAGTACGAGGAAGAAATCACCTACGTGGACATCGAAACCGGTAAGCAACTTGCCCGCCGCGTGATTCCGGCCCGCGGTCCGAGGGTCGCGGAACCACTGAGTGAAACCGACTTTCCCGGCCCATATCTCCCTCGCGGCCAATACCTTTGGCCGGACGGAACGCTTGTCAACCTCGTTTGGGATTCACCGAGGGGCCGTTACGCCATGTACGGCTCGACCATCGTCGAGTTCGGGCCTGGAACCTGGAATATCGTTCATCGCAGCGTCCCATCGGTCGACCGATGGGGACCGGAGGGGAACCGGTCGAACCCCCGAGCCAACCCCCACTCCTTGGCCATCCTGAATGAGCGAATGTCGAGCGACGGCGGGGCCATGTACTACTGGTTCGACGCCAACGGGAAGCAACTGAACTTTCACGGGGATTCTCTGGAGTTCCGCGACGGGCGTAGCTATTCCCGCCGATACGCGGCGTTGGCACCGGGAGAGACCCTGTCCCGGGTCGACCTTGAGTGCTTCGATCTTGAGACCCGGAAGCAGTATTGGATTCGCAAGAGCATGTCGCCGGGGGCAACCCAGATCCAGGGCAATCCGATCTCACCCTATCGCAATGGAAGTTGGGTGGGTGACTTCCTCCTCGCCATCGCTCGACCCTCGAAGACTTCGGGCCAAATCTTGGTTTTGCTCGACGGCAAGACCGGCGAGACGCGCTGGCGCCAGCCCATGCCGCCCAGCGCTCGGGTCGTGGCGATCACAGGCAGTTATGTGCTGCTTGCCTGTGACGGACCCCCCCGTCTAGAATGCTGGACGCTCCGAGACTGAGCGTCCAGGAGTAGAATGGCGGCGATGAAGGCCTATTTCCACGAGCAAATCTCCGGCGCCCGCGATAGTTACATGAAAGACCTTGAAGCGCTGTCTCCCGAGCTCCTGGCGAGCAAGCCTGGACAATCGACGCGCTCCGCCTACGATTACACCTACGAGGTCGCGGTAGTCAATCATCGGCTCGCCAAGCGGCTCCGCGGGGAGACTCCGGAGAAGTTGGGAGAGGGGTGGATGATGGTTCCGGCAGAGATGCACGATAAGGCGAAAATCCAGGCAGAGTTCACCGCGTCGATGGACGACGTCCTCGCCGCTTGGGATGCGCTGTCCGACGAGCAGGTCGCGAATTTCGAGGGCGACTACGCCCCGATCAAGCTGGCCGGCTTCTGCACCCTCCACGCGTCGTACCACGACGCTCAACTCAACATGCTGCAGTCGATGGCGGGCGACGCAGAAGTTCACTGGTAAGGATTCCAACCCTACTCAACTTGACCCGTCATCCTGAGCGGCGCGCCGAGCCTTAGCGAAGGTAGCAGAGTCGAAGGACCCCGGATCCCAACCCGTACTTCCAATCGGGTTCTGGGGATCCGGTATCCTTCGACTCGCAAGCTCGCTCAGGATGACGGTCCCGCAAATAAGGAAAGAGGCGACGATCATGTTGATCGCCGCCTCTTTTGGCTGGTCGCTGCCTTAGTTGTTGCCCGGGCGGTAGTTGGTCGTTCCGAACTCGCGGACCACTAGGTCGCCGCGCTCGTACTGCAGCACGTAGGAGTGCCACACCGTGCAGGTCCCGCCGCGTGAGTCTTCGAACTCATGGCGAGCCAGAACTCGAGCGCCGTCCCGGTTGCGCCAGACCCGCTCGATCGTGTAGCTGATCGTGTGCGTGTTCTGGGCGTTATCCACGAGCATGTCGTAGAAGTCGTCCGGGCTGATGCTGTACGAATACTGACCGTCTACGAAGATGTTGACGTTGGCACGTCGCGGAACGAGCCGGTTGGCCATGCTGCGATCGCCCTGTCGGAACAACTGCTGGATGTCGTTCACCGCGTAGTCAACGTCGGTGTACCGATCGTTGTTGTACGAGTTGTACGAGTTGTAGCCGTCGATCTGATGCCAACTGTAGTAGTCGCCGATGAAGATGACTGGCTGGCATCCGAACAGGATCACTCGGTTGTAAGCGAGGTATCCCGGCAGGTGCGGATAGCAGTACCACGGGGAGACCACGCACTGATAGCCGCATGGATCGAACGAGTAGTACGGGTAGCAGAAGAAGCTGTCGCGCCAACCGGAGTTGTAGCCCCAGTAGCCGGTTCGCCAGCTATTGTTGTGGACGATCCCGACGCGATCGGAGCGGTAAACCTGGTTGCGGAGGGTTCCGCGGCCGAGGTCAACGTAGCCGCCGGCGATCTTGATTCGGTTGCCGGTCTGCAGATTGTTGTTGCCGCTGTAGCTTGAGTTGCCGCTTCGTCCGGCCGTCGGTCGACCGGAGCCGTTTCGACTGCCGGTGTTGCCGTTGCCCTGGTTGGAATTGCCGTTCCAGGAGCCGCCACTGCTGTGGGTACCGGAATTGGAGCTTCCGCCGCCGTTCCAAGAACCGCCGCCTTGGGACGATCCGCCGCCACCGTTAGAGGAGCCACCGCCGCTGTGGGTGCCGCTGCCGCTAGACGATCCGCCGCCACTAGAGGAGCCACCACCACTGTGAGTGCCGCCGCCATTGGACGATCCGCCGCCGTTCCAGGAGCCGCCGCCGCTGGACGAACCGCCGCCACTACCTTGGGAGCCGCCGCCTCCGCTGTTGGAGCCGCCGCCGCCGTGGTGTCCGCCACCCTGGCTGCTGCCGCCACCATTGGACGAGCCGCCCCCACTACCTTGGGAGCCACCGCCTCCGCCACTATTGGAGCCGCCGCCACCGCCGTGGGATCCGCCGCCGCCTTGAGAGCCGCCTCCACTGTAGGAGCCGCCTCCGGACGAGGAACCGCCAGCGCCACCGCCGCCGCCATGGGATCCACCACCATTGGACGAGCCGCCGCCGCTACCCTGGGAGCTTCCGCCTCCGCTTGAGGAGCCACCGCCGCCACTACCACCGTGGGAGCCGCCGCCGCTACTTGAGCCTCCGCCGTTGCCCTGGGAGCTTCCGCCACCACTTGAGGAGCCGCCGCCACCGCCGCCGTGGGAGCCGCCACCGCTAGACGAGCCGCCGCCATTACCTTGGGAGCTACCGCCTCCGCTTGAGGAGCCGCCGCCACCACCGCCGTGGGAACCGCCACCGTTGGACGAGCCGCCGCCGCTACCTTGGGAGCTACCGCCGCCGCTTGAGGAGCCTCCTCCTCCGCCGCCGTGTGATCCGCCGCCACTCTGGGAGCCACCGCCACTCTGGGAGCCACCGCTACCCTGGGAGCCGCCGCTGCCTCCACCACCGTGGTGGTGGTCTTCATCGGCGAAGCTCGCACCCACGAGAATCGAGGTCAATCCAACTGCTGTTAATGCATGCAACCAGGTTTTCATGTTTCTACTACCTATGACGTCTATGGTACGCGCATGCGACCAGCCCGTTACGGAAATTTCTAGCGATCCTTGCGTTATCCCCGTAAAATCGCCAACATCTATAGAATGAGCAATCTGCGTATCGCCGTAATCCCCGGAGACGGCATCGGTCCTGAGATCACCGAAGCGACCATTAACATCCTCGAAGCCGTGGGCTTTAAGGCCCAGTGGGTCTTCCTGGAAGGGGGCTTGGGCGCGATCGAGAAGGGATTGCCCGCGATGCCTCCGGCCACGATCGAGGCGATCCGAGAGATCGGCGTCGCCCTCAAAGGCCCGACGACCACCCCGATCGGCGGCGGCCACAGCAGCGCCAACGTGCAGCTACGCAAGGCGCTCGACCTATTCGCCAACGTCCGCCCCGCCCACACGCTTCCCGGCGTGAAGGGTCCGTTCGCCGACAAGAAGATCGACATCATCATCGTCCGCGAGAACACCGAGGACCTGTACGCCGGGATCGAATTCCAGCCTCACCCGGACATGGCCCAGGCGGTTAAGGTCATCACCCGACCCGGCTCACGCCGCCTCTGCGACTATGCCTTCGACATGGCCCGCCGCCAAGGCCGCAAGCGGGTCACCGCCGTGCACAAGGCGAACATCATGAAGCTCACCGACGGAATGTTCCTTGAGGAGTTCTACAAGGCCTCGAAGGCCTACCCCGAGATGGATGCGGACGACATCATTGTCGACAACTGCTGTATGCAACTTGTCACCCGCCCGGAGCGCTTCGACGTGGTGGTCACCGAGAATCTGTACGGTGACATCGTCTCCGACCTCTGTGCAGGCCTCGTGGGCGGTCTCGGCCTCGCCCCCGGTGCGAACATCGGCACCCACTGTGCGGTGTTCGAAGCCGTCCACGGCTCCGCTCCGGACATCGCGGGGAAAGGAATGGCCAACCCGACCGCCCTCTTGCTCAGCTCGCTCATGATGCTCCGCCACCTCGGCTACAACGAAATTGCCGAACGCGTTCAGCAGTCGGTACTGCGGGTCTGCAAGGAAGGCCAGTGCCTAACCATCGACTTGGGCGGCAAGGCTTCGACCGAGGAATACAAGGTCGAAGTCATCCGCCAAGCCCAAGTCGCCAGCGTCGCGTAGCAACCTCGTGCAAAAAGATGCCCAACGGTCTCAAGCTGGGACCATTGGGTAATTCTTTCTTGGTTGTGATTGCCTACGCCGCCGCGCGCGCTTCTTCGGCGAGGGCATTCAGAATCGTCAGTCGCTCTTCGCGCGGACGGTTCTGGATGCTCTCGTAAATGAACGCGCAGAACTCGATGTCGGTCGCCTGGTGAACCAGGTCAACCACCTGACCCTCGATCTTGACCCGATGGCCGCTGACCGTCGTAGCCGCCGTGAGCGGCAAAAGCAACTTCACGTTCTCCGGCGTGGTGTGGATCGTGAACAGGTCCTGAACCTGCGTCACGCCCCACTTCTCACAGATCAACTCGAGGTTGCGCTGGATCGTAGCGTCGTAGTTCAGCCCAATCTGCTTGAACGTTGACGATCCCTGGTGATGCAGGAACGCCCCGTCGATGATCCAGAGCGTGTAGCCGGCGAGCCGACAGCGCAGATTGTGGTCATCATCTTCCCAATTACCGAGTCCGAACCGGGGGTCGAAGCCGCCGACGTCGGAGAGGCAGTCGGGAGACATCAGGATGAACAAGCCCCGGACTCGATCCGTCGGCGTGGCCATCGTATGCTTATCAGAGTGCCAAGCGCACGAGAGGTCGATCATCTCCTCGAAGCTGTTGTAGGTTCCAATATCAACCTGCTGTGGCCCGTGGATCGAATTCGTGACCGGACCCACGACGCCGGGCTTGTGGCCAGCATCTTCCAATTCCTGGTAAGCGGAGACCATCTGACAAACGCAGTCGATCGAAGGCAGGACGTCATCGTTGGTGACGCCAAAGAGGTCGAACCAGCCTTCCTGCCAGAGCCAATCGAGCCCCTGGTTGCTACCAATTCCGTAGCCAATATTGGTCTTGTTCTCGATAAGATGAATGAGCTCAGGAAGGTCCTGCTTCAGTCCGCGCATGCCTTCGAGGTGATCCGGCGTCGGGCCGTTGGCCACGACCGCGAACTGAATCTTGCCCGGATAGAATCGGCTGAACCCTAGAACTGAGCTACGCACGCGTTCGGCGTTGATGGTTGGCATCGCGATGCCAAGCGACGGCCAGGTCGGCACGGGGCGATCGCCGATCACCGCGATCGTGTAAAGCGCCTTGGAGTCAAAACCCTCGGTCACCCGAGCCGGCCAAGATGAGGTCTGGGCCAGGAACTGAATGTTGCGTCCCGGGAAGGCTTCGGTAATGAGCTTCTTGAATTCGCTCGCGCTCCAGCGCCCAGGTTGGCTCGGCACGAGCGGACCGTCGGCATGAAGACGGTTTGTCGAGGTCAACACGATCGAACCAGTGCAGGTTCTCAGTGCGTTCAGAAAAGGCGTAGGTTCTTGGACGAATTCAAGGATCTCGTTCACCAACACCAGGTCGGCACCCGTGTAATCTGAGTTCACGAGATCGGAAAACTGGAAGTCCGTCGCCGGGTACTTGGCGTTTGCTTCCGCGATCAACGTGGGATCGGTTTCCAGGCCCGTTGCCCGCGCCGCGAAGTTCGCCGCGAAGGAGAGGTAGCGTCCGTCACCTGAGCCGACCTCAATCACATCCGCACCCCGATACCAAGGGCGGAAGAACAGAGCCCGTTGCCAGCGGTAAAGCTCGGTAGCAGGGTCGTGGGACGCGCGTTCGCGCAGGGAGGTCAAGCCAACATTTAAACTCATCGATGCACCTGACAAATTTGTCGGGCATCGCTGAGCAAATCTAGAGGATCACTTTAGGTTTTCTTACTTGACGTCGAGCATTTCGACTTCAAAACGGATTGGAGAATTCTCAGGAATCCCCTTGCCTCCCATTCCGAAAGCGATGCCCGGCGGGACCAACAGGGTTCGCTTGCCACCCTTCTTCATGCCGACCACGCCGTACTCGAGTCCGGGGATCACCTCGCCCTTTCCGATCGTAAACGCGTCAGGGTTCTTGGTATCCATCGAAGTCACCACTTCCTTGTCATTGAGCAAGTAGCCGCGATAGATGCATTTGACGCTGCTCCCGATTTTCGCGGCGGGCCCGGACCCGACCCCCTTGTCCGTCATATCGAACGCCTTCGGGTTTTCCGGATGTGAGACAAACAACAGGGTGATGTCGAAGTACAGGTCGGAGTTGGGCGGAATCTTGTCGGACGGTGGCTGCGCCCCGTAGCCCAGGGCGGCGGGGCAGGACAGCAACCGGTGCGTGCCCACCTTCATGCCAGGAATCCCCTTAATCCAGCCCTCGACCAAGTTGCCCGGGGTCAAGGTGAAAGAAATCGGGAGGTCGGGCATCATGTGCGTGTCAAAGACGGACTCATCGGTCAGCGTTCCCTTATAGAAGACCCAAACGGTGTCCCCGATCTTCGCGGTTTCGCCGGTCCCAACCTTAAGGTCCTTGATTTCAAGCTTCTTCAGAGTCGCCACGCCGGTGGCCGATGCGCTCGCCGACGCCGATGCGCTGGCCTCAGTCTTAGCGGAGGCCGCGTTCTTGCCGCATCCCGCGGTGACGAGAAGGCAAGCGAGGAGCGTGTAGCGCCAGTTGAGCATGGGCAAACTTTACCATCCGAGTCTGGCCGGTTGGTACACTGCCCCCTTCATGGCGAAAAAGGGCGGGACAAAGGACAATCCCGGGCCGAAGTCGATTCAAAACCGGCGGGCCCGGTTCGATTACGAGTTCATTCAAACCTACGAAGCGGGTCTGGTGCTGCTCGGATCGGAGGTGAAGAGCCTCTACCTCGGGCGAGCGAACCTCACCGACTCGTATTGTCGTATCGACAAGGGCGAGATTTGGATCTACAACCTCGACATCGAGCCGTACTCCCACGCCAACCACTTCCAGCATGAGCGTCGTCGCGACCGGAAGCTTCTGATGCATCGCAAGGAGATCGACCTCCTTCACCGGCGGTCCCAGGAAAAGGGTTTCTCGATCATCCCGGCGGCGATCTACTTCAAGAACGGCAGGGCAAAGGTTGAGATCGCCCTAGCGCGCGGTAAGAGCGAATACGATAAGCGCGACAAGCTGGCGAAGGACGAGGCGCGGAAAGAGATTGAACGTGCGAAATCAAATCGTGAATAAAAAGGTTTAGGGATTTCGTAGAGATGCCGATCATTCGATTGTGGAAGGCCCATTCGAACCAGATCTGACGCTCCAACCAGGTGAGCTGATCGCCGTCGTCACTTACGGCGACGAAACTGCGCGGCTCACGCACGGTGAGCTTCTCCAGTTTGAGCCACTTGTGCTCCGCATCACGGAGCCCGATCCGCTACCGTTCCTCCCCGAAGGCAAAGCGATGCTGATCGTCCGGGGCATTACGCCTCCGTGGCGTGGTCGCACGACGGTCGCCTCATGCGAACCCGATGGGGGTGCCTTGGTTGTTGCGTTTAATGAGACTTCTTGGGAGATGGAAGATCGCCGGAAGTTCCCGCGCGTACCGGTCCGGCTTCCTGTCGAGTTACGCCTGGTCCACGAGCAGCCCGAAAGTCTCTCCTTCACCGAGGCCAAGGGAATTACTGAGGACCTGAGCCTTGGTGGTGCGTGGCTGAAGATGGAAACGCCCGTTCCGGTCGGAACGCTGGTCGAGTTCCGCTGGTCGCCCGAGCCGGGCAAGACGGTTCGCTCGCTCGCGATCGTTCTCCATGAAAAGCCTGAGCATCAGGGTGGCGTCGGAATCGAGTTTGTGAACTTCATCGGCGAAGGCAAGAGCGCGCTTGCCACCTTCCTCGATAAAGCCGCTTAGTTCGGACTCTCGTATTCGCCGGTGAACACCGCTTCCGCGGGACCGGTCATGAACACGCCGTGTTCTGGCATGATCTCGATTCTCAAGTCCCCTCCGGGCAGATGAATCGTGACCTCCGCGTCTGAGCGCCCCGTCAACCAAGCTGCCGCCGCCGAGGCGCAGGCTCCTGTTCCGCAGGCAAGGGTGATCCCCGCTCCGCGCTCCCAGGTTCGTTGCCGTAGCTCGCTGCGACTCAGCACCTGGATGAAGTGAACGTTCGTTCGCTTCGGGAAATCGGGGTGGTGCTCCAACTCGGGCCCCAGCTTCTCAAGATCGATCGCCATCGCGTCGGCGACGAAGATCACAAGGTGGGGATTCCCCATCGAAACCGCCGTCCCGCGCAGTCCGGAAACCGACGCCGTCAAAGGCTCGTCCACGAACTTGGCCGCAGGATCGCCGATCATGCCAATTTCGCCCCGCAAGAACCGTGCAGGGCCCATATCCACTCGCACATGGCCGTTCTCCTCGATCCGGAGTTTGAGAATTCCCGCGCCTGTCTCGACGTCCAGCGTCGATCCGGATAGGTGCCCGCCCTCGCGGGCGAGCTTGGCGAGGCAGCGAATACCATTGCCGCACATCTCGCTCTCGGAGCCGTCGGGATTGAACATCCGCATCCGGAACGGAGCGCTCTCGCCCCGTTCGAGGAGAATTAAGCCGTCGCCACCGATGCCGAACTTGCGGTCGTTGACCTGCTGGGCAAGCGTAGGAAGCCCGGTGGGCTCCAGCGGATGTTGGATGGCATCGACCATGACAAAGTCATTGCCGATGCCCTGCATCTTAATGAACGGAATCAATCTTCTTCGCGACCTCTCCGATCTTCCTCGTGTCCACCACTGCCCTCTTGCGGTCGATACGATCCAACCGGCTTGGCGGGGACAATACTCGCTACGGCGTGTTTGTAGACAAGTTGCGTCGGCTTGCCCGGCGCATCAAGAAGGACGGTGAACGCGTCGAACCCCCGCACCTGGCCGCGAAGTTGGACGCTGTTGGTGAGATAGATCGTGACCCCGATCCCTTCTTTCCTCACCTGATTCAGGAACATGTCCTGTAGGTTGATTGCTTTACCCATTCCGAAACTACACCTCAGATTCAAATATCGCGCGGGCCTGGTCGAAAGTTGCATCGAATGACGAACCGTCTAGACCAAGACTCAAAACGTTTAGCTCGGGCTCGGATCTTAGCCATGTTCGCTGCCGCTTTGCGTAGCGGCGAGTCTCCACGATCGTTGTCGCGGCGGCTTGATCCAAATCCGTCTCCCCCCCCATCGTCTCCCAGATGCTTCGGTACCCGATTGCCCGAAAGCCCGGATGCTCTGGTAGGTAGCCAGCGTCCCGGAGTCCTTGTACCTCCCGAACCCACCCATTGTGCACCATCTCGTAAATTCGTGCAGAAATCCTCCTTTCAAGGAGATCTTTGTCCGGAATGATCGCGATTTTGCGCCTTCGGAACGCCGGCATCTCAAACGAGAGCCTCGACGGAGGGGAGGCAAGACGCTCCAGGGCGCGTCGAACGCGGGCGGGATTCTTCAGGTCGGTGCGCGCGGCAATCTCGGGGGCGAGGGACCACAGATCGAGCGCCAAGGAGGGAAGACCCTCAGCCGCTTCTCGCCGCTCAAGTTCGGCACGGAGTGCTGGATCGGGTGGTTCGGCCATCTCGGCGTACCCCTCGAAGAGCGCGCGAATGTAAAGGCCCGTCCCGCCAACCACGATCACATTCCGAGACCGCGTGAAAGCATCTTGGAGGACGGTGGAAGCGAGTCGAACCCACTCGCCGACCCCGAAGCCCTGATCGGGATTCAGGATGTCGAGAAGTTGGTAGCGCTCGCGGTCGATCGGCTTGGCGGTGCCGATATCGAGTCCGCGGTAAACCTGGAACGCGTCGGCGTTGACAAGTTCGGCATCGTAGTGGGTGGCGAGCCTCTCCGCCAACGGCGTCTTGCCGCTGGCCGTGGGACCCATCACCGCGAGGAGAACCGGCCGACTACTTGAGGAGGAGCTTGACGTCCTTGGGATCCTTGGCTTCGATCTGGTTCTTAACCGAGAAGTCCTTCATCTTGTGCTCTTTCTCGAAAGGGCCCTTCACTTCGGCGCGCTGTCCGTTCGAAAGCGGCTTGGCCAGTTCGCCGCGCCCGTAGACGTTGACGAAGTCCTTGCCCGACTTGAGCTCGAACACGAAATACTTGTTGCCGATGCGGGAGGTCTTCGCCTGGAACTTGTCGACGACACCGCTCAAGGTGATGACCTTCTTATCAAACTTATCCGGCGACTTGACGACGTCCGAGATGGAAAGCTTCGGTCCGGCGAGAGCGACGGCGAAAGCAAACGCAGAGAGAAGGGTGAGGGATCGCTTCATGTTTTCAGAACTCCAGCAGAGCGTGGATCGGCATGCCGAGAAGGTTTTCCCGGCCATTCAGGAACGACAATTCGATGAGACAGCCAAAGCCGCAGACTTCACCGTTCAGTCGCTCGACGAGACGAGACGCCGCCGCGGCGGTGCCCCCGGTGGCGAGCAGGTCGTCAACGATATAAGCCTTCTGACCCGGCTTGATCGCATCGACGTGCATCTCGACGGTGTTCGTCCCGTATTCGAGCGCGTATTCCTCGGTGATCCGATCGTAGGGAAGCTTGCCGAGCTTGCGGGCCATGGCAAAGGGCAGTCCGAGTTGGAGGGCAATCGGGCATCCAAAGACGAAGCCCCGACTTTCGATGCCGACGATAACTTCGGCACCCTTGGCCCTCGCGTCGGCGGCAATGAGGTCGACCGCTTCCTGAAAAGCGGCGGCACTTTCAAGAACGGGGGTGATGTCCTTGAACATGATGCCGGGCTTTGGAAAGTCCGGCACGTCACGAATAAGCGAAGCCGCTAACAGTTGGGCCATTTCGGGCCGATGATACCTTGGGCTAAGGTTCGGGGGTCGGGCCGGGCTCCCAGCCTTGCTCGCTCGCACGCATCAGGACTTCCACGTGCATCGGACGGTCGACGCGGATCTGGCACGAGAGGCGGAATTGACCGAGCACGCCGTCCTCTTCAAGGCAATCGTGCTCGAGTTGGCCCATCGCTGGCTCTTCTCCGTCAAGGAACTTGACGCGGCAAGTGGTGCATCGGGCGTTGCCTCCGCATCGGTGGCTGATATCGATTCCCGCTCCTTCGATGGCAAGGACGAGCTTCTGGCCCTCTTCGGCTTCGAACGGGGCAAATCCGGCGGCGGTGATCTCTGGCATGAGCGACGATGTTACTCGCATTCATGTGATGAAACTGAGGGTCCTGATGGAACTGATGGAGTTGAGCGAGTCCGAGTTAATAGGAGGTTCGCGGAGGTTTATGCAAAATTCGAGGCTCCGCGGTCCCCCTCGCCCTTGCCCGCTCCCGCCTGACAGACCGTGTGGCGATGGCAAGGCTGTGCCGGGGCGAGGGAACCGAATTCCGTTCGGATCGACGTGCTCGATGGTTCGGATCTACCGGTCGGTCCGGGGATTTCCAGTCTTCACTCACTCATACTGCTTACCCACGTTGGCAATCCGGCAAGGCTTCGGAGGGGCGACGCCTGAGCAGAGAATTCTAGTCACGCCTCTAAGTGCTTGGGATTGATTTTTGTCAACTAGTTGGGGCGGGTTGGAGGTTTCGCGATTCGTCAGCCCAGACCGAATTTTGCAAAGACCTCGATCTAACTTCAATTCCATCAGTTCCATCAGGACCCTCAGTTCCATCACCAACGCTCGCAGAAGCTCGCATAATCGAAATCGTGATCAACGAGTCGCGCTTAATCGACCTCTTCCAGAAGCTCTGCCTGATCGACGCTCCTTCACTGGGCGAACACAACTGCGTCGCCTACGTGAAGCAATTCCTCATCGAACAGGGCCTTGAGGTCACTGAAGACAATGCGGGAGCCAAGATCGGCGGGACCGGCAACAATCTGATCGCCTGGCTGAGGGGCACGATGCCCGATGCGCCGAAGGTCTTTCTCTCGGCGCACTTCGACACCGTCGAACCCACCGCGGGGCTCGTGATCGAAGAGCGGGACGGGGTGTTCTACTCGGCTTCCGACACGATTCTTGGCGCGGATGACAAAGGCGGCATGGTTCCGGCGATCGAGGCCGTGCTCACCCTGAAAGAATCAGGTATGGCCCACGGCGACATTTGCCTGCTCCTCTCCGTGGCCGAAGAAATTGGCCTCAAGGGAGCCGACGCCCTGGACATCCAGGACTTGGACCTCGACTTTGGATATGTGCTTGACACGGGCCCTCCCGTCGGTTCCTTCGTGACTCGAACCGCCAACCACGACAACCTTGAGATCAAGATCACGGGGAAGCCTGCGCACGCGGGCAAAGACCCGGAGAAAGGAATCAACGCGATTCAGGTCGCAGCGAGCGCGATCGAGGGAATGAGGCTCGGGCGCATTGGCCCGGAGACGACTGCCAACATCGGCATCATCCACGGCGGCTCGGGGGTCAACGTGGTCTGCGCCGAGGTGACGATGAGGGCGGAAGCGCGAAGCACCAGTGTCGACGAACTCGACGCTCAAGTTGAGCATATGATCGCCCGGTTTGAGGAAGCGGCGCGCAAATGGGGGGCCGAAGTCGAGATTCAGCACCATCGCCATTACCGCGCGTACGAGATCGCTCCGGATTCCAAGGTGGTACAGATCGCCCAGCAAGCGAGCCGTGCGCTCGGCTTTGAGCCGACGCTTCGGACGACGTTGGGCGGAAGCGACGCGAATATCTACAATGCGAAGGGCCTTCCCTGCATCGTCGTGGCGACGGGGATGGACAAAATCCACACCCACGACGAGTTCATCTCGCGGAAGGATTTGATCGACACCGCGAGGCTAACCCTCGAACTTTTGCGACTTGCATGCAAATAGACGTGCAGATGAGACCCTTAACGCGTCTTACCATTTGCGACGTCGCGTGCGGCGCTCGCCGGGCTCTGCCCGAGCATCACGGAGGATACATATGAACCGAAAACTTACTACAGTTTTGCTTGCCGGGCTAGCCCTCGGTGCCGCCATGCCAGCCATGGCCGAAGAGACCAAGCCGATGGGACTTTCCATCCGCGCGGGCGTCTTCTTCCCGTCCAGCGGCGTCGCCAAGGCGGCGGGTAACACCTGGTTTGGTGGCGGTCTCGATTACAAGATCGAAACCAAGGTCAAGGGACCGAAGGTTGAAGGAATGAGCACCGGCTTTTCCCTCTCGGCCGACTACCTATCCAAGAGCAGCCTGCACCTCATCCCGGTGATGGTGAACTACGTTGCCAGCCAGAACCAGATATTCTACGAAGCGGGAGTCGGTGCTGCGTTCACCAACGACGGCATTCAGAACCGAACTCAGTTCGGTTATCAGCTCGGTCTCGGCTACAACCTCTCGCAGATGAAGATGCCGATCTTCATTGAAGCGAAGTATTTCGGAACGACTGGCAGTAGTCAGTTCAACGGCTTCGCCGTGTTCCTCGGTATTCGCCTGTAAACGACCTGGCCCGGTCCACCCGAGCGGTGGACTGGGCCTTTTTGTTTACGGACCTAGCTGAGTGAACCTTTCAATGGCCGCGTCGTCTTGGCTTGACGTAAGCAAATGGAACTCTGCATTGGAGCCCCGGGTTTGAGCGTAGCGAGAATGATCGATCCAGCCGCCGAAGCTGCCCTGATTGATCGTTGTCGCCGACAAGACCCCCAAGCATTTGGGAAGTTCGTCGATTCGTATCAGAATCGGGTGCTTGGCTTTGTGCGGCGGATGGTGCCGCAGGTGGAAGAGGCCGCGGACATCACGCAAGAAGTGTTCATTCGAGCCTTCCAGAACTTTCATCGGTTCGATGGCCGATCGTCGGTGCGAACTTGGCTTTTTCGAATTGCGTATAACCTGTGCGTCGATCGCTCCCGAAAGGTGGATCGAACGCCGAACGAGACCAGCCTGAACACGTCCAGCGAGGACGGCGAAGGGACCTACGATGTAGCGGATTCGCGGTGGGAGCCCGAGAAGGTGGCCCTCAATCAGGAACTCGCGAGGGTGGTCGAACAAGGGATCGCGTCGATGAGCGAGAAGTTGAGGAGCGTGCTATTGCTCCACGATCGCGAGGACATCTCCTACGAAGAGATCGCCTCGATGCTGAGCCTTCCGGTCGGAACGGTAAAGAGCCGACTCTTCTTAGCAAGAGCGCATTTACAGAACGTTTTGTCTACTTACCTCCACGGAGAGGTGTAATTAAGTGAAAAGAGATCGCATATTGAACGGAGAAGAATTGATCGCCAATGTGGACCAACGCCTAGAAGGCGCAGGTCAGCAGCAGGTGGCGAAAGTCGTCCAGGCTCTGCCCGAAGAAACCGTGAGCATGGCGTGGCGCAGCGCGCTCAATGAGAAGGTGCTGCTGGCCTCCAAAGCGCGTCAACGCGCCAAGGTGATCAATTGGGTGTGGCGGCCGACCGCCGGGCTTGCTTTAGCTTCCGCATTGGCCATCGTCTTCGTGATGCGAACCGGCGCACCGGTCATGTCTGCTCCAAGCGGGCTTACCTCGAATTCCGTCGAAGCGAAGCTGGTGGCCTTCCACCGCGACTCCTCTTTGGCGTACGATGTCTCGGGTCCGGGCCTGACCAATACCGATGCGGTAGAAGGGAAGGCCGATCTGAAGCTCGGTGAGCCAAACTGGACGGAGGACGACCTGAGCAGTTTATGAAACGACTTAGCCTGGCCTTGATCGCACTCGGGGTTCTGGCAATGAGCGGACTCGCCCAGCCGGTGACGGACGCAGGCACCCTGCTGAGAAAGACTCTCGACGCGGCGGCGCACCTGCGCTACACCGGCATTCGAACCGTGACTCTGCGCGCGGGAGTCGATCGCCAAGTTCACACCGAACTGATCGAAAAGCAAGGCGACAAGACGCGAGTCGAGTTTCCCAAAGACTCTCCCTACCACGGCCAAGTGATCGTCGAGAGCGATCAAGAACGCCGCCACTTCTTCCCCGCGAAGAATGAGATCCGCGTGCTTCCGCCGCGTCGGGAGAAGGGATTCGCCCGGCTCGAACGCATGGCGAGCGGCCCTGGGGCGCGCCGCCGACTTCACGTTTCCGATGGCGGCATGCTCGCCGGTCTCCATACCGAATTGGTGACGCTTACCGACCCGATGGGGAATCCGCTCCAGAAACTCTGGATCGAGCCCCGCTCCGGCGTGCTGCTGAAGCGCGAGCTATACGACCGAACCGGCGTGCTTCAGGGTGGTTTCGAGTTTACGCAGATCAACCTGAACCCAAGAATCGACGGGCGAGACTTTCGCCTGGCAATCAAGGGAGTTAAGGTCCTATCTCTGCGCGACGACTTGCGTGCTCTCGCCCTGCGCTTGAAGCTTCCCGAGATCAGCCTAGCCTCGGATGCGCCCTATCAACTCGATGCGGTCCGGATGCAGGACTTGGGGGGACAGCAGGTCTTAGTGCAGCAATATTCGAACGACGAGCGTCGTTTTTCCTTCTTCCTCTTGCGCGGAGCGATCGACCCTTCGCGCCTCCAAAAGCAGGCCGGAAACCTGCGCTCCCTGATCTGGCAGAAGGACGGCGTTTCGTGCGTTCTGCTCGGCGACTTGGACGACACGGAGATGCAGGATGTCTCCCGTCGGCTGGGTCGTTAGGTTCAGCGGGAACCGATCTCAAGGGGCCTCAGTTATACTGCGATAGTGGCGACGCGCACCGTAACCCTACGCGCTAAGCGGGAGAAGAAACCGCGCCCAATATGGGTGAAGCGGCTGAAGCAGGCGTTCGCGTTGTTCTTCATCCTGGGCCTGATCGCGACTTGTTACATCGGATTCCGGTTCATGGGCGTCTACAAGCGCGCCGAAGAACTCGTCAGGACGATCGACGAGAAGATGTCAGTGGTGCAGGTACTCCCCTCCAAAATCGTTTCCGCGGACGGCGTCGTGCTGTATCAAGTCAGCGATGTGTATAGGAAGCCGCTCGGGGACTACAGCAAGATCCCGTCCCACATGCGCGATGCGATCATCGCCGCGGAGGACAAGCGTTTCTTCCAGCACGGCGGTGTCGACTTCTGGGGACTCGCCCGTGCCTTGGGCGGTATCGCCCGCGACCACCGCGTCTCGCAGGGTGGCGGTAGTACGATCACGATGCAGCTCGCCAAGCGCCTGTTCTCCGGTGGCGAGCAAACCTTCGATCGAAAGCTGCAGGACATCGCGGTCGCGATGGAGATCGAGAAGCACTACTCGAAGCAGCAGATTCTGACGATGTACCTCGACCAGGTCTACTTCGGCAGCGGGGCCTATGGCGTGCAAGCGGCCTCGGAGATTTACTTCGGCAAGACGGTCGATCAGCTCACGCTTGGAGAGAGCGCGATGCTCGCTCGCTGCGTCCAGCGCCCCAGTGACATCAATCCGTACAAGAACCTCCAGCGATCGGTCGAAAACCGAGATCTCGTGCTCGGCACCATGCTGGAAATGAAGACGATTTCGCAGAAGGAGTACGACAAAGCGGTCGCCGAGAAACCCAAGCTTCGCCAGAAGACCGCGCCCCAGCTTACTGTCGATCTCCGCAACGCCCCCTACTTCGTCCAGCACGTGCTCGAAGATCTGAAGGATCAGAACATCGATATGGATACGTTGAAGTTGGGCGGCTATACCATCCACACAACCCTCGACTACAAGACTCAAAAGGTTGCCGAAGAGCAGGTCCGTAAGATCGTCCGCGACTATCGCGGTGAGCACGTCACGACCGCTGCGTTCGTGTTGATGGACAAGGAAGGGCAGATCAAGGCGGAAGTCGGCGGTGTCAGCTACAAGCGAAGCAACTTCAATGTGGTTACCCACGGCTTACGCCAACCTGGTTCTTCGTTCAAGCCATTTGTCTACTCAGCGGCGTTTCAAGACGGGAAGCTCGGAATCTACGACGACCTCCCGAATATGCGGCGCAAGTTCCACCCGGGGATGTCTGACCAATGGGAGCCGCGCAACAGCAACGGCAAGTACTTCCCCTCAGTCCAAGTTCGAACCGCTTTCATGTGGTCGATGAACGTTCCCGCCGCAGAGGTGATGGAACGGGTTGGGCCAGACAAAGCGGTCGAATATGCGAACGGTGCCTTTGGATTCACCTCGCCGTTCAAGCCGTGGATGTCGATGGTCCTAGGTGCGCAAGATGTACACCCCCTCGAAATGGCGCAGGCATACAGCGTATTTATGCTACGCGGGAACCGCGCAACGCCTTACACAATCACCAAGATCGATCAACCGGACGGCGAACCGATCAACTTCGAACCGAAGATCGTCCCGAATGTCTTGAGCCCCGAAGTCGCGGACGATATTGATGCCCTCATGCGTGCGGTCGTCACCCATGGTACGGGACGCGCTGCAGAAGTCGTCCCGAACGCCCGAGGCAAGACCGGGACCACTAGCTCGAATAAAGACGCTTGGTTCTGTGGCTACTCGGACGGACTCATCGGGATCGGCTGGATCGCCAACGAGACAATGCGAAAGAACAATGGACCGCTCTACGGAGCGATGGGCCGCTCGGTATTCGGCGGGACGGTCACGGTTCAGTTCTGGAAATCGATCATGCTTTCCGCGCACGATCGCCTCTCTTCGCCGATGCCCGAGCGGCCGCTTGCCCTTACTTACGGAGAGCGTGGCGGCGGTGGAAACGGCGGAACCACGGTCGATCCCAATGCCGACCCGGGCGCGCCGGTGCCCGACGATGGCCCAGTGCCCGATGGTAACCCGGATGCGTATCCGACCTCGATTCCCGACTACACCCCCGCGCCCGCCCATGGCGGGAACGGCGGCAACGGGGACCCGCCTGGAACCGACCCGGTTCCGCCCCCTACGACGACCGGTGGTGGCACCGGTGCCGGAGGAACGGGCAACGGCGCGCCGCCTCCTCGAGTCCTTGTGAAGCGAGGAGGCTAACCGCGGATGTCGGTCATCCACACCCCGAAGAAGCCCGAACTCGACATTCGGATGCTCCTTTTCCCGATCTTCATCGGCCTCCTGATGCTCGTGCTGTTTGTGCGGCTGTGGTATTTCCAGGTCGTCAAAGCCAGCGATCTCGCCGATCGGGCCGATATCACCAACGCTCAGAAGGTCACTCAACCCGCGCCAAGGGGCCTCATCTTCGACCGGAAGGGGACGCTGCTGGCAGGGGTCAAGTCGGAGATCGTCGTCACCGCGGTGCCAGGAGATGTGAGAAAGAATCCCTGGGTGCTCGACAAGGTCGCCGCGATGCTGGGGACCGACTCCAAGCGCCTGCTCGACAAGATGAACAAGGATGGTTGGCGCTCGTCGGTCGCGGTGCCGATCTTTACCGGCGTGCCGATCGAGACGGCGACCAAGATCGCTGAGACGCGTGACGACCTGCCCGGCATCGGGATCGAGTCCCAGCCGATGCGGTACTACCCGGACCCCACCGACTTCGCCCACCTCCTCGGCTATGTCTGGACCCCCGACGTCAACGACGCCAAGCGCCTCGCCACGAACCGAGCGGATACCCCTCCCTACGTGGGCAAAACGGGGATCGAGAAGGTCTACGACGAGCAACTCCTGGGCACCCCTGGCCTGGAGGTCTTCGACGTCGATGCGAAACGCCGTCACCTCCGCGTGGCCCAGCGGGAGAACCCGCAGCCTGGCGACCAACTGATCCTCAGCATCGACGCCGATCTGCAAAAGTTCGCCGCCGAGGCGCTGAAATCAAGGGGATACCAGGGCGCGATCGTGGCGCTGGATCCGAAGACGGGCGAAATCCTGTGTGCGGTGAGCAGCCCGACGTACGACGCCAGCCTCTTTCTCAGCGGGATATCCCGAACCGACTTCGATACGCTGAACGACAATCCCGACAAGCCCATGTTTAACCGGGCGATTGCCGCCCACTATGCACCGGGATCGGTCTTCAAAATCATCACCTCGATCGCGGCAGAGGAAGAAGGGAAGTTTGATCCGAACTACGTAGTCAACTGCGAGGGGGGCTATCGTCTTGGACGAGGCTATACCAAGTGCCTCAGTCACCATGGTCCGATCACGTACGCGAAGGCGTTGGCGCAAAGCTGCAACACCTACTTCTCCGATCTGGCGTACCGAGTCGGTCAGAAGGCGCTCTGCCGTGCTTGCGCGGAGACTGGCCTGGGCATGCGCGAAGGTGCCGATGTTTCAAACGAAAGTGCCGGGATCATTCCCACCGAAAAGTGGCTCGCCAAGCGGAAGCTCAAGTGGTATCCCGGCGATACCGTCAATTTTGGTATCGGCCAAGGCTACGTAGAGACCACTCCGCTTCAACTTGCCTCCCTCCTCGCGCTTGTTTCCAACGACGGCACTAGCTACCGGCCGCACGTTCTTCACGCCTTCCGGCATCCGGGGGTGAAGGAAGCCACGCTCGTGGAGCCTGAGATCAACCACTCGGTGAACCTGCCCGCCGACTTTTGGTCGCAACTGAAAACGGCGTTGATTGGGGTTATCGATAATGGCACCGCCACTAAGAATGCACATATCAAGGGCTTCACCTGGGCGGGTAAGACAGGAAGCCCGGAAGTCAAAGGGCAGAAGCTGACCAATTCCTGGTTTGCTGGCTATGCGCCGTCAAGCAACTCACGAATCGCCATCGCGGTCGTGGTCGAGAAGGTTGGGCATGGCTCGGACTTTGCCGCCCCGATCGCACGCGACATCGTCAAGCACTACTTGTTCAGAGCTTCCAAAGCGCCTTCCAGCGCCTTGACGTCGTCATCCACGCCGGTATCCCCCGACGCGCCGTAGAGCCCCTTGAGCTCCTGTGCCGCAGAGAGCCCGCGCTGGACCTTCTCTTTGGCCTTGGGAACCGTCTCGTCGCCGTAACCCATCTCACCCGCGCGGATCACCGGCGGGACCGTGGTGGAGGCGTAGCGGGCAAAGCCGTCCACCGCCGCCCTCATGAGCTCAATCTTGCGGCCCGGGTCGGTCTCGTTTTTCACGAGGAAGAGCCGCGCGTCGAGCGTCTCCGTTGGGATGAGCTCAGGCAGCGAGCGCGTCTTGTAGTAGGGCGTGTCCTCGACGGCAATTAGCCGCTCGGCCGCCGCCTTCGCCCCGGCATCGTCGTGGGCGGAGGTCTTGACCTCGATGAGCAACGTTAGGGCGGAGAAGTTGTTTGGATCGAGAGCGAGCGCTCGGTCCAACGTGGCGCTCGCGCCGACAAAATCGTTACCCGCCATCTGGAGTCGAGCGACGCGTCGCAGAGCAACCAGACTCGGTGCGGCATCCACCGCCTGAAGTGCAAAGCCCAACCCACCGGGCATGGGAGTGGTCTGGGCGACCAGCCCAAGCGCATCGCCATCGCCCGGCAGCATCCCCGTCACCGACTCCGCGATCGAGCGCGCGGTCGGGATGTCGCTCTTGGCCAGGGCAAAGCGCGATTCGGCGCGGAGCATCTCGGCCACGCCGAGGTAGCCGAGGACGAGGGTGAACAGGGAAGCCATCGCCACCCCGACCCATCGGAAGTTCTTCGCCATGAACTCGGGCGCGACGCCGTCCGCCGCGATGAGAGTGCCGACCCCGAGCAGCATGAATGTGATCAGACCGATCCCAAAGTAGTAGAAATTACTCTCAAACACGCCATGGGCGAGCGTGGCAATGATGGCTCCGACCACACCTGCTCGCAAGCCGTTCTGTTCGATGGGCAGCGTCTTGGGTGCTCGGAACATCGTAAGAATCCATGCGAGCAGAGTGACGAGCAGCGCGAGAAGGGCGAGAGGCCCCGCCTCCACAAGAATCTGGAGATAGGTGTCGTGGGTGAGTTGAGTTGAGGTTGTGAGGCCGGGTTTGGCGGAGTAGAAACGGTAGGTACCTACGCCATAACCGAGCGGTCGCTCTTTGGCAAGTTCGATCGCTCCTTTATACAAGAGAACTCGGAATGCGGCTGACTGGTCGCCGCCGGGGCGATTGGTGAAGTTCACGAGGAGGGCAAAAATCACCCCCCCGATGGAGAGCGAGATCAGCACGGCTCCGAGGGCGAGCGTAACTTCGTCACGCACCTTGCGAAGAAAGCCGATCCGCCAGATAATGCAGCAGGCGGTGAACACGAGAATTCCAATCAATACAGCGAGAAGGCCGGCACGGGAGCCTGTGAGCCAAAGGGCGAGAAGTTGGAGGGCCGTGGCGGCACCGCTAAGGCTGGCCTCGCGACGCTCGCCGGAAACGGTTAGCCCGAGGGCGCAGAAAATGCCGATCAGCAGAATCCCGGCGAGGGCATTCGGGTTGATCCAGTTGGCAAAGATCCGGTATCCCGGATCGGCGGCGCGCATCGCTCCGAACTCGCGAATCCCAATGATCGCCGTCACCGTACATCCCGCTACCAGAGACCGAACGAACATGCGCGCACCCTCACGCCGACCCAGACACATCGTCGCGCCGAACGCTCCCATCCCGTACACCAGCCACTCGACAGCGGCGGTCAGGGAGGGAATCTTGAAGTCGGAATACACGACGCTGACCGCCATCGCGCCAAAGAACACGATCATTCCGATGCCAACCGTGACACTAGGGACCTGCAGGATCTGGCGTCGGATCAGGGCGATCGCCACCGCCACCGAGATCAGGGCGGCGAAGATCGTGTGAGTGAGCAGCGGAGTTTCCGAGCCGCCGAGGATCGCACTGAGCACCCCGCTCGGGTCCAGGCCCAGGTGATCGGTGACGATCTGACCTCCAAGGATCGGGAGGAGAAAGGCCACGAGGCAGAGCAGCACGATCGGAGCGGAGAGTTTCTTCATCGGCGTGTCAAGGCGCGTTTTACCGCGTCGAAGGCATTCTTGCTGATGAAGAGCATCGCCCGCGCTCCCAAGGCTCCCGTAGCGAACACGTAAACAAAGGGTCGCAGGACCGGGTTCATCTCCGGAAGCATGTTCTTGCGATAGAAACGCAGCATCGAGACATGGAACCGCAAGATCATCTTGTTGGCGGCTTTGTCGGTACTGCGACCGATCGCGTGGGTCACCACCGCCTCAGGGTCGTACACGACGCGAAAGCCCGCCTTGTGGGTCCGCCAGCACAGATCGACGTCCTCGCAGTACATGAAGAACTCGGGGTCGAAGAAGCCGATCTTCTGCATCACCGTGTCGCGCAGCAAGAACGCCGCCCCGCTCACCCAATCGACATCGAGCTTGGACTGATGGTCGAAGCCCTGCATCAGGTAGTCGCGGGTGAAACGGTTCTTGGGGAACAAGCGTCCGAGGAAGGTGTTGCGAAACATCGCCGCGACGGGGTTCGGAAAGCGACGACATGAGAGTTGAAGCGACCCGTCAGGGTTAAGCAACTTGGGCGCGACGATCCCAAGCATAGGGTCGGACTCCATGAAGCTAACCAGTTCGCGCAACGCCCCGGGATGAACCACGGTATCCGAGTTTAGACAAAACACATGCCGACCGCGACGGTGCTCGAAGGCGTAGTTGTGGCCGCCGGTGAAGCCAAGGTTTCGATCCATCCGAATCAAAGTGACCGAAGGGAAACCGCGCTCGACCATGTCCGGCGAGCCGTCGCGCGAGTTGTTGTCTACGACGATCACCTCGAAGGAGATTTCATCGCGAATCGCTTCAAGGCTGGCCAGACAGTCACGCAGGTCGGACTGCGTGTTCCAACTGCATATCGTAACGCTAAGTTCGAAATCCGGCATCGTAGCCTTTGGCTCTCACATACGCCGCCGCATAGACGATCGGGGCCAGCAGACTGACGCCGATCCCCCCAAGCGCGCACCGCTGGTGTTTTCGCAAGAAACGTACCAGGCTTCGGTGAGATTCCCAGATCATGCTCTTTCGCACAAGTTTCGTGCTTTCGCCTCCGTGATGCAAAATGCGCACGCTGGGGGCGTACAAGCAGGTCCAACCCTTGAGCAGGAGGCGATAGAGCAGATCCACTTCGTTGAAGAAGATCGGGAAGTTCTCATCGAACGGTTTGTCGAGCGAGCCAACTTCGGCCAGCGCCTCGCGACGAAAAAGAAGGAACGTGCCCATCGGCTGGGGTGCCTCACCCTCCGTCTCGTAGTCGAACCCGTGGAGGCGGTAGCTGTCCAGTCGACTCCCGGGGAACCGCCTACCGAGTCCGGTGAGGTCACCGAAGATACCGAGAAAGGTCGGGAAGCCGCGCACCGAGCGCTGGGTGCTACCGTCGGCGGCTACCTGACGCGCGCCAAGGCAACCCGCTTGTGTGTTGACTCGGAGGATGTGAAGCGCCCGATCCAGGCTGTCATCGACAAATTCGGTGTCGGGGTTTAAGGTGAGCAGATACTCGCCGGAGGCGGCGGCGAAGGCAAGGTTGTTCCCCTTGGCGTAGCCCGCGTTCGAGCCGGATTCGATCAGCCGAAAGTCCGGGAATTCCTCCGCGACCATCACCGCGCTTTCGTCGGAGGAGGAATTATCGACAACGATAACCTCGTAATCTTCGTGGGGTGGAAAACGCAGAATTGACGCGAGGCAGCTTCGCAGCAAGTCTCGCGTGTTCCAGTTCACGATTAATACGCTCACCATTCGATGACCGAATTCTACTCCCCCCGGATTGTTGCGAACTTTTCGTTTCCAAATCGGGGTTAATCTCGGAACTTGGGTTCACAAGGGGTGTGCAAGACGTGCTTAGAATGATGTACTTGCACTTATTAGGGGTTGACACCCGGACATGTACCGGGATACAGTGTTCAGGTCTGCCCCAAGGGCACACATCGAAAGAGACCGCGTTCAGCAACGGGCGCTAGAACACCCCGCCATGGGTGTTGAGGAGGGAAGTCTTGACGATTAGAAAAGCAACCTTGGGAGCTTGTCTGCTGTTAACGTGCAGCGCCTTCGGGGCACGCACGTACAAAACGAAGCCCGGCGATACCGTCGCTGGCGTCGCAGATAAGCTCGGTGTGAGTCAGAAGGCTTTGATTCAGGCCAACGACCTCGGAAACCGAAAAAAGCTCAAGGCAGGGAAGGTTCTTACCGTTCCATCATCGTCTAAGGCTCACCACGAAGTCTCACTTCACAAGTCCGCCGGTTCGTACGTCGTCCGTAACGGAGACTGCGATTGGACCGTCGCTCACAAGTTCGGGCTCACGGTGCCCCAACTCAAAGCACTCAATCCCGGCGTTGACCTATCCAATTTGACGATCGGTCACAGTCTGCATGTTCCCGGTCACGGTGGATCTTCTTCCGCCGTTGCCTCGAAAACTTCGCACAAGGCCGTCCACGCTTCCGCAACCTACACGGTTCAAGAAGACGACAACGACTGGATTATCGCAAAGAACGTCGGCGTTTCCACCAAAGTCCTCCGCGAACTCAATCCCAGCGTCAAGTGGGGATCAATCCAGCCGGGCCAGAAGCTCCACATCCCGGGTTCCGGTTCCAGCACGGTGGCATCCAAGATTCCGGTTATCCACACCCGCCACGCTTTCATCGCCAAAGATGACGTCGTCCTCCGCCGTGGGCCGAGCACGAATTCCGAGTTGATCGTGACCGTTGATTCCGGCGTGCCGGTCACGGTGATCGACCGCGAAGGCAACTGGTACAAGCTTCACTTCCCGAAGGGCACCGAAGCGTGGGTTCGAGGCGATAACCTCAAGCCCGCCGCCACCCAGGTAGCCGAGCACCACCATTCGAGCAAGGTCGCCAGCCGTGAGACGAGCCACTCGTCCATAAAGCGAAACGCGCGAATCGCTTATCTCCAGCACATGGAGCGGCTCGCTCGCCAGCAGGCGCACTCGAAGAACGTGGCCATGCGCCGCGCAGCTCGCCAGAAACTTGCCCAGATTCATGAGACTCGCGTCGCCGAGCACCTTCCCGCCACCAGCGACGATCTCGTCGCCGATGCGCGGGGTTGGATTGGCACGCCGTACAACTACGGATCGATGAGCCGCAGCGCCACTGACTGTTCTGGCTTTGTCGGGCAGATCATGAAGCGCCACGGGGTCAAGCTCCCGCGCACCAGCCTTGAGCAGTCCCACACTGGCCAATCGGTCTCCAAGGGTGAGCTCAAAGAAGGCGACCTCGTGTTCTTCCGAACCCGCGGCTCTGGTCGCGTCAGCCACGTCGGCATGTACGTCGGGAACGGCAACTTCATCCACGCCAGCTCCGGCGGTGGTCAGGTCATGGTGAGTTCGCTCTCCGACGGCTACTACTCGAAGCGCTTTGCCGGCGCCAAGCGCGTCATCAAGCACAAGGCCAAGACCGAAGTCGCCAAGCCCAAGACTGACGAGGTCAAGGCGAAGGACGAAGACGGCGACAACGACAAGCCGACGAATCTCCCGATCAAGGAGTAATTGACCTCCGGTCGAAAATGGGGAGCCCGAACCTGATTCCAGGTTCGGGCTCTTGTTTTTAAGAGGCGTTTTAAGCCAAAATACAGCCTCGTCTGCTCCGGTCGTCTAGTGGTTAGGATGCCGCCCTTTCACGGCGGAGGTCGCGGGTTCGAGTCCCGTCCGGAGTACCAGCCCTTTTGTGTCCATACCGGACACATGGGTTACAGATTGTTCCGGACACATAGGTTACACCTTGATGGCTCCGAAGGGGTTTTGCAGGGGTTGTAGGGTCTTTTCTTCTAGGTCGATGTAGCCTAGGTCGTAGTCCATGAACGACACG
>JBBQPZ010000013.1:0-95636 GCA_038216655.1 Fimbriimonadales bacterium
CCAGGACCACTACAACAACCACCGACCCCATCTGGGACTCGGTGGACTGACCCCCGCGAGCTTCAAGCAGAAGTCGCAAACGACAACCAAGGAGACCGCAATTCTCTGATCCAAGACTGGAAAGTTATTGGGGACCGGTCAATCGAAGGCTGGGATTTACGCGCCTACAAGTTCGTGAATTGGCACGTCGCACCGACCCCGATCCAAACCGTGAAGAAGCTAGGGCGTGCCACGCTATGCCTCGCGAAACTTGACGAGCACCAACGAATTGCCGATGAGATTCTGAAGCTCCCAGCACTGCGGGCCGAGGCTGAGCCAAGCGAGCCCAATATTCTGACCTACGAAGCGATCGTCTCCGAACTCGCAAGGCAGAGTAGCGCGGTAGATTCCGATGCCACTTTAGATGCCTTACGTAATACTCAGCGGGTTTATAACGAGGAATTCGAGTCCGCAAAGGGATGGAACGCGACGACGACTCGAGACGAACTGGTAAAGCCACTTCTCGCCTCTTTAGGCTGGCTCGACTCCGAGATCCGGGATGACATCAAGGGGCGCGGGTTGAAGAACGTGCTTTGTTGCTTCGTCTCCTCGGGTTCGAAGATCAGTGTGGGGATCGAATACCGACCCTTCTATAGCGGTCTCGACCTTTCCGATGAGCAGGCCGACGGAGTTGGAAAGGGGCTGACGGGCGCGCAAGTACTTGCCATCACAAATGGCGTCGCGCTCAAGATCTACGCGAGGCAGGACCGCGGGCCGTTCAAGACGGAGCCTCGTGCCTACGTGAATCTTGCCCGTCCGGCCGAGCGTTGCTCCTACGACCCAAAGATGCCGGGCGTCGCCACGTCCCTCCGGTTGCTGCTCAAGCCCAATTGATCAGCATCCGGCCCGGCGGATCACGCTTGAGTGCTTCCTCGATCATGATTGTCATTCCGAGCGAGCCCTAGCGACATCCGAGGAATCTGACAGGAACTACCGACTGCTTGTACCATCACTCGGCGATTACCGTCAGATCCCTCGGCACAAACATCCGTCGGGATGACAGGCTCTCCAACCCCAACTCCAACTCCAACTCAGACTAAGACTCAGACTAAGTCTGTTATCCCCCGATTAAGCTTCCCCCGCACGTTTGCCGGGTGCTCTTAACAAGGCGTGATCCTTAACACGCCCTTCCGCTACAACTGTTCTGTTTGGGAGGAGATTCAAATGAACAGAAAAGCAATCATCAGCGCGCTCTTCGCGGTCGGGGCAACCGCCAGCGCACTTGCAGGTCCCTTTACGGCGGGTGACCTCGTGGTCTACCGAGTCGGCGACGGAACCAGCGGCCTGATCAACACCGGCAACGCGGTGTTTCTCGACGAGTACACCACCGGCGGCACGCTGGTCCAGTCCATCAGCACCGGCATCTTCGCCAGCGGCACTGCCACTTCGGAGGGTCTTATCACTCTCTCCGCCGATGGCCAGAACCTCGGCGTCACCGGCTACATCTCGACGGCGGCCACTTCGCTCGCGGGGACGACCTCGGCGGCGGTGAATCGCTCGATCCAGATCTACGGCGGCAACGGCACGCAAGCCGTGCCCCAGACCAATCTGAGCGACTGGGCGTCGGCCAACAACCCGCGCAGCGTCTATACCGACGGCACCAACCTCTGGCTGGGCGGCGCGGCGGGCGGCGTGTCTTACAACACCACGACTCCCGGTGCGACGGTGTCGCTCTCGACTGGCATCACCAACGTTCGCCAAGTCAACGCGTTCGGCGGCCAGCTCTACTTCTCAACAAGTAGCGGCATCTTCTCGCAAGGCACGGGGCTTCCGACCTCGGCGAGTGCACCGGTCAGCATGGGCATCCCGACCACGGGTAGCCCGTACAGCTTCTTCTTCGCGAAGCTGAATGCGGCTTCTTCGAGCTTCGATACGGCCTACGTGGCCGATGACGGCGCGACCACCGGTGGAATCCAGAAGTATTCCTTCGTAGGCAGCGCTTGGGTCGCGAGCGGAACCGTAACCGCATCCGGCGTCCGTGGTCTCACGGGAACGGTCACCGCGAACGGCGTCCAGCTGTTTGGCACCACCGGTGGCAACTCGGCTACCGGCGGCGGCACGCTGTACGGCTTCACCGACACCACGGGCTACAACTCCGCGATCAGCGGCAGCGCAGCCGCGCTGGCAACGGCGAATTTGTCCGGCAACGGAAAGGAATCGTTCCGAGGCGTGGCGTTCGTGCCGCAAGCGGTTCCGGAACCAGCAAGCCTCGCCGTGGTCGGCATCGGCCTGGCGGCGATTAGACGCCGTCGGGCACGCAAGTAAGCGGGTTTGAGGAGCTTCGGAAGTCGTCCACGGCGACCGAAGCTCCCAAACACAACCCCTCCCTCAGTCTCAGCTCAGGCCAGGTAGCGGCTGAGCGCGGTGGCGATTGCCTCGCGATACAGTTCCGGATCGACGGGCTTCATGATGTAGCCTCTGGCTCCGGCGGCGAGGATCGCCTGCACTTCGCTTGGCGGCACGGCGGAGGAGAAGAGAACGACCGGCACGCGCTCGGTCAAGCCGGTGCCTTGGATGAGCTCCATGATCTCCAGCCCCTGCCGACCCGGCATCCGCTGGTCCATGAACACTATCTCGACTTGGGGACTGTCCGGATTCGCCATCGTCACGAGCCGTTCCAAGGCGCAATCCCCGTCTTCGCAGACCTCGACGGTCGCTTTAGGCATGACCTTGGCGAGACAGCGGAGGGTGAAAGTGCGATCCGCCTCGTCATCGTCAATGACGAGGATCGCTCCCCTCCGGTTTTCAAGTTCCTTGCAATCCATGGTTTGCGTTCCGAGGTTCATGATTCTAGCAAAGTGGGTCGGCATCGGATTGGGAAGTTCACCGATGCGGCGACGTAGCACTCATCGTGGGCCTGGTGGTGAAGTTCCATCGCCTTGTCTCGATCTCCCGAACCCAGCCCCACGACTGGATTTAAGATCACTTCAACGAACGCCATTGTTCCCCCTTTCGGCTCCATTCGCGCCGTACAAGAATCCGTGTAGGAGGTCACCCCGATTCCCTGGCGCGCACAAATCGCCAAGTAGCTAAGCATGTGGCAGGTGGATGCGGCGGCGAGAAGCAGGTCCTCGGGGTTGTAGAGAGACCCATCGCCTCGGAAGGCGGGATCCGCCGATCCAATTAAGTCCGGTTTTCCTACGATCGAGATGCGATGCTCGCGCGAGTAGGCGGCATAGCTCGCTGTGGAGCCTCGCTGCGCTCCCGTCCATTCAATCGTCGCGGCGTATTCGTGAACGTGCGGCATCGTCTCGTCGCGGATCGCGTTGCGCGAAATCCAGGGTAACCCATATCTAGGTGGTAGTGGTAGTGATAGTGGTAGTGGGGTGTCCGAGTTGGAGAGAGGTGGGGTCGGCCATAATTTAGACATGTCCTCACCTTCGCCCCAAGCGGTTATCATCGCGGGGCCGAACGGATCCGGGAAGTCGACCGCGGCGAGCATCCTCCTCCCTACCGAAATGCCATTCGTGAACGCGGACATGATCGCCCAGGAGATTTCGGGCAAACAGGGGACGCCCGCCGACATCAACGCGGGGCGGCTGCTTCTGGAGCGGGTTCAGCATCTGGAGTCCCAGAGTCTTGACTTCGCCTTCGAGACGACACTCGCGACCAAGATGCTTGTGGCCCGGGTCCAGGGTTGGAAGTTGGCGGGCTACCAGACCCACTTGATCTTCTTCTACCTCCCGTCTCCGGAGCTTGCGATCCAGCGCGTGGCCGCGCGGGTGCGAGACGGGGGGCACGACGTACCGGAGGAGACGATCCGCCGTCGCTTCGCCTCCGGCCTTCGGAACTTCCTTGAGCTGTATTCCCCACTCGTCGACTCTTGGCGGTTGTACGACAACTCGCGCGGGGGCGACCCGCAGATCATCGCTAAGCAGCGATTGACCGGCGAACTGATTGTCCACGACTCGGTTCTTTGGCCCGGGGGTTTGCCCCCCGAGAGCCCGGTTCGATTCGTGGCTGAGATCGATGCGGACAGTCGCTTCTCAAGCGACGAGGTCGTCGATCCTCTCATCCGCACCGCGATGCGCCGCGCGGTAGCCGAGCACAAACGGCGCGGCAACCCGATCGCCGTCTGGAAAGACGGTCGTGTCGTTCAGATCCCCCCGGAAGAGATTCCGCCCCTTGAAGATGCTAGGTGAAAACACAATGTCCCTGACGACGATGATCGTGCTCTCCGCGGTCGTCGCCGGAATCGTCCTGACCGTCGTCGTGGTCGGCTTCCGCTACTTCTCGAAGTTGGCGCGTAAAGACGCCGAGAAGCGCGAGAAGTTCAAGAATTAGAGGGGTTTATCGAGCGGTCCTCGCAAGCCCAGTTGCACCGGGTCCTGGCGGAAGAAGATATCGAGCATCCAGTCGATCAGCACGCGGGCTTTTCGTGAGAGTGTCGGCATCTTGCCGAGGTATGTCACCCGGAACAGGAGGTAGGCCAGGAAGCCCGCGACCTTAATCCCAAACACCCTGGCGACCGCGGTGCGGCATCCTAGCGCGGCGAGGGAGCCTAGGGGCTTGAAGATGAACGCGCGGGTCGGCTCACCTTTGATGGTCCGGACAATATTTGCGGCGAGGATCGTGCCTTGCCGGGTCGCGTTTTGAGCGGTCGCCGCATACGGCGAGCCATCCGGGGCGGGGACGAATGCGCAGTCGCCAAGCGCCCAGACGTTTTGCATCCCTTGAACTCGTAGATCCGGCTCGCAAAGGACGTAACCCTTTTCGTCGCGCGGGAGGGGACTGACCCGATCGAGGAGGGGACTCGGCGAGATACCCGCCGCCCAGACGACGGTTCGAGTGGCCAGTTCTTCTCCGCTGGTGAGGGTGGCGCTGCGGTCGGTCATGGCTTGGACTGATGTCTTTGTACGAATTTTGAGACCTCGGCCTTCCAGATGCTTGCGGGCGAACTCGGCGAGGTCGGCGTCCAGGGCGGGGAGGATTCGATCGGCGTACTCGACGACGACCACTTCGATCTGACCCTTGCGCAGGTTGCGATAGCTCTTGGCGCTCTCCTCCAGAAAGGCCTGGAACTCCCCTGCGAACTCGATCCCGGTGAAGTTCGAGCCGACCACCACGATCCTCAGGAGTTCTCGTTGGAGAGCGGGTTCGTGGACGGTGTTGGCGAGTTCGAGGAGCTGGATCGCGCGGTCGCGCATCCCGATCGCATCGGACAGGGTTTTCATTTCAAATCCATGCTCCTTGAGACCGGGGACCTCGGGCAGACGAGTGACGGACCCAGGGCCGAGCACGAGATGATCGTAATGGAGCTTGGCCTCATCCGGTCCACTTAGCACGCGGTAGGTGATCTGCTGCGAGTTCGTGTCGATGGCGATCACATCGCCCATCACAAACCCGGCCTTCTTCAAGAACTTGCGGATCGGGACGACCACATGGCGGGGTTCGAGATTGCCGACTCCGGCTTCGATGAGGAGCGGATAGAAGAGGAGGAAGTTGTTGCGGTCGATGACGGTGACTTCGTAGTCGTGAGGGAGGTGCTTCTCCAGTCCCTTAGCCGCATATGCGCCGCCGAACCCCGCGCCCACGACGACCACCCGCTTCTGTTGTCCGGCTCGGCTTGGCTCCACTCTCTCTACTACGAGACGAGGGTGCGCGTGACTCGGTCCATTAAGTCTCCCGGCGGTGACCGAAGCTCCCACCCCTCTCCCTCCGTTTCCGGACGCTCCTGAGGCGCCCAAACCCGGGGGCCGCGAAACCGGCGGATGGAGCTCAGACTAGTCGCCGAGGCGAAGGCTCTTGGCTTGGTAGGTCCGCGTGACCTCGAAGCCGTGCATGCCGTAGAAGTCGACCCAAATGGTCCAGTCGATGATGCAGCGCCGCACGCCTTTGTCTCGCAGCCCGGTTAGGGCCGCACCCATGAGTCCGTGCCCTAATCCTTTGCCGCGGAGTTCGGCGGAAACGCCGATCGCGCCGAGCGCTCCCCACTGCTCTCCGAGGCTGTTGCGCCAGACGCCACCGCTGATCGGAAGTTTGCAGGTCCAATCCTGGGTCATCGCGAACCCCTCGCAGATATCGCCCTTGAAGGCGCCGGTGATGAACTCGGTTCTCCCCTCCGCGCGGATCTTGCTCTGGACGTCGTACCACCAGCGGTCCGGGAACTCCTTCTCGAAGAATGCCGTCAGCGCGGGCATGTCGCTCTCGGCGACGGGACGGAAATCGTGGGTCGTCGGAATCGGACGCGGCGGCACATAGTCGGCAAGGTTGCGCTCAAGGTCGTAGCACTCTCCCCCGCCTTCGAAGCCTTCGACCATGAGGAAGCCACAGAGCGCCTGAGCGGTGGACGGGCAGCCGGGGAAAAAGTGGAGCGAATCGTTGCCAAAGTTGAGCTTCTGCAGGCCGCGGTTCCGGAGCACCGATTTGACTTCGGCCATCAAGTCGATCCCGGCGTCTGACTGGGCGTAGGCGATCGCGCTCAGGTGCGCGACGTCCTGCTGCTGCCCCTTGTACAGCCCGACTGCGGAGCGCTTGACGGCCACAAAGCCGAGGACGGTGTCGTCCATGACTTCAATGCAAGAGGCACCCCAGTCGAACACCGGACTCTCGACCGTGTGCTGGCGCAGGACCTGCGCATCGATCCTGAACTCTGGGGGATAGAACGCGTTCCACACCGCCGTCAGGGCATCGAAGTCGGCGTCGCGGAAGTTCAGGCGCATGAAATTCAGACGCGGGCGAGTTGTCGGAGGTGCCCGGCGTATAGGTTGAGCGCTTCTCTTGTCCGTTCAAGCCTTGAGATCATCATCCCGTCGTCGTGCTTGAGGAACAGGAAGAGATCGGGCGCGGCGACAAGGGCTTCGAATGCGTCGGCGGCTTCGCCCCGATGGTCCATGCTCGTCACCGCGTCTTCGGTGGCGTAGCGTAGGTAGGCGATGACGTAGCGACGAACGGGTGCGTAGTTCTCGCGCATCCAGGTTCGGCTGCGAGCGTAGGTTCGCTCGAGGGCGGGCGTCGGGCCGTATTGGGCGGCGTCGCAAAGGGCCTCGACGAGATCCTCGTAGACGCGATAGAACTCGACGAGCTGATCCTGCCGCTGCTTGACGGCGTCAGCAACCGCGGTCTGGGCGTTTTCCCGCTCGATCGCCGAGCTGCGCACCGAGATCTGAATCCGGTTGCGTAGCCGCCTGAGCAGCGTCGGCAACGAGACGGGCGTTCGCTGGGTTCCGGCGGCGTGGGCGCCAATTCTCACTGTCCTAACTCCTTGGTCTTCTCAACGTAGTTGATTCGCAGATCCCTCACGAGGCCGTGGATACGTCGCTTGTCGTCCTCGTCGAGTTGCGGCTCGATGAATCCGGCGAGGTGAGCGGTGAGGTCGATCGCGACCTTGGCCTGAACGAGGTCCCTTTCCAACCTGCCGGTGACCATGTCGGGCTGAAGGCCAAGCTTCGACCACGCAACCGTGGCCATCTGATCCACCATCACGGAGATCAGCGTGTAAACACTCAGCGGCTCAGGCGGCTGCTTTCCATCGTCGGCGGTCATTTCTTAGGTTTCAAGACGTGCGAGGGAGTCGGATCGGAGCAGGTTTCGTCAGCATGATGGAATTGATGGGCCTGATGGAGTGGATGGAACTGGAGGGACTTGTGGGTGGCACGGCCGTTATGGCCCATCAAATAGGCGATCGCCAGCAAGACAAGACGGCCGGACAGCCGTGGGAGCCCCCGACGTTCAGAGTCCACGGTCTGTCGAGTGGCCACGTCCTGCGTCCTGAGAAATTCAGGAGCACCCGAGCAGACCGTGCCACCCCGACCCCCTTCAAATTCCATCCACTCCATCAGGCCCATCAATTCCATCAGAAGAGCCGGGCGGTATTCTCAAACGACCATGTCCGACGAGAAACTCCTTCGCACTGCGCTCTACGAACAGCATCAGGAGGCGGGCGCTCGCCTTGTGCCCTTCGCCGGTTACGAGATGCCGGTGCAGTACGGCAGCGTGATCCTGGAGTCGAAGGCGGTGCGCGAGCACGCGGGGATGTTCGACGTCAGCCACATGGCTCGCTTGTCGCTCAAGGGCGATCGGGTGTTGGAGTATCTAGAGCACGTCACGTCGAACGACGTCTCGAAGCTGACCGACGCGACTGGGCAGTATTCCCTGCTCCCGAACGACCAGGGTGGCTGCGTCGACGACATCATCGTCTACCGCCTCGAAGACGGCAAGTTCGCGATGGTGGTGAATGCGGACAATCATGCAAAGGACGTGGCCTGGCTCAAGAAGCAGAACACCTTCGACGTCACCATCGTCGACGAGACACTCCAGACCTCAATGATCGCGGTTCAGGGCCCCAGCGCGGTCTCCCTCCTCGCGCAGCACTCGGACGCTCCTGACGAGCTGAACGCCGCTGGTGCATTCGGCGTGGTGCAATGCTCGATAGGTGGAGTGGACGTCTTCGCCGCCCGATCCGGCTACACCGGAGAGGACGGGTACGAGTTGATCTGCCTGAACGACGATGCGCCCCAGCTTTGGAACGCGCTGGTTCAGATGGGCGTGATGCCCTGCGGTCTTGGATCGCGCGACATTCTCCGCGTCGAGGCGGGGTTGCCGCTTTACGGGCACGAGCTCAATGACACGCTCAGCCCGATGGCGGCGGGCCTTGGTTGGGTCATAGGCAAGACGAAGAGCTTTATCGGTAGCGAGATCATCAACGCGGCGCGGGCAAATGGCACGCCGCAGAAGCTCCAGGGGATCAAGCTTGAGTCGAAGCGACTGATTATGCCGGGAATGCCGGTGACCGTCGGCGACCGTCAGGTCGGGGTGGTCTCGTCCGGCGTGTTCTCGCCGATGCTGGATTGCGGGATCGCGTTCGGCTTCCTAGATAGCGATATCGCGATCGGGACCGCGTGCGCCATCGACGTCCGGGGCAAGCTGGAGCCGGGGACGGTGGTCAGCAAGCGGTTCTACAAGCGGAAGTAGCGACGTTTTGGACCCGGGACCCTTGACTCTGACCCCGGGGATCGGGATACTAGAAGACCGCGGGGTGGAGCAGTCTGGTAGCTCGTCGGGCTCATAACCCGGAGGTCATAGGTTCGAATCCTGTCCCCGCACCCATTTTTACGGTTGTTCTGGCCTCAGTTATGAACAGCCCCACGATTGATTCCGGCCTAGCCGTACTCTCGCCACGCAAACAAGGGCCGTCAATCTGAGCTTAGGAAGGCGAGCCAAGGCGAGAATTCCGCAGTCGAAGAATCTCTGATCCCGAGGAAGACGACCGGAACCGGTGCCTTGGAATCCAAGGTGCCTCCGCACCTTCACCGCGACCCGCACACCGCTTTCAAATGTCCGTACCGGACCAGGATGATGGTATATGTCGGACCCTAGGCTACACCGTGCTTTTGCCGAACGGCCTCGTGCAAGGCCATCGGCACTCCTCGTCTAGTTCCCCAAATACACGAATACCCGCGAGTCTCAGACTCGCGGGTATTTCGTTGTCGGGCAAGTTAGTTTCGCTTCTTGCCGCCCATCATTTGGCCGCCGCCACCGGCGCCTCGTCCCAATTTTTGATAGTCCAAGTCGGACTTTTCGGGAGGCGGTGCCTGCTTTGACTTCTGTTGAAGGTCGGCGGCAAATGACTGAGCATCAGGAGTGTTGTTTTCGGATTTGTTTCCGCATCCGAGAAGCAACACCACGAGAGCCAGAGGGAATGTCTTCTTCATCATTGCGGGTACCACATATACTTGGTGGTGTCGGTGACCCGACCGAGTTGGCCATCAAGTACATTGCAGCCCACGGTCAGCGCGGAGATCGCGTACGACTTCACGTGACCGTCGCAGAAGGACACCAAGACCTGTCGCCTGCCGTTGTACCCAAGGCCAAGTTCCACCAAACACGTTCCAAGAGAGCGGAGAACTGGGGTTCCAGCCGCCGTACCAGTAATAGCCGCCCAAGTAAGGTGCGCCCGGCTCAAGATAGTTTCCGGCAACATCCCTGATGCACGGCGAATCAACCGCATCGTTCCCACCCCCATAGGGAGCGCCGCTGGCATCTCGGTTCCAAATGCTACTGACGGCCAAAATCATGGCGACCGGCTTCGGAAGTGAGGTCATGGAAACGACGTTGTTGACCAAGGCGCCTGTGCCCGCCGCAACCGAAAGTTGGTCGAGATAATTCCAGTTCAGACCCCAGTCAGCCTTATACAGAATGTTGAAGGTTCGTTGGGCGTCACGGTAGGAAGCCGGAACCGAAGCTGGGTCAATCACTTCCACGGTCGCGCGTTGATCGGGACTTGCCGGGTCCATCGGATCATAGGTGATCGGCAGATTCTTCATGAGGGAAGCATCAGCGACTGCGGAATGGCATCCGGGTTTATCGGGTCTGCACTATAAGTGTTGTTGTACGTGATGACCGGGACCACGTCGTCCGAATCACCCAGGTACTGCTGAAATGCGAGATTCAGCTGCTTGGAGTTGGACAGGCCTTGAGTCTTCTTCGCGGCCTCCTTGGCCGTGGCGAAAACGGGGAAGAGGATGGCAGCTAAAATCGCAATGATCGCGATGACCACCAGTAGTTCAATCAGTGTAAATGCTCGGCGTCGCATAAGACGACCTCCTAAGAATAAGTATCGCAACTAAGACTCCTTCATCATAAAGCGCCCTTAACATTTTCACAAGTAGATTCTTCAAAAGAATAGGGGGGAAATCGGATAAAGTGTTCAGATAGCGTGCGGAATTAGTACGACGGTGTGAGGTTGGACGTACGCTAATGGCATTGAGTACGAATCGTGCAATTTGAGTTGGCGATGCTGACATCCCGTAGGTGAAACAGCGAAGGGCTGACCGCAATCAGTCTCAGTTTGTACTTTGCAGGCTACAAAGCTGGCCATCTAGGCGCGATTCGCCAGGAGATGATTCGATCCCTTTGGTCCGGACCCGTTCGGCCACATCTGGATCGGCGACAAAGAACGCTCGGACGGATCCTCGGCTCCAATGGGGGCGGGCTCACCCTGCTGCACGGGCCGCTTGGATGAAGTCGCGAAGCTTCGCGTGATCCTTCACACCCGGCGACGACTCGACGCCGCTGCTGACATCGACCGCATAGGGGCGGACCACTCGGATGGCCTCGGCGACGTTTTCGGGGGTCAATCCGCCGGCGAGGATGACCCGGCGGGTGCAGGCGTCCACGATTCGGCGGGCGAGATCCCAGTCGACAAGCTTCCCCGTTCCCCCGTAGGCGCCATCGGAATGGGCGTCGAGAAGGATTGCCTCTCCTAGCTCGGGAAGCGAGAGAACCGAATCTAGATCGTCGTCGGGCCGAAGCCGGATGGCTTGAATGGTTTTCGCACGGAACGTCTTGTCATCGGGGAAGACCACCGATTGAATCAGATGAAAGGGTTGGAAATTCGCCCCTCGCGGGATCTTGCCAAATACCGCGACCCGGGGTACGAAGGTCGGGAGATGCAAGAGCCAGGGAACTTCAAGCGGATTGATGCGGCGGGGGCTAGTCGTTTCAAGCACAAACCCAAGGGCATTCGCCCCTAGTTCGATCGCTAGCTCAGCGTCCTCTTCCCTGGTCAGTCCACAAATCTTGATTTGAGTCATCGGGACATCACCTCCCTGACCTTTCCCTCGATGTCGGGGACCAGGCAGAACGTCGTGCCGATCAGCACGCCTCGAGCACCGGCTCTCTGCACTCGGGCAAGATCTGCCGGCGTCTCCAAAGCACTTTCGCTGATCGCCGTCGCGTGCGGCGCGATCAGGGGAATGAGCTGCTCGGAGGTCGCGAGGTCGGTCGTGAAGTCGGCGAGATTCCGATTGTTGACCCCGATCAGCGGACACTTGAGGTCGAGCGCGACGGTGATTTCTTCTGCACTGTGGACCTCGACAAGCGCGTCCATGCCAAGAGAGTTCGCGAGACCCATGAGGTCCGCGATCTGCCCAGCGGTTAAAGAAGCCACGATCAGGAGGATCGCATCCGCGCCCCAGGCGCGTGCCTCATAAACCTGGTATTCGTCGTCGATGAAGTCTTTCCGCAGGCAAGGCAACTTGGTCGCCTCACGGGCGAGCCGAATATTTGAAGGGTGGCCTTGAAAATAGTCGATGTCGGTCAGGATGCTCATTGCATCCGCGCCCGCTCGCTCGTAGGCCTGCGCGATCGCGGCCGGGTCGAAGTCGGCGCGAATTAAACCCTTCGACGGGCTCGCCTTTTTGACCTCGGCGATCAGGGCGAGCGGGTTCGGGGACCCTAGCAGAGCCCGGTGAAAGCCCCGTGTGCGACCCGCATCCTGAGCACGAACCTTCACTTCATCAAGCGGCACCGTCAAGCGCGCGGCCGCAACTTCTTCGTGCTTGCGCGCGAAGATGCGGTCGAGGGTGTTCACAGCTGGTGGCTCTCCCGGACAAACTCTTCGAGCTTCTCGCGAGCCGCGCCGCTACGCACAACCTCGCGCGCAATATCCGTAGCCGAACGACGCTCCGGCGCAAGTCCAGCGATCCAGATCGCGCACGCCGCACTGCCGAGAATCGCGGTGCACCGATCCGAATCCACGTCCGTCACTGCTTCCCGTAGCAGAGCCGCGTTCTCCTCGGCGGTGTTGCCGGGAACAATAGACGCCATCGTTACCGGCTTGAGTCCGAACCCCTGTGGGGTCAAGATCCCTTCGCTGAGTTCGCCATCCCATAGGAGAGCGAACCGGGTCGGAGAGACGGGAGAAATCTCATCCAGTCCATCCTCGCCGTGGGCGACCAGCGCGCGCTCCGTTCCGAGCTTCATCAGCGCCTCGGCCATCGGGAAGGCGATTTTTGGGCTGTAAACCCCAATGAGCTGACGCTTCGCATTGGCGGGATTCGCCAAAGGACCAAGCTGGTTGAAAACGGTGCGGAAACCGAGCTCGCGCCGCGCTTTGCCGACGTGCCGCATCGCAGGATGGTGGGCGGGGGCGTACATGAACCCCAGGCCGACCCGGTCGAGCATCCGGAGCAGGACGTCCCAATCGGTCTGGATCTTCGCCCCGAGCGTCTCAAGTACGTCCGCGCTGCCGTACGGGCTGGTCACGCCGCGGTTGCCGTGCTTGGCGATCCGCACGCCGGCCGCCGCCGCGACGAAGGAGCCCGCCGTCGAGATGTTGAAACTCGGCGCACCGCCGCCCGTACCGCAGGTGTCGACAAGGTCCTCGTGGGTATGCGCGGGTCCGACCGCCTGGTCGCGCATCACCTGCGCGAAGGCCGCGAGTTCGTTGGCGGTGCAGCCCTTGATACGTAGCGCGGATACCGCCGCGCCCACCTGTGCCTCGGTCGCCTCGCCGCTGGTCAGATAGGTGATGAGTTCGGTCGCCTGGTCGTCGGCCAGGTTCCGACCTTCCAGCAACGGCACCATCATCTTCCCAAATGCTTCGGAGTTGCTCGCCATTGGATTCAGTGTAGCGAATTGGTCCCGACGGAACGCTCCGCCTAAGCAACAGGATTTGTCGAGGCTAGGTAAGATTTAGGGCGATGCAGGATTACCTCGGACTCCTGGTGCTGGTGGCGGTCGCCGCGCTGATTTGCGGCGTCATGGTCACCCTCAGTTGGGTGCTCGGACCCAAGAAGGTCACCCGGTACAAGTCGTCGCCCTATGAGTGCGGCGTCGAGCCGAGCGGAGATGCCCGCGAACGGTTCCCGATCAAGTTCTATCTGGTCGCGATCGTGTTCATCCTGTTCGACATTGAAGTCGTCTTCCTCTGGAGCTGGATGACCGTGTTCCGCAACGCCGACAAGGAGTTTATGGTCACGAGCTTCATCTCGTTCTTGACCTACATGGCCACCTTTGTGATCGGCTACCTCTACGTCATCAAGGTTGGCGCGATCAACTGGGACGAGACCACCAGTCTTGCCCCCGAGAAGCTCGGTGAACTAGCCGACGTCGATGCCGGCGGAAACCTGATGAACCCCCGCGCCGCCCTCGTTGGAGGTTCGGAATAGTGGCCACGACCTTCGCCGAGACCGACCGCGCCGAGGCGCGCATCCTGCGAGAGAAGTTCAAGAACGCGATCCTTGGCGTCAAGGTCGATCGCGGCGATCTGTTCATCCTTGTCGCCCGTGACTCGATCCTCGACGTAGCCGCCGAACTCAAGCACAATCCGGAGCTGCAGTACAACTACTTTAGCGAGTGCCTCGGCGTTGATTACAGCCGTTGGGAGCACGCCCGAGACTTCACTGAGCGGTTCGAGGTTGTCTACAACCTGATGGCGACCAAAAACTACGCGCGCATCTTCCTGAAGGTCGGCGTGGACGACGGGCAGGCGATCCCGACGATGATGCATCTTTTCGGCGGGGCCGAGTATCCGGAGAAGGAGATCGGTGACCTGTTCGGCATCATCTTCGCCGGAAACGAGCTCGCCAAAGGTGAGCGCTTCCTTCTGCCAGACGACTGGTCAGGCTTCCCACTCCGCAAGGAGTATCCGCTCGGCGGCGAAGACGTGCTGTTCGACCACGGCGACCGCGGTCCGGCCGTTGAGGACATCATGATGCCCCACGCAGGTGAGAGCTTCGAAGGCAAGACCGGCTCCGAAGGCGTTAGCGGCCGCTAATTGCCCACTTCGAATTGAAGGCGGCTCCCAAAGGGGGCCGCCTTTTCTTCTGTCTGGTCCAAAATGCCCACCTCCGTACATTTTGTGCTACGAAAACACGGGTAAGGAATTTGTCGTTTGGTCTTCACGGATATTAGCCTTGTAAGGCGCGATGTGTTTCGACACGATTCCGTCCTTAGGAGGCAATTATATGAACCGCAAGGCATTCACGCTCATTGAGCTGCTGGTTGTTATCGCTATCATTGCGATACTAGCGGCCATTCTCTTCCCGGTCTTTGCGCAAGCGAAGGAAGCCGCGAAGAAGATTTCGACGTTGAGCAACGCGAAGCAACTCGGTACAGGACTGATCTTGTATCAGAACGACTCCGACGACTGCTTCCCGATCGCGGAGCTAAACTATCTGGGTAATTGGTATTCCGGTTGCGTTGTACCGACCCCTGCGAATTGTGTCACTAGTTGGAATACCCCCAACTTAGTTTCGGCGAGCAACCTGTTCTGGACGAACACGATCCAGCCCTACACCAAGAGCTATGATTTGGAACAAGGCGGCCCGTCGTTGTCCGACATCGGCGACGTCTTCGTTCCGGGCACCAGTCCGGCTCTCAGCGGTCTGACCATGAACGGTCTCATGCAGTTGATGAACGGCTCGGAGATCGTGGCGCCCTCGGCGGCAGTGCTCCTCTGGGGCGGTAGCGGCAACGTCACTTACAAGGGACGCGGCTCGGCCAACCCGGACCTGAATTGCGCCGGAGTCGCCCAGGGTGCCCCCTGTAAGTTCAGTTCCAGCGCCCTTCCGGCGGGAACGGGAACAGGATTTGGCAGCAAGGCCTATAGCGCGATTGGATCCTACCGGCCTTGGACCTGGGGCAAGACGGTTCCGATCGTTCGCTCCGACTCTTCGGCCAAGTCCCGCCGCGTCGGCGTGGTCGAGAGTCCGAACCAGGCTGATCCGGCGCGTAACTTCGACGTCTGGAACGACCCGTTCAACCACGTCTATCCCAGCGGAACCTCGTACGGCTTCGGCTACTACGGCTGCAACAGCGGGAACGACAGTGCGGGTCCGACCGCTGTCTACTACTGGTGCTTCTTCCGACCCGATCGAGAGAAGTGATGAAGAAGACGCAACTCGTTCTCGCCCTCGGCATCGCCGCCCTTGTGGCAGCGGCACCGGGATGCGGCAGCAAGGACCCGGAAGAAAGCGTCAAACCGGTGTCCACCAAGCCGGCCAACTTCAAAGCCATGGAAGGCGATTCGAAGGCAGCCCCGGCATCGGGGGGCGGCGAATCCGGTCAGCGACCGGGAGCAGGTGCGCCTCCGGGACCGTAGACGGGCCAACTTCGGGGCAACCCGAAGCCGAACATGATTACCAGCGGACGCCGTCCGCTGGTAATCTTTATGTAGCTCCATGTCAAGCACGTTCATGCCCTCCACCGAGACGGTCTTTCAGAAGACCGGAGAGAACACCATGGTGGTCAATATGGGGCCTCAACACCCCTCGACCCACGGTGTGCTTCGCGTCATCTGCGAACTCGAAGGCGAGACGATCATCAAATGCAAGTCGGTGATCGGCTACCTCCACACCGGCATGGAGAAAGAGGCCGAGTACCAGCAGTATCACAAGTGCGTCGTCATGACCGACCGCATGGATTACCTGAACGCGAACGGGACCAACCTGGCCCACGCGCTCGCGGTAGAGAAACTACTCGGATGCGAGATCCCCAAGCGCGGCCAATACTTGCGCGTCATTCTCGCCGAGCTCAGCCGCATCAGCAGTCACTGTCTTTGGCTCGGAACGCACGGTCTTGATCTGGGTGCCATGACCCCGTTCTTCTACATCATGCAGCAGCGCGAGTACGTGCTCGATATGTTCGAGCTGTTCTCCGGCGTGCGCATGATGCCGAGCTGGATCGTCCCCGGTGGACTCCGCGGCGACATGCCCGAGGGATTCGCTAAGAAGCTGAATAAGTTCCTCGATGAGTTTCCAGACGAACTAAGGGTCGTCGAGGGACTGCTCGTCGAGAACCCGATTTGGAAGGAACGCACCTTCGATGTCGGCGTGCTCTCCGCGCAACAAGCACTCGAACTCGGATGCTCCGGACCCATCGCGCGCGCCAGTGGCGTCGAATTCGACTTCCGAAAGAGTAACCCTTATTCAAGCTACGAAGACTTCGATTTCGCGATCCCGGTCGGGTCGCGTGGCGACGTGTACGATCGCTTCCTCGTCCGTATTGCCGAGATGCACGAGAGCTGCAAGATCATGCGCCAGGCTCTCGACGGCTTGCCCGAGGGTCCCGTCTCAACCTCGGACCGCAAGATCACTCCCCCACCCCGCGCGGAGATCGACTCTTCCATGGAGTCCCTGATCCACCACTTCAAGCTGTTCACCGAAGGGTATCACCCGCCGGTCGGCGAGGCCTACGCGGCCGTTGAGGGGGCGAAAGGCGAGCTCGGTTTCTACGTCGTAAGCGACGGGTCGAACCGTCCCTACCGCTGGCACGTCCGCCCGTCGAGTTTCATGAATCTGAAGGCACTCGAAGTGCTCGCGGTTGACCGTATGATCGCGGACGTGATCGCGATCATCGGCTCAATCGACATCGTCCTCGGCGAAATCGACCGGTAGTCAATTCTCGCGCTGGCAGTCATCCTGGGTCACTGTCTAGTGTTATTTGTCAAGTTCTGGATCCGTCATCCAGAGCGGAGTCGATGAGCCTTAGCGAGTCAACGCAGTCGAAGGATCACTGACTGAGCCTCCGACATAGAAAACCGCCACCCTCGCAGAGAGTCGGAGACTGGACAAAGGATCCTTCGACTGCGCAACCTTCGCCAAGGCTCGGTTTTCTCCGCTCTGGATGACGGTATGTGCTCGCTACCACTACCACTACCACCGTCCGGGCCACTATGCGAAACTAAGCCCAATGGCGAAGATTCACATCGGGCTCTCGGGATTCACCTACAAACCTTGGCGCGGTGAGGGCCGGTTCTATCCGGCGAAGCTCAAGGAAGCTGAGTTCCTGCCTTACTATGCGGAACGCTACTCCGCCGTCGAGATGAACGGGAGTTGGATGGTGCTTCCTTCCGAGGCGAGCATCGCGCGCTATATCGAGACTTCGCCCGAGGAATTCAAGTTCACCTTCAAAGCCCACCGCAACATCACCCACATCGGCCGACTCAAACCCGAGACCGCGGACCTCGTTCAGCCCATGCTCGACCGCCTCAAGCCGATGCAAGACGCGGGCAAGCTGGGATCGATCTTCTTTCAGCTCCCGCCGAATCTCAAACGAGACGACGCAAAACTTGCTGCCTTCCTAGAGAGGCTGCCTAAGGGAGCTCCTTACTCGATCGAGTTTCGGAATGAGAGCTGGTTCCACGACGACGTGGAGGACATGCTCCGTGCCCATCAAGTCAGTTGGGTCTCGTGGGACACCGATGACATCGCCGGCCAGCGGCGGGACACCGGCTCCCACATCTACGTTCGCCTCCGCCGGGAGGGATACACCGATGCGCAGTTGGAAGATTGGGCTCGGTGGCTGACCCACCAAGTTAAGGACTGCTTCGTGTTCTTCAAGCACGAAGACGAGGGTTCGCCCTGGCTGGATGCGAATCGGCTGCTCGCCCTCCTGCCGGGTTGAGTTCCGCAAAGGCAAGAGAGCGGTAGAATCTTTCCGTGAGCGAGTTGATTCAGGTAGGTGCCCCCAACTCTCGGCCCCGCGCCCCGCGTGCCGATGAACTGACTTTGCGCTTCTCCGAAAAGGGGATCGCCGAGCTGGAGGCGCTCAAGACCCACTATCCCGACTTGAAGTCGTGCATCCTGCCCGGCCTCTGGATCGCCCAACGCGAGTACGAGGGGTTCCTGAGCGGCGAGGCGATCGCTGAGGTGGCTCACCGCCTTTCCCGCAGCTACGCTGAGGTCGAGGGCGTCGCGACGTTCTACTCGATGTACAACACCGCGCATAAGCCGGGCCGCCACAAGATCGAAGTTTGTACCTGCCTTTCCTGCCAAGTCTGCGGCGCCTATCGCGTTTGGGACATTTTGAAGGCAAAACTTGGAGTCGGTCATGGCGAGACCACCCCCGACGGAATCTTCACCCTGGAAGAGGTCGAGTGCCTCGACGCCTGCGACCGCGCTCCAGTCATCCAGGTCGGCGACCAGTACATCGGCCCCGTCACCGAATCTCAGATCGACGAACTCCTCGCTAAGCTGCGTAAGCAGGAAGCGTCAAGCGTGATTCAGATGGCCGATGAAATCGTGAAGGTCCACCTTCGCGATGGACATTCTTAGAAAGCGTTGAGTGTTAAGTCTTGAGGCGGAGATTCAGTTGACGTTGCTCAACACTCAACACTTTCCCCTTCCCCCTTTCCCGCCGAGTAGACTTACGCCATGGCTGAGCGGAAGCTGATCCTCGAACATGCGCACGATCCGAAGTATCTGACCCTGAAGGGGTACGAGGCCACCGGCGGCTACAAAGCCCTCCGGTCCGCCGTCGAGGGCGAGCGCCAAGCGGTCATCGACCAGATCAAAGCCAGCGGCCTTCGCGGTCGTGGCGGTGCTGGCTTCCCTACTTGGATCAAGTGGAACGGTATCCCTAAGGACCGCAACAAGCCGCATTACGTCGTTTGCAACGCCGACGAAGGTGAGCCGGGCACGTTCAAGGACAAGCAGATCATGGAGCAGACCCCGTTCCTCCTGATCGAAGGAATGACGCTCGCCGGGTTCGCCACCCTCTCCGATGTCGGCTACATCTATATCCGCGGCGAGTTCATTGATGCCGCCCGAGCGCTCCGCGCCGCGATCGACGAGGCGTACAAGGCCGGCCTCCTCGGGAAGAACATTCTCGGTAAAGGATTCGATTTCGACCTCCACATCCACATGGGTGCCGGCTCCTACGAGTGCGGCGAAGAATCGGCGCTGATGTCGAGCCTGATGGGCGAGCGCGGGATGCCCCGCCTCAAATTCCCCCACGCTCCCCTTCCGACCGTTGCCGGGCTCTGGGAGTCGCCGACGCTCATCAACAACGTCGAAACCTACGCCTGCGCGCCCTTTATCATCAAAAACGGCGGCGAATGGTACGCCACCCTCGGCGCGTCCACCAAGAATTCGCGCGGCACCAAGATCTTCTCCGTCTCCGGCCATGTCAACAAGCCGGGCAATTACGAGATTGAGTTCGGCACGCCTCTTAAGGATCTGCTTGCGATGGCGGGCGGCGTAAAGGGCGGCAAGCTCAAGGCCTGTGTCCCGGGCGGTTCGTCGGTGCCGATCATCACCGCCGAAGACGTGGATCGCGCGATCATCGGCTACGAGGAGATGTCGGACGTGAAGTCTATGGTGGGATCGGGTGGGTGCATGTTTCTCAACGAGCACACCTGCATCGTGAACTTCATCTGGCGCACGACCCAGTTCTACGCCAACGAAAGCTGCGGCAAGTGCACGCCGTGCCGCGAGGGCACCCGCTGGCTACTCCAGATCATGGATCGCATCCGACGCGGCCTCGGCCAGTCGGGCGACATCGAATTGTTGAAGGAAATCTGTTCGCAGATCGACGGCCGCTCGTTCTGCGGCCTCGGCGACGCCGCCGCCTGGCCGGTCGCCGCCGCCCTGCGGGTCTTCCCGCAGGAGTTCGAGTACTTCATCGAGCACGGTCACAGCATCGTCGAAAGCAAAGACGCACTCGTCATGGCCCCTTAGTGACTTGACAATGAGCCCCTTCGTCCAATGGACGAAGGGGCTCTTATGTTTCTCTTTGCGCTACTCTTCCAGTCCCCGACCATATCGTTCGACTTCGAAGTAGGTCCTATCGCGAGCGCTGTTCGGCAACTCAGCGAAGCCGCCCACGTTCCCTTGAGTATCCGTGGAGCAGCCGCGAACGAGACAGTGTTCCTCCACGTCGATCGACGCCCTCTAACTGAGGTGCTTGCCGAGCTCGCCAAGGTAACCCGGACCGAGTGGACCAACGAGAACGGCACCCTCGTCCTCGTGCGTCCAGCGCACCTCACTGAGGAAACAAAGGCCGAAGAAGCGTGCCAGCGGCTCTCGATTCTGAACAAGTGGCGAAGAGAGGCCCTAGGCAAGCTCGAGGTCTCCGCAAGTGAAAAGTACGCGACTTACAGGGCCGTCCAAACGCATGAAGGGCGGTCCGCGGAGGAGGCATTTCGCCTGCCCTTGATCGAAACTTTACTGACTCGATGCATCGCCGATCTCGACCTGACGCGCGTGGCCCAACTCGAAAAGGGTGAGCGCGTCGTCTATTCACTCCACCCAACTCCGGCTCAGCATCCTCTTCCGCAAACCGCCCGAGACGCCCTCGTCCGATTCAACGCAACCCTCCACGCCTGGCAGCGGGAAGCGGCCCAGGAGCAAACCAAGAAGCCGACAAAGCCCGGGCTGCCGGAAGAAAAGATTTACCGGCCATACCTCTACATGACCCGCAACCCGGATCTATGCAAATCCGGTTCGGCGGATGCGGTGTGCCTTGCGCTTTATCGAGACGATGATCGTTTTGCGTTCGACTTCTATCTTCTTGATAAGTCCAAGCGAGTGATCGGAAGCTCCTCCGATAGCATTGCTGACCACCGGGCCGAGTCCGCAGAACCATCGCGGATTCCGGTCATTTGCAAGCCAGCAACCCCCGCGGCACGACCCGCCACTCGCGCCTTCTGGGAGGCCGTGCGCACCTACGACCCGCCGATGGCCCCCCGGGAAATCGACCGCCTTCTGGCACCGTACTTCGACGATCCTGTCCACTACGACCTTCTGAACCTGGGCAATCAGGAGGCCCTGCAGGCGGTCGGGTCCGTGACGGGCAAGTCGGTGGTCGCCTGCATCCCCGATGAGGGCGTAAGTAATTATCCCAATTTCGATCTTGATCGCTACCTAAAGCTCGGCACGCGGTTTGAGACGACAACCCGCCTTAATGGCGAATGGATCGAGTATTCACCGGCGAGTTTTGTCGATCATTGGGGTTCCCGATGCGATCGCCAAGCAATCGCCCGGTTCGCCAGGGAGTTCAGGACCAACGGCGTAGCCTCCGCACCAACGGTCGCGGCAACGCTTCCCCGAGTCCAAAAGGACCTCGCCTTCTTCTGGCAAAACCTTCAAATCATAAATCCACCCGGCAGGAATGGTCACCAAAGCGCTTGGCACCTCATGACGCTGAGTCCCGGATTCACCACCCTCTTTCAAACGCTTTCATTAACACAATGGAGCGACCTGAAGCGAGGGTTTCGAATCCCCTATTCCCAGCTAACCGCTGAACAACTGCAAGCCTGCGCGAAGGTGATCCTTGCGGTGCCCACCACGGCCTTCTCAAGTCCCCGGAACGTGATCGGCTTGGCAAGGTGGGAACCCACGGAAGAACTGGCAAACGGCCTCAACGATGGCGGCGGGCTGTCGGGAGAGGAGGGCTCTTACGATATCTGCGTCGCCCACGATCCAACCGAGCCTCCCGAACGCGACTTGGTCGAGATGGTAAACGTGACTCCGACCGAGAACCTGGAGAACGCCGCGTCATCACCTTGTGGTATCCGTGCCCGCTGCAAGCGCTTCATGCGCTTCGAGATGCGAAAGTGGCACTACTTGTTTCTGAAGTGCTTTTTGAAGGGAAACCACTACTACCTTGGCGCGTTCTACCCGCCGATTCAGCCGGATACCGGGAAACGACTTCGATACGAGGAGTTGCCCAAACGTGTGCAATTTGCCCTCCGAAAGGACAACCCAGGCTTCGACAGACCGCGACCGGTGCGTCGGTAGTCACTGTCCCTCAGGAAGACGGAGTGAGCTGGCTCGCCAGACTCAGGATGCCATGCCGTCGATATCGATCGTCGCACGTCTTCGAACAAACCGGGTTCCAGCGCACCTCGCAACTCGGACACACCACGTAATCGCCCTCGCATCGGGCGCAGGTTCGATGATTGTTTGACGGTAACCCACACGCCGGGCAGATGCCGAAGGTCTTGCTGGGCTGGAGGTGGGCATCGACCGCGACCCGGTCGTCGAACACGAAGCACTCTCCCTCGTAGAAGCCGTCCGGATACTCGGCGAGGTACCCCAGAATCCCATCGCGAAGCTGGTAGACGTTGTCATAGCCCCGCGAACGCATATCCACCATCACCTTCTCGCACCGAATCCCGCCGGTGCAATAAATCAGGACCGGAACGTCGCGAGGGATCTCCGCCTGTTCGGCGTAATCGCCCCAATGCGAGAAGCTCTTCAGACCCGGATCGACCGCCCCTTCGAACTTGCCGATCTGAACCTCATAGTCGTTGCGGGTGTCGATGACAACCCGAGGCTGCCCCGAAGAGAGCAGCTCGTGCCACTCCGAAGGCGAAAGGTGGTGATCCTCGTCGGCAATCGGAACGAGGTCGGGCCGCTTCATCCCAACGATCTCGGGGCGGATCACGACGCTCGTCCGGTGGAACGGGGCAACGTTACAAACTGAATCCTTGAATCGAAAGCTCGAGAACCCAACAAGGTCGCTGAGAAAGCTCTTGAAGGCCAACACTTGCGCCTCCTCACCCGCCACCGTCCCGTTGACGCCCTCGGGAGCGAAGACGATGAGCCCGGAAATTGCCCGCTCCTCCATGAACGCCGCCGTCTTCTCTCGAATCCCTGAAAGCGGTTCCCCCAGGGCAAGGAATTGATAGAAGCTGGTGACGTGCCACATACAAGTTGAGCCCACCGCGAGAGGGTACCACCGACGCTACCCCTCACCGAGGGACAGCGGACGCACGTTATAGCAGCTAGAACACTATCAATTTTGCGGAAAGCACTTGCTAACTTATGACAAGTAGCTTACGATAGTTGCTTCGAGGTGAGTCGCGTGCGTTTCAGATCAGCATTTACACTAATAGAACTTCTTGTCGTAATCGCCATTATCGCGATCCTTGCGGCCATTCTTTTCCCCGTCTTCGCCCAAGCCAAAGCAGCGGCCAAACTGACCGTCTGTCTGAGCGGAACCAAGCAAATTGGTATGGCGCATCAGCTCTACATGGGTGACGCGGACGATAACTTCGTTACCGTCGAGCGCAGCGTCAACGACTACTGCAACCCGGGTGCCGGCGATGTGCCCATCCGTTTGGCTCCGTACATGAAGAACTACGATTTGTGGTTCTGTCCTGAAAGGCTGAACCGAAAGAGCCCCTACACGGCGACGGCGTGTACGTGGAATCCGAAGAACTACCTTCTCGGTTACGGTTCCAACTTCGGCGTCTGGAGCATTTTTGATCAGACCGGCATGTACCGGAATCCGCAGGCGGGTGAACCGTACAACGCAGCCATCGGCTATTCGTCGTCCATGGTTGAGGAGCCAGCTCGATTCATCATCGAGGGACAGACTAACGACTATCCGTACTACACGCTTTCCCTCTACTTCCAGGCAACAGAGGGTGTCGGAAACGCGTACATTCGCCACGCCGGTCGCTGGCCGTATGTCCACGCGGACGGCCACGCAAAGTCGGTCTTCGTCGGTGCCTACTCTGTCACCGGTGCAAGCGCCTGGACCATCCTTCCCAAGAGCGAGAAGGATATCCAAGACTTCTGCATCGCCCAGGGTCAGATGTCCACCGACTATCTCATCACTTGCCAGGCGCTCGTGCACCTGATCGTGGTGAACCGACACGCGCAATGAGGCTGCTGCTCGCGAGCCTCGTTTGTGTGATGTGTCTCGTTGCGTCCGGTTGTCAGCCGGATCCGAAGAAGCCGGTTGACCCGGTCAGCGCAGATGGGACCCCTGTGGGGCCTAAGCAGCAGTCGAACGGCCCTCCTCCCCTTCCCGGGGGAGGCAAAGTCGGCGCGGACACGACAAGTACCGCGCCCTAACAGGATCAACTGCCAGGCCACCAAGCCTGGCAGTCCTTCACCACGATCAAACCGGCGGACCAAATTCGGGCTACGGCTGATCGGACAGTTGTCCGGCCAACAATCGCTCCAAACGGTCGTAACCGGCGGCGACTCCCTCTTCCATCGGTGACTTCAGCACTTCGTCCCGTGCTTCCTTGCTCTCGTATTGGACAGTGAGAGTGAGCCGCGTGCGACCGTCATCCTCCGCGAGCACCACCGTCCCTACGGCTTCGCCCGGGTACCAGGACTCGTCGAACTTCTCGGTAGTGACGAGGCGCTCGGGCGGCACGATCTCCACGTAGGTACCGCCCATGCCCATCTCGTGCCCTTCGTCATGCCGCCACGCGTAACGGTAGGTGCCGCCGACCCGCAGGTCGATCTCGCATACGGCCATCGTCCAACCATCCGGGCCGAGCAGCCATTGCCGAACCAGTTCCGGCTTGGTGAGGGCCTCAAAGACCAGAGCCCGCGGGGCGTTGAACGTGCGCGCCATCGCGATCTCGCAATCCGAGGGGGTCGAAACGACCAGACCGCCGGCGTCCTTGTTCACTGAGCCTCCAACGGTCGGTTGAGTTCGGTCCGCCAGGTCGACGGGTCGGGGCTCGACTCGGGTCCGGAAACGTAGCATTCCCAGAGATCCTCGGCCGGTCGATGACCCGCGGTAGCAAGCCACTCCCCGAACTCGCCCCAGGCGTCTCCGAGTTCTTCGTAAGGCCCGGTGTAAATAGTTCGCGCCACCCGAGCGGCCGGCAATTCGCCCGCCACCACCCGCCCCGCAGGCGTGACGGGAGTATTGATCGGCACCCCGATTTCGAAATCGAAGACCCCCGGGTCCATGCGGAAATGGTGAGAGAAGAGTGGTCCCGCCGGTTTGATTCCCTGGGCGCTGATGGTCTGCATCAATTCCTGCATCCCGGGTCCCATGACGTGGCGGATCTCCTCTCGCGGGATGGTCAGGCGGATCACCGCCGCAGGCTGGATGGTGGTCTGGGCGATAGTAGGTGTGTCAAGCATGGCTTCCTTTCGAGTCACGCCACTCGGTGGCGGGTCATAGCTGCTGGTTCTTCATCTCGCCGAGCAGGGCGTCAAGGCGGCCGAAGTTGGCCTCCCACATCTGCCGATACCCTTCAAGCCACTCGTTGGCTTCGGCGAGCGGCTTTGCCTCGATCCGGCACGGGCGTCGCTGTGCGTCCCGTCCCCTCGTAATGAGACCCGCGGTCTCCAGCACTTTCAGGTGCTTCGAGATCGCCGGCTGGCTCATCGCGAACGGCTTGGCCAACTCGTTGACAGAGGCTTCGCTCTGAGCGAGACGCGCAAGAATCGCCCGCCTCGTCGGATCGGCGAGTGCGGCGAACGTGGCATCGAGATGGGAGGGCGCAAGAATCATAACCACTCAGTTCTATAACTACTTAGTTATAGGCGATATTTCGGTGATTGTCAAGGCTTCTCTCGGAATTTGATTCAGTGGACAGTGACGGCGTCGTCTTCCTGCTCGAAGGTGCCGTAGTAGTACGGCGTCTGCGACTCGAACTCACCCGCGCAGGTGTCGACCATCTTGAACACCGGCATCACCTTCTGGCGCTCAATCTCCTTTACAATCTCAGGATCGAGCGTCCCAAGAATATCGGTGATCGTGTTCGAGGGGTACCCGAGGAGGAAAGCCTCACCGATCAGCCTGGCGATCTCTTCGCTAGAGCCCTTGCAATGCCGCGCAGCGACCAGTCTGGCCTCGACGCCAAGCAGCGTCTCGATCTTGCGCAGGAACCACTTGTCGACGCGGCTCAGCTTGTTCACGGCATCCACGCCCCAACCGCGGCGCAACCCCTCGGCGATCGCCCAAAGACGCTCGTCGGTCGGCTTCTTGATCGCCTGCGCAAGGTCTTCGTCCGACATGGGTCCGTCCGTGGCACGGGCGTCCCGCCCGTGAGTGTCATGGCCGTCCCGGCCATTAGAAGAGACCCATTTCCAATTACCCAGCCCAGCCGTCGTAGGGTTTCCTTCCACATAAGCAAGGGCAGACGAGTAGTCGGCAAGGTCGCGAATCAGGTGGTCGTAAGACTCGGCCTGCCATACGTCGCCGTCCACCTCACGCATCTTCTTAATTTCGTGGCCCGTGTACGACTTCCACGAATGAAGGATCTTGGGCAAATCCCAGCCCACCGTCGGCTCGACCACCACATGAACATGGTTCGGCATCACACACCAAGCGTGCAGGCTGTACCGGTCCCCGTCAAAGTGCTTCAAAGCTCCTTCAACCAATCCACCAATTTCCTGCTCGCGAAGAATGCAAGAGCCGTGTCCCGCGTCGAGATAGGCTTCCACCTTCTCCGAGTGAAGGCGCTTCAACTCGGCGGCCTCACGGGGCGTGATGGCGCCACTTGAGCGACGCTCTTCGAGCCGGGTCCGCTCCGCCTTCCACTCCTCAACAACGGGCGGAGGCACGCTGTCGCCAAGCCTAAAGGTGATCGAGTAAATCCCGCCCTCTTGGGTCCAATGCGGCAGATACGCCCCCCGGCGTTGGTGGATCTCCTTTGAAGGATCGATCCCAACAAGCTTCTCAGACACGCCCGGGACGGGCGGAATACTCACGGGCGGGACGCCCGTGCCACTGCCTTGGAACTTCGTGTGTCGCAGGTCCTTCTGCTTGACCTCCAGCCCCCGAATCGCCTTCATGAATGCGGCCTCAAAGGAACGATCGATCGCCATCACCTCGCCGGTCGCCTTCATCTGCGTGAAGAGCGAACGGTCGCCGGTGGCAAACTTGTCGAACGGCCAGCGCGGAATCTTCACCACGCAGTAGTCCAAAGCTGGCTCAAAACAAGCCTTCGTCGTGCCGGTGACCTGGTTGTCGATCTGGTCCAAGGTCAGCCCGACCGCGATCTTTGCCGCAACGCGGGCGATCGGGTAGCCCGTCGCCTTGGAGGCCAACGCTGACGACCGCGACACCCGTGGGTTGACTTCGATGATGTAATAGTCGAAGCTCTCCGGGTTTAGCGCCATCTGCACATTGCAGCCACCCTCGATCCCGAGCGCGTTGATGATCTTGAGCGACGCGGTGCGCATCATGTGGTACTCAAGATCGCTTAACGTCTGCGACGGCGCGACAACAATGGAGTCGCCCGTATGCACGCCCATCGGGTCGAAATTCTCCATGTTGCAGACCGTGATGCAGGTCCCGTTAGAGTCGCGCATAACTTCGTATTCGATCTCTTTCCAGCCCAGCAGCGAGCGCTCGACCATGATCTGGGACCGCATCGAGAGCTTCAAGCCTTTCTGCCCGATCTCCCACAGCTCTTCCCGATCGTTCGCGATGCCGCCGCCGGTGCCACCGAGGGTGTAAGCGGGCCGAATGATACACGGGTAAGGAACCACGTCGAGGACGGCCTGAAGCTGCTCGGGCGTCTCGATGATCCAGCTCTCCGGCACCGGCTCGCGGATTTCCTGCATCAAGGTGCGGAACTGCTCACGGTCCTCCGCCTTGCGAATCGCGGTGAGAGGAGTGCCGAGGAGCTTGACGTTGTACTTGTCGAGCACACCGGTGTCGTAAAGCTGGATGGCGAGGTTGAGCCCAGTCTGCCCGCCAAGGGTTGGGAGGAGGGCGTCCGGTCGCTCGCGGGCGATGACTCGCTCGCAGAAATCAACGTTAAGCGGCTCGATGTAAAGCCGATCCGCCACGCCCGGATCGGTCATGATCGTGGCGGGATTAGAGTTGATCAGGACAACTTCATGTCCCTCTTCTTTGAGGCTCTTACAAGCCTGGGTGCCCGCGTAATCGAACTCCGCAGCCTGACCGATTACGATGGGGCCGGAGCCGATGACAAGGACCTTCATTCTAAAAGTGGAGTCTACCGGTTTACAACCCTCTGTGACGTAGACTGAGACGTGGATGCAAGGACGACGGCTTTAATTCGGGAACGACGGGCGGGTTATCTAGCCGCCGAAGAATTTTCCCTCGCTGAAGCGCGGGCGCAGAGTCTCAAGGAACGGATCCTGAAGATCAGTCGAATTCAGTCGATCTCAAATTCTCTCGGCTTCACTCGATCCGAAGACCCATTGGAAATACCACGCCGGTGGCAGCTATTGAGGCAGCGACTTGGATACGAGTGACCTCTCCTCGGACAGCTGGAAGACCGCTCTAGGAGACTTGGTCGCCGTTTTGGACCGACACTTACCAACCCGCTGGGCGCTGATTGGTGGCATTGCCGTTTCGCTAGTTAGCGAGCCCAGATTTACCGAGGACATTGACCTCATCGCAATTGTCGATAGCATCCCAGTCGAGAGCCTGTTAGCTCACTTTAACTCAGGTGGCTTTGTGGCACGCCCCGCCGACCCGGTCGCGTTCGCGAAGAAGAATCGAATGCTACTGCTGCAACATGGAGTCACTGGATTCCGAGTCGATATTTCGCTTGGGATCCTTCCGTTTGAAATCGAGACAACCGAACGGGCAGCTACGGTTGACCTCGGTGGTATTCAATGTCGAGTTGCCTCTATCGAAGACCTGATTATCATGAAGGCCGTTGCTGGGCGACCACGCGACATCGAAGACATCCGAACCCTCGTTTCGTTCTCCAGTAACTTCGATCGTCTACGGATACTTGGTTTCTTGTCTCAGTTCTCGGAAGCGCTTGACGATCCGCAGATTCTCGAGAGAGCAAGACTTTTGCTTACTGAGTGACGGCATGAAAGCACCCCTACAATGCACAATTACGCGCGCCGAACCTGATGACTGGCCCCGAATTCAGGAAATCTTCTGCACGGCCGGACGTTCCGCCTGGGCGCACATCTTCGACGGCCCCGGTCTCGATGCTCTTGTTCCCCCACCCCGATGGCTGGCAATGATCGTGTCGCCCGAGGATCGGGAGGAAGTCTGGGTCGCGAAGATAGAAGGCGAGGTGGTTGGGTTCGTCATCCTCCGCCCTTCGGGAGATTTTGAACCCTCCCCCGCCCCGGGGGGAGGGCAGGGTGGGGGCCGGCCGAGCCTTGGCGAGGTCGACTCTTTCTACACTCATCCCAAGGTCTGGGGCAAAGGCGCGGGCCGCGCCCTGATGGATCACGCCCTCACCCGCCTCGCCGCCCTCGGCTTCCAAGAAGCAACCCTCTGGACCGAAAGCCGCAACCATCGCCCGAAGAAGTTCTACGCAACCTACGGTTGGCGACTCGACGGCGTCCATCGCGAACGCAATTTACGCGGCACCGAATTGGTCGAAGATCGTTACGCGATCAACGTGGCTGGGGCGTCCCGCCCAAGGGCGTCCGGAGCGTCCCGCTCCGAGAACCCGACATTCTGGGACCAATGGCCGACCGACTCCACGGAGAATCAAGCAAAGTGGATCCGAGGCAATATCTCCGAACTTCAGCCCAAAGGCGAGGGCTGGCGCAAGTCCGCAACCGCGAACCCCGAGATTCTAGAGTTGAAGGGTCGCCAACTCCTTTACTTCCGCGCCACCGGCCTTGCCGAAGGCGACCCGCAAGATCGCGACCAGATCGGCGTCGCCGAAATCCTCGACCCTAACAACCTAAGCTTAGCCTGGCCCGCCGGCGACCAGCCGGTCATCAGCTCAGGTGGACCGGACAACTGGGACGCCGACATCCTCGATCCCGCCGCCGTCGAGTTCAACGGCGAGGTATTCCTCTACTTCTCCGCCCTCGGCCCCGGCGAGGACTCGATCGGGTTGGCCCGAAGCGGAGACGGTCTGACATTTGGCCCGAGCCAACGGATCATGCCCGGACGCGCACCCGAGGCGATCTTCCGAGACGGCCGGGTCTGGCTGTTTTCACAGGTGCTTCACCCGGGGGGTGGATACGAAGTCAGGCTGTTCGTCTCCGATGACGGCGTCTCGTTCAAATCCGCGCAAGACGAGCCGGTTTTCAGGCCGTCCCTGACCGGCTGGGACGCCTTCTCGGTCGTCACAATGCGGATATTCGAGGAGGAAGGCACCTACTACACCCTCTACGGCGGCAGCGATTCCCGCCTGGATGAACCGGAAGGCTTCGGCCTCGCCCGCTCAACCGACCTCATCCATTGGGAACGCCACCCCGGGAACCCGATCTTTGGCCTCGGACCCGCAGGTTCACCCGACAAACACACCCTCTGGTTCCCCGCCCTTCTCAAAACTGCGAGGGGCTGGAAGATGCTCTACGAGGGTGGAAGACATGACCACTCAGGCGAGATCATCGGTTCCATCTGCCTGGCACGGGTGGATGCCTGAGGACACGAGCCGGAACGCCGACACTCCTGTCGGCCAGATTTTTCATGTCTCTGCACGCCCCGTGCAGTGGCTAAATCTACACCACCACAGTCAGAGGTTCGACTCCGTCCCCCTGAACAAAGCCTCGGCACGGAGCGTGCCGAGGCATCGGTCGCTCAAACTGGTTGACGAAGACCGATTCCATGCGCCTAAAGGTGTAGCGAGAAATCGGTCCAAGCTGCTACCGAAAACGAAGTTGCCGGATTGCCAACGTGGGTAAGCATCGCAAGTGAGAAAAAGCGGGAGAAACCCGTCATTCTCGCCACGGGCCGCCGGAACGCCGACAGAAACGGGTCCCAAAAGGTCCCAGCGCCGATGCAACCTACCAAGCAACGAAAGCGTTGTTCCGTATAATGTTGGAAAGACCGCTTATCGCGGAGGAGAGCCAGAACACACATGGGCCTGTTTGACAAAATTAAGGGCGAATTTATCGACATCATTCAGTGGCTGGAGGATTCTCCGGACACGATGGTCTACCGCTTCGAGCGGTACGGCAACCAGATTAAGAACGGAGCGCAGCTCACAGTTCGCGAATCCCAGGTCGCCGTCTTCGTTAACGAGGGGCAGATTGCCGACGTGTTTACGCCGGGCATGTACACCCTGACCACCGAGAACATGCCGCTGATGTCCACCCTCAAGGGCTGGAAGTACGGCTTCAACTCCCCGTTCGTCGCCGAAGTCTATTTCGTCTCGATGAAGCGGTTCACCGACCTCAAGTGGGGCACGATGAACCCGATCATGATGCGCGACGCCGACTTCGGCATCGTTCGCGTCCGGGCCTTCGGCTCCTACGTGATCCAGGTCAGCGACGCCGCCAAGTTCCTCAAGACGGTCGTCGGCACCAGCGGCGAGTTCTCAAGTGACGGTATCTCGACTCAGATCCGCAACGTGATCGTCAGTCGCTTCAGCGACGTCATCGGTCAGGCCAAGATCCCCGTCCTCGACCTTGCGGGCAAGTATCAGGACATGGGCGGCTTCCTTACCGAGAAGGTCGGACCTTCGGTCGAAGAGTACGGCATCTCGCTCGTCACGATGCTCATTGAGAACATCTCCCTTCCGCCGGAAGTGGAAGAGGCGATCGACAAGCGATCGAGCATGGGCGCGGTCGGCAACCTGGACAACTACATGAAGTTCCAGGCCGCCAACTCCCTAGAGAACGGCGGAGGCATGAGCGACGCCATGGGCACCGGCCTTGGCTTTGCCATGGCCAACCAGTTCGCGAACAACATGGGCAACCAGAACCAAGGTGGCGGTGCCGCCGCGGCACCGCCTCCCATCCCCACCGAGACGGCATTTCACGCCGCGGTGAATGGCGCACAGGTCGGCCCGTTCCCGGTTTCGCAACTCGTTGCGAATGGGGTCACGCCCGACACCTTGATCTGGAAGGCCGGCATGGCCGGCTGGACCAAGGCCAGCGAAGTCCCCGAGGCCGCCTCGGCGTTCGTGGCAGTTCCGCCGCCGTTGCCAACCTGATGGCAGAGTCGTTATTCGTGATGGGTTATTCGCGATTCGTAGGTCCAGCCCAGGACTTGTTAAGGCTGCCCTTAAGCCTCGAACGAATCGCGAAAAACGAGTAACGAATAACGACTTCCCACCGCTTCTTTCCGAAGCGCCTCATCGTCACTACTCAATACTGATCCCATGAGCGCCCCTCCCGCCGAAGCCACCAAGAGCAAGCGATTCCCGTGTAAGCAATGCGGTGCCCAGCTCTCCTTTGAGCCCGGCGCGGACGCCCTGAAGTGTCCCTACTGCGGGTTCCTCAACCCGATCCCCCAGTCCGCCGAGCAGATTACGGAACTGGACTTCCATCAGTACCTGGAGATTGCCGCCCAAGAGTCGGTCCCCGACATCCAGCAGACCGTCAAGTGCTCGGGCTGCGGCGCGGAGTTCACTTCGAGCGGCGCGGCTACGTCGGACTCCTGCCCATTCTGCGGCTCGAACACCCTCATTCCCACGCCCGCCGAGAACAGAATTCGGCCAAAATCGCTGCTTCCCTTCAAGCTGAACACCAAGGAAGCCGCCGCCTGCTATCAGAAGTGGATCTCGACGCGCTGGCTCGCTCCCAACGCGCTCAAGAAGTTCGCCCGCGAGACGGGTGGCCTGCAGGGCATTTACGTTCCCTACTGGACCTACGACGCCGACACCACCACCTTCTATACCGGTGAACGCGGCATCGCCAATTACACGACCCGCACCTACACCGACAGCGACGGGAACACCCAGACCGAAGAGGTCCGCGAGATTCAGTGGTATCCCTGCTCGGGCGTGGTCTACGATCAGTTCGACGACATCCTCGTGCCGGCCAGCCACTCGGTTCCCGAGAAGCATGCCAAGGCGCTCAAGGACTGGGATCTCCCCGCCCTCGTGCCGTATCAGGACGATTATCTCTCCGGCTTCAAGACCGAGCGCTACCGCGTCGGGCTTGAAGCAGGCTTCGATCAGGCCAAAGACATCATGGCCCCCACGATTTACCGCTCGATCTGCTACGACATCGGCGGCGATGAGCAGCGCGTCTGGAGTCAGAAGACGCAGTACGACAAGATCACGTTCAAGCACATCCTGCTTCCGGTCTGGCTCGGAGCCTACAAGTTCCAGGACAAAGTTTATTCCTACCTCGTAAACGCCCGAAACGGCGAAGTCAAGGGCGACGCCCCGATCTCCATCTGGAAGGTCATGGGCCTCGTACTCCTCGGCCTACTGATCCTCGGCGGCATCTTCTACCTGAAGTCGAAGGGCCATCGCTGACGCGTAGTTGCGGGGTGGTAGTGGTAGTGGCAGTGGCAGAGGAGTTGTCATCCCGAAGGATGTTTGTGCCGAGGGACCTGACCGTAGTCGCCGAGTGTTAGTGCAAGGCGGCGGCGCATCTCGACGGCACGTCCACCTCAATACTCAATACTCAATACTCAATGCTTCCGCACTGCCACTTCCAAGCTGCCACTGCCACTGCCACTGCCACTAAGAAAAGATCACCCTGAACGGGCTCAATGTCGGCGCGAACACCCCGGCGGCGATCGCCGGATCACCCGAGATCACGGCCCCGGCGGCGGCACGATCCTCGGCCTCGAATACGATCAGCCCGAAGAAGGGAGCCTTCTCACTGCGGCCCACGAAGCTCGCCACCTTCGACTCGAAGAGTCCCTTGACATAGAGGAAATGCTGTCCTACGAGAACGGCCTCTTCCTCAGTCGGGCAATTAGGCATGTCGGGTCGAGACGGCGTGATGGTGCAGCAAAAAGTCATGCCGCGGAGGCTACCCGCCTCCCGCGGCCCTGAGCTAGAATCCTTCATGGAGCTCAGTCCCCTCTACGCACGGATCGTCAGGGAATCCGGAGTACCCGACCTCATGGAGGTCTTGGCTCAGCGGATGCCCGCCACCGACCTCCAGGCGCTCCTCCTGGAGGTCGCCCGGCTCCGAGCCTCTCAGGAGACCCCTGCTCGGCTGATCGACCGGTATGCGCGAGATCCGCACGTCGCTCCCTCTCCCAACTCTCCGCGGGCGATGGCCGAGATCGACCGTCTCGCGTTCGAAATCGCAAGTCCGGAATTCGAGCCGATCGAACTCTCACCAGTCAACCCACTAGGGGCCGTCTCCGCACTAACGAACGTGTCCCAGAACAAGGTCCTCGCCACGATGCGCGGCACTGAAGTGGTCGCGGACGCGACCAACCTTCTCGCCCTCGAGGTCGCCGCACGCCGAAGGAAGGACCGTGCAACTGACATCGGCCTGTGCGCATCCCACCGCCTCCTGCGCATGCAAGGGGAACGGGGTCCAACCACTTACGGACACTTCCGGATCTTCGTGGTCGTCAATGGAGGTCGTGACCTTGGTTCGTACCGGTTCGAGACGGCATCCTTGCTCCGACACATTCGGTTTCACCTTCGGCTACTCGACGCTTTGCGTCAGCATGGCTTTAAGGTCGGGGCACTCAAGGTCGTGCTTACGGTTTGGGATGCTTCGCGGGAGTCCGCCATCGAACAAGACGTGGTCCGCCCCTTGCAAGCTGATTTTCCGGAAGTGGAGATCGCCCCCTTCCCCGAGCGCGCGGCGGGAGTGAACTACTACCGCGGAACCGCGTTTCAGATTCACGCACGGGATGGCAAGGGAGAGGACCATTTCCTCGTCGACGGGGGCTTCGTCGACTGGACCCAGCAGCTTCTCAACGATAAGAAGGAGCGCCTGATGTCGAGTGGCATCGGTACGGAGCGACTCTGCGCGGTCTTCCGCTCCAATTCTTAGACCTCAATGCTCACGCCGTCAGCGCACGAAGTGAATCTCGACAATCTTCCCCGCCACGAATAGCAGCAGGCAGTTGAGTCGGGGCTTGCTCTGCGCAATCTCCCGAGCTTCTTCGAAGGACTTCCCAACGATGTCCCCCGATAGCCCCGCAAGCAGACCCATGTAAGTCGTAGCATCGTCGGGAGTCGGAAAGCAAGCGAGCCCATCGAGTGCCATGCCGTCGGGTGCGGTCGCGTTGTTCGCCGCGTACTTGTCCCCGCCCGCGGAGATGAGAAACAGCCGGTCGGGAAAGCCGCCGAAGCCGCCCAGTTCCTCTTCGATAAGGGTGATTCCGCCCGGGCTGCTAGTAATCGTATCCGCCATTCGCTCCATTATGAATCTGGTCATCGGGGAAGAAGTTGTTAATTCCGATGAAACAAACCCGGCGGAAAGCCGTTATGATAATGAAATGAAGCGTCTTGCCTTTGGAGTCATCCTCGCCGCCATCGTCGTCTCGACGGGTCTTTACGAAGCCCAAGCTCGCCCGCAGTACGCCCAGAAGGAGGGCAAGCAGTGCGGCTTCTGCCACACCAACCCGGGTGGCGGCGGTAACCGCAACTACCGCGGAACCTTCTACGGCGCCAACAGCCTGAGCTTCACGAACTTCGACGACGTCCGTGAAGCCGCGATTGCTCACGTCCCGGCAAACGCTGAGGGCGATGCCGCCACCCCGCGCGTCGGCTACATCGCCAACGTCAGCGGCCCCGCGACCCAGCAGATTCAACTCCGTGCGAACCGCACGCCGCTGATCGTGGTCTTCCTTGAGAACAAGACGACCGACGACCAAAAGGCCGCGGTCAAGATGCTCAATTCCATCGCCACCTCGCTCGGTCGCGGCGTGGCCATCGTCGGCGTCGTGAAGGGTGATACCGAAGCAGCGCTGAAGCTCACGGCGGACCTGGGCAACAAGCTCCGCATCCTCCCCGATCCGGACGGCGCGGCGATCGAGAAGTTCAAGGCCACGATGGGCCTGGACATCGTTGTCGTCGACAAGACCGGCGAGACGTCCAAGCTCTACTCCGGCTACTCCAAAGCCAACCTCGACCTGGCGATCGCCCACATCAAGGAGCAGGGCGTCGAGTTTGACGGCGTCGATACGATCGACGCACCGAGCAAGACTCTCCACGGCGGCAAGCTCGGCGGTTAGTAACGCAGGTCTCCCGATTTGCGAAACGGGCCGACCCTTCCGGGTCGGCCCGTCCTATTTAGAGTGCGGTGGCCCGCCACCACTTTCACCAGCGAGCCTGCGAGCGCAAAGCCACCTACGAGTCAGAACCCAGCCGCCGAAATCGCCAACGACAAACGCACCCACTCTTCCAAAGTCAGCTCTTGCGGACGCGCCTTCTCGCCCAGTCCCGCCGTCGCCTCCCACTCCAATGCGACCAAACGGTCCACGTGGTACCGCCCGACGAGGTTATTCGCCAAAGTCTTCCGAGGCTGCACAAACCCCGCCCGGATAAGCTTGAACAGAGCCGTCTCTTGCTCGGAAGACAAATCGGAAAAGCGAGGGCGGAACGCCAGCACGATGCTGTCCACCTTCGGTGGAGGCATGAACGACCCCGCCGGCACATTCGCCACCCGCGTAATATCAAACTGCGCCTGCAAATAGACCGACAAGGAACCCCGAGCCGATTCCCGAGCCGCCGCCAGCACCCGCAGCCCGACTTCCTTCTGCATCATCAACACGGCCACTGAGAAATGCTGCCGCGCCTCCGAGATCCGGGTCAGCAACGGGCCCGTGATGTAGTAAGGCAGGTTGGAAACCAAAGCCCGCGGCGAAGGTAGCTCCTGCAGGATCGAAGGAATGTTCGCGACCAGCGCGTCCTCCTGACGAACCTCTGCCCTAGGCGCAGACTCTGCCAAAGCCCCGAGCATCAACGGATCGAGTTCGATCGCGATCATGCGCTCGGCGCGCTCGCTCAAAAGGGAGGTGAGAACCCCGGGACCTGGACCGATTTCGAACACGCCGGGGCACCCGGCGCAAACCTCGACGATCTTAGAAACAACAGGCCCGGAGCAGAGAAAATGCTGCCCCAGGCCCTTGTTCGCGGCCAAGCCGTGTCGAGACAGAAACTGCCGCAACACGCCCGCGTCGGTTAGATTCAAGGCGTCTTCAGAATGTGCACGCGCACACGCTTCTTCCCGTAGGCGTCGGCAGTGCTCTTGCGATCGTAACAAACGTCGATGCGGTTCCCCTTGATCGCGCCCCCCGTGTCACAGGCGAGCGCCACGCCGTACCCTTCCACAAACACCAAGGTGCCGAGAGGGATGACGCGCGGGTCAACCGCCACCATGCCGAACGTCGCTCGCAGACCGGTGCGGGTGCGTCCGGTTGCGCCACGGCCGATCGTGGCGGGCGATGGGTCGTACGCGGTAGCGACCATGTCCATCACTCGGTGACGCACATAGTTTCCACGTGAAGGCTGCCATCCATTGCCTGCCTTGCCGATGTAAAAAACGGTTGGAGACGGGTCGGCCTTTTCTTCCTTGATCTCGTGCTTTCGCACGGGCTTCCCGTTCTCGAAGGTCACTTCGAAGGTGCGGATGATCGCTCCTGGCTTGCCCTCTTGGGCTTTGACCAACCGACCGACTCCGACCTGTCTTGTGATCTGATAGGTAACCGGGGCGGGAATCGGGAATGACTCCACTCGAATCTCCGTCCGGTCTTCTTCTTTCTTAATCCTGTTCGCGTAAGCACCGTTGGCACTCACGAAAACAAGAAGGATTGCTCCCACTTGGTGAAAGCAGTTGCGCATTTGGAACCTCCTCTTGCCTGGCTGCGAAGCACCATTGTGACCCGTTGATGCAATAAATGTCAATCAGCCAGCAAATCTACCAGCCCATCCGCTAGCGTCCCAGAGGTATCTCCGAGACCGGACAGGGCGTCCCTTCGCTGGTCGTCACAAGGCACTTTCCGTCTAAACGATAGGTGATTCCCTCCCCCTGCGGATCGTGGTTCAACGCCACCACACGCGGCTTCGAACGAACCCAGTCGTTGAATCGCGCAGGCACTTCGAACTCGTAGGCCGCGAGGTAGGTGCGAAGCACCAAGTGTTTAGAGTCGGCAGAAATCGCGCCCCCCGTTATTAAACGGGCCGGTGATAATGCCAGTTCAAGGTCGATTTCGCCGATTTTCTTCAGCTCAAAACTCCCCGACCGCCTCGGAGCGGGGAGAAAATAGACGCCGCTGGTCTTGTTCTGAGACTTGATCACGATCGTGATGTCGCCGGTCTCCGGCTGCACCAGAAGGGTCTCCGCGTTGTGCGCACCGTCCGGGTACGCGAGTTCCAAATCCTGATCGGCGGCGACCTTCCCTCCCCCCGATTTCGGCTCCGGAACGCGGTAGATATGGATCGCCTTGCGCTTCTCTTTGTTGTCCCCGATATCCCCGCAATAAACGTACGACTTCCCCTTCACGGTCGCCGTCGCCACATCCTCCCAGTCCCTCGCCTCGGCATTCTCGACGTCGAACTCTTCGAGCTTGGGGTTGTCGAGGGTGAAGGCAAAGAACCGCGCTGTGTCGCCGCTGTCGTTGTGAGTGTAAAAGACCCCTGGACGGACGCGGCTCGGGGCGATCCCCGAGCTTTCGGTCAGCCGCGAGTCGGTGATCTTGACAAGCCGGATGCCCTCGGGAGCACCCGCGGGAGCGGACAGTTCCGGCAGTCGGCACGACGCGCATATCAGAACCAGGAACGAAAGAGGAACCCATCGCATCGCCACTAGCTTACTGGTGAAGCTCGCTCGCATGCCTCAGGGTGAACCATTACCAAACTCGATATCAGCCCAAACCTCACCCTGAGGCTAAAGCTACTCGCTCGTGAGAAGGGCTCAGGCGAAGGGCTTCGAAAGTAATAAGAAATTCTTAGCCTCAGGGTGTGGCGCGAGGCTGTTCAATCTCTTGAGCCGGTCCACCCTGAGGCATGCAAGTGGGCTAGCCTAACCCGCCCGGCTGCGCCAGTTGAGCAGGTTGTCGTAAAACAAATACTGCTGCGCCCAACCCGCGCGCTTGCCGAACTTGGCTCGCAAGGCATCCCCTATCGCATCGTACCGAGCCGCCGTCAGCGACTCATTCCGCCATTCCGGGAAGAACAGCCGCGTCGCCGCCTGCCAGATGTGGGTGTCCACCGGGACCGCCTCGGTGTGGTTCAGGGCAAACAGACAAATACAATCCGCCAACTTCGGACCGATCCCTTTTATCGTCATCAACTCCGCTCGCGCGACTTCGTACTTCACCCGACGCAGGCCGATGATGTAGGCATCCCCGCCCCGTTCCCGTACCTGCTGAGCCACCGCGGGGATCGTCGCCGCGCGGTAGCCAAAGCCCGCCTCCCGGAGCAGATCCTCCTCCAAGTCGGCGATCATCTCCGTCCCCGGGAAGGAATGCACCGCCACCCCGTCAAGGTGGGTTACCATCGGTGCCAGCGTCGACAGATACCGATTCATCGCGGTGATCCGCGTCAGGTTGTTGTTCGGCGTGCACAGGAAGCCGTAAAAGGCCTCGACCGCGCTGTACGGACGCAGCAACCTCAAACCCCGCAGGGCATCCATATAAGGCTCCAGCTCTGGACCGTTCCGAAGAATCTCGCGCTCGATCTCGATCGCGTCCCAATCCAGCCGGAAGTAGTGGCGGAAATCCTCGCGCTCGCCGTTGGTCTCGACGCCGAGCGTCTCGTCGTCGAGCTGGAAAACCCGATACCAGGTCGGGCCATCGGATCCCACCCACGCGCCGTTCTCCTGCTTGCGCCAGCGAAACGCCTGGCCGCTCGACGCGCACAACGCGATGTCGAGACGTCCCCCACCCACGACCTCAGTGAAAACGCTCAGAGGCTCCCCTCCGGAAGCATTGCGAGAAACTCCTCTTCGGTCAACACGGCGACGCCAAGCTGCTCCGCCTTGGCGAGCTTGGTGCCAGCACCCGGGCCTGCGACCACGTAGGTCGTTGCCTTGCTCACGCTTCCCGCTGCCTTGCCACCCATGTTCTCGACCACCGCTTCCGCCGCTTCGCGCGGAAACCTCTCTAGCTTGCCCGTAAATGCGAACGTTTGGCCAGCAAAAAGATCCGAGGCGGGTCCTTCAGGCTCAACCGGCTGGAGACCCAGCGACAGAAGTTGGTCGAGCACCATCTGATTCTCGGTCTCTTCCAACCATTCCGCAACCTCGCTGGACGTCCGAGGTCCGAAATCTGACACCTCGATCAACTGGTCGTAAGTCGCCTCGCGCAGCTTGTCCAGCGAGCGAAAGTGTTTCGCCAAATCTGCCGCGCCTCGGTCGCCAACGAATCGAATCCCAAGCCCAAAAATGAGCTTGTCGAGCGATCGCGTCTTCGAGGCCTCGATCCCCTTCAACAGGTTGTCGACGCTCTGCTCACCCAATCGGTCCAACCCGGCCAACTCCTCTCTCCGCTCGTGCAACCGGAAAATCGAAGGGATATCAGACAAGAACCCGAGCTCCAGAAACCGGTCGATCAGCTTTTCGCCAAGCCCCTCGATGTCCATCGCGGAACGAATCACAAAATGCCGAATCTTCGCCGCAACTTGGGCCGGGCATTGCTTGTTGGGACACTTGAGCGCGACCTCCCCCTCTTTCCTTACGAGCCGGGTTGCGCACTCGGGACACTCCGTCGGCTCTTCCGGAACGGGGGGATCCCCTACCCGTTTCTCAAGAACCGGCCCGACGACCTCGGGGATCACATCTCCCGCGCGCTGAACGATCACGGTGTCGCCGACCCGGACGTCCTTGCGCCGCAACTCCTGATAGTTGTGGAGCGTCGCGCGGGTGATGGTGACCCCCGAAACTTGCACCGGCTCGAGGTCAGCTACCGGCGTAATCGTCCCCGTCCTCCCCACCTGGTTGATGACGGAGTTGAGCCGGGTGAAGGTTTGTTCTGCAGGAAACTTGTAAGCGATCGCCCAGCGCGGACCGCGGGCAGTCGAGCCCAAATCCTCTTGCAGATCCAACGACTCGACCTTGATGACCGTGCCATCGATGTTGAACGGCAGAGACGGTCGGAGGTCGTGGACCTCTTGAACCCGCTGGAGCAGCGCTTCGACGCCGCTTAGCACCCTTGTTTCGCCGTGAACGGCGAAACCGAGGTCCTTCAGACGCGCAAGAATGCCTGACTGGGTGTCCGCGATCCGCCGCCCCTGCCGCAGCTCCACTGCGCCCACGCCGTAACAGAAGAAATTCAATTTCCGCAATGCGGTAAGACGAGAGTCGAGCTGGCGCAGTCCGCCGGCGGCGGCGTTGCGCGGGTTGGCGAACAACTGCTCGCCCCGCTCTGCCTTGAGTCGGTTCAGCTCGTCGAAGTTCCGCCGCAGCATCACCACTTCTCCCCGCACCTCGATCAACCCGGGCAACGGCTCACGCAGGCGCATCGGGATGCCGCGCACGGTGCGGGCGTTCGGCGTGACTTCCTCCCCGGTCGTTCCATCGCCCCGGGTAGTCGCCCGAGTCAGGACGCCGTCCTCGTAGGTAAGTGAGATCGAAGCGCCGTCGAACTTGAGCTCGACATGGTAGGTCGGATCGCCTTCGCCGAGCCCCTTGCGGACACGATCGTCGAAGGCCCGAAGCTCCTCCTCGGAGAAGGAGTTGTCAAGCGACAGCATCGGCACGATGTGGTGATGTGGAAGGAACCCATCGACGGGAAGACCGCCGACGCGTTGGGTCGGGCTGTCAGGAGTGGCAAGCTCGGGATGCGCCTGCTCAAGGTCCTGAAGCTCGCGAAAGAGCCGGTCGTACTCGCCGTCCCCGATCTCAGGCGAGTCGAGCACGTAATAACGGTAGGCGTGATGCTCGACCAACTGTCGTAACTCGGCAGCGCGGGCGGCAGGATCCATCGGGACGATGTTACCGCTGGTGGCCCGCCTGTGTCCGGGTCCACATTCCTCCGTCGGCCGGACTAGCCTGTCAACCTTCACTTGTTTACCCTTCTGTCCGTCATCCTGAGCGGAAGAATCGAGCCTAAGCGATGATTCTGAAGTCGAAGGATGACGGTCTGGGGCAGGCTTTGGATGCCACTACCACTACCACTGGGAAAAGCTACTCATCGCCCGACTCTTCCAGAATCCCTTCCGCCACGAAAATCGAAGCCCCAAAACGAACGGCGGTAGCCAAAGCGTCCGAAGGACGCGCGTCGATCTCGATCTCTTCCTTGGCCGTCTTGAGATATATCTTCGCGTAGTAGATCCCGTTCCAGAGGTCGTCGATCACCACTCGATCCACGCTTACGTCCAGGCGCTCCAGGATGTTGCGCATCAGGTCGTGGGTCATTGGCCGGTCGGGGCGTACCCCTTCGAGCGTCGAATTGATCGCGTGCGCTTCGAATCCCCCGATCCGAATCGGTAGCACCCGCTCTCCATCGGTCAGCCGAACAAACAGCGAAGCCGACGTGGCCGTCTCCTCTTGGTAAACCCCGTCGATCTGGACTTCGACGAGCTCCCCCATCGAGCCCGGCTGGCGCGGCAACTCGTCGTCGGTCGGAAAGAACGACGGCGGCTGGTTGAGATCCTCGGGTCCTGGCGCCTCCTCGAATTCATCGGGCATAAAGTGACTTTACCTTTCGCCTCGCCCCATGGGCTGGGGTCAGCGATCAAGCATCAGACGCATTTCAAACTGGTTCAGTTCTGATCTCGAGAAACCCAACCCCTCGAAGAATGGGGCCATCGACTCAGGGGTCACCTGTGGGATTCCCCATCTCCGGCCCGGATACCGCGCCTGGATCGTGTGGAGCAACCGCCGAGCCTTTCCCTGCTGACGTGCCTCCGGTCGGGTGTACAGACCCATCAGCCCGATAGGGCCAACCGCCGGAGGTGCGGCGAAGACCGCGATGCAGTCACCATCCAGAGTCCAAGCTCGATTCGGCAGGGCGATCGTCGTCGCTTGCTCCGGACTCTGCACCCAAGGCAGCTGAGCCTTCTCCAATTTCAAAGCGGCGACGTAGCCGCCCAACGAAACCTCGCGTAACTCGCCCGCGGCGATGGGTGGCATCGGCTCGCGGGTGTAGCCATAGAGCCGCTGGACCATTGTAAACCCCGCCGACTGATACAGACTCAGGGCAGCAATGTTCTGCTCGAACACCTCAAGCCAAGCCTGCTCAAACGCCTCGGCCTTCGCCCGAGTAAGAAACTCGGTCAACAGCGCCCGACCCACTCCCGTACGCCGTGCCCCCGGAACGATCCCCATCCCCGCTAAGCGAATCCGCTCGTATCGGGGGGCGACCATCGCCAGGCCAACCGGCTCGGACTCGCGAACGGCCACAAGGCTGCGGCTCAGATCGGTCCCATCGCGCCGGATGATCCGGGCCAGGAGCTCCGGACCCACTGCCACCGGAATCAGATACCCCTCGAAACCCGCCGTGAAGAGTCGGGCAAGCTCCGCAATCGAGAAATCGGTCGCCGGGGAAAACTGAAGGGACGCCATCGTCGCTAGCCTCGCGCCGCGACCAGAACTTCCAACCTCAAGGCCGTCTCTTCCCAAGCCGACATCCGACCGGCGAGAACATCTTGAAGATGAGCGTGTCGCTGCGTGAGGGCAAATACGTCCGCCGTCGGCGGCAGGTTCCCGAGTTCGTGCTCTAAATCCTTCAACGCCTTTTCATCGGCGGCAACCTGGCGCTCAAGCTGCTCGACCAGCTTCTCCAGCCGCGAGATTTCCTTGCTCATCTCCCGCGGGGAAAGCGCCGGCTCCGGTGGCTTCTGGACGACTGCCCATTTAGTCGGCCTGGCCACGGGCAGCGGCCCCTTGGCCAGCCGCGCCCGATACTCTGTGTACGAGCCGGGGTAGATCACCGGACCCGCCTTCCGCATGTCGAGGGTGTGGTCCGTCACTTCACCGAGCAGGTGGCGATCGTGACTCACCAGGATCAGCGTTCCTTTGTAGTCCTTCAGAATCTCAACCAACGCTTCCCGCGAGGCCATATCGAGGTGGTTCGTCGGCTCGTCCAAGATTAGTAAGTTCGGACGAAGGTTAGTCAGACGCGCCAAGGATAGCTTGTTCTTCTCTCCACCGGACATCGTCTTGATCGGACGGTACGCGTCATCCCCCGAGATCAGGAAGCGCCCAAGCAGATTCCGCGCCGCGGGCGGCTCCATGTCGCACTCCCAGATCATGAACTCCATTGGCGACTGCGACGGGTCGAGGTCCTCGCCGTCTTGTCGGAAATAGCCCGCCACCACGCCCGCCCCGAGCTTGGCGCGACCGGCGGTGGAATCCATCAGGCTGAGCACGATCTTCATCAAGGTCGACTTGCCAGAACCGTTCTCGCCGACCACCCCCCATCGCTCGCCGTAGCGCGCAACCCAGTTCAAGTCGTTGAACAGCGTCTCGTCACCGAAGGCCATCGCGAGTTTCTCGCACTCGATGACGATTTCGCCGCTGCGCTGGGCCTTCTCGAACCCGCCCTTCATTCCTTTCTCGGCCTTCGGAGCCTCGACGCGACCCTCGATCATGCGGTTCATGATCTTCTGCCTACCGCGGGCCTGGGCGGTGCGTTGCGAGTTCATGAACCGCCGGACGAACTCGTCCATCTTGGCGATCTCTCGGTCCTGCAGCTTTGCAACCTCGACCTGGCGCGCGTCTTCCTCGGCCCGCAGACGAAGGAATTGGGTGAAGTTGCCCGGATACGACTTGACCGTCCCGTCCTTCAATTCCAGAACTCGCTCGACCGTGTTCTCAAGGAATGCGCGATCGTGGCTCACGAGCAACACCGCGCCGTGATAGCCGCGAATCCAGCCCTCTAGCCATTCTGTGGCCTGAAGGTCAAGATGGTTTGTCGGCTCGTCCAAAATCAGTAGATCTGGCTCTTCAAGCAGGAGCCGAGCGATCGCGAGGCGCGTTCGCTCGCCGCCTGATAGCTTGGCGGTCGGCTTGTCGAACTCGGTTTCCTCGAATCCCATCCGAATCAAGACCGTCCGGATATCGCGCTCTGCGGAGTAGCCCTCCGATTCGAGGAAGTGCTCATGGAGTAAAGCGTACTCTTCGAGGTCCTCGTCGGTCGCCCCATGTTCGAGCTTGGCCTCCAGCTCCTCAAGGCGCTTGCGCATCGTGAGCTGATCGGCGAGCGCCGTCTGGGCTTCCTCCAGCACCGTCTTCCCTTCGTCAACCTGGGTCTCCTGGCGAAGATAGCCAACCTTCGCGCCTCGGGCAAGGTGAAAGGACCCCGCGTCGGGGGCGTACTGGCCGGTCAGGATTTTGAGCAGCGTCGTCTTGCCGGTACCGTTCCGGCCGACCATCGCAACCTTCTCCCGAGCGTCAAGGCGGAAGGTGACGCTCTCCAGGACGATATCGACGCCAAAGTGCTTGGCGACATTTGAGAGCGATAGGAGCACTTAGGGAGTGTACTTGGCCCGGGTCTTAGGTTCGACATCCTTGCGATGTTCGCCGCAAGGTCCCAGTCCCTCTTGTCACTTCAGCTACATTAATTACCGGCTCACTGTTGCGATTTATGGAATGACGCAGATACAGTCTCGTGCGACCTCAATGATTCTTGCCGCTATTGTAACGTCCTTCCTCGGTCTGCGGACCGTTTCCCATGCCTCCATGCACTCATTCGCGGGGATGAGTCGTGAGCAAGTCGTGCGGGAACTTGGGCTCAGGCGCCCCAAAGCCAAGCTCAGCCCCGAGCAGATGAAGGCGGGCTATCTCGCACTCCTCAAGGGCGACCCAACCGAGAAGACGATCGCCCTCACGTTCGATGACGGCCCTCATGGTCAGGTCACGGGTCGATTACTTGACGTCCTCAAGCAGTATCACGTCCCCTGCACCTTCTTCGTCGTCGGAAAGATGGCGGCCAAGTATCCGGAGTTGATCCGCCGTGAGTCGTGGGACGGACATCTGGTCGAGAACCACACCTTCACCCATCCCTGCCTCGAAGGGCTCACCACGAGCCAGGTGATGGACGAGTATCAGAAGTGCAACGACATCGTCAAGAAGCTCACCGGCCGAACGCCCAAATACTGTCGCCCGCCAGGCGGCGACTTCAACGACTCCGTGCTCAAAGCGGCGACCGATCTGAACCTGATCACGACCCTCTGGACCGACGATCCCGGCGACTACCAGCGCCTACCCGTCCCGACGATCATCCAGAAGGTCCTCACCACCGCCCACCCGGGCGGAATCATCCTGCTTCACGACGGAATCCCCGAGACGATCGAGGCACTTCCCACGATCATCGACACGCTGCGGTCACGCGGTTACCGATTCGTGTCCGTCAATGAGCTAGAAATCGAATCGATCCAAGCCAACGCCAGACGTCCAGTTGCCAAAGCCACCAGTTTTGATCCCTGGCGACGGAGATAGCGGGCGCGGTATTGAGGTATTGATTTGACCAAATACCTTCCCTACCGAATCGCCATAACGCTCGCATCGAACACCGCGTCGTAGAGCTTGATCTTGCTTAACGCTTCGTCGCTCGGCGCGCGATCCATGGCGATCTGGGCGATCGCGGACTTGGCCCCGCCCCCGAGGATGATGTTCTCCATCTCCTGCACATTCACGCCCTCGTCCTTCAAAACACCAAGCACGTGGGCGAGCACGCCAACCTTGTCGAGGTGACGCACCACAAGCAAGTGGGTCGAGACCTCCGCCTTCTTGATGTTCACCGCGTTCGGCGCGGTGCCGGTCGCCCGGTACTCCTTCACGATTCGCACTGTCTCGGCGGCGACGGCTTCCTGAGCCTGGTCCGTGCTCGCGCCGATGTGGTGGGTGCAGTAGGCGCGAGGGTTGTTCTTCAGACTGCCCGAGTACTCGCCCTCCCCGCCGGACGGTTCGTCGTCGAAGACGTCGAGACCAGCCACGATTCCCTTCTCCGCCATCGCCTTCTCAAGCGCCGCCTGCTCCACCACCTCACCGCGGCTCGTATTGACGAACGTCGCGCCCGCCTTCATCTTGTTGAAGAAGTCCGTCGAAAGGAGCTTCTTGGTCTCCGGCGTGAGCGACACATGGACGCTGACTACGTCGGCCATTCGCGCGACCTCTTCAAGCGAAGAGGCCCGCCCGATCCCAAGCGCGGCGGCGACGTCGGGGGTCATCCAGCGCGAGAATGCAACCACATTCATCCCGAATGCCTTTGCGCGGGTGATCATCTCCTGGCCGATGTTCCCCATGCCGATCAGGCCCAAGGTGCTGCCGTAAAGGCCCTTCGCCTTGGAGAACTCCTTTTTGTTCCACTTGCCCTGTCGGAACTGGATCACGTTATCGGGAATGTGGCGGTCGCAGGCGAGAATAAGGCCGAAGGCAAGCTCGGCGACGGCAAGGGCATTCTTGCCCGGGCAGTTGCTGACCATGATGCCGCGCTCGCTCGCGCCAGTCACATCGATCGTGTTGTAGCCCGCGCCGGCGCGGATGATGAGCCCGAGCTTCGAGTCGTCCATCATCGGCGCGGTGACCTTGGTCGAACGCACGATCAGGACGCCCGCGCCCGTCTCGCGGATTCGGTTCCCAAGGGCCTCATCCTTGAGATCGGCCTCATAGATCACCTCGACCCCAAGAGCCATCAACCCGTCCAAACCGCTCTTTTCAAACTTATCCGCAACCAAGACCTTCATGGCAGGGGAGTTTACTCGGGCGCCCGGCGTCGGGCGTTAGGCGTTGGGCCGGAGCATTCAAAATTGGCGAAGCACGCCGAAAGTGGCAAATTTGTCCTACCGAACGCCTAACGCCTAACGCCAAACGCCGCCCACAGGGTACATTTCTGGCGCTGGCCGGGATGGCGGAATGGTAGACGCGGTGGTCTCAAACACCATTTGGGGTGACTCAGTGCGGGTTCGACTCCCGCTCCCGGCACCAGTTCAGTCCTTAGAGTGCATGGCCCCGGCCGTGCTTTCCATCAGGCGACGCGTCGCCGCCAATGCTGCTTGCTGGGACACCTGCCCGCAACCTCTCGGAATGCAAAGCACGGCCAGGGCCTTGCACTTGTCCAAAACAAGGTCCGGCGCTACCCCGAAGGACTTGGGCTCGCGTTCGGACTCGGATTCAAAGGCACCGAACCCGGAAGCTGCTCCTTCCCGCCGAACGCCTTCAGCGTCCCCTCAGCGTCGTCCATCGCCTGAGCGATCAGCGCGGCCAGCTTGGTGATCTCGTCTTCAAGGTCGGGCGTATCCCCGGTCAAACCGGCGACCATCCCCTTGACCTCCTTAAGCTCCGCGATCGTATCGTTCACGTCGTCGATCGTCTTGATCCGTTGGTCGTCGTACTTGGCGAAATCCTTCTTGACATCCGCGACACCCGGCGCATCCTCGATGTGCTCAGACAACGTCGACCCACAGCTATCGATCCGGTCCACCACGTCCGCCATCGCCTCGGCGATCGTCCCCTTGGCGTCCTTCTTGATCTGCTTGGCGAGCTTCAGGGCTTCCTGGATCGAGTCCAAGGTCGCGGAGAGCTGGAAATGCCCTGAGCTGAGCTGCTCATGCAACGCCTCGTTGGGATCGGCAGGAAGAGACGGCGTCGCAATCGCGCTCGGCCCCGGAGTCGCCGCCTCTGCAACGTCCGCCTTCTTCGACCCGCATCCCACCGCGGCAAGTGCGCAAAACGTAATGACCGCGAACCTCACGTCGTCAGCCTACCCCTCGCCCCCACGGCGTACAATCCTTGCATGTCTCTTCTCATCTCCGCGGCTCTGCTAATTCAGACTGCCCAAGGCGGCGCTCCGGCTCACGCCCAGGACCAAACGCCCGATCCCCTTCGCCTCGCGATCAACACCGAGGTCACCGTCTCGCCGGTCAGTCTCACCGATTTGCGCCTGCAAACGCCCGCCACTGTCGCGGATATCGCCAAAGCGGCCGACGGCAAGGGCTGGGTATTTCTCGGAGAAAATCACGCGACCAAACTGCACCAGCAGATGGAAGCCGACGTCATCGAAGCCCTCGTCAAGCGTCACCGCCGCGTAATCGTGGGGCTTGAGATGATCACCCGCCCAAAGCAAGATGTCCTTGATCTCTGGTCGGCCGACAAACTGAAGGAAGACGCCTTCCTCACCCAGGTGGATTGGAAGGGACAGTGGGGCTACGACTACGGCTTCTATCGCCCGGTCCTCGAGTCGGTGCGCCAGCACCACCTACCGCTCATCGGCCTCAACGTCCCCCGCGATTGGGTCCGCGCCGTTGGCAAAGGTGGCTACGCCGCCCTCACCCCCGAGTGGAAAGCCCAACTTCCGGCTGATTTGTCGCTCACCAACAACGCCCACAAAGAGGTCTTCGGCGCCCTCATGGGCGGCCACCCCATGACCGGCCCGACCGGAGACAACATCTACGCCGCCCAGGTCCTCTGGGACGAGGGGATGGCGGACACCGCGATCAAGTACCTCGCCGCGCATCCGCATGATTCCAAAACAGTCTTCGTCGTCATCGCCGGCTCCGGCCACTCGATGTACGGCCAAGGGATCAACTACCGAGTTTTCAAACGCACGGGAGAGAAGGGGATCACGGTTCAGATGGCGCAGTCGGACGGCCCCACTCAAGCCTCGCGAGGCTTGGGGGATTTCTTCTATCTCACGACGCCCGTCGCGAAGTAGGAGTTGGAGGGCGAAGATCCGTCCGAGCCAAAGGTCAATTTTAGAGTGCGGTGACAGGGAGTCTGTTGCATTGCTCGTCCCGCAGGTCCAAATCGCCTAATATTCTTAGGCCCTCGGGAAGCCTCCCCTTGAGGGGAGGTGGGAGGGGTGACCGAGTGACTGGAATGGGGAACCTGGGGCAGTTGGTCACCCTCCCAACCCTCCCTCAAGGGAGGGCTCGAACCAGAACCGCAGCCTAATAATCGAAGGCAACCCAAAGCAATGCAACAGACTCCCTGCCACCGCTTTGCTCAGCGAGCCTGCGAGCGCGGTTTGGCAAAGGGTGTGACCGAGAGCCAGATGCCTAGTTGTGATTCCCTCCAACTCCAACTCAGAGGTATCGTTACGGCTTCCATGCCGACCCACCTCGACGTCCACATCTCCACCGAGGCGATCTCCGACCGCGCCGACGAACTCGCCGCCCAGATCCAAGCCGACTACGGAGACGAGCCGATCTTGCTCGTCGGCGTCCTCAAAGGCTCCTTTCTCTTCCTCGCCGACCTCGCAAAACGCCTCAAAGGTGACATTTCGATCGATTTTGTGCAAGTCAGCTCATATGGGAGCGGGAAATCCTCCTCAGGCGTGGTACAAATAAGAAAAGATCTTGATGTCAATATCGAGGGACGAAACGTCCTTATCGTGGAAGACATCGTAGACACGGGGGCGACGCTCAACCACTTGCGCGAGTTGCTCGGCACCCGGAAGCCAAAAACCCTCAAGGTCGTGAGCCTGCTCCGTAAGCCGGAGGCAATGAAGGTTCCGACCTCGGTGGAGTACGTAGGCTTCGATATCCCGAATGAGTTTGTGGTCGGCTACGGATTGGACTACGACGAGCGTTACCGCAATTTGCCGTACATCGCAATCCTCCGCGAATCCTAAGGGCCTGAGTCTCCGGCCTCGGCGAAGATCTTTCGTTTCAGGAAAAACATGATTCATCAATTTCGACCTCGAAAGTCGGACAACCAGGGCGGAGGTGGCGGCGGTGGCCGTCGCCGCGGCGGCGGCGGAGGCGGTAACAACAACCGCAATCGCGACGGCATCCCCAAGAACGAGTCCCAAGCCGACCTCGAGAATTTGCCCGAACTGGGCTACAACTTCTTCGATGAGATGACCCCGGCGGCAATCCTCAAGGAATGCAAGGCCGCGAAAATCGACCCCAAGAGCATGCTTCGGCATGAGGTCATCGAAGAACTTCTCCGCGTCCGAAACGCCGAGACCGGCGGGCTGTATGCCCGTGGGGTCCTCGAGTTGCTCAACGACGGCTGGGGATTCTTGCGGAAGGACAACTACCAACCTTCTCCGCAGGACGTCTACGTCAGCCAAAGCCAGGTCAAACGTTTCGGTCTCCGCAACGGAGACTCCGTTTTCGGCCTCGTTCGCACTCCCAAAGAAGGCGAGAAGTATCAGGGCATGCTTCGCGTCGAGAGCGTCAACACCTTCGGCACCGCCTCTCCCGAGATGCAGCGCCGCAAGAACTTCGACGAGCTCACCCCGCTCTATCCGCTAGAACGCATCAACGTGGAGACCGTCCCCGACGCGATCCCGAACCGCATTATTGACCTCATCTCCCCGATCGGAAAGGGCCAGCGCGGCCTCATTGTCTCCCCGCCCAAGGCAGGTAAGACCACGATCATGAAGTCGATCGCCAACGCGATCGTCACCAACCACCCTGAGGTCTATCTCATGGTCCTCCTGGTCGACGAACGACCGGAAGAAGTCACCGACATGCGGCGCTCCGTGCGCGGCCAGGTGATCTCCTCCACGTTCGATGAGCCGCCCGAGAACCATATGCGCGTCGCCGAGCTCTGCCTCGACCAGGCCAAGCGCCTCGTCGAAGCCGGCCGCGATGTGGCCATCCTGCTCGACTCGATCACGCGTCTCTCCCGAGCCTCGAACTTGACGATTAACCCGTCGGGCCGAACGCTCACCGGTGGTCTCGATCCGTCCGCCCTCTATCGCCCCCGCCGCTTCTTCGGCGCCGCGAGAAACATTGAGGAAGGAGGATCGCTCACGATCATCGCCTCGGTGCTTGTCGACACCGGCTCCAAGATGGATGACTCGATCTTCGAGGAACTCAAGGGCACCGGCAACATGGAAGTGATCCTCGATCGCGACCTCGCCGACCGGAGAATCTGGCCCGCAATCGACGTCCGCCGCTCGTCGACTCGGCACGAGGAATTCCTCTTCCCGAAGGACGTCTACGACGGCGTCGTCCAACTCCGCCGCCTCATGGCCAAGGAGCAGAACAGCATCGACGCTACGGAGTCGCTGATCAAACTGATCAAGCGAACCGCCAACAACGCCTCGTTCCTCAGCTACCTAGTCCAACAGACCCGCGCAACCGTTTAAGGTCGCGTTGTTTTGTGCGGCCCTTCCCGTTTGGGGAGGGCCGCATTTTCTTTGTAAGGGATATCTGGGAGCGCCGACACTCCTGTCGGCAAAGCCTCGGAGCCGACACCACTTCGCTGACCAGCCCCTGAGACCCTTGCCCTCAGTAGGTTGCCAAGCTTCATTTGCCTCGATGGAATGGGGTGCCACGGTTTGTCCGGACCTGTAGTTGACAGAGAAACCGGAACTGCTTCCCGGCAAGCCGTGCTCCTACGCACCGAGCGGTAATTCCAAGCTGCCCGGCCCCCAAGACCGTCATCCTCAGTAGCTGTCAACCTTCACTTGTCAGTTCTGTCCCCGCCATCCAGAGCGGAGTTGACGAGCCCTAGCGAGTCGACGCAGTCGAAGGATCACTGACAAAGCTTCCGACTTAGAGAACTGGCGCGCAGAAAATCGGAGCCTGGACGGAGGATCCTTCGACTTCGCTGCCTTCGCTAGGGCTCGGCGCTTCGCTCTGGAGGACGGTCAATGGATCACAAAGGAAGGTTGACAGCCTTACTGAGCGAGCTTGCGAGTCGATGGACCCCAGATCCCCACGTCGCACCCCCCTTTTACGGACATATAATCCAAACTTTCCTACCAACCACCCCCCAGAGGGGTGCCAAAATCCCCTATGCTTATTGGCCGATGGTCTTCCCTCAACGCCGATTCGCCGTCTTCCTGCTGGTAATCCTCTCTGCAATATCCCAAGCTAAGATCTCCGAATCGAGCGAGTGGCTGGTCAAGACCCGCCAGCACACCCTCATCACGCAGTTCGCCCAGAACTCCGTCGCCCCTGAGACTCCTAACAAGAATCAGGTGCTCGTTCTCATCGAAGCGGGGGCTGCCTACCTCGCAGGACCCACCCGCCGGTAGGGAAGCGCGCGACCGCCGTGACGGTGGAGCGAGAAGCCGACCTTGAGGCACTCCGATTGAAACTGGGCCTCTAGCTCGTCCTTCATAACTGGGAGCGCCGACACACCTGTCGGCAAAGCCTCGGAACCGACGCTCCCTCGCCGACCGGCCCCTAAACCGTCGTCAAGAGCGGGGGTACCCTAGCAACCATCCATGTCGTTCGAAACTGTTGACGTCACTATCCTCGGCGGAGGCCCCGTCGGCCTCTTCGCCAGCTTCTACGCCGGACTCCGCGGCATGTCGGTGCGGATCATCGACTCCCTCCCTGAACTCGGCGGGCAGCTCACCGCCCTCTATCCCGAGAAGTACGTCTACGACATGCCGGGCTTCCCGAAAGTGCTTGCCCGAGATCTCGCCAAAGACATGGCCGCCCAGGGCACGCAGTTCAACCCGCTCCTCTGCCTCGAAGAAACCGCGACCGAGATCGAGAAAACCGCCGACGGCTACACCCTCACCACCGACCAAGGCCACAAGTATCCGACCCGAACCCTAATCATCTCCGCCGGAGCGGGTGCCTTCACCCCGACCAAGCTCGGCGTCGAACGCGAGGACGAGTTCGCTGGCAAGAACCTGCACTACGGAGTCAAGGACAAGTCCATCTTCAAGGACAAAAAACTCGTCATTGTCGGCGGCGGCGATAGCGCCTTCGACTGGTGCATGAACCTCGAAGACATCGCCGACCAGATCACCCTCGTCCACCGCCGCGATGTCTTCAAAGCTCACGAAGACTCGGTCGAGAAGGTCAAGAACTCGAGCGTCAAGATGAAGCTCTGGTGTTCAATCGCCGAACTCCACGGTAACGGCCAGCTCACCCACGTCACGCTTCACTCGGGCCACACCAACGAAGCCGAAAAGGTCGAGATCGACCACGTGATCGTCAACGTCGGGTTCAAATCCTCCCTCGGACCGATCAAAACCTGGGGCCTCGAAATCGAGAAGAACCAGGTCGTCGTGAACAACCAGTTCGAAACCAACCTCCCCGGCGTCTTCGCCGTCGGCGACGTCTGCACCTTCCCCGGCAAACTCAAGCTCATCGCCACCGGCGTCGGCGAAGCCGTTAGCGCGGTCTGCTTCGCTAAGCAAAAGCTCGATCCCGCCGCCAAGCTCTTCCCCGGCCACTCCTCAGACATGGAAATCCCCGCTCCAGCGACGCACTAGCGGAGTTAGTAGCGCAGGTTTTCCAACCTGTGCAGCCTTGGAGTCGCCAACAAAATAGGGTAGCGGATCCAAGAGTCGTAGCGTTTGGTTGACTTCTTGCCTTCACGCGCCCATTTAATTGCGAGGGAGACTTCGGAGTGACACCTGCTTATGTTTGAGCGGCATTCCGAACCAGGTAGCCAATTGCTTGTCTCCAACCAAAAGAGCGCCATTAAACAGCGTGTAGAAAAGTGAGAGTGAGAAAGTGAGAGTTGAATCTAAGCGAGTGAGTTCTGAACTTAGCCACGAGCCAAAACAACCGACCCAATTGCGTAGGCTGGAGAACCCGCGCTTATATGAAGACGTGAGCGCGGACGACATCCTTCGAGCCTCTCAATTGCCACTCCTCATCATGTTGGGCGCGACCGCCGTCGGCGTCCTTTGGCCACGCTCGCGGTTCAAGAAGGCGTTCACGACGGCCTTCGCGCTCTGCCTCATGCTCCTCGCGATCAGCGGTGTGATTCCGATCTTCCTGCAAGGTCGCTAGCCAACCCGCACCACGAACTCGCCAGAGAGTAAAATGCACCCGACCTGCCAAACCTGGCGGGCCGCTTTGGAGGATCACGAAACTTTGGCTAGCGCATACACGCCCGGACTGACCGTCAGCGGAGACATTACGGTTCGGCGGACTCGTCGATTGCCCATCAAGGGACAAGTACTGGTGAACACCGGCGACAGGGTCAATCCCGAGACCCCGGTTGCCCGCGCGCTCCTACCGGGCATCCTCCAGACCCTGAAGCTCGCCGAGAAGCTCGGCATCGAGCCCAAGGACGTACCCGGCATGTTCATGCTCAAGATCGGCGACCCGATTGAGAAAGGACAAATCGTCGCGGAAACCAAGGGCTTCCTCGGCAAGTTCAAGACCAAGATCGAAGCGGAAACCACCGGCACCGTCGAGGCGATCTCCGAAGTCACCGGAAACATCCTCGTCCGCGAGCCGTCGATCCCGATCGAGATCAACGCCTACATCCAGGGCCAGATCGCCGACATCCTCCCCGAGGAAGGCGCGATCGTCGAGAGCCGCTGCGCGCTCGTGCAAGGGATTTTCGGCGTCGGCGGCGAGCGCACCGGCGTGATCCGCATCGCCGTCAAGTCGGTCGATGAAGTCTTGGAAGCGAGCCACATCCAGGCCAGCGACGCAGGAAAGATTCTCGTCGGAGGCGCGGGAATCTCGGGCGAAGCACTCCAAAAGGCCGCCCAACTCGGCGTGAACGGTCTCATTGCCGGAGGCATCAAGGACAGCGACCTCATCAAGTTCCTCGGCTATGACATCGGCGTCGCGATCACTGGCACCGAGAACATCACGGTCTCGATGATGGTTACCGAGGGCTTCGGCTACCTCGCGATGGCGGGCCGCACGTTCGAGCTGCTCAAGTCCCTCGAAGGCAAGGTCGCCAGCATCAATGGCGCGACCCAGATCCGCGCCGGTGTCATCCGCCCGGAGATCATCGTGCCGCTCCCCGAGGACGCCGCCAAGAGCCAAATTGCCGAAGAGGCCTTCGAACTCAAGATCGGCACCGCGATCCGCGTCATCCGCGAGCCCTACTTCGGCCGCCTCGGCGCGGTCACCGAGCTCCCCGCGCAACTCATGGTCGTCGACTCCGGCACCGAAGTGCGCGTGCTCAAGGCAAAGCTCGACAAGGGCGAAGAGGTCACCGTCCCTCGAGCGAACGTCGAAATCATGTCAAGTCGCTAGAACCCTGCGTCGGGTTTCGCGGCACTTACCCTCTCAGGGAAGTATTGAGTGCTAGAGTATAGAGGGGAGGAATTGTCATTCCGAGCGAGCCCTAGCGACATCGAGGAACCTGACCGGAAGCTCCGATTGCTAGTACTGACACTCGGCAACTACGATCAGATCCCTCGGCACAAACATCCTTCGGGATGACAATGCCAATCTCAGGTTGCCATGAAGAAACTAAACCTAGCCGTGGCCACCGCCGCCCTCGCAGCCACCGCCCTTCCCTGCGCCCCCGCGCCGCACCCAGGGGATGACGTGGCCACCCAATCAGAATCGGCGGCGATCTTGTGGGACTCGAAGAACAAGACCGAGCATTTTATCCGCACGGCCTCCTTCAAAACCGCGGCCAAGGACTTCGGCTTCCTCGTCCCGACACCGACTGTTCCCGAGTTGGTCGACGTCCCCGTCTACGTCGTCAACAATCTCTTCGCCGCGACCTCACCGCCCGTCGCGGAGGACAAGGAGGGGAGTGGGGGCGCGGGGGCACCGATGCCCGCCAAGAGTGTTGAGGTAGTGAAACAACAAGCGGTCGGCCAGTATCTGGTCACCGTCTTGAAAGCCTCAGATGCGAATGCCCTCACCGAGTGGCTGAGGGTCCATGACTACGCCGTTCGGCCCGCCCTTACCAAGTGGTTGGCGAACTACACCGCGAAAGGCTGGATGATCTCCGCCTTTCAATTCAAGGGCGGCAACGGAAACGGCATCGACACAACCGCCGTTCGGATGAGCTTCAAAACCGACCAACCGTTTTATCCGTACTCGGAGCCCGAAGATCAGACGAACAAAGCCATCCACGAGAGGCGGCTTCAAGTGGTGTTCCTGAGCGATCAGAAGGCAATGGGGCACCTCGGCTCGCAAGCCTGGCCGGGTTCGGTGGAAGCGGCGAGTGACCCGGATGCGTCCAGCATTGACATAGCGCTCAAGGATCTCAAGCTCCCTGCGGATTCCGCCGCTGCTTACTCTCGAGCCTCCCGCTTCACGGACGCAATGCTCGTCCGCCAAGGCACCAACGACGTGACCTTCGAGACCTACACTCACGTCGACCGAGATAACGACGTCCGTGACACTGCCAAGCCGACTGAGAGCATTGCCTATTTAGTTGGCACATTCAGCGTCATCGTGGCAGTCATAGGAATCGGAATCGTTATGGTCCGACGTCGCCGCCGATAGCGACCTTTACCGCGTCTTAACGTTGGGGGATAAGAATAGTAAGCGCATGCGCTTATATCTTTTCGAACCGGGGAACATAAGATCGTGAAACTTCTAATCGTCGACGATGAGCCGACCATCGTCGAGACGGTTGAAGCGAAATTCCGTCGCGAGGGATACACGACCTTCACTGCCGACTCGGCCGAGGAAGGCATGCGCCTTTTCCGCCGCGTCAAGCCGGACCTGATCATCCTCGACATCATGCTTCCCCAGCGCAGCGGTCTCGACCTCTGCCGCGCTATTCGGAAGGATGCCTCGACTCCGATCATCTTCATCTCCGCCCGCGCCGACGAGGCCGACCGCGTCAAGGGCCTGGAAATCGGTGCCGACGACTACGTCGTCAAGCCGTTCAACCTCAGTGAATTGGCGGCCCGGGTGAAAGCCATCCTACGACGCTCAACCGGCGAGCCCGTCCGCGAGCTCATCGAGCGCGGCAATCTACGCATCGATCCGCGCAGCCATGAAGCCTGGCTGGACGACCGACCCGTCTCCCTTTCCCCCAAGGAGTTCGCCTTGCTCTACTTCCTCGCCCGCAACCCAGGCCAGGTGTTCTCCCGCGAGACCCTGCTGGACCGAGTCTGGGGCAAGGATGCGTTTGTCAACGCGCGCACGGTGGATGTCCACATTCGCTGGCTCCGCACCCGCGTCGAGGTCGACGCCAACAATCCGATGCGCCTCCTTACGGTCCGCGGCGTTGGGTACAAGTTCTCAGGTTAGGGAAACATTCTAGGACCCGGTTGCGTCCATTGCGCCGGAGTCCATTTGAACGCACCGCTTTCTGAATCCGATCCGGCTGAAGTTGCCGCTCACGCGCCGCGACGGGCGGTGCTGATCGTCAACACCAAATCTCGGCGAGGCAAGGAGTGGGCAAGCGAAGCACACGACCGGCTCAGCGATTCGGAACTCGAACTCGTCGGCAGCTACAAGTTCTCCCACGCGGAGCAGGTACTGAACCAGATCAAGGCATCGGTAAGGGAGAGGATCCCCCTCATCATCGTCGGCGGTGGTGACGGCAGCCTCAGCATGGCGAGTAAGGAGATTGTAGGCAGCGAGTCCGTGCTCGGTGTGCTCCCCCTTGGCACGGGCAACGCCTTCGCGCGCGACCTTGGAATCCCGTCCCAAGTCGAAGCGGCATGCAAAATCCTCGTGGAGGGCAAGGTTGACGCCGTCGACCTCGGCAAGATTCGGGACCGGTACTTCGTCAACGTAGCAACCGCGGGGCTAACCACCCGCGTCGCCGAGGAGCTGACCGACGAGGCCAAACGGCGGCTCGGGCGGATGGTCTACGCCTTCGCGTTGGTCCGAGCGGTCGCCACCGCAAAGCCCTTCCTCGCCAAACTCACCACCGACGAAGGCGTGTTCGAGCACAAGACCCTGCAATTCGTGGTTGGGTCGGGACGCTTCCACGGCGGCCCCTTTCCGGTTACTCCAACGGCGCAAATCACCGACCGCCTGCTCAATGGGTATCTTCTCGCGTCGGGTTCCAAAGGTGCCCTGCTCAAGTTCGCCCTCCATCTCTGGGGAGGGCGTCAGGTCAACCTGCCCGAGGTTCACTCCTTTACCACCAAGAAGGGAAAGCTCGAGACCTCACCCTCCGTCCGGCTGACGATCGATGGCGAAGTAGGTGGGCGTACCCCGTTCGAATTCGAGATCGCGCCCGGCGCACTGCATGTTGTCGTCCCCCAATCCTTCGGATTGGGCTAGGCGTCGCCTAGCGTGAAGAAGAAGGTTGCTCCCTTCCCTTCCTCAGATTCGGCCCAGACCTCGCCGCCATGCTTGGTTACAATCCGCTCCACCGTCGCCAGGCCGATCCCTGAGCCCGGATAGTCTTTGGGTGAGTGGAGCCGCTCGAACGGCATGAACAGCTTGTTCGCGTACGCCGGATTGAAGCCTGCCCCATTGTCCCGAACGAAGAACGCGTGCCGACCTTTTGACTCAGTCGCCCCGACGATGACGTGCGCTTCTGGGTTCTTTGAGGCGAACTTGATCGCGTTGGAGATCAGGTTGTCCAGCACCAACCTTGTCATGTGAGGGTCCGCCACGGTCTTCAGCCCCGGCTCGATTTCGATCCTGACATGAGGCGACGGGTGTGACCTCATCTGTTCGTCGAAGGACTGTTGCGCCGACTCGCTGAGATCGATTGGCTGACGCTTCATCTCGGACCGCGTGATGCGGCTGAGGGTCAGCAACGAGGTGATCAGTTCATCCATCCGCTGCGCGGCGCTCCTGACTCGGGCTAGGTAGTCGCGTCCAGCCTCGTCGAGAAGCGGGAAATAGTCGTCGTGAATCGCCTTCGTGAATCCGTCGATGCTGCGAAGCGGTGCCCTCAAGTCGTGGCTAACCGAATAGCAAAACGCCTCAAGCTCCTTGTTCGCCGCCGCGAGTTCGAGGGTCCGATCTTCGACCAGACGCTCGAGGTCCTCGTTGAGGTGGCGAACCTGCTCCTCCGCTCGAGTCCGCTCCTCCAGTTCCATCTCCGCGGCTTTGGCGTTAAGGGAGTTCTCGACGGAGAGACCCGCCCGGCGTCCGATTTCGCATGCGACCTCCAAATCCGTCGAAGTGAAATGCCGATCCGATTCCGACTGGGCAACGGTGAGCACGCCGTAGATGCGATCCCGATTCATCACGGGCACGATCATGATCGAAGTCAGGGCGAGCGCGCGGATCGTCTCGGCTTGTTCGGGATCGCCGATTCCCATTCCGAAATCCCCGTGCTGGATTTTGGGCGCGAATTCGGGCTCATGCGTCCGGAGCACTTTCGCCACGCCGCCAGGATCATCCAGCTTGATCGGCCACCGTCGGAGGAGCTCGTTCGAAGCAGAAACCTTATCGGGGTCCTGATGGATCGTCGCCACTCGCACGATGGTGGCCCCTGGACCGAGCATATCCACCGCCGTCCAATCGGCGAACGACGGTACCACCAGGCTCGCAACCGCTTTGAGCGTGGCGGAGTAGTCGAGGGATTGGGATAGCAGGACCCCCGACTCGGCGAGCAGGCGCTGTCCAGATTCCGCCCGCTCCAATTCGACCAGCGTAGCTTCAGTCCGCCTTCGAGCGTTGGACTGCGATAGGCTCAAGAGGAACAAGACGGCGCAGATCATCGCCCCCACGACGGGAAGGAAGCCGATCAGGTTGCTCTCGACCCCTGCATCGCGTGAAGCTACCATTGTCCAAGTTCGCCCCGAGATGGGGAAGGTGCTCGCAATCTCCCGCTTCTCGGGGCTGGCCGGATATGGATGCCGCCGGTAGAACTGAGGCGACTTCATGGAGTCGCCATCGTACAGTTCAAAGTCGAGGTTAGTCGGAGTCTCGTCGACAATCGGATCAATAACTGATTCAGCCCGGAACGGGCTGTAGATGAAACCGACGATCTTCGCCCGACGCTTCTCCACGGAATCCGGAATTACTCCTCCCTCGTAAATCGGCATATAGATGCAAAAGCCGGATCGCCCCGGCTGACCCGGTGGCGTCACGAACTTCGTGAGGGTTGAGAGGGTTGGGTTGCCCGAATCACGCGCCTGAGCCATCGCCGTCGATCGGCTTGGTTCCGTCTCCATGTCGAACCCGATAATGTGCTTGTTTGCATCTGTCTGAGGCTCGATATAGACCAACGGCCAGAGGTCGACGCGGGGTTTCTCGCTGATACTTGGATATACACGCGCCCCGGCAAGACCCTCTTGGTGCAGTTGCGCCTCGAAGGAGGCAATCTCCACCGGCTTCATCCTTCGCACCAAACCCAGGGCGAGGGTCCCAGGATAACGCGAGCCGAGTTGGAGGTTGTCGACGAAACGTCGAAAACCCAATCGTGAGATGTTCGGATTGACCGAAACCAATCCGCTCGTGCCCCGCAGAAGCGCGTTCTGTTGCTCGACGCGCGCGGCGAATCGGTTCTGAAGTTGTTGGACCTCGCTGTGCAACACCAGGCGATCTTCCCGAGCCGCGGCCCGATCGGAGAGAAACCACAACAGGCAGAACACCGACACGGAGATTGCCAGAACGGCGAAAGGGGCGACTCGGTCTAAGCCAAATCGTCGACGCCGACCTTTAGGTTCCAATCAAGGCCCCCTGCTTGCGATTGGCCTCGATTTCGAAACCCGGCTTTCTCCGTTCCGAGCAGACCACTGCTTGGATAGTACACGGGTTCAACTCGACAAGTTTCAAACGATCAGTCGAATCGTAATGATTTCGAATGGAGCGTAAACGAACGGCACCATTCCGTCATGGATCTCCAGTTCCCCAATCGCGTTCTCTTCAAGGTCGCAAAGCATCGCGGATACCGGCGGGCGAGCGCACGCCAGCTCCGCCGCCCCGCGGCTGTTATGGCACTCGTACAGCCGAACGATGATCCCGTTTCCATCCTCCGCTCGCTTCACCGTCTCAATGACGATGTTGCGGTCTTCGCAGGCCACCAACGACGGCAGCGAGCCCTGCACGCCGCTCGTCTGCTCGATCAGTGCGGCGCGAACGGGCGCGTTGACCGCATAGGCCGCCTGAACGACCCCTGCGTAGTGATAGGGCCCAAAGTGCGGCAGAAGGCAGTAGGTGAACTTGTGGGTGCCCATGTCGCATAGCGGGTCGGGTGCCTTTGGCGACCGCAACAGAGACATTCGCATCACGTTGCCACGCACGTCGTGGCCGTACTTGCAGTCGTTGAGCAGCGCGACTCCCTGATCGCCTTCGCTCAGGTCGACCCATTTCTGCGCGCAGACCTCGAAGCGAGCCTGATCCCAACTCGTGTTGAAGTGGGTCGGTCGCTCGACGTTGCCGAACTGGATTTCGTAGGTCGCGCGAGTGGAGTGGACATTGACCGGAAACGCCACCTTCAGCAATGTGTCTTCCTCATGCCAATCGACCTCGGTCTCAAACCGGATTCCCGGTGTCGGGCCAAGCGAGATACGCTGGCGAATCGTCGACTTTCCGAACCGCTTGACGATCTCAGCGGCAACCCGAACGGGACCCCGCTCCACGATCTCGAAGCTCTCGCTCTTGACGAGATCCTGCCCCTTCTCGGTCGCGTAGATGTCCACATCCCAAGCGGACCAGAACCGGGGTTTGTCCTCGAAGATCTGGAACAGGTTCGCAATCTTGCCTTGTTCGACGAACTCGGTGCCGTCCTCCAGGCTCTGGATGCTCACGATGTTTCCGTTGCCGTCGAAACGAACACTTAGTTCGTGATTCTCGATCCGTCGATTGCTCGCCTTGAGCCGCGTACGGGTCGGTGCCGCCGAATCGGATAGGTCCGCCACGCAGACCGTCTTCAACGCCGCATGAGGGGCCGGGAAGATGAGTTTTCGCTCGCCGAACTCCTCGACAATCTGCACTGGCAACGCCTCCTCGACGGTGACCAACGCGGTCGGGGCTTCCGCCTCGGTCCAGGGGATGGATCCCTGGGAGGGGAGATCGGCGTTCTGGAACAGAGCGATCGGGCGATTCATCTTGCTTGAATCGAACTTCGCCGCGATCTTTCGGAGGTTCTGATCGACGATTCTCTCGCCAACCGCGATGATTTCCGCGTAGTCCTTGTCGCTGTCCTCGTACACCTCGCGAACCGAGGAGCCGGGGATGATGTCGTGGAACTGGTTAAGCAGCACGAGCTTCCATGCCGCTTCGAGTTCAGCCGCCGGATAGGCGGTCGGGAAGTCATCGGTGAAACACGCGAGTAGCTCGGCGTCACGAAGCAGGAATTCGCTGACGCGGTTCCCCTTCTTGTTCGCCGCCTGGCTCGTATAGGTTCCACGATGGAACTCGGCGTATAGTTCGCCGACCCACGTACACAGGTCGCGGCTCTTGGCCTTTGCTTCCTTGAAGAACGAAAGCGCCGTCTTGCTCGCGGCGACCTCGGGGAAGTTCGGGGCGTTGCGGCCACGACGCAGTAGTTCCAGGTGGCGCTCGGTCGGGCCGCCGCCTCCATCACCGAACCCGAACACGTACAGTGAACTGTCGCTGCGGCCTTGATCCCGGTGCTTCCGCACCGAATTAACGATCTCCGTCGGCTCGCCGCTACCGCAGTACGTGTCGGACGGCGGGAAGTGGGTCCAGACCTTGGTGCCGTCGATTCCTTGCCAGAAGAAGGTGTTGTGGGGGAACTTGTTCGTATCGTTCCACGAGATCTTCTGGGTGAGGAAGTAGTCGACGTTGCACTTGGCGAGAATCTGGGGTAGCGCGGCCGAGTAGCCGAACACGTCGGGCAGCCACATATCCTGGGTCTCGTAGCCAAGCTTGTCGCGGAAGTATTGTCGGCCGTAAACGAACTGGCGCACGAGCGACTCCGCGCCGGTAAGGTTGCAGTCCGCCTCGACCCACATCGAGCCAACCGGCTCCCATTGGCCACGCTTGATTGCCGCCTTGACCCGCTCGAACAAGACCGGATACTCCTTCTCCAGCCACTCGTATTGGCTGGCCTGGGAGTGGACGAACACGTATTCCGGATACCGCTCCAGCAGCATGAGCTGGGTCGCGGTCGTGTGGGCCATCTTCTTGTGCGTCTGATGGAGCGGCCACAGCCATGCGGTGTCGAGGTGCGCGTGGCCGACGGGCACGATCTGGTGCTTCATCTCCCCGGGCAGGGTCCCGAGAGCATCGCGAATGATCTTTCTGCAGCGCGCGATCGAGTCGCGATTTTGCGGATCGAACGCATTGACCGCGTCGTTCAGCCCGCGCATGATCGTCGCGAACGCGGGGTCGGTGGCTTCAACCGCTTCGAGGAGCAGGAGGCCGAAATCGACGTCGAAAGCAAGGTCTTTCAACTCGTCGTCGACGGCGACGAAGTACGCCCCTTCGACCTTCTCCACGTCATGCTCGCGCGGAAGTTCCTTCAGGTGGACTCGGCACTGCGGGTTGCGGGTGTAGGCCTGGATCAGCACCTCGACCTTGTCGCCGTTCCCGATGAGGTCGAGCGCCATCACTTCGTGCTCGACGTCGAGGCCGCATACCGGTGATCCCTCGTGCCAGACGGTTCGCTCGCTGCCAAGGTCGGCCACGAGCCCGACCGAGCGATCGGAAGACGCCAGCGGTCGCTTGCCGGTCAGACGGAACCAGAACGTCGTGTACGCCGGGCCGTAAGCAAACCCCTTCTTAATCTCTTGCCAAGGTCCCTTGGCGGCGAGCTTGGAATCGGTGTGGGGCACTGTGCAGACCTCGATCTTCAGGTCGTCGAGTCGCGTGTTGAGCGACTTTCGAAGGTCCTGCTCGAGGAACATGCGGATGCGAGCGCGCGTGATGTCGGGATGCTTGAGCATGAGGAGACGCGAGTTTACTGCGATGACGCGTCCGGAAGAATGAGGATTTGCGAAAAGTGGCCGATGTTGAATATACTTTAAGTCATATGATCGAAATAAGTATCCTATTGAACGCTCTCTACCTCAGGGGCGCTCCTCGGGAAGGTTCTCTTGCGAAGTCACGCGCATGGACGGTCGTTGCCGAGCTGCTTCGCCGGACGCCGCGCCTCGGGGCCGCTTCGGAGACCCTCCGCGACGCCGGCTTATGGTCCGAAGCGATCATCCTTGACACTCCCGGCCTGCTTGGATGGGCGGAACACCAGACCCTGAGTGGCCGCACCCTCACCGCGAACGAAGTCGCCTACCCCGCACGATGGTTCGATGTTCTCGGCCCCGCCGCGCCGGTCGCGCTTTGGCGGCGTGGCGAGGTGCCGGAGGGTCCCTCCTTGGCGATCGTTGGTTCGCGTGATCCCTCTGCGGCAGTGGGCCAGTTTTGCGTCGCCTGCGCTCAGGTCGCGGTCGCGTCGGGTTGCCGAATCGTCTCGGGCGGGGCCGTCGGCTGCGATCGCGCCGCGCGTCGGGGGGCGGGAGCGGCGTTGATCGAGATCGTCCCATTCGGGATCGCCTCCACCTATGGCAGTTCCTTCGAGTCCGAGGGGTGCCTCCTCACGGTTTGCGCGGCGGACGAGCCCTTCTCTCGGGCGACGGCGATGGAGCGGAACCAGCTCATCTACGCCTCATCCGTGGTCTCCCTGATCGGGGCCGCACGATTGGGAGAGGGCGGGACTTGGCATGGAGCGGTCGACGCCCTTCGTCGGAGGCTCACTTCCCTACTCATGCGGGATGATGGAACTCCCGCCGCGGAAGCCCTGTTTGCCCTTGGTGCGGGTCGGTTGACCGATCCCTCATCCCTGATTTCGGCTATCTCCGAGCTCATCGACCGCCATTCCCTATTTCGAAGCGTCTCGTAACCAGTTATCCTAATGCCCAATGCTGCGCCGATATTGGCCGTTGATCCTGATCGTGCTTGCCCCCCTCGTGCCCCTCTGGCGGTGCGTGTTTCTGGGCGAAACGATCGGTCCGGTCGACCAGGTTGCCCACATGGCCCCCTGGAACGCTCCCGCGCCTGCCGCGCCGTGGGACGTCCTCCAGGCGGACGGCGTGCTGCAATTCCTCCCCTGGCGGGACATGGTGTTCAAATCCTGGGGCCGGGGCGAGCTTCCGAGTTGGAACCCTTATGAGCTGGCGGGAACTCCGCTTCTGGCCAACTCTCAGTCGGGTGCCGCTTATCCCCCGCATATCTTGGTCGGGGTACTCCACCTGCCAACCCCGTTGGGGATGACGCTGTTGGCGTGGCTTCACCTGGCCCTGGCGGGGCTAGGGGTTTCCCTCTTGACGAGACGCCTGGGCGGCTCGGATACTGGCGGCGCGATCGCCGGGCTGTCGTTCACGCTCAGCGCATTCCTGCTCTCTTGGACTGCTTTGCCGAGCGTCATCGAAACGGTCGCCTGGATTCCTTGGTGCCTGGTCGCGGTCACCGCCCTGATCGACGGCGAGACATTTCGGCCCCGATTGCGGGCCGCCGCCGGGCTTGCGCTGGCGACCGGGATGATGGTGCTGGCTGGGCACCTCCAGTTCGTCGCCTACGGATGCCTTGCGATCGGCATTTTTGCCGTGGGACGGGCGATCATGCACCGGCCGCGGGTGTCGGTTCGGTCCGGACTGGTGGGTCTGGCCCTCGCGATGCTCGGGGTTGCGGTCGGGTTTGGGCTTGCCGCGCCGCAGCTTCTGCCCGTGCTGCAGTTCAGCCAGACTTCCCACCGCCGGAACGTGGCGACCGAGGACGGCTATGACGCCTATTCGCGAAGTTCGATCCGTCTCTGGGAGCTGGGCGGGGTGATCTATCCCAAGCTCAACGGCGATCCCACCGTCAATGTCGAGGTTGGCGACCCTGCTGTCACGTTCCCCTCGTTCTGGCCGCAGTATGCCAAGCTCGGCGCGAACTTCGCCGAATCCGCGATCGGCCTCGGTCCCCTCGTTTTCTGCCTCCTGCTCTGTGCCCGACGAAAGGCGACCTACTGGCGTGAGCTTTCTCCATTGGTCTTCATGGGTGGCCTCGCCCTACTGCTTGCGCTCGGCACTCCTCTGGGGCGGCTACTCTACTTCGGAATTCCCGGCTGGTCGTCGACCGGCTCGCCGGGCCGCGCCTCGGTGCTCGTGGTCCTCGTGGCCTGCGTTGCCGCCGGCGTCGTAGCCAGCCAGACGATTGAGGACACCGAGCGAAAACGGCGCGCTTTCGCCCCGATTGCCGCGTTCGTCGCCCTCACCTTGGCGAGTATTTACGCGATGCTGTTCGGCTTGAACGGCCTCCTTCCCGCGATTCCGTCCCTGAACGTTGAGACATTGGCCGCCGTGCTCAGCGCCGCGACTCGCACCCCGATGCTGCACGCGCTGATCGCCGCGCTCGTTACGGCGATCGCGGTCGGGCTTTGGATTCGATCCGGCCGCCGCCAGGCGGGTTGGCTGCTGATTCCGATTGCGATCGTCCCCTTCCTCGTTCTCCCTCCCCTCGTTCGGAGCGGGACCAACGACCTCCACGCCACCGCCGCTCCGCATGAGCGGATCGCCGTGATCTCGGACAACTGGAACCTCTTCGTCATCCCGGAAACCGCGATGCCCTCGAATCTTGCCGCGCTGAGCCAAATCCACGAGCTTGGAGGCTATGACTCGCTGATGTCCAAGGAGACCAAGGATCTCCTCGATGACATCGACGAGAAGAACTCCACTCCGCCCGAAAACGGCAACATGCTCTTTGTCAAGTCGAGCGCGAACCTCGGCAAGCTCGCCTCGGCCGGGGTCACCGAGATCTGGTCGGTCAGGCCGGTGCCCGCTCTCGGTACGCCGCTGAGTTCGGATAACGGCGTGTACCGCTATAGCCTGGCCGGACCTGGACGCATCACCTCGCCGGGTGGTCCGGTGAAGATCGTTAGCGAATCGCTTCGGTCCATAGCTCTCCAGGCTGACGGCCCAGGAACCCTTACCCTCCGGGATCGGATGATGCCGGGCTGGGAGGGTACGGTGGACGGAAGGCCGAGCCCTGTCACCGGCAGTATGTGGCGAAACATCGAACTGCCCCCAGGCAGTCATGAAATCAAGATGACCTACACACCCCCCGGATTCGCCACCGGGCTCAAAGTGTCCTTTGGCGCGCTCGTGCTTGTGCTCTTCGGGCTGTTCCTCGGGCTTACGGGCCGAACCACGGCCAGATCCGAAGCCGAGACGGCAGCTCCGCCCCAACCTCCGGTTGGGCCGGAGACGGGCTAGAAATCCTGGTTTGGATCCCTTCTGTTTGAACCTAATTCCTGGTTTTCCCGGTTCCCACCGGGGTCAGTGAGAGTGACAAAGGCCCTTGTTGTAATGCCCTCGTCGGCCTTCCTTTCAAGTTTCCGGAACCTCCATCCCCCTACCCCTTCCTTCTCCCGCGCACAAACATCGCCGCAAGATGAAGGGGAGTCCCGTTCGAATCCTTGGCGCCGCTTCCGCGTAAAATGGAAAGCGGAGTGAAGATGAGCCAGACGACCCTTGATCCAATCCTTGAAGGTGCTGGTGTGGGTACCGGTCGATGGATGGTCGTGATCTTCAACAACGACACCACATCCGAGGATGACGTGGTGAGGGTCCTGATGCGTGCGACCGGGTGCGATGCTCAGGAAGCGGAGATCGAGATGTGGGAAGCCCACACGTTCGGCAAGGCGTCCGTGCACTTCTCCTCCAAAACCGTCTGCGAGGAAGCCGCCGCAGTCATCCAGACCGTTGGCGTCAAGACCGAAGTCGCGCCGGAGTGGAACGATTGACGGCCTCCGCGCCGGGAACCATCGAAGCGCCGGCCCCATTCGAACTTGAAGACGGGCCGGGATCGGGCCGCTGGATCGTTACCGTCTACAACAATGACCACAACACTTGGGAAGAGGTGGTGACCATCCTGATGATCGCCACGGGGTGCGATCTCGACGAGGCGACGACCGAAACTTGGGAGGTCGACAATCTTGGCCGCTCCGTGGTCCACCATGGCGGCGAGGAAGAGTGCAACCAGGTGGCGGAAATCATCGCCCAGATCGGCATCCGGGTCGAAGTCACCGAAGAATAGGCCCAACGACGCGTATTTTCTGACCCGCTGCACTCGTGGGGAGCGAAAGACGTAGGATGGAACGTATTCACAATAAATCTCGTTCCGATATACAACCAGCATGAAATCAATCCGAGCCCTCTCGGCAGCTCTTGCGCTGCTGCTCGTCGCCCCGCTCGTGATCGGCCAAGGTGCCGACGCGACGCCCAAGCCCGGTGCGCTGACGCCCGAGACCAAAACCAAGGTTCTCGAAGAGGCATCCAAGCTCATCACGACGAGCGCGTACGTCCCGGGCGTGGATTTCACCAAGTGGAATACCTACCTGGCGACCGAGAAGGACAAGCTCGACAAGGCGAAGACCGACGACGAGTTCGCCGACGCCTTCCAAGCCGCGATCAGCAAGTTCGGTTTTAGCCACCTCGTGCTCCACACCCCGCGCGCCGTCGCGACGCGAATGTCAAGCTCGACCGTCGGCATCGGCGTCCGAATCAACCCGACTCCCGACGGAATCCTCGTCGTCGGTTTGATCGAGAAAGCCCCCGCCGTGGAAGCAGGCATCGAGGTCGGAGACCTGATCATCGAGGCCAACGGCGTCAAGGTCGCCGGCACCAGCTCCGTCGCCGGACCCGAAGGAACCCAAGTCAAGATCAAGGTCAAGCGCGGAGACACCACCAAGGAATTCAACATCACGCGCCGCAAGTTCAGCACGGTGCGTCCCGAGGATCTGACCTGGGTCGATAAGGACACCTCGGTCCTCAAGATCTACACCTTCGATATCTCCTACGACCGCGACCGCGTCGAGGACCTGATTAAGCAGGCGGGCAAGGGCAAGCGCCTCATCATTGACCTCCGCGGCAACGGCGGCGGCGCAGTGATCAACCTCATGCACCTGCTCGGCACGCTCCTCCCCGACAACAGCGTCATGGGCACCTTCGTGGACAAGTCGCTCGTCGACCAGTTCGTCAAGGAGCAAAAGGGCAGCCCGACCGACCTCAAGGCGATCGCCGACTGGTCGCCGCGCAAGATGCACATCCGCGCCAATCGCCATGAAGCGATCTTCAAGGGTGAAGTCGCCGTACTCGTCGACGGAGGCTCTGGCTCCGCTTCCGAAATCGCCGCCGCCGCCCTTCGCGATACCCTGAGCGCCCCCGTCGTCGGCACCAAGTCCGCCGGTGCCGTCCTCGTCTCCATGATGCGTCCGCTCCCGGGCACCGACTACGTCCTCCAAATCCCGGTCGACGACTACGTGACCGCCAAGGGCATCCGCCTCGAAGGCAACGGAATCGTCCCCGACACGACCCTCGCCAAGATGCCTCCGTTCCTCAAGAAGGGCGAAGTCGACCCCGCCTGGGACGCCGCCGTGGTCCTGATGAAGAAGCAGGAATCCACGGTCAAATCCGGCAACTAAACTCAGAGCGGGCCGAAACACGGGGAGGCGAAATCGCCTCCCCGTTTTGGCGTCTGCCCGGTCATGGCAAGCGAAATGTCAAAGCTGATGGATAATCCAACGTGCTGAAGTGGATTCTCCTTATCTCCACCGCGGTGATCCTGGTGGTCGTCTGGGCTTACCTGCGCATGCGCGGAGGGACCGTCTATATCGTGAATGACCATGGCTTTGTTGCCCATAGCTTCTCCAAGCCAGTGGTCCATCAAACCGATCGCGAGGGCGTATCTAAGGTCACTGAGCGCCTTCTCAAAGGCGACATCTACGACATGGTCTGGGTGTCGGGCGTCAATGACGAGTTCACCGGATTCATGCTCACTCTCGAAAGCGGAAACCCGGTAGCCGACGTGATGTTCAAAACCTTGAGCGAGGGGAAAGAGATTCTCGCCTTCAAGGAGTCGCTGCACCACTTCGGGTACAAGCTGGACGAAAGCGCGGATGGCTTTAACGGTGCTTTGGACGAAGCTCACCGGGTCACAAGCCTAGACTATACGCTCCCGAAAGACGCGGCTAAGGTCACCGAGTTCATCCTGGCGGCGATCGAAAAGCTCCAAGGACCCAACCACAAGACCTTCTATCTCAACGCCATGCTAATGGCGAACGGGCCCGTAGGTAAGAGCTCCGGGGTAGTAATCGCGCCCGCCAGCGACCCGCTCAGCGAAGTTCTCGGTTCGAAATAGCCGTCCGTGGGAGCGCGGGAGAGCTTTCCGGCCACCTAACCGGTCCTAGGACAAGTACGATCTCGCTTCCGGCTCATTTCACGCGGCGCTTTCGGAGCAGCATTAGGGTGCCGAGACCGAGGACAGACAGCGTCGCCGGCTCGGGCACCGCGGCGGCCCGCCAGTCCACTCCTGACTGAGACCAGAATCCTGGGTGAGTCAGATTCCCGTTCGAGTCATAGAAACTCCCGATTCCGTTCCAATAGGTCGTGTGTGAGAAATCGAGGGTGCCTTCCACTGTTCCCGGAGTGAACTGGGGGTTGGTAGCGTCGAAGTAGGCCTCGAGGTTCGTGCGTAGCAGGAAGGGTTGGCCATAAATGAACTCGAGCGTCACCGGCGTCATCGCCTGATTGAGATCGTCTCCCGAGTACCAGACGTCCCCAAACTCGTCGCTTCGCCAATCGCCCGACCAACCTCCGACAAGGAAGCTTCCTCCCCCATCGGTGCTCGTGCCGATCCAGGTGTCCCAGAAGCCGTAAATCCCAGCGTCCGAGAACGGGTCTCCGTTGGAGTAGACGCCCGAGAGGCCGAAGTTGGCCGTGCCGAAAACGCGAAGGCTGGCGGTAAAGGTGCCGACCGTTCCATTCAGGTTCGGATCGTCGATCACCACCGTGTCAGTCCAGTACGTCTGCGCGTCGGCAATAAGGCTTCCCGCAGGTTGGTTGGGATCGAGGGAGTCCCAGTGCGAGAACGCATGGTTTATTCCCGGCGCTATCTGAGCGCTGGCCGTCGCGTTGCCGGTCTGTCCCGACATCGTTGCAGTCTGCAGACTCGGATCATTCACAACATAATGCTCGTCCGAAGCCCCATCAACCCAAGCTCGTACGATCGTGGTGTAGTTAAGGCCCTGGGCGCCCGCAAGTGAAACAGCGCCCAGGCAACCCAAAGCAAAAATGGTTCGGCAAAGTCCTCGCATACACGTAAAGTACATGCAAGCCCCGGTTTTGATACGTCCGGGTTTTCAATGACGAGATTCCACCTACGGTCGGCTCGTGTCGCCAGTTGGCAGCTCATGGATAGATACGGGAGGAGGCACCAAGTTCCGCCGGTGCCGTGCTCGTCTCGATGATGCGCCCCCTGCCGGGTACCGACTACGTCCTCCAGATCCTGGTCGACGACTACGTGACCGCCAAGGGCATCCGCCTCGAAGGCAACGGAATCGTCCCCGACACGACCCTCGCCAAGATGCCGCCGTTCCTCAAGAAGGGCGAAGTCGATCCGGCCTGGGATGCGGCGGTAACGCTGATGAAGAAGGCCGACACCAAATCCGGCAACTGAGTTTCGGGCGGGTCGTAAGGGCGGGAGGCGTCAGCCTCCCGCCCTTTTTTTGCGCGCGTTCTCACTTTCTCAGGTGCAAACTCACGAACTCACTCTCACTTTCCACCACGGTAGAGTACTTATGTGAGCACTTACGAAGTCAGCCTTAGCCTCGATGATACGGTGCAGGCCGGAACTCCGTGAGGAGCTGGTTTTGTTCAACTTGATCGAGGGCATCCCCTTTTGAAAACTTCAAAAATGGACTTGACCTTATTAGGGTATCCCCGTATAATCGGCTGATGTTTGCTACAGTTGCAAGTCTATTGATAACCCTCTCTTCGAATTTGCCGACCATAACTTGAAACGAAGACATGCATGTCGACGTTACGGACGTCAAGGTCATGGCGTTCTTTTTCGGCGGTCTTCACTGTGACGCTGGATATGGTTATGACGACCAGCCGAATATGCTCACGGGAGATTCTGCGAACAATCCACCGACCTGGCATGCTGGATTTGATCCCTTATCGAGCGCATTCACCACTCACTCCTACACCTATGCAGCGTGGGATCGACATTCTCCGTACATCGGCTTCGAGATCGATGATTATTGGCATAGATCATATGGCCACGACACGTGGACGCAGCTCAACGACCTTGTCCCGACTGGCCTTTCTTATTCTCGAACCAGAAATGTTTACACCTTTGATCATCAGGAGATGGTCGAGGATACGAGCATGCCAGGAGGCGGCGGCTAGGTGCTATCTCTAGTATTGAGCCTTTGCTTGCGAAGGGGCGGCTATGAGCCGCCCGCCGCCACGGTTGACCCCGAGCGGGTTTTTGTCGTAGCGCAGCCGAAGGAGTTGGACGACGCTCTGAAAGGTCTGCCGCTAGAAGCGGACGCCGCGAAAGCGGATAAGTACTTCGCCAAACTTGGCTTTGGGCGGGAAACAGACGGTAAGGACACCTACTACTTCTCGGTTTCTATTTGGCCGAAGAAGTTTTTTGAGGAAACGATAAAAGGCTTTAAGGACCTACCTGGGGCAATTGACGGGCTCGGGTTGATTGACCAACGAAAATCTCCCGCGCTGCGACAGCTTTGCGTCGACATTTTCGATCAATCTCTCGGCGTGGCTACCACCCCGACGAGCAAGCCGGGAATTCGAACCAATAATTGGATGCAGCTTTCGGACGGAAAGCGAACGGTGACGATTCAAGTCGATCCTGCCAGCAAGGTTGATGAGAGTAAGCGGACAACCGCGATGAAGTCCGATGGAGGGCGGGTGAAGTCCCCGAAGGAGATGCCGTCATTTAGAGAACTTCCCGGAAGCGTGCCAACTTTGAGCAACTTCATCGAGGTGAAGCTGTTTTCGCAGTACCCGGACCGCGTAGTCGCAAAAGCTCAGATGACGGCCAAAGCGTTTGCGCTCGTGGCGGAAGGCTTCGCGGACTATCAGGACAAGCTGAATAAGATTTGGCCGCAGCTCTTTCAAAAGCTCACTGAGCTTGGCTTGGCGGAGAAAATCAATGGCCTCGAAAAAGGAACCTTTGCCTCCCAGCCAAAGGACGTTCGGGACCGGTTGTCCGACTTCCTGTCGCAGAGTGCAGGTGGCTACGGCTTTTCCGACGCTGACAGCGCACGCGACTTCTTGTCACGAGCATCCGTGGTCGGATTCGGAAAGAGTCTTACCTTCACTACCTAGGTAAGTGGGGACGGGAGCGGTGATGGATACGCGCGTGGGGCAAGGTTGCATGTGCCCTACATTGGCCCGTAGGGCCAGAAGGTGCTGGCATAGCGGGTTGAGGGATGCAAGCACCTCGGCGAGACTGCGGTTCCTCAACTCCATTGATAGTTAGGGTGGCGAACTTGAGGATTTGTCAACTAACTCCAAACAAATCGCACAGGTTGGAAAACCAGCGCTACTAGGAAAACCTGCGCTACTACTTCCGTTCCGGGTCGCCGAGGCGGAAAGGGGAGACCTGGAGGTCGAAGTCGTAGGGGCGGTAGAGGAGGGGGTGGGCGTAGTCGTGGTGGGCAATCCACCGCAGCCGCTGCCGGATCTCCCTCAAGTTGGCATCTGCGTCGCCGAACCAGCCGTAGTCGGGGTACGGGCGATCGAAGCTCGCACTCGTCTTATCGCGTCGATAGCCTGCGATACACCGCAGGCAGTTACGTTCCGCAAGCCGCAAGAATCGCCGCGCGGCGACCCAATCCCGATTGATCGCCGCCACCGCCGCCTGGCCCAAATTGACCGGGTAGTAACCGCCGGTCGATTTGTCTTCGATCCAATACTTGGGACCGTACTTCTTCGCAAAGTCCTGGTTCGCGAATTCGAACGCACGTCCACTCCAACGATAAGTGTCAGGCCACCACACTTTCCACGTCGCGGTCACCATCAGGGCCAAGGGTGATTCGGAGCCGTTCGAGGCCAGGCGGGTTTCTGCCTTTCCGAAGAAGGTGCCGACCTTGCTCAGACGATCGCCATCCAACCGGTAAAACGTGCTGAAGTTTGGATAGTTGTCCCCTCCGAGGAGCGAGTGGTACAGAAGAACGCCGGGTTGCTTCCCGAACCAAACCGGGACCATGTTCACCTCTTCGGCATCCGGCCAATCCGCGTCCACAATGGGTGCCAACCTAGAGGAGAGGGCCAGGGGCTGTCCAGCCGACCCCGTCAGCAAGATGAGTTCGACCTGGCTGAAGTGCGGGAATTTAAAGTCCTCCTCGGTCTTGCCTTCTCCGCCGGGAAAATAGTAGCCCGCGAGAACGAGCCAGCGATCCGCCTCGAGGCGAGCGACCTGGAGAACCTGCTGTTTGTCATGGAGCCAGATTTCCGACTGATGGGCGACGGTCAGGCGATCGTCGAGCGCCAGCGCCGCTTCCTTTGCGCCTCCCTTCCCATAAGCCTCGACCGCTCCATCGTACTTTCCTTCGAGCTCCAGTACGCGGCCCAAACTGGCCCATGCGCGCTTCGAGTTTGCCTCGGAAAGCTCCCCGCGATAACCCTCCTCAATGTCCTCTAGCTCATGCATTGGCCCCCCGCACCAATCGCTCCGGAGCGTCTGCAACCGATGGTCGAAAACGTCCAGACGCGAGTCTCGCGCTGACAGCAACAACCAAGCGATAAGGGGAGCGATAAGCACCAACATAGGGACGCGTTCCGGCATGGGAATGTATCCCGATCATGCCTCGACCCATGGCCACAAAGGAGGTCAGCCTCTCCGGCTCTTGACCCAACCTACGACGCCCGCCGTGAGCGCGAGCGTGCCCGTGAAGCCGAAAAGCGCGGTTGCTGCGGGCTTGCCGAGAACTCGATAGATGAGACCGAGGACGGCTTGGACTCCCTCGGCACCGCGAGTTTGGGTCTCGATTGAGCTCCGGGAGTCGAGAAGCATGGCTACCGCGACGAGCACCAAGGCACCACCGAACAGAATCCAGACGATTGGGTTCAGCGGCTTGGCCGCCCCGGCCTTTAGCTCGGCCATCCGCTCGACTTTGGACTTACGAACGGGCTTTCGTGGCGGTCTTGGGTTCGGAGTTTGGGCCATAAGTGATTGTGAGTGGCACGGGGATGCGTGATCGCGCCAACAGCGCATCATACGACGGCCCGAGGATATCCGCCATCTTCCTACCCCAGCCCAGCGAACGCCGAGGCACCCGATCGACCTACTGCTTCTTAGGCGGCATCACCGGTGGCAGGGGCTTGGCCATCCCCGTCAACGCCGCGAAGGTGCCCGCAGGCAGGGCGTGATTCACGCTCGTGTACTTGTAGGTGAGCTCCTCGCGCATCGCGACCGCCCCGTGCTGATCGATGATTGACGAGCGGACCGAGGCGAGCAGGCCGTCGCGATCCCGGACCAATGCATTGACCGTAACCCCAGCGCTCTTGATTTCAAGAATCTTCGCCGGAGAGTCGCCCAGCGCCAAATTCCCCGCCAGACGAACCAGAGCATCCGTAGTCAGCAAGGTCCCCATTGGATTGCGACCCTGCAAGAGCTGTAGCAGCATGGGTTGGGGCGCGACCCCGAGCTTGTCCAGCGCCGTCGGTACCCTGGACTTGGAAATCTTGCCTCGGTACAGCACGCCCTTTGCCCGGACGCTCAAGACGTTGCCCGCATAGATCCACTCGAACTCCGCCGCACGCTCCCGGAAGTTGCCGCCCGCGACCCAGAACTGTCCCATGCCGTCGCGACCGTTGTAATCCACTGCCGCCGATCCGAGGTCGCGATAGGCGAGTTCGCTTCGGTGAGCCAGGCTCTTAGCCTGGGCATCCGCATAGCGAGGGGGCGTGGCGCGGGCGGTGAGTGCTTCGACCAAGTGCAGCCCGGCGATCGCCGGAGGGGCGAGCTTGGCGGGCGCGGCAGAGTAGGTGTACTTCCAATCCAGCAGGCTTCCAGGACTCTGCAGGGTTACACGTCGCAGAAGCATATCCTTGGCCCCGAGGTCGATAGTGATCGTCGCCGACTTGATCGAGCGGAATAGCTCAATCACGCCCGGCTTATCGACGATTCGGAAGTCGCTCAGATTCCGGAAATTCGCATAGAAGGAGTTGAGCTCGTTCGGGTTCAAGATCGCCCCGACCGCGTCGCCGTACGCTCCCGCGGAGGCGGCGAACCGCTCGGCAAGGGGCAGCGCGCCCGGGAACGGGAACTTGCGGGTGGTGTATTCGCCTTCGACCTGATCGACGGCGATCACCCGCTGCCCGGACAGCGAGTAGAGCTTGCGCGACGCCGCTTGATTCCGCTGCGCGGGTTCGGCTACGGTAAGACGCAACTCGTCCGGGCGAATGAACTGCAGATGCGCCTGACTTCGCGCCGAGGTCGTTCGCAGGGTCGTCACGATCCCAATCGACACGTCCACTCGCTTGAGCTTCGCGTGCGCCGCCACGCTGGCATCGAGCAGCACGGGCACGGAGCGAGGCGGAGCGAGGAGCAGAAGCGCGGTGAGCAGGGCCACCCCGAAAAGGTACCTCCTACGCCTTGCCCAAGCCCGCGGGCGGCCGACTTCGGCCCAGGAATCCCGCCAACGCGATCACAGTCACCACGTACGGCAGCGACTGCCAGAACTGCGACGGCACGATGACCCCGAAGATCTTCATGCCCTGGCAGATCACCTGCAGCGCATCGAACACCGCGAATGCGAGCGCGGCCAACAATGCGGGAATCGGACGCCAACCTCCAAGAATCAGTGCGGCCAAGCCGATGAAGCCGCTGCCTGAGGTCATCCCCTCGGTGAACCGGCCCGAGTTGCTCACGAACAGCGTGCCCGCCACGCCCGTGAAGACGCCGGTCGCGAGCAGCGACATGAACCGGATCTGGCGCGGCTGGACGCCGATCAGACGGGCTTTGTCCGGATCGTTGCCGACCGCGGTGAGCCGCAACCCGCCCCGGGTCCGGCGAGCGTACCAGGCCAAGCCGAAGGGCAGCACCATCGCAAGAACGACGTAGGGGCTGAGGTGAAAGATGTAGTCCTTGGTGAGGTGGATCGCCCAGGTCGGCGCGACGGGCAGCGTGCCACCGTCGCCCTGCATGTACTTCACCACGATGAATCCGGTGCCGCCTGCCGCAAGCACGTTGATCGCCATGCCCGAGATGATCTGGTCGACCTTATAGACCTGGGTGATCAGGTAGTGAACCAGGCTCAAGGCGGTGGAGGCTCCGATCGCTGCGAGCAGGGCGATGACCGCGCTGTGCGAGGCGAACCCGACTAGCGCGTAGACGCATGCCCCGGTCAGCATCTTCCCTTCCAGAGCGATGTTCATTACGCCGCTGCGCTCGCTCGACCAGCCGCCCATCGCCGCTAGCGCGTAAGGCGAAGCCCGCATGATCGACTCCGCGAGCAGAACCAGGATTGTACTAATCATGGGCCTTCACCTTCCGATACCGGATCGCCGCGGTGACCAGAATCAGGAGACCGAGCACGATGTAGGTCATCCCTTTGGGCACGCCGCTGATGCTGATGAACGTCCCGCCCTTGCTCAGCATGCCGAAGAAGAACGCCGCCGGGACGAGCATGAGCGGCGACCCCGCCGAGAGCAGCGCTACGCCGAGAGCGTCGAACCCGTAGCCGGGGGAGTAGTGCTCGTAAAACTGGTGGGTGAATGCGAGCACTTGGAACGCTCCCGCCAATCCGCCGATCGCCCCGGAGGCCGCCATTGCCCGGACGATGACGCGTTTGGCGTTGACGCCGGCGAACTCGGCCGCGGTCGGGTTCGCCCCGGCTGCCTGAAGCTCGTATCCGGCGACCGTCCTCTTGAGCCACCAACCTAGGGCGACGACGATCAGAACGCCGATCAGCAAGGCCGAGCTGACGCGCCAGACTTCGGTGTGCAGGATGTCGGGGAGGTAGGATCCGGGCTTGAGCTCCTCCGACATTGGCGCGTCCGCCTTGGCCGCCATCAGGGGACCCGAGACGAGGTAACCGGTCAGGAGTACGGCGACGTTGTTGAGCATGATCGTCGTGATCACCTCGTGCCCGCCCTTGTACGCCTTGATCAAGCCTGCGGGAAGCGCCCAGAGCGCCCCCGCCGCGATCGCTGCGAGGACCGCGAGCACCGTCCCGAAGAATCCCGGCACTTTCAGCGCCACCGCCGCCGCCGCACAAGCGCCGACCGTGAACTGGCCGTCGATACCGATGTTGAACAGCCCGGCGCGCAACGCCAGGAACACGCCTGCCCCGAGGATGAGCAGCGGCGTCATCTCCTGCAGCGTGCCGCCGAGGGCGTCGAGGGAGCCGACGCTCCCGAGAATAAAGTCCTTCAGAGTCTGAGCGGGAGGTGCGCCGGTGAGCAGGAGCGCACCGAGTAGCACGACCACACAGCCGATGATCAGTGCGGCGAGTCGAAGGCCGTGTTTCATACCGCGCCCACCATCAGCCGCCCGATCGCCTCGCGGTCCATCGCCTTGTCTGGCGCGGGCTCGGAGAGCACGCCGCGGTTCATCACCACGATCCGGTCGCAGTGTTCGAGCAGTTCGTCGAGATCGAAGCTCACGACGAGCGCGGCCGCACCGTTCTTACAAGCTTCACGTAAGCCTGCGTAGACGTGCTCGGTGGCGTTGAGGTCAAGGCCGCGGGCGGGCTGGAAGGCTAGGATAAACTTCGGCGAAAGCTCCATTGCACGGGCCGCGACAAAGCGCTGCTGGTTGCCACCCGAGAGGCTCCCCATCGGGTGGCTGAGCCCGCCGTGCTTGGTGCTGAATTTTGCTGCGATCGTCCCCGCTTCGGCTCGGCGGGCCGCGCTGTCCACGATCGCGCCGCGGGCGAAGGGGGCGAGGCGTTGGAGTCCCAGTGCCGCGTTCTGCTCGAGCGTCCAGTCCTCGACCACCGCCTCGGAGTGGCGATCCTCAGGAATCACCCTTAAGCCCCTCTGCAAGCGATCCGCAGGGGTTGTACCGGAAACATCCACGCCGTGCAGTTCCAAGGACCCGCTGGACAGGCGAGTCACGCCGACCAAGGCGTGGAACAGCTCGCGCTGGCCGCTCCCGTCCACTCCCGCGATCCCGACCAGCTCGCCCTCACGCAGGCTAAATCCCACGGACTTCAGTGCCTGCTCCCCCCGAGCGCCGCTCACCACCAAGTCTCTCGCCGCCAGGACAACCCGAGAACCGAGCTCATAGGACCGCTGAGCGGGCAAGACCACATCGCCGCCCACGATCATCCGCGCCAACTCCGGCGAGGTCGTCTCGCCCACTTCCTTCTCGTCGACTCGCTTCCCTGCCCGCAGGACGGTCACGCGGCGGCAATAGTCCATCACCTCGGGGAGGCGGTGGGTCACCAGGATCACCGTCGCGCCCTCGTTTACGAGCTGCCCAAGGCTCCCGAATAGCGCCTCGCCGTCGGCGGGAGACAGCATGGCGGTGGGTTCGTCGAGGATCATGATCCTCGCGTTGCGCCAGAGGAGCTTGAGGATCTCGAGCTTCTGCGCCGCGCCGGGACTCAGGGTGGCGGCGTCGCGACGCCAGTCGAACGAGAAGCCCATCTTTCGAGCGAGCGTCTCGGCCCTTTCCTCGGCGGCGCGAAGGTCGATGACAACGCCGCCTTCCGCTCCGAGGATCAGGTTTTGCAGGCAGGTCAACTCGGGAATGATCCCGTAGTGCTGGCTAACCATGCCGATCCCCGCCGCGATCGCCTCGGCGGATCGGTGGAACCGGACCGATTTCCCTTCGACCTCGATCGTCCCAGCATCAGCCGACATCGCCCCGTAGAGGGCGCGCATCAGGGTGGTTTTGCCCGCGCCGTTCTCCCCGACGACGGCGTGGATCGTGCCCGTCTCAACGTGCAGATCGACGGCGTCGAGGGCTTGGACGTCGCCAAAGCGTTTGGAGACGCCGTCCATTCGAACTGCCCAGCTCATCCTTCGGCGTGCATCCCCAACATGGCTTCATAGAGCGCGACCGTCGTATCGCCGCCGCGCCCGAGTTCGTCCAGTGTAGCCAGAAGTCGGTCCACGAGCAAGGTGCCGGGGATCGCCGCGTCGATCCCTTCCGCTGCATCGCGGCAGTAGGCGAAGTCCTTTCGCTGATTCGCGATGCTGAAGCCAGGGGTCCAATCGCCGGCGAGAATCTTGGGTCCGTAATTCTCGAACGACCAGCTTCCCGCCGCGCCGCCACCGATCAGCTCGCGCGCCTGGGCGATATCGAGTCCCGCCTTGTGGGCGAAGCTGAGGCACTCGCAAAGGGCGAGGGTTGCCCCACCGACCGCGATCTGGTTGGCCATCTTCATCATCTGGCCCGCGCCGGATTCGCCGACCCGCTCGGCGCGCTTGGTGTACGGCTTGATCGCCTCGATCGCCTCCAGGACGTCGGCCTCGGGTCCTCCGCAGAAAATCGTAAGCTGACCCCGCTGGGCACCCATCGAGCCACCGGTGATCGGGGCGTCGACGAACCGGAATCCACGTTCGGTGAGGTTCTTGGCGATTTCCACCGCCGCCTGCGGGGCGATCGTCGAATGGTCGATGAACAGGGTGCCGAGCTTGGCGGTTTGGGTGAGCTCGGCGAGGCAGGCTTTGACGTCCTCGCTGCGAGTGACACATAGGATGACGATTTCGCAGGCGGATGCCAAATCGGACAATGATGCCGCAATCGTCGCGCCCCTTTCGGCGAGCGGCTCAGACTTGCTCGCGGTGCGGTTCCAGACCACCAGCTCCCCTGTCGAAGCCAGAAGGTGCCCGGCCATCGGCCCGCCCATTACGCCCAAACCGACGAATCCCATCCGTATGCTCATTTCCGGTGGGAGCGTACCGCTTGCGCTCTCATCGCGTTGAACCTGGTTTTCGCAATGTTTTTGTACTGCTCGAAGGATTAACACCTTTTGGTTAATTTGTCTTAATATGACTTCACCAGCATCCGGCAGCAATGCCAGTTAGCAGGGAGGAATATTTTGAAGCGTTCTGCTTTTACTTTGATTGAACTACTCGTCGTGATCGCGATCATCGCGATCCTCGCCGCCATTCTGTTCCCCGTCTTCGCGCAGGCCAAGGAAGCCGCCAAGAAGACGAGCGACTTGTCGAACTCGAAGCAAGTCACTCTCAGCACTCTGATCTACTCAACCGACGCCGACGACTTCGTTGTCCCGGTTAATGGTTGTGACTGGGGAGGCCCCGTCTACGGGACGATCAATTGCCCGACCTATCCTGAACTTGCCATGCCTTACACGAAGAACTGGCAGATCCATCGCTCCCCTGGCGATGGAAAGGGTGAGGAAGTCTACGGCCTCATGCCGGACGACTCGGGTCCCTGCACAGCCACCGACAAGGGCAAGTGCTACGGCTGGCGCAGCAACTACGGAATCAACTTCCTGAATCTCAGCATCCCGGAGTATGTCATCGGCGGCCCTTACGGACGACCGAAGTCGATTAGCCTTTCCGCCGCAGGCTCCCCCGCCAACACAATCTTCACGGTCAACAGCATCTGGGATCGCACCGCTCAGGGATCCCCGAAGGGCGGCGGCAACTGGGCTGTCAATTGTCCGTGTTCCATGAATGCCGACGGCTCAAACGCCTTCGACGCTCAGTATTACTACTACCTGGCGACGTCTAATGGCTCCCTCTGGGATTACACCAACAACACTTCGGCGACGCAGTTCGGATACACCTATCCGTTCTTTACGAGTCACACGGTCATCAATACGAGCTTCCTTGACGGGCACTCGAAGGGACAACGCATTGGCGATCTCGTCAAGGGCTGCAACCCGATCACGGAGCGGATCACGGATCCAAACATCTACCAATGGGACCTAAAGTAGCTCTCATCGGTTTAGTGGGGCTGGCCCTGGCTGGCTGTTCGGGTTCGGGGTCTACGAGCACAAACGATGCCGTAGCGGACATCAATAAGAGCATGTCTCACGAAGGTGGCAACGTGAAACCGAACATCCAGCGGCTCCCGCCGGGGGTTCCGAATGTCGGTGGCAAGCAACCGCCTGGAAACAGCAGCGGGAAATTCAAGCTACAGGGCGGAGGTTAGCCTCCACAGGCACGAAGAGCCGCCGGTCAATTTGACCGGTGGCTCTTTTTTTGTCTGATAGAACCGGAGATGGCTTCCCGAGACCTGCAGAGATAGGCATTATGATGTTGCAATTAGGTATTTATTCCGAGCATGTGATTGATTTGCGGGGATTCTTGCTTTTCGTAGTACTGTATAAGTGAGGTAATTCCATGAAACCTCTCTCCTGGCTTCGACATGGTGGACTCTCAGTCCTCTTAGTTGGCGCAACGGCTCTGCCGTGCTACTCAGACACTCTAGTTGCTTCATTTTCGGATGGAACTTTTGTGCAGCAAACTACCGGACCATGGCAAACTACAATCATAACAACGACAAGCCAATGCACTATTGTGTCATCGGGATATTCTACAGGTGGTAACCCAAACGACTATCGAGACGATAACCTATATTTTGCCACCAGCCCAAAATCCTACAGTTCACGGGGGCTCGTCATCTGTTTGGATTCGAATGCTACATACACGCCAAACCCGTCGAACACATTCTCGCAGCTGGTGATCTCGTTTGACGAGCGCCAGATTGCGGGTCCAGCTGGACATTCAATGTGTTTGGAGCAAGACGGCAAGATCTTCGTTGGACCGAGTCCTCTGAGTGCGTGGACGGCCGGGGTTTGGATAAGTGGCAGCGTTGGCGGTGTGCAGGCCAGCGCGTTCAATGAGATTGACACGACGACGCTAATTAAGAACACAAGTTCACACCCAGACCTACAGGCCGGGAACACCGTCACATTCGGATATTGTCAATACGGGGTGCACAACGGACCTTCCGTTACGTCAGGTAGGTTTGACATCGACAATTGGGGCGTTGACGTCTACATTCACTAGCTTCCCCTATTCAGAGCGGATGGAAGCTCCCCGAGCATGTGTCGGGAAGCCTTCCATCTCGCCGAACGCTTCGATAGTGGGGGTAAGCGCTTGCAGTCCTTCGCGGGTGAGGCGTGAGACGCTTTGGACCTTCAGGAAGTCGAGCACGTTTACCGGCGAGCCGAAACGGGCCGCGCCGCTGGTGGGGAGGGTGTGGGACGGGCCGAGGCAGAAGTCGCCCGCGCTCTCCGGGGTCCATTCTCCGAGCAGGATGCACCCCGCGTTGTGGATGCTCTCCATCGTCCGCTCCGGGTCTTGGGTGGCGAGGGTGAGGTGCTCGGGGGCGATCGCGTCCACGATCTCGCACGCCTGCGCCATGTCGCGGGCCACGAACGCCATCGACTCGTTCTTGAGCGCCGTCCGCATCGTCTCTTCCCGCTGAGCCCCTCTCAGTTGCGTCTCGACTTCGGCAAGAATCTCGTCGAGCTTGGCCCGTGAGACGGTGACGAGGAAAGCCGCATTGTCCGGCGCATGCTCGATCTGGGTCAGCAGGTCGGCGGCGGCGAACCTGGCGTTGGCTTGGTCGTCGGCGAGCACGCAAACCTCACTCGGCCCGGCATAGCCGTCGAGTCCGACAGTTCCCCAGAGCTGGCGCTTGGCTTCGTTGACGAATCGGTTACCCGGTCCGACGATCTTGTCGACTCTGGGGACGGACTCGGTGCCGAGGGCCAGCGCGGCGATCGCGGCCGCCCCTCCGATCTTGAAAGCCCTGAAGGTCATGGTGAGGCCGAGCGCGTAAAGGACCTCGGGCGAAAGGGTGCCGTCCTTGCGGGCCGGCGTGGTGACGACGATGTCGCTCAGTCCAGCAGCCTTGGCGGGGAGAACGTTCATCAAGACTGAACTCGGATAGTTTGCGTTTCCACCCGGGACATAAACTCCTGCGGACTCAAGCGGGACCAATCGTTGCCCCAGAACGCCTTCCTTGAAATTCGGTGATTGCCACCCGTAATTGCGGCCGCGGTTGTCGGACGGCTCACCCTTTCGAAACGCAAACTTGTACTGGCCCACTTGCTGCCAACCCGCGGTCACCGCTTCCATTTGTCGCCGGTGGAATTCCTGGATTCGATTCCCAGCGAGGGTCATGGCGTCTCGACGATTCTGCGTTATAGGGTGCTCCTCACCCGCGCTTTTCTCAAGGAATGCATCAATCTCGCTCCGCTCCACGACGATCGACTCCAATCCAGGCGCGTCGAACTTCCGCGCGTTCTCCAGCAACGCGAGGTCCCCCCGAGTCCGGACGTCTTCGATGATCTCCTTCACCACCCGCTCGGTGGCATCGTCCCGATGGATCGTCCGCTTCTTCAGCAGGGTGAACGGGTCATGGGTGGCGCAATCGAGGATGGTCAGCACGGAGGCTAGAGTGTATCCGCTAGCTGGGAGCACCAATTGCATGCCACTCGATTGGAAGGATTAACTGGGACCGCTGACACTCCTGTCGGCGTGCTTTGGAGCCGACGGAAGCACCGGATTCTAGATGCCGAGGCAATTCCAAGTTCCGCCGACAGGAGTGTCAGCAGTCCCAGCTAATGTCCTTCAAGCCCAGACTGATTCCGGATCGCCTTCAGATTTTGGGACTTGGGTGGCGCAATCGAGGATGGTCAGCTCGGGCTCTAGACTGATTCCTCGCCAAGCCGCTACGTCGGAAGGACTAACTGGGACCGCTGACACTCCTGTCGGCGGGCTTCGGAGCCGACGGAAGCACCGGAATCCAGACGTCGAGGCTATCCCTATCACCGTCGACAGGGATGTCAGCGCTCCCAGTCAAGTCAAGAGGAATCACCGTCATGCTCCCATCTGATGCCGGGCTGAACCGAAGGGCCAATCTTGTGGACAGCCAGAAAGCCCGGCTTTGACCGGGTTGTGATCGATATAGGCTCGAACTCGGGAATAATGATCCGCGTCCCGTATATAGCGGTCGTAGAACTCTCGGTACCAAAGCCTGCCCGTACGTCCGAGAATCTTGTTCGCTTCGCGGGCGGAGACCCCCTTCATTGCCTTAATTTCGTCGGTCATTGAGACATCGTCATAGAAACGAACAAGAAGATGAGCGTGATTGGGCATGATCGTCCAGGCCTCCACGTCGTATCGGGTGCCATGGAAAGTCAAGAGAACTCGTTCGATTGTCTCGGCGACACCCGGTTTGGTTAGCCGACAGGCTCCCTCGCCCTGATCCAGATGCGCCATGATACGCTGCTGCTCTGCTGCCTTGCGTCGTTCCGGAGCGAGGTGCGCGACCTCGTCTCGCCAGCGATCCAACAGGTAACGGGGGAGCGCGTCGGCTTCGTGGAAGGTAAGGAACTGCAAAACGCCGGGCTCATCCCGATGGGGCAGGTATCCCCGGCTGTACCATCCTTTGGGGCCAGACCTGACCTGCGAGGGACAGAAGCTGTCTTGGTTGAAGGGCATGAAGGAAATGCTCGTCGACTCCAAGTTCCGTCCGACAAGAGTGTCAGCGGTCCCAGTTATCTACATAATTCTATCCCACTATTTGGGATTAAAGTAGTAATTCTTGCTGGGACCGTTGACACTCCTGCCGGCGGGCTTTGGAGCCGACGGAAACACCGGATTCCAGATGCCGAGGCAATTCCAAGTTCCGCCGACAGGAGTGTCAGCGGTCCCAGTTATCGGCTACGGACCGGCGAAGGATGCTTACAAGGTTGCCAGAACCCGACGCAGCCGCTGCTCGACCCGGTCGTGGCCGAGGACGGCCATGAGCTCGAAGAGGCCGGGGCCGAAGGTCTTCCCCGTCAAGGCGACCCGCGTCGGGTGGACGACTGGACCGAGCTTCTCGATCCCCGCGTGCGCTTGGAACCCCTTCAAAATCGCCTCGTAATGCCCGACCGTCTCCACCCGAGACTCGGCCAACTTGGCCAAAACCCACTCGAAAAGGTCGCGCACGTGCGGCTGCTTCAACCACTTCTCCGAGGCCTTAGCGTCCATGGGCGGCTCGTCCAAGAGGAAGAACTCCAGGGCCTCGCCGAACTCGGGGAAGGTCGTCACCCGCTCCTGCTCTTCCTTCAGCGCGGCCAACACGTAGGCGGGATCGGACAGCGCGGCATCCCGCACCCGCTCCAGCCGGGTCCAGACCAGGGGACCATCCACCGGAGGCTTGTTCGGCATCGGGTTCTCGTCGACGAAGCTCAGCCAGTACTCCCGCGTCGTCGGCTCCTCGATGAACTCCATCAGCATGTCCAGCAACTCCGACGGGTCCAACTGGCGGATCGAATGGCCGTTCAGCCACTTCAACTTGTCCAAATCGAACTTGCCCGGCGAGGGCTGAAGTCCCTTCAGGTCGAACGCAGCGATGAGCTCGTCCTCGCTCATTACCTCTCGGTCGTCCCCGGGGGCCCAGCCGATAAGGGCAATGAAGTTCTTCAAAGCTCCCTTTAAGTAGCCCTGAGCCGCATAGTCGAGCACGCTCGTCGCGCCGTGCCGTTTGGACAGCTTCTTCCCGTCCGGCCCAACGATCACCGGGCAGTGCACAAAGATCGGCCGCTCCCAACCAAAGTTGTCAAACAGCAGAGCATGCAGCGGCGCCGAAGAGATCCACTCCTCGCCGCGGATGATGTGGGTGATCTCCATCAGATGGTCATCCACAATCGCGGCGAAATGGTACGTCGGCATGCCGTCGGCCTTGATCAAAACTGGGTCGGGCAGCGTGTCCGTGTCGAACTCGATCCGACCCCGGATGAAGTCCTCCAGCACCACCTTCTCGCCACGCGGAATGCGCTGGCGAATCACGTACGGCTTCCCTTCCGCCTCGGCGGCCGCAACCTTCTCGGGCGAGGCTTCGCGCCAATCGCCACCAAAGTAGCCGGTCGCCTGCTTGTTGATCTGCTGGAACTGACGCATCTCGTCCAGCTCGTCGGAAGTCTCGAACGCCTTGTACGCGAGACCCTTTTCAAGTAAGACGGCGATATGCTTGGCGTAGATCCCGGCTTCCTTACGCTCGCTCTGGCGATAGGGCGCGTGCGGACCGCCGACATGGGGGCCTTCGTCGAACTCGATCCCGACCCACGCTAGGGTCTGGATGAACTCCTTCTCGCTCCCTTCGTTGTAGCGCGACCGGTCGGTGTCCTCGATCCGCAGGATGCAAACTCCGCCTTGATTCCGCGCGAATAGGGAATCGTAAAGCGCGGTGCGCAGGGCCCCAACGTGCAGGAGGCCAGTCGGACTGGGGGCGAATCGAACGCGGACGGACATGAGGGCCGCAGTTTACTTGCTGCGGTGAGTTCAATCGAGCAGGGTCGGCTGCCCGTGGGAGATCGCGGCCATCGCGCCCACCTCGGGAGGATCGTCGAAGGCGTGCTTTTGAAGCTCCCTTGGCACCGGCAACGGGTAGTCCCCGCTGAAACAGGCAGTGCAGAAATGTCCCTTTTCGCGGCCCACCGCGTCTACCGCGCCTTGGATCGAAAGGTAGCCGAGCGAGGTCGATCCGATGTAGGTGTTCAGGTCCTCAAGCGACATGACCGCGGCGGCCAGCTCGCCCTTGCTCGCCATGTCGATGCCATAGAAGCAGGGGAATTTGATCGGCGGCGCGGTGATGCGGACGTGCACCTCGGTCGCGCCGGATTCGAACATCAGCCTAACGATCTGCTTGGTCGTCGTCCCGCGCACGATCGAGTCGTCAACGAGAACGACTCGCTTGCCAACCAGATGATCCCGCAGCGGCGTCAGCTTCATCCTCACGCCGATCTCGCGGAGACGCTGGTCCGGGGCAATGAAGGTGCGGTGGATGTACCGGCTCTTGGTCATCCCCTCGCGGTACGGGATACCGCTTTGCTTGGCGTAGCCGAGCGCGGCGGGAATGCCGCTGTCGGGCACCGGCACCACGATGTCCGCATCGACCGGGTGCTGGATCGCCAGATTCTCCCCCATCCGCTCCCGGGCCGAATAGAGCAACGTGCCGTACATCTCGCTGTCGGGGCGGGCGAAGTAGATGAACTCGAACAGGCACATGCTCGGCTTGATCGCCTCGTGCCCGCAAGCGTAGCGCATGCCGCGTCGGTCGATAATCACCATCTCTCCGGGGTCGAGTTCGTGCTCGGGCGTACCCGCCACGGGTCCAAACGCACAAGTTTCGCTCGCAACCATATACCCATCGCCCACCCGACCCGCAGTGAGCGGCCGAATACCGTACGGATCGCGGAAGCCGATCACCATGTTCGGAAGCAGAACGGTGCAGGAGTAGGCACCTTTCACCCGCCGCATCACCTCGGCGACCGCGTGCTCGGGTCCTTTGCCGATGTTCAGCACCAGAATCCTGGCCATAACCTCGGTGTCGCTGGTGGAGTCAAAGTGCTCGCCCGCCGCGATCATCTCCTCGCGGAGCTCGTCGGCGTTGATCAGGTTGCCGTTATGGGCGACGGCGATCTCACCGACGAGACTTTGACAGTAGATCGGCTGCGCGTTGCGCAGGACGCTCGCACCGGTGGTCGAGTAGCGCGTGTGGCCAACCGCCATCTCGCCGGGAAGCCCCTTCAAAACCTCTTCGTTGAACACATGGCTGACCAGCCCCATGTCCTTGTGCATCCGCACCTTTGAGCCATCACTGACCGCGAGGCCGGCGGATTCCTGACCCCGATGCTGGAGGGCGAACAGCCCGAAGAAGCAATAACGCGCGGCTTCCTGATCCGGGGTGTAGATGCCGATGACGCCGCATTCTTCTTTGGGACTGTCGTCTCGATGGGCGTCGATCATGTAATTCAGGATAGCGCATTTGAGGCTGCTGGGGCAGTCTGGGCATTGGGGTATGGGGGTATGGGGGTATTCGCGGAGGCTTCATCCCCGGCGTGGTTCTCGCCCGTGCCAATGGTGAATCCTCTCATATTCCTTCTACGCCCCCGCGTCGCTTTGGACCCGCAAGAAACGAAATACCCCAATACCTCAATACCCAAATACCTCCGATCCGCAGGATCAGCCATCATTCTCCCATGCGTCGAATCCTCCTCATCGTCCCGGGTCTGCTGGACGCGAAGGGTGAATCGATCCTCGACCCCGCCCCGCCTACCTTGCGCGAGATGACCGGGCGCGGAACCCTCATCCGGCTCAATCCTCTGCCCGAAACCGAGACCCCCGAAGCCCTCTACCTCGGCATGGCCCCCTCCGAAGGGCAACTGAGACAAGGTCCGTTGACCGTCTCCGCCCTCGGCGCGGACCCGCCCACTGGCTCCACCCACTTCCACCTTTCGCTGATGTCCCACAGCGACGGGATCGGACGGGAGATCGAGCTGAAAATCTCGGACGAAGAGGAGCGCAAGCTCCTCGCCGAGTTCCCTCGGCTCAACGGACAAGCCCTCACCCTCGTCGCCGGGCACGGCGTCGACCACGGTCTCGTGTGGGAGAAACGCGGCGACCTTGGCAGTAGGCCCGCCCGAGATGTGAGCGGCAAAGCGATCAAGGATCACCTCCCCGAAGGCGATGGCGAACCGATGCTCCGTCGCCTGATCGACGACTCGATCAACCTCCTCAGCGAACTCGAACTCAACGTCATCCGCCTCGACCAGGGCCTCCCGCCCCTCAACATGCTCTGGCCCTGGGGCCAGGGGCTGCGCACCGAAGTCCCGAACCTCGCGCTGCGGCGCGGCGAGCGGGCCGACGTGGTCTCCACTTCCCTGCGCCTGCAGGGCCTCACCCGGCTGGCGGGCTACCGTCACTTGGACCCTCGCGCCCTGGGAAAAGACCTCAACCTCCGGCTCGAACAGCTTCTGACCTATGCCAAGACCTCCGACCCGGTCATCCTCGTGATCGAAACCGTCGAGCGTCTGCGCCAAGAGGCGAGACTCGAAGAGATGGCCTGGTTCCTGCGCGAACTCGACGACCGCCTACTCAAGCCGCTCGTCGCGAATGTTGGCGAAGTCCCGACCCGCATCGCCCTATTCTCGCCCGGCGAATCGGGCCTCGGGCTGACCTGGGAGTCCGACAAAGACACCCAGAACATCTACCCATTTGATGAGCGGGCGCTTGATGAACGGGCCCTAAGCAGACAATCCCTCCACGAGTCGGTGGCGAAGGCCCTCGACCCGGCTAAAATGGCGGGGTGACTCGCCTCCGCGGCATCCTCGCCGGCATCCTGATCGGTGCCACGTCGTTCGCCTCCGCCCAGCTCACGCCGAGCGAGCGAAGGGGGCTGGCCGATGCGCTCTTCCTCGGGAACATGACCCTCCCCGATTTGGACTTCGCGCGCAAGCCGTTCAGTGACAAGTACCGCCTGCCGCTGATCGACGAGTCACTCGATCACCCCCTCGCCGCCGCCGACCATCTTCTTTCCATTCATGAGCGAGCCGCTATCGGCTCCTTATCTTCATTGCTGCGCCTCGCTAATACCGAAGTGCTCAGTTCTGGCGGCGGCAAGCTTCAGACCGCCGTGCGGGGCGGCACGACCGATCCCAACTTGCTCATCCTGCCGATTGGCGTACGCGGCCCCGTCGATGCTTTGGTGAGCGCTCTCGGTGACGCAAACGCCACGATCAAGGCCGCAACCGCCAAGCTCACTCCAGAGGAGAAGCGTGAACTCATCGAGACGCTTCCCCTGCTCGCCAATGAAGAACTGAGCATCAAGTTCTCCTTCACGAAGCGCACCAGCTTCAACCGCGACCGGGTTCTTTCCCTACTCGCCAAAGTAGATCTCGCCTCCATTCAGCTCGCCGCGATTCGGTTGGCCAACGCCAGCGAGTCCCAAATCGCGCCTTTGAAGCAAGCCGCCGAAACCGAGACGACGCCCTTTCACCTCAGCGTGCGCGTCGAAGGGATCGTGGTCGACATCGCCGGAGTCGGCGATGACCTCCACGACGCGACCAACGCAGTTCTGACCATCGACCTCGGCGGGCACAACCGCTACACTGGCCGCGCGGGTGCCGGGGTTGGCTACGCCTCAGTTGCGATCGACCTCGGCGAAGGCGTCGAGATCGACGGGCCGGATATCAACGCGGGCGCGGGAGTGCTTGGCATCGGGCTTGACTACGTGATGGGTTCGAACTCGACGTTCCGAGGCAAGTCGATCTGCTTTGGCGCGGGCCTCGCGGGTGTCGGCGGGTTCTTCAAGGCAGGCGGCAACGACACTTACTCATCCGTCTCACTCGCCCAGGGTTTTGGCGAATTCGGGATCGGGCTCCTGCTGGATACCGACGGTGCCGACCGATACGATGGCGCGTTCAACGTCCAGGGTGCGGCGCGGACTCAAGGCTGCGGCTGGCTCGTCGATCGCAAGGGCGACGACATCTACCGCACGGGCGGGCTTGTTTTGAATTCCCCGCTGTTCGCCACCGTCCACTACTCGAACGCCCAGGGCTACGCCTCGGGCTATCGGGAGGACACCGGTGGCGTCAGCGGCGGGGTAGGCATGCTGACCGATCTGCAGGGCGACGACAACTACCTTGGCGAGACCTATTGCCAAGCCGCCAGCTACTGGTTCTCCCTCGGCACCCTCTACGATCGATCCGGCAACGACACCTACAGCGCCTATCACTACGCCCAGGCGAGCGCGATGCACTGCTGCGGCGCGTACCTGTTTGACATGGCGGGCGACGACTCGTACACGATCAAGTACGGCGCGGGGCATGCGATCGGGCATGACTACGGCGTGGCATTCTTGCTAGATCGCGCGGGGAACGATGTGTATGCCGCGCAGGACACCCGTCCGGGAACGGGTAACGCGAATGGCCTGGGCATTCTTTTGGACTCCGCCGGAGACGATCGCTACCTCGGCATGGGCGGCGCGGGCAACCCTTCGCGCGGCACGATTTCGCTGGGTGTGTTCGCCGACCTCGGCGGTTCGAACAAGTACGCCGACACCCTGACCGGCAGCTTTGGCATCGTCTCCGGCGGTCTAGGCGTAGCCTGGGATGGCTCGGGTTTGACCGAGACCCCCGCCGTCGCCGGGGGCGGTGCCGCCGCCGATCCTCCCTTGGCTCGACCCCAGCCAGGGTCCTTGGCCAAGCCGAGCGATGCCGAGATGGAGCAGATCTATCGTAAAGCCACCCAGTGGCGCGTCGGCACCGCGACCACTGAGGTGGACAGCAACCTGAACCAGCTCATTGCGATCGGCGTCCCCGCCGTGGACTGGATGATCGAGAAGCATCTGGCTCGAGCGGATCGTTTGCAGATTCGCGCTTTTGTGGCGGTCGTGAACGCCGTCGGACCCGTCGCCAAGGGGGCGATCGCCGGGGCGGTGAGGAGTGACAACCTTGCCGAGGCGGAGAACGCTTTGCGTGTCGTGACAGACGGTGGGATCAAGGAAGCCGCCGCCGCGATTCCTTTGGCTTTGAAGCATCCCGAGCTTCGCCGGGCCGCGGCGAGGGCAGCGGGAGCGGCTCAAAGCAAGGAAGCCGTTCCTGATCTCTTGACGATGACCGGTTCGGAGGACAAGATCGATGCCCTGACCGCGGTCGTGGCGCTGATCTCGATTGCCGACGACCGCTCGTTCTCGACCGCCGAGGCGCTCTTGGGTTCGTCCGAGCTTCCCATCCGGAAGGCCGCCGTTTCGCTCTACGCCAAGTTCCCGGAGAAGGCGCTTGGTACGGCCAAGGGCTGGGTCACCGGTCCCGACGAAGCGAAAGCCCGCACCGGCATCGAAGTCCTCTCGGTGCTCGGCGACGCTTCGTCGCTCGAAGCCGTCGGCATCGCGCTGAACGACCCCCGCGCGGGGGTTCGGGTCTCGGCGCTGGTGGCGCTGAACGGCCGGGTGCCGCAGAGCTTCCGTGCGTCGGTCGCGCGCTTGCGCGGGGATGCGGATGTACGGGTCAAGGCCGTGGCCTCGCGCATCGAGTTTGGCCGGTAATCTGCCCAAAAAGCCTCCCTAGGGGGGCAGTCGTGAGTTTGTCTCACTGACCGTGCTTACCCATGTTGGCAATCCGGCACCACCTCTGAGCGATGCAGCTTCATCGATTTGGTGGCGGCTCGGACTCGGTCTTTGGCTCGATCACTCAACTGTTGGGCAGTTGGGGATCGAAAGTCAATTAGCGGAGTCATTCGAATGGATAGGGTGCAGTGGCCGGAGCGTGCGCGGAGTTGGCTGGAACCTCGGATTCCATTGCACTGCGAGTCTTCGAGATGGGCCCTTCCACTGATCCGAGCTTCTCGGAAAGCTCCGTCAGCTCAGGCCAGCGGTCCTTCAGGATCAGGGGCAAGCGAGCTGTCTCTACCATCCTGGGCTCATTTCTTGAGCCGCAGGGTTAAATGGCGATGTGCCGAAGGATAAGACTCCCACGATTACTTACGTGACATTCTCGCGAAAGGACGAGCGCCCGCCAAAGATCATCATGGTTGCGGACATTCCGCCCGAGATGCGAGATCGAAACCCGTATGCCGTCACCGCGCGGTTGCCGTATAGAGCCAAGGAGAACGGATTTCCCTCCGCGGCCGAATTGGGTCGGATTTCTGCACTCGAAGATAGGATCATCAGGGCCCTCCACCAATCCGGTTTTCTCCACGCAGGACATGTCACGAGCAATGGAGTAACCCGAGTCGTTCTCTATGGTCCGGCTAATTCACCCGCGTCGCTGAAAGTGAGGGCAGGTCTAATATCAAAAATCTGCATCGATTTCGAAACGCGACACGATCCAAACTGGGAGCTGTTTCGAGAGGTATTGGAGCCAACTGAATCTGAATACGAATCCTCTCGGTTTCGGCCGTTGATGAAGAAGTTGACTGAGCTCGGAGATGACCATACCAAGTCTCGAACCGTAGAGTTTGCGGTACTTTTCGCGAGCAACGAGGCTAGAAAGGCTTTTATAGACGAGATCGCAGCGGCCGATTACTTGCCGACTGAGACGGAAGCTTGGGAATCTGGCGGCCAGTTTTGGTGCGAGCTGGGCAAAGAGACATCTATCGAGCCGGACGTTTTTTACACCAAGACAGCTTATCTGCGGCGCATTGCGCAGAAGCACGGCGGAGATTTGGACGGCTGGCAAACTCCTGTAATGAAGTAAATGGTGTTGTGCCTGGACACCTGCAGTTCCAAGGCCATTGCAAGCGCCTGATGAGCGAATTTTCCAATTCCCAAGGAGGGGACGGTAAGTGCTCGGCAAGCTGGGTCGGGTCCTCCCAGCCTGAAAGCTTTCCTCGATTTCTGTTCTCGCAAGGCTCCGATTCTCACCCGCCTTTGTTCAACATTCGTTGCATTGATTCGTTCTCGATCAAGCGGTCAGTTGATCACAGGTGCTCCATTTCGATAGAAGGCCACGGTATTGGGCATCGGCAAGTCTTGATCCCACAGAATCCCTCCGTCACCGTAGGCGACAGGGGTTGCTAACCACAGTGCCCCATCTACAATGTCTTCCACGAGAGATAGTGGATTAATAAAGTCGATAGTAGTGCCCAGAACCCCTCCTGGGATTCCTCCTCCCACTCCATTGTCCGCGCGATCTCCCAAGTCGGCTCCCGGGATTGCGAATCCGGGAAGAAGGCGTTCGACCTTCACGCCTGCCCAGGGTTCGTTGTTCAGGGGGCCGGGCATTTCTTCAGTGAGAGTCCGTTCGTCGGCACGTGCCAACGCTCTATCGTCGTAATGCGCTATGACATCAAGTCGGGCATCTTTTTCGGCAAGGACAATCTTGCTATATCGCGTTTCTGGGTTCCAAGTTATGCCCCACTTAAGAAGTTTTCCAGTCGCTCTCTCGAGGAGCTTATACAAGGCAGTGATACGGCCGTAGCCCGATGGGTCAGTGAAACGAAGGGGATTGTTGGAGCAATATGCAAACAGGTTTTTTCCGATATTGGCGGGGTCCCTGGTTAAGAAGCGGCCGGTGCTCGGGTCGAAGTAACGGGGACCCAGTAAACTAAGCCCGGAGCTTGAATCCTCCTGATAGCCCCAAGCCCCAGCGAACCCGTACGCGGACGCTGAAGTCCCAGTGCTGGAAAATCCCACGCCGAAGGCGTCGTAGGTCTTGGTCGCGGTGACCGTCTGGCTCGCGTTCGTCTCCGCCGTATTCGTGCCGAGGTAGTCCTGGCCGTAGAACTTGGAGGTCGTGCCGCGTCGCTCCGAAACCCCTGGCGTATACGTCGCCGACGAGTCGGCAAGCACCGGATCGGTGGCATCCACCCCGTCTCTACGGAAGACCGTCGTCCCGCCCGAGTCGCTCTTCGACACCCGCGCGTCCACGCCGTTGTAGCCAAACGAGTTCGTCGCCGTCGATGGGTAGGTGATCCCGGTTAGCCGGGACTCATACTCGTAAGCGTAACTCGTCGTGCCCGAGGTGTCCACCTGGCTCGTCCGCCTCCCCGCAGCGTCGTAGCCGAAGCTCTTGACCGTCACCCCGTTATTGGTGATCGAGGTCAGCTTGTCGCCGTCATCGTTCGTGTAGAGGTCCGCATAGGCTTGGGATGCAAGTTGCTTACTGGCCCGGTTCCCGTTGGCATCGTAGGTGTAGGTGCATCCGTAGCCGGTGCGAGACTCGGTGAGCAGTTGGTCGATCGCGTCATAGGTGTAGCTGGTGGTAGTTCCATCTACCGTCTTGCTGGACAGGTTCGAGGCGGAGTCGTAGCTGTAGCTCTCCGCCGAGAGCACGGTGCCGCCGGAGTTCTTGTGGCTGACGCTGGCCTGGCGTCCGCGCGAGTCGTAGGTGTACAGGTCGTACTGGCCGGTCGCGAACGTCTGCTGGCTCGGACGCGAGAGGGTGTCGTAGCTCCACGTCGTCGTCTCGGAGAATGGG